>NZ_JACSYA010000018.1 GCF_029870285.1 Delftia sp. PS-11
GGATCTGCAGCCACGCCTTTGCGCATGCCTGCACCTGATGGTGTGGGCCTGCCGCAGTTGGCTTCAGCCTGACCCGCAGGCGCTGAGGATTACTGCAGCATCGCCCCCAGGGGCGATGCCATGGCCTTGCCATTGAGCGTGATCTGTCCGCCCTGCATTTTGAATGCACTGGTCAGGTAATCACCCTCCAGGCGCGCATAGCCCGTGGACTGCACCATGCCCAGCATGGCCTCCACCTCTTCGGACGCCACTTCGGCGCCGCCGCTGCGGGCCTTGAGGAGTATCTCCAGCCAGGCCTTGGGCAGGCGTGCATCGGCATGCACAACCGTTCCATTGACCAGCGCAGGCATCCAGCCCGATGCCTCCAGCTGAGCCTGCGTGGGCGCACTTTGCACTTCGCCGCCATACGCGAGCTCGCCTGTCTGTCCCTTGTAGGTGGCATGCAGCTTCATCGAATAGGCCGGCAGCGCAGCCACCAGACGCGGCGCATTGCGCATCAGCACGTCCTGGCCCTGCGACTGCAGCGCCTCGAAAGCCTTGGCCAGCCCCTGCGCGCGATAGCCTTCGACAAACACCTGCTGAATCTCCCGCAGCGCCTCGATGTCCAGGCGCTGTATCTTTTCGTCATAGCCTACGGCATCGAAGTCGATGGGGCCGATGCGGCCTGCCCCATTGACCTGGGTGGTCATGCCCAGCGTCTTGCTGTCGGACTCGATGACGCAATGGGCCGCCAGGTCCCGCAGGTCCAGCAGCGTGGCGGTTTCGCCTCCACCGGCAGGGACCTGACTCAGGCTCATGCGTGCCATGCTCAGGCTGGAAGAGCCTGGACCCATGGTCCACAGCCCTTCGATCGGACGACCCTCGAAACGGCCTTGCATTCCATGGATGGTGAGATCCGTGCGCTCCACGGGCGCGGCGTCGCCTGCCATGGCGCTTTGCACGCTCTCTTGAGCCTGCGCACCTGCGTCGCTCTCTTGGCCCTCGGCATCTTCCTCGGATGCATCATCCTGCGCGCTCTTGCCGGGCAAGCCGAGCATGGCGACTTCGGGCCAGCGGAATGTGCCCTGTACGCTTTTGCCACCGCTGCTGAGCGATGATTCGAACACCAGTTCCTGCCACCGCAAAGTCGTCTGCCCGTCGCCGATTTCACCGGCGGGCAGCAGCAGGCGAAGATCGCTGCCTCCCCCGAAGTGGCGCACTGCGGTCAGCGTCGGCCCCGTGGCCTTGGCCAGTGCCTGGGCACCCTTGTCATCCAGGCCTTCGAACGTGAAGCGCGATTCGATGACAGCAGCCGCCAGCCGCGCACCTGCCAGAGGGCCATGGCGCACGCCACTGCTGATGACCAGGCGCAGCGGTTTGGCCGCAGCGGCATCGCCCTGCTCAGACGTGCTGGCAGATGGCGTCCATTGCAATACCAGCCGTGCCTGGGAAGAGAAAAAACCCTTGTGGTACTCATCCACCGCCACAGCCTGCTCCCCAAGCAGCTTTCGCAGCTCGGCAATGCCCTCCTGATAGCGCGACTGGACACGCTGCCCTGCATACCAGGTCGCACCTGCATAGGCCACAGCGACCAGCGCCACGGCTGCGGCCAATACGGTTTTTTTGTTGCTCATGGAATCTATTCCTGTCCGGTTGTGAAAGGCCCTCCCCCTCGGATGGGCCGCGCGAGCTTACCAGCAGACTGCCGGATTGCCTGCTGCCGCGAAGGCCTCATGCATGCGCGCAATGTCAATTTAAGCAATGACAGTAAGCACACACGATGACCTTCTTCTTCGCAGAGCAGCAATTTTCACGCGCTCAATTTCCGCAGCACGACATGAATATTGAGCAACTTATTTCAATTACTTACCATCCGCCCAATTGATTCGCATGCCAATCAATTGGACGGATGCATGCCAGCAAATATCTTTTTTCCGCCTGCTCCGGCAAGACGATCCATCACTTTCACCGGGCCTGCATCAGAAATGGCAATGCTGCTTCCAGCAGGGCCTGCGGAGCCTCTTCGGCAATATAGTGGCCGCAGGGCAACGCATGGCCTCGCACATCGCCAGCCACCTGCTGCCATTCATGCAACGGCTGGAAACACCGGTGCACCACGCCCTGCTCGCCCCACAGCACCAGCAGGGGCTGGGTCAGCATACGACCCTGCCGGCGGTCTTCGCGGTCATGCTCCAGATCCACCCCGGCCGATGCGCGGTAGTCCTCGCACATGCCATGCGCGGTGCCCGGCAGCGCGATGCAGCGCTCATATTCAGCCAGCGCACGCGGATCGAAGGGTGCCAGGCCAGCGCTGCGCCGTCCCATCACTTCACGCACATAAGCCACGGGATCGGCCTGGATCAGGCGCTCGGGCATGGGCGCAGGCTGAATCAGGAAGAACCAGTGCCAATACGCCCGGGCAAAAGCCTCGCCCGTCTGTTCATACATGGCAAGGGTCGGAGCAATGTCCAGAAGCACCATGCGCTGCACGGACTGCGCGTGATCCATCGCCAGCCGGTGGGCCACGCGCGCGCCACGATCATGGGCCAGCACACTGAAGCGCTCGTGGCCCAGGCGCGCCATGAGCCGCAGCATGTCGCGCGCCATGGTGCGCTTGCTGTAGTTGCCATGATCGGCATTGCCCTGCGGCTTGGAGGAGTCGCCGTAGCCACGCAGATCGGCCAGCACCAGCGTGAAGTGCCGCGCCAGCTCCGGCACCACCCGGTGCCAGATGGCGCTGGTCTGCGGGTGGCCGTGCAGCAGCAGCAAGGCGGGGCCCTGCCCCCCGGTCCATGCATTGATCTGCACGTCCTCATCCACCATGAGGGACTGCTGCCGCATGCCCGGCAGCCATTGATCCACCTGCATTTCCTGTCCTTTTGCGTTCCAGAGACTGCCATCGTAGCGCGATCTGCAACCTCACAGGCAGCCCCCGGCGGGGCGGGTCTGTCATGCTGTCTGCATGGTGCCACCCGGTGCCATGCCGCCGCCATCCCGTCCGCAGCGCGGACCACCACCCGCACAGGAACGCCATGACAGCCCAACGCTATCCACACCCCGAACTCTCCAGCCTGCCCGAAGACATCCGGGCCCGCATTCTTGAAGTACAGGAAAAGGCCGGCTTCATCCCCAACGTCTTTCTGGCGTTTGCACGGCGCCCTGCGGAATGGCGCGCCTTCTTCGCGTACCACGATGCGCTCATGCTCAAGGAAGAAGGCAGCCTGACCAAGGGCGAGCGCGAGATGATCGTCACCGCCACCAGCGCAGCCAACCAGTGCCTGTACTGCGTGGTGGCTCACGGCGCCATTTTGCGGATCTACGAGAAAAAACCGCTGCTTGCCGACCAGGTAGCTGTCAATTACCGCAAGGCCGACATCAGCGAGCGCCAGCGCGCCATGCTGGACTTCGCTATGAAAGTCAGCCAGCGCAGCCACGAGATCAGCGAAGCCGATTTCCAGGCCTTGTATCCGCATGGGTTCGATGACGAGGACATCTGGGACATCGCCGCCATCACGGCCTTCTTCGGCCTGTCCAACCGCATGGCCAGCTTCGCGGGCATGCAGCCCAATCCTGAATTTTTCCTCATGGGACGCATGCCACGCGAGAAAAAGCAGGGCTGATTGCATATCAGCGCGGCGCTGTCGATGCCCTCTCGATCAGCTCGAAGCCTATGTCGAAGGCCGATGGTTCGGGGTGTTGCCCGTGGCACCGCTGAAGGATGAGCGCAGCGGCCTGGCGGCCGATTTCTGCGCCGTCCACATGCACCGTGGTCAGCGCGGGCAGCAGATGGGCTGCGAAATCCGCATTGCCAAAGCCTGAAACCGCCAGATCCGTGGGTACACGCAAGCCACGCGCCTGGGCTTCGACGAGGATGCCGTGGGCCAGCATGTCCGAGCTGCAGACCACGGCCTGCAGGTCGCTTTGCTGCGCCAGCAGTTGCCCCAGCGCCTGGCGGCCCAGCTCCAGACTGCCAGGCGAAGGCACGGTGACCGTGGGCACATCGCGCCCCCAGGCAGCGAGAAAGCCTTCGCGCCGCTGCCGGGCCCGATGGTCATTGCCCGTCGCCATGCCCACACGCTCGATCCCTTTCGACAGGAAGTATCCGGCCAGCGCGCTGCCCACTTTCAGGTGCGAGAAGCCGATGACCATATCCAGAGGCCTGTCGCTGAAGTCCCAGGTTTCCACCACGGGAATGCCGGACTTGGCCAGGCGTTCGCGCGCCCTGGCGGACTGCACCAGGCCCATCATCACGATGCCGTCGGGCTGGCGGCTGATCATGGCGTTGAGCACTTCTTCCTCACGCCGCACGTCATAGAACGTCTGGCCCAGCAAGAGCTGGTAGCCCTGCTCGGCAAGCGCTGCCGTCAGTGCCTGTACCGTGGGCAGGAATTGGGAGACCGCCAGTGCAGGCACCACGCCAGCCACCATGCGGCTGCGCTTGGACTTGAGCCCGCCTGCCAGCAGATTGGGGATGTAGCCCGTGGCTTCCACGGCCTGCTGCACGCGGGCACGGGTTTTTTCTGAAACGATGCCGGGATTGCCCAGCGCGCGCGAAGCCGTGACCAGCGAAACGCCTGCGGCTCTTGCCACATCATGCAGCGTGGCAGCCTTGGGAGATGAGGGTGTGTTCATGCGTCAGGCCCCCTGCTGCAGCATGGCGGAGGCAAAAATCCAGGGACGGCGAGGACGATAGCAGACAGCGCATGTGCCCCAGGCAAACCCTGATCAGCTGGGTGTTGATTTTCAAAATGAAAACGTTATCATTTTTCTTCACTCTATTTTTCAAACATTAAAAACATGTTTTCTTTTTATTTCATTAAAAATGAAAACGTTGTCATTTTAAGGAGACTCCAATGAAAACTCTCTGGAAAGCTGCCGCGCTGGCACTGGTCACCTGGACCGCCATGGCCTCGGCGCAGACCTGGCCCGACAAGCCTGTGACCCTGGTGGTGCCGTTTCCGCCGGGCGGCTCCACCGATCAGGTGGCGCGCGCCGTGGCACCGCGTCTGGCCGAGAAGCTGCGGCAGTCTTTCGTGGTGGAGAACAAGGCCGGCGCCACCGGCACGATTGGCGCCAGCTTTGTGCAGCGCGCGGCACCTGACGGACAGACGTTTCTGGTCACATCGCTGGGGCCGCTGGTGATCGTGCCGCACCTGCTCAAGAGCCTGCCCTATGACCCGCTCAAGGATTTCGATCTGATCACCGTGGCGGTGCAGTCGCCCAATGTGCTGGTGGTGCCTGCCGCTTCGCCGCACCGCAGCGTGGCCGATGTGGTTGCCCATCTCAAGGCCCACCCGGGCAAGATGAGCTTTGCCTCTGCCGGCCATGGCTCCAGCGATCACCTGACGGCCGAGCTGTTCTGGCAGCAGACGGGCACGCAGGGCGTGCACATTCCCTACAAGGGCGGGGCACCGGCCCATGCGGACCTGATCGGCGGCCAGGTCGATGCCTCGTTCCAGAACATCAATGCGGTGATCCAGCACATCCGTGCCGGCAAGATGCGCGCCCTGGCCGTGACCAGCCCGCGCCGCTCGCCCGTGCTGCCGGACCTGCCCACGCTGGCCGAGGCCGGCGTGAAGAATGTCGAGGTGGCGTCCTGGCAGGCCATCGTGGCGCCCAAGGGCCTGCCCCCTGCCCTGCGCGACAAGGCGCATGCGGCGTTTGTGGAGGCGCTCAACGAGCCCAAGGTGCGCGACCAGTTTGTCAGCCTGGGCTACGAGATGGTGGCCGGCACGCCGCAGCAGTTCGCGGCCTTCCAGCGCCAGGAATACGCCCGCTGGAAAACCGTGATCGAGACCGGAAAGATCACCATCGACTGAGCCCGTCTATCCCCTTTCCTTTGATTGCCTGACCGGCACTGTCTTCCGTTTTTGCCATGAACACCCGCACGCCTTCCGAATCCTCCAGCCAGGACCGCATCCAGTGGATGCGCCTTTCTTCCTGCCTTTTGCCGCTGGCACAGCCCATCAGCGACGCCAAGGTGCTCACGGGCCGCCAAAAGCCCATGACCGAAATCGCCATGCTGTTTGCCGAGATCGAGACCCGGGATGGCCACCGGGGCCTGGGCATGAGCTACTCCAAGCGCGCGGGCGGCCCCGGCCAGTTCGCGCATGCCAGCGAGATCGCGCCCACGCTGCTGGGGGAGGACCCCAGCGATATCCAGCGGCTGTGGACGCGCATGTGTTGGGCCGGCGCATCGGTGGGGCGCAGCGGCCTGGCTGTGCAGTCCATCGGCGCTTTCGACGTGGCGCTGTATGACATCAAGGCAAGGCGCGCGGGCCTGTCACTGTCCAAGCTGCTGGGCTCCCAGCGCGATGCCGTGCGCTGCTACAACACTTCGGGCGGCTTCCTGCATACGCCGCTGGACCAGCTCAAGCGCAATGCCAGCGCTTCGCTGGAGCGTGGCATCGGGGGCATCAAGCTCAAGGTCGGCCAGCCGGACTGCGCGCAGGACATCGCACGCGTCACGGCCATGCGCGAGCACCTGGGCGATGCCGCCGCCATCATGGTCGATGCCAACCAGCAATGGGACCGGCCCACGGCCCAGCGCATGTGCCGCATCTTCGAGGCGTTCAATCTGGTCTGGATCGAGGAGCCGCTGGACGCCTACGACTACGAGGGACATGCCGCGCTGGCCGCGCAGTTCGACACGCCCATTGCCACGGGAGAGATGCTGACCAGCGCTGCCGAGCATGGTGAGCTGATCCGCCAGCGCAGCGCGGACTTTCTGATGCCCGACGGACCACGCCTGGGCGGCATCACGCCCTTCCTCAAGGTAGCGGCCCAGGCCGAGGCAGCGCACCTGAACCTGGCGCCCCACTTTGCCATGGAGCTGCACATCCATCTGGCGGCCACC
Source organism: Delftia sp. PS-11 (assembly GCF_029870285.1). Lineage (GTDB taxonomy): Bacteria > Pseudomonadota > Gammaproteobacteria > Burkholderiales > Burkholderiaceae_C > Comamonas. Next base: position 6,836 of record NZ_JACSYA010000018.1, read on the forward strand.
TATGCCAGCGAGCCCTGGGTCGAGCATTTCGACTGGCTGGAGCCGCTGTTCAACGAGCGCCTGGAGATCGCGGATGGCCGCATCATCGTGCCCACCCGCCCCGGCCTGGGCCTGAGCCTGAGCGAGCAGGCCAGGCGCTGGACCTGCCAGAGCGCCGAGTTCGGCACGCGCGGCTGAAGACTTTATGATCACCTCCAATCTTCGATAGCATGCATATCGCTTTCAATTGAACAAAGGCTCAATCCATATCACACTGGAAGGCACTTGTATCAGCCAGAGTCATCTCGGGAAGATAATGTAATTACCTGAAACAAAAGAGCATGGCGATCAAAGATTTGCTACGATGCTGATGCAGAAAAGATCTCAAGCCTCTCTTGAGATCACCCAAGAATAAAAATCCATCAATTTTTTCTACAGTATCTATGTGGTGAAATCTACATAGATGCTGTTCCTATAAAAATTCAGATAAGCATTCACTGATTCGTGGCAAAAATATAAATCATGATCAAACCAAATTTTCATCGACTGTGGCAGGAATTCCCAGATCACATTCAATTTAAGACAATGAAAGATCTTTATACCAAACTAGGCGGCGCTGCGGAGAAAAATATTTATTTACCCGGTTTTGGCCCTAACGGAAATACATGCGCAAGCCGCCTGAGTGTTGCTTTCAATAAGGCAGGCGCCCCCATCAACACGGCTTTGGCAGGTACCGCTGATGCACGAACACTGGGCACAAAAGATGGCTCCCGCATTATCTACCGAGTTGCCGATTTTCGATCATATCTTTTAAAATTACTCGGCAAACCCATCAGCGATGACACTGCGCCATACGATGATAAATTTCGTGGCAAAAAAGGCATCATTGCATTCAGCGTCAATTGGAGTGGAGCCACAGGGCATATTGCCCTATGGAATGGGGTTCACTATCGTGAACCAGGTTACGATAATTATTCAAACTATGTCGAACCCAGCAACCCAGCAATCAAGACATCACGTAGCGAGTTCTGGGAGCTGGCGTAATGTGCATGAAATTGATTCTGCTGAGCTTGGTTACTGCAGCATGTACTCTGGACGTAAATGCAACTGGAGCTCACCGAACAGACGCACAGCGTGATGCCGAAGGCTATGCAATTGCAAGCTGCTTGAGCCAGCAAGCGGATCCGTATCTTAAAGACCAGGGCGACGCCTGGGCAGCCGTTATCGTGCAGCGGATGAAAGGGGATCTCGATATGCTGGCAAATATTGCCGAGCAGGTAAGTAATGAAAGGACCAAGAGCGTCACACCCATGATTCGTGACGAGGCCAGCCAAGGCAAAGGAAAAACGCTGCCTGTACTGTACTGTGGTGAGATTATTGACAGACCTGCTGTTCGCGCTGCCATACAAAAAACAATTGCAAAACTTCGTCCACTTTATAATACCAAATAACGTATGGCTTTTTCAGTAAACATACATTTGTAAAAATCAGGCATCGAGCCCGTACTTGCGGATCTTGTCGTGCAGCGTGGTTTTCGGGATAGCCAGGGCCTCGGCGGTGCGCGCCAGACTGCCGCCATGGCGCCGCAAGGCGTCGGCGATCAGGGCCCGCTCGAAGGCTTCGACTGTGGCGGACAGCGGGCGAGGCGCGGCATCCTGGGCAGTGGCGCAGGCTGCCGAAGCAAAGGGCGGCGAGCCCGCCTCGATGCCCAGCACCGTGCGCTCGGCCACGTTGCGCAGCTCGCGCACATTGCCCGGCCAGTCATAGCCCAGCAGCTGCTGCACGCGCGCGGTGGTCAGCTCGGGCACGGGCCGCTGGTGGCGGGCCGCGCCCTGCAGCGCGAAATGCTCGAACAGCAGCGGCACATCCTCGCGCCGCTCGCGCAGCGGCGGCAGCACTACGGTAGCCACGTTCAGGCGGTAGTACAGGTCGGCGCGGAACAGGCCCTGGCGGCTCAGCTCCAGCAGGTCGGACTTGGTGGCCGCGATGACGCGGCAGTCGATGGGGATCAGGGTGTTGGAGCCCAGCCGCTCCAGTACGCGCTCCTGCAGCACGCGCAGCAGCTTGATCTGCATGGGCACGGGCATGCTTTCGATTTCGTCGAGGAACAGGGTGCCGCCGCTGGCATGTTCCAGCTTGCCGATGCGCTTCTTGCCTGCGCCGGTGTAGGCTCCGGCCTCGCTGCCGAACATCTCGCTGTCGAACAGCGTGTCGGGCAGGCCGCCGCAGTTGATGGCCACGAAATTGCCATCGCGGCGCGGACTGGCCTCATGCAGGCAGCGCGCCACCAGTTCCTTGCCCGTGCCGGTTTCGCCATGGATCAGCACATCGGCCGCACTGTGGGCCAGGCCCAGCAGCATCTGGCGCAGCTGGCGCATGTTGGAAGATCGTCCGATGAGCCGGTGCTCCAGGCTGTCGCGCTGCTCCAGCTGGCTGCGCAGAGCGCGCACCTCCAGCACCAGGCGGCGGCGCTCCATGGCGCGGCGCACGGCGCCCACCAGGGTTTCCGGGGCGAAGGGCTTCTGGATGAAGTCCTGGGCGCCATCCTTCATGGCCTGCACAGCCATGGAGATGTCGCCATGGCCCGTGATCAGCACCACGGGCAGCTCGGGGTCCATGGCGACCAGTTCGCGAAGGAACGCCATGCCATCCATGCGCGGCAGGCGGATGTCGCTGACCACGATGCCGGCGAAGTCGCGCGACAGGCGCCTGCGCGCCTGCTCGGCGCTGCCCACGCTTTCACAGGCGATGCCTTCAAGCTGCAGCGCCTGTTCGCAGCCCAGGACGATGTCCTCGTCGTCTTCGATGATCAGGACTTTGAGAGCGTCGGTCATGGTGTGTCGGCGGATGCGGTGGGGGGAGCCAGGGTCAGGCTCAGTGTGAAGACGGCGCCGCCCCCGGGGTGGTTGTGGCCGGTCAGCGTGCCGCCGCATTCGCGCACGATGCCCGCCGACAGCGCCAGGCCCAGGCCCAGGCCCACGCCCTCTTCCTTGGTGGTGAAAAAGGGCTGGAACAGGCGTGCCTGCGCCTCTTCGCTCAGGCCTGGCCCGTGGTCGCGCACGGTGACCTGGGCGCGGCCATCGGCCACGGCGCAGGCCAGCTCCAGGCTGGGGGCGTCCTGGCCGCGCATGGCGTCCAGCGAGTTGTTGATGAGATTGATCAGCACCTGCTCGATGCGGTTGCCGTCGCACCAGGCCACGGCGGCGGGCTCGCCGTCCTCGCGCAGGATGCGGGCGCCGGTTTCGGCCACGCGGGATTCGAGCACGGCCAGGGCATTGTCCAGCGCGCGCGCCAGCGGCACGGCCTGACTGGCGCCGCTGGACTTGCGCGCGAAGTTGCGCAGCTGGCCGGTGATGCGGCCCATGCGGTCGGCCAGCTGGGCCATGCGCTCCAGGTTCACGCGCGTGGTCTGGATATCGCCGCGCTCCAGAAAGCGCTGGCTGTTGCCGGCCAGCGTGCGCAGTGCCGTCAGCGGCTGGTTCAGTTCGTGGGCTACGCCCGTGGACAGCTGGCCGATGACGGCCAGCTTGCCGGCCTGCACCAGCTCGTCCTGGGCGGCACGCAGCGTGGCTTCCGCATGAATGCGTTCGGCCACTTCGGCCTGCAGCGCCTCGTTGGCCGCCGACAGGTCGGCCGTGCGCTGCTCGACCTTGCGCTCCAGTTCGTCATGCGCGGCCTGCAGCGCCTCGCGCGCAGCCAGCTGGTCGCGCAGGTGGCGGCGGCGCTCGTTGACCATCATGGCCAGCAGCAGCACGAAGGCCGCGCCCACTGCAGCGGCCAGCGCGCGGCTTTGGGCCAGTTGATCGACCTGCTCCAGGTGCGAGAGCACGGTCAGCGTCCAGGGCGTGCCCGGCAACTGGCGCGACTGCGCCAGAAAGCGTCCGCTGACGGGGTAGACCGAAGCCGACTCCTCGCCGTGGCGCGCGATGCGCACCAGGCGTGCGCCCTGGCCCAGTTCGCGCAGCACCTGCAGTCCCAGCGGCTCCAGTGCGCGGCGGTTGTACTGGCGCGTGTGGTCGAAGGCCGCGCGCGTGGCTTCGTCCAGCGGGCGCTGGGTGGTGAATTTCCAGTCGGAGACCGTGCCCAGGATGACCACGCCGTTCTCGTCGCCGACCAGCACGGGGGCTTCTACCGTGGACCATGATTGTTCGAGCTGGTCCAGGCTGACCTTGACCACGGCCACGCCCAGCGTATGGCTGTCGTCACTCAGTGTGGAGGCCAGGTAGTAGCCGGGCTCGCCACGCGTGGTGCCGATGCCGAAAAAACGCGCACTGCCCGTGGCCATGGCCGTGCGGTAATAGGGGCGAAAGCTCAGGTCCTCGCCCAGATAGCTGTCCGAGCGGCGCCAGTTGCTGGTCGCCACGACATGGCCGCGCGTGTCCACCACATAGGCGGCCAGCGTGCCGGCACGGTCGTTGAGCTGCTCCAGGTAAGCATTGACCCGGGCCACCAGCGGCTCGTCGCCGGGTTCGGCCAGCAGTTTCTGTACGGAGCCTTCCAGCGCCAGCACATCGGGCAGGAAGGCATATTTGCCGATTTCGCGCTGCAGGCTGGCTCCGTACAGCTCCAGCCTGTGCATGCCGGTGGCACGCAGATCGGCGATGCCCAGGCGCTGCGCCAGCAGATACGCGCCCCAGCCGCTCAGCCCGCTCAGGGCGAGCCACAGCAAAAGCAGGATCAGCTGACGCAGAGGGCGGCGGGCAGGCATGGTGAAGGCGCTCATGGTATCAGCCCGCGCCGCCTGCGCCGCCAGTGCCTCACGCCGTGGCAGCGGGCCGCCCTTCGTGCGTGTGTTCGAGCGGCAGCAGCGACTCGTCGTCGTCGTCAGTAGTCGCCGTCGGATCGACGGCGCCTTCCCACTTGGCCACCACCGCGGTAGCGATGGCATTGCCCAGTACATTGGTCAGGGTGCGACCCATGTCCAGGAAGTGATCGATGCCCAGGATCAGCAGGATGCCGGCTTCAGGCAGGCCGAACATCGGCAGCACGGCGGCCACCACGACCAGGGAAGCGCGCGGCACGCCGGCGATCCCCTTGCTCGACACCATCAGCACCAGCAGCATGGTGATCTGGGCTGTCAGCGACATGTCGATGCCGTAGGCCTGGGCGATAAAGATGGCCAGGAAGGTCGTGTAGACCATCGAGCCATCGAGGTTGAACGAGTAGCCCAGCGGCAGCACGAAGCCGATGATGCGCGGCTTGATGCCGAACTTTTCGAGCTGCTCCATGAGCTTGGGGTAGGTCGATTCGCTGCTGGCCGTCGAAAAGCCCACCAGCAGGGGACCACGGATCAGGTTCAGCAGGCGGAAGATGTCACGGCCCAGCACCAGATAGCCGGCACCGATCAGCAGCACCCACAGGGTGGCCAGCGCCAGATAGAAGCACAGCATGAACTTGCCGAACACCGACAGCATGCCCAGACCATGGATAGTGATGGTACCGGCCACGGCGCCGAACACGCCCACGGGCGCAAAGCGCATCACATAGTCGGTGACCTTGAGCATCACATGGACCACTTCGTCCATCATGCCGACCATGGAGCGCGCGGCCTGGTTGTGCAGGTTGCCCAGCGCAATGCCGAAGAACAGCGCGAACACCAGAATCTGCAGCACCTCGTTGGTGGCCATCGCCTCGAAGATGTTCTTGGGGAACACGTGGGAGATGAAGTCCTTGAGGTTCAGCGCCGAGGTCTTGAGGTTCAGGCCGTCGGCAGACGACGGCAGGGCCACGCTCAGGCCATGGCCGGGCTGCAGCACGTTGGCATAGATCAGGCCGATGGCCAGCGAGCAAAAGGACGCCACGATGAACCAGCCCAGGGCACGGCCGCCGATGCGGCCCACGGCCTTGGCGTCGCCCATGTTGGCCAGGCCCGACACCAGGGTGGCGAACACCAGAGGCGCGATGATCATCTTGATCATGCGCAGGAAGATGTCGGTCAGGATGCCGAAGTAGCTGGCGATTTCCTTGGCGTCGGCCGGGGTCGGGGCCTGGCTGTGGCAGGCGTAGCCCACCAGCACACCCAGAACCATGCCCGCCATCACCATGGTGGTCAATCGATTGAATTTCATGCGGATTTTCGTTGGACGTATTTCGGTCTTGCAAGCGAGCCCCGGCCGGCATGGCGTCCGGACGCGGGCCGGATGCCACTGCGGAAACAAGGCTTGTCTCCCTGCATACACAACCACGCTGAACGTGGCCTGCCCAATACAACGCACAGACCGTGCCAACCCCGTCCAGCGAGATGACAGCGCGCTAACTGCTTGATTTGCCAATATCGACCATACTTTTTCGCATAAAGTGACACGGAAATCCGGATAACAGACGGATCAAGGCGTCCGGAAATCCGAACGCCACAGACTCAGCCACCGATGCCGCCCGCAGCCAGGCTGTGCGGCACGCGTCGGATCTGCCGGCGGGTCTGCCTGCGCTATGGCCGCCTCAGGCCAGCCGGCCAAGAATATGGTCAGCCGCCTTTTCCGCCACCATGATGGTCGGGGCGTTGGTATTGCACGAGGGCAGGAAAGGCATGACAGAGGCATCGGCCACGCGCAGCCCCTGCATGCCGATGAGCCGCAGCTGTGGCGTCACCACGCTGGCCGGGTCGTGCTCCGGCCCCATGCGGCAGGTGCCCACGGGGTGGTGGTCGGTCTTGGCATACGCGCAGGCGCAGTCCAGCAGTTCGGCGTCGCTGCGCACATGGGCGCCCGGCAGGACTTCCTGCCGCACATAGCGCCGCAGCGCGGGCTGGCGCAGCAGCTGGCGCGCCAGGCGCAGCCCCTTGAGGGACATGTCGCGGTCATGGGGATCGGACCAGTAGTTCGGATCGATCAGGGGCGCAGAGGCCGGATCGGCATCTGCCAGCCGCACCGTGCCGCGCGAGCGGGGGCGCAGATAGGCGGAGTTCAGGGTCACGCCCGCATTCTCCAGCCGTGCCATGCCCGCCTCGATGCCGGAGCCCAGCCCCAGATGGAACTGGATATCGGGCGAACGCGACGGCGTGTACGGGTCCGCGTACCAGAAGCCGCCCGTCTCGAAGAGGCTGGAGGCGGCTGGCCCCTTGCGCAGCAGCAGGTACTGCAGGCCGGCACAGAAGGCGGGCCAGGGCCGCTGGTACCGGTCGTAGGTGTGCTCGCCCGTGCATTCGGCGATCACGAACAGGTCCAGGTGATCCTGCAGGTTGGCGCCGACGCCGGCCAGGTCGTGCACGGGCTCGATGCCCACGCTGCGCAGATGATCGGCCGGGCCGATGCCGGAGCGCATCAGCAGACAGGGCGAGCCGATCGCCCCCGAAGAGACAATAACCTCGCGGCGGGCGTGCACGCGAAAAGGCGTGCGGCTGCGGCCCGAGATGGCCTCCACGCCGGTGGCGCGGCCGCCCTGCACCAGCACGCGCAAGGCCTGGGTGTTGAGCCGTATCGTCAGATTGGGGCGTCGCACGCGCACCGGGTCGATGAAGCCGGTGGCCGCCGACGAGCGGCGCGCATTCCATTGCGTCAGCTGGTAGTAGCCCAGCCCCTGCTGCGCCGCGCCGTTGAAATCGGGGTTGAAAGGCATGCCCATCTCCTGGCCGGCCTGGAAGAAGGCCTCGCAGATCGGCAGCGGGCTGACGGGGCAGGACACGCCCAGCGGGCCGCCATAGCCGTGGTATTCGTTGGCAAAACGCTGGTTGTTCTCCGAGCGTTTGAAATACGGTAGCACATCGCGAAAGGACCAGCCTGTGGCGCCGCCCAGGCGCTCCCAGTCGTCGTAATCGGCCGCCACACCCCGTGTGTAGAGCTGGGCATTGATCGATGAGCCGCCCCCGAGGACACGGGCCTGCGTGTAGCGCAGCACACGGCCATTCAAATGGCGCTGGGCCACCGTGTGCCACCCCCAGGCCCCCATGCCCCGGGTCATGCGTGCGAAGCCGGCAGGCCAGTGAAACAGCGGATGCCAGTCCCAGCCTCCGGCTTCGAGCAGCAGCACGCGCACCGAAGGGTCGGCGCTCAGGCGGTTGGCCAGCATGCAGCCGGCGGAGCCGCCGCCCGCGATGATGTAGTCGTAGCTGTCCACGCTCATGGCGCAATCAGCGCCCGGGTGGCCGCATCGAAGCACACCACCCTGGGCCAATCGATGAGCAGTTGCACGCGCTGGCCCGGCTGCAGCGCCACATCGGGTGCCAGCCGGGCAGTGAGCGCATGGCCACCAAGCTCCAGCATCGCCAGCGTGTCCGATCCCGTGGGCTCCAGCAACACCACCTCGGCCAGCAGCCGGCCCTGCTCTGCACAGGCAGACACGCCCTGAGGAGCCAGGCTCACCGCCTCGGCGCGGATGCCGGCGATGACATCGCGGCCCGCATGGTCCTGGAGCGCAGCCATCAGTGGCGGCGGCAGCGCCAGCGCATGGCCGCACACATCCAGGCAGGGGCTGCCCTGCGCCATGCCGACGCGCGCAGGCAGCAGATTCATGCGTGGCGAACCCATGAAGCCAGCGACGAAGGTATTGACCGGACGGTGGTAAACCTCCTGCGGCGTGCCCAGCTGTTGCAGCACCCCGCCCTGCATGACGGCGATGCGCGTGGCCAGGGTCATGGCCTCGATCTGGTCGTGGGTGACATAGATGATGGTGGCGCCCAGGCGCTGGTGCAGCTTCTTGATCTCGGCGCGCATGTCCACGCGCAGTTGGGCGTCCAGGTTGGACAGCGGTTCGTCGAACAGGTACAGCTGCGGTTCGCGCGCCAGCGCCCGCCCGATGGCCACGCGCTGGCGCTGGCCGCCTGATAGCTGGCGGGGCTTGCGCCCGAGCAGGTGTTCGATCTGCAGCAGCCTGGCCACCTCCTGTACACGCGCGGCGCGCCGGGGTTTATCGACCTTGCGCATCTCCAGCGGAAAGGCGATGTTCCCAGCCACCGTCATGTTGGGGTACAGCGCATAGGATTGGAAGACCATGGAGATGTCGCGCTCGGCGGGCGCCACATGGGTGATGTCGCGGCCCTGCAGCGCCAGGGTGCCGCCGCTGGGCTGCTCCAGGCCCGCGATGATGTTCATCAGCGTGCTCTTGCCGCAGCCCGACGGCCCCACCAGCACCAGGAATTCGCCCTGCGCCAGGGCAATGCTGATGTCCTGCAGGATGCAGGCCGTGCCGAAACGCTTGTGGATGTTTGCAAGTGCCAGGAATGCCATGGGGTGCTCCACCGGATGGTTGCCGCGCATCAGCCCTTGACGGCGCCCGCCATCAGCCCGCGCACGAAGAACCTGCCGGACACCAGGTACACCACCAGGGTCGGCAGGGCTGCAATGAATGCTCCCGCGAAGTGAACGTTGTATTGCTTGACGCCGGTGCTGCTGTTGACCAGGTTGTTCAGCGCCACGGTCAGCGGGTAGGAGCTGAAATCGCTGAACGAGGCGCCGAACAGGAACTCGTTCCAGATGCTGGTGAACTGCCATATGGCGGCCACGACGGCGATGGGCAGGCTGTTGGGCAGCAGCACGCGCCACAGCAGGCCGAAAAAGCCGGCGCCATCCATGCGCGCCGAGCGCACCAGCTCCGCCGGGAAGGCTGCGTAGTAGTTGCGAAAAAACAAGGTGGTGAAGCCGATGCCATAGACGGTATTGACGAAAACCAGCCCCTTGAGGCTGCCCGCCAGGCCCAGCAGGCCGAGCGTCTTGGCCATGGGAATCAGCACGATCTGGAACGGAATGAAGACCGAAAACAAAATGGCGCCGAACAGCAGGTCTGCGCCCCGCAGCCGGAACTGGGTCAGCACATAGCCATTGAGCGCCCCGATGGCCGTGGACAGCAGCACCGAGGGAACGACGACCAGGAAGGAGTTGATGAAATACGGCCGCAGCCCTGTGGCCTGCACGCCGATCTGTGCCGTGCCCCAGGCACTGAGCCAGGGCGCCAGCGTCCAGTCCACGGGCAGCGCCAGCAGATGGCCGGAGCGGATTTCCTCCAGCGGCTTGAACGCGTTGACCGCCATGACATAGGCCGGCAGCAGAAAAGCGGCAGCCAGTAGGGCCAGCACCGCATACAGCAGCCAGCGGCCCGGTTCCGTGGAGCGTCGCACTTCAGCCATGGCGCGCCTTTTTCCGGGCCTGCCACAGATAGGGCAGCACGATGGTGCCCGTGGCCAGCAGCATCAGCACTGCGCTGGCCGCGCCGACGGCCATTTCGTTGCGCGTGAATGCGTACTGGTACATGAACACCGATGGCAGCCAGGTCGAGCGGCCCGGTCCGCCATTGGTCAGCGCGATGACCAGGTCATAGGACTTGATGGCCATGTGCGCCAGAATCACAAAGGCAGAGACGAAGGACGGCCCCAGCTGCGGCAGGATGATGCGCCCGTACACCTGCCAGGCACGGGCCCCGTCCAGGCGCGCCGCATGGATCTGCTCGGAGTCCACGCCGCGCAGACCTGCCAGGAAAAGCACCATGGCAAAGCCGCTGGTCTGCCAGACGGCAGCCATCACCACGCAGTAGATCGCCATCTCGCCATCCTTGATCCAGCCGAAAGCGAAGTCCTGCCAGCCCAGCAGATGCATGGACTTTTCAAGGCCGACACCAGGATCGAGCAGCCACTTCCAGGCCGTTCCGGTGACGATGAAGGACAGGGCCATGGGGTACAGGAAGATGGCGCGCAGCACGGCTTCGGCCCGGATCTTCTGGTCGATCAGGATAGCCAGCACCAGACCAAGGACCATGGCCACGCCGATGTACAGGCTGGCGAACACCGCAAGATTGCGCACCGACACCTGCCAGTTCGCCAGTCCCAGCAGGCGCTGGTAGGCCGCCAGGCCCGCCCATTCGTAGCGGGGCAGCAGGGTCGATGCCGTGAACGACAGGTAGACCGTGAACATGATGTAGCCGTACACGCACACCAGCGTGAGCAGCACGCTGGGGCTGAGCAGAAGCTTGGGCAGGATGCCGGCTTTCATGGGCTGCAAGCCAATCCGTCGATCAGTCGGCCAGTGCGGCCGCCAGCTCGGCCACGGCCCTGGCGTCATCGAGCTGCCCGTTGAAATGGCGGGTGACCACGTCGTAGATGGCGTTCTTGACCGAGGCGGAGGTCGCATGCCCCAGCGCAATGGAGCCCAGCATGCCGTTGCCGCCAGCGGCCTCGGCCACATCCCGGATGGCTTTCTTGCCACAGTCGTCGAAACCCGTGTCAGGCACATCGGTGCGCGCGGGCGCCGACCCCTTGACGCGATTGAACGCCGCCTGAAAGCCTGGCTCCATGATGGCCGATGCCAGCTTGCGCTGCGCGGCCGCCTTGCCGGCATCTTCCAGCCGGAACATCACGAACTGGTCGGTGCTGAAGCTGACCATGCCCTGCGTGCCGGGGAAGCGGTAGCAGGCAAAATCCTGGCCGGGCCGCTTGCCGGCGTTGAGAAACTCGCCCTTGGCCCAGTCACCCATGATCTGAAAGCCCGCTTGGCCGCTGATGACCATGCCGGAGGCCACGTTCCAGTCCCGCCCGGAAAAATCCTTGTCCACCAGCTGGCGGATCTGCGCCATGCGCTGGAACACCTTGCGGGTGGTCGGGGAGCGGATGGCCTGGGGATCGTGCTCGATGAAGGCCCGGCGGTAGTAGCCGGCACCGCCCGTGGACAGCGCGACGCTGTCGAACACGATGGCCTCCTGCCACGGCTGCCCGCCGTGGGCGATGGCCACGAAACCCGCCTGGCGCACCTTCTCGGCCGCAGCGATGAATTCGTCGAAGCTGGCAGGCTCGCCGGCAACGCCCGCGCGCTCCAGCACCTGCCGGTTGGCCCAGATCCAGTTCGTTGAATGGATGTTGACCGGTGCCGCAATCCAGTGGCCCTGATGGCGGGAGAACTTCTGCACCTGCGCAGGCACGCTCTTGTCCCAGCCCTCGCGCGCGGCCAGGTCATCGAGGTTGGCTACCACGCCCTGGCGGCCCCAGTCGAGGATGTCGAAGCCCAGCATCTGCACGGCCGTGGGCGGGTTGCCCGAGGTCACGCGCGCGCGCACCGCCGTCATGGCCGCCTCGCCGCCTCCGCCGGCCACGGGCATGTCATTCCATCGGATGCCCTGCTTTTCCAGGTTGCTCTTGAGCAGGCCCAGCGCGGCGGCCTCGCCGCCTGCCGTCCACCAGTGCAGGACTTCGACGCCCGGCTGGGCGGCGGCAGGCAAGGCGGCGGCCAGGGCCAGCGCCATGGCGGTCAGTGGCTGCTTCATGGTGTGTCTCCTTCGGGTGTGGGTGGATTCAGCCACGGCGTGCCTGCCTTGCCTGCAGGGTCAGGCCACAGGCCGCCTCGTGGAACAGGCGCGCATCCATCAGGCGCAGGTCTGGCGCCGCCTGCAGCGGCATCTGCGCCTGGTCCAGCACATCGCGCCGCAAATCGACGCCCGGTGCGATTTCAGTCACCACCAGACCCTGGTCCGCAAGGTCCAGAACGCAGCGCTCGGTCACATAACGCACGCGCTGGCCACGCTGGCGCCCGGTGAGGCCACTGAAGCTGATGTGCTCGGGCGTGGCGACGAATTTGCGCGCATGCCCTTCTTCAAGGATGTCCAGCCGGCCATGGCCCACCCGCAGCCGGGCGCCTGCCGTGAACAGGCCGCAGAAAACGATGCGCCGCGCATGGGACGTGATGTCCACGAAGCCGCCGCAGCCGGCAGTCAGGTAGGGCTGCGCCTGCAGACGGGAGACATTGACGCTGCCCTCGCCATCGACCTGCAGGAACGACAGCAGCGCCACATCGAAGCCACCGCCCTGGAAATAGGTGAACTGCTGGGGCGATGCCACGATGGCATCGGCATTCGCGGCGCAGCCGAAGGCAAAGCCCGGCAACGGCATGCCGCCGACGGCGCCCTGCTCTATCACCCAGGTCACCTCGCCATGCAGTCCCTCCTCATGAAGGATGCGCGGCACATTCGCTGCGATGCCGAAGCCCAGATTGGCGGCGTGGCCGTGGGCCAGCTCCATGGCGGCCCGGCGCGCAATGACCTTCTCCGGCCCCCAGTCCTGATGGGCGAAGCTGGACAGCGGCAGCGCCGTTTCCCCGCTGAGGGCTGGGTCGTACACCGTCTGCGTGGTCTGCCACTGCCCGGCATCGACAACCACGTGGTCCACCAGGTGGCAGGGCACGCGCACATCGTGCGGCCGCAGATGGCCGGCCCTGACGATGCGCTTGACCTGGGCAATGACAATGCCGCCGCTGTTGCGCGCGGCCAGCGCCTGCTCCAGCGCGCCAAGCAGCGCGCCTTCGTGCTCGCAGCTGAGGTTGCCGCGCTCGTCGGCGCTGGTGGCCCGGATGATGGCCACATCCGGCGCCACAGCTGGGAAATACAGCCAGTCGCGCCCGTCGAAGTGCCGCCTGTGGACCACCGGATGGCGGCTGGCTGCCTCGTTCATCGCGCAGCCCTGCTGCGCCGGGTCGGCGAAAGTGCCCATGCCCGTCTGGGTCAGCACGCCGGGACGGCGTGCAGCCGCCTCGCGGTGCATGTCGAACAGGATGCCGCTGGGGATGTTGTAGGCCTGCAGCTGGTTGTCCAGCACCATGCGCCAGATGGCCGGCATGGGCAAAGAGGAAGGCCCGCTCGGGTAGGAGCCCGCCAGGATGCGCGACAGCAGCCCCGGCCTGGCGATGTGGTCGATGCCCCGGATGCCATACATATCGCCTGCGGCGATGGGGCTGAGCACCGTCAGGCCGCGTGGCGCGCCCTCTTGCCCGAAGCGCTCGCCGATGGCGGCCAGTACCGCATCGGGACAGCCCAGGCCGCTGGAGGCGCTGATGCTGACGGTGTCGCCGTCGCGCAGCAGCGCAGCCGCCTGGGCGGCGCTGATCTGCAGGCTGCTCATGGGGACTCCTGCAGGGCAGACAACTTCCATCCGATCTGGCTCATGACCATGCTCCCCGTGGTTTTATCCAAATTGAAACGGTTCAATTCATTATTGGAACGTTCCATAAAAAGATCAAGCACAATCGCCCGACCCCAGGGAAAACACCCCAACATGACGAACAAGCCCTCTTGCGTGCGCGCTGTGACCATCCTTGATGTGGCAGCGGCGGCCCAGGTGTCCAAATCCACGGTTTCGCTGGTGCTCAAGGGCAGTGCGCTGATCCCTGCCGAGACATCGCAGCGCGTGCGGGCCGCCGCTGCACAGCTGGGCTACGTCTACAACCGGCGCGCCGCAGAACTGCGCCACCGGTCATCGAACACGATCGGTGTCGTGATCAATGACCTGATGAACCCTTTCTTCGCCGAGGTGCTTGCAGGCCTGGAGCGCCGGCTGGCCGACGCCGGCTATGTCACGCTGATGGCGCACACCAGCGAAAACCTGGAGCGCCAGCGCAGGGTACTGACGGCCATGCGCGAGCACCATGCGGCCGGCATCGCGCTGTGCCCCGCGCTGGGCACGCCCGCATCGCTGACCGATGAGCTGAAGTCCTGGGGCATCCCGCTGGTGGTCATGATCCGCACACTGGGCGAAGGCGACTACGACTTCGCGGGCGCTGACAACGGACGGGGCGTGGAGCTGGCCACACGGCACCTGCTGCAGGCAGGGCATCGCCGCATCGGTTTTCTGGGCGGCATCGGTGGACTGGTTCTGGAGCAGCGCCTGCGCGGCTATCAGAGCGCGCTGTCGCAGGCAGGCATCGCCTTCGACCCCGGCCTGATCTTCGCGGCCCCGCCCACGCGCGCTGGCGGGCACGACGCCATGCACCGGCTGCTGGCCGCGCAACCCGCCATCCCGGCAGCCGTCAGCTACAACGATCTGGTGGCCTTTGGCGCACTGTCGGCACTGGGGGAAAGCGGACGGCGCGCAGGCAGGGACTTTGCCTTGATGGGCTTCGACAACGTGCTCGACGCGGCGCACTCGAACCCACCCCTGAGCACGGTGGATGCAGGGCCTGCCGCGCTGGGCGAGCAGGCAGCGGCGCTTTTGCTGGCACGGATCGACAATCCGCAGCGGCCCCGGCAACACTATCTGGCCGAGCCACGGCTGCTGGTGCGCCAGTCCGCCTGAGCGCGCCAGCGCTTACGCAGGAACGGACACCATCTCGCGCACCCAGCCCGGCAGTTCCACCGCCTTCTGCCGGGGAAAGTCCACCCAGATCACGGTGCCGCCACCAGCCGCACAGACCACGCCGGGCGCGGACAGGCGCTCCATCGTGCCCCAGGTCTCGAAGGTGGTGCGGCCAGGATCGCTGACATACATTTTGAGCAGCACCTCGTCGGGATAGGCCAACTGCTGGTAGAAATTGCAAAACGCATTGACGATGACCGGTCCCTGGCCCTGCGGAGCCGGTGCCATGCCGGCCGCATGCATCCAGTCGATACGCGCTGTCTCCAGGTAGCGGAAGTACATCGCATTGTTGACATGGCCCATGGCATCCATGTCGCCCCAGCGCACCTGAAATCGCATCTCGTGAACCAGCTTTTTACATTCTGGAATCTCTATCCGCATCGGTACAGTCTCCCTGTTGTGGCGCCAGCGCGAACACCCATGCGCGGTGGCTGCTCCTGACTATGCAGCACAACGCTCTGGCCCGCTGTCGCCTATCAGCGGCGGCATGGCCCACGCACCGCATAGAATCCACCGCATCGCGGCATTTGCCCCCAGAATCGAACGAGCGTTCGATCTGCCGAACTTCTGTTTTTTCCAATATCCAAGCGAGACACCCCGATGACGAACGAAGAGATCCTGGCCCAGTACGGCCCACGCGAAGCCATGGAATATGACGTGGTGGTCGTTGGCGGCGGCCCGGGCGGCCTGGCCACCGCCATCCGGCTCAAGCAGCTGGCCGCCGAAAAAGGCCAGGACGTTTCCGTCGTCGTGCTGGAAAAGGGCTCCGAGCCCGGTGCCCATATCCTGTCGGGCGCCATCATGGACCCCAAGGCGCTGACCGAGCTGATCCCCGACTGGAAGGAAAAGGGCGCGCCCCTGAACCAGCCCGTCACTGACGACGCCATGGTCTTCCTGAGCGAGAAGTCCGGGCTGCGCACGCCCAACTTCCTGCTGCCGCAGTGCTTCCAGAACCATGGCAACTACATCGTGCGCCTGGGCAATGTGGTCAAGTGGCTGGGCGAGCAGGCCGAGGCGCTGGGCGTGGAAATCTTCCCGGGCTTCGCTGCCGCCGAGGTGCTCTACAACGAAGACGGCTCGGTCAAGGGTGTGGCCACAGGCAACATGGGCATCGGCAAGGAAGGCGAGCCCACGGGCGACTTCCAGCTGGGCATGGAGCTGCACGCCAAATACACCATCTTTGCCGAGGGCGCGCGCGGCCATCTGGGCAAGCAGATCATTGCCAAATACCAGCTCGACGCCGGCAAGGACCCGCAGACCTACGGCATCGGCATCAAGGAGCTGTGGGAGATCGACCCGGCCCGCCACAAGCCCGGCTTCGTGATGCACACGGCCGGCTGGCCCATGGACAGCAAGACCTACGGCGGCTCCTTCCTCTACCACCTGGACGACAACAAGGTCACGCTGGGTTTCATCACGGGCCTGGACTATGCCAACCCCTACCTGAGCCCCTTCGAGGAGTTCCAGCGCTGGAAGACCCATCCCAACATCCGCTACTACCTGGAAGGCGACGAGTCCAAGGGCATCAAGCCGGGCAAGCGCCTGAGCTATGGCGCACGCGCCATCACGGCCGGCGGCCTGCTGTCCCTGCCCAAGTTCGTGTTCCCGGGCGGCGCGCTGGTGGGCTGCGATGCGGGCTTCCTGAACGTCAGCCGCATCAAGGGCAGCCATGCCGCCATCAAGACCGGCATGCTGGCCGCCGAGGCCGCCTATGAGGCCATCGTGGCGGGCCGCCAGGGCGACGAGCTCGGCGCCTATGTCCAGGCTTTCGAGAACAGCTGGCTCTACGAAGAACTGAACAAGTCGCGCAACTTCAAGGCCTGGTTCAAGAAGGGCCTGACCACGGCTGCCATCATGAATGGCATCGAGCAGTTTGTGCTCAAGGGCAACATTCCCTGGACGCTGCACCGCGACAAGCCCGATCACGCCTATCTGAAGCCGGCATCGGAGTGCCAGCCCATCGACTATCCCAAGCCCGATGGCAAGCTGACGTTTGACCGTCTGTCCAGCGTCTTCATCAGCAACACCAACCACGCCGAAAACCAGCCCGCCCACCTGACGCTCAGGAACGCCTCGGTGCCGGTGGATGTGAATCTGGCCAAGTACGCAGGCCCCGAACAGCGCTACTGCCCGGCCGGCGTCTATGAGTTCGTGGACGACGAGGCCAGGGGCGGCAAGCGCCTGCAGATCAACGCCCAGAACTGTGTGCACTGCAAGACCTGCGACATCAAGGACCCGACCCAGAACATTGTCTGGGTCACGCCCGAAGGCGGCGGTGGCCCCAACTACGCGGGCATGTAACCTGCGCGCCACAGCGCCCTCCTGCGAAAGCCTGCCTTGTGCAGGCTTTTTCTTTGCGCGGCATCAATGCACTGCACCGCAGAAAAGCATAGAAGGCCGCCACAAACGCCTTGCCGCGCAATAAAAATGCGTTGACCCCCTCAAAAAACCACCCCGACGACGCAAAACTGCGCCATCAATTCCACTTGAGACGCATGAAAAAGTTATACCTAGGATATTCCCTGCAGCTTTCATGTCATTTTTTAGATACAAACCTGTAGGTGAAAACCGGGTCCTCCAAACGCCAAGGCGTGCGGAGCCGCTGCAGTAGACTTTGCCGCGAGGCGCCGCAACCATCCTGTGCGGCCTTCTCGTGAGCAAACAGGAACAAACACAAGCTTGTTGGAGAAATACATGAAGCAATTGACTTGGGCGCCCCTGGGCGCGCTGGCTCTGGCAATGGCCGCCATTGCGGGCGGTGCCCACGCCGCAGACGAGAAGTCGGTCGCCGTGACCGCCATCGTCGAGCACCCCGCGCTGGATGCCGTGCGCGATGGCGTGCAGGCCGCGCTCAAGGAAGCCGGCTACGAGTCCGGCAAGAACCTGAAGTGGCAGTACCAGAGCGCCCAGGGCAATACCGGCACTGCAGCACAGATCGCACGCAAGTTCGTGGGCGACAAGCCCGATGCCATCGTCGCCATCGCCACGCCCTCGGCCCAGGCCGTGGTCGCCGCTACCAAGTCCGTGCCCGTGGTGTTCTCCGCCGTGACCGACCCCGTGGCCGCCAAGCTGGTGTCCAGCTGGGAACCTTCCAAGAACAATGTGACCGGCGTGTCCGACCTGCTGGCTCTGGACAAGCAGATGGATCTGGTCAAGCAGGTCGTGCCCAACGCCAAGCGCGTGGGCATGGTCTACAACCCCGGCGAGGCCAACTCGGCCGTCGTGGTCAAGGAACTCAAAGAGCTGCTGCCCAAGCTGGGCCTGACCCTGGTCGAGGCCGCTGCCCCCCGTTCGGTGGACGTCAGCAGCGCTGCGCGCAGCCTGATCGGCAAGGTCGATGTGATCTACACCAACACCGACAACAACGTGGTCTCGGCCTACGAATCGCTGGTCAAGGTCGGCCAGGATGCGAAGATTCCCCTGGTGGCCTCGGACACCGACTCCGTCAAGCGCGGCGCCGTCGCGGCCCTGGGCATCAACTACCGCGATCTGGGCGAGCAGACCGGCCGCATGGTGGTGCGCATTCTCAAGGGCGAAAAGCCCGGCGACCTCAAGCCCGAAGTCAGCACCAAGATGGAGCTGTTCGTGAATCCCGGCGCCGCTGAAAAGCAAGGCGTGAAGCTGTCCGAGGCCCTGATCAAGTCGGCCGCGCAAGTCGTCAAGTAAGACCCGCAGCCAGCGCCTGCCCGGCAATGGCGGGCAGGCGCCTGCGCAGGCAGGAGCCGTGGCGACATGGCCCTGCCCTTTTTTTAAGTTATCCGTCCCCACGCGCCTGTCGCTTTTTCTATGTCTCTCTTTTCCCTGCTCGGTGCCGTCGAGATCGGCCTGATCTTCAGCCTGGTGGCGCTGGGCGTCTTCATCTCCTTTCGGCTGCTGCGTTTCCCCGACCTCACGGTGGACGGCAGCTTTCCCCTGGGCGGCGCCGTCTGCGCCATCCTGAT
Source organism: Delftia sp. PS-11 (assembly GCF_029870285.1). Lineage (GTDB taxonomy): Bacteria > Pseudomonadota > Gammaproteobacteria > Burkholderiales > Burkholderiaceae_C > Comamonas. The sequence continues at coordinate 25,793 of NZ_JACSYA010000018.1, forward strand.
CTCCACGGGCACCAACCCCTGGCTGGCCACGCTGGCCGGCACGGCCGCCGGCGCTTTCGCCGGGCTGATCACGGGCTGGCTCAATGTGCGCCTGAAAATCATGGACCTGCTGGCCTCCATCCTGATGATGATCGGCCTGTATTCGATCAACCTACGCGTCATGGGCGGCCCCAATGTGCCGCTGATCAATGAGCCCACGCTGTTCACCATGCTGCAGCCCGACAGCGTCGCCGACTATGTGATGCGCCCGGTGATCCTGCTGGTGATCGTCGTGCTGGCCAAGCTGGGCCTGGACTGGTTCTTCGCCACCGAGCGTGGCCTGGCCATCCGCGCCACGGGCTCCAACGCCCGCATGGCTCGCGCCCAGGGCGTGAACACCGGCGCCATGATCCTGCTGGGCATGGCGATCTCCAACGGCATGGTCGGCCTGGCCGGCGCGCTGTTCGTGCAGACCCAGGGCGGCTCGGACATCTCCATGGGCATCGGCACCATCGTCATTGGCCTGGCGGCCGTGATCGTGGGTGAAACCATTCTGCCGTCGCGGCGCATCGTCTGGGCCACGCTGGCCGTGGTCATTGGCGCCATCGTCTACCGCTTCTTCATCGCAGCGGCCCTCAACAGCGATTTCATCGGCCTCAAGGCCCAAGACCTGAACCTCGTCACCGCCCTGCTGGTGACGGTCGCCCTGGTGATTCCCCAGCTCAAGCGCAAGTTCGCTCAAAGGAAATGACCCCCCTGAGCGGCTACGCCGCCTCCCCCTCTCTACTCGCTACGCTCGGGAGGGGAACGGCACCATCGCTACGGGACGGCCCTTGCCAGGCGTCCCTGAGTTTGAACCGGGTCAGTTCAAGTACCACGCCTTGAGCGATTGACCGAAGAAATACTGGAGATTGCACTCATGCTGAGCGCACAGAAACTCGAAATCACCTTCAACCCCGGCACGCCCATTGAAACGCGGGCGCTGCGCGGCATGTCGCTGGACATTCCCGATGGCCAGTTCGTCACTGTCATCGGCTCCAACGGCGCTGGCAAGTCCACCTTCCTCAACGCCGTCTCGGGCGACCTGTCCGTGGACAAGGGCCGTATCGAGATCGCGGGCCAGGATATGACACGCCTGCCCGTGTGGGCACGCTCCGAGCGCGTGGCCCGTGTCTTCCAGGACCCCATGGCAGGCACCTGCGAGGACCTGACCATCGAAGAGAACATGGCACTGGCACAGCGCCGGGGCAGCTTTCGCAAACTGTCGCGCGCCGTCAAAGCCGAGATGCGCGACAACTTCCGCGAGCGCCTCTCCATCCTGGGCCTGGGCCTGGAAAACCGCCTGACCGACCGCATCGGCCTGCTGTCCGGCGGCCAGCGGCAGGCCGTCAGCCTGCTGATGGCGGCGCTGCAGCCTTCGCGCATCCTGCTGCTGGACGAACATACCGCAGCGCTTGATCCGCGCACGGCCGACTTCGTGCTGCAGCTGACGGCGCGCATTGTCTCGGAAGCCAAGCTGACCACCATGATGGTCACCCACAGCATGCGCCAGGCGCTGGACGTGGGTCAGCGCACCGTGATGCTGCACCAGGGCCAGGTCGTACTCGATGTCAGTGGCGAGGAACGCGCACGCCTGGACGTGCCCGACCTGCTGCAGATGTTCGAGAAGGTGCGCGGCGAAAAGCTCGCCGACGATGCGCTGCTGCTGGGCTGAGGCCTGGTGCAGACAGAAAAAAAAGGCGCCTCGGCGCCTTTTTCCATATGTGCCGCTGTTCTCTAGGCATGTGCCAGACGGTGCAGCGCCAGCCCCGGCACGTCCAGCGTGGTGCGCAGGATGCGGCCATGGGTGGAGTCGGTCACATAGAGCGTGCGCCGGTCCTCGCCCGCAAAAGCCAGGTTGGTGAGCGAGCTGCCAGGGATACCGCGCAGAACCTGCTCGGGCTCGGCGCGGCCATTGAGCAGCCAGACCAGGCCCAGGCCGGGATTGGCAACGAGCAGCCGGCCCTGGGCGTCCACTGCCAGCCCGTCGGGGCCGCTGGGGCCGTAGGAGGTGAAGAACTGGCTGACCTTGGCGACACTGCCATCGGGCAGCAGCGGCACGCGCCACACGCAGTTGCCGCGCGTCACGGCCAGGTAGAGCACGCGCCCATCGGGTGACAGGGCCACGCCATTGGGACTGGGCACATTGGACAGCAGCAGGTCCAGCTGGCCATCGGGATGCAGGCGGTACAGGCGGCCGCTGGGGTCGTGCAGGCCGCTTTGCCCCTGGTCGGTGAAGTACAGGCACCCCTTGGCATCGAAGACCAGGTCGTTGACCCCCTTGAAGCGCTCGCTGTTGCGCCGCTGCAGGTAGCCGCTGACACGGCCCGTGGCCACGTCCAGCCGCATCAGGCCGTTCTTGTAGTCGGTGATCAGCAGCGTGTTCTCATCGAGGAACTTCATGCCGTTGGGCTCGCCGTCGTACTCGGCCACCAGGGTCCACGCGCCCTGCGCATCGATGCGGAAAATGCGGCCCCAGGGAATGTCGGCCACGTACAGATTGCCCGCCGGGTCGAAGACCGGCCCTTCGAGAAAGGAGTCCGTGATGGCTCCGCCACGGTTGGCATCGGCCCAGTCGCTGCGCTCGGGGCGGCGCAGCGTGGCAGGCATCTCGGTAAAAACGTCCAGATCACGGATCTGGGGGGATTGCAGCAGAAACATGGTGCTTGTCTTTCTCCGTATGTCAGATCGTGTCGCCAAAGCCGTACAGCCGCGCCGGATTGTCCACGAGGATGCGCTCCATGGCCTCGCGCGTTCCCGCCCAGGCCTGCAGCAGATCTACCAGATGGGCATCGTCCACGGAACCAGGCGCCTCGGTGGTGTGGGGCCAGTCGCTGCCCCAGACCAGCCGCTCGGAAGCGGCCCGCACCAGATCGCGGCCCAGTGCCAGCGTATCGGCATAGGACGGGGCGCCCACGGACGAGCGCATATAGGCCCCGGAGAGCTTGACCCAGGTCTTGCCGCCGTCCAGCAGGCGCCGCAGCGCCGCATGGGCCGGACCCGATGCGCCCTCTGCAGGATCGATGCGCCCCAGATGGTCGATGACCAGCGGCACGGGCAGCGACTGCAGCACAGGCTCCAGCGCCACCAGCTGCTGAGGGTGCATGAAGACCTGCACATGCCAGCCCAGCCGCGCCACCCGGTGCGCCAGCGTTTGCAGCATCTGCGCCGTGGTCTCGCCCCAGGATTGCGGCGAGACAAAATTCACGCGCAGGCCACACACACGGCGCGCTGCCAGGCGGTCCAGCTCGGCATCGGGCACGTGCTGGTCCACCACGGCCACGCCGCGCGCCGCATCGCCCAGGCGGTCCAGCGCGTCCAGCGTGCAGGCGTTGTCCGTGCCATAGGTCGAGGGTGTGACCACCACCGCGCGGGCCGTGCCCAGGCGCTGCTGCAGCAGGCGGTACATGGCCACGTCCGCATGCGGCGGCGTGCGCGGCCAGTGTGGCGATGGCGCAAAGCACGGATCGAAGATATGCATGTGGCTGTCGCACGCCAGCGCGGGCAACCGGCTGGCGGGACGGTCCGTGCCGGCGGAATGCGGCACGGCGGCGGACGGGATGCTCATGGCCACGGGCTCAGTCCAGCGTGATGGCGCCCTTGCGCACCACTTCACCCCACTTGGCATCTTCCTTCTTCAGGAAGGTGGCAAAGTCGGCAGGCGTCGAGCCCACGGGCTGGGCGCCCAGATCGCTCAGGCGCTGGCGCACCTCGGGCTCCTTGAGTGCCTCGACCAGGGCCTCGCGCAGCTGCTGCGCTACGGGCTCGGGCGTGCCGGCGGGCAGGAAAACGCCGTTCCACTCATAGGCCTCATAGCCGGGGATGACGGTTTCCGACACTGTGGGCACATCGGGCAGGCGCGCAGAACGCTCGGGAGCCGCGATGGCCAGCGCGCGCAGCTTGCCGCCCGTCACCAGCGGATAGGTCGCAGCCATGGTGCCGAACATGAAATCGACCTGCCCGCCCATGACATCGGAGATGGCGGGGCCGCCACTCTTGTAGGGCACATGCACAATGTCCAGGCTCAGCCGCTGGCGAAACAGCTCGGCGGCCAGGCGCTGCACCGTGCCGCTGCCACCCGAGGCGAAGTTGATCTTGCCGGGCGCTGCCTTGGCCCTGGCCGCCAGATCGGCCACGTTGCGGATGGGCGAATCGGGTTTGACCACGATCACATTGGGCATCAGCAGCACCAGCGACAGCGGCTGCAGCGCATTGCGCGCATACGGCAGCTTGGCGAACAGGTGCGGATTGATGGAATGCGGCGTGGCATCGTACAGCACGGTGTAGCCGTCGGCGCGTGCCTTGGCCACCTGGCTGGCGCCAATCGTGCCGCTGGCGCCAGGGCGGTTGTCCACGATGACGCTGGTGCCCAGCCGCGTGCCCATGCGCGTGGCCAGCAGGCGTGCGGCCGCGTCGGCGCCACCGCCGGGCGCATAGGGCACGACCATGGTGATGGGCCGCTCGGGGAAAGCGGCATGGGCTGCGGCGGCGACCAGCGCGCAGGCGGCGATCAGGGTTTTGGCAAGCAGTTTCATGGGGTATCTCCAGGATGGTGGCGGCGGCGCCTTACTCCGCCTTCAGGTCTAGTTCTTTGGCGATCTGCGTGTAGGTAGCAACTTCACTGGCGATGCGCTGTGCAAAGGGGTTGCCGCAGCTGGACTCGGCGTCCATGCCCAGGCCGCGCAGCCTGTCGGCGGCAGCGTCGCTGCGGGCGAATTCGGCCGCGACGCGCTCCAGCGCCTTGGCCACCACATCGGGTATGCCAGCCGGAGCCAGCACCCCGTACCAGACATCGGCTGCATAGTCGCCGCCGCCTGCTTCTGCAAACGTGGGGACCTGGGGCAGCAATGCCGAGCGCTTGGGCGAAGCCACGGCCAGCGCCTTGAGCTTGCCGCTGCGGATCTGCGGCAGCACCGAGCCCAGGGTGGCAAAGGAGCTATCGAGCTGGCCTGCCATCAGGTCCGTGACCACGGGGGCCGCGCCCTTGTAGGGCACATGATTGAGCTTGATGCCTTTGGCGCGCGCAAACATCTCGGTCGCGAAATGGCCGGAGCTGCCCATGCCTGCCGTGCCGGCAGTAGTGCGACCGGGCTCTTTGCGGGCCAGGTCCATGTAGCCCTGCAGCGTCTGTACGGTCGATCCGGCCCCCACGACCAGCACCGTTGCGCTGCTGGCCACGGTGCACAGCGGCCGGAAGGAGCGCTGCACATCGAATTTGACGCGGCTGCCATAGAGCGCTGGAATCATCGTGTGGTTGGTGGCGCCGAACAGCAGGGTGTAGCCATCGGCTGGCGCACCGGCCACCGCCTGGGCGGCAAGAATGGTGTTGGCACCGGGCTTGTTGTCCACCACGAAGGGCTGGCCCAGCGCCTTGCCGGCATGGTCGGCAAAGGCCCGCGCCACTACATCGGTGGGACCGCCCGCTGCAAAGCCCACCACCAGCCGCACAGGCTTGGCAGGATAGGCAGGCGCCTGTGCCTGCGCGGGCAGTGCCGCCAGACCCGCCAGGCTCACGGCAGCCCACAGGCCGCAGCGCATGGCCTGCCGGCGCGTGCTCCAGAAATTGTTCGACATTTTTTGTCTCCTCGATTGCATGCGCTGGCGGGCAGGCGTGCAGCCTGCCCGCCAGTTGGCTCACCACTCAGGCGCCGGCAGCGGCCGGCACGCGGGCCAGCACTTGCAGGACATTTTTGGCAGCGCCCACGCCCATATTGACGTAGGCATCGCTCGTCACGCCGCCAATATGCGGGCTGAGCACGAAGCCCGGCTCACCCTGGAACGGATGGCCGGCCACCATGGGCTCGACCGCAAAGCTGTCCAGCCCCGCTGCGGCCACCTGGCCCGAACGCACTGCGGCCAGCAGCGCAGCCTCGTCGATGAGACCGCCGCGCGCCGTATTGACCACGATCACGCCGCGCTTGCACTGGGCCAGCGTACTGGCGCCCAGCATGCCCCGGTTGTCGTCGGTCAGCGGGCAGTGCAGCGAGATCACGTCGGACTCGCGCCAGATCGCCTCCAGGTCAACGGACTGGACATAGTCGGGCAGTTGCCTGGCGAACGGATCGAAGCCGATCACGCGCATGCCCATCGCATCGGCCATGCGCGCAAAACGCAGACCGATGGCACCCAGGCCCACCAGACCCACGGTACGCCCACCCAGCTCCAGGCTCTTGTGCGTGGCCTTGTCCCAGTGGCCTGCATGCATGCGTGCATCGAGCTTCACCACCGACTTGGCGCAGGCCAGCATCAGCGCCAGCGCCTGCTCTGCCACGGCAGCGGCATTGGCGCCTGCGGCAGCCACGACGGCGATGCCGCGCGCTTCGGCAGCCACCTTGTCGATGGTGTCCGTGCCACTGCCATGCTTGGAGATCACGCGCAGCGAAGGCGCGGCATCCATCACGGCAGCGCCGACCTTGCCGTAGCGCACGATGATGGCCACAGGGTCATGGGCGCGGCACAGCGCCACCAGATCATCCTCGGTAGGCGTCTTGCCTGCGTAGATGATGTCGTGCTGCTCCAGCAGCGCCACAGCCTGGGGCGCGAGGTCGGCGCCCGTCACAACGATGGTGGAGCTCACAGCGATTCTCCTTCCTTGAGCACGCCAGCAGCGCGCAGGGCGGCGGGCAGCCACTTGGAAGCCGTATCGCCACGTGCAATGGCTTCAATGCGGGCAGCCTCGTCAGCCACCTTCTTGTCTGCCAGGGCCAGCATGGCGGGCGCCTTGGCGCGCTCGATGACGACCACGCCATCGGCATCACCGACCACCAGATCGCCAGGGTTGACGGTGGCGCCACCAGCCGAAATCGGGTGGTTGATGCGGCCCGGCACGAACTTGGTGGGACCCGCCGGATTGAAGCCTGCGCTGAAAACCGGGAAGTCCAGTTCCAGCAGCTCCAGCTTGTCGCGGATGGCGCCATCCACGATCACGCCCGCCAGGCCCAGCTTCTTGCAGGCGCTGAGCATCAGCGTGCCCATCAGCGCCGCAGTCTGGTCGCCCTTGCCGTCGATGACCAGCACGTCGCCGGGCCGGGCCAGCGCGATGGCGGCGTGGATCATGAGGTTGTCGCCGGGGCGCACCTCGACGGTGAAGGCCGGGCCGGCCAGCTTCATGGACTGGTGCACGGGCGCCACGCGGCCATGCATGGTGCCACGGCGGCCCGCCACATCGGCCAGGATGGCGGCCTGGAAGCCGGCAGCGCGGCTCACGACGCTGGCGTCCACACGCTCGATGTCACGGATGATTTCTGGAAGTTGGCTCATGGTGGTAGTCCAGTCAGGTCAGGGGAGGAAAATGAAGGGAATGCGGCCTCATTCGGCCTTGATGCCGGCCTCGCGGATCAGCGCGGCCCACTTGGCGGAATCGGTCTTTTGCAGGTCGCCCAGCTGCCGGGACGTGCCGCCGACCAGGGTCACCCCCAGCCGCTCGGCCAGCGCCACGACGGCAGGGTCCTTGAGCACCAGGGCGATTTCACGGTTCAGGCGCTGCACGATGGCGGCCGGAGTGCGGGCCGGCGCGAAGACCGCCTGCCACTGCTCGACCACGAAGTCGGACACGCCGGACTCAGCCATGGTGGGCACGGCAGGCAGCGCTTTCAGGCGCTGTGCCGAAGTCACGGCCAGCGCACGCAGCCTGCCGGACTGCACGTGGGGCAGCGCAGCCGCTACCGGGGCAAACATGAACTGCACCTGCCCTGCCAGCGTGTCCTGCAGCGCGGGGGTATCGCCCTTGTAGGGCACATGGGTGCAGCGCGCGCCTGCCTGCCGCTGCAGCAGTTCGCCCTGCATGTGCAGGATCGTGCCGTTGCCGCCCGATGCGAAGGCCAGATGGCCGGGCTGCGCCCGCGCGGCAGCCAGAAGATCGGCCACTGACTGGAATGGCTGGCCTGCGCCCACCACCAGAAGATGGGGGATGGTGCCAATGGTGATGACCGGCTCGAAGCCAGCAATCGGGTCATAAGGCAGACGGCCCATCAGATGGGGGGCAATGGCCTGCGGGCCAATCGAGGTGCCCAGCAGGGTATAGCCATCCGGTGCGGCCTTGGCCACGAAGGCAGCGCCAATCGTGCCCGTGGCGCCTGCGCGGTTGTCCACGATCACTTGGGAGCCCAGGGCCTTGCCCAGATGCAGCGCCACCTGCCGGCCCAGCACATCAGTGCTGCCGCCGGGCGGATAAGGCACCACCCAGGTGATGACCTTGCCAACGGGCCATTCGGCCTGCGCCCATGCACTGGCGCTGCACAGCGGGCCCAGCAAAGCTGCGCCGCCTGCGGCCAGTAGCGTGCGGCGCCCGTGCTGGGCCGGTGCGGACGTTTGCGAACGAAAGGTTTTCATGCGTTGTCTCCTGCTTGTGGGTCTTTGGATGCGGGCGCTGCGGGCGCAAAGCCGTACAGCGCCTCGGGGTTGTCCACCAGCACGCGCCGCAGCGTGGCGGCGCCGCCGGCCTGGCGGGTCCAGTCGATCAGGCGATCGACCTGGCGCGCGTCGTCGGGCATGGGCTGTATGCCGGCCGAGGCCGTCGCATGGGGCCAGTCGCTGCCCCAGAGCACGCGCTCTGGGGCGCAGCGCAGATAGCTGGCCGCCAGGGCATCGAGCGCCGGGTCTTCAACCGAATGGGATGCGCTCACGATGTAGCCGCCGGACAGCTTGATCCAGGCGCGGCCGCTTTGCAGCAGATCCAGCAGCAGCGCATGGGCCGGGTGCTGTTCTGCCTGCTGCGGCGCAATGCGGCCGAAATGGTCGAACACCAGCGGCACCGGCAAGCGGCGCAGCACAGGTGCCTGGGCTGCCAGCAGATCGGGGGCCATCAGCAGTTGCAGATGCCAGCCCAGCGGCGCGATGCGGCAGGCCAACGGCTCCAGCCAATCCACACCACCCGTCACGCCCAGCGACAGGTTCAGCCGCACCCCACGCACGCCCAGGGCCTGCAGCCGCTGCAGTTCGCCATCGCTTTCGCTGCCATCGATCACGGCCACGCCCCGGGCCTGGACTCCCATCTCGGCCAGGCCTTCGAGCATGCAGCGGTTGTCGCTGCCATAGGTCGAGGGCGTGACCAGCACGCAGCGCGACGTGCCCAGGCGCTGCTGCAGCGCACGCAAGTCGCGGGCCGAGGCATCCGGCGGCAGCAGACGGGCGCCAGGCGCCGCCGGATAGCGGCTGTCGTAGACATGCACATGGCTGTCACAGGCTCCCGGCGGCAGCACGCCGCGCGGCGCGGCAGTGCCGCTGGAAAAGCGCACGGGCACGGCAAAGCTGTCGCTGTCCATAGCGAACTCCCGAACGAAAACTGGAAAAAAGAAAGAAAGAAAGGTCTGACCCGCCAGGACCGGCCGGACCGGCAGCAACTCAGGACGCAGCCATCACTCCAGGCTGGCGCCCGACTCCTTGACGATGCGCGCCCAGCGCGGCACCTCGGCACGCATCAGCGTCGAGAACTTCTCAACGGAGCCGCCCAGCACGTCACCCCCCTCGGAACGCAGCTTTTCGACCACATCGGGCTCGGCCAGCGTGGCGTTGATCGCCTTGTTGAGCTGCTGCACCACAGCGGCGGGCGTGCCCGCAGGCGCCAGCACACCAAACCACGAGGCGGCCTCGAAGTCCTTGTAGCCAGACTCGGCCAGCGTCGGTGTCTGCGGCAGCTGATCCGAGCGCTTGAGCGAGGTAATGGCCAGGGCGCGCAACTTGCCGTTGCGCACCTGGCCCAGCAACGTGGGCACGGCAGACATGTACAAATCGATCTGCCCGCCCACCAGGTCCGTCATGGCCTGGGCAGCGCCCTTGTAAGGCACATGGCGCAGACGGATGCCGGCCGCCTTCTGCGCCAATTCGCCCGCCAGATGGGCCACCGTGCCATTGCCCGAATAGCCCAGCGTGATGCCGTCGGGCCGGGCCTTGGCGGCAGCGACCACATCGGCAAAGGTCTTGTAGGGAGAGTTCGCAGGCGTGGCCATGACGATGGGCGCCGAAGACACCAGCGCCACGGGCGCCAGATGCTTCAGAGGGTCATAGGGCAGCTTGGCGTAGAGCGCGGGATTGATGGCCAGGTTGCTGGTCTGGCCCATGACCAGCGTATAGCCATCGGGGGCTGCCTTGGCCACGGCATCCACGCCCAGATTGCCGCCCGCGCCGGGGCGGTTGTCCACCACCACCGTCCACTTGTTCTGGTCGGCCAGCTTCTGCGCCACGGTGCGCGCGATCATGTCCGTGCCGCCGCCCGGCGGAAACGGCACGACCAGACGGATGGGCTTGCTGGGATAGGCAGCCTGGGCCAGCGCGCCGGCAGCGGGTACAACGCCAGCGGCCACCCCCAGCAGGGCAGCGAACAGGCGGACATTCAGGCGGCGCGAAAAAGCGGAAATGGGCATGGTGGACTGTCTCCGTTGTTGTGGGAAAGAGCACATGCACAGCGGCATGGCGTGGATCGGACTTTATGAAAACGTTTCAACCCATACAATGCCGTTTCATACAGCGCAACCAATTGCACCATGAGCAACCTTCTCTCTCCTGGCGTTCCATCGCCCGACAACCAGGCCACCACGACCAAGGACGGCGGCGTCATCGCCGTCACACGCGCGCTGCAACTGCTGGAAGCCTTCGCACTGGGCGAGTCACACCTGTCGCTGGCCGAACTGAGCCGGCGCTGCGCGTTGCACAAAACCACCGTGCTGCGCCTGGCGCGCACACTGGCGCAATCGGGCTTCATGGTCCAGCGCGAGGACGGCGAGTGGCGGCTGGGCCCCGCCGCCGGCTGGCTGGGCGCGCGCTACCAGGCAGGCTTCGATGTCCAGAACGTGCTGGAGCCCGCCTTGCGCGCACTCACCCAGGCCAGCGGCGAAAGCGCGGCCTTTTACGTGCGCGAAGGCAATGTGCGCACCTGCCTGGTACGTGTGGAAGGCCCCCAGGCGCTGCGCCACCACGCGCGCATGGGCGAGGGTCTGCCGCTGGACAGCGGCTCGCCCGGGCGAGTGATCCTGGCGTTCTCGGGGGAGCCGGGCGCCGTGTACGAAAAAATCCGCCAGCGCGGCTACCACTGGTCGATTAGCGAACGCGAACAGGGCGTCGCCACCGTATCGGCGCCCGTGTTCGGCATGCACTGGCGGCTCATGGGCTCAGTCTGCATCTCGGGCCCGGCCACACGCCTGCCCGAACCCCGGCTCGAAGCACTGGCGCAGACCGTGGTCGCGGCGGCCAACCAGCTGTCCTATGCGCTGGCCGGCAGCACCAGCACGCGCTCGCCTGCCGTGCGGGCGAGCAGCTGGCATCCTTGAGAACGCAAGGAAGGCCTCACCAACGCTGCACTTGCACAGCCATGGAACCCAGAAAAGGCCTTGAGCACGCGCCCAAGAATCAAGCAGCCGGGCTGCAGGCACGGGCAAACAGCCAGGGGTGAGTTACACGACAGTTGTCCATCGCCTGTATCGGCGTCTTGCCCTTGAGCGCCAGTTGCGGGAGTTGGTGGTTGTACAGCGCGACATAACGCTGAAGTGCCTGCCGCAGATCCTCGCCATCACGAAAGCACCGGGTCTTGAGCACATCGGCCAAGTATCCGTCACAACACTTTGCAAGTCCGACAACGGCATCCGCATCGGGCGCCAGCAGGACATGCGCAACCCCCAATCCTTGACACAGCCAGGCAAAGGCGGGGTCAGTGAACCCAGGGCCTGCTGGCGTCAGCAGCTGGCGGATCCGGGCAGGAAAAGCCTGTTGCAAAATCCATACGAAAGAGCGTGCGCTAACCCCGTTGCAATCAGCCTGCAGCATGGCAAAAACCCAACGCGTTGCATGGTCTATGGCCACAAACAGGTACCCTGGCCCCACAGACCGCTGCTCCAGACGCGGCAAGCCATACACCTGCAGGCGCAGACAGCCTGGCAACTCTGCGTCAGCCATTGCATGCGTCTGCACAGACCGCAGCGCTTCCAGATTGCTCACGCCATGGCGGCGCAGACAGCGATCAAGCCCTGATCGTGACACCTCGGCGCACAGGAACTCGCGCGTGACGGTCAACAGGTCGTCCAATGACAACAGCAAGGCTCGGCGCAGCTGCACGACCACAGCTTCCTGCGCAGGCGTCAGCACGGTCCGCAAACGGTTGGCAACATTTGGACGATCGCTGAAATTTTGGCGCTTGCGCCACTTGTAGACCGTCTGCACGGTGATGCCGTAACGCTGAGCCAGCACGCTGGCGGACTCGCTGCTGGCGGCAATCTCGGCCCTCACGTCAGGAGTGGTTCGGGCATTCTTGTGCAAGGGGGTCAGCATGAATGTGCCTTCATGGCAGAGCGGGGAGGCACTATCGACCGGCACACATCAATCCAGCAATAAAGGTAAGCACGCGAAAGAGCATGGGCCATTAAACAATCCATTGGGACTTAAAACAGAGGGCCACAAACAAAAAACAACCCTTTTATCTACAACTTTACGGTGAAACACCCCTCATAGTTCTAATACTTTAGAAAATATATACCTGTCAAGATCTTTTGTATCAGATTAAATAACGGTATGGGACTTGCTTCATCATGAGTAGATTTACGCGCAAAATTTATGCGCTTTCAGGCAACCATCATAGCTCCACAAAAATCAATCAGACCTGTCCGAGAATATTGTTAACTTGTTACTTGTTAACCTGTGCATAGAGATCAGCCTGATCACCATAGGAGTCAGGCACACTACAGCCCAGAAACCAAAACGCCTTCCATAAGGAAGGCGTTGATTGCTGTATGAATTTTTCGATACAACGAGGAGCGGTGTATGCAAAGTCACTGCATGCAAAGCAGCCGCACTACCGCAAGGCCGCCCGCAGGCGACAGCGGCACTCAGGCCTCTTTGTTTTCCTTGATGCTGAAGCCCATCTGGCTTTCAGCACCCTTGCCGCCCTGATTGGTCTGCTCCCAGTACTGGGTCTTGACCTTGGCAGCCTGGAAGGCGTAGTTGACGGTCACCGTGTCAGAGGCATTGGCACCGCTCACGGTCACATTTGTCACCATGACGTCGGTCAGCGTGACCCTGGTGAACTCGATCTGGGTTCCACCTGCCTTGCACAGAGAAATCTCCACCTGGCCCAGATGCTTGCCAGTCGCACAGTGCTTGAGCACAGCAGGGTAGCACTTGTCGATCTTGGCGACGACGTTCAGGTCGTGGAAGCTCACCTTGCCAGCACCGGCGCCACCACCGCTGGCCATGGTGCTGGACTGGGTCGCACCCCAAGTGAAGGAATCGATGTCAGTCCAACCCTTGTGGTTCGCGTCCTGGGACTCGCCGCTGGCGCCTTCGACCTTCATGAACATATCAACAGACATGGAACACCTCGTGAATAGGAAAATAATGGAAAGTTCGCATGCAAACCGACGGGCCAATCAAAACAAGATTTTGCATGCGAACAAATAGCACACTCGTGCGAAGCAACACCTGACCATGGGAACCATCGAGACGATAGCTCACACCCATTGATCAAGCGGAATAACGCAGGAACCACAAGAGAGAAACCTGTAGTTGAATTTTATCGCCCGCCCTCCGATACCTCCCTCAGTTGGAGCCGCGATGATAGTGGATAATTTTCATGGATGACAAGTACAAGCTGCCATCTTCACATAGGCAGAATAAGTTAGAAATTGTATCCAATGCAAATACATGCCAGCCAGTCATATTTTTCCGAGGTTCACAGACTACACTTACGCTGCTTTGAGGCCGGCACCATATGACGCGAAGGCACCCCCTTCAAGATCATCAGCCACTTTTACCGGCCTCTTGCCGCAAGCGCTCATGAGGGCGTAATGAATCTGCGGCAAAGGGCGACTGCTTGCGCAGGCAGTCAAATCAACAATCCAAGCAGCCCACACCGGGCTCGGCACTGCCAGCGCGATCGAAAGATCACGCAGGCAGTGAAACAACATCGTGGGTAGCATTACATGGATAGCGCTGCAACAGGTTCGACCAACTGCCTTCCGGCAGGTGTCCAGATTGGCGAATACCGCGTGCTTGACGTAATCGGCGAAGGCGGCTTCGGCATCGTCTACCGCGCCAAGGACCTGGCGCTGGATCGCGAGGTGGCGATCAAGGAGTACATGCCTGCGGCCCTTGCAGGCCGCCAAAGCTCGCACCATGTCCATGTGCGCTCGCAGCACCGGGGCGCCTTCGATGCAGGTCTGCGCAGTTTCATCAACGAGGCAAGGCTGCTCGCCCGCTTTTCACACCCTACCCTGGTCCACGTATACCGTTTCTTCGAAGCCGGCGGAACCGCCTACATGGTGATGCGCCTCTACGAGGGACAAACGCTGCGCCATGTGCTGGACAACCCCGCCACACGCCTGAACCAGGAAACACTGTGTGCACTGCTGGCGCCACTGCTGGACGTGCTCGAAGTGCTGCATGCCGAGGACTGCTTCCATCGCGACATCGCGCCCGACAACATTTTCGTGCAGCACGATGGCAGCCCTGTGCTGCTGGATTTCGGCGCCGCGCGGCGCATCATCGGCGACATGACCCAGGCCCTGACCATGGTGCTCAAACCAGGATTTGCGCCGATTGAGCAGTACGTGGATGACGGCGCCATGCCGCAGGGCGCATGGACCGACGTCTACCAGGTCGGAGCACTGATGCATATGGCCGTGACTGGCAAGCCTCCAGCAACCTCGGTCGCCCGCATGGTCAGCGACCCCCTTCTGCGGTTGACAGCAGCCCAGGCCCCAGGCTTCACCGAGGCCTTCCTGCACGGCATGCACTGCGCACTGGCCGTGCAGCCCCAGGAGCGCCCCCAGTCCATTGCGCAGCTGCGGCTGTTGCTCGGGCTACCCTCGTCAGCCCAGACCGTGGCACCGCCCTCGTTCGCCATGCCAGCGACTGCCAGCTTGCCAATGCCTGCACCGCCAACGCAGTTGCAGCAGCCCACTGCTCTGGAAGGGCAGCATGCAGAAACGCACACCGGCACCACTGCACTGCCCACACATGCAGCCAATGCTCCAACCGGCCTGCTGGATGGCGTGGCGCAACTGGACATAGAAAAGATATTGCCTGCCATGCAGCCACCACCGGTGTCTGAGCCAGACCCCGCTGCGGGCCCAGTCCAGCCCGCAATGACAGTGGCCGAGACCACCCGCGCGGCACCTCCTGCACAGGTGCCGCCAGCGCAGGCACAGCCGGAAACACAGGCAGCGGGCGCTTTACCGCGCAAACGATTGTTCAAATCTGCCGCCATTGCAGCGGGCGTCGTTGTTGCGATCACTGCAGCGGGCATGGCGTGGTTTAACCACTCACAGCAACAGGCGCGCGCAGCTACGCTCGCTGCACGCGACGGACTGGCCTGGCAACAGGCACAAAGCCAGTCGACTTTGCTCAGCATGCAGGACTATCTGGACAGCTTCCCCGAAGGCAGACATCGTGCCGAAGCGCAGACTCTGATGCAGCGACTGCTCAACGAGGCATCTCTGGCCCACTCCCCAAAGGAAGAACTGCTACCCCCGCTGGAGCAGGCCTCTGCCACACCCGAAGCCCATATCGCGACATCCCCGCCAGCCAGCCAGGCCGAATCCCAGGAACCTGTCGCTGCTGCTGCGGTAGCTCCCGTTGCGGCACCCCAGCCACCCGAGACCACAGCCAAGGCAGAGGCTCGCAAGCCCGCAGTGGCCATGGGCAAGGTTCATTTCCGTATCTCCCCTTGGGGCTACGTGTCAGTGAATCGAGCTGCCGCCAAGACCAGTCCACCCATGACGCAGATGGAACTGCCCGAAGGGGAATACCGCATCGACATCAGCAACCCTGGGGCAGGCTCAGTCACCGCAGTCACCAAGACCATCCAGGTGAAAAACGGCGAACCGGTCACGGTCCGCCACCTCTTCGAATGAGCGTGGTGCATGGCTGTATTGTTGCCCCCCCACTGGCTGCTGCCTGTATGTCTGGCATGGCTGGCCCTGCCAGTGCAGGCCCAGCAGCGCCAGGCAGCCTGCGCAGAGTCCTCTGCCTCCAGCGCCCGCACGTCTGCAGGGCGACCTCTGCTGGGCCAAGGCATCGCACAGTACGAAGTACGCGACCTGGCACAGGCAGAACACAGCCTGCAGGCGGCCTTGTCTTCTGGGCTGCCTGACGCAGCCGAACGCGCATCGGCCCACAAGTACCTGGCCTTCGTGTATTGCACACAAAGGCAGTGGCCGCAGTGCGAGGCCGCTTTCGAGGCAGCCTTTGCTGCACATGCAGGCTTCGCACTGCAGACTTACGAAACCACGGGTACGCCATGGGGGCAGGCCTACAGTCGAGCACTGGAGCGCTGGACGCAGAACTGCCGGCAAGCGCATTCTCCCAAAGCAGCGATAACGCTCGGCAGTTTCGAGCTGAACAGCCGGGTCATCACGGCAATCACCCCACTGAACTCGGCCACCTCTGTGCCCCGCCTCCAGGCCGCGCAGGCACCCAGGGCCGATCACAACCTGCGCCTGAGGATCAGCCCCTGGGCACATGTGCGGATCAACGGCAAGCCTACCGGCGTGACCCCTCCGCTTGTTTGGCTGAAGCTGCCCGCCGGCACCCACACGGTGGAGTTGCTCAGTCCTGGTTTCGAGAGCTTTCGCCAGGTGATTCAGCTCACCGAAGGGCAGCTCCTGACCCTTTCCCATGACTTTGACGCGAGATGAGTATGCACATCCCTTCTTCGATTCGCTTTCTGTCTGCCTCCCTGGTGATGGCCTTCGGCCTTGCCGCTTGCCAGACCCCGCCGCCGCCCGCCCCTGAGCCTGCCGTGGCGCCAGTTGCACCTGAGCCCGTCAAGCCGGTAGACCCCGTGGTAATCAAGGAACAGGAGCTGGTCGATGCCATCCAGATGTATGTCGATGGCCGCTACGAAAACGCAATCAATGCGCTGACACCACTGTCCACCGCTCAGGAATTGCCCATGAGTTCTCAGGTCAAGGCGCTGAAGTACATCGCCTTCAGCCACTGCGTCGAAGGCCGCAGAAAGCCCTGCCGCCAGCACTTTGACATGGCATTGGCGCTGGACCCCAGCTTTCAGTTGACCGAAGCCGAGAAGGGGCACCCCGTCTGGGGACGGGAGTTCAGCAATGCCCGCGCAGCCGCTTTGCGCTCCAAGAAGAAGCCAGCACCCGCCCCCGCATCTACTCCCGCGCGCAAAGCATCCTGAAGCACGACTGTCCTACCAAAGCACCCATGGAAAAAATCGAACTCAGGGTCGTGGAGCACGATGGAGTGGCCATCAGCCACCACTGGCACGCCATCTTCGGCATGGCTGGCGGCACGATAGGACGAAGCGGCCAGAACAAACTCATCATCTCCGACGCAGATGCGTCGGTGGCGCGTGTGCATGCCATGGTACGGCTGGATGCGGACGGCGCCTTCGTCGCGAACTTGAGCGAGCGCGACCCCATCTGGGTATCGGATCAGGAGGTGTGTTCGGGCCAGGAAATCGCGCTGCCCATGGCAGCACGCCTGCGCATTGGCAAGTACACACTGTGCGCGGTGGCGCCGGGCACACCGTTTGCGGCACCCGTCCCCATGAATGCTATGGCTGCGCCTGTGCAAGCCCAGCCTGCCCAGGCGCAAGCCATCCCGCAGGCCATCGAATTTGGTGCTGCACTGGCCTCAGAGCCCGCGCAACCACAGGCCCCGCTTCTGCAGGATCTGCTTGCCATGCAGCCCTCGCAGACAGTGCACCGCCCCCTGATCCCCAAAGACTTCGACCCATTCGCAGCTCCCCCTAAGCGTACTGAACAGGCACAGGATCCATGGAATGCAGGCCTGCCGGTCCCCGGAGACGGCGACCTGATTGCCCAGCGCCACGATGGCATGGTGCAGGAACTGCCTCTTTCTGGACCGGGTGCGCAGTCTCTGCATGACGCTTCCCACACAGGCCTGCCGGCATGCTTTGAGCCCTCGCAGACGCTGGACCCGCTGGCGCTTTTCGGCGCCCCCGGACAGATATCCAGCCAGGAGTCATTCATCCAGGCTGGCGCGCGCAGCTCGGAACTGGGCCAGGCGTTCAATCTGCCGCGCATTCAGCCTGCAGCAGCCCCTTTGGCCCCCTCCAGCGCGCCCGCCGTGCCAGATGCTGCGGCTGTGACACTGCCGGCCCAGCACGCCCACAGCAACAGCGCACACACCAGCACGTGCGCCAGCAGCCCCTCTCCAGCCATGGCGAGCACAACAGGAGCTTCGGCTGCGACTGCTGCGCCAGGCACCGATCTCGACAGCCTGGCCCGCGCTTTCATCGAGGGCGCTGGCCTGGACCCCGCCAAAACGCATCTGCAAATCACGCCCGAGTTCATGCGCACCTTCGGCGAGGTACTGCAAATCGCGGTGCAAGGCACCATCGACTTGCTGGCGGCACGCACCGAGATCAAGCGCGAGTTCCGTGCCGGGGTCACCATCATCGCGTCGGGTGCCAACAACCCATTCAAGTTCCTGCCCAACGCCGAGGGCGTGCTCATGCAGATGGTCCACCAGACCTTCCCCGGTTTCATGAAGCCCCTGCCAGCCATGCAGGAAGCCTATGCCGACCTGCATGTGCACCAGCTGGCACTGATGGCTGGCATTCGTGCCGCATACGCCGAAGCACTGGCGCGCTTTGACCCCAGCGAGCTGGAGCGCCGCACTGAAAGCCACCCGGGCCTGCTGGACAAGATCCTCACCAACAGCCGCAAGGCCGCACTGTGGGATGACTACAAGCACAACTTCGACGCGCTGCGCCGCCATGCCGAAGACGACCTCGCAGCGTTTTCTGGCCGAACCTTCGTCGATGCCTATGAGCAGGCCGAACAGGCGACGAGGAGGCCATCTTGATCGTGCATTTCGATGGTCCAGGCCAACGCTACGGCATACAGGTGGCAAGCGCCTCCTTTCGCGGCAGCCGCTCCAGCAACGAAGACGCCATGGGCATCCTGAGTCAGGGCTCGCAAGGCCTGTGCTGCACCCTGGCCGATGGCGCAGGAGGCCATGGCCACGGGGAACTGGCTGCACAGCTGACGGTGCAGGCCGTCCTGGAGGGCTTTAGAGACAACCCCCTGTTTGCGCCTGCCAGTCTGGCCTCGCTCATTTCCCAGGCAGAGCACAAGGTCTGCGGCCAGCAAACGGCCTCGGTATCGCGCATGCACATGAGCGCCACCGTGGTCGTGCTGTGCCTTGACGTACAGCAGGGCCGCGCGCTGTGGGCTCACTGGGGTGACTCCCGCCTGTACCTGTTCCGCAAGGGACGCGTGCATGTGTGCACACAAGACCACAGCATCGTGCAGCAGTTGCTGCACGCAGGCCTGTACGAGGAGGCGGACCCGCGCAGGCTGCCCAACCGCAACGTGCTGGCCGGCGCCATTGGCGCCGAAGGCCAGGTACCACCCACCGTGCGCGCTGATGCACTCGTGCTGGAACCTGGCGACGTATTCCTGCTGTGCTCGGATGGCTTGTGGGAGGACCTGCACGAGACGCAGATGGAGTCCCTGCTCGCCCGCAGCCGTCACCCAGACGAATGGATACAGCGCATGGTCGAGCATGTTGCATCGCTGGGCAACCCCCACCAGGACAACCTCAGCGCCCTGACGGCATGGGTGCAGGCGCGCGAAACCAATGAATGAGATGAAAACAGGACACGCCATGTGGATACAGCAAGAACGCCGCCAGGCACTGCGCACCCTGGGAGCTGCAGGCATGGTCACAGCAATGGCTGGCTGCGGCACCATCCCCTCATTGGGCCGTGCACCGGAGCCGGCCCCCACGGCAGTACCTTCTGCGCTGTTTGAGGTGATTGCCAATGCCGATGTGAACCCCGACCGCGAGGGCATTCCCAAACCCGTGCTGCTGCGCATCTATGAACTGCGCGCTGCGGCAGCATTCGAACGCGCCGGCTTCTTTGATCTGCTGGACAAGGACGATGGCCAATTGGGCAGTGATTTCGTGCGCCGCGAAGAATTCCTGCTGGCGCCTGGCCAGCGCCAGACCATCGAAAACAAAGGCAACCCTGACGTGCGGACCTTCGGCCTGTTCGCGGCCTACCGCGACCTGGAGCGCAGCACCTGGCGCGCCTGGGTTGACGCACCCAATTCGATCGAACTGCGCCGCCGCTGGTGGGGCCTGGGCGCCACCGAACGGCTGCAGCCCATTCGCTATGTGGTCCACCTGACGCGCGACGCAGTCACGGTCCGCCTGCAACCTGCTGCAAAGTGATTTCCATGGTCTGGCAACGCAAAGTCATCTGGGCCGAAGGCATGTTCCTGCGGCCCCAGCATTTCCAGCAGCAGGAACGGTTCCTGTTTCAGCAGTTGCAGTCGCGCAGTCTGCCCGGTCAGCCCTTTTTCTGGGGGTTTTCCGAGCTGGTGCTGGACACCAGCCTGCTGCGCCTGGGAAAACTGGGCCTGCGCTCGGCCCATGGCGTGATGCCCGATGGCACGACCTTCCAACTGCCGGGCGACGACGAGGCCCCTGCGCCCCTGGACATCGGCAAGGACTTCAAGGATGTGGTCATCCATCTGGCCCTGCCGCTGCGCCGCCTTGCAGGCAGCGAAGTGACGTTCGACGAAAGCGGCCAAAGCCCTGCCCGCTACCTGAGCGATGTCAGGGAGGTGGCTGACAGCAACGACATCGGGGCCCAGCCTGCCGAAGTGCAGCTCGGCCGCCTGCGTCTGAGTCTGCGCCCGGCCCACGAGATCACCGAAGGCTGGGCCAGCCTGCCCGTGGCACATGTACTTGAGCGTCAGCCCGATGGTGCCGTAGTCCTGGATCCGGGCTTCATCCCCACCGTTGTCAACAACGGCCCCAGTTCCGAGCTGTACGCATTCACCAAGGAAATTCACGGCCTGCTGCGTCAGCGTGGCGAAGTACTGGCACAGCGCATGATCCAGCCTGAGCGCGGAGGCATCGGCGAGGTCGGTGACTTCCTGTTGCTGCAGCTCATCAATCACTGGAGCGGTGCAGCACAGCACTGGACGCGCACCAGCGCCATACATCCCGAGCGCCTGTTCGAGGAGCTGTCACGGCTGGCAGCCGAACTGGCGACTTTCGATCACGAGCGTCGGCGTCCGCAGGAACTGCCAGCCTATGACCATGACGATTTGCGGCGCAGCTTTGTCCCGCTGATGCTGGAGTTGCGGCGCAGCCTGTCATCGGTGCTGGAGCAAAGTGCCATCCAGATTACGCTGCACGAGCGCCAATATGGCGTGCGCGTGGCGCTCATCCCGTCTACCGAACTGCTGACCACCTGCGACTTCGTGCTCGCAGCGCATGCACAGACCACGCCCGATTTCCTGCGCACCCATTTCCCGACCCAGACCAAGCTGGGCCCGGTCGAGCGCATCCGCGATCTGGTGAACCTGCACCTGCCTGGCGTCACGCTGCGGCCCCTGCCCATCGCGCCACGCGAGATTCCCTACCACGCGGGCTACAACTACTTCGAGGTGGATACCACGCATGACCTGTGGAACCAGCTGCAAAGCTCGGGTGGCCTGGCCATGCATGTCTCCGGCGATTTTCCCGAGCTGCAACTGGAATTCTGGGCCATCCGCCGCTAGTGCCCTGGCCCGCAAGCAGCACCACACCATGAAATGGATGCATCCCTCCAGGCAAGGCGCAAGCCACAGCGACAGCTGTGGCCATGGCGGCGCTTGCGGCCCTGCACTGCAAGTGCAGGCGCGATTGCATGTGCCGCAACGTACGTGCCGGTGTGCCAATGGCACGGCGCATTCTTCGACATGAACAGTTCCACACTCAATACCCCTTCGCCATGGCCTGAAGCCCCTCAGGGCGCGGCCCCCGGCACCCCCCCAGGCATCGCCATCGGCACAACCGACAGCAAGGAGCCCTCCAGCCAGGGCCCCCTGCGCTCACTGCTGCCCGATGTGGTCAGCGGCGGCAACCCCCTGGTGGCTGCCGCCAATCAGTTGCTGAACCTGATCCCGCAGATCCGCGCCATGGTCACCAACCAGGACCCGCGCGCACTGCAACAGATGCTGCTGGAGCACATCCGCGATTTCGAACAGCGCGCAGGTGCCTCGGGCGTACCCATGGAAACCATCATCGGTGCACGCTACTGCATTTGCACCGTGCTGGACGAGACCGCTGCTCAGACGCCCTGGGGCAGCGAAGGCGTCTGGCCCAGACACAGCCTTCTGGTCGCCCTGCATAACGAAACGTGGGGCGGAGAAAAATTCTTCCAGCTGCTGGCACGCCTGGTGCAGACACCCGGACAGCACATTGACCTGATCGAGCTGCTGTACTTTTGCATCATGCTCGGGTTCGAAGGCCGCTACCGCGTCATCGACAACGGCGCCAGCCAGCTGGAGACACTCAAGGCACGGCTGCTGCAACTCATCGAGTCCACGCGCGGCGACCGCAGCAGCCTGCTGTCTGCCCACTGGCGCGGAGTACAGCGCATCGCGGCAGCGCCCTGGACCATGGTGCCGCTGTGGGTGGCGGCCGCATGCACCTTGCTGCTGGCCTTTGCGATTTATCTGTGGTTCAGCTACCGCTTGTCCACCAGCTCGGACGACCTGTTCGCGGCCATCAACGAAATCCGATTCCCGCGCACCGCTGCAGCAGCAAGCGCTGCGATTGCCAAGCCGCGCCTGCGCCAATTCCTGGAGCCGGAGATCCGCGAGGGCCTGGTCAGCGTCCGCGACGAAGCCGACCGCAGCACCGTGGTGCTGCGCGGCGACGGCCTGTTCGACCCGGCATCCACCGTGGTCAAGCCCCGCTACGCGCAGGTCATCCACCGCGTTGCCGCCGCCCTCGACGAAGTGCCAGGCCGCGTGGTGATCAACGGCTACACCGACAACCAGCCGATCCGTACCGCGCGTTTTCCATCGAACTGGAATCTCTCGCAAGAGCGAGCCCAATCCGTGGCACAGATGCTGGCGGACTCTCTGCGCGACCGCCAGCGCCTGCATGCCGAGGGACGCGCCGACAGCGATCCTATTGCATCCAACAACACCGCCGAAGGCCGTGCATTGAACCGCCGTGTGGAAATCGTGCTGCTGGTTGCGCCACAACTGCGCGACCAGTCATTGCAGACCCCTTCCACGGTCACCGAACCCAGGAATTGAGCCATGTTTCGCAGTATCTTTTCATGGCTTTTCAACCGCTACACACTGCAGCTGCTGGGCCTGGTAGCACTGAGCCTGCTCATCTGGTTCGTCGGGCCGCTCATCTTCATCCAGCCTTACCAGCCGCTGGGCAGCCCCGCAGTGCGTGGCTGGCTCATCACCGGCCTGTTCACGCTCTGGGTGCTGCGTCTGGCGCTGCACTGGTGGCGCGCGCGCAGCATGAACGAACACCTGCTGGCGGGCCTGGCGCGCATGACTGCGCCGCGCAGCAGCGATGGCGCGCCAGCGCCAGGCTCCGGGGAAATCGCCGAACTGCAAGCCCGCTTCAAGGAAGCCCTGGACACATTGAGCAAGACGCGCTTCGGTCAAACCGAAGGCGGCCTGTTCGGTCGCTGGAGCAAACGCTACGTCTACCAACTGCCCTGGTACCTGATCATCGGCTCGCCAGGCTCGGGCAAAACCACGGCCTTGGTCAACTCGGGGCTGAACTTCCCGCTGGCCGCCCAGTTCGGCAAAAAATCCATCCGTGGCATCGGAGGCACACGCAACTGCGACTGGTGGTTCACGGACGAGGCCGTGCTGCTGGACACTGCAGGCCGCTACACCACGCAGGAAAGCGATGCCGAGCAGGACAAGGCTGCCTGGCACGGCTTCATGCAACTGCTCAAGCGCTTTCGCGGGCGCCAGCCCATCAACGGCGTCATCGTCACGCTCAGCGTGCAGGAGCTGCTCAGCAGCGACGATGGTGAGCGCGCCGAACTGGCCCAGCTGATCGGCCTGCGCCTGGGTGAGCTGTGCGAAGAGCTGACCATCCGCTTTCCGGTCTATGTACTGGTCACCAAGAGTGACCTGCTGGCGGGCTTCAACGAATTCTTCGGCGCCATGAGCCGTGAGGAACGCGCACAGGTCTGGGGCTTTACCTACCCCTATGACGAAAAGGCGCAGCGCTCACCCGCAAGCGACCCGCAAGCCGCCCAGGCACTGTTCATCGAGGAATTCGACGCCCTGGCGGCACAGATGCACCGCCTGCTGCCGCAGCGTCTGATGGCCGAACCCGACCTCGCGCGGCGCAGCCTCATCTATGCCCTGCCACAGCAATTCTCGGGCCTCAAGGACGTTGTGCGCGACACGCTGGAGGCGGCATTCGCCGCATCGCGCTTCAAGGAAAAACCGCTGCTGCGGGGCGTGTACTTCACCAGCGGAACGCAGGAAGGCATGCCCTTCGACCGCGTGATGTCGGCACTGTCGCGGCGCTTCGCGCTGCGCGAGCAGCCGCCCGCAGTGGCCGCGCCGGCCCAGGGCCGCAGCTACTTCCTGGAGACGCTGTTCAAGGACGTGATGTTCAAAGAGTCCGGCCTGACCGGGCGCAATGCCAAACGAGAGCGCCAACTGCGCATGCTGCAGGCCGCAGGCCTGTGCGCCCTGGGCCTGGGACTGGCGGGCGCGGCACTGGCATGGACACTGAGCTACGAAAACAACCAGCGCTATCTGGCCGAGGTGCGCGACAACACCGATACGCTGCGCCTGGCCGTGCAAGAGTCCAAGTCCGCCGACCCGGACAGCGTAGTCGCGCTGGTGCCCATGCTCAACCATGCAGCGCACCTGGCACGCAGTGGCCGCTACGAGGACTCGCCGCCCCTGGGCTGGCGCTGGGGCCTGCTGCAGGTGCCCAAAGTACAGACCGCCGCGCATGCCACCTACCTGCGCCTGCTGGAAGACGCATGGCTGCCACGCCTGAGCAGCCATCTGGCACGCTCGCTGCGCCAGACGGGCGCCAGCAGCCCTGAAGCCAGCTATGAGGCCCTCAAGGCCTATCTCATGCTCTATGAGCCTGACCATTTCGATGCCACCTTCATCAAGGCCTGGCTGCGCAGCGACTGGGAGGCCAACCTTGCGCCGCACCTGGTGCAGGCCGGGCTGGTGGAGCAGCTCGCCGAACACCTGGACCAACTCATCGACGGCCGGGTCGCCGTCTCCAGCCAGCCCATGGACACCACCCTGGTTGCCGAAGTGCGCCAGCGCCTGGCCCAGATGTCGCCCGCCCAGCGCGCCTACAGCCGGCTCAAGCAATTGCTGGCCACTGGCGACAAGCTGCCACCGGACTTCAGCGTAGTACGGGCCAGCGGCCCAGAAGCGCCCCAGGTCTTCAGCCGTGCCAGCGGCCGCCCGCTGACGCAGGGCATCAGCGGCCTGTTCACCTACGACGGCTACCATGGCGTATTCCTGCACGAACTGCCCAAGGTGACCACCCTGCTGGCAAAAGAAGAAGCCTGGGTGCTCGGACAGGCTGAAGGCCGGCGCAGCGTGGCCCAGGAAGTGCTCACAGGCCAGCTTGCCAACGAAGTCAAGCGCCTGTACCTCATGGAGTACGCCAAACAGTGGGAGAGCTTTCTGGCGGACATCCGGCCCGTGCGCATGGCCTCGCTGGAGCAGGCCGGAGAGCAGGCGCGGCTGTACTCCTCGGCCAACTCCAGCCTGGAGCAGTTCATCCGCGCCGTGGCACGAGAAACCACACTGTCTCGCCGCCCCGAGCAGCAAGACGGCGGTGCATCGGGCAGCACCAGCAGTTGGCTGGGCGAAAAGCTGCAGCGCATCCGTGAGGAACAGCAGCAACTCAGCCGCCTCACAGGCAAGCCCCTGAACGTGGGCGGCATGCTGGCCACAGGCACGCTGGAAGCAGACATCGTGGACTTTCGCTTCCGCGAATACCGGCGCCTGGCCACCAGCAACGGCTCAGGCCCGGCCCCCATCACGGCCAGCCTGCAGGTGATGGGCGAGGCTGCAGCCGTGATCGCCTCGGCACGCCAGCAAGTCATCCAGGGCGGCAGTGTGCCGCCCTCTCTGGCAGGCACACTGGAGAAAGTGCGCTCCGAAGCCAAGCGCGTGCCGCCGCCGCTGGGCAGCATGTACGAAGATCTGGCCGCCGTCACCTCGGCACAGGTGGGCCGCAGTGTGCGCAGCACCCTGGGCGGCAACCTCAATGCCGCCATCGGCGACTTCTGCCGCCGCGCCATCCTGGGCCGCTACCCGTTCACGCGCAGCGCCACACGCGATGTCACCACCGACGACTTCGCGCGGCTGTTCGCAGTGGGCGGCACCATGGACGAATTTTTCCGCTCCCAGCTGCAGCCCATGGTGGACATCTCCACCACGCCCTGGACCTTCAAACAAGGCGTGGACGGCACACCCGTTGGCGGCTCCGCCTCGCTGACGGCCTTCCAGCGCGCAGCCATCATCCGCGACGTGTTCTTCCGGGCGGGCGGGCGCGTGCCCAGCATCCGCCTGGAAATCAAGCCGCTGGACATGGATGCTGCCATCTCGCAAATGGTGCTGGACGTTGACGGCGAAATCGTGCGCTACCAGCATGGCCCCCAGATTCCCAAATCCGTGACCTGGCCCGGCACACGCGGCACCGGCCAGGCCCGCCTGCAAATCACGGCCACTGGCGCGCAGAACACGGGCCTGGTGACAGAAGGCCCCTGGGCGCTGCACCGCCTCTTCGACCGCGCGCAGATCGTGCCAGGCAACTCGCCCGAACGCTTCACCGCCGAGTTCACCATCGACGGCCGCAAGCTGCGCATGGAAGTGACTGCCAGCAGCGTGCTGAACCCGCTGCGGCTCAAGGCCATGGAGGAATTCGAATGCCCGGACCGGCTGTGAACACCATGACCACTTCAACGCCATGCGCCGCCTGGTGGGGCAAACTGCCCAGCCAGGGAGACTTCGTGGGCCGTCGCCTGCCGCATGCGCTGACCATGCGCTGGGACGAATGGCTGCGCAACGGCATGGACCAGCTGCGCAGCGATGCCGGCGACAACTGGTCCACGCGCTTCGTGCAATCGCCGATCTGGTTTTTCCTGTGCCCCGGCGCCATCCTGGGACAACCCATGGTGGGCGTGATCGGCCCCAGCTCAGACCGTGTCGGCCGCCTGTTCCCTCTGGCCATCATGGCCACCATGGACAGCGCCGACGCATTGCCCTCGTGCGATCAGGACCTGGAGCGCTTTCTGGCGGGCGCGCGCGATGCCCTCATCGACGCCAGGCGCCTGCCGCTGTCGGCGCAACAGCTCGACGAACGCCTGGCCGCGCTGCACTGGCCCCTGCGGCAGGCGCGGCACGCTGCACAACACCAGGAACTCTCCATGCGCAGCGTGCTGGCAGATCTTGACATCCCTGTGCGCCATGCCGCGCACTTGCCTCGCCTGGACTGGCGC
Organism: Delftia sp. PS-11; assembly: GCF_029870285.1. Classification (GTDB taxonomy): domain Bacteria; phylum Pseudomonadota; class Gammaproteobacteria; order Burkholderiales; family Burkholderiaceae_C; genus Comamonas. The sequence continues at coordinate 53,046 of NZ_JACSYA010000018.1, forward strand.
GCATGCATGCGCGCAGGCTCCACCACCTCTGTCTGGTGGATATCGCCTACGCCCCAGCACGCCCATGACGAAGTACTCCAGCGCGACGTACTGCACCGCCGCCTGTTCACAAGGCTGTTCAAGGGAGCCTGAGCCCAGGCAAGCCATGCAGCCCCATCGTCCACAGCACCGCAATACACACCACACAGCACCATGGCCAACAACCTGCAGGATCTGCTGATAGAAACCGCCACCGAGCCGCCCTGCGGCCCGGACCTCACCTATGACAACGACTTCCAGTCCATGGAAAGCGCCGCCCAGGGCAAGGCAGAGCAGCAATTCGGTGAAACCATCATCCCCGCCGAGCCGCCGGACTGGCGCGATGTGGAGCGCCAGTCCACAGCACTGCTGCAGCGCACCAAGGACCTGCGCGTAGCGGTGCTGCTGTGCCGCGCCTGGACGGCCATCCACGGTCTGCCAGGCGCGCTGCAGGGCCTTCAGCTATGCGCCGCCTTGCTGGAACGCCACTGGGAACATGTGCATCCCCTGCCAGAAGATGGCGACGACTACTTCATGCGCATGAACGCGCTGGGCACCCTGTCAGACGTGACCGGCTTCATGCGCGACCTGCGCAGCGCCGACTTTCTGCGCGGCGCGCTGGGCCAGATCAGCGTGCGTGACGCCGAAGCCCTGGCCAAGGGCAACGTCCCCGAAAACCTGCCCCACCTCACGGCAGACGAACTGCGCATGGCCGTTGCCCGCGCCCATGCCGAAGGCCATGCGCCACTGCAGGCCGTGCAACCCGCACTGCAGGCGCTGGGCCAGATACAGGCCTGCTGCGAGCAGCATCTTCCCAGCTACCAATTGCCCGAACTGGGCAGCCTGCGCCAACTGCTGCAGGCCCTGCAACAGTGGCAGCCCCAGACTGCGCACGATGCCGGCACCGATGCCAGCGCAGATGCAATGACCGCACCAGCCGCCACGGACACCGACACCGGCCAGGCCCTGCCCCAGACCACCGGCGCAGCGCCGGCTGCTGCACGCAACCGCGAACAAGTGATCGCCCAACTGCTGGAGATCGCCGCCTTCGTCGAACGCACCGAACCCTCCAACCCCGCCCCACTGCTCATCCGCCGCGCTGCGCGCTTCATGCGCATGGGCTTCATGGACATCCTGCGCGAGCTCTCGCCCGACAGCATCTCCCAGGTGGAAGTGGTCACGGGCACGCACCTGCAAGAGCAGCAGGCGTAGCCCCATGGCCTGGAGCAAGGACGCAATGCCTGACGCCAACAACGCAGCAGCAACACAGCAGCAACGCACAAAGCACACATCCAGCCCCGCAGCACCTCTGCCTCGACCCATTTTTTCTTGAAAGGTCTCTCTCATGTCACTCAGCAAAACCGGCAAAAGTGGTCAGAAATTCATCGCGCGCAACCGTGCGCCGCGCGTGCAGATCGAGTACGACGTCGAGATCTACGGCTCGGAAAAAAAAGTGCAGATCCCCTTCGTGATGGGGGTAATGGCCGATCTGTCGGGCAAGCCCGTCGATCCGCTGCCCGAGATCGCCGACCGCAAATTCCTGGAAATCGACATCGACAACTTCGATGCGCGCATGAAATCCATCAAGCCCCGCGTCGCATTCCAGGTGGACAACACACTGACGGGCGAAGGCAAGCTCAACATCGACCTGAGCTTCGAGAGCATGGAGGACTTCTCGCCCGCAGCCATCGCGCGGCGCGTCGGCGCGCTCAACTCGCTGCTGGAGGCCCGCACCCAGCTGCACAACCTGCTGTCCTACATGGACGGCAAGCAAGGCGCCGAGGAACTCATCGGCAAGGTGCTCAAGGACCCCGCACTGCTCAAGTCGCTGGCGGCAGCGCCCCATAGCGCGCCCCCGCAGGCATCCGGCACCGCATCCGAGGCATGAGACAGCACACCAGCGAGGCAAGCACACCATGAACACCGCAACCCAACTCGAACCATCGGCCCTGGAACTGGGCGGCAGCGAATTCGGCAATCTGCTGCAAAAAGAATTCAAGCCCAAGACCGAACAGGCCCGCGAAGCCGTGCAAGCTGCCGTGCAGACACTGGCCCAGCAGGCCCTGGGCTCGGCGATCACGCTGTCCAACGATGCCTACCAGACCGTGCAGGCCATCATCGCCGAGATCGACCGCAAGCTGTCCGAGCAGATCAACCGCATCATCCACCACGACGACTACCAGAAGCTCGAAGGCGCCTGGCGCGGCCTGCACCACCTGGTGACCAACACCGAAGTGGACGAGATGCTCAAGATCCGCGTCATGAACATCTCCAAGAAGGAACTGCACCGCAACATGCGCCGCTTCAAAGGCGTGGGCTGGGACCAGAGTCCCATCTTCAAGAAAGTGTACGAAGAGGAATACGGCCAGTTCGGCGGCGAGCCCTTCGGCTGCCTGGTGGGCGACTACCACTTCGACCACAGCCCGCCGGACGTGGAACTGCTGGGCGAAATGGCCAAGGTGGCCGCCGCAGCGCACTGCCCCTTCATCTCGGGCGCATCGCCCGCCATCATGCAGATGGACTCCTGGCAGGAGCTGGCCAATCCGCGCGACCTGACCAAGATTTTCACCAACACCGAATACGCCGCCTGGCGCAGCCTGCGCGAGTCCGACGACGCCAAATACATCGGTCTGGCCATGCCACGCTTTCTGGCGCGCCTGCCCTACGGCGCGCGCACCAACCCGGTCGATGAGTTCGACTTCGAGGAAGAAACCGACAGCGGCGACCACGGCAGATACTGCTGGGCCAACTCGGCCTATGCCATGGCCGTCAACATCAACCGCTCGTTCAAGTACTACGGCTGGTGCACCTCCATCCGTGGCGTGGAGTCGGGTGGCGCGGTGGACAACCTGCCGGCCCACACCTTCCCCACCGACGACGGCGGCGTGGACATGAAGTGCCCCACGGAAATCGCCATCAGCGACCGCCGCGAGGCTGAACTCGCCAAAAACGGCTTCATGCCCCTGGTGCACCGCAAGAACTCGGACGTGGCCGCCTTCATCGGCGCCCAATCCCTGGCCAAGCCCGCCGAGTACTACGACTCGGACGCCACCGCCAACGCCAACCTGTCGGCACGGCTGCCCTACATGTTCGCCTGCTGCCGCTTCGCCCACTACCTCAAGTGCATCGTGCGCGACAAGATCGGCTCCTTCCGCGAACGCTCGGACATGGAGCGCTGGCTCAACGACTGGATCCTGAACTATGTGGACGGCGACCCGGCCAACTCCTCACAGGAAACCAAGGCCCGCAAGCCCCTGGCCGCCGCCGAAGTGCAGGTGCAGGAAGTCGAAGGCAACCCCGGCTACTACACCTCCAAGTTCTTCCTGCGTCCGCACTACCAGCTCGAAGGCCTCACGGTCTCTCTGCGACTGGTCTCCAAACTGCCCTCCGTAAAGCAGGGCGCAAACTAAGGCATTGCTGCCGGCATGGGCCGGCAGCAATGGCAGCCATCGCCGCTGGCATGCATTGCGTCGCCGGCCCGAAGCAATTGCGGCAAAACAGCAACCCATACCGGATGCCATCACCGGGCGATGGATTGAAAAATTCATTTAAAAACCCATCCGCATCAAGGAAATCAAAAATGAATGATCCTCAGCGAATACAAGACCGCATTAACCAGGTCAATATCCTGAAGCAGTATCAAACACCAGTTTTTCAGTTGCGCGACATACCCATGGTCATGCGCACACGCCTGGGATGGCCGGTCTCTGCAAAGCTGATGGAGAGGTGGTTTAATGGAAATAGCTATAAAATGAATCCACTTATGAAAAAAAGCCGGGAACCTTATAGACTAAGCCAGCTACCATCAATATATCTTGATGAAAATATAATTAAAATGAAATGGGCACTGGGTTTTGAAAGAGTCAATGTTGCCATGGAGAATTTGAAGAAGAAATGGAACAGCCCCAACGGAATAGAAAGACTGGAAGAAATGATAAAAAAACAAGGCATGCATCAGAAAAATATTCCTTCACGATTTGGTGATTTATCAAAGGCAGCAAAAATACTACATGAAACATGCCAAACCAATTATTGGCTTATCGGTAAATACGGCGACCCCATGGATGATTTCTACGGCGCCATGGGCGAATCACAACTCAATATTGCTGTCTCTGGCATGGTCACACCACAAGAGCGAGGCAAATTTTCAATAGAAATTGATGAGCTGGGTTTCTACCTTCGGGACTGCTATGATTTCAATGATGAAAATTCACCATTCGAAGATAGGATTGGAGCCTCACAGCCTTTGGGCTGCTGGGGTTTTACTGGAGTGAGCTGCTTGACTGGCTGGCGATTCAGCATTAACACCAATACAGAGTTAGCCAACATCTCCCCTGAAACGGCAAAAAATCGTAAATACCTGGTAGCAAACAGCCATTTTCAAAAATGGAGAATGGAAAACGGCAAGGGTGGTGATTTTATGATTTTATCGGATGTACATCGCATACGCCTGCCAAGACCCATTAAAATTTCATGGTAACAAAATACACCAGCGCAACCCATGAATCATAGGATCCAATATGATCTCTAAAACTTCATCAATCAAAAAATTATTGCAAAAGTACCTGCGCTGGATATTTTTTCTGGTAATTTTTATCTGTTTGGCATTTGCAATTCGAGAGGGCATGACACCAGAGTTCGACGGAGTCTCCATCAGCCCACGAAAAGTTTATCGCTTGGAATACTATAAGGCTTCTCCATTACAAAAATTATGGCACCACAACATGAAAATGCCTTCTTTTGTCAGACTGTATCGCATAGAAACTGAGACCTTGTTGGGAGAAAGTGAGGTCGTTGATATGTGGCTCAACGGTGAGCTTTATTGGTATCTTGAGCCTCCACTCAACAGGGTGCGGGTCGGCAACGACATTGTTTTTAAAAATATTCCACCGGAGTGCACTGACTGCCCGCCTTTGACCGACAGAGAGATGATGCCCTGAGGCCGACCCTTGGCAGCCAAGAGAATCATGCAGCGAACCATTCGGCAATTATTTTCAAAAAATCGGCACTGGATATTTTTCCTTTCAGCCGCTGCTGCCCTGGCAGTGTGGCTCCCATATGGATTAAAACCAGAATTCAGAGGATCCTATGAAAGTCCGCGCGGTGTTTACCGAGTGGAATATTACACCGCATCCCCGCTGCAATGGATTTTGAACCACCACATGAAAATACCCTCTTTCGTCCGATTATACAGAAATAATCCGAATGAAATGATAGCAGAAAGTGAAATTGTTGATATGTGGCTCAACGGTGAGCTGTATTGGTATCTTGAGCCTTCAATCAACAGTGTGCGGGTAGGAAACGACATTTTTTTTGAAAATATTCCACCGGAGTGCACCGACTGCCCGCCTTTGACCGACAAGGAAATCATGCCCTGAGGCCGGCCCTTGGCAGCCAAGAGAATCATGCAGCGAACTATTCAGCAATTATTTTCAAAATACCTGCGCTGGGTATTTTTCTTGGTAATTGCCGCTTCTTTGGCATTTGCAATTCGAGAGGGCATGACACCAGAGTTCGACGGAGTCTCCATCAGCCCACGAAAAGTTTATCGCTTGGAATACTATAAGGCTTCTCCATTACAAAAATTATGGCACCACAACATGAAAATGCCTTCTTTTGTAAGGCTGTATCGCATAGAACCTGAGGCCTTGTTGGGAGAAAGTGAAGTCGTTGATATGTGGCTCAACGGTAAACTGGATTGGTATCTTGAGCCTCCACTCAACAGTGTGTGGGTCGGCAACGACATTTTTTTTGAAAATATTCCACCGGAGTGCACCGACTGCCCGCCTTTGACCTACAGGTAAATCATGCCTTAGAGGCTGTATTGAACCACAGCATCATCGTGCCAAACCGTCGGGTAGCCGCACTGATTTATTTATCAAAAATGAAAATTGAAAGGATGGATTGAAATGCCCTGGAGTATAGATGACGCCGTTGCCGCCCTCCGAACCAATGCACGCGCCAACTCGGCAGGCCAATGCGCACGCTATGTGCGTGATGCGATTGCAGCCGGCGGCATTGCCCTGCAGCGTACGCGCGATGCCAAGGACTATGGCGCCAGCCTGATGGCGGCAGGATTCACACGCCATGACGGCATGCCCGAGGGGGGCTACAAGAAAGGCGATGTGGCCGTCATGGAGGGTTTTTCCTCGTCGCCAGCGGGCCATATGCAGATGTTCGATGGAGCTGTCTGGATTTCCGATTTCAGGCAAAACGGCTTTTGGGCAGGTCCTGGCTATCGCACACACCAGCCGGCTTTCAAGATCTACCGCCACCCATGAGACGCACAGTGAGTCACGCCATGAATTTCTGCTCCCAAATTTTCCCCATTCACGCAGCACAGCGGATATGCGCCCTGCTGCTGGCGGCACTGGCAGGTTCAGCCTGCGCGGCCCCGGCCAGCGCCACTGCGCAAAGCAGTCTCGCGGCTTTTTTCGCCGACGCATTGCACTGCCGCACAGGGTTTCCGGATGGACGTGACGAGGCGCTGGCACAGCGCCTGCGCACGCACGGCGTGACCGTGGTGGACCGCGCGCCAGGCGAGCTGCTGGATTTGCTCTATATCTTCGCCACACCGCTGGATATCGATGGAACACGGGTGTCGTCCATTGCCGTGCGCGGCGGCAGCGGCAGCATTGTTGCCGCACGTGCCACAGGCAGCTTGCAGGCCCTGGCAAAGCGCACGCAGGCGCGGCCTATGGCACGCAACCGTTGGAATCTCGAAGGTTTCGGCGAACTGCCAGCCCAGTACACGCGCGCCATGCCCATGCGGCCCGGCCTGGACGAAACACCTCCTCGCCTGGTCATGGGCCATGAGGCCGGCGATACGCCCGACGCCCTGCGTTGGGGCTGCCGCTCTTACGACGACTGATCCCCAGGCGCATACCCCGCCCCAGCAACTGCCCCCAATGACTCCCATGCAACAGTCCAGCTTCAACACCCAGCTCCCGCTGAACGAGCAGATCAAGGCCCTCAAGGACCAGATCCGCAAGGCCCCCGCCGCCGCGCCACTGCGCATCTACTACTTTCAACTGCTGTGCGTGCTCGGCGACTGGAGCAAAGCGCTGGAGCAATTGCAGCTCTGCGCCCAGCTCGCCCCCGAGTCGGCCCCGATGGCACGCGCCTACCGCGAGGCCATCCGCTGCGAGGTGCTGCGCGCCGAGGTTTTTGCGGGCCGCAAAAAGCCCTTTCTCATGGGTGAGCCCCCACGCTGGCTGGCTTGCATGATCGATGCACTGGCACTGGACGCACAGGGGCAGGCAGATGCGGCCCATGCGCTGCGCGCACAGGCGCTGCAAGAAGCGCCTGCCGTGGCTGGCGAAATCGATGGCCAGCCCTTCGAGTGGCTGGGTGACAGCGACACGCGCCTGGGCCCCGTGCTGGAGCTGTTCGCACAGGGCAATTACTACTGGTTGCCCTTGCAATCGCTGCGCGGCGTCGGCTTCGAGAAGGTGCAGGACCTGCGCGATCTGGTGTGGATGCCCTGCGAGATCACACTGGCGCAAGGAGGCACGCTGCCGGGTTTCATGCCCGCCCGCTACCCGCTGGCGCCTGAGGACGACGACGCGCTCAAGCTGTCGCGCCGCACGCAATGGAGCGATATGGGCTCAGAGCATGTGGCTGGCCATGGCCAGCGCACCTGGGTCACTGACGCGAACGACTTTCCGATGCTGCAGGTGCGCAAGCTGGCACTGGCGCAAGGCGCCTTGAATGCCTGAGGCCCGCCAATGCCCATGAGCCCTGCGAATCCCATGCCCACGCTGCGCACGCGCCATCACCAGGCAAGCGCCGCCAAGGACCGCCTGCAGCCGGCACTGCTGGACCGGCTGACCGATCACGAGCCCCATCTGCGCACCGAGCGGCCAGACGCGGTTTTCGTGAACGAGGCGCGGCTGCGCCAGGCTTTGCTGCGCGACCTGGGATGGCTGCTGAACGCGCGGGATGCCTGGGACCACCTGGACATGGAGGATCTCACGCATGCCCGGCGCTCTGTCATCAACTACGGCATTGCGCCGCTGGCCGGGCAGTTGCTGTCAGAGCTGGACTGCAAGCACGTGGAACAAGGCATACGCCAGGCCATCCTCGACTTCGAGCCGCGCATCCTGCCCCAGACACTGGCAGTGACGCTGCAGACCTCCACCGATCTGCTCAGCCACCACAACACCCTGCAGTTCGAGATCCGCTGCCAGGTCTGGTCCATGCCCTATCCGCTGGAATTGCTGCTCAAGACCAGCCTGGATCTGGAAACCGGACAGGTCTCGCTGCAAAACCTCCGGGCCTGATATCCAGCGAAAGCGCTTGCCATGAATCCCCGCCTCATCGAGTACTACAACCGCGAACTGGCCTATCTGCGAGAACTGGGCACGGAGTTTGCAGCTGCCTTTCCCAAGGTTGCCGCCCGCCTGGCGCTGGGTGACAACGATGTGGCCGATCCCTATGTGGAACGGCTGCTGGAAGGCTTCAGCTTTCTGAGCGCACGCATCCAGCTCAAGATGGATGCGCAGTTCCCCCGGCTGTCCCAGCGTGTGCTGGAGATGGTCTGCCCGCACTATCTGGCCCCCACTCCCTCCATGCTGGTGGCCCAGTTCCAGCCCAGCGCCAAGGAGGGCAATCTGCAGGCAGGCTTCACCCTGCCGCCGGGCAGCGCGCTGCGCGCCCACAAGCTGCATGATGAACAGACAGCCTGCGAGTTCCGAACTGGCGGGCCGTTGACGCTGTGGCCCATCGAGATGCGCCAGGCCCGCCTGGGCGGGCCTGCGCTGGACCTGCCGCTGGCGCAAGTGCCCCAGGCGGGAGAGGCAGCGGGCCACCTGCGCCTGCATCTGGGCACGCTCGGCTCTGCGCAATGCAGTGATCTGGCACTGGAGCAACTGTGGCTCTACATCCATGCCGACGATGTCGTGGCATCGCACCTGCAGGAGCTGATCCACAGCCACACGCTGGCCATCGTCGTGCATCACCCTCAGGATCCAGGACAGGTCTGGGATGTGCTGGAACCCCAGGCACTGCGCGCCGAAGGACTGGAGGACGAGCAGGCGCTGCTGCCCTACTCGCGGCGGGCCTTCCAGGGCCATCGCCTGCTGCACGAGTACTTTGCCTTCCCGCAGCGGCAGCGCTTTTTTTCGATCAATGGCCTGTCGCGCGGCTGGCGCCGCATCGCGCACAACGGCGTGGCGCTGACCGTGCTGCTGCGCAGGGCAGCGCCCACGCTGGAGCCCCAGATCGACGCATCCAAGCTGCTGCTGCACTGCATCCCTGCCATCAACCTGTTCGAGCAGGCCACGGACCGCATCCATGTCAGTGCCAGCACGCATGAGTACCACGTGGTTCCCGACCGTGCCAGGCCGCTGGATCTGGAGGTCTATGGCGTGCAATCGGTGACCGGGCACCACGAAGGGCAGACCGAGGATCGCCACTTCGCGCAGCTGTACACGTCGGTACATGGTCTGCGTGCGCACGAGCAGGCCTACTTCACGATGCGCCGCGAGCCCCGGCTGTTTTCGCAGCGCTCGCTGCGCAGCGGCCCACGCACACAGTACCTGGGCTCGGAGGTATTCATCTCGCTGGTGGACCAGCGCGAAGCGCCGTTTTCCGACCAGCTCAAGCAGTTGTCAGTGCGCACGCTATGCACCCACCGCGACCTGCCGCTGCTCATGCGCGTCAACCATCCGGACGGCGATCTGGTGCCTCAGGAATCCGCACCCATCGACTGGATACGGGTCATCGCAGGCCCCAGCCCGCCTGTGCCGGCCATCTCGGACGGTGCCCTGACCTGGCGCCTGATCTCGCATCTGTCGCTGAACTACCTGGCCATGACCGACCTGTCCGACGAGCAGGGAGCAGCCACGCTGCGCGAGTTGCTGCAGCTGTACCTGGACCTGGGCAACCACCAGATGGCAGGCCAGATTTCCGCTGTGCAGAGCCTGCGCATCGAGCCCATCACGCGGCGGCTTGCACAGCACCGGCAACTGGTCTATGGACGTGGCGTGGGCGTGCACCTGGGCATGGACGAGCCCCCGATGGCAGGCGCCAGCCCCTGGCCCCTGGCCAATGTGCTGGAGCGCTTTTTTGCACGCCATGTCGGCGTGAACAGCTTCACCGAACTGCAACTGCACTCGCGCCAGCGCGGCCCCCTGGCGCGCTGGAGTCCCCGACCTGGCCTGCGCCCTGGCATATGAACAACCCTGCCCTGCCCTCCACCACGGACCCTGGCGGCGACGATGTGCGCGCCCGGCTGTTCTGGCAGCGTCTGCGCGAGCAGCCCTACCGCTTTGACCTGATGCACAGCCTGCGCTACCTGCAGGCGCGCCACCCTGAGCTGCCACGCCTGGGCACGGCATCCAGGCCCAGGGACGAGCCGCTGCGCATGGGCCAGGACCCATCCCTGGCCTTCGCCCCCGCCACCATTGCCGAGGTACTGCCCTCTCGCGCTGGCGAGCCTGAGCGCATGACGGTCTGGAACTTCGGCCTGTACGGGCCCAACGGCCCCTTGCCTACGCACATCACCGAATATGTGCGCGAGCGCCTGCGCCAGCATGACGACGCCACGCTGGCGCGGTTTTCCGACATCTTCCACCACCGCTTGCTGCTGCTGCTGTTCAGGGCCTGGTCGGATACCCAGCCCACGGCCTCGCTGGACCGCCCTGGCGAGGACCACTTCGGCCGCTACATCGACAGCATCATCAACATGGGCCTGCCCAGCCAGCAGGAGCGCGACAACGTTCCAGACCATGCCAAACGCTGCATGGCGGGGCACCTGACTCGCTGGAGCCGCAACCCGGAAGGACTGTGCCAGGCCCTGTCCCACTTCTTTCAGGTCCCTGTGCGGATGCAGGAAAACTGCCTGCACTACCTGGAGCTGGAGCCCGATCAACAGACCCGCCTGCAGGCCAGGCCCTGCCACTCGCGTCTGGGCGTGGATGCCGTCGTCGGCGCCCGCGTGCCCGACGCGCAGAGCAAGTTCCGCCTGGTACTGGGCCCCATGGACCTGGCCCAGTACCAGTTGCTGCTGCCCCGTGCAGCGCTGTTCCAGGCGCTGGTGGACTGGGTACGCAGCTACCTGGGCATCGAATATGCCTGGGACTATGCACTGGTACTGCGCAGGCAGGAAGTGCCCGCCGCCCGGCTGGGCGGCAGCGCCCAGCTGGGCTGGACCACCTGGCTCACCCACGCCGACCCAGCACAGGACGCGAGCGACTTCCGCCTGGACCCCGAAGCCTGGCTGCGCCAGCGCCGCCAGCCCGTGCGGGGCCAGCGCTCATCCGCGCCAGCGCCCCGCCCACCGAACAGCTGAATCACCGCATCACCAAATCGCCACCTCCCGTTTACACACATGCCTGTCGTACACATCAAGTTCCCGCACAACGCGCCTGTGCCTTCAGCGCTGACCCTGGTCGAGGGCAACCGCCTGCGCGTCAAGATCGAGGCCGTTGCAAAGACCTACAAGCTGGGCGCCAGGGTCGATGCCCCCAGCATCGTCGCGGCCCAGCCTCCCGTCCACAACGCCCGCGCCGACAGCTGGCAATTCGACTTCGTGGCCCAGCAGCCCGGGCTCACCAAGATCGCCATCCTGGCCGTACAGGGAACCGGGCTCAGCGTCATGCCCGCAGCCATCACCGTGCAGGTGGAGAAAAGCATCTCACTGCCAGAAGAGAGCACGACGCAGGGGATGCTGGCAAGGCTGTTCCTGGCGGAGAACACCTCGCCCGCACTCGGTGGATCAAGCTGGCGGATTGAAGACATCCGGACCTCCATGCAATGGATGCGGCGCGTGATTGAAAACCGCCTCAAGAGCCCGAATCCCGGGGATTTCATGGCACGTGGCGCCACCAGCGAGAAAGACATCGTCATGGCAAACGACCGTGGGTCTGTCCAGTTCCACGGGTTCAACCTGTACCCCTCACTGCCATCCGAAATGGCGGGAAACCTCCAAAAATACCTCCAAAACGCCAACAACGGCCTTCACCCGCAGCGCAAGGCCTATCTGGATTTTGTACAGGCCGCCATCGACATCGCCCAGGCGCCAGTGCCCCCGGACCCCACGCCCACAGGGCTCTTCGGTTGGAAAACCACGGACGCCCCACAGCCCGGCCCCGAGTTCCGCGAACACAAGACCCTGTCTGGCAACACGTTCTACACCCATACCCGCTTGCGCAAGAAGGACTAAAGCCAATGCCTGAACTTCAACAAGCCCTCCAGCGATTGGGCCCTTCCACTCACCACGGCCATTGCGCAATGCCTGCCCTGGCGAAGCGGGCAGCGTGCCTGACCCTTCTCGCTGCCGCCAGTTGGCACGCTGGAGCGACCGCACCGGCAAACACCGCCGATGCGGTCCCAAAGCCCGCCGTGGCCACCGACTTCTCGCGCCCGGCCTCTCAATACGTGGCATCGGTTGCGGCCCTTCGCAACTATCTGCAAGCCAAGGACGAAGCCAACAACACCCAAAATGCCCAGAGCAGGCAGCACTTTTGCTTCGTACAGCAACACAACCGCACCGTAACCCCTGCGCGCTCATCAGTATGGATGGTCTGGCTCGAAGGTGGCCAGATCGCCAATCTGGGGCAGCGCCGCTTCACCGCCAAACCATCGCCGGATGAAGCGCAGTGGGACGGCGATGCCTTGTCCGAAGCCAAGGCCATCCACCTCGCCACCGGCGTCCGTGAAACGGCGCAGGAAACCACCGGCAGCAGCATCCTCGTCGAACGCGCCTGGGTGGACCTGCTGCTGACGCAGTGCAAGGCCAAAGGCCGCAAGGTCGACGTCCGCCCTCTGCATTGACCAAGGAGTCCACTACACCATGCTGTTGACCGATACCGGATCAGACTCTTTGAAACCACATCGCTATTTACAAATAGCCAGCCTGGTCATAGCCATGGGAACCTGTTTGATAGGTGCTCATGCTCACGAGCCATCACAAATGTCTGCGCCATCAGCAAAAGACAGCGATCAGCCGACGGCTGCCGAATACTCGCGTCCGGCGCAGGAAAGAGTGGCATCGCTGACTGCACTGCGGCAATACCTGAAGCTCAAGGATGAAACCAGGAAAACTCAAAAGGCCAGGCAGAACAATACATTCTGCTTTGTACAGCAGCGCCCGGACCACCCGTCCAACCCAGATCCGAATGTATGGATGGTCTGGCTCAACGGCGGTGAAATTGTCAATATGGGCTGGTATGTCTATTCATCTCATAACTTGACGAAAGAAGACGCCAAGGCAAATGGAGAAAGCCTTGCAAGAATGAAAGCCATCCATCTCGCCACTGATGTGCGAGAGACACCAGAGGAAATTTTCGGCAGCAGCTTCCTGGTCGAACGCGCCTGGGTGGACAGGCTGCTGACGCAATGCAAAGCCAAAGGCCGCAAGGTCAACGTCCGCCCCCTGCGCTAGCCGCCGAGCCCGCCCCCATTCATTCACTCTTTTGCGCATCCGAAACCCATGCCAGAAATCAGCCGCCAATCCCTCTTCGGAAAACTCAACCCCCTGCTGTTCAAGTCGCTGGAAGGCGCCACAGTGTTTTGCAAACTGCGCGGCAATCCCTATGTGGAACTGGTGCACTGGCTGCACCAGTTGCTGCAGGAAAACGACTGCGACCTGACGCGTATCCTGCGCCACTTCGAGATCGCCCCCGACCGTCTGGCTGCCGATGTGCTGCGGCGTCTGGACCAATTGCCGCGTGGCGCCACCTCGATCAGCGACTTCTCCGAGCACATCGAAACCGCCATCGAACGCGGCTGGGTCTATGCCACGCTGATGTTCAACGACAGCCAGATCCGCAGCGCCTACCTGCTGTCAGGCATGGTGCGCACGCGCTCGCTGGCCAATGAACTGCGCTCCATCTCGCGCGAATTCGATAGAATTTCCGAGCCTGCACTGAGCGATGCCTTCGCCCGCCTGTTGCCCGACTCGCCCGAAGCGCGCATGCGTGCTGCCGATGGCAGCGGACTGGCGGGCACGCCGGGCGAGGCCAGCCAGGCCACGGGCGCAGCGCCTGGCCAGGGCAGCGCGCTGCAGCAATACACCGTGGACCTTACGGCCCGCGCCAAAGCGGGCGAACTGGATCCCGTCACAGGCCGCGACGACGAAGTGCGCCAGATGGTGGACATTCTGCTGCGCCGCCGCCAGAACAACCCCATCCTGATCGGCGAAGCCGGCGTGGGCAAAACCGCCGTGGTCGAAGGGCTGGCCCTGCGCATCGCCCAGGGTGACGTGCCGCCGCCGCTGCATGGTGTGCAACTGCGCGTGCTGGACGTGGGCCTGCTGCAGGCAGGCGCCAGCATGAAGGGCGAATTCGAGAACCGCCTGCGCAGCCTGCTGGACGCCGTGCAATCGAGCACCACGCCCATCGTGCTCTTCATCGATGAAGTTCACACCCTGGTAGGCGCAGGCGGACAGGCAGGCACGGGCGATGCCGCCAACCTGCTCAAGCCCGCCCTGGCGCGCGGAACCTTGCGCACCATCGGCGCCACCACCTGGGCCGAATACAAGAAATACATCGAGAAAGACCCCGCGCTGACCCGCCGCTTCCAGCTCGTGCAGGTTCACGAGCCCGACGAGCCGCGCGCCGTGGACATGCTGCGCGGCGTGGCCGCCAAACTGGAAAACCACCATCAGGTGCGCATCGCCGCCGACGCCGTGGCCGCCGCTGTCAGCCTGTCGCACCGCTACATCCCTTCGCGCCAGTTGCCTGACAAGGCCGTCAGCCTGCTGGACACGGCCTGCTCGCGCGTAGCCATGGCCCTGCATGCCACACCTGCGCAACTCGAAGCCGTGCAGCGGCGCATCGAGGCCCTCGGCGTGGAACAGGAGGTACTGCAGCGCGAAGCCACGCTGGGCCTGCCTGCCGCAGAACGCCAGCAAACGCTGCAAGCCGAACTGGCCGGCCTGCACGAGCGCCAGGCCGCACTGGCAGAGCGCTTCGGGCGGGAAAGCGCGCTGGCTCGCCGCATCCTGGAGGCCGAGGCAGCCCTTCTGGGTCTGGCGCCGCCGCCATCGCCCGCAGACGGCAGCGCTGCCCCCAGCACCCCTGCGGCCACAGAGCCTCCCAGCATCGCCGCGCTGGACGCGCTGCGCCGTGAACTGGCCCAGTTGCAGGGCGACGCTCCGCTGCTGCAGCCCGTGGTCGATGCCAGCGTCGTCGCCGCGGTCGTCGCCGAATGGACCGGCATCCCCGTGGGCCGCATGGTGCGCGACGAGGTGCAGTCCGTGCTCTCGCTGGCAGACACGCTGGAAAAGCGCGTCATCGGCCAGCGCCACGGCCTGGAGGCCATTACCCGCCGCATCCAGACCTCTCGCGCGCGGCTGGACGACCCGGGCAAACCCATAGGCGTATTCCTGCTGGCCGGCCCCTCGGGCGTGGGCAAGACCGAGACCGCGCTTTCCCTGGCCGAAGCCCTGTATGGCGGAGAACAAAACCTCATCACCATCAACATGAGCGAATTCCAGGAAGCCCACACCGTCTCCACCCTCAAGGGTGCGCCGCCCGGTTATGTCGGCTACGGCGAAGGCGGCGTGCTCACCGAAGCCGTGCGCCGCCGTCCTTACAGCGTGGTGCTGCTCGACGAAATCGAGAAAGCCCACTCGGACGTGCACGAAATGTTCTTCCAGGTCTTCGACAAAGGCTGGATGGAGGACGGCGAAGGCCGCTACATCGACTTCAAGAATACCGTCATCATCCTGACCTCCAACGTGGGCTCGGACCTCATCGCCAGCATGTGCCGCGACCCGGACCTCGCACCCACGCCTGAGGGCCTGGCCCAGGCCGTGCGCCAGCCGCTGCTGCAGACCTTTCCCGCAGCGCTGCTGGGCCGCCTGACCGTGGTGCCCTACTACCCCATCTCCGACGCCATGCTGGAGCAGATCATCCGCCTGCAGATGCAGCGCATCCAGCGGCGCATCGAAGAACGCCATGGCGCACAGTTCAGTTTCGACGATGCCGCCGTGGACCTGGTGCGCCGCCGCTGCAGCGAAGTCGAGTCGGGTGCGCGCATGGTGGACGGCATCCTCACCCAGAACCTGCTGCCGCGCATGGCAACACGCCTGCTGCAAGCCACAGTGCAAGGACAGGAACTGCAAAGCCTGCACATCGGTGCCGCTGGCGACGACTTCACCCTGGACGTGTGCATCCGCACAGCGCAGTCCGCATGAGCGGGCGCCGCATAAGCGGGCGCCGCATGAGCGGACGCCGCCTCTCCATCGCCCTGGCCGCCGCGCTGCTGGCTGCCGCCGCGCCGCAGACGCAGGCGCAGGCACTGGGCGCACTGGGCCAGGCTGGCGACGCCCTGCAGCGCGCCTCGGGTGCTGCAACGGCTGGCCAACAGGCACTGGAGGCCGGGCGCAACGCAGCAGGCGCTGCCGCCCATGCGGCGGGCGAAGCCCGTGCCTGGTGGGACCGCAGCCAGGCGCTGCCTGAGACAGCCCCATCTGCGCCTTCCAGTGCCACCCCTGTTCAGGACGAGCAAGTCGCCACGAAGCACAGCGGCTCACGGCACAGCGGCCCGCGACAGGGCGGCCCGCGCCGAGTGATTGCCGTGCTGGGAGACACCTGGACGGGAAGCGCCCGGCGCGGCCAGGCCGTGATCGCACTCATGGACCAGGGGCCCTACTTCGTGCAGCGCCAGTCTGCCCATGTGGCGCCGGCCAAATCCCAATGGCTGGCCATGCCGCGCGGCGACAGCACCGGCGCAGCCATCGAGCTGCCCCCCAACCCTGAAGGCACGACATACGACCTGACAACGGGCCGCGTGCGTCCCGCAGGCAGCGGGGTGCGCATCTTCGCACTGTCTTTGCACGCCGATGTGCCCCAGCGCACAGCCCGGCGCAGCCTGGATGCCATCGAGCAGCACGCCATGCTGCGCGCAAGCTCCGTGCGTACGGAATGGCCGGCCCAGGGCGGCGCCATCCTGGAGCCCACGGGCGGCAAACTGCTGGTCTGGGCCAGCGATGCCCGCCAGCGCTTTCCCTCGGGCTTTGGCGCTGACGGGCAGCTGTTCACCGCCGACGACCCCATGCTCACACTGCCCGAAGGCTACAGCGTGGTCACGCTGGAGCCCCAGGGCTTGCGCTTTGACCGTGCACAGGAAATCGTCCTGGCCTTCCACGCGGTCCAGCCCGCGCAGGACATCGACCTGTCACGGCTGACCAGCGGCGACGCTGTCCAGGCACTGACCGCACTCATCGCAGAGCGCCACCCGCTGGCATCGGCCAACGGCTTTGACGCTGCCCGGCTGCAAGCCGAATACGGACCACGCCTGCAAGCAGGCGCCGGGCCCGGCGACAACGCAGCCCGGGCCCAGGCACTGGCCGAAATAGGCCAGCGCCTGGGCGACAGCCAATACAAAGTCTTGCTGCCCGGTGGCCAGACATGGCCCGCGCGCACCGACCGGGGCCTGTCCCCGCTGCTGCTGGCGCGTGGCAGCGTCAGCCTGCCCATGCCCCGCGCATGGCTGCGCGACGACGGCCGCATCGCCATCACCAGCGTCGCGCCGGGCTCCGCCGCCGCGCTGGCCGGCCTGCAGCCAGGCACCGACATCCTGTCTATCGAAGGAGAAAGCCCGGCACGCTACCTGGAGCGCATCGCGGCGGCATCGCTGCATGCAGGCACAGATGCCCGGCGAGCCGACCTGCTCGCACTGGACCTGGGAACGCCAGCCACATTGAACCTGCGCACAGCCCCCAGCGGGGCTGACAGCCAGGAGCGCAGCCTGCGGCTGGGCGCAGCGGCTGCCGCCAGTCCGGCACTGCCGGCGGCCGAGCCCGCGCTGGCTGCCTTTATGCTGCGCAGCGCCCAAGGCGCCAGCCATGCCTACATCGCCCTGGACAGCTTCGCCGATGGCGCAACCGGCCAGCTCGACCGCTGGGAACGCGCACTGTCCGCTGCCGCACAGGCCCAGGTCACGGGCCTGATCATCGACCTGCGAGCCTACCGTGGGGACGATGCCTACCAACTGCTGCCGCATATGCTGGCCACGCTGTACACCCGCGACAAACCGCTGCGCATGCAGGATGCAGCCCAGCGCCTGTTCGACCCTGCCACACGTGTCTGGCGCAGCCGTGGCGGGCTGGGGCTGCCAGCACAACTGCCGCTGGCCGCCTCAGGCACGCCCTTCACGGCCCCGGTGGCCGTGATCACCGGCCCCGGCTGCGCCGGCCCCTGCGAACTGTTTGCCGCCTGGCTGCAGCACAGCCAGCGCGCCGGCATCGTCGCCACCAGTGCCACCGAGGGCTCCACAGGGCAGGCCACGCGCGTGCACCTGCCGGGCGGCTTCACCGTGCAAATGCCCCTGCTCGCGGAAACCGGCCCAGACGGCGGCACGCCCACACAGGCACGGGGCGTGGTGCCACGCCTGCGCGTGCCGGTGGATGCGGCCTTCACCGCCTCCATCCAGGCAGGGGGCGACCCCCTGCTGGACGCAGCCGTGCTGCACCTGGAACGCTCGCGCGAGGCCCATGCCACACGCCAGTAGCCCTCTGCATCAAGAAGAACCGTTCACATGCCTTTGACCACCCTCCGGCAAGCCACGACAGCCCATCCACGCCTGGCACATGCCAGCCACGCTGCGGCCTGATGCCCCCCTTCCATCCCGTACCGGAAACCCGAAACCATGACACGCAGAGTCACCATCAACACTCCTTTGGCAGACCAGTTGCAGCTGCGCAGGCTGCAGGGACGCGAGGAAATCAGCCACCTGTTCGCACTGGAAATCGACCTGCTCGGCGAACACAGCAGCATCGACCCCAAGGCCCTGCTGGGCCAGGGTGCCACCGTTGCGGTGCAAACCCAGGATGGCGGCACGCGCTACATCGACGGCCTGATCACCGGCTTCGGCATGCGCGGCCAGGACGAACACCGCAACTTCCTGTACCGCGCACGCCTGTCGCCCTGGCTGTGGCTGGCCACACGCCGCAGCGACTTTCGCATCTTCCAGAACAAAACCGTGCCCGACATCCTCAGGCAAGTGCTGGGCCTGTACGGGCACCCCATGGAGCAGCGCCTGACCCGCTCCTACCGCACCTGGGAATACTGCGTGCAATACAACGAGACGGACTTCCAGTTCGCCTCGCGCCTCATGGAACATGAAGGCATCTACTACTTCCACCAGCACAGCGCAGGCCAGCACGTGCTGACCATGTGCGATGACATCATCGCCTCGCACAGCCCCCTGCCCGGTGGCGCCGTCATTGCCTTCCACCCGCCCGGCAAAGCCGCTGCGGCACGCGAGGAATGCATCCATGCCTGGGAACTGAACCAGTGCGTCAAGCCAGGCCAGCACTACAACGACGACTACGACTTCAAAAAACCCAGAGCGGACCTGTCGAACATGCGCCGCACACCGCCCGGCCATGCGCACGACACCTATGAAATCTATGAATGGCCCGGCGGCTATACCGACCCCGGCGACGGCCAGGACTACGTGCGCGTGCGCCTGCAGCAAAGCCTCACGCGCCAAAGCACCGTACAGGGCCGCTCCAACCACCGTGCGCTGGCACCGGGCTATACCTTCACCCTGGACAACTACCCCCGCAGCGACCAGAACCAGTCCTACCTGATCACGGCCGTCGACTACGCCTTCGAGGAAAACGCACGCGCCAGCGACAGCGGCGAAGGATCGGTACAGAAATTCGTGCTCCAGGCCCAGCCCACCAGCCTGCCCTTCAAGCCCGAACGCGCCACGCCCAAACCGCACACCACAGGCCCGCAGACCGCCGTCGTCGTCGGCCCGCCCGGCGAGGAAATCTGGACCGACCAATACGGCCGCATCAAAGTCCAGTTCCACTGGGACCGGCTGGGCAGCATGAACGAAAACTCCAGCTGCTGGATGCGCGTCGCCACCAGCTGGGCAGGGCCGGGCTTCGGGGCCATACACATCCCGCGCATCGGCATGGAGGTCATCGTTGACTTTCTCAACGGCGACCCCGACTACCCCATCGTCATGGGCTGCGTCTACAACGCCGCCAACATGCCGCCGTGGGCGCTGCCGGCCAACGCCACGCAATCGGGCATCAAGACCCGCTCCAGCAAAGGCGGCTCCCCGGGGGCCGGCATGAAAAACGGCGCAGGCGATGCCAACGCCATCCGCTTCGAGGACAAGGCCGGAGCCGAGCAGCTATGGCTGCACGCGCAAAAGGACCAGCTCACCGAAGTGGAAAACGACGAAGACAAATGGGTGGGCAACGACCGGCGCAAAACCATCGACCGGGACGAAACCAGCGTCATCCACCGCGACCGCACCGAAACCGTGGACCGCAACGAAAAGATCAATGTGCACGGCTGGCGCACTGAGGAGGTGGACCAGGACGAAACCCTTACCGTGCACCAGAACCGCCAAAGGACCGTGGACCTGAACGAAAGCGTGCGGATCGGACAGTCACGCAACAAAACAGTGGGCAAGCACGAGAAAGACAAGATAGGACGCAACTGGTCCATCACCGTCGGCCGATTCAAGACAGAGACGATTGGCATCGCGTACATGCAAAACGCGGGGGTCGCCAAAATGGTGAATATCGGCGTGGCCTACAACCTCAATG
Organism: Delftia sp. PS-11; assembly: GCF_029870285.1. Lineage (GTDB taxonomy): Bacteria > Pseudomonadota > Gammaproteobacteria > Burkholderiales > Burkholderiaceae_C > Comamonas. The sequence goes on from NZ_JACSYA010000018.1 coordinate 73,588, forward strand.
TCGGCATGACCATGCTCACCAATGTGGGCAACAGCCGCAAAGACACGACTGGCAAGACGCATGACATCAGCGTGGGAGACAGGTACGAGCTCAAGGTCGGCTCAGCGCCAGGGTCCTCCATCACCATGGATGGCAAAAGCATCACACTGAAGGTTGGAAAAAGCATGATCGTGATGCAGGCAGACGGGACCATTGCCATCAATGGCAACACCATCGATGTAGTCGGCTCCAAGCACATCGGCATGGAATCCGATCGGATAGACCTGAACTGAGGAAGTTTGCAATGAGCAGCCCCGCCTATGTTCTGAATTCTTCAACGCCAACAGCGGATTTGCCCGAAGTAAGAAACCGCACTCGTTTTCCAAGCCAGTATTTTCAGATGCTGGACACCGATGACCACGTATTCCACGTCATGGTCACACGCATTACTTACGACCTTAACCAACTGGATGAAAAAGGCTTTCCACGCCCGGCAAAAAAACAAATGGAACTGGTAAAAACAGATGAATTCTACGGAGAAATTCACACCAGCTCCATTGCCCAGGAGAGCGATTTTGCGCCATACAAGCCACGTTGCGACATCATTTTTTCGCATGCTTTTGCATACGCTCCGGATGATAAACCCGTCAATCGCTGGACTGCAGGCATCAAGATTGATAAATGGGACAAATTGCTGACCGTTTGCGGCCCGCGTGTCATACACTCTGGATTACTGGGTTTGCAACTCAGTGAGCCGGAAAAAGCCACTCGCGTTCCCATATGCTATGAACTGGCATTTGGAGGAACATGTCGATGGCCTGAGAAAAATGATTCAGACGCTGATCCTGAAATTTTTTCACGTCATGAATCCAATCCAATTGGATGTGGATTTCTTGACAAAGAATGGATCAAAAAGACAGGAAAAAAGGAATTTCGTGCACCGCAGATAGAGACCTTCAACAAAAAACTCGATGATGGATGGCTCAGCCGCCAGGATTATCCGGTGATTGGTCTGGGGGCTATCGGACGATGGTGGCAGCCTCGCGTTCGAGCAACGGGAAGCCATGACCATAAATGGCTTGAAAGCCGTTGGCCTGCCTTGCCCAAAGATTTCGACTTCTCCTACTGGAACTGCGCGCCTGCGGATCAGCAAATCAATTATCCCCAAGGGGGAGAGAGCATCACCTTGTTTGGATTGACTCCAGGCGGCGGATATTTTTGCACCAAGGTTCCAGTCAACCACCCTTACTCACTGGTAGGGCTGCATGCAGGCCCGGTGCTGGAACGCCCCATGCATCTGGACACGCTGATTTTCGACATGCAGAAAATGACACTGACCTGCGTACACCGTACCAATATTGCGGCCAATGCAGGAATAAAAGTGATTGAAGTTCTTCAGCGCATACAGGAGTAGTTCATGGCTCAGGAAATGGGAACGGCAAAGGACAGCCAGTTTGTTTTGATCAGCACGCTGCCGGATGTATGCCTGACGCCTGATAGAAAAGGAGTACCTGTACCCTACCCCATCATGCACAGCATGGATCAAAGCGAACAGTGCTCTCCCAATGTTTTTTTTGCAGGAAAACCTGCCTACATGCACGAAGAAAGCTATGTTGACAACGTAAAAGGGGACGAACCAGGCGGGGGCAAAGGGATCGTTTCCGGCACGCATGTGGCTATCAGCCGCAGTGAAGAGCACAGCTCGACTGTTTTTGTCAATGGTCGCCATGTCGTGCGAACTGGTGACAAGGTCTGGATGAACCGCAAGAAGCCCTGAATTGCCACAATCAGAATGGATTATTGCAAATGAGCACCTCCGGAAATGGGAGCAGTGATGGCTACGAATATTCAAGAAACCCTGAAGGTGATGGATGGGTTCTTCATGAAGTCGTCGTCACTCCCGAAGAAGGCTATAACGTTTACAAACGAGCCACCAAAAAAACCAACGGATTCCCTCAACCAGGCACCCATGCCAACACACAGGGGATCGTCACACCAAAAACCGAAACCTATCAAGGGCCGGCACCTGCACAGGAAAAAACAGAACCCAAGCCAGGTCTGCCTGCGCTGTCTGACTGGGAAAAAGGCACTGATGGCTTGAAAAACTACGTCAATAGCGTTCCCAGAGATGAAATACGCGGGGAAACTTCGGCAATTTTATTGGAAATGGGCGACTACGGCACCGGACGCTCTATCCCAGGAGGTGGGCCTGAGCAATATGCACGTCGAGAGCAGTTGAAAGTAGCGCTTGAACTCTTCAAGGAAAGGGCCAGCAAGGAAGGCATTGATCCCAAGGAAGTTCCAGAATTGGGAAACTATGCACTCAACCAGCTCACCACAGCATTCACTGCATCCATGTCAGGCGCATTCATCAGACGCAGAGGCAGTGGAAAATCCGACAAAAATTGTGCCTGCTGAATAATTTCACCGTGCAATTCAAATATATAAAAACAGAGGAAAAAACGCATGAGCGCCAATCCTGAAACCATTCAACTAGCCTATGGTGCATGCGTGCTCAACGGGGTCAATGAACAAGACTTCGTTCTTGACGGAACCATGCCCCTGCATTGGCAACGCACCTACCTGTCCGACAACGCGCACACAGGCCCTCTGGGCCGGGGATGGACGGTGCCCATATCTTTGTACCTGCTTGCGCTGCCCGAGCAAGTGGTCTTCCTTGATACGCAGGGGCGGCGCATTTCGTTTCCGCCCCTGCAGGCGGGGCAGCAGTTCTACTCCCGGTATGAGCACATCACGCTGCGGCGCGTGAACAGCATGCGCTGGGAGATTGTCAGCCAGGACGGCACACGCCTGCTGTTCGGACCTGAAAACGATGCTGATGCAACAGCGGCTCCCCCTGGCTACATCCCGTTGGCAGGCGTCAAAGACAGCAACGGCAACGGCTTTGCCCTGGAATACGATGTAGCCGGCCTGCCCGTGGCACTGCGCAGGACAGATGGCGTTCAGCTGGGGTTTACCTACGACTGGACCATTGTGCCGGGCAGTCCCCGGCTCATGCAGGTGCTCTGGTACGGGCAGGCCCAGGAAACGATCGTGGCCCCTGCAAAGCCGCCGCTGCTGGTCAGCTACCGCTACAGCAAAGACGGAGACCTGAGCGAAGTCGTGGACGACACAGGCATGGTCTGCCAGCGGTTCTCCTACGTCAATCACCAGTTGGTGGAGCGCCAGGAAGCCGGCGGATTGACCGTACGCTACGACTGGAGTGCGCACCAGCCCCAGGGCAAAGTGCTGGCCATGCACCACTCCACAGGCACGCAGTGGCACATGCGCTATGACGAGGCCACCCGCAAAGTCCAGGTCACGCAAAGCCATGGCGAACTGTCGCGCAGCTTCGAGCAGTGCTTCGACGCAGACGGCCACCTGCTTGTCTCAGTGGACGCACTGGGCGGTGTCACCCGGCTGCAGCGCGATGCCCATGGGAACGTGCTTTCATACACCGACGCCCAGGGCAACATCACCACCTACGAATACGACTCGCGGGGCCGGACCACGGCGGCGCTGTTCCCTGATGGCAGCCGGGAATCCACGCAATGGCTGCCAGGCCAGGACAAGCCCGCTGCCATCACCGACGCCCTGGAGCGAACCACCCGCTTCGAATGGGACGAGCGCGGCAACCTGCTGAGCACCACGGCTGCAGACGGCAGCACCACCCGCTACCACTATGATCAGCGCGGCCTGCCAGTCACCATCACCGATGCCCTGGGCAAATCCAGGCAACTGCAATACAACGCCCTGGGCCAGCTCACCCAGTACACGGACTGTTCCGGCCAGCCCACGCAACTGCAGTGGGACCTGGAAGGCAACGTGGTGTCCATCACCGACGCACTGGGCCACAAGACGCTGCACCACTACACACGCCTGAACCGTGGCCTGCGCCTGACCCTTCTGCGGGCAGCGGACGGCAGCGAGCAACGCTTTGCCCACGACCCGGCAGGCCGCCTGATTGCGCACCAGGACCCGCTGGGGCAAAACACCCGCTACCAGCTCGACGCCTACGGCAACCCGCTTGCACGCACCAACGCCCTGGGCCACAGCCTGCAGTACGCATACGACGGCTTTGGCCGCCTGACGCGCCTCACCAACGAAAACGGAGCCCACTACCGCTTTGCCTGGGATGCACAGGATCGCCTCCTGGCCGAACAGGGCTTTGATGGCCGGCGCCTGGACTACCGCTACAACCGTGTCGGCCACCTGCTGGAAATGGTTGACGGACTGCCGCAGGGCGCCGCATGGATGGGGCATGACCCAGCGGCCATCCGCACCTGCTACCAGCGCGACGCCATGGGCCGCATGCTGGAGCGCCATGCCCACAAACACGGACAGCCCCCCATGCGCACACGCCTGTCCTACGACGCGGCAGGCCAGCTCACCATGGCTCGCAACGCCCATGCGCGGGTGCAGCTGCTCTACAGCCCCACAGGCCAGATCGCCAGCGAAATCCTGCACACCCGCCTGGGCCAGCAGGCAGCACTCACGCACCGCTACGACCTGCTGGGCAACCGCATCTGCACCACCTTGCCGGACGGGCGCACCATCCACACGCTGACCTATGGATCAGGCCATGTGCACCAGATCCACATCGACGGCGAAGTCATCTGCGACTTTGAACGCGACGCCCTGCACCGGGAGATAGAACGCAGCCAGGGCACGCTGCGCAGCCGCTACCAGCTCGACCCCCTGGGCCGCCTGCTGGCCAGCCAGGCCGCACCCGCCACGCAGCAGGCCAGCGCAGCGCCTGCTGCCGGCATGCACAACACCACCAGCGGCCAAAGCATCGCAAGGCGCTACAGCTACGACGCGGCAGGCCAGCTGCAAAGCATCGACGACAGCCGCAGCGGCCGCACGCTCTACCAGTACGACGCCATCGGCCGCCTGACCCAGGCCCTGGCGGGCCATGCCGCAGAGCGTTTCGCCTTCGACCCGGCGCACAACCTCATCGACCCCGAGCAGCCGCCGCCACCACCGGCCAACCCCGCCAGCGCCCGCACGCCCGGCCAGGAGAGCGCGGACGAACAATGGGCGCGCTACGTCAGAGAGCATCTGCAAGACCCCCTCCTGAACCTGCTGCAATCACGGGACAAGGACCAGCAGCCCGGCCCGGACCCCGCGCAATGGGACCGTGTGGCGGGCAACCGGCTCAAGGTCTGGCAGGAACACCGCTACCAGTACGACACCTGGGGCAACTGCACCCACAAGCGCAGCGGCAAACACCAGATACAGCACTACACCTGGGATGCGCAGCACCAGCTCATTGCCGTCCATACGGAAAACCACCACCAGCAACCGGGCGCCCAGGCGCACTGGCGCTATGCCTACGACCCCTTTGGCCGGCGCATCGCCAAATGGCAGCAAACGCCCCGCTCCCAAAAGGCCGCACCAGACTCCGGCATGGACTCCGGCACAGACTGCGGCACGGACACCCGCCTCTGCCAAGTCACCCACCTCACCCACTTCCTGTGGGACGGCAACCGCCTGCTGGCCGAACACACCCTGCAGCCGAAGGACGGCCAGCACACAATCAGCCACCGACTGCACCTCTACGAGCCCGACAGCTTCGTGCCCCTGGCCCAGGTGCACAGCCTGTGGAACCAAGAGCAGCCGGCACGCGAGCAGGCCCTGGCCAACCCCTTTGTGCAACAGGCCCTGCACGCAGCGCGCAATGACGACAGGATCTGGAACACCCAGGTCCTGCCGCTGCAGCGCAAACTGCAATCGCGCCTGAAAGGCGTGGCGCCCCAGCAGGCACCGCCCAAGGCGCTGCAAAGCCAGACCCTGCATGTGCACACCGACCACCTGGGCACGCCCCGGGAGCTGACCAACGCAGACGGCCATATCGTCTGGGCCGCCAGCTACAAGGCCTGGGGCGCCACGGCCAGCATCGACTACCCTGCCGTGCCGCAGACAGTGCGCATGGGCAATACGCTGGCCCTGCACCAGGTGGAACAGGAGCAGGACAGCCGCCCTGAGCAGCACCTGAGGTTCCAGGGCCAGTACTTTGACATGGAGACCGGGCTGCATTACAACCGGTTCAGGTACTACGACCCGGATGTGGGCAGGTTTGTTAGTCAGGATCCGATTAGGTTGGCGGGGGGATTTAACGTATATCAATATGCCTTAAATCCCGTCGATTGGATCGACCCACTGGGTCTTGCTGGGGCAAGATCCACACAAACAGGACCGAATATTCCGGGAGGATCAGTTGATGGGTTAAGTACGGCAGAAGGTGGCAAAGGAATCACAAATGCAGCCGTTCAACGTGCTTATGATCGTGTTCCTAATAATTTGAGGAGAGACTATCATGGACACTGCGCAGAGGCTGATGCCATGAGTAAAGCAGCCAACTATTTAGGAATAACAACTGATGAAGAATTGAAAAATATGAATAAAAATTCAACATCAGCAGCATACAGAAATGATAAAAAAGGAAAACCAATGATTGCATGTCCAAGTTGTGCTTGGGTTCAGAAAGAGCAGGGAATAAAAGATGATAACTGCAAAATGAAATGAATATGGAAAAACCAAAAATAAAGCTCCTCATTGAAGAGGCTGCAGAAGTTATTGACTTGGAAAATATTGATTTTAGAAAAATTATTAATTTATACCATGAATACTTAATATTCTTATCAAATGATAAATATTTCAACTTATTATTTAATAAAAGAGAAGTGTTATTTTTTTCAAAAATATTGAATATCATAATAATTAAATCGAAAGAAGATTTTTTAGATTTTTTTATGAAGAATAAAAAAAATCAGTTATGGAGATTACACGGAAAATTTCCAAAAAAAAATAAATGCTTGATTAGACTACTTATCACCGCAATGGCTACAGAGGATTCAATTTTAGATGGGAACGAAGATAGAGAGTATCTAAATTTTGATATGCTGTCTTTGATAATTATTACCTTGCGAGAAGTCGATATTTTTTACGTAAAAAATTTCATAGAGTTTATTAAGTCAATCAAAAATCGAACAGTCTGATGTACGGAGCATTGATATGAGATAAGCGCGAGGATGCGTTAAAATATAAAACACACCTTCGCACTGCTGGCCGAATACACCCTGCAGCCGAAGGACGGCCAGCACGCAGCGCGCAATGACGACAGCATCTGGAACACCCAAGTCCTGCCGCTGCAGCGCAAACTGCAATCGCGCCTGAAAGGCGTGGCGCCCCAGCAGGCACCGCCCAAGGCGCTGCAAAGCCAGACCCTGCATGTGCACACCGACCACCTGGGCACGCCCCGGGAGCTGACCAACGCAGACGGCCATATCGTCTGGGCCGCCAGCTACAAGGCCTGGGGCGCCACGGCCAGCATCGACTACCCTGCCGTGCCGCAGACAGTGCGCATGGGCAATACGCTGGCCCTGCACCAGGTGGAACAGGAGCAGGACAGCCGCCCTGAGCAGCACCTGAGGTTCCAGGGCCAGTACTTTGACATGGAGACCGGGCTGCATTACAACCGGTTCAGGTACTACGACCCGGATGTGGGCAGGTTTGTTAGTCAGGATCCGATTGGGTTGGCGGGGGGATTTAACGTATATCAATACGCCTTAAATCCCGTCGATTGGATCGACCCACTGGGTCTTGCTGGGGCAAGATCCACACACACAGGACCCAATATCCCAGGCGGATTTAGTGAAGGGTTGAGTACAGGCGAGGGGGGAAGTGGAATCACAAATCCAGCCGTGAAAAGAGCCTATGATAGAGTCCCAAAAGAAATCCAAGAACCTTTTCATGGCCAATGTGCCGAAGCAGAAGCAATGAGCAAAGCTGCTAACGCGGCCGGCGTGAAAACAGACAATCAACTGAAAGAGATGAATAAAGACTCTATATCTTCTGCATATAGAAATGATAAAAAAGGCAAGCCAATGTATGCCTGCCGGAGCTGTGCCTGGGTCCAAAGAGAGCAAGGCATTAAAGACGGAAATTGCAAAAATTGATAATTTATGAATAAGCCCAGAATAAAAGAAATAATTGAAAATATTGAAGAAATTCTAGAGATAGAAAATAAAGATTTTAAATATGTACTAAATATTTATTATGAATATATAAAGAAGAAGCTTGAAAATAATGAATTTAATTCTTATGCAAGCGAAAATTGCATAGAATTATTTTCATGCAATTTTTGGTTGTTAGAGAAAAATTCAAAAGGACTCATGACTTCTGATGAAATAATTTCAGAAAAAGTCAGGCTTATTAATTTAAAAGAAAAATCTGAAGAGAATTTCTCAAATCTCATTCAGTTACTGTTAACAGGTTTGGCCACTAAGGAAGGCATGTTAAATTATAGCAACTATGAAGAATATTTGTCCGTTGACATGCTTGAAATATCAGTTGTTTCATTGAGAAACTTCAATATTAAATTCGCAGAAGATTTTTTGATTTTTTGCAAAACTCATAAATAAAATCCAAATTTAATATCATCACACATGATAATCAAGAGAAATTTTTAAAAATGAATCACAATATTATTAATTTAAAAAATAATTATCCTTTTATGTTTTCAGAAGGCGCTGGTGAAAATAAAATTCAGGAACTGATTGAAATTTATCACGACCTATTATCATCACAGTATCAAGAATTCTTGAGATTTTCCGGAGGCGCAGTAATAGGCGCATACCCTGTGTATGGAGTGAGCTCTGTTGATTTAATGGATGCGCATTTCAACACAGCGAATAAAGTCACAAAGAAATATGAAGAGGACGGTATGATTGAGAAAGGTCGATTTTTGGTGATATCTGAAAATCATGCTGGAGATCCAATATATCTTAATCTAGATGGATCTGTTGTAGAGTCTTCTCATGACGGTTTTCAATATAAATCATGGGAAAATTTCAACGAATTTATCAAATGTTGTGCTGGTAAATCCTAGAGCATATTAGGCAATTTGAAAAATTCTCATTTACAACAAGCACTTACGCCAGTTTCTACAAATTTAGAATCATAGAATTTATTAATCAAGCTAAAGAATTGCAAAAAATTAAAAATAGCTGAGAAAAACAGCATCAAAAAACTATTTATTATTAATATATCGACAAATGAGCAGCATCAACTCTCTAATGTCAAGCTATCAGAGAGAAATGAAAAATATAGGAGAAATAATCGGCACTACATCTCCAAACAAAATTATTAAAGAAAGTAAAATTTATGCGATTGATGGAGTTACGAGACACAATATAAGCCCAATGCTAATTGACAGATTTATCTTCTGCGATAGATGGGATGAATTTTATCTTTCGCAAAATATGCTTTCTTTGGATGAGATAAATTCTTTCCCATACGATGCGAAACTGACAGAGTGGATAAATCTAAGAAAAGAAAATTGGGATCATGTCCCACCTAAAAGCATAGGCGATTCTCTTTGCTCTATTTTTTCTTTCAATCCTTATGAGCTGGAAGAGATATATCTTGACTGGAGCGAGTGCAGAGAAGAACCAACCATTTGGCATTGTTTGCAATCCGATTATTATAAATATAATAATCTAGAGGAGTTTTTCATAGAAATATCAAAAATATAGGGCAGCGAGCAACGCTTTGCCTACGACCCGGCAGGCCGCCTGATTGCACACCAGGACCCGCTGGGGCAAAACACCCGCTACCAGCTCGACGCCTACGGCAACCCGCTTGCACGCACCAACGCCCTGGGCCACAGCCTGCAGTACGCATACGACGGCTTTGGCCGCCTGACGCGCCTCACCAACGAAAACGGAGCCCACTACCGCTTTGCCTGGGATGCACAGGATCGCCTCCTGGCCGAACAGGGCTTTGATGGCCGGCGCCTGGACTACCGCTACAACCGTGTCGGCCACCTGCTGGAAATGGTTGACGGACTGCCGCAGGGCGCCGCATGGATGGGGCATGACCCAGCGGCCATCCGCACCTGCTACCAGCTCGCCCCCCCTGGGCCACTTGCTGGCCAGCCAGGCCGCACCCTCTGAAGAAGTGGTGTCAGCCACATGAAGGAACCACGGGAAAAGCCTGCCCCACATAGCACGCCGCTCCAGACCCCGGCAAGCCTGAGCCTGCACAGACAGGGGAAAGCATCGAGATGGCATGCAAACCTTTTCTATCAAAGGCAGGCCGCTATCAAAACAGGATTGATTTGTTGCAAGTTTGATACAAAATAAAGCTAAAAGAAATCATTCTCATTTGCAATCTAAAATTCAATGCCGCCGTGCTGCCACAGCTGCGCGCTGGCTGCAGCCACGCTCTGCAGCGTCTTGTCCAAGCTGGCAGGCCTGGCACGCGCCATCGCCACCATTTCAATGCTTTCCGGAATACCGACCATGCCTCTCCACAGACTTGCGCGCACAGCGCTTGCACAGGCGGCGCTGCTCGCGCTGTGCGGCACTGCCCACGCGCAGACTGCATCCGCCCAGGCTGAAGCCACCCTGGCCCCTGTCAATGTGAACGCGGCCACCGAGCCTGAAAACCCCACTGGTCCGGTGGTGGGGTTCACCGCCAAGCGGGCGGTATCGGCCACCAAGACCGACACGCCGCTGATCGAGACGCCCCAGGCCATCAGCGTGGTCACACGCGACCAGTTCGAGGCCCAGGGCGTGCAGACATTGCGCCAGACCACGGCCTACAGCGCCGGTGTGGTCTCCAACTATTTCGACAGCCGCGTGGACAGCTTTTCTGCACGGGGCGGCACGGTCAGCCAGTACCAGGACGGGCTGCTGCGCACTTACGGCACCTACAACACCACACGCCCCGACCCCTACACGCTGGAGCGTGTCGAATTCCTGCGCGGCCCCTCGTCCGTGCTGTACGGCCAGGGCAGCGTGGGCGGTGTGCTCAACCTCACCAGCAAGCGCCCGCAGGCCGAACCGCTGCGCGAAGTGCAGGTGCAACTGGGCAACTACGGACGCAAGCAGATTGCTGCCGACATGACCGGGCCGCTCACTGCGGATGGCCAGTGGCTGTACCGCCTGGTGGCCGTGGGCCGCGAAAGCGGCACCCAGGTGGACCATGTGAATGACGACCGCCTGGTCATCGCCCCGAGCCTGACCTGGAAGCCCAGCGCCGACACCTCGCTGACGCTGCAGGCGCTCTACCAGAAGGACAAAAGCGGCTCGCTGATCGGCTTCTTCCCCTGGCAAGGCACGCGCCTGCCCAGCCGCTATGGACAGATTCCCACCAGCACCTTCATCGGCGAGCCCGGCTGGGATGCCTTCGATACCGAAAACACCTCCTGGGGCTATCTGTTCAGCCACCGCCTGAACGCCGACTGGACGCTGCGCCAGAACCTGCGCCGCACCATCAGCAATGTGGACTACCGCACCATCTACACCAGCTTTGCGGCCAATGCCGCGCTGGGCCGCCCTGCCCGGCCGGTCTTCAATGCAGACAGCCGCTCCGTCTACCGCGATGCGGCATGGCAGGTCAACGGCGGCCGCATGCTGCTGATCGACACCCAGCTGGAAGGCCAGCTGCGCTGGGGCGGCGCCGAGCATACCGTGCTGGCAGGCATGGACGCGCAGCGCAACAGCACCAGCCAGTCCACCTGGCGCGGCCTGACGGCTGCCTTCGATGTCTACAACCCGGTCTACGGCAACTTCACGCCGCCCACGGCATCGCAGCTTGCGCGCCAGCCGGATGTGGTGCAAAAGCAGCTGGGCTTTTACCTGCAGGACCAGATCAAGTGGGGCCGCTGGACCGCCACACTGGGATTGCGCCGTGACAGCGCCCAGACCGACACCGTGGGCCGCCCGGCAGCCGCCGTGGACGAGAGCGCATGGACCAAACGCGCAGGCGCCACCTACCAGATGGATGGCGGCTGGGCCCCCTACCTGGGCTACTCCGAGTCGTTCCAGCCCCTGGGCGGCGTGGACGTGTACGGCACGCCCTACAAGGCACAGCGCGGCGAGCAATGGGAAGCTGGCGTGAAGTGGCAGCCACCGGGCCAGGGCATCTCGGCCTTTGCGGCCCTGTACACGCTGCGCGAGAAAAACCGCAAGACCACCGACCCCGCCAACCCGCTCAACAGCCTGCAGATCGGTGAGGTCAAGGTCAAGGGCTTCGAGGCAGAACTGACCGCCAGCCTGGCGCGGCACTGGGATGCCACCCTGGCCTACGCCTATACCGACTCCGTGATCTCGCGCAGCAACGGCGGCGACGAGGGCCAGCGCGTGGCAGGCGTGCCGCGCCATACGGCCTCTGCCTGGCTGACACACCGCTTTGCCAGCGAAGGCCGTGGCGGCTGGAGCCTGGGCGCAGGCGTGCGCTACACCGGCTCTCAATGGACAGGCACAACCTTGGTGGACACCCCTTCGGCCACCCTGCTGGATGCCATGGTGTCCTACGACGCAGGCCCCTGGCGCCTGGCCTTCAACGTGGTCAACCTGACCGATAAGGTGCAGCTGACCCAGTGCCTGGCGCGCGGCGACTGCTTCTATGGCCAGCGGCGCACCTTCACGTTGACGGGAACGCACCGGTTCTGAGAGGCGCCCTGCCCGGACAGGCGCCAGCGCGAGCGCCTACCGGAGCTTCAACGCAAGCAGGCTGTTCCTGAGCGCCTCCATCAGCGGCGACCATGCAGCGCCCGGACGCAAACGGCACCTCCATGACCAATGTGGGCGCTGGCAGCAGCCACTGCATCCGCGCAGCAGACAACAGAGTTCGTCACCAAGGATGTGGCGCGATGGCATGCCCTTGCCAGACAGGCCAGCCTGCCCCTGGACTGAGCACGCCCCCATCGGCGGGGCCCGGCATGCGCAGAGGGCTTGGAAGCAGGCCAGCGCACCACCCTGCGGCGACCTGAGCAGCGGCGAGCGTCAGCTGGCGAAGCGAATGAGGTAGTTGACAAGTCCGTTGTGCGGGGGCGCACCGGTCTGGCCCTGCTCTGCCTGCGCGGCGTACAGGGGGCTGCCGCGGTAGTCGGGGATCTGGAACAAGCCATCAGCGCCGCCGTAGTAATAGCCCAGCACGGCAAAAAGCTCGGGATACTGGCTGGCGGCCAGTGTCCTGCCGTCACAGAGCATCCAGCCCTGAGCCTGCATCACGCCGATATTGTCGGGGCCGTGGTCTGCGGGCTGCGCCATGGGACCGGCAAATGCAATGACCGAGCCAACAGGCGTGCCGCCAGCGAAGCGGGGCTGGAAAGGCAGGCTACCGGGCATGGCCGCAAGGCCATTCTGAGCGTTCGGTTGCGGCATGTCATTGCCATAGCCATCGCTGACTCCCACCTGCATGCTGACAGGAAACGTGAACGGTTGGTTATCTCCCTGGCCGCTGTTTTTGATGACCTGCCAGGCCGCCGCCAGCTCACCGAAATCTGTGGCGACATTCTTCTGGAAGATCACCACCGACGAATTGTTCTGATCCTGCGAATTGTTGGTGAACTTGAGTTGAATGCTCATGGGTCTTTCCTTTCGGCGGCTGATTGCGGCAAGAGCCACTGTAGGCAATCCCCACGGCCGGTAAATTACCGGGCATTACACCGTCAGGCCCGATGCACCGGATGCTCAGTCCCTGTACCGTTTCTTGCGGAACGCCAGCCATGCGGCGATGACGGTGAAGGCCACGACGATGGAGACCACGATCCAGAAGCCGTGGGCGTGCTCTGCCAGGGGGATGCCGCCAACGTTCATGCCGAACAGTCCTGCCAGGATGTTGATGGGCAGGGCCAGCACGGTGACGACGGTCAGCACGAACAGGCTGTTGCTGTTGTCTTCGTTGACGGCAGCGGCCACTTCTTCCTGCAGCAGTTTGATGCGGTCCTGCAGTGTCTGCATGTCGCGCAGCATGAGCGAGAACTCTTCGCTGGCTGCGGCCAGGCCCCGGCGGTCATCTTCGCCCATCCAGGCCGGGGGCTGCTGCAGCAGCCGGAACAATGCCGCAGGCTCAGGGGCCAGCAGGCGCTGCAGCCGCACCAGCAGCCGCCGCAGGCGTCCAAGGTGTGCACGGGGGTGGTGGTAGCGCTGCGCCAGGATGGCGTCCTCGATGCCGTCCACGCGCGCCGTGGTCTCGCGCACCACTTTGACCAGCACGTCGGCCTGTGTGCGCATCAGATGCTCCAGCAACTCGGCCGTGCTCGCCGGACTGTCGCCACGACGCACGCCGTCGCGCAGCGCATCGACTGAGCGCAGCGGCTGGGTGCGCGCAGTGATGACCAGGCGCTCGTCCAGGCAGATCCACAGGGTGGCAATATCGGCAGACTCGAAGTTGAATTCGAAATTCACATCGTTGAGCACGGCCACCAGCGAGTCGTCGGAGCGCTCCAGCCGGGTGGAGGTCAGGCCTTCGCTCAACGCTGCATAGAACGCCTCGGGCAGCGCCGCATGGCGCTGCAGCCAGCGCAGGGACTGGGTGTTGGCCAGGTTGAAGTGCAGCCACACGAAATCCCGGCGGTCCGCAGCAGGCTGTGCACCGTCTGCCGCCAGCCAGTCGGCGGCAGACTGGGCCGTCATGGCCTGCGCGCGCTGCCGGGTATCGCAGAAAAAACGCCAGCCGCAGATCAGGCCGGCGTCTTCGTGGGCCTGTGCCAGAGAGGGGGCAGCGTCATTCATGGATGGTGCAAGCACTTGCTGAAGCAGCCGGCACAGGCCGGGCAAGACAGCCATTTTCGACAGGCCGTATGACACTGGCATGACAGGCGTCACATATCCGTCACACAAAAATCCTGCACCAATGCCGTCGTGTGCTGTGCGTGGACATGCGCACATGGCAGAGACTTTTCATGCGGGCAGACAGCCTGCAAAAGCGCATTGTGCGGGTGACGCATCCCGTGCCCCGATCTTTGCCACCATGACGCATAAAGAAGCGCAAGCGCCGGATTCCTTTCCCCTCGGCACAAACCTTTTATCAAGAATGGCGATTTCCACAAAATCAGCCAAGACATACGATACTCCCGCATCGGCTATTGAATTTTCAACTGCCATCTCACCAATTCATACCATGGACCCACACCATATGCATGGCCAGAATTGCATTGCCATTGTTCTTGCTGGAAATACTTACCCGCACATCAGTGAGTCACTGAATGATTTTGACCAATGGATTTCCAAAGGCCTTGGAACCTCATTGCCGCACCGGGTGTTCGATGCACGCGAAGAGGTGCTGTTGCCGGAGCCTTCGCAGCTGGCTGGCGTGGTCGTGAGCGGCTCGCACGCCATGGTGACAGACCGCGAGCCCTGGAGCGAGCGTCTGGCAGGATGGCTCAGGACCTGTATCGAAAGCCGGCTGCCTGTGCTGGGGATATGCTACGGGCATCAGTTGCTGGCCCACGCCATGGGCGGGCTGGTGGCAGCCCATCCAGAAGGGCTGGAAGCGGGAACGCACACCATCGAGCTGCTTGCGCCAGCGCACCACGACCCGCTGTTTTGCACGCTGCCCCCGGTATTCGATGCACAGCTGGTGCATTTCCAGTCCGTGCGCCAGCTGCCCAGCGAAGCGGTCCTGCTGGCACGCAGCGCGCACGAGCCGCATCAGGCCTTTCGCATAGGACCTTGCGCATGGGGCGTGCAGTTTCACCCTGAGTTTTCTGCGCAAGCCATGCAGGCCTATCTGGACCAGATGCAGATTGCAGCAGGCCAGCGTGCCCTGCCGACACCGGAGGCTGCGCGCGTTCTGCGGGCATTTGCCGGCTTCGCCCTGCATCGCCAGGCAGAGCTGGCATGACCTGCATGCCCATGGCGGCACAGTGCCATGGACTGCGTCACAAAACTGCCATGCGCGAAAAGTAACATTCGCTCACAGTTTTGTAATCCGCTTTCCATGGATGAGTCCTGCGCCTACCTGAGCGATTCCCGTCCCCGTTTCCGTCCCCCAAGCGCTGGCGATCTGTGCGCGCCTGTGCCATGCATGACGGCGGATGAGACCAACGAGAAGGTGCTGGAGGTCTTCACCCGCCACCGCGATCTGGTGAGCCTGCCGGTGCTGGAAGGCCAGCGGCCGATCGGGCTGATCAACCGCAATATCTTCCTGTCCCAGTTCAGCAAGCCGTTTCGCATGGAGCTGTACGGGCGAAAGAGCTGCATCGCCTTCATGGACAAGGAGCCGCTGGTGGTCGATGCCGGCACCGATATCGACACGCTGACCGTCAAGACGGTGGAGTATGGCGAAAAAGCGCTGTCCGATGGGTTCATCATCACGCGCGATGGCCTGTTCGCAGGTGTGGGCCACGGCCTGCAGCTCATGCGTGCGGTCGCGGACATGCAGGTGGCTCGCAACCGCCAGATCATGCACAGCATCGAGTACGCCAGCGTGATCCAGCAATCGGCGCTGCGCAGTTCGCGCGAGGCGCTGGCGCGGGCCTGCCCCGGGGCCGACCTGGTCTGGGAGCCGCGTGATGTGGTGGGCGGAGATTTCTACCAGTTCAGCCAGGATGGCGATGGCTGGCTGGGCACCGTGGCCGACTGCACAGGCCACGGCGTGCCCGGGGCGTTCATGACGCTGATTGCCAGCAGCAGCCTGGGCCAGGCCATCAAGGAGCATGGCGCACGCGATCCGGCCGCGCTGCTGGGCAGCGTCAACCGCAGCGTCAAGCAGATGCTGGGCCAGCTCGGCGGGCAGGACGGCACGCCCGGCTCGGATGACGGGCTGGATGCAGCCTGCTTCTGGTTCGAGCCTGCACGCCAGCGCCTGCGCTTTGCGGGCGCGCGTCTGCCGCTGTTCATCCTGCGCCCGGGCTGCGGCACCGTCGAGCTGATCGAGGGCCAGCGCAAGGGCGTGGGCTATGTGGACAGCGACTTTGACTTTGCCTGGAACAACACGGAGCTGGAGGTCGTGCCGGGCACACTGGTCTTTGCCACCACGGATGGCCTGATCGATCAGGTGGGCGGGCCGCGCGGCATTGCCTTTGGCAAGAAGCGCGTGCGCGAGTTGCTGCAGCAACAGGGCGCCGGCTCGCCTGCCGAGATCAACCAGGCATTGCTGGCCGCGCTGCTGGCCTGGCAAGGCGGGCACCACCGCCGTGACGACCTGACCTTTTTTTGTTTCCGGACCTGACCCTTGCCCATGCCAAACGCACAGATCGCCGAAAAATACGGCTCCTTCTTCCACCTGGCGCGCCAGCATCAGGTGATCTTCTACTACGTGGGTTATTTCTCGCAGAACATCGTGGCGGCCATGGCCGATGCCGTGCGGCTGCAGCTTGAAGTGGCCGGCGTGGCTGGCCCTACGCGCCGCAAGCTGTTTTCGTCTTTCATCGAGATGGCGCAAAACATCATCCACTACTCGGCCGATGCGCTGACGCCGGCCCACCAGGACGATGGCGAGCTGCGCCATGGCGCCGTCTGCATCCGCCGCGACGAGGACGGGCGCTTTTCGCTGCTGTGCGCCAACCCTGTCGAGCAGCGCCTGGGCGATGAGCTGCGCGGCAAGCTCAGTGCGCTGAGCAGCATGACGGTGGACGAGATCAAGAAGGCCTTTCGCCAGTCGCTGCGCGAGGAAACGCCAGAGGGCAGCAAGGGCGCGGGCATGGGCTTCCTGACCGTGGCACGTGATGCCTGCGAGCCCCTGGAGTTCGACTTCGACCCAGCCCAGACCGTGGACGGCAAGCCCGTCTTCTACCTGAAGGCCACGATCTGAACCACCTTGGCTGCCAGAGCCGAAAGGCAGGCACGGGCACCGCACAGAGACCACGCATGGACAACCTCTACATCGCTCCGACCCCCAGCTCCCCGGAAGTGGACTTCCAGTTCCACGCGCACACGCTGCACCTGCGTGGCGAGTCCTACCCCGAAAATGCCGCGGCTTTCTACAGCGGCATCATTGCGCGCCTGCGCGACTATCTGGCCCAGCCGCAAGACCAGCGCATCGAGGTGCATATCGCGCTGGCCTACTTCAACAGCTCCAGCACCAAGATGCTGTTCAACCTCATCGAGGCACTGAGCGAGGCGGCGGAAGCCGGCCGCGAGGTGGCGCTGCACTGGTACTACGATGAGGAAGATGACACGATCTGCGAGTTCGGCCAGGAGCTGTGCGACGACTTCCCCGCCATCGGCTTGCGCAGCCACCCGGTCAGGGCCGCATGATGGACGCCGTAGCTGCGCCACCCGACCTTTTCGATGCCGAGCACCGCGCACTGCTGGCAGCACGCACGGCCTACGCGCAGGGTGAGCAGGCGGGCGCCCAGGCCTGCCACCAGGCGCTGGGCCTGCTGCTGTCCTCGTACGAGCGGCTGCTGCGCGAGACGCGCCGGCTGGTGCGCCGCAGCGACCGTGCCGAACTGGAAATGACGCAGCTCAACCAGCGGCTGCAGGAGCTGGCGGGCGAGCTCGAATACCGCGCCACCCATGATCCGCTGACCGGTGTGCTCAATCGCGCGGCCATCATCGAGCGCGTCAACCGCCATTTCATGTGCCAGGGTCTGGCGCTCATCGTGCTGGATATCGACCACTTCAAGCGCATCAACGACAGCTTCGGCCACCCTGTGGGGGACAGCGTGATTCTGGGCGTGGTCCGCTGCCTCAAGGCAGTTGCCCCCGCCTCTGCCTACATCGGCCGCGTAGGCGGCGAGGAGTTCACGGTTTTGCTGCCGCAGCACGACTGCACTGGCGCCACCCTGGTGGCAGAACAGGTGCGGCGCGCCATCGAGGCCCACGCATTCGGGCTGCCCGATGCCAGCCGCATCACCGCCAGCTTGGGCGTGAGCTGGCAGCCCTGCGGCGGCCGTTTCGACGAGGCCTATGGCATGGCAGATGAGGCCCTGTATGCAGCCAAGCGCAGCGGACGCAACCAGGTGGTGCGCGCGCCGGACCCGGTAACGGCCTGAGCTGTGCATGGGTGATACATGAGTTTCGTGATGCGCGCACTGGAGCCGCAGGCGCAGGACCTTGCGCAGACAGCGGCGCAGCTGCCTGCCTGCGGGCCGGAATGGCGGGTACTGATCGTGGACAGCGACCCGGATGTCCATGCGGCCTTTCGCCTGGCGCTGGAAGGCCGCAGCCTGTTCGGGCGGCCGCTGGTGTTCCTCTATGCACGCTCGGCCACGCAGGCGCGCAACCTGCTGCGGCGCGAACGGGATCTGGCCGTGATCGTGCTCGACGCAGTCACACACGGCGCTGGCGCGGGCCTGGATCTGGTGGACTTCATCCGCTATACCGCCGGGCTGCGCAACAGCCGCATCGTGCTGCGCACCGGCCGCCCCGGCCAGGAGCCGGATCTGGACACGCTGCTGCGCTACGACATCAACGACTGCCGCGCCAAGACCGAGCTCACGCCGGACCGGCTGCTGGCGATCGTGGTGACGGCGGTGCGCTCCTATGCGCAGCTGTGCGCCATTGAAGGCAACCGCCGCAGCCTGGAGCTGATGGTGCGCTCCAGCGCCTCGCTGCTGGAAGAAACCAACCTGCACGCCTTTGCGCGGGGTGTGATCACTCAGCTGGCCTCTTTGCTGGGTGTGGCCGGCGAGGGCCTGGTTTGCACGCAGGGCACCCACCTGACCGAGCCCCTGCGCGTGCTGGCGGCGATGGGCTCTTTCGCCCCGCTGGCCGGCCAGCCGATGGCGGCCGCACTGGCATCGCACGGGCTGCGCCTGCTGCGCCAGGCGCTCAAGACGCGCCGCAACCTGTATGGTGCGCAGCGCGGCGTGGCGCTGTACATCGGACGGGGTGACGAGCAGGACATGGCCGTCTTCATTGATGCGCCGGTATCGCATGGCACGCCGGACCGCCAGCTGCTCGAAGTCTTCTGCGCCAACCTGCGCACCCTGCTGCACAACAGGGGCCTGCTGGAGCGCCTGCACCAGTCTGCCTACTATGACCCACTGGTGAACCTGCCCAACCGCGCGCATTTCGTGGAAAAGGTGGACGAATGCGTCTGGCGCGGCACGCACGGCCATGTGCTGGCGCTGGTGGATATCGATGACTTCAGCGCCACCAATGATGTCATGGGCCACCGCTTCGGAGACCGGTTGCTTGAAGCCATGGCACGGCGCCTGGCCGGCGCCCTGCCTGCCGGCGTGCTGCTGGCGCGCGTAGGCACGGACACCTTCGGCATCCTGGGGCCTGCCACGGCAGTGAAGCTGACACAGCTGCTGGACTGCGCGCGCCAGCCGCTGACCGTGGATGGCGTGCCGCACAAGGTTTCGCTGACCTGCGGCTATGTGCATCTGCCCCACAGGCGCCAGGCAGGCACCGATCTGGTCAAGGATGCGACCATTGCCCTGCAGCGCGCCAAACGCAGCCACCGTGGGCAACTGCTGGAATACTCCGAGCAGATGGGCATGGAGGCGCGCGACCGCGCCATGCTGCTGTCGGATCTGCGCGCCGCCATCGGGGGCCCGCAGCTGTTTCTGGTCTACCAGCCGCAGGTGGACCTGGAAAGCCATGCCCTGGTCGGCCTGGAAGCGCTGCTGCGCTGGCGCAGGCACGATGGCAGCTTTGTGGCACCTGACCGCTTCATTCCCGTGGCCGAGCATTCGGGCCTGATCGTGCCTCTGGGCCAATGGGTGCTGGCCACGGCCTGCCGCACCATGCGCGAACTGCTGGACGCCGGCAAAGCGCCCCCGCGCATGGCCGTCAATGTCTCCACCGTGCAGCTGCAGGACCCTGGTTTTGTGCAAACCGTCAGCCATGCGCTGTCGGCGCACGGCCTTCAGGGTGGGCAGCTGGAGCTGGAGATCACCGAATCAGTGGCCGTGCTGCCCACTCGGTTGCTGCAGTCCGCGCTGGCGGCTCTGCGCGCCATGGGCGTGACCATCGCCATCGACGACTTCGGCACCGGCTATTCATCGCTGAGCTACCTGGAGCGCCTGCCGCTGGACCGCATCAAGATCGACCGCAGCTTTGTGCGCCAGCTCGGCGAGTCCCAGGAAGCGCGCATTGCCGAGATGGTGGCCCAGCTGGGCCGCAAGCTCGGGCTGAGGGTGCTGGCGGAGGGCATCGAGGACGCCAGCACCTGGCAGGCCCTTCGCGCCATGGGCTGCCAGGAGGGCCAGGGCTACCACATCGCCCGGCCCATGGAGCAGCACGCACTGCAGCACTGGCTGGCGCTGCGCGAGGCCGACGGCGCAATGCAGGCCCACCCATTGCAGGGCACTGCGTAGAGGAGCGCCTGTGCCAGGCACAGGAACGGCTGCCCGTGCCATGAAAGAGGCTAACATGGTCACGTCGCCATAGAAAAAGTGAATGACCGGCCACATGCACGACAAAAATGCGTCTTGCGGCACCGTCCACCACCCTGGCGTACGATTGCTCTCACCGATCAGGACCGACCATGCCAGCCCACCCGGCATTCACGCCACTCGCATCGCCCGCACGCCGGCGCCTTGGCGCATCCGCACTGGCGCTTGCCGCCGCCACGCTGGCCTGCGGCGCTGCATCTGCCCAGCCCGCTGTGAAGCTGGGATTCATCGGCCCCCTCAGCGGCGGCAATGCGCAGCAGGGGCTGGGCGCCAGGAACGGATTTCTGCTGGCCATAGACCAGTGGAATGCCACGGCAGGCGTGCCCTTCAAGGTGGAGGGCGTGGTGCTGGACGATGCCTCCGACCCGCAGACCGGCGTGTCCGCCGCGCTCAAACTGGTCAATGACCGGGAGGTGGCGGGTGCCATCGGCCACTGGAACAGTCCCGTGGCACTGGCCACGCTGCCGGTGTTTCACCATGCGCAGATGCCGTTCATCGTCTGGGGCGCCATCAGCCCCAGGATCACCGACCAGAACTTCCCCAACACCACCCGCGTGACGCCGACGCTGGTCAACGAAAACAAGCCCCTGGCGGCCTGGACAGCCAACAGCCTGGGCGCCCGCAAGATTGCGCTCATCGCCGACACCAGCGACTATGGCCGGGCCAACGTCGCCTACTTCGGCACGTTCTACAAGGCCGAGAAAGGCCGTATCGTGGCCGAGGAAAACTATCCCGTGGGCACCACGGATTTCCGGGCCATCCTCACCAAGGTCAAACGCCTCAACCCTGATGCGGTCTATTTCGGCGGCGTGATCACCGAAGCCGGCATCTTGCGCAGACAAATGGCCGAGCTGGGCATGCAGCAGCCCATGCTGGGCATCAGCGGCATTTTCGACCCCCAGTTCATCCAGATCGCGGGCGCTGCCGCCAACGGGACCATCGTCGGCACCCCCAAACCACAGACCAATCCCCGGCTCGAGGCCATGCGCAAGGACTATGCGGCCAAAGGCTATGCCGAGCCCGAGAGCCCGTACACCAAGTACGCCTACGATGCCACCTGCATCCTGCTGCAGTCGCTCAAGACAGCGGGCACCCAGAACAAAGCAGCCATCGCACAGGCCATCCGCGCCATCCGCCATGACGGCGTGACCGGCACCGTGAGCTTTGATGCCAAAGGCCAGACCCAGGCGCCCGTGGAACTGCAGCTGCACGAAGTCAAAAACGGCAAATGGGTCAGCCATTGAGCGGCACGTGCTGGGCACCACGTGCTGGGCGCTACGCGACAGGCGTATTTTCCTTATCCCATATAATTAGCCGCCATACTATATGGCAGCATCACAATGAATCTGGAACAGAAATACCAGGCGCTGCTGCAAGAAGCGCAGCGCCGCCAGCTTCCTGACATGGACGGCATGCGGCTGTGCTTTCAGGCGTTGTCCCTCGCATCGGCCATCGACCGCGACTGCGCTGCCTTGCTGGCGCCGCATGGCCTGTCCGAGGGGCGCTTCGTCATGCTTTTTCTGCTCGATGCCGCCAGCGAAGGGCTGGCGCCGAATGCGCTGGCAGAACAGGCGGGCGTCACCCGCGCCACCGTGACAGGCCTGCTTGACGGGCTGGAGCGCGAGGCGCTGATCGAACGCAGTGCCGATGCCTATGACCGCCGCGCACTGCGCATACAGCTGACCCGCAAGGGCCGGCAGGTAGCCAAAAAAGTCTTCGAGCAGCACACCCACTGGATCGCCAGTCTGTTCGGCAATCTGGACGCAGCGCAGCGCCAGCAACTGGCGGCGCTGCTGGACACGGTGGCATCGAACCTGAGCCAGCCGCACAAAGCGAGACAGCCATGAACGCACCCGCACCACGCAAAGGCGCAACCCGCAGCGCAGACATTCCCGCCGAAGTGCTGGATGCGCTGTCGCGCGGCGAGTTGCAAAGCGCCACGCTGGCCGAAGCCCTGGCGCTGGACCAGGCCAGGCTGGTGCAAACCGCCTTTCCAGACCTGCCTCCACAGGCCCTGGCCAAAACACAGGCGGCCTGCCAGTTGGGCATCCTCCAGCGCATGAATGGCATCGGCGCAGCACTGCTGCAGGCTTGGGGCGCCGATGGCATTGCGCCATGCCAGACCCATGGGTCGGACACCGTGCGGGGCTGGGCATGCTTCATGATCGGCAGACAGCCAGGGCTGGATCTGCCGGCGCGGCTGGCAGCCATCCAGCCACTGGCTGATGATGCGCACTTCGGCGTGCGTGAATGGGCCTGGATGGCCATGCGCCCGCATCTGGCCCAGGATCTGGATGCTGCCATTGCGCAACTGGCGCCATGGACGGCACAGCCGTCCGAACGCCTGCGCCGCTTTGCCTGCGAGGCCTTGCGCCCGCGCGGTGTGTGGTGCCCGCATATCGCAGCGCTCAAGCAGCAGCCACAGCGGGCGCTGCCCATCCTCTGGCCGTTGCACGCCGATCCATCCCCGTATGTGCAGGATTCAGTGGCCAACTGGCTCAACGATGCCGCCAAGGACCAGCCGGACTGGGTGCGCGATGTCTGCGCGCAGTGGCTGCATGCACAACCCGCTGCGGCCACCCGCCGCATCTGCCAGCGCGCCCTGCGCAACCTGAAATGAAGCCGCCAGCCACCATGGTGCCCTACCGCCAGGGCACGGGCTGAAGTGCCGCCTTGCAGGCCTCGACGAACAGGCGCAAGCGCGCAGACGCGCCTTTGCGCACCGGCGTCAGGGCCAGGATGGGGGCCGGCTCCATCTGCCATGCAGGCAAAAGCCTGACCAGGCGGCCCTGCGCAATCAAGGGGGCGGCTTCCCATTCCGAGCGGGCCATGATGCCCAGGCCATCCAGTGCCCATTGCGTGACGACCGCACCGTCGTTGGAGGACAGCGGCCCCGCCACCCGGATGCTCACCACCTTGCGCGGGCTTTTCTGCGCAGGGCCTGTCTGCGTGAAACGCCAGCGCGCCAGGTCTTCGTCGTTTTCCTTCAGGCACAGGCAGACCTGCTCCTGCAGTTGCGATGGGTGGCTCAGGCGCTGCTGCAGGCGCTGCGCATAGGCAGGGCTGGCACACAGCACACGATCATTGGGGGCCAGCAGATGCCCCACCCACGCGGAGTCCTTCAATGCGCCGATGTGGATCACCACGTCGTGCGTTGCCGCATCGCGCAGCGGGTTTTCGGACAAGTGCAGGGTGATGCTCAGGCAGGGATGCGCACGGTGGATGTCGCGCACGATGCGGGCCATATGCTGGCGCCCGAAACCGAACGGCGCCGCAACGCGCAGGCGCCCCGTCATCGCATTCGCCTCGCCCCCGATGCGCTGCGCCAGCGCATCGACGCGCTCCAGGATATCAACTGCCTCTTCCTGCAGCCGGCGCCCTTCGTCGGTGAAGGTGATTCCACGCGCGCCGCGCACCGCCAGATGTACGCCCAGCGACGCCTCCAGCCGCTTCAGGCGCACCGTGAGCGCGGGAGGCGTGAGGTCCAGCTGGCGTGCAGCGCCCGCAAGGGAGCCGCTGCTGCCCAGCGCCCGGATCATGCGCAGGTCGTCCAAATCCATCATTCAAAAATAGTAAATGCTTCAATGATTCAGCATTAAACACAGCTGCCGGAGCGAATCCTATAGTGGCCGCACTACGTTTTCCACGAAGGCAGCTCCATGGCACATATCCACGAACTCGGCACCCCCGCCGCACTCATTGACACGCAGCGCATGCAGCGCAACATCGAGCGCATGCAAAAGCGCATGCACTCGCTCGGCGTAGGTTTTCGCCCGCATGTCAAGACCACCAAATGCCTGCCCGTGGCCCGGGCCCAACTGGCTGCAGGGGCACAGGGCATCACCGTATCCACGCTCAAGGAGGCCGAGCAATTCTTCGCTGCGGGCATGGACGACATCCTCTACGCGGTCGGCATGGTTGCCGGCAAGCTGGACCAGGCGCTCGCGCTGCGCCAGCGTGGCTGCGACCTGAAAATCATCACCGACAATGCAGCAGCCGCGCAGGAGATCGGCCGCTTCGGGCAACGGCATGGCATGGTGTTCGAGGTCTGGATCGAGATCGACACCGACAGCCACCGTTCGGGCATCCAGCCTGAAGAAGAAGCCCTGCTCGAAGTGGCACGCACGCTGCAGGACACCGGCATGCGCGTAGGCGGCGTCATCGCCCACGCAGGCTCCAGCTATGACCACGACAGCCATGCAGCCCTGCTGGCCATTGCACAGCAGGAGCGTGACGGCGCAGTGCGCGCGGCACAGAGGTTGCGCGAGGCTGGCTTTGCGTGCCCCGTCGTCAGCATCGGCTCTACACCGACCGCACTGACTGCACAGCAGCTGCAGGGGGTGACCGAGGTGCGCGCCGGGGTCTATGTGTTCTTCGACCTGGTGATGCACAACATCGGCGTGTGCTCCACGGACGACATTGCACTGAGCGTGCTCACCACCGTCATCGGCCATCAGCAGGAAAAGGGGTGGGCCATCGTGGATGCCGGGTGGATGGCCATGAGCCGTGACCGTGGCACGCAAAAACAAAAGCATGACTTCGGCTTTGGCCAGGCATGCACAGAGGATGGGACGGTACTGCCAGGCTACATCCTCAGCGGCGCCAACCAGGAGCATGGCATCTTGTCGCGCATCGGCGAACCAGACCACGGCATCGCGCAGCGCCTGCCTGTCGGCACGCGGCTGCGCATTTTGCCCAATCACGCCTGCGCCACCGGCGCACAGCATCCGCAGTACCAGGCCGTGCTGCCCGATGGCAGCACCGAGGCATGGCCCCGCTTCTACGGGTGGTGACAAGGTTTGACAATTTATCCAGTTTAAGACAAAATTTCCAATAATGACAAAACGCACACAGGAGCAGCAACAGCTGCTCGAACAAATCCAGCAGATCGCCGACGGCCTTGCCAAGACCTTCGCTCCCTTTTGCGAAGTGGTGGTACATGACCTGCTGGACCCGGCACATGCCGTGCTGGCGATCCACAACAACCTGTCCGGCCGCGAAGTCGGCCACCCGGCCACCGAACTCGGGTTGGCCCGCATCATGGACCCCGGGTTCGCGCAGGTCATTGCCAACTATCCGAACCATTTTTCGGACGGCAGACAGGCCAAGAGCACCTCGATCGGCATCAAGGACTCCGAAGGCCGGTACATCGCCGCGCTGTGCATGAACATCGACCTGACGATGTTCCAGGGCTTTCAGGGCATGCTCAACCAGTTCGTTGCAATGCAGGCGGACACGCCCGCCCACGAGACGCTGGACCCGGCGGGCGCGGAGGCGATCCGTGCACGCATCGACCAGTTCGCTGCCAACCTGGCCACCACGCCCCGCGCACTCAAGGCGCAAGAGCGGCGCGCGCTGCTCAAGGAATTGAAGGCCGCCGGCCTGCTGGACCTGCGCCGAGCCATGGAGATCGTCGCTGCCCATCTGGGGGTTTCGCGCGCATCGGTGTACACCTATGCGAAGTGAAGCGCAGCTCCTGCTGCTGGACAGGGATGCCGTGGATGCGCTGCTCACGCCGGACGAGGTCATGGCGGCAGTGCATGAGGCTTTCGTGCTGCACAGCCGGCGCGAAGGACGTGTCTTCCCGGTGATCCGGGAGCCACTGTCCGGCGGCGGCGTCTTTGGCATCAAGGCCGGCAGCGTGCAGCAGCAGGATCTGCTCGGCTTCAAGGCCGCAGGTTTCTGGCCTGGCAACCGACAGTCGGGCGGCGAGCCGCACCAGGCAACCATCTTGCTGCACGATCCGGCCACAGGCCGGCCCCGCTGCGTGATCGATGGCAACGCAATTACCACGCTGCGCACGGGTGCTGCCGGCGCGCTCGGCCTGCAGGCACTGGCCCGGCCCGACAGCAGGCATCTGACCGTCTTTGGCACAGGCGTGCAGGCCCGTGCCCAGTTGCGCTTCGCACTGCGGGCCCTGCCCGGCCTGTGCCAGGTGCGCTACGTGTCGGCAAGCCGCCTGCCAGATGCGGCGTTCGAGTCACAGTTCGCCAATCTGTGCGAGCTTCAGTGCGCAACGGACGCCAACGCCGCCGTGGCTCAGGCTGATGTCGTCATCACGGCCACCCCTGGTCACGGACCTTTGTTTGACGCCGATGCCGTGCGCCCCGGCACACACCTCAACTGCGTGGGCGCGGACACGCGCGGCAAGCGCGAGCTGCCTGAGTGTGTGCTGCGCAAAGCGCGCCTCTTCGCTGATGACAGGCCGCAGGCGCTGCAGTTGGGCGAGCTGCAGTGGGCGCCCGAGACCTGCTGCATGGAGCTGGGCGAGCTGCTGGCCAGCAGCGCCCGCTTCACCCGCGCCGCTTCGGACATCACCGTCTTCGACATGACCGGACTGGCGCTGCAGGACCTGACCGTGGCGCAGCGCATCTTGCACAAGGCATCTGCCGCCGGTGCAGGCACCCGCGTTGCCTGGCCCTGGTGATCACCTCAAGAAAGACCCTCAATGACCAATCTCCCGACTTTTGATGACGTTGTCAGCGCAGCACAACGCATCCAGGGCCATGCCCACAAGACACCGGTCGTGACCTCGCGCACCGTTGACGAAGAACTGGGCGCCCGCGTCTTCTTCAAATGCGAGAATCTGCAGCGCATGGGCGCCTTCAAGTTCCGTGGCGCATTCAATGCCCTGTCGAAATTCACGCCCGAGCAGCGCAAGGCCGGTGTTGTCGCGTTTTCTTCCGGCAACCATGCACAGGCCATCGCGCTCTCGGCAAGGCTGCTCGGCATCCCTGCCACCATCGTCATGCCGCACGATGCGCCGGCCGCCAAAGTGGCCGCGACCAAGGGCTATGGCGGCAACGTGGTGATCTACGACCGCTACACGCAAGACCGCGAGCAAATCGGGCGCGCACTGGCCGAACAGCATGGCCTGACGCTGATCCCGCCCTACGACCATCCGGATGTTCTGGCAGGCCAAGGCACCGCAGCCAAGGAGCTGTTCGAGGAAGTCGGCCCGCTCGATGCGTTTTTTGTTCCCCTGGGCGGCGGCGGGCTGCTGTCAGGCTGCGCACTGGCAACGCGCGCACTGTCGCCAGACTGCATGCTGTACGGCGTAGAGCCGGAGGCGGGCAATGACGGCCAGCGCTCATTTCGCACAGGCAGCATCGTGCACATCGACACGCCCAAAACCATTGCCGATGGCGCGCAGACCCAGCATCTGGGTCAGGTGACATTTCCGATCATCTTGCGCGATGTCAACGACATCCTGACCGCATCGGATACCGAACTGGTCGAATCCATGGCCTTCATGGCCAGCCGCATGAAGCTGATCGCAGAGCCCACAGGCTGCCTTGGCTTTGCCGCGGCCCGCCAGATAAAGGCCGAGCTGCGGGGCAAACGCATCGGCATCCTGGTCAGTGGCGGCAACGTCGACATGGCACGGTTCGCAAGCCTGCTCGGAATCTAGGCGCCACATCCCGGACAATCAGGCCGGGCCTGGTAGCCATTTTTCTGACAAGGATCTCAATGTGGACAAAAACCTGATCGACGTGGAAGGTGCGGCACAGGCGCTGAGGCAGTTTGCGCAAGAGCGGCAGTGGCAGCCATTTCACTCTCCCAAGAACCTGGCCATGGCTCTCTCGGGCGAGGTGGGCGAACTGACCGAGATCTTCCAGTGGATGACCGAGGCAGACTCGCACAACGCCGCCTCGCACCCTGCAACCGCCACCGCAGTGCGCGACGAGCTGGCAGATGTGGCAATGTATCTCATCCGCCTTGCGGATGTGCTGGGCGTTGACCTCAATGCCGCCATCGCCAGCAAGCTGGTTGCAAACGCTGAAAAATACCCTGTGCAGGCCTGCCGGGGCGTCAGTACCAAGTATGACCAGTTGGCACGCTGATGCCACGGTTTCATTGCCTGCAGCGGTGTCGTGCCTTGCAGCACTGACTGCGGCAGCAGATTGAGCCCACGGCGCCTGGCAGGCCGCCATGGGCACTACAGCGCAGCCTCTGGCATCGCCGCCGGAATCATGGTCTGCGCTGTACCGGCGCCTGGCAGCTCCACCGGTGCACGCCCGGCCCCCAGAGGGCTTTGGCGCGTGTATACATGCAGAAACAGCCGGCCCGCAGCCAGATCGATACGGTCCCGGTATGGCAGCTGCATGCTGGCCCGGCCAGCGCTTTGCCCCTGCCGCAGCAGATGGCCGATGACGGGTCCTGGCCTGTCCGGGCTGCCCCGCTGCAGCGTCACCGCAATCAGATCGTTGGCGCTCAATGCCTGAAGAGATGCCTCGTACTGCAAGGTACCCGTCGTGGCCTCGTAGGTGAAATCCACGCGCGCCCCCGTCTGGCCAGCGGGTGCCGTGGCCGTGCGGAATTTCAGCGGCTGCGGCGCATCGCCAGCCACCAGCGGCGGCGTACTGAACGGCACGCGGCGCGGGCGGGACACCTGCTCCCAGGCATGAGCGAGCCGCAGCAGGCCGGCTTCCTGGTAGGGCTGCCCCATGAACTCCATGCCCACGGGCACGCCATCGTCGGTGAAGCCTGCCGGCACCGACAGCGCAGGCAGGCCGGAGTTCGCACTGAGCTGGCAGGTGAAGCCGGTCTGCACATCCCCGATGCGCACCGCCTTGCGCCGCAGGACAGGGTACGCCACGGCATCGAGCCGCTCGGTCAGCATCGTGGCGATCATGCGTGCCTTGAGTTCGCCCTGCTTGGCCAGCGCCGCCCTGTATGCTGGCGAATTGCGCTCCTTCGTGGCATTGCGCAGGCGCAGCACGGCCTCCAACTGCTCGTGGTCCAGCCCGCCATCAATGATCTCCTGCAGACTGCGGATGGGAGCGCCGGGCTGGCGCTGCAGGAAGTTCGCCAGGTCGAACTTGAATTCATGCGCAATGACGCTTCCGTCACGCATCAGCTCATCCAGATCGGCCACCGAGATTTCGACCAGTTCGGCGCCCTGGGCTTTCATGGCGTCCAACGCCTTGCGCAGAATGCCGGCCACCTCCGCATCCTCCGGAGCATGGCCGAACAGGCTTGCCAGCACGCCAATGCGCTTGCCATGCAGCGACGCGCCCCTGATTGCCTGGGCATAGCTCGCAGGGATATGGAGGCGAGAGCCTGTGGTGACCGGGTCGTTGGGGTCCTCTCCCACGGTCGCATCGAGCAAAAGTGCCAGATCCATCACGGACCGCGCCAATGGCCCCGCTTCATCCTGGGTGGATGACAGCGGAATCACGCCTGCGCGGCTGGACAGGCCACGGGTGACCCGCAGCCCCACCAGATTCAGGTTCCCGGCCGGGATGCGGATGGAGCCGCAGGTATCGGAGCCCATGCCCGCCGCAGCAAAGCTCGCGGCCACTGCCACCGCCGTGCCGCCACTGGAGCCGCCAGGAACCCGCGTCAGGTCATAAGGATTGCGCGTAATTCCCGTCAGTGATGAGATGGTGGTGATGCCTGCAGCCAATTCATGCAATGTCGTCTTTCCAAGGACGACCGCTCCCGCGCGCCGAAGCCGCTCCACCTGATAGGCATCGCTTTGGGGCCGGAACGTTGCAAGAGCCAGCGTCCCGCCACTGGTGGGCATGTCCTTGGTCAGAAAGTTGTCCTTGATCACCACCGGAATGCCGTGCAATGGTCCCCGAGGCCCCCGGGTCCTGCGTTCATGGTCGAGTTGCTCGGCTTCCTGCAGCGCCCGGGGATTCAATACCACCATGGCATTGAGCGATGGACCGGACCGGTCATAAGCCCGTATGCGGGCGAGATACTGCCGGACGATCTCCCGGGAAGTCACGCGGCCATCGCTTTGGGCCTGCTGCAGATCGAGAATCGATTGCTCTGTGACGTCAAACAACGTGTCTTGCGCCAAAGAGCCGGTGGTGATTGCTGCAGCAGCCAGAGCAATTGCGACCCGAATGTGGAGATGCATGGAAATGGTGCTTTCGGAGCAGTGTGAATCTGTTCGATCGTCAATGAGCGCTATCTTCGCCCATGAATGGGAGAAAGCGCCATAGGCCCCAGGCTTTTGCCAATAGACAGATCAATCCGCCGCGCCAAACCCATGGCTGACGGCATGACAGGCCAAAAGCTTTGCGCTGGCCACGCTGCCCGCGCCGGCCGAATCACGCGCCCTGCGGCGGCACGGGCGTGGCTGCGGCCTGCGCCTGCAGCCACGCGCAGAACACATCGAGCCGGGCAGCAGCAGCGCCTGCACGCCGCCGCAGCACATAGTCGTAGCCCGAGGCCACAAAGCCCAGCGGCGCCACCAGGCGACCGGCCTGCACATCGTCCATCACCAGATGCCAGGGGGCCACGGCCACGCCCAGCCCGCGCACAGCGGCCTCCAGCGTGAAGTAGTAATGCTCGAACTCCTGCCGCACCTGTGCGTGCGCAGGCAGCGCAATACCGGCAGCGGCGGCCCACATGTCCCAGGCATTGCGCCGCGTACGGGTATGCAGGCGCAGCGGCAGCAGGGCCGGGCTGGCCAGATCGGCGGACTGGCGCAGGACCGCCCGCTGCGCCAGCGCAGGGCTCAGCACCGGCCCCAGGTATTCCGGGAACAGGGGCTGCGTGGCGCGACTGCCCCGGGCCTGCGCGGACGCTTCGGCGCTGATGACCAGGTCGCAAGGCGTGGAAGCCGCATCGCTGCCTGCGTCGGAAGTGCGCAGACGCACCTCGATGCCCGGATGCCGGGCCTGAAAGTCGAACAGCCTGGGGATCAGCCACTTCACAGTGAAAGTGCTGAAGCAGGCCACATCCAGCGGGCCTTGTCCCTGATCGCCCACCTGGCGCACCGCATCGGCAATCTGCGCGAACGCCGTACTCAGCACCGGCTGCAGCAGCTGCGCAGCAGCGGTCAGGGTCGGACGGGCCTTGCTGCCATCGAACAGCGGCACGCCCAGGTATTGCTCCAGCTGCCGGACCTGACGGCTGATGGCCCCGGGCGTCACCGACAGCTCATCAGCCGCCGACGTCATGCGCCCCAGCCGGGCAGCGGCTTCGAACGCACGCAGAGCGCCCAGGGGCGGCAGGCGATGGCTCATCTATTTGACTCCAATGCAAATATGCAGAGAAAAATCATCGCTTACCAGAAGCAGCACCCATCGCAATAATGACTTTTCACGCATGAATCAGTCCTTGAAGCACCCTGCCAACCCAGCGCGTCAAGGATATTTTTATTTGATTTTAAAGAACATAAGGAAAGCCATGCCCTTTATCCGCACCAACGTTCCGCAAGACATGTCCGCCGCATCGCGCGCCCTGGTCGTGCAAGGCATCCACCAGGCGCTGGTCGACAGCATCGGCATGCCGCAGGACGAACTGTTCAACATGGTGGCCGGCTATGCGCCCGGTGAATTCGCCTGCAGCCCCAGCTTCAACGGCGTGGCCCGCTCGGACCGCGTGGTGGTGGTCGAGATCACGCTCAGGCGCGGACGCAGCGATGCCATGAAGCGCGCCCTCTACGCAGCCATTGCGCACAACCTTCAGACCCTGGCCGGCGTGGCCCCGGCCGATGTATTCATCTTCATGCACGAGAACGACTACTCCGACTGGTCGGTCGGGCATGGCCGCTTCGCGATGAATCTGGTGCAGGACCAGACGGGGGGGTGATGGTTTGCGATCCGCCCCAGCGCTTTATGCACTATTCGTAGTGGTATCTGCAAGCCAGAACGACGAATTCATCATCAGTTGCGCGATGCACCAACCGGTTGGCCTGATCGATGCGGCGTGACCAGTAGCCTGACAAGTTGCCCACCAGGGGCTCCGGCTGTACGCGCGTCGTGATGAACCCCCGCGCCCACATGCTTTACTGCTTGCTAAGAAAGCCCACACTGGCACATCGGCCTGCTGCAGCAATCTCTGCGTATGCCAGGCAATATCTTGCTGTACACGAACGCCGCTTTCTGTCGCTGCGGTCCAGCGTGGGCAGGAGTCGCCCCTGCTCGCGCATGGAGCCCGCCTTGCCATCGGTTTCCAAGCCGTTGTCGACGGCCAGCCGCTCACGCAGCCAGTCAGACAAGCGGGCTCCGATGGCTGCTTCACACGCTGCGAGTCGTCAAAGCCCACGCCGCAAGACTATTGCGCTGTCCAAGCCGCCATCAGCAAGTCAACTGTGCCAGGTAGTCGGAGCCAACCACCTCATAGTTTGCAGCCTTGACCCAGGCCCTTGCCTGCGCAGCGTGTGCGTTGGCATATCCCCAGGCTGCAACGCGGTGCATGGTGGCGCCATCCACCGCCACGCCTGCAGCCATCCCTATTTCGCCAAGCTGGCTTGACTTCACCATCAGCCGATCAAGCCATCGCTGCAGATGCACCTTGGCAGCCAAGGAGTCAGATTTGCTGCGATTGCAATAGGGATGGGCAAGCACAAAATTATGGGCCAGATCGCGCGGATACAAAACGAAGGGAATGAAGTGGTCAACATCCGCCTCCTGAAGCCCCTGCCCGCAATAAAAACACTGAGGACCATCGAGCTTGCGCAGGCTGGCTCCAACGATGGCAAGCGACTGCCGGGAAGATCCAAAAAGGAAATCCTCCAAGTCGCCTGCCTCGCCCAGAATGCCCTGATTACGGCGGTTGGCCTTGATGTGATTCACCCAGTGGCTTCGGGCCAGTTGCTGGACCAAAGGATGAAAGCGCCGCAAGCAGTAAGCAACCCCTGGCCTGAGGACGACGCTGCCACGCGATGGCCGCTCA
>NZ_JACSYA010000019.1 GCF_029870285.1 Delftia sp. PS-11
CATCCTTCAGGCAGGTTCCGCTAGGAAAGCTGCCAGCCTGTTAGGCTTGTCACAGCCTGCGGTGAGCAAGGCGATCAAGCGTCTGGAAGCAGAGGCAGGATTTCCGCTTTTCTTGCGGCTTCGTGGTCGCCTGCAGCCAACGCCCGAAGCATTAGCCCTGGTACCTGATGTGGATCAAATGTACGTAGGGCTTAGTGCGATTGCACATCGCATAAAAACGCTGCGGGAATTTGGTGTCAGTACTCTCCAGATTGCCAGTAACCCTGCCTTTGGCTCAGGTCTTATTCCGCGCGCATTGGCAAGAATGACGCAAGAGAAAGGAGCAGATAGACGACCGAACGTATCTCTCCAAATTATGAGCTCTCGTGATGTGCGTGAACGTGTAGCTGCTGGCTATTTCGACCTGGGCTTCTTTGCAGATGAGGTGGTCACAGAAGGGTTAGAGTGTTCAATTTTTGCAGACCAGCCCGCAGTGGTTGTGATGCCTGAACGCCATCCACTAGCGCGCCATAGGATCATTCAACCGCACCAACTGGCCGAAGTCCCTTTCCTGGCGTTGAATCCAGAAGACTCCTCGCGTCGTCGTTTAGAAGACAAGCTGAAGGAGCATGGTGTTCAGTTGAACATCGCCATTCATACTCCTTACGCACTTAACGTTTGTGAGCTGGCTTTGGCAGGCCTGGGCATCGGCATTGTCAATCCAATTACCGCACTTGAGTACAGCACTAGAGGTTTGACATTTCGCAAGCTGGCGCTCGATGCAAGTGTAATCTGCATGCAGGCTGCTCCCGCTGGGCGACTTTTATCCGGCATCGCCAAGGAGTTCCTGGCTTCATTGCGCAAACAGTTGGCGGAAGAAGAGCAAATTATACAAACGATGCTCAACAAGTAACGATTTCGTTATACAGGCCAGACAGCCTCAGGCGGCAGCGATATGCAAGGCACGGCCCCCGTTACCCGTGCGGCTGCCCTGCTGCTGAAAACGGCACCATCTCCATCCGGTCCCGGCCCTTGCGCTTCGATGCGTAAAGGGCTTCATCGGCCTGCTTGAGCCAGTGTGACAGATCCAGCCCAGGCTGGTCAAACCAGGCCACGCCGATGCTCAGGGACACGGGCTCAGGCGTTGCGAACATCGCGCGCGCCTGCTGTGCGAATGCCTCGCGCAGGTTCTGGCCCAGCGCCTGCGCGGTCGTGCCGCAGGCGCTGGGCAGCATGATCACAAACTCGTCCCCGCCCAGCCGCGCAGCCAGTGCGCCGCGTGGCAGCACGCTGCGGACAAGGTCGCTCAGCATCACCAGCAGGCGGTCGCCAGCGTCATGGCCGTGCAGGTCGTTGACCTGCTTGAAATGGTCAATGTCGATCAGCAGCAGCGCGCCGGGGCTGGCGGGCGAGGCTTGCTCCAGCAACTGCGGTGCGCGCAGATAGAGCGCACGGCGGTTGTCCAGGGCAGTGAGCGGGTCGCGGGCGGCGAGCTGCGCGATGCGTTCTTCGCGGCGATGGCGCTCGGTGCCGGTCATGGACATTGCGAGCAGCATGATGGCCATCACCCCTTCCACCAGCGAGATCAGGATGACCGTGCCGTGAAAGCTGGGCAGATTGACGAAAGCGTCCAGCGCCACGGCTGAGACGGCCTTGGCCAGGTAGAACAGGCCGTGCGCCAGCAGGACAAAGCGCAGTTGCGCCGCGCCCACGCCAAGCGCGCCGCCATGGGGACGCAGCAGCAGGCCGGCGCGCAAGGTGATGCCGGCGATCAGCAGCGACTGCACGCCCAGCATCGCCTTGGACCACCAGGGCCCATCGGGCAGCAGCAGCATTGCCAGCCAGACAACGGCCAGCAGCCACCAGGAGCGCGGCAGCCGGATGCGCATGAATTCGGCGACGCCTGCCAGGAACATCCAGTGGGCGGCAATCAGCATCCCATTGGGCAGCCAGATGCCGAACAGCACATAGCCACGGGAACGCAGCAGGGCCAGCACGCAGCCCACGGTGATGATGGCAAACCCCGCGCTCCATAGCAGCAGCGAGCGTTCGCGCACGCTGCCCCACTCCGCCGCCAGATACAGTGCCGAAGCGGCAGCCATGGCCGAGGTGAGGACAAGCAAGGTGAAGGGGTCGAGAACCATGGTCGATGAATGTATCGGCGCAGGCGGACTCCGCGCGGGAACTGGCAGGCCAGGAGCAAGGCGGCGGCGGTCGGGGCCGCCGCACTGAAATGCAGCGCAGCGCGCGAGGCAAATTGTCGCAGGATGTGGGCCTCAGATAGTGCCAGCGGTCCGGGCGACCCGGCAGAAACAACGGATTGGGCCAGACGCAGGAGGAAGATGTTCGCTTCGGCTTCGCCTTTGGCAATGACAGGCAGGCCCATGGAGTGGAAATGAGGGCTCCGCACTTTGCGGCATATCCCATCCGTCAATGGCGAGCCCATCGCCATGGTGCGATTTCGTGTGCCAGAATGCTGCATGGCATTGTGCGCGGCACACCATCCACGGCCATGCCCACCATCCTTTCCGTTGCGCAGCCGTTGCCCGCCCTGGCTGCACGCCAGCGGCCATTCCTTTACAGGACTTCCAATGCATATCGAACCTGGCGTCGTCAGCCCCGAAAAAATCGCTCTCAGCTATGTCACTGCCACTGCGGCCTTTGGCCTGACGGCTGCCATGGCACGGCAAAGCCTGTGCGACAACGGCGGCTGGCTTGCGCTGCTGGCCCGCAGTGTCATCACTACCGCACTGGTGTTCAGCTTCTTTGAGGTGTTTCCGCATGAGCCGGTCGGCGTGTCCGAGGTCCATCTGATCCTGGGTTCGACCCTGCTGTTGATGTTCGGCGCGGGTGCTGCGGCCATTGGCCTGGCATGCGGCCTGCTGGTACAGGGCCTGTTCTTCGCTCCCTTCGACCTGCCGCAGTACGGCATGAACGTTACCACCCTGCTGGTGCCGCTGTATGCAGTGAACCAGCTGGCACGCCGGTTGATTCCCGCAGGCCGGGCCTATGTGGATATCAGCTACAGGCAGGCCCTGGCGCTGTCCACCACCTACCAGGGCGGCATTGTTCTGTGGGTCGCTTTCTGGGCCATTTACGGCCACGGCGCCAGCGCGGCAACCTTGACCGAAGTGGCAAGCTTTGGCGCCGCCTACATGTGCGTCGTGCTGGTGGAGCCCCTGGTGGACCTGGCCGTGCTGTGGCTGGCCAAGCGTCTGGCGGCCTTCACCCATGGCCCGCTGTTCAACACCCGCCTGCATGCAGCTGCGATCTGACTGCCAGCTGCCACCGTCACCGTTCGCTGTCCCCTGCGCACTCTCGCGCAGGCTCCTGGCGCCTTGATGGGGATTGCTCGCTCGTTGCAAGTCGCGAATCGCACGCCACATGAAATCCGAGCTTCCCAACAAGGCATGCCCTGTGATCATCAGAGATCAAGGCTGCATCGAAATACTGGCATTTGAGCACCCACTGGCAGGCTTTCAACTGGTCAAAGGCACGATTGAGCCGGGTGAAAATTCCAGAGATGCAGCACTTCGCGAGTTGCGCGAGGAAAGCGGGCTGCACGCATCAAAAGTTGTGGCAGATTTGGGAACATGGCTATCTGGCTACAACGACCAGATATGGGCATTTCATCTTTGTGATGCAGGCAGTCCACCTGAATCCTGGACCCATCGAACCAGTGATGATGGCGGGCATGATTTCAAATTCTTCTGGCACGCATTATCGCAAAAACCCAATGATCATTGGCATTGGGTCTTTCAGAAGGCACTTCAATATATTTTCAGAAAATTGGTCACATGACCTGCCGCAAGCGCTAGACACCCCTCGGTAAATTTCTGCCACCGATTGGTCTAAAAACGCACCACACAACTGCGCATTAACGCAGCGCCCGGCTCCATTTCTGAGATTTTCCATCCTCTCTGTTGACTTGCAGCTCCTGCAAGCCTATCGTGCATGATAGGCCATCAGAGTATGGCAGCATAAAAATTCCCTCACCCCTTGCTATTGCGCAAGGAATCATTGCCTTCAATAGCAAGCAGCAGTGATATTTCATCACATTAACTCCATCAGAAATACTGAACACAAAATTCCGATGGCGCCATGCGATGGTCAACCCAGATACAAAGGAGGTGATTCATGAAGCCGCTTGTCATCATCCATGGCTGGAGCGACGATTCAAGCTCATTCGCAACGCTGGGTTTTATGCTTTCCCAAAGCATGGGTATCACTCCAACCAGCATTCGGCTTGGAGACTGGATTTCCATGAATGATGAGGTCACCATGCTGGACGTGGCCGCTGCACTCGACATGGCGTGGCAGCATTATGGTCTGCCCACCACTGCGCGCGGGGCAGACATCGTCGTGCACAGCACTGGTGCGCTTGTGGTGCGCGAGTGGATGACACGCTATCACACGCCGCAAACCGTTCCCATTCACAGGCTGCTGATGCTGGCGCCGGCAAATTTCGGATCTCCGCTTGCACACAAAGGGCACAGCTTCATCGGACGGTCGATCAAAGGATGGAATCAACCAGGTTTTCAAACTGGCAGGCAGATTCTGAAAGCACTGGAGCTTGGATCACCGTACACACATGAATTGGCAAGCCGAGATCTCTTTCCCCCTGCAGAACCATGGTATGGCCCTGGCCGCATTCTTTGCACGGTATTGGTCGGCGATACAGGCTACAAGGGCATTGCATCGATTGCCAACGAGGACGGCTCGGACGGCACCGTCCGCATCAGTACGGCCAACTTGAACGCAGCCAGACTCACGCTGCAGCTGGACGAAAAAAATCAGCTCCAGGGCTTTGCTTTGCAAAAATCTGCTGGAGACATTGCTTTCGGAATTTTAGCTGGTGAAAATCACAGCTCCATCATCTTCAAGAACCGTC
This sequence comes from Delftia sp. PS-11, assembly GCF_029870285.1. GTDB lineage: Bacteria > Pseudomonadota > Gammaproteobacteria > Burkholderiales > Burkholderiaceae_C > Comamonas. The sequence goes on from NZ_JACSYA010000019.1 coordinate 4,871, forward strand.
AATCGGCCAATCATCTGCCCCTTCAAATGATCCAGGGTGCACTGATGGTGGACGACAAAGGATGGAAAGCATGGATCAGTACCCTGGCCCATCAAACGCAGGGTGGCGGCGACCGATACCGCTTCCAGAACACTGTCGTCTGCCTTCGCGATCAGCTGGGTCACCGTGTTCAGGACTACTTTGTCGAGATGTACCGCACCACGCACGATGATGACTTCTTCGAGCAACGCCTGTACGCAAAGTTCATCGATTCAGTGCATCCTTATGAAGACGATCCCAGCTACAGGGCTCTGTATCTGAACATCGGGATTCTTGACAAAATGCGGCCCAAAATCCAGAAAAAAGGCGGGCTGTATTTCAGTTTTCTGGCTTCCCCGGCCTATGTGGCAGGCCTGCCTGATGGCACACCCAGCCGGCATCCGGTCGGCTATGCACCCATCCTCCCTGATGAAAGCGGTGGAGTGAAGATTGCACCAGAGAATCTGGACGATTTTTTCGCAGCCCACCGTACCTTGCTCGTCGATGCCCAAATCCATCGGATCGTAGATCCTTCAGTCTTCAGAGTGAAGCCTCTGCCGGTCTGAATATGGCATCGCCCGCCACCGCACCCGCCATCCCCCTGACCTTTTCGATAAACGCCTGCAGCACCGCAGCAGGCTGGTCGGCACGCCAGGCCATGACGGCGGGGGTCATGGCCTGTTGGGGGCCGCGCAGCGGCACGAACACCACGCCGTTCATGCCCACGCGCTGCATGCAGCGGGGCACCAGGGCCACGCCCTGCTCTGCCGAGACCAGGGCCATGACGGTCAGCCACTGGCGCGCAGCGTGGCGGGTATGGGGGTGGATGCCAGCCTGCTGCAGGCAGGCAATGACGTTGTCGTAGTTGGCGGGGGCCACGTCGCGCGCAAACATGACGAAGGTGTCGCGGGCAAGTTCGCGCAGGTCGATGTCGGCACGCTGCGCCAGCGCGTGCGAGGCCGGCAGGCAGCAGACGAAGGGTTCCTCGCCGATGGACAGGGTCTGCAGGCCATCGGGGGGCGTGCCGATGTTGAGAAAGCCGCAGTCGATCTGGCCGCTGGCAATGGCCTGGAGCTGGTCGCGCGTGGACATTTCATGCAGGCACAGTTCGACGCGGGGGCGTTCGGCGCGGAAGGCGCGGCAAAAGCCAGGGACCTGGCGGTAGATCATGGAGCCGGTGATGCCCACATCCAGCCGCCCCTGCATACCCTCGGCCACGCCGCGCACCACGTCGGCGGCGTGCTGCAGCTGGGCCAGCACTTTGCGGGCCTCGGCTAAAAAGGCTTCTCCTGCCGCCGTCAGCCGCACGTTCTTGGCGTCGCGCTCCATGAGGGTCACGCCCAGGTCCTGCTCCAGCGCCTTGAGCGCCATGCTCAATGGTGGCTGGGTGATGCACAGCCGCTGGGCCGCACGGCCAAAATGCAGTTCTTCGGCCAGGGCGACGAAGTAGCGCAGCAGATGGGTCTTCATGGGCGGTAGCAGGTACAGGGGCAGAGGGTTGCATCTTGCACCATGGCCCGCAGCGCTCAGTAGCGGCGTTCGGCAGCAGCGCTCAGTAGGATTTGGGCAGGCCGAGCACTTTTTCCGCGATGAAGCACAGGATGAGCTGGGGGCTCACGGGCGCCAGGCGTGGAATCCAGGACTCGCGCATGTAGCGCTCGACATGGTATTCCTTGGCATAGCCCATGCCGCCGTGCGTGAAGATGGCGGTTTCGCAGGCTTTGGCGCAGGCTTCGGCCGCCAGGTATTTGGCGGCATTGGCTTCGGCAGCGCAGGGCAGGCCCTTGTCGTAGAGGAAGGCGGCCTTTTGCACCATCAGGTGGGCAGCTTCCAGTTCCATCCAGGCCTGGGCCAGCGGGTGCTGTATGCCCTGGTTCTGGCCGATGGGACGGTCAAAGACCACACGCTCCTGGGCGTAGTGTGCGGCGCGCGCCAGGGCTGCGCGCCCCAGGCCGACGGCTTCGGCAGCGATCAGGATGCGCTCGGGGTTGAGGCCGTGCAGGATGTACGCAAAGCCCTGCCCTTCCTCGCCGATGCGGTCCTCTGCGGGAATGCGCAGGCCGTCGATGAATAGCTGGTTGGTGTCCACGCACTGACGCCCGAGCTTGCCGATCTCGCGCACTTCGATGCGCGAGCGGTCCAGGTCGGTGTAGAACAGGCTCAGGCCCTGCGTGCCCTGGCATTGTTCCACGGGGGTGGTGCGCGCCAACAGCAGGATTTTGTTGGCGACCTGGGCGGTGGAGATGAAGACTTTCTGGCCGTGGACCACGTAGTCATCGCCATCGCGCACGGCGCGTGTCTGCAGCTTGAGGGTGTTCAGGCCGGCGTTGGGCTCGGTTACGCCAAAGCAGGCCTTGTCCTGGCCGGCGATCAGCGGCGGCAGCCAGCGGCGCTTTTGCGCATCCGTGCCGAAGACCACGACCGGATGCAGCCCGAAGATGTTCATGTGCACAGCCGATGCGCCCGACAGCCCGGCGCCGGTGGCAGAGATGGTGTGCATCATCAGCGCCGCTTCGCTGATGCCCAGCCCTGCGCCGCCGTATTGCTCGGGCATGGCGATGCCCAGCCAGCCAGCATCGGCCAGCGCCTTGTGGAAGTCGTGGGGAAAGCCGCCTTCCTGGTCCTTGCGCAGCCAGTAGTCGGCATCAAACGGCGCGCAGGCGCGCTCGACGGCGTCGCGTATGCGCTGCTGTTCTTCGCTCCACAGAAAGTCCATGGTGTGTTCTCCGTTGTGATAGGGTCTCTGACAGAAGGTTGTGACGGCGTTACGCGCGATTGCCTGGAACGGGCCGACGCACGCGGCTGGGGTTTTCGCCGTAGGGCGGGCTGTAGAAGACGAGCAGCCGCACAGGCTCTTGGCTGGTTACGCGAAAGATGTGCATGCAGTCTTCAGGGAAAAAGCAGGTGTCGCCGGGCTGCATGGCAAAGCATTCCCGACCGTGCGGGCCGTCGATTTCGACCTCGGCGGTGCCAGCCAGCAGATAACAGGCCTGCTCCATGCCCGGGTGGGCATGGGGCAGCGCGCCGCCGCCCTGCTCCAGGGTGCCCAGCACCAGCTCCATGTGGCGTGCGCCCACGTTGTCGGCGCTGACCAGGCGCCGGTTGGTGGTGCCGTGGTGGTTGGCCGGACTGTAGCCGGGTACATCGTGTTCGCGGATCAGGTAGCGGGGCATGGCGGGTTTCCTTGTGTTGATGCAGTTGTTGGTGTTGACGCTTGTGGCGCGGCAGGTTGCAGCGGCGCGGCCTGCAGGCAGGCGCGGCTGGCCTGCAGGGTGGCGATTTCAGCCTCGCTCAGGCCCGCGTCGCGCAGCACCTGCAGCGTGTGCTCGCCCAGGCGTGGCGCGGGCGTGGCCTGCGCGGCAGGCGGGGTGGCGCTCCAGTGCGTGGGGCTGGCGGTGGTGCGCAGCCGGCCTTCGCTGGGGTGGTCGATTTCATGCACAAAGCCCGTGGCAAGGTGCTGCGGGTCGACAATCAGGTCTTCGGGCGAGAGCATGGGCATGTTGGGCACGTCGGCAGCGTCCAGCAGCGCGCGCCATTCGGTGGTGCTGCGTTCGCGCATCAGCCGCGCCACCTCGGCATAGACGGCATCGATGTGCAGGGCGCGCTGGCTGTGCGTGGCAAACATGGGCTCGTCCATGCGCGCGGACTGGCCGATGGCCGCAAAGAAGCTGTGCCAGTGCTTGTCGTTGTAGATCAGCACGCACAGGTAGCCATCGCGGGTGCGGTAGGGGCGGCGGTGCGCGGTCAGCAGCCGCGCGTAGCCAGGGCCGCCCAGCTGCGGCGCAAACGACAGCCCTGCCATGTGGTCGCCCAGGATGAACTGGGTCATGGCCTCGAACATGGGCACGACCACGGCCTGGCCCTGCCCTGTTTGCTGCCGGGCATAGAGCGCGGCCGTGACCGCATAGACCGCATGCAGGCCGGTGACGCGGTCGCCCAGCGTCATGGGCGCGTAAGCGGGCTCGCCGCCGCCGTATTGCTGCGCCAGCCAGGGCACGCCGGTAGCGCCCTGGATCAGGTCGTCGTAGGCCGGCAGGGCAGCATAGGGGCCGCGCTGGTCAAAGCCGCAGCAGCTCACATGGATGATGCGCGGGTTGCGCGCAGCCACGTCCTCGTAAGCCAGGCCCAGCCGCGCCATGGCCTGGGGGCGTATGTTGCTGATGAGCACGTCGCAGCCTTCGGCCAGGCGCAGCAGTGCATCGCGCGCGGCGGGCTGCTTGAGGTCCAGCACCACCGAGCGCTTGCTCTGGTTGGCCTGCAGGAAGATATGGCCCATGGCGGGGTTGCGCATGGGGCCGACATGGCGCATGTTGTCGCCCTCGGGCGGCTCGATCTTGAGTACGTCGGCCCCCAGGCCCGCAAGGATCTGGGTGGCAAAGGGTCCCATGACCACCGAGGTCATGTCCAGCACCTTTACCCCGGCCAAAGGCCCGTGCTGGCCTGGCTGGCCCTGAGGATGCGTTTGCTGCATGCGGCCCTCCCTCACTGCGCCTCGATGCCGGCCTGCCTGATCAGTTGCCCCCAGCGGGCCATCTGCTCCTTGACGTAGCTGGCAAACTCGGCAGGCGTGGCCGTGGGCCAGACTTCGAAGCCGACCTGGGCCAGTTGCTCCTGTACGGCCGGGTCTTTGAGGATGGCCTGCAGTTCGGTGTTCAGACGCTCGGCAATCTCGGCGGGCATGCCGGCCGGGCCGAAGATGCCATTCCAGGAGGTGAGGTCAAAGCCCGGCAGGGTTTTGCCGATGGCCGGCACGCCGGGCAGCAGGCTTGAGCCCTTGGCTGCCGTCACCCCCAGCGTCCGTACGCGGTCGGTCTTGAGCGTGCCCCAGCTGGAGCCGAGGTCGGCCACGTAGATCTGGATCTGGTTGCCCATGAGGTCGGTCAGCGCCTGCGGGCTGGACTTGTAGGGCACCGAGGTGATGCGGGTGCGCGTGACGTACTTGAAGGTTTCGGCCGCCACCAGCGAGGTGCTGTTGGGCGTGCCATAAGACAGCCTGTCGGGGTTGTCCCTGGCGTAGTCGATCAACTCCTGCACGGTTTTGGCGGGCACGGAAGGATGTACGAGCAGCGCGAATGGCAGCTCGCCCACGCGCGCCACGGGGGTGAAGTCCTTGATGGGGTCGTACCTGAGGCCCTTGACCAGCCAGGGGTTGGCCGAGTGCGAGGTGTTGGTGGTCATGAACAGGGTGTAGCCGTCGGGCCGGGCCTTGGCCACATGGGCGGCGGCAATCTGGGCATTGGCGCCGGCCTTGTTGTCCACGACCACGGGCTGCTTGAGCCGCTCGCCCAGCCGGCTGGCAACCACGCGCGCCACGGCATCGGTGCCGCTGCCTGCGGCAAAAGGCACTACCAGGGTGATGGGGCTGCTGGGATAGCCGCTCTGGGCCATGGCCCAGGGTGCGGCGCAGGCTGCCAGGGCGCAGGCGGCCAAGGCCCTGCGCATCAGGGATTGCTTCATGCTTGTCTCCTTTTCCTATGGAACGTGGCGCCATGTGTTCCAGCGCTCACCTTCATGGTGGAGACATCAAGGATTCGAGTCCAATTCTTTCAATCGAATCAATGATTCGATTTATGAATCATTAAGAACCGGGACACCTGCCCCTGCTGGCGGTTTGATGAAGACAGACTGAGATGTGTGTGCGTGCTTCATTTTTTAGGAATATGCATCATGGTGATTTTCCCCAGGCCCCTCGCCCAGCAGCTCAGCCCTGCCCAAGAAGAAGCACAAGCCTTTGATTGAAAAGAAAAATATTAAAAACATGAATCATCCGCACCGCCCGCAAGATCTGCTTGCTTGACTTGCATCAAGAGTAAAAATGATTAAATAAGAGTATGATTTCATCATTTATTCATGACGTAATTTGATAGATTTAATCAAATTTATCGATTGATCATTTCAGAAAGCGGGCCGCGATGAAGTTTCTTTCCAACCTGTCTGTTGCAAAGCGCATGGGACTGGGATTTGCACTGATCCTGCTGTTATCGATGGGGGTGATCAGCCTGAGCATCTCGCGCCTGAACGCCTTGGCAGACGCCACGCAGGAGATGCTGCAAAACCCTGTCAAGACGGAGCGCCTCATCAGCGACTGGGCACGCATTCTGAATACTGGCATCGCGCGCACAGCAGCGGTTGCCCGCAGCAGCGACCCGTCGCTGGCCACTTTCTTTGCACAAGACGGCAAAGTGGCCGTGCAGCAGGCGGGTGAGCTGCAGCAGGCTGTAGAGGCGCTGATGGTGCTGGACATCGAGAAAAAGCTGTTCAAAGAGATTGGCGACCTGCGCACGACCTACCTGCAGGCCCGCGACACCATCTATGCCCTGAAAAAAGAGGGAAAGATGCAAGAGGCCAACGTGCTGCTGGAGCAGCGGTTCATGACGGACGCCAGACAATACGCGGCCAAGATTGATGAGCTGCTGCGCAACCAGCGCGAGCAGGTGGACCAACTGGGACAGGAAATTCAGCAGAACCGCAAAACCAGCAGCCAGCTGTTGGTGATCCTGGGCGTCATCAGCATCGGGCTGGGCGCGCTTTTTTCCTGGATTCTTTCAGGCTCGATCACCAGGCCGCTGGCGCAGGCCACCGAACTGGCGCAGCGCGTTTCCTCGGGCGACCTCACTGCCTCCATTCCCGTCAGTGGCCGCGATGAGGTGGCACGCCTGCTGGCCGCTTTGCGCAGCATGCAGAACAACCTGGTGAAGGTGGTGCGCAACGTGCGCAGTGGCTCCGACTCCGTGGCCACGGCCAGTGCCGAAATCGCCCAGGGAAACAACGATCTGAGCACGCGCACCGAGCAGCAGGCCAGCGCGCTGGAGCAAACCTCTGCCAGCATGGAGCAGCTCAGCGCCACCGTCAGGCAAAACGCAGACAATGCCCGCCAGGCCAACCAGTTGGCCATGACGGCCTCCACCATTGCACAGCAAGGCGGGGATGTGGTCAATGAGGTCGTTGAAACCATGAAGGGCATCAACGAGGCAAGCCACAAGATCAGCGACATCATCAGCGTGATTGATGGCATTGCCTTTCAGACCAACATCCTGGCGCTGAATGCGGCAGTGGAAGCCGCCCGCGCGGGCGACCAGGGCCGGGGCTTTGCCGTGGTGGCCGCCGAAGTGCGCAGCCTGGCAGGCCGCAGCGCGCAGGCTGCCAAAGAGATCAAACACCTGATCCACACCAGCGTGGAGCGGGTGGGCCAAGGCACGACGCTGGTGGACAAGGCCGGCGAAACCATGACCGAGGTGGTACACAGCATCCAGCGGGTCACCCACATCATGAGCGAGATCAGCGCCGCCAGCAGCGAGCAAAGCACCGGTGTGGCGCAGGTGAGCCAGGCCATCACGGCCATGGACCAGACCACACAGCAAAATGCCGCACTGGTCGAACAAATGGCGGCGGCGGCCACCAGCCTCAAGGGACAGTCCCAGAATCTGGTGCAGGTGGTATCTGCTTTCAAGCTGTCTGCCGAACAGGGGCACTACCGTCCCGAACCAGCGCCGCAGCACAATGGCGTGCCAGCACAGGCGACAGGCACGCACAGGCTGGCAGGTGCCAGGCCTTCGGCCTCCACCCCACGGGCCAGCACCAGGGAAAACACGCCCGTTGCACTGGCGGCCGCCCCCCAGGCACGTGCCAAGGCTTCGGCCTCAGGCGAGCACGCCGACTGGGAGACTTTTTAACGGCAGGGCAATACTTGATCAGCGGCTGTGCTTGCAGGGACAATGGACGACTGACCGCAATGCATGGAGGTTATCGCCATGTCCCACACCTTCGCACCGAGCACGCAGGCCATTGATGTCACGCCATTCGGCGCACGACTGGCAGGAGCAAGAACCCATGCACTGTTCAAGTCCCTGGACATGGAGGTCATCCGCGTGGTGCTGCGGGCGGGCCAGTCGCTGCCGCCGCACAAGGTGCCCGGCAGCGTGAGCCTGCATTGCCTGGAAGGCCGGCTGGAGGTCATGGTCAGCGGTGACAGCCATGCGCTGCAGGCCGGCCAGCTCATGCACCTGCCAGCCCATGCGCCACACGCCGTGCGCGCTCTGGAAGACTCATCGGCCCTGGCCACCATCGTGCTGTGCAGCCCGGCATAGCCGGTGCTGGCCGTGACGGCTCCACGCCGTTGCAGCGCTGCGGCAATCCATGGGCCGCACACACCGATCCTTGCTGGATCGTGGCGCCCTGCCCCTGCCAGTGACTCCCATCCCAACGAAGCAATAGCGATCTTCCAGGAAAATGGGGACAGATTTGGATATGCATCATGAATGCCCAATCGCATTGCACAGCGATGCCGACCGTACACTTCTTTACACTAAAAATACAAGATGTTACACTGTGCTATGTGGTAGCTTATGTGTGATTTTGCTTGATGCTAAAAAATCCAATAATTTGCAAAATGCGAAATCAAAAAAATCCATAAAATATTCAAATATCTGAACCGCAAATTTCAGGAAATTTAAAATGCAGGAAACTGATAGATAAGCCCGCGATAATTTCGAAATGCAAATAAACCACATCCCTCAAAAGATGTGGTTTATTTTTAAAATGAATATTTTTAACCATTCACAAAATATTCTGCAAATTTCAATCAATCTATCAGCCCAAAGATCGAGGAATGATTTACACAGAAAAAAATCCTACGAACTGGCAGCCCGGACGATGGTATTCATACCTCTTCATGGTCTGCATTTCAATCATTGGATTTTTTTGGCTATATCTTGACTACAGCTACAAATCTATTGACAAGGATGAGAAAAACAAAATAGCCAACTCCCTGGCAATATCTGTTGCAAATGCCAACAGTGTTTTTACGTCCACTGCATTTTCTTTGGCAAAGGTAGAGCAGCATTTACAAAAAACCAATCTGCAAGGCAAGTTCCTGCAAGATACAAAGGTGCATACCGAGATACGTAATCTGCTGATACAAGAGGTCGCCATCATCCCAGGAGTCATCAGCATGAGCGTTCTCGACCATCATGGGAAATGGATTATTTCGTCACGCTTCAAAGAGGTACCCCAAGCGCCCATCAATCCAGAGCGCCCAGTATGGAATGCTGTAAAAAATTCCAAGCCAAATGATTATTTTCTGTTACCTCCCTCAAAATCCCCATCTCTGGGGATGCCATCGATTGCATTTGGTCGCCCAGTCTTTGATCGCACCGGAAAGCTATCTGCGATAGTGATCGCATTCATTGCCGAGGAGTCCATACAGCAAATTTTTGGCTCGATTTTTTTAGAAGGCCAAAAAATATTCATCACAAATTCTGATGGAAACGGATTGCTTTCATTACCCAATGGATCATATGGTATTCCCAAATGGATATATCCAAAGTGGCAAACTTCCTTGGAAAAAGGCATCGAAACATTCGATATAACAGATGATCAGGATAATCGATGGAACATCACTACACTTCACTCCACTGATAACAAGACAAATCTTATTTACACTGTACTGACACCAAGAACAAGGATTTTTGAGCAATGGTGGCTGCTTGGAAAGACAGTCATTCTGGCAGGTGCATTTTGCCTGATTACGCTCATCATCTTGTCTGAGCTATGGATTCAGGAAAGGAAAAGGCTGCACTTCAAGACTAAAGATCTTGTCAATAAAAATTCGCAGCTTCATCACATTGTCTTCCATGACACAGCTTCCAATTTACTCAATGCTAATGGATTGGAGCAAGAATTAACCAGACTGGGCGTCAACCATCCCCCCATAGCCATTCATGTGATCAGCATCGAGCGCCTCCAAGCGCTGTCAGACACGCTCAATTTAGGCAATGAAAATTCCTTGATCCAGCAAATATCAAGCAAGCTGACATCCTGCCTGGGGGCAAACGATATTGCAGCACGATTGGCGAATGAAGAATTTTGCATCGCTCAATATGGAGGAGATGCCAACAAAATGGCCTCCAACATCGCCGTTCTGTTAGGTGATAAGTCATCCTATATTCTTGGTGATCGGACGATTATTCTGCCAATATCCGCTGGGACAGCCATCAATGAAAATGGTACTGACTGGCATCAGCTTTTGCGTGAAGCAAGATCCGCCATGGAAAGAGCAAGATCAGAAGGTGGCGGAAAGTTCCTGAAGTTCGAGCCTTCTGCAGACAAGGCCATTCACGAGCAATTGCTGCTGGAGCAGGATTTCCGGGCAGCCATTGGCACCCATCAGCTGTACATGATGTACCAGCCTATCTGCCATGTCGCCACAGGAAAAATATCTGGCTTCGAGTCTTTGATGCGCTGGAACAGTCCGAGCAGAGGCATGGTGCCTCCTGGAATTTTCATTCCCATGGCAGAACGCAGAGGTCTGCTGCTTCCGATTGATCAGATGGTTGAGCGTTCGCCCTTGCTTGCGGCCAGGGATTGGCCTGATGACATATCGGTATCCATCAATTGCCCAGCATTTGATTTTCTTGATTCAAGCATGGCAACACGATTGCAAGAACATTTGCACAAAGCGGGCATCAATCCTCGGCGCTGCTATATTGAAGTCACAGAATCAGCATTGCTGCAGGATGATGAACAGGTGCTTTCCGTAATGCGTGATGTCAAGGCGCTGGGCGTAAACCTGGCTATTGATGATTTTGGTTCGGGGCATGCAAGTCTTTCATACCTGCATAAATTTCCATTCAATCTGATCAAGATTGATCGCAGCTTCATCCAGGCCATGGATAAAGATGCGGGAGCTGCAGCGATTGTGGAGGCGACTTTGACCCTGAGCCAGCGGCTGGGTCTGGATGTGGTTGCCGAAGGTGTGGAAACACCCGAGCAATTCCTTCATTTGAAAAAACTAGGCTGTACCTATGTCCAAGGTTACTGGATCGCAAAGCCGATGAACGAAGACGAAATTTCGCATTTCGTCAAAAATTTCAACATCCAAGCGCTGCTTCAGCGCACAAGCAGCGTGGCTTGAGGTCCATGGACTGAGCGCATACGGGGCATTCAGAACCGCTAACACGACCCAGCAAATCGAAGATTTGCGGTTGAGACGAGGCGCCGGGCCGCGATCGGCAAGCCGCAGGCAGTACAACCAGTACGACAAGGATGGGCGCCCCCGGCGAAGCAACGACGTATCAAGGGTTGTGTTAGCGGTTCTCAGTGCCCCTTTTTTCTTCTTGCACAGGGCCTGCATGCGCGGCGCAGGCCGGGCGGCGACGTGGCTGGCACCATCAACATTCACAGCAGTGATATTGAGTATCACAGACCTTCGATTGACTGATATTTCTCGTCCGCAAATGATCCAGGTCAACACGATGCAGTGCGGCTGGCTCTGATGCATCTGGCCGGACCTTCCAGGCCGGACCTTCCTGCATCGTGGTTCCATGGCGCGGCACAGCCTGCGCGCCATGCCGCAAGACCCACAACAAAGGAGACGCCCATGCATGAATGCCCCACGACCGTCTTTCCGCAGCAGATACGCTGGGAAAACGATGGCACCAGCCGGATTCCGTTCCAGGCCTACACGGATGATTCCGTGTACCGCAAGGAACTGGACCGGCTTTTTTACCAAGGCCACTGGAACTACGTGGGCCTGGAGGCCGAGGTCCCTGCGCCAGGAGACTTCAAGCGCACGGTGATTGGCGAGCGGTCGGTGCTGATGGTGCGCGACAAGGATGGCTCGATCCATGTGGTCGAGAACGTCTGCGCGCACCGTGGCATGGCGTTCTGCCGCGAGCGCCACGGCAACCGGGATAATCTGACCTGCCCTTATCACCAGTGGAGCTACACGCTCTCCGGCGACCTGCAGGGCGTGCCGTTTCGCCGTGGCGTGAAGCAAGATGGCAAGGTCCATGGCGGCATGCCAGCCGACTTCAACCCGGCCGACCATGGGCTGACCAAGCTCAAGGTGGCTGCACGCGGCGGCGTGGTCTTCGCTTCATTCGACCATGGCGTGGAGCCGCTGGAGGCGTTTCTCGGCCCGGTCATGCTGGGTTATTTCGACCGACTGTTCAATGGCCGCAAGCTGCGCATTCTGGGCTACAACCGGCAGCGCATTCCGGGCAACTGGAAGCTGATGCAGGAGAACATCAAGGACCCCTACCATCCGGGCCTGCTGCACACATGGTTCGTCACGTTCGGGCTTTGGCGCGCAGACAACAAGTCGCAGCTTCTGATGGATGCGCAGCACCGGCATGCGGCGATGGTGTCCACGCGCGGCACCGCTGGCCAGGCGGGCCAGGTCACGCAGGTATCCAGCTTCAAGGCGGGCATGCAGCTGAATGATCCGCGCTTCCTGGATATCGTGCACGAGCCCTGGTGGGGGGCGCCGACTGCCGTCATGATGACCGTGTTTCCCAGCGTCATCTTCCAGCAGCAGGTCAACAGCGTTTCCACGCGCCATATCCAGCCGGACGGCCACGGCGCCTTCGACTTTGTCTGGACCCATTTCGGTTTTGATGATGACGATGACGCCATGACCCAGCGACGCCTGCGCCAGGCCAATCTGTTCGGCCCGGCCGGTTTCGTGTCGGCCGATGACGGCGAGGTCATCGAATGGTCACAGGAAGGTTTCGAGACCAAGCCCGCGCACCGCACGCTGGCTGAACTCGACGGCCGCGAAGTGGGCGATACCGACCATATGGTCACGGAAACACTGATCCGGGGCATGTACGCCTACTGGCGCAAGGTGATGGAGGCGTGAGCATGGACCTGCACAACTACTTTGAGCTGGGCCAGCTCTACGCCCGCTACGCATCGGCGCTGGATGCCGCCGACTGGGAAGCATGGCCCGATTTTTTCACCGAGGACTGTGTCTACAGGCTGCAACCGCGCGAAAACCACGAGAGGGCCTTCCCGCTGGCGACCCTGGCCTTCGACAGCAAGGGCATGCTCAAGGACCGTGTCTACGGTATCCGCGAGACGCTGTTCCACGACCCTTACTACCAGCGCCATGTGGTCGCAGCGCCGCTGGTGCGCCGCATCGATGCCGATGGCCGCATCCATGCCGAGGCCAACTATGCCGTGTTCCGCACACGGCTGTCCAAGGAGTCCACAGTGTTCAACGTGGGGCGCACGATCGACGAGGTCGTGCCCACGCCGCAGGGCCTGAAGTTCGCGTCGCGCCTGGTGGTCTACGACAGCGAGATGATTCCCAACTCGCTGATCTACCCCATCTGAGGAGCCGCCATGACAACCCATTGGATCGATGCGGCAGCGCAGGATGATGTGCCGCAGGATGATGTGATCGGCCTGATCGTGCAGGGCCGCGATATTGCGCTGTACGGCGTGGGCGGAGAGGTCTTCGCCACCGACAACCTGTGCACCCACGGCAATGCACGGCTGTGCGACGGTTTTCTGGAAGGGCACGAGATCGAGTGCCCGCTGCACCAGGGACGGTTTGATGTGCGCTCGGGCCAGCCCACCTGCCCGCCGGTGACGTCCGCCGTGCGCAGCTACCCGGTACGGATCGAGGGCGGCCGCGTCTGGCTGGCCCTGGACTGAATCCACACCAAGGAGACTCCCATGACCATGGAGCAACCCCAGGTTGCGGCCGCCGCATGCCCGCCCCACAGCATCGTGATCGTCGGTGCCGGCCAGGCAGGCGGCTGGGCCGCGCAGACGCTGCGCAAGGAAGGCTATGCCGGCCCCATTGTGCTGATCGGTGATGAAATGTACCCTCCGCACGAGCGCCCGCCTCTGTCCAAGACGGTGCTGGCAGGTTTGGCGCCAGCGGACAGCACCTGGCTGATGCCGGCCGCTGCCTTTGACGCACTGGGCGTGGACTGGCGCCGGGGCGCCAGGGCGCGCCGGATCGACCGCGCAGCACGGCAGGTGCTGCTGGAAGATGGCACGGCCCTGCCCTACGGCCGGCTCATTCTGTGCACGGGCGGCAGGGCGCGCCGGCCCGACTGGGCTCCACCCGAACCAGGCTCCCAGCCGCTGTACACGCTGCGCACCATCGATGATGCGCTGGCTCTGGCGGCGGTGCTGGAGCATGCCCGCCGCCTGGTGGTGGTCGGCGGCGGCTGGATCGGGCTGGAGGTGGCGTCCACAGCGCGCCAGCGCGGCGCCGAGGTGGTGGTTGTCGAAGCCCAGTCGCGCCTGTGCGAGCGCACGGTGCCGCCAGAGATCTCAGAGCACCTGCTGGCACTGCATCAGGCGCAAGGCGTGCAGGTGCTGCTGGCATCGGGGGTGGCGGCATGGGAGCCGGCACCGGATGGCAGCGCCCTGGTGCAGCTGGCCGACGGCAGCACGCTGGCCTGCGATGCCATCGTGCTGGGCATCGGCCTGGTGCCCAACGACGATCTGGCGCGCGAAGCCGGCCTGGCCTGCGATGGCGGTGTGCTGGTCGATGGTCAGTGCAGAACCAGCGACCCCGATATTCTGGCCGCCGGCGATGTGGCGGTATCGCTCAACCCCTGGGCCGGACGCAGGATGCGCCTGGAGTCCTGGCAGAACGCGCAGGAGCAAGGCATTGCGGCAGCGCGCGCCGCGCTGGGTCTGGCGGTGGACTACCAGCCCCTGCCCTGGTTCTGGTCCGACCAGTACGGCATGAACCTGCAGATCTATGGCATGCCCCGGCAGGAGCACCGCGCCGTGCAGCGCGGGGAGATGGCGGAGGGCCGCTTCCTGCGGCTCTATCTCGAAGGCGATGTGGTGCAGGCCGCCATTGGCGCCAATGCAGGGCGCGAGCTGCGTTTTGCACGCAGGCTGATCGAGCAGCGCATACATATCGATACCGCCCGGCTGGCCGACACGGACATCCCCCTGTCCCAATTGTGAGCGCCCAAGGCGCCCGGATAAAAAAACCAAGGAGACAAAAACCATGCGTCACATTGACGTTCAACAAATGGCGGACCATGCCAGATTCAACCGCTTCCACGGGCTTGTGCTGCTGTGGTGCGCGCTCATCATCGTGTTCGACGGCTACGACCTGGCGGTTGTCGGCATCGCGCTGCCTTCCATCATGAAAGACCTGGGGGTCGATCCGACCCAGGCAGGCTTCATGGTCAGCGCCGCGCTGTTCGGGATGATGTTCGGCGCGATCTTTCTGGGGGCGGTTGCCGACCGCATCGGCAGGCGCTGGGCCATCACGATCTGCATTTTGCTGTTCAGCCTGTTCACGGCAGCGGCAGGGCTGACGCATGATCCACTGCTGTTTGCCGGCTCGCGCTTTCTCGCCGGCCTGGGCATTGGCGGCGTCATGCCCAATGTAGTCGCCCACATGACCGAGTACGCGCCCAGGAAGATGCGCGCCACGCTGGTCACGCTCATGTTCAGCGGCTACGCGGTCGGGGGCATTCTTGCCGCGCTGCTGGGCAAGGGCCTGATCGAAGCCTATGGCTGGCCGTCGGTTTTCTTTGCCGCCGCGCTGCCAGTGCTGCTCATCCCGTTGCTGCTGAAGTCCCTGCCGGAGTCCATGGCCTTTCTGACCGCCCAGGGCCGCCACGAGGAGGTCAAGCGCATTGCCGCGCGCATCGATCCCAGCTACGAGCCACAGGCATCGGACCAGATTGCCGTGTCTTCACAGACAGTGGCCCATGCCAGCGCCCCCACGCGCCAGCTGTTCAGTCAGGGGCGCGGCTTCAGCACGGTCATGCTCTGGGTCGCGTTTTTCATGTGCCTGTTCATGGTGTATGCGCTGAGTTCCTGGCTGACCCGGCTGATGGCGGGTGCCGGCTACAGCCTGGGCTCGGCGCTGACTTTCGTGCTGGTGCTCAATGCCGGGGCCATTGCCGGTGCCATCGGGGGCGGCTGGCTGGCCGACCGCTTCCATATCAAGCGCGTGCTGGCCGCCATGTATGCGCTGGCGGCGGTGTCGGTCAGCCTGCTGGGCTTCGCCATGCCGCAGGCCCTGCTGTTCCTGGTGGTGGCGCTTGCAGGCGCCTCGACCATCGGCACGCAGATCGTGGCCAATGCCTACACCGGGCAGTTCTATCCCATGCCGATCCGATCGACCGGCCTGGGGTTTGCGCTGGGCATGGGCCGCAGCGGCGCGATTCTGGCGCCCATCATGATCGGCGTGCTGGTGAGCTGGCAATTGCCGCTGCAGCACAACTTTTTTGCGATCGGCATCCCCGGCCTCATCGGCATGGTGGCCGTGCTGCTGGTCGATGACAGCAAAAGCGCCTCTGCACAGCCTGAGGCGCCAGGCAATACCCCAGCAATGGCAACGGACAGGCCCGTGGCCGTCCCTGCAGGCAGGCATTGACCATGGCCTTGCCGAGGCTGCCCATGGGCAGCGCACTATGGCAAGGCCAGCAATTGCGCCCGGCCATCCCCCTCACAAGACCCACTATGATGAACATCACTGATAGTGATGGAGGCCGCAATGGAGCTGTCCGATATCGACCTCAATCTTCTGGTGCTGTTTCAGCAGCTGATGGTGGAGCGGCGGGTTTCCAGGGTCGCCGACAAACTGGGCATCACGCAGCCAGCCGTGAGCAATTCGCTGGCGAAGCTGCGCCGCCTCTTCGGCGATGAGCTGTTCGTGCGCACCCCTGGCGGCATGGTGCCCACGCCCTTTGCAGAGCAATTGGGCGAGCCCGTGGGTCATGCACTGGGCATGATCCATGCCGGCCTCAACCAGCGTGCGCAATTCGAGCCTGCGACCTTGAGGCGCACCATCACGATCGGCATGACCGACATCGGCGAAATCGTCTTTCTGCCCGCGCTGATCGAGCGGCTGGGACGCGAGGCGCCTGGCGTCGTGCTGAACACGGTGCGCAACACGGCCGTGACCCTGCGCGACGACATGGAGGCCGGCAAGGTGGATCTGGCCATCGGCCTGATCCCGCAACTGAAGGCCGGCTTCTTTCAGCGCCGGCTGTTCACCCAGCCCTACGTGTGCCTGTTGCGCCGGGGGCATGCGCTGGACCGCCCGGACCTGACACTGGCAGACTACCAAAAGGCCGAGCACCTCGTCATCGTCTCTGCCGGCACAGGCCATGGCCAGGTGGACGAGCTCATTCGGTCGGCAGGCATCGAGCGGGCGGTGCGCCTGACGGTGCCGCATTTCGTGAGCGTGGGCCATATCCTGCAGCGCTCGGCGCTGGTGGCCACGGTACCGCAGCGGCTGGCGCAGACACTGGTCGAGCCATTTGGGCTGTCCATGCGCGCCCATCCCGCCCAGCTGCCTGATGCACCGATCCATGTGTTCTGGCACGCCCGCATGCACCGCACGCCGGTGAACCAGTGGCTGCGCGGCATCGTGTTCGAGCTGTTTAGCGGCGCCACGCACGAAGCTGCCGGCACTTGACAGCGCAGGCTGTGGCCAGCGTGTGCGGGGCACATCACAGGTCCTGCGCTGTGGTGCCAGGCCCGCCCTGGGTCAGGCGCAACGCATGCGCGGTAAAGCGCTCCAGCACGCGGCTGGCGTTGCCCTTGCGCCGAGCCAGCGCAATGCCCACATGGAACCCCTGCGGGTTGTCGGTCAGCGTCAGGCATTTCACGCCCGGCGGCACCACACGCCGGGCCACGCCAGCCACCAGCCCTACGCCCAGGCCGGTGGCCACCAGACTCAGGATGGTCTGCACCTGCATGGCCTCCTGGGCGACGCGCGGCACAAAGCCCGAGAGCTGGCAGCGCATCATGGCCAGCACCGATAGCCCGGGCACCTTGGCCTGGGGGTACATGATGAAAGGCTCGGACGCCGCCTCGCTCAGGGCGATGGCCTCGCGCTGCGCCAGCAGGCTGTGCTCAGGCACAGCCAGCACGAACTCGTCCCTGTCCAGCGGCAGCAGGTCAAAGCCCACCGGGTCCGGCACGGGGTAGCGCACCAGACCTGCATCGAAACGGCGCGAAACCAGCCCGTCCAGAATTTCAGCGGAGGTGGCTTCGGTCAGCTCCATCGTGATCTTGGGATAGTGATGGCGCAGCGAGGGAATCAGCCTGGGCAGCAGCGCGTAGGTCGATGAGCCGATGATGCCCAGGCGTATCACACCACCTTCGCCTGCGCGCGCATCCTGCACCGCCAGGCGGCATTGGTCGGCATGGAACAGCGCACTGCGCGCGTCATGGAGCATGGCCTGGCCCGCATCCGTGAGCACCACACCCGTGGTGGTGCGTTCGAACAGCGCGCTGCCCAATTCCTCCTCCAGCTTGCGAATGGACACGGACAGCGGCGGCTGCGCCATGCACAGGCGCTCGGCCGCACGGTGGAAATTGCCTGTCTCGGCCAGGGCAATGAACTGGCGCAACTGCCGCAGGTTCATGTGATATCCAAACAGTATCGGTTCAAGAATTTTTAATATTAGACGGAATTACAGAGGCTGCCTACATTGGCTCCAGGGCTGGCCCGCAGCCCATCGCAAAGGAGGCAAACCATGCAGCAGCACGAATGGGACGCTGGCCCGCTGGCAGGTATCCGCGTGCTGGATTTGTCCAGCGTGGTGTTCGGTCCGCTGGCCAGCCAGGTGCTGGCAGACTACGGCGCCGAAGTGATCAAGATCGAGCCGCCGGGCGGCGACTCGACGCGCCATACCGGCCCGGCCCTGGAGCCCGGCATGGCCGCCATGTTCCTGGGCTGCAACCGCAGCAAGAAAAGCGTGGTGCTGGACCTGAAGCAGCCCGCTGCGCAGGCCGCGCTGCACGCGCTGATCGCCACGGCCGATGTGCTGATGCACAGCATGCGGCCGCAAAAGCTGGACCGGCTGGGGCTGGACCCGGACAGCCTGTGCGCGCGCTATCCGCGCCTGGTCTATGCGGGCCTGCACGGCTTTGGCGAAGGCGGGCCTTACGCAGGCATGCCGGCCTACGACGATGTAATACAGGGCATGAGCGGCCTGGCCGATCTGATGCAGCGCCAGAGCGGCCAGGCGCGCTACCTGCCCACCATCGCTGCCGACAAGACCTGCGCCCTGGTGGCGGCGCATGCCGTGCTCGCAGCGCTGCTGCGGCGCGAGCGCCAGGGCCGGGGCGGCTTTGTCGAGATTCCCATGTACGAAACCATGGTGGGCTTCAACCTCGTCGAGCATTTCTATGGCATGCACTTCGTGCCGGCACAGGGCGGCGCAGGCTATGCGCGCGTGCTGGCGCCGTGGCGCAAGCCGTACAAAACGCAGGACGGCCATATCTGCATGATGCCCTACACCGATGCGCACTGGCGCCGTTTCTTCGAAGCCGTGGGCGAGCCCGGGCTGGCGCAGGACGCGCGCTTTGCCAGCCAGGCCAGCCGTACGCGCCACATCGCCGAGCTGCTCGAAATTCTGAGCGGCCATGCCGCACAGCAAAGCACACAGCATTGGCTGCAGGTCTGCCAGCGGCTGGAGATTCCCGCCGCGCCCGTGGCACGCATGGACGATCTGCCGGACGACCCGCACCTCGCAGCCACGGGCTTTTTCGCCAGCGTTCACGACCCGGCCATGGGCGAGCTGCGCTTTCCCCGCCCGCCTGTGCGCATCGACGGCACGCAGGCGCCCATCACCATGCCCCCACGCCTGGGCCAGCACACGCGCGAACTGCTGCGCGAAGCGGGCCTGGACGAAGCGGACATCGCACAACTGACGGAGCCTGAATAAACCATGAACGATCCGATTGCCCGCCTGGGCCAGGGCATGTACTGGCAGGACCTGCAGCCGGGCCAGCGCTGGCGCACCTTCCGCCGCACCATCACCGAGGCCGATTTAGTCCAGTTCATCAACGCGACCGGCATGCTGGAAGCCATCTTCATCGAGGACGGCTACGAGGGCGGCGCAATCCGGGGCCGTCCGGTGCCGGGTGCCTTGACCTATACCTTCATCGAGGGCTTCATCCTGCAGACCCTGATCCAGGGCACGGGCCTGGCCATGCTGGAGTTGCACCAGAAGATCCTCGCGCCCGTGCTTGTGGGCGACAGCATCGACGCGCTGGTGGAGGTGACCGGCGTGCGCCCCACATCCCAGGGCAACCGCGCTGTTGTCACGTCGCGCATCGAAGTGTTCAACCAGCGCCAGGAACCGGTGATGGAGTACACCGCCACGCGCCTGCTCGCCGGACGGCCCACGGCATGACAACAGGCCTGCCGTGCGTGGCCCAACGCCACAGGCATTGCAAAGGCTTTGAGACCCTCACCAAGGAGACAAAAGTGACGACACGCTTTTACCGGCGGCTGGCCCTCTTCGCTGCGGCGGGGCTGCTTTGCGCTGCCCCACTGGTCCATGCAGCCTGGCCCGACAAGCCCATCACCCTTGTCGTGCCGTTCCCGCCCGGCGGCCCCACCGACATGGTGGCCCGCGTGCTGGCGCAGACCGTGGGCGAGCAATTGGGCCAGCCGGTGGTCGTGGACAACCGGCCCGGCGCCAATGGCAACATCGGCAATGCCTTGGTCGCCAAGGCTGCGCCGGATGGCTACACCGTGCTCTACAACACCTCGTCCGTGGCATTGAGCCCTGCGCTCTACAAGAAGCTGAGCTACGACGTGCGCAGGGACCTGGCGCCGGTGGCGCTCACAGCGGTGGTGCCGCTGGGCCTGGTGGTCCACCCCGCGCTGCCCGTGCGCACCGTGGCCGAGCTGGTGGACTACGGCAGAAAAAACCCCGGCCAGTTAACCTATGGCTCGGCGGGCAACGGCAATGTCACGCATCTGGCGGCATTCCAGGTCCTGCAGCACTTTGGCATCGAAGCCAGCCATGCGCCCTACAAGGGCAGCGCGCAGGCAGATGTCGATCTGGTTGCCGGCCAGATCCAGCTCATGACCGACACCATCAACTCCATCGCCCCCTTCATCAGGGATGGCCGGCTGCGCCTGCTGGCGGTGTCCGCCGCACAGCGCCTGCCCAATTTTCCGCAGGCCCCCACGCTGAGCGAGAGCGGCATGGCCAGTTTCGAGGCCGGCGCATGGCAGGGCGTGATGGTCCCCGCCAGGACGCCGCAAGCCGTCATCGACCGGATCAACCAGGCATTCCTGCACGCGCTCAAGGACCCGGCCGTGCTCGAAAAGCTGCGCGTGCAGGGCACGGAGCCTCTGGGCTCCAGCCCGGCAGAGTACGGCGCCTATATTGACAAGGAGCTGGCGCGCTGGGCGTCGGTGGTCAAGAGCACCGGCGTATCGCTGGACTGAGGAGCCCACATGTCTGTCCTGCATTCGCTGGCGCTCACGCGCATCCCGCCCGAGGACGAGGCATTGCGCGCCGAGGTGCGCGCCTTCCTCGCCGAGGCCATCAGGGACCTGCCACCCCACGTGCGCGCCCGCTCCTGGGGTGGCTACAGCACGTCGCTGAGCCGCCAGCTTGGTGCCAAAGGCTGGATCGGCATCACCCTGCCGCGTGAATACGGCGGCGGTGGGCGCAGCGCCTTCGCGCGCTATGTGCTGGCCGAAGAATTTCTGGCCTGCGGCGCGCCCGTGGGCTCGCACTGGATCGCCGACCGCCAAAGCGGCCCGCTCATCCTCAAGTACGGGACCGAGGCGCAAAAGCGCTGGTACCTGCCCCGCATCTGCCGGGGCGAGGCGTTCTTTTGCATCGGCATGAGCGAGCCCGGCGCCGGCTCGGACCTGGCCAGCGTGCGCACGCGCGCCGTACCTGCCGCAGAAGGCTTCGTGCTCAACGGCCAGAAAATCTGGACCACCAATGCGCACCACTGCCACTACATGATCGCCCTGGTGCGCACCTCGGGCACGGCGCAGGACCGGCACAAGGGCTTGTCGCAGGTCATCGTCGATCTGTCGCTGCCCGGTGTCACCGTGCGCCCCATCGAAGACCTGTCGGGCGACAGCCACTTTTGCGAAGTGTTCTTCGACAACGTGGCGCTGGGTGCCGATGCGCTCATCGGCGCAGAAGGCCAGGGCTGGGAACAGGTCACGGCCGAGCTGGCTTTCGAGCGCAGCGGGCCAGAGAGGCTGTTTTCCAGCATTGTGCTGTTCGACCAGTGGCTGGCCTGCGTGCGCACGCCCAAATGGCGCAGCGCATCCGCGCAGCGGCTCGCAGGCAAGGTGCTCACGCAGCTTGCGCCGCTGCGCGCCATGTCGGTAGCAGTCCAGGAAAAGCTCACACGCGGGGAGAGCCCCATCGTCGAAGCGGCGCTCGTCAAGGAGCTGGGCACCACGCTGGAGCAGTTCATCCCTGCGGCCATCGCCGATGACCTGTTCGCCCGCGATGCCGAGGATATACCGGTGGAACTGCTGATGACCCTGAAATACGTGACCGAGGCATCGCCCTCGTTCTCGCTGCGCGGCGGCACGCGCGACATCCTGCGCGGCATGATCGCGCGCGGCCTGGGATTGCGCTGAAAGGAATGGGCATGAACGACGATCTCTTTGCCGATGCGGCCCGCCAGGCGCTGGCCAGCCACTGCACGCCCGCCGCCGTGCGGGCCATTGAAGCGGGCGGCCCTGCCGCGCCCGAGACCGCTGCGCTGTGGACCCGGCTGGAAGCCACCGGCCTGGCCGATGGCCTGCTGCCCGAAGCCCAGGGCGGAGCCGCCCTTGGGCTGGCCCAGGCCTTCGGCGTGCTGGAGCAATGCGGCGCGCACGCCCTGCCCCTGCCGCTGGCAGACACCATGCTGGCGCGCGCACTGCTGGCAGACGCTGACGCACAGTGGCCCGAAGGCATGGTGGCGCTTGCATGCGGCCTGCGGCTGGCCGATGGCGGCCTGCGCTGCGCCATGGTGCGCGGCGGCGCAGTGGCCGCATCGGTGCTGGTGCAGACCGATGGCGCATGGCGGCTGTTGCCGGTCAACGGCGCGCAGGCAGCGCCCCAGGCACTCGCGCTGGATGCGGCATTCACCTGGACGGCCGCGCAACTGCAGGCCGCGCCCTGCATCAGCATGGACAAGGACACGGGCACAGATGCACGCACGCTGCAGGCCGCCGTAGTGGCAGCGCAGATGGCCGGCGCCTTAATGACCGTGTTCCAGCGCACGCTGCAATATGCCAACGAGCGCCAGCAGTTTGGCCGCCCGATCGGCAAGTTCCAGGCCATTCAGCACCAGCTGGCGGTGATGAGCGAACATGTGTTCGCGGCACGCATGGCCGCGCAGATCGGCTGCAACAGCCATCGCGGCGAATGGCCGCATCGCCTGAAGGCTGCCACCGCCAAGGCGCGCTGCAGCGAAGCGGCGCTGGCTGTCGCGGACACCGCCCATGCCATCCATGGCGCCATCGGATTCACCCGGGAGCATGACCTGCAGCTGTTCACCCGCCGCCTGCACGCATGGCGGCAAACGGCAGGCAGCGAAGCCTACTGGCACGATGTGGCAGGCGAGGCGCTGCTGGCCCATGAAGGCTGCACGCTCGATATCGTGCGCCATATGACTGGCATGCCACAGAGCAGTCCCTGTTTGCAGGACTGATGCCCTCGGCAGGAACACGTGCCTGACTGAGTCAGGTCCGTATTTCGCAAACCCGCTTACCATGCGCCCTGCTGCATATCAGAAAACAACGACCCCAGCAGGAGACATGCCCATGCCAGATGCCAGCCGTGCGCCACGCGCAGGAGCGGACGCGTGAACGCGCGGGACATCACGCCATCAGCCGCCAGCCCGGTGGATTTCGCAGCCTTGCGCGCGCTCAGCGCCAGCCTGTTGCAAATGGCCAGCCTCGCCCGCACCGTGCCGCCGCAAAGCTTGCTGCAGCAGGTGCTGGATCTTTTGCGAAACACGCTGGTGGACTTCGATGCGGCATGGTGGGGCGAAGTGTCGGCAGGCCACAGCGGCACACCCCCGCGCAACTGGCTGCACGGCAGCATCGGACTGGCCAGGACGTTCGCAGCGGAGTGGAATGCGCTGTCCATGGCAGACCTGTTCGCCCGGCAATCCATGGACCGCCTGGGCGAGGTGCTGCGCGAAAGTGCCGACGACGTACACGGGCTGGCAGCCAACACCGATCCGCCAGAGCTGGCCGCGTTCTGCCAGCGCCACGGGCTGTACCACTGCATGGCTGTCACAGTCGCCATGCCACGCAGCGGGCTGATGTTCTTCGTATGCCTGTACCGGGGTCCTGGTCAGCCGAATTTCACGGACACACAAGCGGCACTGTTCGGGGAATTCGTGCCCCACCTGCTGGGACACTGGCAGCACCGGCTGGAGCAGTTGCAGACCGCTCCAGCGCTGGATGGCCCCTGGGACAGCTACGCGCTGGCAGCAGCCGATGGGGTCCTGCTGTTTGTGGGCCTGCGCGTGGGCCAGGCACTGGCGGCAGCGTTCCCCGGCTGGTCTGGCACATCCCTTCCGCCCGCCCTGCTGGCTGCCGTTCCTGCCACCTTGCCCGCCAGCCTGCCGCTGGGCGGCAGCGGCAGCAAGGCATGCCGCCTGCGCCTGTCAGCCTGCGGGCCTCTGATGGCGATCAGCATGCCATCGGCCCAGGCCGGCCATCAGCCGCTGGCCCCGCGCGAACTGAGCGCGGCCACGCTGTATGCGCATGGCCAGTCTTACAAGGACATTGCATCCACCCTGGGCCTGTCACCCGCCACGGTGCGCACCTATCTGCGCAGCGCCTACGCGCAGCTGGGCGTAAGGAACAAAGTGGAGCTGATCGCCGCGCTGCGCCGCCAGTAAGCCACGACAACTGCGGCTCGGTAGTTTCCCTTCTCCTCTGCATTTGCAGAGGCCGCAGCGCGCAGGCCTGTCCCTATCGTTGCGCCCGGAGCCCGAAAGCTCCGGATCCCAAGCAACAACAGGAGACGCATTCCATGTTTTTCACCCCATCGTCCGCTGGCATGCCCGGTGGCCGCTCTCCCCTGCTCGCCGCCACCCTGGGCACATTGACCGCCCTGGCGCTCACCGGCTGCGGTGGCGGCAGCAATGACAAAGTCTCCGCATCCAGCCAGCCCCTTGCCCAGGCCTGCCCCGGCTACCGCACGGCCAGTCTGCCCCATGGTGCAACGATCACCCGCACGGAGCTGCGTGCAGCCGAGGGTCTGCTGCCCGAAGTGTGCATCGTGCGCGGAGAAATCGTCTCATCGCCGCAATCCACCATCCATTGGGCGGTGGAGCTGCCCGCTGGCGGGACATGGAACGGCAAGACGCTGACGATCGGCGGCGGCGGCTTCGATGGCTTCATCCCGACTGATGACCCCTGGTACCAGCACATCATCGGCCCCTCGGCCCACAGCTACGTGAAGATGAGTTCCGACTCGGGCCATTTGGCGCCCGGCTTTGCCTGGGGCGCCAGCGATGTGGCGCTGCGCAATCACGCCTTCGACGCCAACCACTTCGTGCTGGAGGTGGGCACTGCCATTGCCACCGACTTCTATGGCAAGCGCCCCGCGCGCCGCTACCACCTGGGCCACTCCAACGGCGGGCGTTCCGCCCTGGCAGCCACGCAGAACTATCCCAAGGACTACGACGGCGTGATCGCCATGGAGCCTGCGATCAGCCAGCAGGCGCACCAGATCAACCTGGGGCCTACACTGCTGCGCCACGCTTTCTCGAAACCCGAGAACTGGCTCAGCCCTGCCAAGATCGCCCTGTACGCCAAGGCCGAGGCCCAGGCCTGCGATGGCCTGGATGGACTCAAGGACGGCATCATCGGCAATGTGGCCGCCTGCAACTATGTTCCCACGGACCTGCTGTGCACCGGCGCCGACAATGACAATTGCCTGACTGCCGGCCAGATCGAGTCGATACGCCTGATCTACGCGCCAAAGGACGTGCCGGTGACCGTATCGCAAGGCGCGCGCGGCTACCCTGGTTATGGCCGTGGCGGCGCGGCCACCTCGGACTGGGAGTCCTACGTGTTCGGCACAAGCTTCGCAGCACGTGATTCGTTCAACTACATGGCCGCACAGGCCGCCGCGCGCCTGGTGGAAGGCAACCCCAATGCAGACTTGCTGGCCCACGATCCTACGCAGTACCAGGCCCAGTACCTGCGTCTGGCCAACATGATCGATGCGAACAATCCCGATATCTCTGCCTTTGCCGACAACGGCGGCAAGCTGCTGATCTGGTACGGCATGGGCGATGCCTGCGTGTCGGTCTACCGCACCGCAGAGTACCTGGACAGCGTTCGCCAGCGCCTGGGCGCCAGCAAGGTGCAGGGCTTTGCGCGCATGCTCAGCTCGCCCTCCATCGGCCACAACCTCGACGGCCCTGGCACCGACCCGGTCAGCATCGACCTGCTGGCCGCCATGGACGCCTGGGTAGAGCGCGGCACCACACCCGACAAGCTGGTAGCCACCCGCTACGAGCCCGCCACAGCAGGAGCGAGCCAGCGGCGTGCAGTGCTGCAGCGGCCCGTGTGCGAGTATCCGAAGTTCCCGCGCTACGACGGCCGGGGCGACCCGGCCAAGGCGGAGAGCTTCAGCTGCTCTGCGGTGTGACAGTGCTGACAGGCCTGAGACGGCATGGTGCCGTCTGGGCCTTACAGCAAAACAATATCGTACTGTTCCTGCGCCATGCCGGTCTCGGCCTGCAGCGAGATGGGCTTGCCGATGAAATCGGACAGGCCGGCCAGATGCTGGTTTTCCTCATCCAGGAACATCTCCACCACCTTGGGCGAGGCCACGATGCGGAATTCGCGCGGATTGAACTGGCGGGCCTCGCGCAGGATCTCACGCAGAATCTCGTAGCAGACGCTGCGCACAGTCTTGACATGGCCCTTGCCCTGGCAGACCGGGCAGGACTCGCACAGCATGTGGGCCAGGGATTCGCGGGTGCGCTTGCGCGTCATCTCCACCAGCCCCAGCTGCGAAAAGCCGCCTGCCATGGTCTTGACCCGGTCGCGCGCCAGCTGGCGCTTGAACTCGGACAGCACCTGGCTTTGGTGGTCATCGCGTACCATGTCGATGAAGTCCACGATGATGATGCCGCCCAGATTGCGCAGCCGCAGCTGGCGCGCAATCTGCTGCGCGGCCTCCAGGTTGGTCTTGAAGATGGTGTCGTCGAAGTTGCGCGCGCCCACATAGCCGCCAGTGTTGACGTCGATGGTGGTCAGCGCCTCGGTCTGGTCCACGATCAGATAGCCGCCCGACTTCAGGTCCACGCGGCGGCCCAGCGCGCGTGCGATCTCCTCATCGATCGCATACAGATCGAAGATGGGGCGCTCGCCACGGTAGTGTTGCAGCTTGGGCACGGCCGCTGGCATGTACTCCTGGCCAAAGGCCTTGAGCAAGGCAAACTGCTCCCTGGAGTCGATGCGTATGCTTTGCGTGTTCTCGCCCACGAGGTCGCGCAGCACGCGCTGCAGCAGGTTCAGGTCCTGGTGCAGCAGCGACATGGGCGGCAGGCGCACGGCGGCTTCCTTGATGCGGCTCCAGGTCTTGCGCAGATAGCGGATGTCGTCGGCCAGCTCGGCATCGCTGGAATCCTCGCCATTGGTGCGCAGGATGAAGCCACCGCCGCCACCGGTCTCCTTGGTACCCACCAGCGCCTGCAGGCGGGTGCGCAGCGCATCGCGTTCTCCCTGGGGAATCTTCTGCGAGATACCGATATGGTCATCCTGCGGCAGAAAGACCAGTAGCCGCCCTGCGATGCTGATCTGCGTGGACAGGCGCGCACCCTTGGTGCCGATGGGGTCCTTGATGACCTGGACCATGATGGTCTGGCCCTCGAAGACCTGCTTTTCGATGGGCAAGGGGGGCGCATCCTTGCGGGCGAACATGGGCGCTTCACCGCCCTCCTGGCGCTGCCAGACATCCGCCACATGCAGGAACGCTGCACGCTCCAGGCCGATGTCGATAAAGGCTGACTGCATGCCCGGTAGCACGCGCGAGACCCTGCCCAGATAGATGTTGCCGACCAGGCCCCGCTCCAGAGGACGCTCCATGTGCAGCTCCTGCACGGCGCCGCTCTCGATGATGGCTACGCGCGTTTCCTGGGGCGACCAGTTGATCAGAATGTCTTGCTGCATGAAGTGCCTGTCGTGTGGTTTGTCGTTTGAATGTCCGGGCCAGGGACTTCGCCAGCCGGTAGGCCATCGCGCGGCCCTGCTCTATTCTTGCCGCGCCATCTGTTTTCGTCACCCGCCATCACATGCGGTCCGGCAGCGCGGCGCGCGGCTGCACGGCAATGGCGATGCGCCTAAAGCGCCCAGCCCATCCCGCGCAGCAGCGCCGCTGTCTCGAACAGCGGCAAACCCATGATGCCCGAATAGCTGCCAGAAATGGACTGCACATAAGCTGCAGCACGGCCCTGAATGCCGTAGGCACCCGCCTTGCCCATGGGCTCGCCCGACTCCACGTAAGCCGCAATCTGCTCAGTTGTCATGGGCGCAAAACGCACCTGGGATACCGACAGCGCAGCCAGCCGCCGGCCTTCATGCTCCATGGCTACGGCCGTCAACACCTCGTGCTCGCGCCCGGCCAGCAGGGCCAGCATGCGCCGCGCATCAGCAGCGTCCAGGGGCTTGCCCAGGATCTGGCCATCCAGCGCCACCGTCGTGTCCGAGCACAGCACGGGCGCTGGCGCCAGCGCACGGCGCGCGAGGCGGGCCACAGCGGCATCAAGCTTGAGACCGGTGACACGCTGCACATAATCGCGCGCGGGCTCTGCATCGACCACGGCCTCGATAGCCTCGGCATCTTCGGCCACATCGCCAGCGGCATTGGGCAGCAGCAGATGGTGCGCAACACCCAGCTGCTCAAGCAGCTGGCTGCGGCGGGGACTTTGGGAGGCGAGGTAGATGAAAGGCGGCATGATTTTCAATAGGGTTCGCCCTCAGCCCTTTCATATCAAGCGCCAAAGGCTATCAAAATCATAGTATCACGAGATCCGGAAACCCGCGTGACGCGGCCGCCACAGCCAAGGCAGCAGGCCTATTCCCTGTGATAGGGATGGCCTGCGTTGACCGACCAGGCACGGTACAGCTGCTCGATCAGCAGCACGCGCACCATGGCATGGGGCAGCGTCATGTCGGACAGGCGGATGCGCTCGTGGGCCGACTGCTTGAAGGCCGGGTCCAGGCCATCCGGGCCGCCGATGATGAGGGCCACATCGTCGCCCTCCAGCTGCCAGCTCTGCAGGCGCTGCGCCAGGGCCTTGGTCGTCAGATTCGTGCCCCGCTCGTCCAGCACCACGATGCGCGTGCCGCGCGGTATGGCAGCCTCGATGCGCTTGCGCTCGGCCGCATACAGGGTCTCCACGGTCTTGGAGCCTCGCGGCTCGGTCTTGACCGCCTTGAGCTCCACCTTAAGCTCAGGCGGGAAACGCTTGGCGTAGTCGTCGTAGGCCGTCTGCGCCCAGTCAGGCACATGCTGGCCCACGGCCACGATCAACAGCTTCATGGGGCGTCAGCTCAGGCCTTGGCACGCGGCGCGCGCTTGGCTGCCGGCTTGGCGGCGGCGGGCTTGGCCTTTGCCTTGGCGGGGCTGTTGACCACCACGGTCTTGACGGCCTTGGGGGCAGCAGCCTTGCGGGCCGGTGCCTTGGCAGTGGCCGGCTTGGTGGCTGCAGCAGACTTGGCTGCGGCCGGCTTCGGCGCGGCCTGCTTAGGCGCGGCCGGCTTAGGCGCGGCGGCCTTCTTGGCAGCAGCAGGCTTCTTCTCTGCAGCGGCCGGTGCCTTCTTGGCCGCCGCAGGAGCCGCCTTCTTGGCTGCTGCCGGCTTGGCGGGAGCGGCTTTCTTGCGGGCAGGCTTGGACTCGCCATCTTCCGATGCCATGACCTTGGGCTTGGCGGCACCGAG
Organism: Delftia sp. PS-11; assembly: GCF_029870285.1. GTDB lineage: Bacteria > Pseudomonadota > Gammaproteobacteria > Burkholderiales > Burkholderiaceae_C > Comamonas. The sequence goes on from NZ_JACSYA010000019.1 coordinate 34,359, forward strand.
CTTCAGGCGCACCGGGGTTTCGCCCCAGATTTCTTCCAGGCGGTAGTACTGGCGGATGGCCGGCTGCATGACATGGACCACGGCCTGGCCGCAATCGACGATGATCCATTCACCGTTGTCCTCGCCTTCCTGGCGCGGCACGGCAAAGCCGGCCTTCTTGACGGCATCGCGCACGCTGACAGCCAGGGCCTTGGTCTGACGGTTGGATGTACCCGAAGCGACGATCACACGCTCGAACAGCGGCGAGAGTTTCTCGGTATTGAAGACCTGGATATCGTGGGCCTTGACGTCCTCGAGGCCGTCAACAATGGCGCGCTGCAGCTTGGTCACGTCGCGCTTGGCTGCGGAATCCGATTTGGTGGAAGTGGTCATCAGGCGGTGATCGATCGAATGGAATGGGGTCAATAAAGCGCGAAAGGCGTGCGACCCGCAACAGGGCCGGACTGGAGCGGCACTCCACAACCGAGGGAGCAAGGCCGCGAATCGCCAGGAATTTTCGCACCGGGGAAATAGAAGGCGCAGCCAATGCTGCGCCCCAATCTGCCGCGATTATAGTTTTGCCGGTATTTCCCTGCACGCACCGTCTCGGCAGCGCATGCGGGAAGATGCATCAAAGCCAGTCGCGGCGCACCAGGAACTGCTCCAGCAGCGCGCGCTCGGGCGTGCCGGGCGCATCCTCGCGCTGATAGCTCCAGCTCGCATGCGGGGGCATGGACAGCAAGATGGACTCCGTGCGCCCGCCCGACTGCAGGCCGAAATGCGTGCCCCGGTCCCAGACCAGGTTGAATTCCACATACCGCCCACGGCGGTAGCGCTGGAAATCGACCTGCGACTGTCCATAGTCCATCGCCTTGCGGCGCTCGACGATGGGCAGATAGGCGCCCAGGAAAGCATCCCCCACAGACTGCAGCATCCCGAAGCTGCGCTCGGGGCCCAGCTCGGAGAAGTCATCGAAGAAAATGCCGCCGATGCCACGCTGTTCGCCACGGTGCTTCAGGCAGAAATACTCGTCGCACCAATCCTTGAAGCGCGGGTAAAGCGACTCGCCAAATGGCGCCAGCGCATCGCGGCAGGCACGGTGAAAATGCTGCGCATCTTCCTCGAAGCCATAGACCGGCGTCAGATCCATGCCGCCACCGAACCAGCAGGTGGGCACGGCACCAGCATGGCCGGCCGCTATCATGCGCACGTTCATGTGAACCGTGGGCACGAAGGGATTGCGCGGGTGAAAGACCAGGGATACGCCCATGGCCTCGAACGGCGCGCCAGCCAGTTCGGGGCGGTGCTGCGTCGCCGATGGCGGCAACTGCGGCCCGCGCACATGCGAAAAGCCGCAGCCCGCGCGCTCGAACACACGACCACCTTCGAGAATGCGCGTGATGCCATCGCCCTGCAGGCGCTCGCCCGGTCCCTTGCTCCAGGCATCGGACAAAAAGCGCGCGCCACCCTCGCCTTCCACCTGCTCCAGCGCATCGGTGATGCGCGCCTGCAGGCCGACGAGGTAGGCACGCACCTGCGCCATAGGCAATGCCTGCGCTGTCGCTTGCGTGCCCATGGCCTCAGTTCTTGACGGCACGGAAGCCAATGTCGCGGCGGTACTGGGCTCCATCGAAATGGATGCCGCGCGCCACGTCATACACCTTCTGCTGGGCCTGCTTGACGCTGTCGGCCAGCACCGTGACGCACAGCACACGGCCGCCGCTGGTCACCGGCACTGCGTCCTTGAGCTGGGTTCCCGCATGGAAGACCACGGCATCGCCCGCGTTGTGGGGCAGCCCGGTGATGGGGTCGCCCTTGCGCGGGTCCTCGGGGTATCCGGCTGCAGCCATGACCACGCCCAGCGCCACGCGCCTGTCCCATTGCAGCTCGACATGGTCGAGCTTGCCATCGGCGGCAGCCAGCATCACATCCACGAAATCGCTCTTGAGGCGCATCATGATGGGCTGGGTCTCGGGGTCGCCCATGCGGCAGTTGAACTCCAGCGTCTTGGGATGGCCCGTGGCATCGATCATGAGGCCGGCGTAGAGGAAGCCGGTGTAGGGGATGCCGTCCTTTTCCATGCCGCGAATGGTCGGCAGGATGATCTCGCGCATCGCGCGGGCATGCACGTCGGCCGTGACCACGGGCGCGGGCGAGTAGGCGCCCATGCCGCCCGTGTTCGGACCCTGGTCGCCATCCTTCAGACGCTTGTGGTCCTGGCTGGTTGCCAGGGCCAGCACGTTCTTGCCATCGCACAGAACGATGAAGCTGGCCTCCTCGCCGGCGAGGAACTCCTCGATCACGACGCGCGCGCCGCCATCGTTGTGGGTCACGCCATACTTGTTGTCCACCAGCATGAAGTCCACCGCATCGTGGGCTTCCTGCAGCGTCATCGCCACCACCACGCCCTTGCCGGCAGCCAGGCCATCGGCCTTGATCACGATGGGCGCGCCCAGGCGATCTACATAGGCATGGGCTGCCACGGGGTCGCTGAAGGTCTCGTAGCGCGCCGTGGGAATGCCGTGGCGGGCCATGAAATCCTTGGAGAACGCCTTGGAGCTTTCCAGCTGCGCGGCGGCCTTGGTCGGGCCGAAGATGCGCAGGCCGTGCGCGCGGAACTCATCGACCACGCCAGCGGCCAGCGGCGCCTCGGGGCCGACCACGGTCAGCGCGACCTTCTCGGCCTGCGCCCACTCGCGCAGCGCCTGCGGGTCGGTGATGTTGAGATTTTCCAGCTTGCCGCCGGCCAGGGCCGTTCCGCCATTGCCGGGTGCCACATAGACCTTGGTCGACTTGGGCGACTCGGCCAGTTTCCACGCCATGGCGTGCTCGCGGCCTCCGCCACCAATCACAAGAATTTTCATAGTTCAGCGTTGTGGTAGACGTCCTGCACGTCATCCAGATCTTCGATCATATCCAGCAGCTTTTGCATGCGGGCGGCGTCATCGCCTTCGAGGGCGACGGTATTTTCCGGGCGCATGGTGACCTCCGCCACCTCCGGCGCCAGACCCTTGGCCTGCAGCGCATCGCGCACGGTTTCAAACTCTGTGGGCGCAGTCAGCACCTCGATGGCGCCTTCGTCATCGACGATCACGTCATCGGCGCCGGCCTCCAGCGCCACTTCCATGACCAGGTCTTCGCTGGTGCCTGGAGCAAACACCATCAGGCCCACATGCTTGAACTGGAAGGCCACCGAGCCCTCGGTTCCCATGTTGCCACCGTATTTGCTGAAGGCGTGACGCACTTCCGCCACAGTACGCACGCGATTGTCGGTCATCGTGTCCACGATGATGGCAGCGCCGCCAATGCCGTAGCCCTCGTAGCGGATTTCCTCGTAGGTCACGCCTTCGAGATTGCCCGTGGCCTTGTCGATGTTGCGCTTGATGTTGTCGGCCGGCATGTTCGCGGCCTTGGCTTTTTCCACTGCCAGGCGAAGGCGTGGATTGGCACCGAGGTCGCCGCCGCCAGTGCGGGCGGCCACCATGATTTCACGGATGATGCGAGTCCAGACCTTGCCGCGCTTTTCGTCCTGGCGGCCTTTGCGATGCTGGATGTTGGCCCATTTACTGTGTCCTGCCACAGGCTGTCCTTTGATATTGATTTAACCTAGCGGACGGGATTTTACTTTTGACAGCACGCCTGCCCCGAGTAAACCCGAAATGGCTTCTCCAGTTCTGCCCGTTCGCCACTCTGCCACAGAATGCGCGCCTGCGCCTGCAATCGCCAATGAAGCGCTCGGCAGCCAGCTTCAGGCGCGGCATGCAGGCGCCGGACACAGGCGCTGCGGTCACAGTCGCAACCCAGGCCGGCGTCATGATTCACACATCAAACACCATAGCAGCCAGCCTTTGCTGCACCTAGGCTGGCACGCCAGCAGCGGTAAAACTGCAGTGTATGCAGCTATGATGGGGCAACCCTCAAACCTCTTGAATGGACGCGTGCGCCATGACGACACTGAGCCCTCCTTCGCTGCCCACCTACGACGATGTTGCCGCCGCAGCGCGCCGGCTCGAAGGCATCGCCCACCGCACGCCCGTGCTGCGCAGCCGCACGGCCGATGAAATGCTGGGCGCGCAGCTGTTCTTCAAATGCGAGAACCTGCAGCGCACCGGCGCCTTCAAGATACGGGGGGCCTACAACGCCCTGTCGCAGTTCACGCCAGAGCAGCGCCGCCATGGCGCACTGGCCTTTTCCTCGGGCAACCATGCCCAGGCCGTGGCCCTGGCAGCCCAGATGCTGGACATGCCCGCCCTCATCGTCATGCCCCAGGACGCGCCCGCCTCCAAAATGGCTGCCACGCGCAGCTACGGCGCCCAGGTCGTGACCTACGACCGCTTCACCGAAGACCGCGAGGCCATCGCACAGCGCCTGGCCAGCGAGCGCGGCATGACCCTGATCCCCCCCTTCAACCACCGCGATGTGATCGCGGGCCAGGGCACGGCGGCCAAAGAGCTGTTCGAGGACGTGCCCGGCCTGGACTACCTCTTCGTCTGCCTGGGCGGTGGCGGACTGCTCTCGGGCAGCCTGCTGGCGGCCCGGCGGCTGGCGCCGCGCTGCAAGGTCTACGGCGTCGAGCCCCAGGCCGGCGACGACGCCCGCCAGTCGCTGCGCGCAGGCCAGATCGTGCAGATTCCGACGCCGCACACCATCGCCGACGGCGCCCAGACCCAGTCCATCGGCGATATCACGTTCGCCATCATCCGTGAACATGTCGAAGATATCCTGGCCGTGGCAGACGAGCATCTGGTGCAGGCCATGCGCTTTTACGCAGAACGCAAGAAAATCGTGGTTGAACCCACGGGAGCGCTCTCGCTGGCGGGCGCCCTGCATGGCGGGGTGGCGCTGGCAGGCGCGCGCGTGGGCATTCTGATCAGCGGCGGCAACGTCGACCTGGAGCGCTACGCGCGTTTTCTGGCCGACTGAGCTGAACGCCCCTGCCGCCGTCCTGCTCCATGGCCGGCGGCTTTGTTTTTTCCAAAAAGAAAACCATGAGTACTTTGCACCTGATCGACCACCCGCTGGTCCAACACAAGCTCACGCTGATGCGCCGCAAGGAAGCCAGCACCAACAGCTTTCGCCGCATGCTGGGCGAGCTGTCCACGCTGATGGCCTATGAAATCACGCGCGACATGCCCCTGCAGGACATCGAGATCGAGACCCCGCTGGAAACCATGACCGGCAAGGTCATCGACGGCAAGAAGCTGGTGCTCGTCTCCATCCTGCGCGCCGGCAACGGCTTCCTGGACGGCATGCTCAACGTCGTGCCCGGCGCGCGCATCGGCCACATCGGCCTGTACCGCGATCCCGAGACGCTGCAGCCCGTCGAGTACTACTTCAAGATGCCCTCGGAAATGCAGGAGCGCGACGTGCTCGTCGTCGATCCCATGCTGGCCACCGGCAACTCGGCCGCCGCCGCCGTCACGCGCCTCAAGCAGCTCAACCCCAAGTCCATCAAGTTCATGTGCCTGCTGGCAGCCCCCGAAGGCGTGGCCACTCTGCAAAAGGCCCACCCTGACGTGGACATCTACACCGCCGCAGTGGACCGCCAGCTCGATGCGCACGGCTACATCCTGCCGGGCCTGGGCGATGCAGGCGACCGCATCTTCGGCACCAAGTAAGCGTGGTGCACTTGAAAGCAAAAAGCCGCACACTGTGCGGCTTTTTGCTGGAGTGCGCCCCAGGGCGCGGCATCAATCCACCAGGCCGGCGTACACGTCCTGCACGTCGTCATCGTTTTCCAGCCCTGCCAGAAAAGCCTGCACTTCCTCCTGCTGCTCGGCAGACAGGCTGCCCATGCTCACCGGCGTCTTGGCCTTGTAGCCCAGCTTGGCAGACAGCACCTTGAAGCCCTGCGCGGGCAGCGCCTTGCTCACCGTATCCAGATCGGTGGGATCGGTGATGAACAAAGTCGTGCCCTCTTCCTCGCCCGCCTCGAAATCCTGGGCGCCCGCCTCGATGGCGGCCAGCTCGGCATCGGCGCCGCCCTCGGGCTCGCCCTCGATCATGCCCACATGGTCGAAATCCCAGGCCACGGCCGTCATCTGGCCCTTGCGGAAACATACACGCATATTGGGCGCAGTGCGGTTGACGTTGTCCGTCAGGCACTCGACCATCACCGGCACGCGGTGCGGGGCATAGCCCTCATACACCACACGCTCATAGTTCACGGCATCGGCGCCCACGCCAGAGCCCTTCTTGATGGCACGCTCCAGCGTGTCCTTGGGCATCGAGGCCTTGCGCGCCGCTTCCACGGCCATGCGCAGGCGCGAATTGCCTGCCGGATCAGCGCCCGCGCGTGCCGCGACGATGATTTCCTTGACCAGCTTGCCGAACAGCTTTCCCTTGGCATCGGCGACCAGCGCCTTGCCCTTTGCTTTCCATTGCGCGCCCATGGCTGCTTTTTTCCTTGCGGATTCTCTGGATGAATTGGATGCGGCACCGGCCAGCCTGCAGGGCCCGGCCCGGCGCCGAAAGAGCGCTGTTTATACACCCGCGCCAGGGCCCTGCGGACTTTTTTCCGCGGCGCTTGACACGCCTGCCCCAGGCTCCAGGCGCACTGCCAGCACACGTGAACAAGGCAATATAGCTGTCAGGCATGATAAACAGGCCATGCCCGCACACCTTGCCAACGCCAGTTGACAAGCAAGCGCCGGGCAAAGCACATGCCACACAACCTACCCCGCAGAAAGCCCCGCATGCCACCCTTCCGCACCGCCGCACTCGCCATCAGCAGCCTGGGCCTGTCAGGCGCCCTGTGGGCCGCAGGCCCTGCACTTTCTGTGCAGTCTGTGGCACAGGGTCTGGAACATCCCTGGGGGCTGGCCTTCCTGCCCGATGGCCGCTACCTGGTCACCGAGCGGCCAGGGCGCATGCGCATCGTGCACAGCGACGGCCGCCTGGGGCCTGCGCTGGCGGGCCTTCCGGCCGTGGACGCCCAGGGCCAGGGAGGGCTGCTGGACGTGGTTCTGGACAGCGATTTCGCGCGCAATCGCCAGCTGTATTTCTGCTACGCAGAACCGGGCAGCGGTGCCGACCAGGGCAAGAACGGCACGGCGCTGGCCAGTGCACGGCTGTCCGCTGATGCCAGCCGGCTGGAGCAGGTCAAAGTGCTGTTTTCGCAGCGCCCCAAATACGCCAGCGCCCTGCACTTTGGCTGCCGCATCGTGGAACGCATGGTGGATGGCAAAAGCGACGGCACGCTGTTCCTCACGCTGGGCGAGCGCTCGCGCTACAAAGAAGAGGCCCAGAACCTGCAAAGCCACCTGGGCAAGATCGTGCGCATCGCCAAGGATGGCAGCATCCCCCGCGACAACCCCTTTGCCGGGCGCACCGATGCCTGGCCCGAAATCTGGAGCTACGGCCACCGCAACCCGCAAGGCGCGGCGCTGGCGCCCGATGGCCGCCTGTGGGCCAGCGAGCACGGCCCCCAGGGCGGCGACGAAGTCAACCGGCCAGAGCCCGGCAAAAATTATGGCTGGCCCGTGATCACCTACGGAGAAAACTACGGCGGCGGCAAGATCGGCGCAGGCATCACCAGCCAGCAAGGCATGGAACAACCCCTGCACCAGTGGACACCGTCCATCGCGCCCTCGGGCATGGCCTTCATCACCAGCGACCGCTACGGCGTGCCATGGAAGGGCTCCCTGGTGGTGGGCGCCCTCAAGTTCATGCGACTGGAGCGGCTGACCCTCCAGGACGGCAAAGTCACCGCCACCGAACCCCTGCTGCCCCGCCTGGGCCAGCGCGTGCGCGACGTGCGCCAGGGCCCGGACGGATGGCTCTACCTGCTCACGGACGCGCCCGACGGGCAGTTGCTGCGCATCACTGCCACGCGCTGAAATACGCCAGTTGCCACACAACAGCAGCACACCGGCTGATCGGGCTGAACTCCCGACCACCATCGGCATGCCACTGCTGCATGCACCGTTCAGTTCCAGCCTGCAGCCAGCACGGGCGCCAACGCAGTACGGTAGTCCGGCGGCAATACCGTCTGTCCTGCGGCGGGCGGCGCAAAGGCAGCCATGGCGGAGACCAGTGCATTGACCTGGCTGTCGATCAAGACCCTGCCATCGCCCGCCTTGAACTGCTCTATGCGGTAGGCCGGATCTGCATACCAGTTTTCGATGGTGCTCTTGTCGTTGGTGCCAATGATGCTGACCTCCAGATTTTGCCCATCACGGCGCAGCCACAGCTGGTCAAAAGCCACATCCTGCTCGAATGACAGCGTGTCGGTGTTGCCCGGTGTGGTGTCGTAGTCGCTGATGGTGTCGGCGCCATCTCCCCTGGCGAACAAGTAGGTGTCGCTGCCAGCACCACCGTTCAAATAATCATTGCCTTGCGCACCTCTCAGAACATCGTCTCCGCCAGTGCCGAAAATGCGGTCATTGCCTGGGGAGCCTTTCAGGGTCATCTGCAGCAGAGCCTGGGTATCCCAGACCGTTCCATCCTCGAACTGCACCTGCTGGTCATAGTCCGACGAGATGGTGTCGTAGCCGTCACCCTTGCCAAACAGATACGTGTCGTTGCCAGCGTCACCCACCAGAAAGTCCTTGCCTGCGCCTCCGTCCAGGGTGTCATTGCCCTCCTCGCCATACAGCGTGTCGTCGCCCGCACCGCCCAGCAGCACATCATCGCCAGCGCCACCGTTGAGCATGTCGTTGCCCACCCCGGCATCCAGCGTGTCATTGCCTTCATTGCCATGGAGCTGGTCATTGCCCTCGCCACCGAACAGCTGGTCATCGCCTGCCGCCCCGAACAAGGTGTCATTGCCCGCCAGCCCATCCATGACGTCATTGCCTGGGGTGCCTGTCAACACATCATCCGCACTGCTGGCCTCCAGGGTCATCTGCAGCAGCGCCTGGGTATCCCAGACCGTTCCATCCTCGAACTGCACCTGCTGGTCATAGTCCGACGAGATGGTGTCGTAGCCGTCACCCTTGCCAAACAGATACGTGTCGTTGCCATAGCCACCCACCAGAAAGTCGTTGCCAGTGCCACCGTCCAGGGTGTCATTGCCATCCTCGCCATACAGCGTGTCATCGCCCGTGCCGCCTAGCAATACGTCATGACCGATGCCTCCTGACAGTTCATCATTTCCTCCTTGCCCTTCGATCAAATCATCACCGGCACCTGCATAGAATTTATTTGCAGCTTGATTTCCGGCATAAATATCATTTTCAACACTACCCTGAATATTCGCTGCATTTAACAAATGCAGCCCTGCAGCCGAAAATGCAGCTTCTACCCCTGCATCATCCAAAGCTGCCTGCATCACCCCTCGCAACTGCTCCGTGCTGTTCCATCCAGCCTTGCTGAACGTATCGCCATACATTTTATAAAGATCCAGGAAAACTGCAGCACCTTCAGCAGCATCGGCCGTCTTCAGCTGGTCCAATGCCGCATTGAGCTGACTGAAGTCAAGCTGTATACCGGTGTCTGTCACGCTCAAACCCACAGTATCCAGATACTTGGATAGGCGCAATTGAGGCATCAGATTTTTTGAAACATCCTCAACCAGACGGTTCCAGAGATTGGTAATATGCGGTAGCCCCTCCAAAGGCTCAGGAATGGTGACCCTCACATATCCCATTACACGGGAATTAACACCAGTGCGATTTTCCGAGATGATGGTGGACAAAGGAACCCATGTTTTGATCGGTTGCCTGCGTCCACCATTTCCGATTACTGGAGCAGGATCGACATAGCTTTCCGCATCCTTCAGGACACGCTCCCCCGTCAGGAAGGTGAAACCAGTAAAGGCTTCATATGCATACAGCCGTTCCAAGTCACCTACCATGCTTTCGCGCATGCGATCGAATTTCACCAGATCAGCATCAGAAAGCCTGGCACGAAAGGCATTTCTTTCCTCCGTACTGGCTTTGATGGCCATTTCCATCCAAGCCTCTTCCTGCTCATCAATGGGGTCGCGTAGCGTCAATCCCTTCCCCATCTCCAACGCTGTATCGCTTGCTGTCTTGTAGCCGGAATTATTGCCCCATGCACGAATCAAATCACCAACAGACACCACATACTGCGACCGAACAGCAGCAAGACGCACATTTTCAACCAATGAAATCAACTCAGGGGCCAGCATGGCAGCCTCACCGAGATCACGTACCCAGCCAGACCCTTTGAATTTAGGCAATTTACTGGCCTCGGCACTGACTTCAATTGGCGTATGCGTCGTTGCAAAATTATTTTGCGCCAAGATAAAACTGCCGGCCTATCCCTCTGAGCCATCGGTGCGCAAAAAACTGCCAGACTGCACCAGTTGAGCATCACTGTATTGGGTATTAGCGACGACACTGTCCAGCTTGATGCTGGCCACGCCAGCCTCTGCCAGTGTCTGCAACTCATTGGCCTGGCTGATACCATCCTGATTGAGGTCGCGCCATATGCGCAGGCCGGCGTACTGGGCATCCTTGGCATCAAAGACACCATCACCCGCCCCACCATCGGCACTACCGACATCCAGTTCGCTGAGTGCCGCAAACCCGTGGGCTGCCTTTTGTCCATTGGCCAGCAGGGTTTCATCGCCAAACAACTCACGCCCCGAGTCAATCAGACCATTGCCATTACGGTCCCAGACCAGCAAGCCGTCATCGGCCTGCACCCAGGCCGTACCGGTCTTGATGCCATCGCCGTTGGTGTCAAACTGGATTTGACTGGCCAGAGGGGAGATTTCTATGCCATCGCCGTCGAGGTCCAATATCAAGGGATCTACCCAGACGTAGCGGATAGTTTTAACCAACGGATCTGGCGAAATACCAAGTGTATATGATATTACTGGATTCCACGTTAAAGGCAAAGTTGATTTAAGAAAATCATCAATTCTCTTAATCTCCATAGAGCTAAGCGCAACGAATTTTCTTAAATCATCAATATTTCCAGTTGGCCAAAAACTTCCTTGATGCCCGCTTGGATTCAAACCTGCAACCTGCAAAGCCTTCCAAACAAAGTCAATACAACTATTAGAAAGACCATTATAAAAATCATCAAACCCATTTATTTTTGGATTTTCACCAAAATTCTTCAATGCATCGTACTGAAATTTTGTAATTTCTATAGTTTTAGAGAAATCATATCATTTGTAATAAAAATCATCAGGGCCATGCGTATTTACGTCACCTGGGGCAAAAGGATTTCCAACATTATTTTTATCAGGAGAAAATCCATAACTAGAAATCACTCCATTACCATCATTCAAAGAAAACCACATATGACCAACAGATGAAACACCTCCATCAGAGGTCGGGGTTCCTCTACCAGCAATCTTTACTGTCACATAGGGCATGTTTTACTCCTATCCACATTTTCAGGATCAAATGAAATTTTGAATTTATCCATACCTATCAAAAAATAGGTAGATATATCTTCATATTCTTTGTGTTTTGATTCTTTTTCTATCAATATCCTATATTCACCTGGCACAAGATCGCATCTTCCAATATCTTTCGTAAATCTCCCCCCTCCCCAAGATGTCAGTACTGGAATCACGTTTTTTTTATAAATCTCTACATAAGAATTATTTTGTTTTTTAAAAATCCTCAAATTTACAGGGGTCATCACTCCAGGCTCAACAGGTAAACCATTTTTATCCAATTGATAACCACCAATTATTTTCAAAATACGATTTCTTTCAAAATCATCATCTTCATGATAATTAAATCTAATAGAAAAATAATAAATCCAATGTTTATCTATTTTAAAATCAAAATCAGCTATTACACCAGATTCAGAAAATTTTAAAACTTTTTTTAACGGCGGTTTATTCAACTCAAAATATTCTGAATAAATAATTCTAAAAATCAATATAAATAATATTGAAATTAATAACTTTATTCTTATTTTTTTTATAAACTCAAGTAAGTAATGGTAAATTTTCATAAATTATCTAGCCCTCAAAAATTTACTCCCAATCTCTGCCCAGGACTAGGAAAATTTTCAATCATCGAATGCTTACCGGCTTTTATCTATTCCATCAAATTCATTCCCGACACCAATTTCACGGACCGCCCACCCACATCGATATGCATTTTTTCAGCTTGATGCTGGCCACGCCAGCCTCTGCCAGTGTCTGCAACTTATTGGCCTGGCTGATACCATCCTGATTGAGGTCGCGCCATATGCGCAGGCTGGCGTACTGGGCATCCTTGGCATCGAAGACACCATCACCCGCCCCGCCATCGGTACCACCGACATCCAGTTCGCTGAGTGCCGCAAACCCGTGGGCTGCCTTTTGTCCATTGGCCATCAGGGTTTCATCGCCAAACAACTCACGCCCCGAGTCAATCAGACCATTGCCATTGCGATCCCAAACCAGCAGGCCATCATCAGCCTGAACCCAGGCCGTACCGGTCTTGATGCCGTCGCCGTTGGTGTCAAACTGGATTTGACTGGCCAGAGGGGAGATTTCTATGCCATCGCCGTCGAGGTCCAAGACTAAGGGGTCTACCCAGACGTAGTGGATAGTTTTGACTAATGGATCAGGTGTAATACCCAACAATTCAGATATTAACTTTTTTCCCTCTTTTTCATGAATAACATCATAAATCCATCCTCCAATATTCAATTTTCTAGCTTCATCTATGAGCACCCCAACCAACTCACCCGCCACATACCCAGCCAAAGCTTTTTCTTTCTTTATCCCACTTCCATCAATAGATTTACCCAATCTCCACAGCGTCAGCCATCGGCCAAAACCCTCCAACGCAGAATAAGTCCTAAAATATCCTTCTGCAGAAATTGCAGCTGCGATTTGTGCAGTTAATTTTGCTGTATCTGCGACAACCATCTCAGAATCACCCATTTCTATCGCTGTTTTTATGTTATCAACATTTTTAAACACAAACAACAAATCTGACATAGTCACCTCCCAATAAACATCAAAGAGAAAAATGTCACACTAATAAAGGATCCAAGATTAAAATATTGCTTCTCATGGCAATCAACTCTAATCCTAATAAACATAAGAATTATTACAAAAGAAAAAAGAAGATAACTCAATGGAGAAAGGGCTCCATCTCCATAAATATCAGGCTTAAAAAATTTTACAATAAACAAAATACACCATATCAAAGTATTGAATCCATCAATAGATGTAATCAACTCTTTAAACAAGTCTGATATTGAGTAAATACCCATATTACCCCCGAATAATTAAAAATTGAATGCAAATAATGTGTTATTAAATTTTTACGCAAATATCTATTAAAATAAAAATTTCAATTTAATTTTTAAAATATTTATTTTCATTTTTATTAGTCAATAAATTTCCATTAAATTCGCAAAAAATTACCTCTCCCTCAAACTCTCACTCCCCATCCTCTGAATAGGACTCAGCAAATACTCAATTACCCGGCGTTTCCCGGTTTTGATCTCTGCTGTCACATTCATTCCCGGCGCCAATTTCACGGGCCGCCCATCCACATCGATATGCGTGCGGCCCAGCTTCACGGTGACGGGAAAGATGGCGCCGCGCTTTTCATCGTTGACGGCGTCCTGGGTGACTTTCTCGACCACGGCCGGCACGGTGCCGTAGCGCGTGAACAAGAAGGTTTCGAGCTTGACGGCCACTTCCTGGCCCGGCGCCACAAAGCCGATGTCCTTGTTGTCCAGCAGCACTTCGGCGTGGACCTGGGCACTGTCGGGCACGACGACCAGCAGGGCCTGGGCTTCGGTGACGACGCCGCCTTCGGTATGCATGGCCAGTTGCTGCACGGTGCCGGTGACCGGGGCGGTCAGTGTGGCCAGGCGTTCGCGCTGGGTGGCCTTGGCCAGTTCCTGGCCGGTCTGGTGGCGCTTGAGGTCGGCCTGGGCCTGGCGCTCGCTGAGCGTGCGGCGGGTTTCGGCCAGAAAGGCGCTGCGCGAATGTTCGGTTTCCAGCAGTGCAGCCCGGGTTTCCTGCAGGCGGGCCTGCTGGGTGGCCAGGTCGCGCTCCAGTTCGATGCGCTCGCGCCTGCGGTCCTGGTTGGCATGGCTGGGGGCATAGCCTTGCTCTGCCAGTGCCTGGATGTCTTTTTCGCGCTGGCGTGCAATGGGCAGCGTGGATTCAAGCTTGGCGATCATGGCCTGCACAGTGGCCATTTCCGCCTGCCGGCGCTGGTGCTCGGCAGCAAGCCGCGCCAGCCGCGCCGTGATGTCGTTCCATTCAGCCGCCAGTTGTGCCTGCGCCTGGGCGCGCTCCGGCGCGCCCCAGCCTTGCGGCAGGTGGCGGGGGTCCAGGCGGGCAGGCGCTGGTGCACCGGATGCCCCTGGCAGGGCTTGCTGCAGGGCGCGTGTGCGCAGCCACTCGGACTGCGCTTCTTTCAGGGCCTCGCGCAGGCTGCTTTTGTCGGCCTGGGCGTTGGTGGGGTCCAGCTCGACCAGGGGCTGGCCCGCCTGCACATGGTCGCCATCCTTGACCAGGATGCGCCGCACCACGCTGCGCTCCAGCGGCTGCACGACCTTGGTGCGGTCGCTGACGATGATGCGACCGGGCGCCACGGCGACGATGTCGATGCGCCCGATGATGGACCAGGCCAGGGCGGCCACGAACAAGGCCATGATGGTCCAGGCAACGCGCCGGGGCGCGGGGTGTACGGGCGTTTCCTGCAGGCTCAGTGCGGCAGGCAAAAAGGCCGCTTCGTCGGCCAGGCGCCGTGGACCCGCGAGTTCAGCGCGGTGCGCCCAGGCAGCCGCGAAGACGGCGCGGTAGCGGGCCAGCAGTTCAATGGCAGGGTGGCGCGGCGGTGCAGGCATGGCAGTTGGCGCGGGGGCCAGCAGGCAGGACTGAGGGGCGTGGTGCTGTGTCATGCCGCCACCTCGGGCTGTTGCGGGCCGCCAGTGCTGCGAGGATCAGCAGGGCCGCCTGCCGGAGCCCCGGCATGGCCGCCCTGCATGCGCCACAGGTGGGCGTACAGGCCTTGTGGTTTCTGGATCAGCGCCTCGTGCGGCCCGACCTCGGCGATGCAGCCTTTGTCCAGCACGATGATGCGGTGCGCGTGGCGCACGGCGCTGAGGCGGTGGGCGATGATGAACACGGTGCGCCCCTGGCAGATGTGTGCCATGTTGCGCTGGATGATGGCTTCGCTTTCGTAGTCGAGCGCGCTGGTGGCTTCGTCCAGGATGAGAATGCGCGGGTTGGTGAACAGCGCCCGCGCGATAGCGATGCGCTGGCGTTGGCCGCCCGACAGGCTGCCGCCTTGCTCGCCGACCAGGGTGTCGTAGCCTTCGGGCAGTTCGCTGATGAAGTCGTGCGCGCCCGCCAGCCGCGCGGCATGCACGACCGCCTCGATGGGGGCCGCAGGGTCGGTGATGGCGATGTTCTCGCGCACGCTGCGGTTGAACAGCAGGTTTTCCTGCAGCACCACCCCTACCTGGCGGCGCAGCTGGGTGGCGTCGATCAGGCTGATGTCGATGCCATCCACCAGGATGCGGCCTTGCTCGGGGGTGTACAGCCGCTGCACGAGCTTGGTCAGTGTGCTTTTGCCTGAACCCGAGCGGCCCACGATGCCCAGCACTTCGCCGGGGCGCACGTCCAGATGCAGCCCCCGCAGCACGGGGGTAGCCTCGGGGCGGTAGCGGAAATGCACGCCGTCAAGGGTGATGTGCCCCCGGATGGGCGGCAGTTGCGCAGCGCTGCTGGGAGGCACCTCGGTGCGGGTGTTGAGGATGTCGCCCAGCCGCGCCATGGAGATGCCGGTCTGCTGGAAGTCGGTCCACAGCTGGGCCATGCGCATGATGGGCTGCGCCACGCGCTGGGCAAACATGTTGAAGGCCACGAACTGGCCGACGGTGAGTTCGCTGTCCATGACCAGCCGCGCGCCCCACCACAGCGTGGCGGCATTGACCAGCTTGCCGATGAGGCCCACGCCTTCATGCGCCCAGCTGGCGACGTTCTGGCTCTTGAAACTGGCGCTGACGTAAGCGGCCAGCTGGTTGTCCCAACGGCGCGCGAAAGCGGGCTCCAGCGCGCCAGCCTTGACGGTCTGTATGCCGGTGACGGTTTCCACCAGCATGGCCTGGTTTTCGGCGCCACGCGCGAATTTGTGGTCCAGGCGCCTGCGCAGCAAGGGCACGACGGCCAGGCTCAGCCCGAAATACAGCGGCAGGCTGACCAGCACGACCAGGGTCAGGGGCACGCTATACAGAAACATGACGCCAATGAAGACGACCGAGAACAGCACGTCCAGCAGCACAGTCAGCGCATTGCCTGTGAGAAAACTGCGGATGTTTTCCAGCTCGCGCACGCGCGCCACCGAATCGCCCACGCGCCGCGCCTGGAAATAGGCCAGCGGCAATTGCACGAGATGGCGGAAAAGCCGCGCGCCCAGTTCCACATCGATGCGGCTGGTGGTGTGGCTGAAAACATAGCTGCGCAGGCCATTGAGCAGGCTTTCAAAGACCACGATCACCACCAGCCCGATGACCAGTACATCCAGAGTGGTCATTCCACGGTGCACCAGCACCTTGTCAATCACGACCTGAAAGAACAGCGGGCTGACCAGCGCGAACAATTGCAGCATCAGCGAAATGAACAGCACTTCGCCCAGCAGCCTGCGGTGTTTGACCAGGCTGGGGATGAACCAGGCGAAATCGAATCTGGCCAATGCCCCCGCCAGGCTGGCGCGGCTGGTGACCAGGATGAGTTCGCCGCTCCAGCGCGCCGCAAAGTCCTGCAGGGATTCGATGAGCGGGCGGCTGTGCGCGCCCTCGGCCGCCGGGTCCTGCAGCAGCACGCGCTGCTCGTCGCACTGGGCAAGCACCACGGCCCGCGTGTCGCCCTCCTGGCTGCGCACCAGGGCCAGGGCTGGCAGCGGCATCAACGGCAGCCGCATGGCATCACAGCGCGACAGCCGCGCCTTCAGGCCCAGGTGCTTTGCCGCCCTGAGCAAGTCCTGCACGCTGGCCGGGTCGCTGGACTGCAGCCCCAGCTGATGGGCCAGTGTCTGCGGATCGGCGGCAATCTGGTGCAGCCGGGCCAGCATGCACAAAGCCCGCAAATCGCTGCGCTGGGCTTGCTGCACGCCCGGATGTGCCTCTCCCGTTCGCTGGCTATCGGCAGATGGCCGATGCGCTTGGCGCTCCTCCATTCGTTCCCCTTGTGTCATGCATTTGAAATGCCACCGGAAAATGCCCAATGACAGACAAATGCTAGCGCAAAGCAATTTTTGCCACCCAAGGCAAATCAACACAAAGAGAACAGATATTTTCGAAGCAGAAAAATCAGACAAGTCTTATAAGACCAATCTCAAAATCTTCTTTTTTATCAGTCAGCCACAAGTATCAATAATGCATTCTTTAGCTACGTTCAACATAAAAGATTAGCTCACCATCTTTAATGGACGCACATGCATTTGGTTACTTTTTGGCAATAAAAGGGGATTTTCCATACACTTGCTACACCGTGCTGCAGGCCATGGGCAGAGGGACATGCTGGCAGAAGGCGCCCGACGGCGGGCGCGGAGCATGCACCGGGCAGGAAATGGGAGCCTGCGCCGGCGAGTGCAGCAGACCTTTGCCCAAGTCTGCTGCAGGGATCATCACTCCACGGTGATGCCGTTGGTCTTGACCACTGTGTCCCAGCGCTTGCGCTCGGCGGCCACGAAGGTGGAGAAGGCCTGCGAGGTACTGCCCACGGGCGTGAGGCCCAGGCTGGCCAGGCTGGCGCGCGTGGCAGGCAGGGCCAGGGCTTTTTGCACCAGTTCCTGCAGCTTTTTCACGGTTTCAGGTGCGGCGCCTGCAGGCAGGAAGAAGCCATTCCATTCGGTGACTTCAAAGCCATTGATGCCGCTTTCGGCCACGGTGGGCACGTTGGGCAACTCGGGCATGCGCCGGGCCGAGGAGACGGCCAGGGCCTTGAGCTTGCCAGCCTTGACATAGTTCAGGCTGGAGGCGGCATTGGCAAAGTAGACATCGACCTGGCCGCCCATGACATCGACGATGGCTGGCGCACCGCCCTTGTAGGGGACATGCACGGCCTCGAATTTGGCATTGGACTTGAGCAGTTCGGTGGCCATCTGGGCCAGGCTGCCGGGACCATAGGAGGCATAGGTCAGCCGGCCGGGCTTTTCCCGCGCCGCTTTCATGTAGTCGGACAGGCTGTTGTAGGGCGATGACGGAGCGGCCACAAGGATGTTGGGTACGCTGACTGCCTGGGACACGGCAATGAAGTCCTTGGCTGCATCATAGGGCAGCTTGCGCAGGGCCGGGTTAATGGCGAAGGATGAGGCGTCGTACAGCACCGTATATCCGTCAGCCTTGGCGCGCGCCACAAAGGCTGCGCCAATGGCGCCACTGGCCCCGGCCTTGTTGTCCACCACCACGCTTTGACCCGACACTTCGCCCATGGCCTTGGCGATGATGCGCGCCGCGTTGTCAGCGCCACCGCCCGCAGAGAAAGGCACGACAAGGGTGATGGCCTGGCCTGCGGGGTATTCGGCAGCGTGCAGCGCGCCCTGCGCCAGGCACAGGCCTGCAGCGGCCAGCAACATCGGCAGGGGCAGTCGTTTGTTCATCATCCAATTCACTCCTGTAGGTTGGTATTCAGGTGTTGCAGTATTAACCGAAAAAAATCCCCTACTGCGTACTATTCAAATCCATATAACGCAATGGGGTTTTCCACCAGCACGCGTGCGCGCTGGCCGGCATCGGGGATCCAGCGCTCCAGCAGCGCCAGCATCAGCGCCGTATCAGGCGGGTGCGCGGTCTCGGTCACATGCGGCCAGTCGCTGCCCCAGACCAGGCGCTGGGGCGCTTCGCGCACCCAGGCACGGGCCAGGCCATCGCTGTCGGCATAGCCGCCTGCCAGGCCCACGTCGCTGTTCAGATAGGGACCGGACAGCTTGACCCAGGCCCGGCCCTGCTGCACCAGATCGCGCACCACGCCGAAGGCGGCATGGGTGCTGCCCACGCCCACAGGCAGCCGTGCCATGTGATCGAACACCATGGTGCAGGGCAGGCGCTGCAGCAGTGCCTGTTGCTCGACGATCTGCCCGGCAAGCCAGTGCAGTTGCACATGCCAGCCCAGGGCAGCGATGCGCCGTGCCAGGGGCTCCAGCATGTCCAGGCGCACCGCAGCATCGCGGTCGCTGTGCAGCGAAAAGCGGATGCCCCGGATGCCGCCTTCATGCAGCGCGCGCAACTGGCTGTCGCTCACATCCGGGCGAACGACGGCGATGCCGCGCGTATGGGCCGCGCCCAGGTGGCTGATGGCCTGCAGCGTGGCACGGTTGTCCGTGCCGTGGGCGCGCGGCTGGACGATGACGGCGCGCGCCAGGCCCAGGCGCTTGCGCAGCGCAGCGTAGTCGGCTGCCGTGGCGCCATGGCGCATGGCCTGGGGCGCCTCGGGCGCGAAGCGGGGATCGAAGGCATGCAGGTGGGCATCGCAGGCAAGCGCCGGCATGGCTGGCGGCGCTTGCATCAGTGCTCCTCTTGCGTGGCGGCGGCCCTGAGGGCTTCGGTGTGCTGGCCCAGCGTCGGGGCGGCAAAGGCGGCGGGGCAAGGGGTGCGGCCAAACTCCATGGCGCCGGCAAAGCCCCGGTAGCTGCCCACCACGGGGTGGGCAAATTCAGTGATCATGCCTTCGGCCTGCACCTGCGGGTCGTCGAACATGTCCTCGACGGTGCGAGCGGCAGCGCACGGTACTTCTTCGCCAAACAGGGCCTCCCATTCCAGGGCGCTGCGCGCCGCCAGCGCCTGGCGCAGCAGGGGCACCAGTTCGTCGCGGTGCTGGGCACGCTTGCGCACGGAGTCATAGCGCTCTTGCTGCGCCAGTTCGGGCAGGCCCAGTCTGGTGCACAGCGCAGCCCAGAAGTGCGCCGTGTTGGCCGAGATGTAGATATGGCCTTCGCGCGTGGGGTGGATGCCCGTGATGCCGCCAGAGCGCATGTCGCGCCCCACTTCGCGGGGCTCGCCCTCGGCCCAGACCAGGCGGGCCGACTGCATGGTCAGCGCGGCGCGCAGCAGGGATATGCCGACATGCTGGCCCAGGCCGCTTTTTTCGCGCTCGTACAGCGCCGATGCCACGCCCCCCGCCACCAGGGCAGAGGCGTAGTAGTCCACCACGGAGCCGTAGAGGATTTCGGGCGGCCCATCGGCCTTGCCCTGCATGGCGCACATGCCGGTCATGGTCTGCAGCACCTGGTCGTAGCCGGCCTTGGCCTTGAGCGGCCCTTTGCTGCCATAGCCAGTGACGCTGCAGTAGATCAGGCGCGGGTTGATGACAGACAGCTGTTCAAAGCCGATGCCCAGCCGCTCGGGCACGCCGGGCCGGAAGTTGTGCACCAGCACATCGGCCTCGCGCACCATGCGCAGCAGCACGGCCAGGTCGGCCTCCTGCTTGAGGTCCAGCACCATGCCCCATTTGCTGCGGTTGACTCCCAGGAAAGCGCGGCTTTCGGCCTCCAGCGTGGATGGATACTTGCGCAGGTTGTCGCCCACGGGCGGCTCGATCTTGACGACATCCGCCCCCTGGTCGGCCAGCAGCGAGCAGCCGTAAGGCCCCGCGATATAGGCGCTCAGGTCCAGCACGCGCACGCCGCTCAGCGGTCCCTTCGATCCCTGGCGTTCAGCGGGCACAAAACTCATCAATCTCTCCTTGTCTTTCAATATGTCAATCGCGCGCAGGCGCTTAATCTGCCTGGATATTGCGCTCCTTGGCCAACTGTTTCCAGCGTGCCACGTCATTGCGGATCACTTCGGCAAACTGCTGCGGCGTCACGGGATTGGCGATGGCGCCTTCGCGCAGGAAGCTGGCCTGCACTTCGGGCTTGGACAGCACCTGGTTGACGCTCTGATTCAGCTTGTCCACCACATCGGCCGGCGTGCCGGCGGGCGCCAGCAGGCCCCACCACAGCTCGAACTGGTAGCCGGGGATGGCGATGGCCATGGGGGTGATGTCCGGTGCGATAGGGCTGGGCTGCAGGCTGGTGATGCCGATGGCGCGCAGCTTGCCGCTGCGGACCATGGGCAGGATGGAGGGGCCGCTGGAGACCAGCATCTGCACCTGGTTGCCGATGACGTCGGTCACGGCCGGACCCTGGCCCTTGTAAGGCACGTGCATGATGTCCATGCCCGGCACCATGGAGCGCATCAGTTCGGTGGCGAAGTGGTTGACGCTGCCTGTGCCTGAGGTGGCGTAGTTGTACTGGCCGGGGTTGGCCTTGACCACGCGCACAAGATCGGCCGGGTTCCTCGCGGGGAAGTCGTTGTTGACGGCCACGACCAGCGGCCCTTTGGCGAACATGGCCACAGGCGCCAGGTTCTTGACGGGGTCGAAGGGCATCTTCGTTTGCACCGCCGCATTGGTGGTCATGCTCGATGAGACGGCCACCAGTGTGTAGCCGTCGGCTGGCGCCTTGACAACGGAGGCCGTGCCGGTGTTGCCGCTGGCGCCGGGACGGTTGTCCACGATCACGGGCTGCTTGAGCACATCGCCTATTTCCTTGGCCACCTGGCGTGCGAACACGTCGTTGGATCCGCCCGGCGGATAGGGCACGACCATGGTGATGGGTTTGGCCGGATAGGTGGCCTGGGCCCATGCAGATGGCGCCGAAACGGCCGCCAGGGCCAGTATGGCAAGGCAGGTGGCGCGCGGGATGCGGGGGAAGCTGGGCATTGTCTTTGTCTCCTTGATGAATCGTAGTTATGGCGGGTGGCGGCGGGCTGCGCGGCTCAGGCAGGCAGCAGGCCTGCGGCGCGGGCGCTGGCGATGATGGAGTGGGCCCGGATCACGAAGGGCCGGTCCACCATCTTGCCGTCCACCACGTAGGCGCCCAGCGCCTGGCCGTCGGCTGCGCGGGCGGCCTCGGCCACTTTGAGCGCGGCATCGATTTCAGCCTGTGTGGGCTGGTAGACGGCGTTGGCGATGGCAATCTGGCTGGGGTGTATGCAGGTCTTGCCAAGAAAGCCCAGGCTGCGCGAAAGCTGGGCCTCGGCTTCGAAGCCTGCGCGGTCCTGGATGTCGGCGAAGGCGCCGTCATAGGCATAGATGCCGGCCTCGGCAGCCGCCATGCGCAGCGCAAACAACGCCTGGACAATGGCGCTGGTTTCGCGCCGCTGGATGCCGAAGGGCTCGAACAGGTCGCCCAGGCCCAGTTGCAGCCCGGCCACGCTGGCATGGGCGCAGGCCAGCTCGGCAGCGCAGCGCAGGGCCTTGGGGGTTTCGATGTTCAGCAGCAGGCCAGGCACCTGCTGCATGCCGTTGGCCTGCGCGGCCTGCGCGATGCGCTGGGCGGCCTGGCGCACCTGCTGTGCGGTTTCAGGCTTGGGCAGGTTGATGAGGTGCACGCCTTCGCGCACCACGGCATCGATGTCACTGTCGAAGTGTGGTGTGTCCATGGCGTTCACCCGGACGATGACGGTTTTGGCATGGCCTCGGCTGTCCGGCCCCGCCAGGAAGCCGCGCAGCAGGACGCGCGCTTCGTCCTTGCGGGCCTCGGCGACCGCATCTTCCAGGTCGAAGGACAGGGCATCGGCCTGGCTTTGCAGGGCCTTGGGAAACAGCTCGGGGCGCGAGGCGGGTACAAACAGTTTGCTTCTCATGGAGTCCCATTGTGGGCGCTGAAAACCCAATCAAAACACAGGTAATATTTGTTCAAAACAAACAAAAACTTTGTTGATGGAAACCAGTTACCTACACAGTTTTCTGCTGGTCGTCGAGATGGGCTCCATGGCCGAGGCCGCGCGGCGCCTGGACCTGACGGCCGCTGCCGTGGCGCAGCAGGTCAAGAGTCTGGAGCGTGAATTCGGCGCGCCGCTGCTGGCACGCGCGGGCCGTACCGTGCTGCCCACGCCGGCCGGCCACCGGCTGGCACAGTCCGCCCCGCTGCTGCTGCGCGAGCTGGCCCATGCCCGAGCGCATGTCAGCCAGGAAGCAACGGCAGGGGAGTTGGTGATCGGCTCCATCAACACGGCGCTGCACAGCCTGCTGCCCGACATCCTGGCCGGCTTTGTCAGCAAGTGCCCGCATGCCAGGGTGTTCCTGAGATCGGCCACCACGCGCGAGCTGTACCAGGCCGTGCAGCAGGGCGGGCTGGATGCCGCCGTGTGCCTTTATCCGCCTTTTGCGCTGGCCAAGACGTTTGACTGGACGCTGCTGCGAGAGGAGCCGCTGGTGCTGCTGGTGCCGCGCCAGCTGGCGCATCTCGATGCGCATACGCTGCTGCGCACCCAGCCGCTGATCCGCTATGACCGCACCCTGGGCGGCGGCCAGATGGTGGAGCGCTATTTGCGTGCAGCCCAGATCGTGCCGCTTGAGCGTTTCGAGCTCAGTTCTCTGGTGGCGATTGCGATGATGGTGGAAAGGGGCCTGGGCGTGTCGCTGGTGCCCGATACCGCGCTGGACCTGCCAGACGGCCAGGGGGTGGTGCGCCTGCCCCTGCCCCTGGAGTCACAGTCGCGGCGCTTTGGCGTGATGTGGCTGCGCTCGTCGGCGCGGCTGCCGCTGATCCACCAGTTGGTGGAGTGCGCACATGCCGTGGTGCGCCAGCGCGGCGGGCCGCGCGCAGCCGCCCGCTCCAAACTGGCACCCGCAGAACCACCCTGCCCCTGAGCCGGCTGCAGACAGGCCCTCAACAGGCCGCACAATGGCGCCTTGGAATTCAATCGTGACAGGCGATCCGTATGCTGAATGCCTTGTGGCTGGGCTTTTTTCTGGTGGCGGCGGTGGCCGCAGGCGCGCAATGGCTGGTGGGTGGCCAGACCGAGGTGTTTTCAGCCATGGTGCAGGCGCTGTTTGCCATGGCCAGGCTGTCGGTCGAGGTGATGGTGCTGCTGTTCGGCACGCTGACGCTGTGGCTGGGCTTTTTGCGCATCGCGGAAAAAGCGGGGGTGGTCGAGTGGCTGGCATGGGTGCTGGGGCCGCTGTTCGCGCGGCTGATGCCCGAGGTGCCGCGCGGCCATCCGGCGCTGGGTCTGATCACGCTGAATTTCGCGGCCAACGGCCTGGGGCTGGACAATGCCGCCACGCCCATGGGCCTGAAGGCCATGCGCTCGCTGCAAGAGCTCAACCCTCTGCCTGATACGGCCAGCAATGCGCAGATTCTGTTTCTGGTGCTCAACGCATCGTCGCTGACACTGCTGCCCGTGAGCATCTTCATGTACCGGCTGCAGCAGGGCGCGCCCGATCCCACGCTGGTGTTCCTGCCGATTTTGCTGGCCACATCGGCCTCGACCCTGACCGGGCTGCTGGCCGTGGCCGTGGTGCAGCGCCTGCCGCTGTTCAATCCCGTGGTGCTGGCCTATCTGCTGCCGCTGGGCCTGGCGCTGGCAGGCTTCATGGCCTTTCTGGCGACGCTATCGGCCGCTGCGCTGTCGCAGCTGTCATCGCTGATGGGCAATCTGGCGCTGTTTGGCCTGATCGTGCTGTTCGTGGCGCTGGGCGCCTGGCGCAAGGTGGCGGTCTATGACAGCTTCATCGAGGGCGCCAAGGAAGGCTTCGAGGTGGCCAGGGGCCTGCTGCCCTATCTGGTGGCCATGCTGTGCGCCGTGGGGGTGTTCCGTGCCTCGGGCGCGCTGGACTACGCGCTGTCGGGCATCCGCTGGGCAGTCGATGCAGTGGGCATGGACGCACGCTTCGTGGATGCCTTGCCCACGGCGCTGGTCAAGCCCTTCTCGGGCAGCGCTGCGCGCGCCATGCTGATCGAGACCATGCAAAGCCAGGGGGTGGACAGCTTCGCCGCCCTGGTCGCCGCCACTATCCAGGGCAGCACCGAGACCACGTTCTACGTGCTGGCCGTCTACTTCGGCGCTGTGGGCATTCAGCGCGCGCGCCATGCCGTGCCCTGCGCGCTCATCGCCGAGTTGGCAGGCGTGGTCGCCGCCATTGTGGTCTGCTACCGGTTCTTTGGCTGAACCCGGCGCCAGGACAGGCAGCGAGGCCACTCAGCAGGCGCGTCAAACCTCCGGCATGATCGCCTCGGCGTAGTCGTAGAGCGCGCCCAGGATTTCCTCGCCGCGCTCGTCGGCAGTTTCCGAGAGCTGGTCCACCATGGCAAACATCTGTTCGGCCGTGCGCGCGCCGCCCTTGCCTTCGGTCAGGCAGGCAGCGCAGTGCTGCAGCCAGCGCTGGCGCTCGGCCGGATTGAGGGTTGCCGGAAAGTTGCGGGCGCGGTAGCGAAACAGCAGCTCGGCCAGGCGCGCATCGTCAAAGCCAGTGCGGTCCAGCGCCAGCTCCTGGGGCGACAGGCTGCGCAGGTGGTTGAGGCGGCGCCGGTCCTCGTTGCCCACGAAGCCGCCGTACAGGTCCTGGTCCGCATCCAGCCCCTGCTGGGCCGGGCGCTGGTGGACGGCACGCCACAGCGCGCTCATGTCGGGCAGGTCGCGGGCAATGGCGGCATGGCGCAGGCATTGCTCCATGTCGATGCCCCACTGCGCGGCCATGGCCGGGCTCAGGGTCTTGAGGCTGCCCACGACCATGGGCGATTTGTTGACGTGGATGCTCTTGATGGGCAGGCGCTGCACGCCTTCGGGCAGATCGGCCGTGCGCGAGAACATGCGCAGGCGCAGCTCATCGGCGCCCATGGCTGCCAGCTCGGACGGGTCCTGGGCCAGATCCCAGCAGATGATTTCGTTCTTGTTCGCGGGGTGCGTGGCCAGCGGCCACATCACGGCGATGCAGCCGCGCTCGGGACGGATCATGCCGCTGACATGCAGGAAAGGCCGGGCGTGCGCCGGCTCGGCCGGCAGGCCCATCTCGTGCAGCACGCGGTCCTTTTTGTGCAGCGCGAAGGCGAAGTCGAACAGCCGGGGCTGGCGCTGGCGGATGAGTCGCGCCAGCGCAATGGTGGCGCGCACGTCGGACAAGGCATCATGGGCCTGCTCGTGGCCCAGGCCGTTGGCGCGGGCCAGGTCTTCCAGCTTGAAGCTGGGCGAGCCGTCTTCCTTTTGGGGCCAGACGATGCCTTCGGGGCGCAGCGCATAGACCATGCGCACCACGTCC
Source organism: Delftia sp. PS-11 (assembly GCF_029870285.1). GTDB lineage: Bacteria > Pseudomonadota > Gammaproteobacteria > Burkholderiales > Burkholderiaceae_C > Comamonas. The sequence goes on from NZ_JACSYA010000019.1 coordinate 60,259, forward strand.
AGCAGATCCCAGCGGCCGCAGCCGTTTTGCCATTCACGCGCATAGGGATCGATCAGGTTGCGCCAGAACATGAAGCGCGTGATCTCGTCGTCGAAACGGATGGTGTTGTAGCCCACGCCCACGGTGCCGGGCTGCGCCAGCTCGGCCTCGATGCGGGCGGCGAACTGCGCCTCGGGCATGCCCTGCTCCAGGCATTGCTGGGGCGTGATGCCGGTGATCAGGCAGGACTGGGGATCGGGCAGGTAGTCGCCTGCCGGCTGGCAGTACCACATGACCGGCTCGCCGATCTCGTTGAGTTCGGCATCGGTGCGGATGCCGGCGAATTGCGCGGGCCGGTCGTAGCGCGGCTGGGCGCCGAAGGTTTCGTAGTCGTGCCAGAAGAAGGTGTGGGCCATCGGGGGAGTATGCCTGCGAAAACAGGAGATGCCGCTGTCACAGCAGCGGTGAACACAGGCGCGCGCCCGAGTCGAACAGGCGCAGCGCAAATGACTGGTCGCGCTTGAAGTGCACACGCTGGGCCTGCTCCAGATCCTGCTCGAACTGCCGCGCCAGATCGCCGTTGAGCCGGGGGCCGTAGGCGATGGCACAGACTTCGTAGTTCAGAAAGAAGCTGCGGTAGTCGAAGTTGGCCGTGCCGATGATGGCAATGCCGTCGTCCACCACCAGGGTCTTGGAGTGCAGCATGCGTGCCTTGTACTCGTGGATGCGCACGCCGCAGCGGATCAGTTCATCGAAGTAGGAACGCGCAGCCGCCGTGACCAGGGCAGAGTCGCTGCGGTGCGGCACCAGCAGTTGCACGTCCACGCCGCGCAGCGCAGCGTTGGTGAGCGCGGCCAGTGCGGCCTCGGTGGGCACGAAGTATGGCGTGGTCAGCCAGACCCGGTGCTCGGCGGCGCTGATGGCGGCCAGGTAGGCGCGGTAGATGGCCTGCAGCCCGTTGTCTGGCCCCGAGGTGATGATCTGCACGGGCAGCGGGCCTTCGGGCGCATCGGGCAGCAGCAGGTCCAGGTCGGGGGGCTCGTTGCCGGGATCTTTGTCCAGGGCGTAGGCCCAGTCCTCCAGAAAGACGGTCTGCAGCCAGTTGGCGGCTGCGCCCTCCAGCCGCAGGTGCACGTCGTGGTAGGCATCGGGCATGATGCGCGCATTTTCCTCGTCGGTGACGTTGACGCCCCCCGTGAAGCCGACCTTGCCATCGCAGACCAGTATCTTGCGGTGGGTGCGGAAGTTGATCACGGGCCGCAGGCGGCGCCCGACCTTGGTGTCATGGAACAGCGCCACCTGGGCCCCGGCCTGCTGCAGGGGCTGCAGGAAACGCCGGCCCAGCCGCTTGGAGCCGAGCGCATCCACCAGCAGGCGCACCTTGACGCCTGCGCGGGCCCGCGCGATGAGCAGATCGCGCAGCGCCGTGCCGGTCTGGTCCGGCTCGAAGATGTAGTACTCCAGATGGATGTGGTGACGCGCGGCATTCACGGCCTCGACGATGGCATCGAAGGTGGCAGCACCGCCAACCAGCAGGCGCAGGTCGGTGGCAGTGCTGACTGGAAAGTCGCTGGTGGCGGCCACCAGCCTTGCCACCTGGTGCAGCCTTGCGGAACTGCCCGGCATGCGCTCGCGCAGCCGTTGCACGCCCGAGCGCACGCGCGAGGTCTTGCGCGCGCGCAGCCGCTTGATGCGCTGGCGCTTGAGCCGCTGGGGGCCGAAAAAGTAGTAGATGACCAGCCCGCCGCCCGGGATCGCCGCCATGGCCAGCAGCCAGCTGAGCGTGGCCACAGGCGCGCTGCGCTGCAGCAGGATCCACACTGCCATGATCACCACATAGACCGTCCAGGCGATGGACAGCAGCCACATGGCATTCTCATGGGTCAGGTGCGTGCCTATCCAGTGCATTGCATTTCCTTGCGGCATCAATGAAAAAGCCGACGGCCCGCAGGCTGTCGGCTTCGGTCAGTGTCGTGCAACACCTGTCAGTCGGCAGTGGCCTCCTTGGGTTGCTCCGATTCGGCCGGCGTGTCCTTGTGCGGCAGCGGCGAGATGTCCAGGCGGACTTCGCCCTTTTCGGCACCGGACTCTTCGGCAACCCAGTCCACTTCCAGGCGGCCGCCATCGACCAGCCGCCCGAACAGCAACTCGTCGGCCAGCGAGCGCCGGATGGTTTCCTGGATCAGGCGCTGCATGGGGCGTGCGCCCATGAGGGGATCGAAGCCCTTGCTGGCCAGGTGCTTGCGCAGCGCGTCGGTGAAGGTGACCTCCACGCGCTTTTCGGCCAGCTGCTGCTCCAGTTGCAGCAGGAACTTGTCCACCACGCGCAGGATGATCTGCTCATCGAGCGGCTTGAAGCTGACGATGGCATCCAGGCGGTTGCGGAACTCGGGCGTGAACAGGCGCTTGATGTCGCCCATTTCGTCGCCGGCCTGGCGCGGGTTGGTAAAGCCGATCGAGGCCTTGTTCATGATCTCGGCGCCTGCGTTCGTGGTCATGATGATGATCACGTTGCGGAAGTCGGCCTTGCGCCCGTTGTTGTCAGTCAGCGTGCCGTGGTCCATGACCTGCAGCAGCACGTTGAAGATGTCGGGATGCGCCTTCTCGATTTCATCGAGCAGCAGCACCGCGTGCGGCTTCTTGGTGATGGCCTCGGTCAGCAGCCCCCCCTGATCGAAGCCCACATAGCCCGGAGGCGCGCCGATCAGGCGGCTGACGGCATGGCGCTCCATGTACTCCGACATGTCGAAGCGGATCAGGTCCACGCCCAGGATGTAGGCCAGCTGCTTGGCCGCTTCCGTCTTGCCCACGCCGGTGGGGCCCGAGAACAGGAAGGAGCCGATCGGCTTGTCCGGCTTGCCCAGGCCCGAGCGCGACATCTTGACCGAGGAGGCCAGCGCCTCCAGTGCCTTGTCCTGGCCGAAGACGACGCTCTTGAGGTCACGCTCCAGCGTCTGCAGCTTGCTGCGGTCGTCGTTGGAGACGTTGGCGGGCGGGATGCGCGCGATCTTGGCCACGATGGCCTCGATCTCGGCCTTGTCGATGGTCTGCTTGCGCTGATCGGCCGGGATGATGCGCTGGGCAGCGCCGGCCTCGTCGATCACGTCGATGGCCTTGTCGGGCAGATGGCGGTCGTTGATGTACTTGGCCGACAGCTCGGCCGCTGCCTGCAGCGCGGCAGCGGCGTACTGGACGCTGTGGTGCTCCTCGAAGCGCGACTTCAGGCCCTTGAGGATGTCCACGGTCTCGGCCACGGTGGGCTCGACCACGTCGACCTTCTGGAAGCGCCGCGACAGCGCCGCATCCTTTTCGAAGATGCCACGGTACTCGGTGAAGGTGGTCGCGCCGATGCACTTGAGCTGGCCGCTGGACAGCGCCGGCTTGAGCAGGTTGGATGCGTCCAGCGTGCCGCCCGAAGCGGCGCCCGCGCCGATCAGGGTGTGGATTTCGTCGATGAACAGGATGGCGTGGGGCTTGTCCTTGAGCGACTTGAGCACGCCCTTGAGGCGCTGCTCGAAGTCACCCCGGTACTTGGTGCCCGCCAGCAGCGCGCCCATGTCCAGAGAGTAGACCACGGCCTCGGTCAGCACTTCGGGCACCTTGCCCTCGGTGATGCGCCAGGCCAGGCCCTCGGCAATCGCGGTCTTGCCCACGCCGGCCTCGCCGACCAGCAGCGGGTTGTTCTTGCGGCGGCGGCACAGGATCTGGATGGTGCGCTCGACCTCGTAGTCGCGTCCGATCAGCGGATCGATCTTGCCGTCCTTGGCCGCCTGGTTGAGGTTCAGCGTGAACTGTTCCAGGGGCGAAGCCTTCTCGTTGCCGCGCTCGCCGCCCGCGCCTTCCTCGGATTCGGCAGGGTTTTCGGCCTTGGCAGGCTCGGGCGGTTCGCCCTTCTTGATGCCATGGGCGATGTAGTTGACCACGTCCAGGCGGGTCACGCCCTGCTGGTGCAGGTAATAGACGGCGTGCGAGTCCTTCTCGCCGAAGATGGCCACGAGCACGTTGGCACCCGTGACTTCCTTCTTGCCGTTGCCGGTGGACTGCACGTGCATGATGGCGCGCTGGATCACGCGCTGGAAACCCAGCGTGGGCTGGGTGTCGACTTCGTCGGACCCTGCGACCTGCGGCGTGTTGTCCTTGATGAAGTTGGACAGGGCCGAGCGCAGATCATCGATGTTGGCTGAGCAGGCGCGCAGCACTTCCGCTGCACTGGGGTTGTCCAGCAGGGCCAGCAGCAGGTGTTCCACGGTGATGAACTCGTGGCGCTGCTGGCGCGCTTCGACAAAGGCCATGTGCAAGCTGACTTCCAGTTCCTGGGCGATCATTGAGGACTCCTTTTCGCTTGCTAGGGATTATTGACTGCAACCATAAATCGGGGCAGGCCGGGTTTATTCAACAGGCTCGAACATGGCCTGCAGCGGATGGCCTGCCTTTTGGGCGGCCTGCAGCACCTGTTCGACCTTGGTGGCGGCCACATCGCGCGAATACACGCCACAGACGCCACGGCCATCGAGATGGATCTTGAGCATGATCTGGGTGGCTGCCTCGCGGTCTTTGCCGAAAAATTCCTGCAGCACCACGATAACAAACTCCATGGGCGTGAAGTCGTCGTTGAGCATCACGACCTGGTACATCTGGGGCGGCTGCACGCGCTGGCGGCGCCGCTCCAGCACAACAGCGCCGTCGTCGTCCGAGACGGGCCGCACTGCGGGAGTGGCCGGAGGTTTCGAGGGAGGTTGGGTTGCCATGAAAATCATTCTAGCCATCGGAGCCGGGGTTTTTCGCAAGCCAGATGCGTGGCTGCACACAAGAATGCAAGAGCCGGGCCTGACACAGGCTCTGGACAGAGCATCCTGCCCGCATCCGCCAGACCCCTGCCCTGCCCATTATTCGTAAATCATCTTGACCTGCGCGCTGCCCGCCTGGGCATACCAGGCAGCCAGCGCTGCGTCGCTGGGGTAAAACCGGCTGGCATCGCCCAGCGCCAGCTCACAGCTGGCCGAGCCCCGTGCGTCTTCGCAGACCAGCCCCAGGCGGACCTTGACGCCGCGCTGTACCTCGCCATGCTCGGTGGACTCGACCTGGGCCGGAAACTGGCGCAGCAGGCCCACCACGTCGGGCATGCGCTCGCCCACGCTGACTTGCAGGTAGCGCGCGAAGCGGCAGCGCGCATCGGCCAGGTTGTAGAGCTGCTGGGATTTCATGCGCAGCCCGCCGCTGAAGTGGTCCAGCTGCAGCCGGCCGGTGATGACGACGAATTCGTCATCCTTGAGCAGGTCGCGGTGGCGGTTGAGCGTGGCCTCATCCACCGATGCCTCGATCACTCCCGTGCCATCGTCGATCTTGAACAGGCCCAGGCGCCCGCGCTGGCCGTTGATGGATCGGAAATCACTGATGATGCCGGCCAGGGTCTGGGGCTCGCGGCTGTCGCGCAGCTCGGCCAGCGGCGTGCGCACGAAGCGGCGCACTTCCTGCGCGACTTCATCGAACAGATGGCCCGAAAGGTAAAAGCCCACGGCGGTCTTTTCCTGGGTGAGCCTTTCCTTGACACCCCAGGGCAGCACTTCGGCCAGCGGCGGCTCCTGGGTGCTGGAGCCCACGGCGTCATCGCCCATCATGTCGAAGAGGCCGCCCTGGTTGGCGTTGGCCAGCGTCTTGTTGGCGAACTCGAAGGCGTGGTCGATGGAGGCCACCAGCGCCGCGCGGTTGAGTTCGATGCTGTCGAAGGCGCCGCCCTTGATCAGGGCCTCCAGCGTGCGCTTGTTCAGGCGCGCGCGGTCCACGCGCACGCAAAAATCGGCCAGGCTCCTGAAGGGGCCTTTTTCGTGGCCGCGCGGGCCCACGCCCCGGCCCTCGCGTGCTGCGATGATGGCCTCGATGGCCTGCTGGCCCGTGCCCTTGATGGCGCCCAGGCCATAGCGGATGACCTTGTCGGTCACGGGCTCGAAGCGGTACATGCCACGGTTGACGTCCGGCGGCTCGAAGCTGATGCCCATCTTCTGGGCATCTTCGTACAGCACCTTGAGCTTGTCGGTGTTGTCCATTTCCACGGTCATGTTGCCGCAGTAGAACTCGGCCGTGTAGTGCACCTTGAGCCAGGCCGTATGGTAGGCCAGCAGCGAGTAGGCGGCGGCGTGCGACTTGTTGAAGCCATAGCCTGCGAACTTCTCCATCAGGTCAAAGACCTCGTCGGCCTTTTCCTGGCTGATGCCCTGCTTGGCTGCACCTTCGCGGAAGATGCCGCGGTGCATGACCATTTCTTCGAGCTTTTTCTTGCCCATGGCGCGGCGCAAGAGGTCGGCGCCACCCAGGGAGTAGCCGCCCAGCACCTGGGCGGTCTGCATGACCTGCTCCTGGTAGACCATGATGCCGTAGGTCTCTGCCAGCACCTTTTCGACCAGCGGGTGCGGGTACTCGACCACTTCCTTGCCGTGCTTGCGGGCCACGAAGCTGGGAATCAGGTCCATGGGGCCGGGACGGTACAGGGCGTTCAGGGCGATCAGGTCCTCCAGGCGGCTGGGCCTGGCGTCGCGCAGCATGCCCTGCATGCCGCGCGATTCAAACTGGAACACGGCCTCGGTCTTGCCTTCGGAGAACAGCTGGTAGGTGCGCGCATCGTCCAGCGGGATGTTTTCGAAGGCGAAGTTCTCCTGGCCCTTGTGGCGCTTGATGATGAACTCGCGCGCAATCTCCAGGATGGTCAGCGTGGCCAGCCCCAGAAAGTCGAACTTCACCAGACCCACGGCCTCCACGTCGTCCTTGTCGTACATGGCCACGGCCGAGTCGCTGCCCGGCTGCTGGTACAAGGGACAGAAGTCGGCCAGCTTGCCCGGCGCGATCACCACGCCGCCCGCATGCATGCCGATGTTGCGGGTCATGCCTTCGAGCTTCTGGGCCATTTCGATCAGGGTCTTGACGTCTTCTTCTTTCTCGATGCGCTCGGCCAGCATGGGCTCGGCTTCGATGGCATAGGTGTACTTGTCGCCGTCCTTCTTGGGGTTGGGCGGGTACTTGAGCGTGACATGCAGGCCAGGCTTGTTGGGGATGAGCTTGGAGATGCCGTCGCAGAAGGTGTAGCTCATGTCCAGCACACGGCCCACGTCGCGGATGGCCGCACGCGCGGCCATGGTGCCGAAGGTGGCAATCTGGCTGACGGCATCGCGCCCGTAGCGCTCCTTGACGTAGTCGATGACACGGTCGCGGTTGGCCTGGCAAAAATCCACGTCGAAGTCGGGCATGGACACGCGCTCAGGGTTGAGAAAGCGCTCGAACAGCAGGTTGTATTCCAGCGGGTCCAGATCCGTGATCTTGAGCACGTAGGCCACCAGCGAGCCCGCGCCCGAGCCTCGGCCCGGGCCCACGGGGCAGCCATTGAGCTTGGCCCACTTGATGAAGTCGCCCACGATGAGGAAGTAGCCCGGGAACCCCATCTTGAGGATGGTGCCGATTTCAAACTCCAGCCGCTCCACATAGCGCGGGCGCTGCGCTTCGCGCTTGGCAGGGTCGGGGTAGAGGTGGACCAGGCGCTCCTCCAGGCCCTCGAAGGACTCCTGGCGGAAGAACTCGTCCATGGTCATGCCTTCGGGCACGGGGAAATTGGGCAGCTGCGGCTTGCCCAGCACCAGGGTCAGGCTGCAGCGGCGCGCGATCTCCACCGTGTTGGCAATGGCGCTGGGGATGTCGGCGAACAGCGCCTGCATCTGCCCGGCGGTCTTGAAATGCTGCTCGCGCGTGAAGCGGCGCACGCGCTTGGGGTTGGCCAGGATCTCGCCTTCGGCGATGCACACGCGCGCCTCGTGGGACTCGTAGTCGTCGGGCCCGAAAAACTGGATCGGGTGTGTGGCCACCACGGGCAGGTTCAGGCGCTCGGCCAGTTGCACGGCGGCCACCACATGGGCCTCGTCGTCGGCACGGCCCGCGCGCTGCAGCTCGATGAAGAACCGGTGCGGGAACATGCGTGCCAGCCGCTGGGCTGCAGCGGCTGCGCCGGCCTCGTCGCCGCGCAGCAGCGCCTGGCCCACGGGCCCGGCCTGGGCGCCCGACAGCACGATCAGGCCCTCGCCCAGCTCCTGCAGCCAGGCCCAGGTGTGCACCGCCTGGCCTTTGACCACGTTGCGCGTCCAGCCCCGGGCCAGCAGCTCGGACAGGTTGTGGTAGCCCTGCGGGCTTTGGACCAGCACGATGATGCGCGAAACCGGCGCCCCGTTTTCGCCTTCGATCTGGATTTCAGCGCCCAGCACGGGCTTGACGCCCTTGGAGCGGCCTTCCTTGTAGAACTTGACGCCGCCGAAAAGATTGTTGAAATCGGTGATCGCGAGAGCCACCTGCCCATCCGCGGCAGCGGCCTTGATGATGGCATTGATGCGGTTGGTTCCGTCAACCACGGAAAATTCGGTGTGCAGGCGCAAATGAACAAACATATGGGCGCCATTGTAGAAAGCTCCGCAAGTCCTCATGCCCTGGCAGGGGCCTGCTACCGCGCATCGCACGCCGTTACAATGCCTCGGCCCGGTTGCGGGACAATTGTGCGCAGATGGCCGCCGCAGCGGCCCCTCCTGCCGCCCCGCCAACCCTCCGTCCGCCATTGATCGCCCGAGAATCGTCCACCATGCAGCGTATTCCCCTGTCCATCGTCCCCGCTGTGCTGATTGCAGGCGCCCTGACAGCCTGCTCCAGTACGCCACAAGACCCTACGGCCAAGTGGACTCCGGACCGCCTCTACACCGAGGCGCGCGATGAGGCTTCCGCAGGCGCTTTCGACAAGGCCGTGCCGCTGTTCGAGAAACTGGAAGGCCGGGCCGCCGGCACGCCGCTGGCACAGCAGGCCCAGCTGGAAAAGGCCTACGCCCAGTACAAGAGCGGCGAGAAGATCCAGGCGATGGCGACGCTAGACCGCTTCCTGAAGCTGCATCCGGCCAGCCCCGCCACCGACTACGCCCTTTATCTCAAGGGGCTGGTGAACTTCAACGACAACCTCGGCATGTTCGCCTGGCTGTCGCGCCAGGACCTGTCCGAACGCGACCAGAAGGCCGCCAAGGACTCCTTCGAGTCCTTCCGCGAACTCGTCACGCGCTTTCCCGAGTCGCGCTACGCCGAGGATTCGCGCCTGCGCATGCAGTACATCATCAACTCGCTGGCGCAGTACGAGGTCCACGTGGCCCGCTACTACTACGACCGCGGCGCCTATGTGGCTGCCATCTCGCGGGCGCAGACAGCCATCAAGGACTACAAGGGCGTGCCTGCCGTGCGCGATGCCATGCAGATCCTCATCAAGTCCTATGACGCTCTGGGCATGACCGAACTGCGTGACGATGCACAACGTGTGATGTCGGCATCCTACGGCGATGGCGCCGATCAGGAAGCGCTTACCAGCAAGCAGAAGTCGTGGTGGAAACTGTGGTGACTGGCACGGGCGCAGGCTGTGCCAGCGCCTGCAGCGCCTGAGCAAACTCTGCCTCGCTGCCAATGCTGCGCATTGGCGGCAAGGCTGCACGCAGCCTTCGCCCATAGCCCATGGTGGCCAGCCGCGTGTCGCAGACCACCAGCACACCGCGATCCGTTTCGCGCCGGATCAGGCGCCCTGCTCCCTGCTTGAGCGCCATTGCGGCCTCGGGCAGCATGTAGTCGGCGAACGCCTGGCGCCCCACGGCCTCCAGGCTGCGCGAGCGTGCCTCGACCAGCGGATCATCCGGGGGAGGAAACGGCAGCTTGTCAATGACCACCAGCTGCAGCGCATCGCCCGGCAGATCGACGCCCTCCCAGAAAGTGGCCGAGGCCACGAGAATGCAGCCGCGCGTGGCACCGCCCGCACCGCTTTCGCCTGCGGCGACAAAGCGTTCAATCAGCGCCAGCTTGGGCGCCTGCCCCTGCACCAGCACATCGAGTTCGCCAAACAGCCCCAGTGACTGCTGCAGCGCATCTCCGATGGCATGCAGCGCGCGCAGCGTGGTCGTCAGCACCAGGGTCCGCCCGCCGATGCGCAGGGCTGCATCCAGCGCCAGGCGCGCCACCGCGGCGCTGTGGCCGGCGCTGCCAGCCTGCGGGAAGGGGCTGGGTATGTACAGCGCCGCCTGCTGCGCATAGTCGAAGGGGCTGTCAACGCGCAGCACGCGCGCATCGCGCAGGCCGCAAGGCTCGGTGAACCAGCTCAGCCGCTCGTCATCCCCCAGAGTGGCAGAGGTGAAGATCCAGGCGGTGCCGCCGCACAGCTGCGCCTGCCCCGGCCCGTGCGCCTGCGGGTCTTGTGGCTGCGCCGGCGCCAGCAGCCTTGTGCGCATGATCTGGGCAATCGTCAGCGGCGACTCCAGCATGCGCATCTGCCGGGCGCCCAGTTCCAGCCAGCGCACCGTATCCTCCTGAGCAGGCCCGGCAAAGGATGACAGGCCATCGAGCAGTTCGCTGCCACGCTCGAAAAGCCGCTGCAGCTCAGGCGCGCCCAGCTGCAGTTGGGCCAGAGGCTGCAGCAGTGCCCGCAGGCTGCGCCCCAGGCCCACCAGGGCCGTACGCCAGCGCTGCGCGTCCAGCCCCTGGGGCGTCACCCCCTGCCAGGCCAGCCGCCCGCCGGCAGGCGGCTGGCCTGCCATCAGGCGCAGCTCGCTCAGAGCCTGCTGCATCTGCGCCGACAGCACCAGCCAGTCGGCCATGCCGCGCGCCAGCTCCTGTCCGGCACGCAGCACATCGCGGGCATAGCCTGCCAGCTGCTGCGCGGAAATGCTCCGCCCCGCAAACTGCACCCCCGTATCGTTGAGCTGATGGGCCTCGTCCACGACGACGATGCCGACGCTGGGCAGCAGCTGAGCCATGCCCGAATCGCGCACGTCGAGGTCCGCAAACATCAGGTGGTGGTTGATGACCACCACATCGGCGGCCAGTGCATCCCTGCGCGCCACATTGACATGGCAGTCCTGCCAATGGGCACATGGCACTCCCAGGCAGTTGCTGCGTGTCGAAGTCACCAGAGGCACGACAGGAGAGCGCTCATCCAGGGCAGGAAGCTCGGCCAGATCACCGGTGCGGGTACTGCGGGCCCAGCGCTCGATTTCGGCCACGCTGCGCAGCACCTGCGGATCCTGCGGCGCCGAACGCCCCTGGCGCGCACGATCCAGCCGCTCCAGGCACAGGTAGGCGCTGCGGCCTTTCAGGCGCGCCATGCGAAGCGGCAGGCCCAGCGCAGAAACCAGCCGGGGCAGATCGCGTGCGAACAGCTGGTCCTGCAGCGCCCGCGTGGCCGTGGATACCAGCATGCGCTGCCCGCTGAGCAGGGCTGGCACCAGATAGGCGTAGGTCTTGCCCACCCCGGTGCCCGCCTCGACCACAAGGGTGTCGCGGGCCTGTATCGCCTGGGCGACGGCCACCGCCATGGCGGTCTGCCCCGCACGCGGACGAAACTGCGCCTCGGCATGCGACAGCAGGCCTTGCGGGGCAAAGGCCGCCTCGGTGGCGGCGATCAGGGAGTGCACGCAACGGCTCCATTCAACAAAAAGAGGACAACACCCAGTCAAGACAACATACAAGCATGCCTGCCGCTCCGATAATATGCACCTTGACCACGGGTGTGGATCAAGACAGCCTTCCACAGACCATGCAGCCAGCGTACCGACTACAGGCCTCCACCGGCATCCACCGCGGTGACAGGGAATACCAACAAGACCAGGTCATGCTGATGGCCCATCCCTATGTCCACGGCTGCCTGCTGGGCGTGGTGGCTGACGGCATGGGCGGACGCAGCGGCGGGCGCAAGGCATCGGACCAGGTCATGCTGACCGCGCGCCAGCTTTTCGAGCGCTTCGACCCGCGCAGCGAAAACTGCGTCACGCTGCTGGAAAGCATCGTCCAGGATTCGCACACCGTGATTCGCCTGACCGCGCTGTCTGCCGAGCAGGAGCCCCACAGCACGATCGCGGCCTTCATCATGCTGCCCCAGGGGCGCTGCCACTGGGTGCATTCCGGCGATTCGCGGATCTACCACTACGCGGGAGCCACCATGATGCACCGTACCAAGGACCACTCCTACGTGCAGGCCCTGGTGGATCGGGGGGAAATCACCGAGTTCGAAGCCCATGTGCACCCCAAGTCCAATATTCTGCTGGGCTGCCTGGGCACGGAGGCGCCTCCGCCCATGACGCACCATGTGATAGAGCGCATGCGCCCGGGCGACACGCTCATGGCCTGCAGCGATGGCATCTGGCACTACTACACGTCGGAAGAGCTGGGCACGGTGCTGCATGCGCTGACGCCCCGGGAGGCCACAGAATTCCTGATCGACAAGGCCCGCATGCGCGCGCGTGGCACGGGTGACAACCTGTCCCTGGTGGTGCTCAAGCTCGAAGCGCTGGAAGGCCAGGCCGGGGCATAGCCCCGGGGGATGCGCTGATGCTCAGGGCGCTGGCAGCGGCGCCGAACGGGGAGTGCCCGACTGCTCGCGCTCGCGTGCGGCCTCGGCGGCACGCTCACGGCGCTCGGCTGCGGCTTTTTGCTTGGCCTCGTATTGCTCCTGCGCGGCACTGCGGCGCTGCGCCTCGTCGGCCAGCCGCTGCCGGGTCTGGGCTTCATGGCCACGCTGGTAATCGGCATGCTGTGCTGCGCGCTGCTGCGCCTCCTGCTGGCGCTGGGCACGCATGGCGGCGGTATCGCGCTGCGGTGCAGGCGGGCGCTGCTGGGCCTGTATGACCGATACGGCCTTGTCGGCGCGCTTGGCCTCGATGTCTTTCAGGCGCGCAGCTGCGCGCTCGCGGCGTTCCTCGTCATTGATGCGCAGCTCGCGCTCGCGCAGTGGCCTGTCCCTCTCGCGCGCCAGGCGGCGCTCCTGCTTGAGGCAGTCCTCGACCGCAAAACGCTGGTAGCACTGGGCCTGCGCCTGTTTGTGCTCATGCTGCAGCAAGGCGCGCTGCCCGGCGATCTCGGAGCGCGCAGCGGAGCGCGCCGCCTGGGCGGCCTTGGCCGCCGCTTCGGCTTCGGCATCGGCCGACGGCACACCTTGTGCAGCCAGCGCAGCGCCGCACAGGGCGCCAGCAGCCAGCCATGCGGCACTGAGTTTTTTCACGAGGACGGGCAAGGAGGACTTCGGCATGTGCGGGGCTGGCAGGCGGCTGCGCAAGGCAGGCAAGGTCTCTCAGGTCAGGCTGGTATCCACGACGCGGCGCTCCAGGGCCAGGAACTCCTTGGACTGCATCTCGTTGAGGCGGGAGACCGTGCGCGGGAACTCGTGGGACAGCGGCCCTTCAGTGTAAAGCTGCTCGGGAGGCACCGCAGCCGAGATGACCAGCTTGACACGGCGGTCATACAAAACGTCCACCAGCCACGTGAAGCGCCGCGCGGGCGAGGCCATGTTCACCGGCATATAGGGCACGTCCGACAGCAGCACGGTGTGGAACTGGCTGGCGATCTCCAGGTAGTCGTTTTGCGAGCGCGGGCCGCCGCACAGTTCACGGAAATCGCACCAGACCACGCCACCGGCACGGCGGCGCGCGCGGATCTGGCGGGCTTCGATGTGCAGCACCGGGTCTTCGTCCTTGACCTCGGCGAGCTTGTCGAAGGTTTCGGCCATGGCCGCATCCGCCTCGCCTCCCAGCGGCGTATGGTAGAGCTTGGCGTTTTCCAGCGTGCGGCGGCGGTAGTCGGTGCCGTTGTCCACGTTGACGACTTCCATGCGCTCGTTGAGCAGGTCAATGGCCGGCAGGATGCGGTCGCGGTGCAGGCCGCCAGGGTACAGTTCGTCGGGCTTGAAATTGGAGGTGGTGACAAAGCCCACGCCATTGGCAAACAGCGACACCAGAAGCCGGTGCAGGATCATCGCGTCCGTGATGTCGGCCACGTGAAATTCGTCAAAGCAGATCAGCTTGTATTTCTTGGAGATGCGCGCGCCCAGCACATCGAGCGGATTTTGCGTGCCCTGCAGCACGGCCAGCTCACGATGGACTTCGCGCATGAACTCGTGAAAGTGCAGGCGCACCTTGCGCCGGATCGGCACAGCGTTGAAGAAGCAATCCATGAGAAAGCTCTTGCCGCGCCCTACCCCGCCGTACATATAGACGCCACGGGGAATTTCGGGGCGGTTGATGAGCTTCTTGAAGGCATTGGAGCGGCGCTGGCGATAGGCCGCCCAGTCGTTGGCACAGCGCTGCAGCGCCTCCACGGCACGCAGCTGTGCGGGGTCGCTGCGAAAGCCCTTGGCCACCAGCTCGGCCTCATAGGCCTCTTTCACGGAAACGCTCATGCAGCATCCACCATTTGCTATGAATTCAGAAGCTGAAAGCGCTTGCAGGGCAAGCGCTTTCAGGTCTTGGTTTGGTCAGTTTGCAAATCAACTGCCTACCCCACCATACACGGTGCATGTTACAGGCGCGACCCAACTCAGGGACACCGAGGAAGGGCCTACGCCGGCCGCGCCGCACCGAGGGTGTCGTCCCCCTCCCGCAGGAGAAGGGGAAGGCGCAAAGCGCCTCAGGGGGTATTAAAAGTTCAGAGTGCGCTTATCGACTGCCAGAGCCGCTTCCTTGGTGGACTCGGACAGCGAGGGATGGGCGTGGCAGATGCGGGCGATGTCTTCGCTCGATGCCTTGAACTCCATGGCGACCACGGCTTCGGAGATCAGTTCCGAGACCATGGGGCCGACCATGTGCACGCCCAGAATTTCGTCGGTCTCGGCATCGGCCAGGAACTTGACCATGCCGGTGGTGTCGCCCAGGGCGCGCGCACGGCCGTTGGCCAGGAATGGGAAGCTGCCGGCCTTGTACTTGACGCCCTGCTCCTTGAGCTGCTGCTCGGTGCGGCCCACCCAGGCGATTTCGGGGCTGGTGTAGATCACCCAGGGGATCGTGCCGAAGTTCACGTGGCCATGCTGGCCGGCAATGCGCTCGGCCACGGCCACGGCTTCTTCTTCAGCCTTGTGCGCCAGCATGGGGCCGCGCACCACGTCGCCCACGGCCCAGACGCCGGGCAGGTTGGTCTTGCAGTCTTCATCGACCACGATGCAGCCGCGCTCGTCCAGGGCCAGGCCCACGGCTTCGGCGTTCAGGCCGATGGTGTTGGCCACGCGGCCGATGGAGATGATGAGCTTGTCGGCATCGAGCTGCTGGGCTTCGCCCTTGGCGTTGGTGTAGGCGATGGACACTCCCTTCTTGCTGCTCTTGATTTCGCCGATCTTCACGCCCAGCTCGATCTTCAGGCCCTGCTTGTCGAAGGCCTTCTTGGCTTCCTTGGCGATCTGCTCGTCCACGGCGGGCAGGAACTTGTCCATGCCTTCGAGCACGGTCACTTCCGTGCCCAGGCGGCGCCAGACCGAGCCCATTTCCAGGCCGATCACGCCGGCGCCGATCAGGGCCAGCTTCTTGGGTGCCTTGCCCAGGCGCAGAGCGCCGTCGTTGGACAGGATGTTCTCTTCGTCAAAGGGCACGCCAGGCAGCGCACGGGCGTTGGAGCCCGTGGCGATCACGATCTGCTTGCCGGTGATGATTTCTTCTTCCTTGCCGGCAACCTTGACCTCGTAGCCGCCTTCGGCAGCCTTGACGAAGGAGCCACGGCCATGGAAGAAAGTGACCTTGTTCTTCTTGAACAGATACAGGATGCCGTCGTTGTTCTGCTTCACGATCGCGTCCTTGCGGGCGATCATCTTGGCCACGTCCATCTCGACCTTGCCGGTGGAGATGCCATGGTCGGCAAAGTGCAGGTTGGCATGCTCGAAATGCTCGGAAGACTGCAGCAGCGCCTTGGAGGGAATGCAGCCCACGTTGGTGCAGGTACCGCCCGGAGCGGCGCCGCCGGCGGCGTTCTTCCATTCGTCGATACAGGCGACATTGAAGCCCAGCTGGGCGGCTCGGATGGCGGCGATGTAGCCACCGGGGCCTGCGCCGATGACGATGACGTCGAATTGCTTGCTCATTTCAGAATCTCTTGTCTTTGATACATGAAAAAACCCACCGCAGGGCACGCGGCCGAGGGTGGGTTTTCGTCTGGTCGAACCCTGTGGCGATTACAGGTCGAACAGCAGGCGCGAAGGATCTTCCAGTGCGTCCTTCATGGCCACCAGGCCCAGCACGGCTTCGCGGCCGTCGATGATGCGGTGGTCATAGGACATGGCCAGATAGTTCATCGGGCGCACCACGACCTGGCCGTTTTCGACCATGGCGCGGTCCTTGGTGGCGTGCACGCCCAGGATGGCCGATTGGGGCGGGTTGATGATGGGGGTGGACATCATCGAGCCGAAGGTGCCGCCGTTGGAGATGGAGAAGGTGCCGCCGGTCATTTCTTCAATGCCCAGCTTGCCTTCGGCAGCCTTCTTGCCGAATTCGGCGATCTTCTTTTCGATGTCGGCGAAGCTCATCTGGTCTGCGTTGCGCAGGATGGGCACCACCAGGCCACGGGGCGAGCCCACGGCGATACCGATGTCGAAGTAGCCGTGGTAGACGATGTCATTGCCGTCCACCGAGGCGTTGAGCACCGGGTACTTCTTGAGGGCGTGCACTGCCGCCTTGACGAAGAAGGACATGAAGCCCAGCTTGGTGCCGTGTTCCTTGGTGAAAGCGTCCTGGAACTTCTTGCGCAGTTCCATCACGGGGGCCATGTTCACTTCGTTGAACGTGGTCAGGATGGCGTTGGTGGATTGCGACTGCAGCAGACGCTCGGCCACGCGGGCGCGCAGGCGGCTCATGGGCACGCGCTGCTCGGGACGGCCGCTGAGGTCTTCCTTGGCAGCGGGGGCGGCCACCTGGGGCAGCGCCTTGGTGGGCACGCCGGTGGGGATGACGGCAGCCGTGGACTGCACGCCGCCCTTGATGGCGGCCAGGGCGTCGCCCTTGGTCACGCGGCCATCCTTGCCGGAGCCTGCCACGTTGGCGGCCGACAGGTTGTTCTCGGCCAGCAGCTTGGCGGCAGCGGGCATGGCCACGTCGCCCTTGCCGCCGCCAGTGGCGGCAGCGGCTGCGGGAGCAGCGGCAGGCGCTGCTGCGGCGGGAGCGGCTGCAGGAGCAGCAGCGGCCACGCCGGCCACGCCGGCCACGCCTTCGGTGTCGATCTTGGCGATCAGTTGCTCGGCCACCACGGTGGCGCCATCACCTTGCACGATCTCGGCCAGCACGCCAGCGGAGGGAGCGGGCACTTCGAGCACGACCTTGTCGGTTTCGATTTCGATGAGGATTTCGTCCACAGCGACCGCCTCGCCGACCTTCTTCTTCCAGGTCAGCATGGTGGCTTCTGCGATGGACTCGGACAGCTGGGGAACTTTGACTTCAACGATAGCCATTTTTAATTCTTTCCAAAAGTGTTCTGTACTGATGCGTAGCGGGTGGGGCTGGTCTTACTTGCTCAGCACAAAACCCTTGAGCTTGGCGAAGGCTGCGTCCACCAGGGCCTTTTGCTGCTCCTGGTGCAGGTGGGAGTAGCCCACGGCAGGCGATGCCGATGCAGCGCGGCCGGCGTAGCCGAGCTTCTGGCCTTCGAGCATGTTCTCGTGGATGTAGTGCTGCACGAAGAACCAGGCGCCCTGGTTCTGCGGCTCGTCCTGGCACCAGACGATGTCGGTGGCGTTGCTGTACTTCTTGAGTTCAGCAGCGAAAGCCTTGTGCGGGAAGGGGTACAGCTGCTCGACGCGGATGATGGCCACGTCCTTGCTTTCCTTCTCGGCACGCTTCTTGACCAGGTCGTAGTAGACCTTGCCGGAGCAGGCGATCACGCGCTTGACCTTGGCCGCGTTCTTCACGATGGCCTCGTCCTGCTCGGGGATCACGGTCTGGAAGCCGCCGCTGGTGAACTCGGACAGCGGCGAGGTCGCATCCTTGTTGCGCAGCAGGGACTTGGGAGTCATGATGACCAGCGGCTTGCGCAGCGGGCGCACCATCTGGCGGCGCAGCACGTGGAAGATCTGGCTGGCCGTGGTCGGCTGCACGATCTGCATGTTGGCGTCGGCGGCCAGCTGCATGAAGCGCTCCAGGCGGGCCGAGCTGTGCTCGGGGCCCTGGCCTTCGTAGCCGTGCGGCAGCATCAGCGTCAGGCCGTTGACGCGGCCCCACTTGACTTCACCGGAGGCGATGAACTGGTCGATCACGACCTGTGCGCCGTTGGCGAAGTCGCCGAACTGGGCTTCCCAGATCACCAGGGTGTTGGGGTCGTTCGACGCATAGCCGTACTCGAAGCCCAGCACGGCTTCTTCGGACAGGATGGAGTCGATGACGACGAACGGTGCCTGGCTGTCGGCCACGTTCTGCAGCGGGATGTAGGTGCCTTCGCTCCACTTTTCGCGCTTTTGGTCATGGATGACCGAGTGGCGGTGGGTGAAGGTGCCACGGCCGCAGTCTTCGCCCGACAGACGCACGGGGTAGCCCGAAGCGACCAGCGATGCGAAAGCCATGTGCTCGCCCATGCCCCAGTCCACGTTGACTTCGCCACGGCCCATGGCGGCGCGGTCGTCATAGACCTTCTTGACCAGCGCGTGCGGCGTCACGGTCGCGGGAATGGTGGTGATGCGCTCGGCCAGACGCTTCCACTCGGTCAGCGGAATGGCAGTGTCGCCGGCATCGGTCCAGGTCTTGCCCAGGAACGGGCTCCAGTCCACGGCGAACTTGCTCTTGAAGTTGGTCAGCACCGGGTCCACGGTGTGGCGGCCTTCGTCCATGGCGGCGCGGTAGGCCTTGGCCATGTCGTCGCCCAGGGTCTCGCCCAGGCCTTGCGTGGCCAGCTTGTCGGCGTACAGCTTGCGGGTGCCGGGGTGGGCGCCGATCTTCTTGTACATCAGCGGCTGGGTCAGCGCAGGCGTGTCCTGCTCGTTGTGGCCCAGCTTGCGGAAGCAGACGATGTCCACGACCACGTCCTTGGCGAACTCCATGCGGAATTCCAGGGCCAGCTGCACGGCCAGTGCCACGGCTTCCGGATCATCGCCGTTGACGTGCAGCACGGGCGACTCGATCATCTTGACGATGTCGGTGCAGTACAGCGTCGAGCGGGTATCGCGCGGATCGGAGGTGGTGAAGCCGATCTGGTTGTTGATGATGATGTGCACCGTACCGCCCGTGGTGTAGCCACGGGTCTGGGCCAGCGCCAGGGTTTCCTGGTTCACGCCCTGGCCGGCGAAGGCGGCGTCGCCGTGCACCAGCACGGGCAGCACCTGCTTGCCTTGCGGGTCGCCACGGCGGTCCATGCGCGAGCGCACCGAGCCTTCGACCACGGGGTTGACGATTTCCAGGTGGGAGGGGTTGAAGGCCAGCGACAGGTGCACGGGGCCACCTGCGGTGGACACATCGGAGCTGAAGCCCTGGTGGTACTTCACGTCACCAGCGGGCAGGTCTTCGGGAGCGGTGTGGTCGAATTCGGCAAACAGGTCCTTGGGCATCTTGCCCAGGGTGTTGACCAGCACGTTCAGACGGCCACGGTGGGCCATGCCGATCACGACTTCCTGCACGCCCTTGAGGCCTGCGGCGTTGATCAGCTCGTCCATGGCGACGATGAAGCTCTCGCCGCCTTCCAGCGAGAAGCGCTTTTGGCCGACGTACTTGGTGTGCAGGTAGCGCTCCAGGCCTTCAGCAGCAGTCAGGCGGTCCAGGATGCGCTTTTTCTTGTCGGCACCGAAATTGGGCTTGGCACGGATGGTTTCCAGCTTTTGCTGCCACCAGCGCTTTTGCACCTGGTCGGTGGCGTACATGTACTCGGAACCGATGGTGCCGCAGTAGGTTTCGCGCAGCGCGTTCATCAGCTCGCGCAGCGACATGGTTTCCTTGCCGAAGAAGGTGTTGCTGGTGTTGAACACCGTTTCCTGGTCGGCATCGCTGAAGCCGTAGAACGAGGGCTCCAGTTCGGGAATTTCGGGGCGCTCGGTGCGCTTGAGGGGGTCCAGATCAGCCCAGCGTGCGCCGACATTGCGGTAAGCGGCGATCAGCTGCTGCACGGCGGTGCGCTTGCGGCCCAGTTCGGAGTCGGCGCCAGAGGCCACGACCACCTTGGTGCCGCCTTGCTTGGCGCGCTCGGCGAAAGCATTGATGACGGGCTGGTGCGCCACGTCCTTGGCATCGGAGCCATCCACTGCGGGCACATGTTGCAGTGCGTCAAAGTATTCGCGCCAGGAATCTGGCACGCTACCGGGGTTGGCCAGGTAGTTTTCGTACATTTCTTCGACGTAGGGGGCATTGCCGCCGAAGAGGTAGGTATTGCCTTGGTAGGCTTGGTAGACCGACGTCTGATCGCTCATATTGCGCTGACCTCCGCCTCCCTGAAGGAGGCATTAGCTGGTTTGTGGAACCTTCCGCGACACGGCTGTACCGGTTGGCGGATGCGACTGTGGCTGGGAAGGGCCTGTTGCGACCGCCATTGTGCCACCGATCCGTGGCGGCAGCCGGCCAGTTACCAAGCGATTACCCGTACCCGGCAGCCACGCCTGCCGGTCGCGTACATTGGCGGGTGTTGCGAACGGACTGACTGATGAACCTGCTGCCACTACACAAACGGACCTTCATGCTGCTGCTGATCGCGGCAACCATCGGCTTCGCTGCCGTGCTCTGGGAGTTCATAGGCGCCATCTTCTGGGGCGTCGCGCTGGCCATTCTGTTTTCTCCGCTTCACCGGCGCCTGCTGGCGCGCATGCCGCGCCGCGCGAACCTCGCGGCGCTGTCCACGCTGCTGCTGTGCCTGGTGATCGCCATCCTGCCGCTGGCGCTGATCGGTGTCTCGCTGGTCCGGGAAGCCTCCGCAATCTACGAACGCGTTGACAGCGGTAACCTGGATGCAGGCGCTTACCTGCAGCAGATCATGGACGCACTGCCCGCCTGGATCACGCCCTGGCTGGAGCGGCTGCACCTGGGCTCGATGGCTGAGCTGCAGGACAAGCTGACCAGCGTCGCCATGCAGGCCAGCAAGCTGGCGGCCACCAAGGCTTTGGGCTTCGGCCAGAACACCTTCGGTTTCCTGGTCGGTTTCTGCGTGATGCTGTACCTGCTGTTCTTTCTGCTGCGCGACGGGCGCAGCCTGGCGCAGCGCATCCGTCTGGCCATCCCGCTGCAGGCAGACCACAAGGCCGAGCTGGCCAGCAAGTTCACCACCGTGATCCGCGCCACGGTCAAGGGCAATCTGGCGGTGGCGGCAGCACAGGGCGCGCTGGGCGGACTGATTTTCTGGATTCTGGGCATCCAGGGCCCCGTGCTCTGGGGCGTGGTCATGGCCTTCCTGTCGCTGCTGCCCGCCGTGGGCGCGGGCCTGATCTGGGCGCCTGTGGCCATCTACTTTCTGGCCTCGGGCGCCGTCGTCAAGGGCGTGGCCCTGATTGCCTACGGGGTGCTGGTCATCGGCCTGGTGGACAACGTACTGCGCCCCGTGCTGGTGGGCAAGGACACCAAGATGCCCGACTACATCGTGCTGATCTCGACCCTGGGCGGCATGGCGCTGTTCGGGCTGACGGGCTTCGTGATCGGCCCCGTGATCGCTGCGCTGTTCATGGCGATCTGGGACATGTTCACCCGCATGCAGCTGCAGGATGAGGAAAGGCGCCGCCAGCAGGCGCAAACCGGCGCAGGGCCGGCCGGCCGGCAGCCAGCGGACGAAGCGCCCCATGACCGCCAGGCAGGCAGCCCGTGACCGGTTGCGGCGATGCCGGAAAAGGCATTGATCAATAATGCTTCGCATTTACCCAATAGCCGCAATTAATCCCACTGATTAATCAATGCAATCCACTGAAAATTGATATAGGATTGAATCCGCAATCATCCAGGCAGGAATTGATTGCGCAGGGGCCACGGCGCCCTGCCCTGCGCGCTTGCTGCAGCCCCGCTCGGCAGGCAGCATCGCTGCGTCCGCACGCAATGCCGCACAGAGCGAGTCAGGATTAAGGGTTATTTCCCGGATTGCCGCCGGGGTGCACTCGTAGAATTTGCTTACAAGCGTCATTTTCTAAAAGAAGGTACCCCACATGGTCCAATTCTCCAGACGCCAGTTCATGAAAGTGACTGGTTCGACTCTGGCGGGATCCAGCCTGGCGTTGATGGGCTTTTCGCCCACTGCCGCCCTGGCTGAGGTGCGCCAGTTCAAGCTGGCAGCCACCACGGTCACCCGCCAGACCTGCACCTACTGCTCGGTAGGCTGCGGCATCCTGATGTATTCGCTCAGCGACGGCGTCAAGAACGCCAAGCTGTCGGTGATCCACGTCGAGGGCGATCCTGACCACCCCGTCAACCGTGGCACGCTGTGCCCCAAGGGCGCCTCGCTGCTGGACTTCGTGCACAGCCCGCACCGCCTGAAGTACCCCGAGTACCGCGCGCCCGGCTCCAACGAGTGGAAGCGCATGTCCTGGGATGAAGCCCTGGACCGCATCACCAAGCTGCTCAAGCAAGATCGCGACGCGAACTTCGTCGAGCAAAACGACAAGGGCCAGACGGTGAACCGCTGGCTGACCACCGGCATGCTGGCCGCTTCGGCCTCCAGTAACGAAGCCGGCTATGTGACGCACAAGGTGGCCCGTTCCTGGGGCCTGCTCGCACTCGATAACCAAGCACGTGTCTGACACGGCCCGACGGTGGCAGGTCTTGCCCCGACGTTTGGCCGTGGAGCGATGACGAACCATTGGGTCGACATCAAGAACGCGGACGTTATCCTGATCATGGGCGGCAATGCCGCTGAAGCACACCCCTGCGGTTTCAAGTGGGTGACCGAAGCGAAGGAGCACAACGGTGCCTACTTCATGGTGGTCGATCCGCGCTTCAACCGCTCCGCCTCCGTGGCCGATTTCTATGCGCCCATCCGTTCGGGCTCGGACATCGTGTTCCTGGGTGGCGTGATCAACTATCTTCTGACGAACGACAGGATCCATCACGAGTACGTGAGGAACTACACCGACTTCTCCTACATCGTGAAGGAGGAATTCGCGTTCGACGAGGGCATTTTCTCGGGCTACGACCCGCAGACCCGCAAATACGACAAGTCCAGTTGGGACTACGAACTCGACGACGACGGCTACGTGAAGGTGGATGCCACCCTGGAGCACCCGCGCTGCGTCTACCAGTGGCTCAAGCGCCACTACGCAGGCTACACGCCCGAGAAGGTGGAGAGCATCTGCGGCACGCCCAAGGACAAGTTCCTGCACGTGTGCGAGAAACTCGCTTCCACGGCCGAGGCGGGCCGCGCTGCGACCATCCTGTACGCACTGGGCTGGACACAGCACACCACGGGCGCGCAGATCCTGCGCACGGGCGCCATGGTGCAGCTGCTGCTGGGCAACATCGGCATTGCCGGTGGCGGCATGAACGCGCTGCGCGGACACTCCAACATCCAGGGTCTGACCGATCTGGGCATCCTGTCGGCATCGCTGCCGGGCTACCTGACGCTGCCCAACGAGAGCGAGCAGGACTACCAGAAGTACATCGCCGCGCGCACGCCCAAGGCACTGCGCCCGGGGCAGATGAACTACTGGTCGAACACGCCCAAGTTCCACGTCAGCCTGATGAAGGCCTGGTGGGGACCGGCGGCCACGGCCGAAAACAACTGGGCCTTCGACTACCTGCCCAAGCTGGACAAGCAGTACGACATGCTGCAGGTCTTCGACATGATGGCGCAGGGCAAGTTCAATGGCTACATCGCCCAGGGCTTCAACCCGCTGGCGGCGCTTGCCAACAGCAACAATGTGCGCGAAGGCCTCAAGAAGCTGAAGTTCCTCGTGGTCATGGACCCGCTGGTCACCGAGACATCGGAGTTCTGGAAGAACCACGGCGAGTTCAACGATGTGGACACGGCCTCGATCCAGACCGAGGTGTTCCGCCTGCCCACGACCTGCTTTGCGGAAGAGGACGGCGCCGTCGTCAGTTCCTCGCGCGTGCTGCAGTGGCACTGGAAGGCGGCCGAGCCGCCGGGCGAGGCCAAGACCGACATCGCCATCATGTCGGCCCTGCACCTGCGCCTGAAGAAAGCCTACGAAAAGGAAGGCGGCAAGTTCCACGAGCCGATCACCAAGCTGTACTGGCCGTATGCCCATGCCGATCATCCGAGTTCGGAAGAGATCGCCAAGGAGTACAACGGCCGTGCGCTGGTGGACCTGTTCGACCCCAAGGATCCGACCAAGCTCATCCGCAAGGCCGGCGAGCAGCTGGCCGGTTTCGGCGAGATGCGCGACGACGGCTCGACGCTGGGCGGCTGCTGGATCTGGGCAGGCTGCTGGACTTCATCGGGCAACCAGATGGCACGGCGCGACAACAGCGACCCCACCGGCATCGGCAACACGCTGAACTGGGCCTGGGCCTGGCCGGCCAACCGCCGCGTGCTCTACAACCGCGCCTCCTGCGACCGCGAGGGCAAGCCGTTCAACCCGCACCGTGTGCTGATCCGCTGGAACGGCAAGAACTGGGGCGGGCCGGACGTGCCCGACATGGGCCCGACCATGCCGCCCGAGACCACAAACCCGTTCATCATGAACCCCGAGGGCGTGGCGCGCTTCTTCGCCCGCAAGGGCATGAACGAGGGGCCGCTGCCGACCCACTACGAGGCCTTCGACAATCCGCTGGGATACAACCCCATGTACCCCGGCAACAAGCTGGCGGTCATCAACCCGGCAGCGCGCATTTTCGAATCGGCCAAGGACTCGGCGGGCTCGCCCAGCGAGTATCCGCACGTGGGAACGACCTACCGCCTGACCGAGCACTTCCACTATTGGACCAAGCACGTGCAGCTCAACAACATCGTGCAGCCGGAGCAGTTCGTGGAAATCGGCGAGGCGCTGGCCAAGGAGCTCGGTATCGAGACCGGACAGCGCGTCAAGGTCAGCTCCAAGCGTGGTTTCGTCAAGGCCGCCGCCGTGGTGACCAAGCGCATCAAGCCCATGAAGATCGATGGCAAGACCATCCATCATGTGGGCGTGCCCATCCACTGGGGCTTCTCGTCGACAGGCCGCAAGGGCTACATGGCCAACAACCTGACGGCATCGGTGGGCGATGGCAACAGCCTTACCCCGGAATCCAAGACCTTCCTTGTGAAGGTGGAAAAGATTTAAGGAGCAGCTGATGTCATCAACCATGTCTCTCGATATCAAGCGCCGCTCGGCAACGACGACGCCTGCTCCCAGTGCACGTTCAACGCACAGCGGCGAGGTGGCCAAGCTCATCGATGTCTCCAAGTGCATCGGCTGCAAGGCCTGCCAGACCGCCTGTATGGAGTGGAACGATCTGCGCGACGAGATCGGCACCTGCGCGGCGGGCGTCTATGACAACCCGACCGATCTGACCGATCAGTCGTGGACCGTCATGCGCTTTGCCGAGTACGAGAACGAAGCCACCGGCAACCTGGAGTGGCTGATCCGCAAGGACGGCTGCATGCACTGCGAGGACCCGGGCTGCCTGAAGGCCTGCCCTTCGCCGGGCGCCATCGTGCAGTACAGCAACGGCATCGTGGACTTCCAGCAGGACCAGTGCGTGGGCTGCGGCTACTGCGTCACGGGCTGCCCGTTCAACATTCCGCGCATCTCCAAGAAGGACAACAAGGCCTACAAGTGCACCCTGTGCTCGGACCGCGTGGCCGTCGGCCGCGAGCCGGCCTGCGTCAAGACCTGCCCCACGGGCGCCATCTCCTTTGGCACCAAGGAGGCAATGAAGGACCAGGCCGAGCGCCGCATCGGCGACCTGAAAAATCGCGGTTATGCGCAGGCGGGTCTGTATGACCCCCAGGGCGTGGGCGGCACCCATGTGATGTACGTTCTGCATCACGCCGACAAGCCTTCGCTGTACAAGGGCCTGCCCGACGACCCGAAGATCAGCCCCATGGTGTCGCTGTGGAAGGGCGTGGCCAAGCCGCTGGCGATGGCCGCGCTGGGCGCCGCTGCCGTCGGCAGCCTGTTCCACTACATCACCAAGGGCCCGAACGACGTGTCCAAGGAGCTTGAAGACGAGATGGACCGCAAGGACCAGGAAGCCGCAGAAAAGGAGGCCCGCCGATGAAACGCAACCCACGTGACCTCGTGCGCTACAACGCCTCGGAGCGTGCCAACCACTGGGTGGTCGGCATCTGCTTCATCCTGCTGGCGCTGTCGGGCCTGGCGTTCTTCCACCCGGCATTCTTTCCGCTCACGCAGCTGTTCGGCGGCGGTCCCTGGACGCGCATCCTGCACCCCTACATCGGGGTGGTGATGGCGCTGTTCTTCGTCATCATGGCGCTGCGCTTTTGGCGCCTGAACGTGGTCGAGCCGCGCGACATCGAGTGGCTCAGGAACGTCAACAAGATGATCGACGGCAACGACCACGACATGCCCGAACAGGGCAAGTACAACGGCGGCCAGAAGCTGCTGTTCTGGGGCCTGATCATCGGCATGCTGGCGATCACCGTGACGGGCGTGCTCATGTGGCGCGCCTGGTGGACGCCGCCCATCGAGGTGATCCGCGCCGCATCGGTGGTGCACGCCATCGCTGCCGTGTGGATGATCGGCCTGATCGTCATGCATGTGTACGCGGCCATCTGGACCCGTGGCACGATCCGCGCCATGCTGTACGGCACGGTGACACGCGCCTGGGCCAAGCAGCACCACCGGGGGTGGTATCGCAAGATGACCGGAGATAATGACTGACACCCCCTGAGGCGCTTACGCGCCTTCCCGTGGCACGGCGCCCCCTCTCTACTCGCTGCGCGAGGGAGGGGAGCGTACGGGCAGCCGGCGGCATCCTCGGTGCGGGGCGGCGCGGTCGGCATAGGCCCTTCCTCGGTGCCCCTCGTCTCGGGCCGCGCCAGTTTCAAGGGTCAGGGCGTACTGTTTAGTGATAGCCTGAACACCCAGCCGCCAAGTACTCCCGGGTCTGCCTGGAGCGTTTGGCGGCTGTTCTTTTGGATTTTTCCGATGCAACGCATTCTTCAACCTGGCGATATCGAGTCGCTGGACCACACCAGTTTTCCGCGCGTGCTGCTGCCGCAGCTGCCGGGGTTGTTTGGCGAACGCGCCGCGCGGCTGCGGCAGTTGGCCGAGGGCCATCCGGTGGCAGACTATCTGCGGTTCGTGGCGCAGATCGCCGAGGCGCAGCAAAAGGCTGCTGCCAGCCTGGAGCTGGCAGAGCCTGATGCGGCACTGATCGCTCGCGCACAGGAGCACTCCATGCCGCTGCTGCCTGCAGCAGACCATATCGATCCCGCCTGGCACAGCGTGCTCGATGGCATGCTGGAGGCACTGTCGGGCAGCGACGGCCTGCCCGCGCCGCTGCAGCCTCTGCTGCAGGCGCTGCGCGCGCTGGAGCGCGCAGAGCGCGACGAGATCGCGATGCGGCTGCTGCAAAAGGAGGTGGCGGCCCGCCACGTGGGCATGGCGCCCTTCATCATGGCCGCGCTGCAGGTGGTGTTCGCCAGGCGGGCCAGCGGGCTGGATGCACGTGACGTGCCCTATACCGACCCCGCCTCGATCTGCCCGGTCTGCGCCAGCGAGCCCGTGGCCAGCGTGCTGCGCATTGGCGGCAAGGCGGCAGGCCACCGCTATCTGCACTGCGGCACCTGCTGCACCGAGTGGCACATGGTGCGCGTCAAGTGCTCGCACTGCGAATCGACCAAGGGCATCCATTACCAGGGCATCGATGGCGCGGGCGACACCGTTCTGGCCGAGACCTGCGATGAATGCGGCAGCTACCGCAAGGTCGTCAACCAGGAAAAGGACCCGCTGGCCGAGCCCCTGGCCGATGACCTGGCCTCGCTGATGCTGGATTTGCTGATGGGCGAGGAAACACGCTTTCAGCGCGCCAGCGCCAACCCCCTGCTCTACGTGGCCGTCGCCGAAGAGCAGAGCGAGCAGGCCGATGCGCTGATCGACCCCGCCTCTCCCGCTGCCTGAAACCTTTGCCCCAGCCATGACCGATACCGCCGCCTCCCCTGCCCCTGCCGCACTGCGCCTGCCCGCCGTGGACAAGGTGCTGCTCAGCCCCGAGATGGCAGCCCTGCGCGAACGCTACGGCCTGGATGCCTGCACCCAGGCCGTGCGCGAAACCCTGGCGCAGATGCGCGCCAGTGCGCAGCAGCAGTTGCGGGCCGCCTGCGGCAGCGCCCCCGCAGACGCCCCCACCATCGTCGAGGTGGTGCAGTCTGCCGGGCAGCGGCTGGCGCAGCGCTTCGCGCCCCGGCTGCGCACGGTGTTCAACCTCACGGGCACGGTGCTGCACACCAACCTGGGCCGGGCCCTGCTGCCGCAGGAGGCGGTGGATGCGGTGGTCGCGGCCATGACGGCGCCCGCCAATCTGGAGTACGACCTGGAGGACGGTGGACGCGGCGACCGCGACGACCTGATCGAGTCCCTGGTCTGCGAGCTCACGGGGGCCGAGGCCTGCACCGTGGTCAACAACAACGCCGCTGCCGTGCTGCTGACTCTGGCCACGCTGGCGGCGGGGCGTGAAGTCATCGTCTCGCGCGGGGAGCTGGTGGAGATCGGCGGCGCCTTCCGCATTCCCGATGTGATGGCCCGCGCCGGGGGAACCCTGGTCGAGGTGGGCACGACCAACCGCACCCATGCGCGCGACTACGAGGAGGCCATCAGCGAGCACACGGCCCTGCTGATGAAGGTGCATTGCAGCAACTACGCGATCACGGGCTTCACCAAGGCCGTCAGCGATGCCGAAGTCGCCACCATCGCCCACCGCCACCAGCGCCACATGGTGGTGGACCTGGGCAGCGGCACCCTGGTCGATCTGCGCGAATGGGGACTGCCCTACGAGGTCACAGTGCGCGAGACCATCGAGTCGGGCGCCGACATCGTCACCTTCAGCGGCGACAAGCTGCTGGGCGGCCCTCAGGCCGGTCTGATCGTGGGACGCAAGGAGCTGATCGCGCGCATCAAGAAGCATCCGCTCAAGCGCGCGCTGCGCGTGAGCAAGCTCACCCTCGCGGCGCTGGAGCCCACGCTGCGCCTGTACCTGCATCCCGAAAAGCTGGCAGAGCGCCTGACCACGCTGCGCCTGTTCACCCGGCCTCAGGCCGATATGCGTGAACGCGCACAGGCGCTGCTGGCACAGGTTCAGCAGGCGCTGGGCCCGCGCTACGTGGTCGAGACCGCCGAGATGCACAGCCAGATCGGCAGCGGCGCACTGCCCGTGGAAAACCTGCCCAGCTGGGGACTGCGCATACACCCTGCCGACGGGCGCCAGGCGGGGCGGCAGCTCACGCGGCTCGAAGCCGGCCTGCGCGGCCTGCCGCGCCCCGTTATCGGCCGGCTGCACGACGACGCGCTGTGGCTGGACCTGCGCTGCCTGGAAGCCGCAGACGAGACGGCCTTCACCCGGCAGTTACCACTGCTGAACATCGCATGAGGGCGCAGGCATGATCATCGGCACCGCAGGCCACATCGACCACGGCAAGACCACGCTGGTGCGCGCGCTCACGGGCGTGGACACCGACCGCCTCAAGGAGGAGAAGGCGCGCGGCATCTCCATCGAACTGGGCTATGCCTACACCCCGCTGCCCAACGGGGAGGTGCTGGGCATCATCGACGTGCCTGGCCACGAAAAATTCGTGCACACCATGGCCGCAGGCGCCGTGGGCATCGACCATGCACTGCTGGTGGTCGCAGCCGATGACGGTGTCATGCCGCAGACGCGCGAACACCTGGACATCCTGCGCCTGCTGGGCGTGCGCGAAGCCACCGTGGCCCTGACCAAGGCCGACCGCGCAGGGCCCGAACGCCTGCAGCAGGCACGCGCCGAGATCGAGGCCCTGCTGGCGCCCACGCCGCTGGCGGGGGCCCCGATTTTCCCTACGGCAGCCGCCTTGCCCGACGATGATGGCGTGGCTGCGCTGCGGGCCCATCTGCTGGAGCGGGCGCAGCGCATCCCTGCACGTGCCAGCGACGGCCTGCTGCGCCTGGCGGTGGACCGCAGCTTCACGCTGGCGGGCCAGGGCACGGTGGTCACGGGCACCGTGTTCGGCGGCCGGGTGCAGGTGGGCGATATGCTGGTGCATTCGGGCTCGGGCGCTGAGGTGCGCGTGCGCAGCCTGCATGCCCAGAACCAGGCCAGCGAACAAGGGCTGGCAGGCCAGCGCTGCGCACTGAATCTGGCGGGTATTGCCAAGGAAGAGATTGCGCGTGGCGACTGGATCGCCGATGGCCGGCTGCTGCAGGCCAGCGACCGCATCGACCTGCGCCTGCACCTGCTGGCCGATGCACCGCCGCTGGCGCAATGGACGCCCGTGCACGTGCACATCGGCACGGCGCGGCGCACAGCCCATGTGGCGCTGCTGCAGGATCTGCCGCTGGCACCGGGCAGCGAAGCCGTGGTGCAGCTCGTGCTCGACAACCCCGTATACGCCCTGCCCGGCGACCGGCTGATCCTGCGCAATGCACAGGCCAGCCGCACCATTGCGGGCGGCAGCGTCATCGACCCCTATGCGCCGGCACGCAAACGCCGCAGCCCTGAGCGGCTGGCCTACCTGCAGGCGCTCGAATCCCTGGCAGCCACGGGCGATGCCACCGCCCTGATAAACAGCGCAGCGCATGGCATCTGCACCTCGCAGCTTGTGCGGCTCACAGGCCAAGCGTGGCCCGACCATACCGCGCCCGAGCCCATGGGGCATGGCAGGCGATTGCCGCTGCCCGATGGTGACAGCCTGCTGCTGAGCGAGCAACGCTGGCAGCAGCTGTGCGCCCAGGTGCTGGACAGCCTGGCGCGCTTTCATGGCAAAAGCCCCGACGAGCCCGGCGTCAACGCGGCACGCCTGCGCCGCATGGCGCTACCGGGCCTGGCACAGGGTACGCATGACGCGCTGTGCAAGGGCCTGTTCGACGCGCTGCTGCAAGATGGCCGTCTGGCCGCCAGCGGCGCCTGGCTGCACCTGCCCAGCCACAGCGTACAGCTGTCGGCCAGCGAAACCCTGCTGGCGCAAAAATTGCTGCCGGCCATCGAGGCGGGCCGCTACGACCCGCCCTGGGTGCGCGATCTGGCGCGCGACCACGGCGCAGGCGAAGAAGCTGTACGCCAGTTGCTGCGCAAGCTCGCCCGTCAGGGCCAGTTGTTCCAGGTGGTCAAGGACCTGTTTTATGCAGCAGCCCGCATGGATGAGCTGGCAGCACTGGTGAGCGAACTGGCGCAGGCCGCGCCCAACGGCGAAGTCCAGGCCCATGCCTTCCGCGATGCCACCGGCCTGGGCCGCAAGCGCGCCATCCAGATTCTCGAGTGCTTCGACCGCATCGGCTATACCCGCCGCCTGCGCGACGCCCATCTGCTGCGCCCCGATGTGCAGTGGGCTAAGAACCGCTAACACGACCCAGCAAATCGAAGATTTGCGGTTGAGACGAGGCGCCGGGCCGCGATCGGCAAGCCGCAGGCAGTACAAGCGGTACGACAAGGCTGGGCGCCCCCGGCGAAGCAACGACGTACCAAGGGTTGTGTTAGCAGTTCTATCGCAAAGAAGCGGTCCATTGAGGCAAAGGCTGAAAGGAGCGCCGCTACAATGGCAGGCTTCGCTTGTCTGCGTGGTGCCGGCTACCGGCGCCAGTCTGCGGCCAAGCCCTGAGGAAAGCATACGCACCCGGTGGTGCGCCCGGGCTTCAAACCCGGTCAGGGGCGTCAGCCGCTCCTGGGTAGGTTCGACTCCTGCTGCTTTCCGCCACAGTGGCGATACCCGGCCAGAAGCAGCCTGCCACACCCCGATCGCGCAGCCGGGCTGCGGCACGCTGGCCGTCACAGGTCATTTGCGCGATGGCGCGGCAAGCGCAAAGCCAGAGGCTGCGGCTGAAGCGAGGTCATGTGCGCTGTCCAGCTTGAACATCGCCACGGATTGCACCAGCTGCACCGCCTGCGTCTTCAGGCTCTCCGCAGACGCGGCCCCCTGCTCCACCAGCGCAGCGTTTTGCTGGGTGCTCTGGTCCACGTCACCAACCGCCTGTGTGACCTGGTTGACCGACTGGCTTTGCTCGCGGCTGGCGGCACTGATCTCGCCCATCAAGCCACCCAGGCGCTGGATGGAGGCCAGAATTTCCTGCATGTTCTGCCCTGCCTGATTGACCAGGGTATTGCCATGGCCGACCTGGTGGGCGCTGCTGGTGATGAGGTCCTTGATCTCGCGGGCAGCGCCTGCGGAGCGCTGTGCCAGACTGCGCACCTCGCTGGCCACGACAGCAAATCCCCGGCCCTGCTCGCCTGCGCGCGCAGCTTCCACTGCGGCGTTCAGCGCCAGGATATTGGTCTGGAAGGCAATGCCGTCAATGACCCCGATGATTTCGGAAATCTTGTCGCTGGAGCGGCTGATCTCCTTCATGGTCTCTACCACCTGCGATACCACGTTGCCGCCGCGCGTTGCCGCATCGGATGCGCCTGCGGCCAGCCGGTTGGCCTCCTGGGCGTTGTCAGCGTTGTGTCCCACAGTTTCTCCCAGGGTGACCATGGTGGCGGAGGTACGCTGCAGTTCAGAGGCCTGCTGCTCCGTCCTGTGGCTCAGATCCTGGTTGCCCTGCGCAATCTCAGAGCTGGCAGTGGCCACGCTCTGAGCGTTGCTGCGCACATTGGCCACAATCGTGGTCAGCGCCTGGCGCAAATGCCCGATGGCCCCCAGCAGCTGACCGATCTCATCGCCACGCCGGGTGTTCACCGTCACTGTCAGATCGCCCTGGGCAACGCGTCCCAGTGTCTCGACAGCCTCGCGCAGGGGATGGGTCACCGAGCGCACCACCCACATTGCCATCAATGCGCACACTGCCGCAAAAATCAGGCCCATTGCCAGGAAGCCGTAGGTGACCTGGCTGGCATGCTGCTGGGTTTGTGCCACGCCCGTCTTGGTGGCCTGCAGCTGCAGTTCCACCAGTTTTTGAACACTGGTGGTCAGGCTCTTGAATTCAACGTCCAGTGCCGGTATGTAGGTGCCCGCGCTTTCGATGCCTGCCACCATCATGTCCAGGGTGTCACGAGACACCTTGCCGTAGCGCGCAGCGCCTTGGCCCATCGTGCTGAGCAGCTCTCTTTGTTCCGGCGTGATATCCGGGCTTTGCAGCTTGTCCTTGATGGCTTGTTCCAGCGAGCTCAGCGACTGGCCCAGCTCTGTTTGCAGTGCCTTGATCCGGTCTTCACGCTGGCCGATCGCCTGCCAGATCAGAACCTGGTACATCTGCTGGTGCACACGCGTGACCTGAGACGCCATGGCCTGGCTGTCCACCACTGCACGCACCTCCTGTTCACCCACCTTTGCAAGGCTGCTCGACAGGCTTTGGGAGGAAATAGTGGCTGCGACTGTCACGGCGATCAGGGCGATCAGGGCGATGGCCGGGGCCAGAAATACTTTGATCGCCAGAGGCCAATCCCGAAAGGCTGGTACGTGCATAACAAACTCTTGTTTTGTATAGGTAACCGGACGTTCTCGCCCTATCAGCGGGAACGTCCATTCATGCGTCTATGCCACGCCTGCACAAGCTGCTTGCCCACACCGGGCAAAGGCGCTGGCTGAAGATCAACGGTAAACGCCGACCCCTACAAAGCCTTCGCCGTTGGGCTGCTTGCGGACATAGGTGGATTTGCCCATGATTTTCTTGGTGATGGGATCAGGCCAGTCATAGTCCACCCAGCCCCCGCCCTTTGCCGCCATCTTGATCATGTCCGGCACCAGATTGACGCCGTTGGCGTCACGCACGTTGGTCATGTCCTTGCCCACCAGCTGGGGGTTGGCGCCATGCGCCTGGTTGATGGAGTTGTTGTTGTAGACCTGCACATACAGATCTTTCTTGTTCCATTTGGCCTTGTCCGTGGTGAAGTCCTTGTAGGCCTGGGCTTCTCCCACCTTTTTGATGTGCTCGAAAGCTGCATCTGTCATGGCCTTGGCCTCTTCGCGCGTTGCGCGCTCTTGGGCATAGCCGGTAACGCAGGCAATCGACAGCATCGCTGTCATGGCAAGGCGGCGCGATAAATGCATATGAATCTCCTTTGCAACAGGGTGAATGCTGATTTATTTTATGTACCGTTTACATTGACTTACATAAAGGACGAACCAAAATTGATGCAGCGTTGCGGGACACACAACACTCACAACAATCTTTGATTCCCAGGATTGCACTTGCGCCCTACTTGTGTAAGAACAGCTAACACGACCCAGCAAATCGAAGATTTGCGGTTGAGACGAGGCGCCGGGCCG
Source organism: Delftia sp. PS-11 (assembly GCF_029870285.1). GTDB lineage: Bacteria > Pseudomonadota > Gammaproteobacteria > Burkholderiales > Burkholderiaceae_C > Comamonas. The sequence goes on from NZ_JACSYA010000019.1 coordinate 94,261, forward strand.
CGATCGGCAAGCCGCAGGCAGTACAAACGGTACGACAAGGCTGGGCGCCCCCGGCGAAGCAACGACGTATCAAGGGTTGTGTTAGCGGTTCTAAGTCTCTGTTGGGCAAGGCTGGGGCAAAAGGCCACAGGCGCCAGCCAGGCACGGTGGCGGGCCGGGCTTGAAACCTGCCAGCGGGGCAGCGCTGACCGAGGCAGCCAGCCCTTCAAACACTTTCTCACGTGCCATTGCAAAGGTGCAGCAGCGTCGGGCCGCCCATAATATGGCGCGCTGCCGCGCGGGCGGCAGGCACTCTTTCACATTACTGCGGCGACCACCTTGGGCCGCCGGATTGCTCCATGACCACAGACACTTCCCAAGCTCCCCGACTCACCTCGCTATCCCATGGCGGCGGCTGCGGCTGCAAGATCGCACCGGGCCTGCTGGCAGAGCTGATCGGCAAGAGCGCGCTGCCCAAGCAGTTTTTCCCCGATCTGCTGGTGGGCACGGAAACCGCTGACGATGCTGCCGTCTACCGCATCAATGACGAACAGGCGATTGTCGCGACCACCGATTTCTTCATGCCCATCGTGGACGATCCGTACGATTTCGGCCGGATTGCCGCAACGAATGCGCTGTCGGATATCTACGCCATGGGCGGCCAGCCGCTGATGGCACTGGCTATTGTGGGCATGCCCATCAATGTGCTGCCGCACGACACTATCGCCAGGATCCTGGAGGGCGGCGAATCGGTCTGCCGCGCTGCGCGCATTCCGCTGGCAGGCGGCCACTCCATCGATTCGGTCGAGCCCATCTACGGTCTGGTGGGCATTGGCATCGTCAACCCGCGGCAGATGAAGCGCAATGCCGATGCCAGGGCTGGCGATGTGCTGATCCTGGGCAAGCCACTGGGCGTGGGCATTCTGTCGGCTGCGCTCAAGAAGAATCTGCTCGATGAGGCAGGCTACCGCGCCATGGTCAATGCCACCACACAGCTCAACCGCCCCGGCACAGCGCTGGCACAGTTCGATGGCGTGCACGCGCTGACGGATGTCACAGGCTTTGGCCTGCTGGGCCACAGCCTGGAGCTGGCGCGCGGCGCGGGACTGACTGCCTGCATCGACAGCGCCAGCCTGCCCGTGCTGCCTGCGGTGCGCGGTTTCGCGGAACAAGGCATCTGGACGGGCGCTTCGGGCCGCAACTGGGCATCCTATGGCGCGCAGGTCACGCTGCCTGCCGGCATGACCGATGCACAGCGTGCGCTGCTGACAGACCCGCAGACATCGGGCGGGCTGCTCGTGTCCTGCGCACCCGAAGCCACCGATCAGGTGCTCAGGCTGTTCGCCGATCAGGGCTTCGGCGCAGCCTGCGTGATCGGACGCATGCAGGACGGACCGGCACAGGTGATCGTGCAGTGATCACTGCCGCAGCGGAGCCTGCCATCAGGCAGGCACTGCCTCGCCGGGCTGGCCCGACAGCTGGCTCACGGCTGCCGTGGTGCGGCGGTCGATCTTGCGGCTGAGCACCACCGAGGTATAGGTCTGCTGTATGCCGTCGATGAGGCCGATGCGGTCGAGCAGCGCATCGAGCTTTTCGTTGCTTTCGCAGCGCACGAAGACCATGTAGTCGTACTGGCCACTGACGGCAGAGACTTCTTCCACCTCGGTGAAACGGTTCAGTGCCTGCATCACGGCGGTCGCCGTCTTGGGCTGCACGCGAATGCCGCAGTACGCCCGCACAGCTGATTGCTCCAGCCGGGCACCCAGGCGCACGCCGTAGCCGGCGATCACGCCCTCCTGCTCCAGGCGTGCAATGCGCGCAACCACGGTGGTGCGCGCCAGATTCATCTGCCGCGCCAGGTGCGCGGTGGATGCCCTGGCATTGGTCTGCAGCAGGCGCAGCAACTGGCGATCGATTTCATCAAGACGGTATTCCATGCAGGTTCTTCCGGTTCACAACACAGGGACTCGGTGAACCCCTCGGCCGCTGGCCGCACCATTGCGGCGAAGCAGGCGTCAATTAGACCAAAGAATTGACATGGAACATGCGTTTCGATGATGCAGGCAGCCTATCCGCCCACCCCAAAACAAAGCCGCCGCCTGTGCAGAGCACTGGCGGCGGCCTGGTCACGGCACGGACGCAGTATCAGCGGATCGTGCCAGGCAGCAGATGCCTCGACTCCTCCAGCTTGAAGCCCGCCACCGCCTCGGCCAGTTGCACGGCCTGCTGCTGCAGCGACTGGGCCGCTGCCGTGACCTCTTCCACCAGCGCGGCATTTTGCTGGGTGACCTGGTCCATCTGTCCGATGGCACCTCCCACCTCGGCGATGCCACGGCTTTGCTCCTGGCTGGCGTTGCTGATTTCAGCCACCAGGGAGCTGAGCTTGCGCACGCCATCGACGGCCTGGTCAATGGTCGTGCCTGCATCGCGCACCAGACGGCTGCCCGCATCGATCTGGCCGACGGAATCATCGATCAGCGCCTTGATTTCGCGGGCTGCCGTGGCGCTGCGCTGGGCCAGCGTGCGCACTTCGCTGGCGACCACCGCAAAGCCCCGACCCTGCTCACCGGCGCGCGCCGCCTCCACGGCTGCGTTCAGCGCCAGGATGTTGGTCTGAAAGGCGATGGAGTCGATCACACCGATGATGCTCTCGATTTTGCGTGCCGACGCTTCGATGCCACCCATGGTCTGCACGACCTGGCCCACGGCCTGACCGCCACGAGTTGCGATCTCCGAGGCGCTGCTGGCCAGCTCGTTGGCCTGGCGCGCATTGGCCGCGTTTTGCTGCACTGTCGCGGTGATCTGCTCCATGGCGGCGGCGGTCTGCTCCAGCGAGCTGGCCTGCTGCTCGGTGCGTGCCGAGAGGTCGCGGTTGCCGCCAGCAATCTCGGCGGAAGCCATGCGCACGGACTCCGATGTCTGGCGGATGCGGATCAGCACTGACGAGATCTTGTCCACGAACTGGTTGAAGGCCTGGCCGATCTGGGCCAGTTCATCATGGCCGGCGGATGTGAGGCGCTGCGTCAGATCGCCTTCGCCCGAGGCGATGTTCTGCAGAGCATCGCGTGCCACCGACAGGCGCTGCAGCATGTGGCGCAGAACCGCAGTCAACAGCAAGGCGGCGCCAATGACCGACAGCACGGTGATGATGACCGCCACCTGCAAAAGGGCGCTCACGGAGCCCGTGGCCTCGGCGCGGTCGATGACCACAGCCAGCGTCCAGGTCGTGCCATGCACCTTGGCGGCATAGACCATCTGCTCAGCTCCATCGATCGCAAGGCTGGCGTGCCCGCCCCGCTCTGCCAGGCGCTGCAGCAGGCTGGCTTCCAGTTCGGGCGCAATCGCGGTTGCAGGCTTGAGCGCCAGGTTGGCCTTATCGTAGGCCAGCAGACGGCCTTCACCATCGATCAGAAAGGCGAAGCTCTTGGACTGGGGCTTGATCTCGGCCACCTTCTTGGACATGGAGCGCAGGAACACGTCTGTGCCCACGACAGCGTTTGGCGCACCTGCAGGCCCGGCGGCTTCCACGAAGCTGATGGTCAGCTCGCCCGTCGTGGCATCGATGTAGGCAGGTGTTACCGAGGGCTTGACTTCGCGCAGGCCCTGCTTGAACCAGTCGCGCTTGGTGCCATCGTAGTTGGGCGGCATCGGGTGAGCGAACACATGGCGCTTGTCCAGCTCCCTGTCCGCATAGACGAAGTAGGCATCATCGAATCCGCCTGCCTGCTTTGCAGCCAGGAGGAAAGGAATGGGCTCTTCGAGACCCACAGCGTTCTTGATCGAGCTGGTGATGCGCTGCTTGTCCTGCACCCAGTCGGCCAGGGCCTGGGCATGGGCAGCGGTCAGTTGCCCCGTAGTGACATCAATGTGCTCCAGCGTGCTGCTGCGGGCCATCCAGAACGTCACCGCAGACAGAGCAAGAAGTGCAGCCGCAGTGATGGCCACACAGATGAAGATGAGGCGTGCACGTAGGGTATGGATCATGGTGCGTGGGCTCGTACGGTGTATAGGACTAGTCTTACAGACTACTCTCAAGCCTACACGGAACCAACCCCCAGCCATCGCAAAAAGAGCATGGCGTATGCCCGACAACACAGTATTTCACAAGGGAAAACCCTTAAATTCACCCCTTTTCAGCCACAAGTTGCTCAAAAATTGATTACTTAGCATGTAAACCATATCGGATACGGGTTTTCCATGGGGTTGACAGATTTTTGTCAGCCTCCAGGAAACATGTCCAGCATCATGCTATAGTATCAATTTGTAATACAAACGTGCTTGCGCTCCCCCATGCAAGTGCTTTTGCCGCAAACGAGAGGCCCCTGCCGCCAGGGGCCTGCCGTTTGCGCCGCGCGCCCTGTGTTTTCCCTCCCTCATATTTTTGGGGCGCATCATGCGGCTTTTTCTTTCCATCACGGTGCGCACATCCGTGGATTGCACACCGCCTGCTGCGCGGTGACAGCCCACGGCAATGCCTTCTGCGCAAAGTCCGTGGCACACCGGCACCAGCCCGTTTCTGCAGCACACCACTCTGCGGCAGGCAGCACGCCTGGCACTGGCAACTTCCTGAAGCCTTCATCCGAACGCACAGGGAATTGCAAAAAATGTTTCACCTTGACACAAATTGGCCGATAACAAGACAGGCCAATCATGCAAGGGAGGAGAGACATGAGGCACTGCATCATCAAGGTGGGTGGGGCACGCTATACGGCACTGTTTCCCAGTACCTGCGCAGCCGTCGCCGATGCGATGGCACGCTTTCCCGGCGCGACAAAAATCAGTGTCCGCATCGTCTCCCCACAGCATTCACCACTGCCGGAACTGGCAGTGCGCGCAGCGGCCTGATCCGCCGCGCCCGAAGCGGCGCACTGCTGCGCTGCAGGGGTTTGTCAATGCACAGTGCACTGTACCCAGGGCGCATCAGCAACGGGCAGTACAGACTCACTTTGCAATATATCCATCAAAAATCCATTATATTTGGAGATCACTATTGATTGATATTTATGACCATCGACTACAAAACCCTTCTGCAGCAAAAAGCCGAGCTGGAGGCTCAGATCGCTGCCGTGCTCAAGCACGAGAAGACTGATGCGATTGCCAGGGCACGCGCTCTCGTCGAGCAATACGAACTGACCGAGGCAGAGGTCTTCCCCTCCGGCAAGCAGCGTGCCGCTCAGCGCAATGTGGGCGTGCCCAAGTACCGTGATCCGGCCACTGGCGCTACCTGGACAGGCCGCGGCAAGCAGCCCCGCTGGATTGAAGGCAAGGACCGCACTGCCTTCGTGATATGAGGCCGGTGCGGCAAACGCCATGCCGCAAAACCATCGCCGATTGCGACAAAGCCCGCTTCACGCGGGCTTTGTCGTAGGCGCATGGGCGTCTGGAGCAGTCCGAATCAGCGAATGGCCCGCGCCATGTCACCCACCTTGAAGACAGACACCAGGGACGACAGGCGCTGCGCCTGATCGCTGAGGGCGGAGGCGGCGGCAGCGGACTCTTCCACCAATGCGGCATTTTGCTGGGTCATCTGGTCCAGGTGGGTCACCGCCTGATTGACCTGGCCAATGCCATCGCGCTGCTCCGTGGACGATGCCGTGATCTCTCCAATCATGTCGGAGACCTTGCGCACGCTGCCCACGATGTCGTCCATCACCTGGCCCGCCTGCTCGACCTGGGCCGAGCCTTCCTGGGCCGCATCGACCGAAGTGCCGATCAGGCCCTTGATTTCCTTTGCCGCCTCGGCGCTGCGGTGTGCCAGCGCTCGCACTTCGCCGGCGACCACGGCAAAGCCCCTGCCCTGCTCACCAGCGCGCGCTGCTTCCACAGCTGCATTCAGCGCCAGGATATTGGTCTGGAAGGCGATGGAGTCGATCACGCCGATGATGTCGCTGATGCGGCGTGCGCTGTCACCGATGCGGCTCATGCTGGCGACCACGTTGGCCACCACGGCACCGCCACGCTCTGCCGCCTGGGCCGCGCTGCCCGCCAGGTGGTTGGCCTGGCGCGCGGTATCGGCAGCCTGGTTCAGCGTGGCAGTGAGCTGCTCCATGCTGGCAGCGGTCTCCTGCAGGTTGGCCGCTGCCTGCTCGGTGCGGGCAGACAGATTATGGTTGCCCGAGGCGATTTCCACGGATGCGGTGGAAATCGAGTGCACGCTGTCACGCACATCGCTCACAAGCCCTCTCAGGCGAGCAGCCATGCCGGACACTGAGCGCAGCAGATGGCCGAATTCATCCTGGCGGCTGTCGTTGGACACCACGGTCAGGTCGCCCTGGGCAATCGCATCGGTCAATTGCACCGCTTTTTCCAGCGGCTGCGCAATGGCCCGGGTCAGCACGAAGGCCAGCGCCAGCCCCACCAGCAGTACAGCGGCCTGCGCGCCCCAGGCCCAGCGGATCGTGCTCTCGCGCTGGGCCAGATTGGCCTCACGCGCCGCATCGCCCTGGCTGCGCTGCAGCTGCACGAAGGCTTCGAGCGAATCCACGTAGCGCGTGATGGCAGCAATGTACTGCTGCTGAACAAAGTCCCTGAAGGCATTCACATCACCGGAGAGCTTGATGGCACGGGCCTTTTTATTGAGCTCCAGCACCTCGGTGCGGATGGTGGCAATGCGCTGCAGCGCCGCCTTGTCCGCATCGCCCTGGGCGAGCTTGACGACCTGGGCCTGGATTTCTGAAATCTGTCCGGAGCCTGCCTTGACGCGGCCATCGAGCAGCTGCGTCAACTCCTGATCCGTGCTCGCATTGCTGGCGAGAACCCGCTCTCCCACCGTCTGCGTGATGCCCTTCCACTGAATCGCTAGGCTGATACGGTGGTCGAAATCAGCCATGATGCGCTCGCCATCCTGAACGGCATGTGCCACTGCATACTGCGCCCACAGCGAAACCGCCAGCATCATGGCCAGCAACCCACCCAAGGCGCACCATAGCTTGGTGGACACCTTCCACTGATCAAATTTCATTCGTAGCACTTTCGTTGGAAAACCAGATGGCAGACACGGCTGCGTTGTTCTCCGCCATGCCGTGCCTATGAAAAAGAGACCTTCTGATTTTCGTCAACTCATGCTTTTTCTTGAGCCTGTCTTTTAGTGAAACAGGGTCTTAATTTACAGTGAACACACTGCAATCCACCTGTGCCGCACTCAGGCCAGATCCCTGGCCACGAGATCGGCGATGCCGGCCCACTCCTGATCGGTGAACAGGCGCGAGCGGGTATGGAAGGCCTTGCCCGTGTCGCATTCCAGCGAAAAGGTTCCGCCCTGCCCCTCAATGACATCAACAATCAGCTGGGTGTGCTTCCAGTAGGCGTACTGGGATTTGCCTATGTAAAAAGGCGCTCCGCCCACATGCCCCAGCAGCACATCCTGGGCGCCGATGGTCAGATCGGTGGGCAGGTAGCAGTTGGCGGCGCTGTTGTCGCAGCAGCCCCCCGACTGATGGAACATCACAGGGCCATGGCGGCCCTGCAACTCGGCGATCAGCGCCAGCGCGGCAGGCGTGGCAATCACTCTTTCGACCATGGCATGCTCCCTGGCGGCGCGGGCAGCTGTGCACTGCCTGCCCGCGCCGCAATGCGGTGGATCAGAAGAAGCCCAGCTTGTTTTCGCTGTAGCTGACCAGCAGGTTCTTGGTCTGCTGGTAGTGGTCCAGCATCATCTTGTGGGTTTCACGGCCGATGCCCGACTCCTTGTAGCCGCCAAAGGCTGCATGCGCGGGATAGGCGTGGTAGCAGTTGGTCCACACGCGTCCGGCCTTGATGGCGCGGCCCATGCGGTAGGCCACGTTGCCGTTGCGGCTCCACACGCCTGCGCCCAGGCCGTAGAGCGTGTCGTTGGCAATCGCCAGCGCCTCGGCCTCGTCCTTGAAGGTGGTCACGGCCAGCACGGGACCGAAGATTTCCTCCTGGAAGATGCGCATCTTGTTGTGGCCCTTGAACAGGGTGGGCTGCACGTAGTAGCCGCCTTCCAGGTCGCCGCCCAGATGGGCCTGCCCGCCACCGGCCAGCACCTCGGCACCCTCTTGCTTGCCCAGATCCAGATAGGACAGGATCTTGGTCAGTTGCTCCTTGGATGCCTGCGCGCCCATCATGCTGTCCGTGTCCAGCGGGTTGGCATGCTTGATGGCAGCCACACGCTGCAGGACACGCTCCATGAAGCGGTCATAGATGCTCTCCTGGATCAGCGCGCGGCTGGGGCAGGTGCAGACCTCGCCCTGGTTGAAGGCAAACAGCACCAGGCCCTCAATGGCCTTGTCCAGGAAGGCATCGTCCTTGTCCATCACGTCGGCAAAGAAGATGTTGGGCGACTTGCCGCCCAGCTCCAGCGTGGCGGGAATCAGGTTGTTGGCGGCCGCCTGGGCGATCACGCGCCCCGTAGAGGTCGAGCCGGTGAAGGCGATCTTGGCGATGCGCTTGCTGGTCGCCAGCGGCATGCCAGCCTCGCGGCCATAGCCGTTGACCACGTTGAGCACGCCGGGCGGCAGCAGGTCTGCAATCAGCTCGACCAGGATCAGGATGCTGATGGGCGTGGACTCGGCGGGCTTGAGCACCACGCAGTTGCCGGCGCCCAGCGCGGGGGCCAGCTTCCAGGCGGCCATCAGAATGGGGAAATTCCAGGGGATGATCTGGCCGACCACGCCCAGCGGCTCCTGGATGTGATAGGCCACCGTGGTCTCGTCGATATGGCTCAGTGCGCCTTCCTGGGCACGTACACAGCCCGCAAAGTAGCGGAAGTGGTCCACGGTCAGCGGAATATCTGCGTTGAGCGTCTCGCGGATGGCCTTGCCGTTGTCCACGGTTTCGGCATAGGCCAGCGTCTCCAGATGGGCCTCGATGCGGTCGGCGATCTTCAGCAGGATGTTGGCGCGCTCGGCTGCGCTGGTCTTGCCCCAGGCGTCGCTGGCCGCATGGGCGGCGTCCAGCGCCAGCTCGATGTCCTCGGCCGTGGAGCGTGCAGCACGCGTGTACACCTTGCCGCTGATGGGGGTGAGCACATCGAAATACTGGCCCTTGACAGGCGGCACGAACTTGCCGCCGATGAAGTTGTCGTACTGGGCCTTGTAGGCGATCTTGGCGCCTTCGGCGCCGGGTGCTGCGTAAACGGTCATGTGTCTGTCTCCAATGGGTGTTGTGCACATCCAGAACCACACAGGCTGGATGCCATGCAACATTCAAAAAGCGTGCCAGCCTTCGGGGCGGCGCAAGTGCCTGATTCCACGGGAGTGCCGTGCGCAGCGCGGCGGCTGGTGTCACGGCATGCAACGCTCCACGGTGAGACAACTGTCACGAAATGGAACAGTCGGCATGCCGGCGGGGTCTTCAGGATTGCCCTGGACCCGGCCACCGTCCATACTGGACCGCAAGGGCGCAGCGACGCCCGAGCAGGAGACCGCATGCATTCCTCTTCAGTTCCCTTGAGCCTGCGCCAGGCCCGCCAGCACCTTCTGGAATTCGGCCATTGCCCCAGCGGGCTGCTGGACGACCGCCTGGCACGCTCCTGGCAGCGCAGCGCCGACCTGGGACTGCGGCCCACGGGCCGCCTGGCCGCGCCGGACAATCTGGAGCAGCATGCCCTGCACATGCTGCGCAGCCGCCACCAGCAGTTGCTCGCGCATTCGCGCCCCATCATGGAGTATCTGTTCGACCAGGTGCGTGACAGCCAGAGCGTGGTCGTGCTGTCCGGCCCCTGCGGCACCCTGGTGGACACCTGCGGCGACCCCTACTTCCTGGACAAGGCCGGGCGCGTGGCGCTGACCAGCGGCGCCTGCTGGCACGAGGCCCAGCGTGGCACGAATGCCATCGGCACGGCACTGGCGGAGATGGCGCCCCTGCGCGTTCAGGGCGCGGAGCATTTCCTGGAGCGCAACGGCTTTCTGACCTGCTCGGCAGCGCCCATCCTGTCGGGGACCGGTCAGTTGCTGGGCATCCTGGACATCTCCTGCGAGCAGGGCCGGGGCAGCATGCACACGCTGGGGCTGGTGAGCACGGCCGCGCACATGATCGAGAACCGGCTGCTGTCCTGCGACAGCCAGGGCTGCATGCGGCTGCATCTGCACACCCACCCGCAAGGGCTGGGCACGGTGGCGGAAGCCATCGTGCAGATTTCAGGGGATGGCTGGATCGTGGGAGCCAACCGCAGCGCGCTGTCGCTGCTGCGCCTGGGCACCGCCCAGATAGGCAGCGTGGCGCTGGAGCAGGTACTGGACTGCGGCATGGAACAGCTGCTGTCCCGGCACCGGCTCAGGCCGGACCTTGCGCAGGCGCTCAGGCGCCATGACGGCACGGCGCTGTTCGGCCGGCTCGTGCCCGACCGCCGCACCGTCCGGCCTGCAGCGGGCGTGGCCCCTGCACCGGCTGTGCAGGATGCGCTGCAGCGGCTGGACACGGGCGACGCCCGCTGGCGCACGGCAGCGGCCAAGGCCCGGCGTGTGCTGGACAAGCCGATACCGCTGCTCATCCAGGGCGAGTCCGGTGTGGGCAAGGAGTGGTTTGCCCGCGCAGCCCATGACAGCGGTCCCCGGCGCGCAGGGCGTTTTGTGGCCATCAACTGCGCGGCCATCCCCGAGCCGCTGATCGAGTCCGAGCTGTTCGGCTACCTGCCCGGTGCCTTCACGGGAGGACGGCGCGAAGGCCGCCAGGGCCTGCTGCGCGAAGCCGATGGCGGCACACTGTTCCTCGACGAAATCGGCGATATGCCGCTGGCGCTGCAGGCACGGCTGCTGCGGGTGCTGCAGGAAAGGCAGGTCGTGCCCCTGGGCGGGGGCGAGCCCGTGGCCGTGGACTTTGCGCTGATCTGCGCCTCCAACCGCGCGCTGGAGCAGGAGGTCGATCAGGGGCGCTTTCGCGCCGATCTCTACTACCGCATCAACGGCCTGGCCGTGGCACTGCCGCCGCTGCGCGAGCGCACGGACCTGGAAGCACTGTGCGCCCGCATCCTGGAAGGCATTGCGCCGCAGCACCCGCCCCATCTGGACGCAGCCCTGCTGGCGCAGTTCGCCGCCTACCGCTGGCCCGGCAACCTGCGCCAGTGCGCCAGCGTGCTGCGCACGGCATGCGCCATGCTCGACCCTGGGGACGACCGCATCGAGTGGCAACATTTGCCCGATGACTTTCAGGCACAGCTGCAAAAAAGCACGCGCATGCCTCCTGCCCCCCAGCCCGATCGGCCAGCGCAGAACCTGGACGAACTGTCCCGCGCGGCCATACGCCAGGCCCTGGAAAACTGCCGGGGCAATATCAGCCAGGCTGCACGCATGCTGGGCATCAGCCGCCAGACGCTGTACCGCAAGCTGGCCAGTGAAAGCACACCGGGCCGACAGGCACGTGGGTGATTGAGTACCGCCAGGCATTTGATAGCGCTGCGTGCGTACCGAATATCTGCCGCCTGGACTGGGGCTACCGATGAAGCAGGCATGGGCATCGGGACAGATGCCACGCACAATCGCACTGTCTTTGCGCCTGTTCAACGAGATCGCACACGATGTACACCCCCGCCCACTTTCAAGAAACCGACACCGGCCAGCTGCATGCGCTGATTGCGGGCCACCCGCTGGGCATTCTGTGCACGCACGGCCCTGGCGGGCTCGATGCCAACCACCTGCCTTTCGAGCTGCGGGCGCAGGAAGGCAGGCTTGGCACGCTGCAGGCCCATGTCGCCCGCAGCAACCCGGTCTGGCAAGAGCTGCGCAGCGGCGATGAGGTGCTGGTGGTCTTTCGCGCAGGCGATGCCTATGTCTCGCCCCAGTGGTACCCCAGCAAGCAGGAGCAGCACCGGCAGGTTCCCACCTGGAACTACCGGGTTGTGCACGCCCGTGGCCGCGTGACCATCCGCGATGACGAACGCTTCGTGCGCGGCCTGGTGGGGCGCATGACCCGCACCCATGAGGCCGACATGCCCACGCCCTGGAAAATGTCGGACAGCCCCAGGGAGTTCATCGACACGCTGCTGCAGTCCATCGTGGGCATCGAGATCGAGATCACCGCCCTCGAAGGCAAGGCCAAGCTGAGCCAGAACAAGGAGGTGCGCGATATCGAAGGCGCAGGCCAGGCACTCAAGGCCCGGGGCGCGCATGCCGTGGGCGATGCCATGCTGGCATGCGCCATGGCGAAGCAAGCCGGATCTCAGCCCGGCGGCCAGTAGCGCAGGCTTTGCGCTGTGGCCACCCAAACCCGGATGTCAAGCAGCGCGCTGGCGCGCAGCAGGGGGTCCGCTTGCCTGTCCAGCACCTGGTCCATGGCGCGTGCCACGGCCAGCCAGCCCAGGGTCTGGCCTTCGTCCGCCCAGGCACGGCCTGCGGCCTGCAGCGGCGCGCTGGCGCCTGCCAAGCCGCAGGCCTGGATATCGGCCAGCCAGGCCTGGCCGGTGTCCAGCCAGACGGCCAACGGTGCGCCTTCACCGTGCGTACTCATAGGCCCTCCCCCAGGCTCAATGCATGGTAGTGCTCCTGGCCTTGCCAGCGCATGGCCACCGGCCACAGATGCAGCCTTGCGGCGTGGAATTCGACACGGCCAAACACTTCCTGCGGCACCAGCCCCTTGAGCAAGCCTGCGCGCAATGCCTGGCCACAGAGGCCCTGCGGCCCTTGCAGCATGCCGGACAGGGTGAACCCCGCCCCCTGCGCGCCAGTCAGCTCCAGTGCCCAATGGCCGCGCTGCGCATCGTCCTGCAAGGTGCCACAACCGGTCACGGCCAGACGCGCCCAGCGCGGCGGCTGCTGGCGCCAGGGGTCGGCACGCAGCTGGGCGGCATGCGCGTGCTGCAGCGCCAGCACCTCCTCGGGCGCAGGAAGCTGCATGGCAGCCGCTTGCCCGCCTGGCGGGCTGTCGGCCCAGTGTGCGCCTTCGCGCGTGGACAGGCGGCCGTCGTCGCTGACCCAGCCGCCCGCCAGCACGTGCAGGCCCTGGAGCAGCTGGTCCCTGCCCAGGCCATAGAGTGTTTCGTGCTCCAGCGCCTGCGCAGGCTGCCATTCAGGGTCCATGCCTTCGCTGCGCGAACTCGACCAGCACAGATAACGTCCCTCTGCCACATCCTGGAAATGCACGGAAAAACCCCGCTGCCCGCCGCGTGTGCGCCATACCTCGGCAGCAATGGCACGCAGCGCCAGCCGGTCCACGCGCCGGTAGCTGCGCCGGTGCATGCCTGCCAGCTCGCGCAGCGGCCTGGGCAGCGGCTGCTGCGCCAGCCCGCGCAGCAGCATCCACAGCGCGGCCAGCAGGGGCGGCAGTGCCTCGGCGGCGCCTGCGCGCCCCGCCCGCTGGTCCCGCAAGGTGCGCACCAGTACATTCAGCAGCCCTGCGGGACGCGGCAGATCGGCCTGCCGCAATTCGATGGCCAGGGCCTGTCCCTGGTCCAGGAAAGCTGGCCCCATGGCCGCACCGCCCTGCAGCACCAGGGCCTGCATCCAGTGCCGCGCCTGCGCCAGCCGCGCCAGGGCCATGGCATCCAGCACGTCGGCAGGCAGATCGGGAATGGGCACGCCCGCCTCGCGGCGCGCCTGCAGCACGACCAGCGCCCGGTGGGCACAGGCTGGGGCCTTGCAACTGCACTGGGCGCCTGCCAGGCCGCCTGCGCGCGGCAGCCGGACCGTGACCTGCTCAGGGTCGGACAATTCCCCCACCAGTGCCAAGGGTCCCTGCGACAGACCGGCCTGCACGCCCTGCGCCAGCCAGCGCAGCGCGCGGCGGGTGGCAGCAGCGCCCAGGACCTGGGGCATGGACTGGGCATCGCCTTCCAGCCAGGGCGCCGCCAGCGGAGCAGGCTCGTCCGCAGCCGTGGACGGTGCCGGCGCTGCACTGGCCAGACGCTGGCGCAGGCCCAGCAAAAAGGCGCACAGGTGGTGGCAGGCGCCATAGGCGGGGCAGCCGCAGCGCAGGCCGGCAAAGCCCACGCCTTCCAGGGTCTGCGCATGGCCCTCCAGCTGCGCTGCGGCCCGGCCGGCCTCCAGCGTCCAGGCATGGCTATCCACGTCCGCCGAAGCCAGCGTCTTCGCGCCTCGGCGCAGCAGGCCCTTGTTGGCCCAGCCTGCAATCGCTTCGTCGTCCAGCGTGCGCAGCCAGTCCTGCATCATGCGCCATGCCCTTTCATGGTCTCGGCCATCCAGTCGGCCAGATGGTCCGGCGTCATGACGGCCACGTCGGCCCCCAGCTGCCGCAGGCGCACCGCCAGGTCCCGGTCGTAGTCCGGCTCGGCGCGCCGGTCCAGGGCGGGAAGCACCAGCACGCGCACGCCGCTGCCGATCAGGCGCGCCGTTTCGCGCAGGACATGGTCCTCGTCATAGCCTTCATAGAGGTCGCTGATCAGCACCACCACGCTGCGGCGCGGAGCCGTGATACGGCCCGCCGCATGCGCAAGGGCCGCGCCGATGCGGGTGCCGCCGCCCAGCTGGGCGCCCATGAGCAGGGCTTCGGGCTCGCTCAACTGGCCGGAGACATCGGCGACTTCGTCGGAAAACAGCAGCAGATGGGTCTGCAGCGCCCGCACGCGCGCAAAAATGCTGGCCATGACGGCGCTGTGGATGACGGATTCATGCATGGAGCCGCTCTGGTCCACGAGCAGCCAGAGATCCCAGCGCAGGCGCAATGCTTCGCGCTCATGGAAAAACAGGCGCTCCAGCACCAGTTGCTGCTGCTCCAGCTGGTAATGGCGCAGGTTGTGGCGCAGCGTGCGCTGCCAGTCCAGATTGGACAGCTGAGCCCGCCCCCGGCCGGCGGCACGCCGCCGCCGGGGCGACAGGGCCGCACGCACACGCTGGGACAGCCGTGCCTGCAGGTCGCTGACCACGCGCGCCACCAGACGCCGCGCCTGGGCCAGCACCTGGGGCGGCAGGCTGGTGCGCACCGCCATCAACGCGACCACCAGTTCGATGCTGGGCGTGGCCTGGGCCAGCACCTCGGGATCGGCCAGCAGCTCCTGCATGCCATAACGGGCCAGCGCATCGCGCTGCAGTACCTCGGCCGCACTGCGCGGAAACAGCTGACGCACCTCGCCCAGCCAGCGCACGGCCTGGGGGTCGGGCGTGCTCCTGCCGCCACGCCACGGCATGGCTTCATCATCGCCATCGCCAGACTGCTCGCGCGCCAGATGTTCTCTGCGGTACAGATATTCCATGGCAGCATCGCGGCGCTTGTCTTCAGGCGACAGCCGAGGGTAGCGGCCGGGGGCATCGCTGCGCCCGTCTGCCTGGGAAGGGTCCTCGGCATCGGCACCCAGAATCAGCCGCCAGCGCCGCAGTGCGTCTGCGTCCAGTCCTTCGTCTGTTGTCATATCAGTCCCCAGGGCTGCAGCAGGGCACGCACCTGTTCGGCCAACGCCTGGGCAGGCGCTGCCGCCTGAGGGCAGGCAGGCACTGCCACCGCCGGCCGGGCCAGCAGGCGCTCGCCCCACTGCCGTATCTCGGCGCGGCTCAGTTGCGCAAAGGCCAGGCGCATCGCAGGCAGGCCGTCGAAAAACGCCTCCTCGGGCCAGCGGGCCACGCCCTGGGCAAGCCGCAGCAGCATGGGCGGGTGACTGAGCAGCCAGCCCCGGCTCACGCGCAGAAAGCCTTGCAGGAATTCCCCCATGGACACGGCATCGTGCTCGGCCAGACCCAGCGCCTGATCGATGGCTGCGCCGGCCTGCGCCACGTCCCAGCATCCGGTCACTGCCAGGATGCCGGCCGCCGCGCCACGCACGCGCGCCGGCGCCCGGGTGGCGTACAGCGCATCGCAGGCGCCGTGCAGCAGCGCCGCATCGGCCCAGGGCGCACTGCGGCAGGCCATGCCGTGCAGATCGGCCAGTGCGTCCAGTGCCGCTGCCTGCTGGGCCTCATCGCCTGCGCCCAGCCAGGGCATGCGCAGGCAGGCCTGCTGAAAGCAGCGTGCCAGCAAGGGCGGCAGCTGGGGCATGTCTTCACCGCCCAGCGCGTGGCAGGCTTCAAAAGCGCGGGCCAGTTGCACCGTGGCCTGGGCCAGGGCCAGCGCATCATGGCTGCGCTGCACCCAGCCGCCCACGGCCTCCAGCACCTGATCGGCAAGGCCCTCCAGGCCCATGACCAGCACCTCCAGCACACGGGCGGCCGGGCCGCCCTCGGCAGCGGGGTCGGCCAGCTTGTCGCGCACGCGGCCGATGGCCGCCTCCTGCAGGCTGGCGCCATAGCGCATGGCTTCGGTCAGGGCAACCGCCGTCTCCACCCGCCAGCCCAGCGACCAGACCTCGCGCACACGCGACAGCCCGGTGCCGGCCACGAAGTCGGGCCCCGCCAGCCGCTGGGCGTAGGGCACACCCAGAAAGCACAGGCGGTGCAGACCCTGAGAGATGCGGCGGTGGCGCGCGCTGCGGTAGATGTCCAGTTCCTTGCGCACAGGCAGCGCGGGCCGCTGGGGCAGGCCATGGCGCATGCACCAGTCCTGCACGTCGGCCAGCAGCGGCGCCAGCGGTGCGTTGGGGGGCAGCAGGCCGTATGTGTCATCGCCCAGCAGCCCCGCAAGCCGCAGCACCGGCACGCCGGTGTCTTCGTCCTGGCGCAGTACGGCGCTGTGCAGCGCCTCGGTCAACTCCATGCGCCCGCCATGGCAGCCACGCAGCGCCGCCAGGCCATGGGCCAGCCGCACGGCCTCGGACGCATCAGGCAGGCTGGCAGGCAGGTGCCGCTCGCGCAGGGCACTCACCAGGCGCGCTGCCATGGCGGGCCAGGCCGCTTCGTCGGGCCGTGGCGTGCCAGCCTCCATGGCCTGCCAGACAGCCTGGTAGTAGCCGGGAGCCGGCAGGCCGGCCGCGTAGCCGCTGGCACGTTCAAGCCGGGCCAGCGTATAGGGAATCAGGTGAACGCCGGTACGTTGCACGGGCGGGGCCGCGCCGGGGCTGCCCGCCTGGCGCAGGCCCGCGACGATGCCAGCCACATGCATGCCGCCGCAGACCACGAGGCAGCGCCCGCCTTCGTCCAGGGCGGCGCGCACCTGGGCTGCCATATGGGCCTCACGCCCGGCATCCTCGTCGCTGACGGCACCGGCCTGCTCGCGCAGCAGCGCACTCAGTCCCAGCACGGCGCTGAAATAGGCAGACGCCGTGGCATCTTCTCTTGCAGACTCGAAATGGCGGTCCCACCATTCGTCGAAATCGCGGCAGCCGCTGGCCTGCACCAGGGCTGCCACGGCATCCGGCGCCTGCCGCACGGGCTCCTGCACCAGCGTAGGCTCGGGCGAGCGCGCAAAATAGTCGCGCAGCGCCTGCTGCTGCAGCCGTGCGCCATAAGGCAAATCAATGAACCGTACAGCGGCGCCCTGCCGCGCGGCTTCGCGCAGCGCGACCCACTCGGGCGAGAACGCGGCAAACGGCACATAGCAGCGGCAATGCCAGTCCTCGTCGCCTGCAGCATCCGCCGGCACGCGGGCGTGCAGGTAGGCCGCCAGCGGCACGCGCGCCCGCGCGTGCTGCAAAGCGGGCAGCAGCGCATCCAGCTCGGTGGGCCCTTCGATCAGCACATGGGTGGGCTGGAATTCGCGCATCAGCGCGCGCAGGTGATGGGCACAGCGCGGGCTGTGGTGGCGCACGGGCGCCAGGCGCAGGCCGGGCACAGGCGCCAGCAGCGCCTCAGCCTCAATGGGCAGCACGGCCGCCATCGACGAAATCGAGCCAGTCCGCGCTGGACGCGCGCTGGCGCGCCACCACGCGCAGGTATTCGGCGAAGCGGCGCCGGTCCTCGTCGTCGTCCTTGATGACCGTGCCCAGCAGGTGATGTGCCAGATGCGCTGGGCGCAGCCGCGCCTCGCCAAAATACCAGCACTGGCTGGCGGCATTGAGCACCACGTCGATGGCCTCGGCCGTGGACAGCACCGTGCCGGGCCGCTCCACGGCAATGTCCCCGACCTGTCCACTGCGCAGCTCATGGAAGGCGGTGGCCAGCAGGGTCAGCACCTCGGGGGCAACGGTGGTGCCGATGCGCTGGCGCGCCAGCGCTCGGCCTGCTTCTTCGGCGATCAGCGCGGCCTGGGCCTGCACGCTCTCCAGAGGCCGCATGGTCTCGAAGTTGAAGCGGCGCTTGAGCGCCGAGGACATTTCGTTGACGCCCCGGTCGCGCAGATTGGCTGTGGCAATGACGTTGAAGCCCGGCCGCGCCAGCAGCCAGGGCTGCTCGTGCTTGAGCTCGGGAATCTGCAGCAGGCGCTCGGACAGCACAGGCACCAGGCAGTCCTGGACCTCGGTGGCGCAGCGCGTGATTTCCTCGAAGCGCAGCAGCCGCCCCTCGCTCATGGCGCGGTGCAGCGGCCCCGGCACCAGAGACTCCGGCCCCGGCCCATCGCGCAGCAGCAGCGCATAGTTCCAGCCGTAGCGGATCTGCTCTTCCACCACACCGGCCCCGCCCTGCACGGTGAGCTTGCTGTCGCCGCTGATGGCGGCCGCCAGCAACTCGGACAGCAGCGACTTGGCCGTGCCGGGCTCGCCCACCAGCATCAGGCCGCGCTGCCCGGCCAGGGTGACGATGGCGCGCTCGACCAGCGCGTCATTGCCATGGATCTTGCGCGCAACGGCCAGGCCGTCATCCCCCTGGGGGCCTGGCCCGCCCAGGATGAAGCGGCGCACGGCGCGCGGACTCAGGCGCCAGCCTTCGGGGCGCGGCCCCTGGTCGCTGTCCTGCAGCGCGGCCAGTTCCTGCGCGTGGGCCTGCTCGGCCGGCTGGCGCTGAACGGCGGCGGCATCGGCTGCGCGCGCAGCGGTGGAGTTGCGCCGGGTCGCCATCAGTCACCCTCCCTGCCGCTGACCGCCTTGGCGGCCATGGCCGCGAACTGCCCCATCAGCGTGGCCTGCAGCGCACGCGGCCACTGCGCTGGCTGCAGGCGCAGCCAGCGGCCATCTTCATCGCGCTGGCTGCTGTCAAAGGCCACCGCGTTCACTATGGATACACGGTTTTCCAGATCCATGAAGGGCATGTAGCGGCCATGATTGAGCGTGATGGACAGCTGCGGCCCTGTCAGGTCCAGGTTGTGCTCGTAGATGCCGGGGCCATCCTCCACAGAGCCGGGACGGTAGTTCCATTTGGCCAGCAGCCCGGACAGTGCGCCCTGGCTGATTTCCAGCGCGGCAGCAGGGTGCAGGGCACCATCCTTCCATTGCGAGGCATCGGGCAGCAGACAGGCTGCGCCCACCTGATCGATCAGCGGCTGCAGCTCATAGTCGGCCAGGCAGGTGCGCCAGGCCTCGGCCTCGCCCGGCGCGGCATCCGCCGGGTGCCAGAGCGTGATGTGCGCATCTGCGGGCAGCTCCACCGGGTCATCATTGGCATCCACCAGCGAAAAATCCTCGGCAATACGAAAGCTCACGCCCTGCTGCAGCTGCCAGATCAGGCTGCGCCCCACGATGCGCAGCAAAGGGTGCTGCAGAAACAGCCTGTGCCAGCGCTGTGCCGGCCAGCGCTGGCCGGTGATGAAGGCGGTATGCAGGCGCGGCCCCTGCTGTTTGGCAATGGCCTTGACCCCCGAAGCCGTGGTCTTGAACTCGGCGTTGGCCGCATCCCACTGCAGGCGCAGCGATTCGTCCTTGAGCGCGGGCAGGGTCTTGGAGGCCTTGCCCTTGTCGTTCACCACACGCAGGCTCAGATCGCCCTGCAGTTGCACGCGGTAGCGCTGCGGCCCCACCTCCAGCACCAGGCCATCGCCGCCCAGGCCAAAGTCCGGCGTCAGTTCGTCATACAGCTCGATCAGGCTCAGCCCGCGCCGCTGGGCCGCTGCCTTGAGGGTGTCGTGCGTGGCCGCGATGACCAGGTCCTTGAGCTTGCGCGAGGTGGACAGCGCCTGCACCTGGGACAGCGCATAGATGGTGTCGAGCGCGCCCAGCTGCTCCACGGCAATCACGGCGCGCTGCTTCTTGGTGTAGCCCCAGGCCTTGACGGCCGCCACCAGGGTCTGCACCAGGCGGTCGTCAATGTGGCCGGCGGCCAGGCGCAGCGCCCAGCGCGCCTTGGGATCGCCCTCCAGCCCCACCCAGACATTGACCAGATGCAGCGACAGCTGGGCCCGGCTCTCGGTGGGCACATGGGCCAGCATCTGCCACACCAGCGGCGGCAACTCCTCCTCGGCCGTGGCCACCAGATGCAGCACGATGCGCGCGGCATGCTCGGACAAGGGGGCGAACAGCGCCAGCGTCTGCGGCTGGTCGTAGGGCTTGATGCTGCTGGAAAAACGCTTGAAGCGCGCCACGCGGGCCTCCAGCGCCTGCAGATCAACCGGTTGCCCGTCCGCCCCCTGCCCTGCCAGGGCACCAGGCACCTGCACGCCCAATGCCAGCAGCCGGGCCTCGACCATGCTCTCGGAGCCCAGGTCCAGGCCCGTGCGCAGCAATGCCTGCAGCAAAGGGGCCACGCCCGGGTCCGGATGGGCCAGCAAAATGTCGCGGCAGGCCAGCTGCATCTGCTTTTCGCGGCGCGCCAGCCAGCCCGTGGACTCGAACACGGCGCCCAGGGCCTGTGCATCCAGCGCCTGCATGCAGCGCGCCACAGCATCGCGCAGTGCCCGCGAGTTGCTGCCAGACAGCAGATCGCCCAGTGGCGGCAGCAAGCCATGCAGCAGGGACGGGTCCAGCTGCGGCAGCAACTGCGCCAGCCTTGCCGTGGGAATGTCGCGCAAATAGTCTGGCTGCTCGGCCAGCATGCGGTTGAGCAGCGCGATGAAAGACGCGCTGCTGGACCGCTTCAGAATGCAGGACAGCAGGTGAGGCATGAGCTGCGGGTAGCGGGCATCCCAGATCTGCTGGGCCGTCACCGCATCGAAGTGGTAGCTGGGGCGCCAGCCTTGCATCCAGTCCGCAAAAGGCTGGGCATCATCGCGCACCAGACGGTCGAAGATGGCGGTGAAGTAGTCCTGCGGCTCGCGGTCGGCATCGCGCATGAGCATATTGACCAGCTCTTCGCGGCACTTGGCATCGGCGCCCAGGTCCCAGCGCAGTGCGATCAGGCCAGGATCTTCCTTGATGGGCTTGGCATCGAACCAGTCGGGGTGGCGGCGAAAGAAGTCGTACCAGGGTGCGCAGCGCTGCGGATGCGGCACCTCGCTGTGGCGTTGCATGTAGATGCGGCTGGCGTCCGCATAGAACTCACCGCCCCGCTCTGCCAGTTGCAGCAGGTCATCATCGCCCAGGCTTTCCAGCAGATCACGCCATTCAATGCCGCCATAGATGGGGCCACCCAGCTGATTGAGCTGCGCGGCCCAGTCCATGTGCGCCAGCACCTTCTCGCGCTCAATCCCCGGATACCAGAGCCAATTGAACATGCCGAGGATGCGGTTTTCGCGGAAATCGCGCTTGTCCTCCTCGGCGCGGGGCCGGGCCAGGCTGGCGCGTGCCATCTGCTCGAACTCTGCTGCCAGCTCGGGGCTGCGGCGCGGAATCGTGCGGTCCCAGCTGCCCACCATGTCGAAACCGAAAGGAATCATCTGCCGCGCGAACGCCAGCCACAGGTCATGATCCTGGGTCCAGGGCAGGTCATTGCCCCGCAGGTTGCGCAGCGGATGGTCGTAGCTGTCGAAAACCTTGCGCAGAAAGGCGCCAACCTCTGCGTCCTGTCCGGCGCGCATGCGCTGCGCCAGAACCTGCGCCAGTTCGGTGGCTGGCAGGGAAGCGCTCAACTCATCAAGCGTGGCCTGTTCGGTGGTGATGGTGTTCATGGGTGCGGGGTCTGCAAGAAAATTCAAGCCTGTGGCACAGCCGCCAGGCAGCGAGTATCGCCGGTACCAATAGAGTTCCCGGCCATGTCATGCAACATCAATCATTGCCTTTGGCCTTGGCAGCAAGCGCCCGCCACTGGCCCTGCAGCGTGGCCAGCAGCGGCTTGGGCAGTTGGGCTGCACTGCGGCTGTTCCAGTCCATGCCGTACACGCGGATGCTTTCCACATCCACCGGCAGACCCAGGTCCAGATAGGGCGGGAAGTGGCCATGGCTCAGTTCGATGCGCAGCTGCAGCTCGGGCAGCTGCCAGACATGCTCGTTGATGCTGGGGCCATCTCCCACGGGCCCAGGCCGGTAGCCGAACTTCTTGAGCAGGCTGCCAAGGCTCTCCTGTGCCAGCGTCAGCGGCGCGGGTGGCAGCAGCAGGCCATCCTTGAACTGCCCGGGCGCCGGCAAATCGGCGCATGCCCCCAGCTGATCGACCAGGGCCTCCAGTTCGTAATCGGCGAAGTAGGCGCGCCAGGCATCCACTTCGCCCGGCAGCGCCGTGGCCGGGTGCCACAGGCTGATGCTGCAGCCTGCGGGCAGGGCCACGGCAGCGTCTTCGACATCGACCAGCGACAGATCCTCGGCCAGCCGGAAGCTGGTGCGTGCCAGGTCCGGCGCCCCCTCGGCGCGCCAGATCAGGCTGCGGCCCACGATGCGCAGCAGCGGATGCTGCACGAACAGCCGCTGCCAGCGCTCCAGCGGCCAGCGCTTGCCGCTGACCAGTGCCGCCAGCATGCGCGGCCCCTGCTGCTTGACCACGGTCTTCAGGCTGGTGGCCAGGGTCTTGAGCCGGGCCGTGGCCGCCTCCCATTCGGGCTTGAGCGCCTCGTCCCTGACCGCTGGGATGGATTTGCTGGCCTTGCCCTGGCCGTTCACCACACGCAGGCTCAAATCGCCCTGCAACTCGACGCGGTAGGCCTGCGGCCCGACCGTGAGCGTCAGGCCCTGGCCCAGGCCGAAGTCCGGCGTCAGCTCGTCATACAGCTCGGACAAATCCATCTGCCGACGCCTGGCGGCCGCACGCAGCGCATCCAGCGCCACACGCTGCAGCCGCTCCTTGAGCGCGCGTGATTCGGACACTTCCTGCGCACGCAGCAGCGCATAAAGGCTGTCCACACCGGCCAGGGCCTCCAGGGCAACGACGGCCCGTGGCGTGTGCGTCCTGTTCCAGGCCCGTACAGCGGCCGCCAGCGCATCGACGGCACGGTTGTCGGCATGGCCGGGCAGCAGCCTGAGCACCCAGCGCTGCTTGGGCTCGCCATCGGCAGCGATCCACTGCTGCACCAGCGCGAGCGCCAGCCCGGCGCGGCCGTCCGGGGCCATGCGCGCCATCAATTCCGTCGCCAGCGGCGGCAGATCGCCCTCGGCCGTGGCAGTCACGTGCAGCAGCACGCGGGCCTCGTGCTCGGACAGCGGCGCGCACAGCGCCAGCAGCTCGGGCGTATCGAAAGGCTTGATGGCGGCGCTCAGGCGTTTTACCGCAACGACCTGTGCGTCCAGGCTGGCATCGGCGCTGCCAGAAGCCGCTTCGGAGACAGGGGTGGACGATCCGGCGGCCACCGGTCCGCTGTCCTGCGGCAGTACCTGCGCCTGCCCGGACAGGCCCAGCTGCTGCAGCCGCTGGCGCACACTGCTGGCCGAGGCCGCATCGAGCTTTGCGCCCGCCAGCAGTTGGGCCAGCAGCGGACCTGCGCATGGATCGGGGTGCACCAGCAACACGTCGCGGCAGGCCAGCAGCAGATTCTTGTTGGGCTGCTCAAGCCAGCCGGCCTGCACAAGCCAGTCCGGCTGCAGCTGCGCAGCCAGGGCTGCCACGGCCGTGCGCAGGCCCTTGGCGCTGCTGCCCGCGATGATGGAGGTCAACGTGGGCAAAGCAGCCTGCAGGCTGGCCGCATCCAGCGCAGGCAGCAAATGCACCAGATCCTTGACCGCCATGCCTGCCAGATCCCCCGGGCTGCGCATGACCTGGGTGCGGATCAGGGGCTGCAGCCTGCGCATGCTTTCCCGGTCATTGCGCTGGCATTGCTGGGCCATGGCCGGCAACAGCAGAGGCTGCAGCGCAGCCGGCCCATGGTCGCAGATATGCTGAAACAACGGGCGGCCCGCGTAATGGCCATGGTCGCGCAGCGCTGCCGCAAAAGGCCCGGCATCCTCGTGTGCGAACCGGTCGAACAGTTGCCGGGCCTGCACCAGCTCCTTGCCGCGCCCGGTCCCGACCTGGTCCATCAGCGCCCAGGCCAGCTCCTCGCGGCGCTGGGCGCTGGCGCCGGGCCAGCGCTGGCCGATCAGCGCGCCATCGCGCAGGCCGGCCCTGTCGAATACCTTGTCGAACAGCAGGGGATGCTGCGCGAAAAAAGCCTGCCAGCCACTCCAGTCCTGCTTCTGGCGCGTGCGGATGAAGCACTCCAGGATGTCATCGAACAGCCGCCCGCCTGCCGCCGCATAGCGCTGCAGGTCCGCATCGTTCAGGGCGGCAATCAGTGCGCTCCAGTCGGGCTGCCTGCGCCAGCGGCTCCAGTCGCCATCGGTATCCGCGTCATGCAGAAAACCAGCCTCTTGGCACAAGGCCAGCGCCCAGTCCAGCGTCGCCGTCACCTGCTCGTAGGGCATGCCGTCATAGCTGAGCCAGGGCAGCAAGTCCTTGAGTACCAGGCTGGCGCCCTGGTCCAGCGTGCCGGTGCTGCGGCAATGGGCCAGCCACTGCTCGGCCAGGGCACGCACCTCGGCGGCCACCTCGGCCGTGACCCGCCTGTCACCGGGTGCGCCCGGCACATGGCCGCGCGGCACCATCAGCCGGGCAAAGGCCAGCCAGCGCCCGCTGTCGCGCGTCCATGGCGCATCGCCTCGGTACATGCTTCTGAGCACATCATGGCAGTTGTACTCACCCTCGCTCAAAGCCAGAGCCCAGTCGAGCGTTGCGCTCACCTCTTCGTCGGGCATGCCGTCGTACACCAGCCAGGGCAGCAGGTCGTCGAGCACCAGGCGCCTGCCCTCATCGGCCTTGCCGGCGCTGCGGCACTGGGCCAGCCACTGCTGGGCCAGGGCGCGCACCTCGGCTGCCACCTGGGCCGTGACCTGCCAGGCACTGTCCTCAGGCCCTTTCAGCGCATGGCCGCGCGGCACTGTCAGCCGGGCAAAGGCCAGCCAGCGCTCGCTGTCGCGCGCCCAGGGCGACTCGCTTTGCTTGAGCCAGCCCAGAATGGTGAGGCAGCGCTCATCGCATCGGCCCAGAAATTCGCGCACCTCGTCGGCGCGATCATCGTGCAGGCGGGCATCGAGCTCGATGGCAAAAGCCTGCGCCGTCACGCCTTTGTGGAGCAAGGCATAGAGATCCGCCAGGGGGGCCGTGTGAAGATCAGGTGTACTCATGGCATGGAGGCGCGCGGCACACGCCACGGCCAGAATGTGAAGAAAATCGAGAACGGAAACCTGCACCGGGCAGCGCGAGAGCGCCGACGAAAAGCCATGGCATTGTCAGCCATAACGCACACGGCTCAGCCAACGGCATTGTCAACCCAGACTGCGCATCGCTTGACAATCTGTCAGGTGCGCGTGACAGGTCCGAGAAGCCCCCTGGTGATTAGCATGCAAATCAACTGCCTCGTGTTTTTTGCATGCTTCATGCCATCCTGCTCAAACCAGGAGATCAGTAACAAACGCATGCCATAAGGATCGTGCAAAGGTGCTGAGCGGGCAGACCAGCCAGCACCGATCCGTCAAGCACAAGTGTCTGAACCTGGACAGCTTGATTGAAGTCAACCCGCATACCCTGATCGTGTCTATGCTCGGGGCAGCCATGTAGCGCCTCCTTCACGATCTCCGGACATGCCCGGTGACCGCCGGAAGGCACACCAGCCAATTCACCCGCATTTCAAGGAGAAAACACAATGGCAAAGCAATGGAAACCCGTCCTTTTGGCACTCGCCATGACTGCAGCTGCCGCCCCGGTGTGGGCAGCTGACTGCGCTGTCGAAATCGAAAGCAACGACGCCATGCAGTTCAACAAGCCCACCATCAGCGTGCCTGCGAGCTGCAAGCAGTTCACCGTCAAGCTCAAGCATGTGGGCAAGCTGCCCAAGGCCTCCATGGGCCACAACTGGGTGCTGAGCAAGACGGCCGACATGCCGGGCGTGACCACCGATGGCATCGCTGCCGGCGCAGCCAAGGACTTCGTCAAGGAAAAGGATGCCCGCGTGATCGCCCACACCAAGCTGATCGGCGGCGGAGAGTCCGACTCCGTGAGCTTCTCGCCCAGCGCCCTCAAGGCCGGCGAAGCCTATAGCTTCTTTTGCTCCTTCCCCGGCCATTCCGCGCTGATGAAGGGCACAGTGACCCTGGCCAAGTAAGGCAGTTGCGCGTGCCGGCACATGCTGGCGCAGCACGGGACGGTGCCACGAGGCACCGTTTCTTTTTTGAAGGGACGGCACGCGCCAGGGGGCGTGTCAATGCGGCAGGTGCTGCGCCATGTCCATGCAGCCCTTTTGCAGCAGCCGCAGCAGCAGCTGCGTCCAGCTGGCGTCGGTCCATTTTTCGCTTTCCATGACCAGCGCTCCCTGTGCCTCCCGGCCATCGGAACGCTGCAGCTCCACCTGGAAGCTGCCCTGGTCGCGGTTGGTGCTCACGGCAACGACCTGGCCCAGCAGCGGAATATCACGCGATGGACTGGCGCCCTGCGGGCCGTCAATATCTACGCGCAGCACGCAGCCGGGCAGCAGTGCATAGGTCCAGCGCTGCGCGGCCTGCGCCTGGGCGCCCAGCGCGTTCATCTGCGCCAGGCGCTGGCTCTGGGTCATGTCATAGGGGCTCAGCAAAGGCTCCTGCTCCTGGGGATAGCCATCCACGCAGGCGGCAAGGCCCAGCAGCGCGGCGCAGGCCAGCGCCAGCCATGTACAGCGCGCCAGACCGGACTCAGTGCGTTTGCAAGGCATGCCAGGCTCCCTTTGCACAGTCAGATGCCCTGCCGCAAAACAGGGATGGCACAAAAAACAAGGCAATTTCCATGGTGGTGCAGATAAAACGCGAAGGTACCGGCCACTGGCCATCAGAGCCCACAAGCCCAAAGCCCATGGAGGACCGGAAACAAAAATGGAATCAGGCCGCGCAAAGGCCATGTGCTGCGTGCATTCGCCATGCGCGCATAGGGGAGGCAAGCAAGAAACAGGCTGGCGCAGATGCGCGCCAGCTTCAGGCGCTGGGAGGCTTGTCTGGTGGCGCCAGCGCATGCGACAGCCGGTCCGGCACAGGACCTGCCACACGCGCACAGCCTACAGCAGCGCAGCGCACGATTTCAGGAGACTCATGCAGGATGTCAGGGAGGTCCTGCTGGTCATCCATCAGCGCATGGCCGAAGTCATCGAGCAAAGAAGCGGTATCCAGCGCCTGGGCAGGCTGCGAGGATGCCTGCGGCGCCAGGGCACGCGGCTGTGCCAGGCCCAGCGTGGACAACAGCACGCTGGAGAGAAAATACAGGGCAAAAACCGCGATCAGCCACCGGGACATAGAAAAGCAGATTGTAGGCCTTACCCCTTGGCGTGACAGCGCATTGCCTGCCATGCCCATCTCATGCGAGGGGCTGACGGCTCATGCAGCCTCGGTGCTGGTGCCTGCCATGCCGCCAGCCAGGCAGTCGCTGCAGTGGCCGTACAGCGCCAGACGGTGCTCGGCCAGCCGGTAGCCATGGGCGCGGGCCACTTCGTGCTGCAGCGCTTCGATGCGCTCGTTGCAGAACTCGTCCACCCGCCCGCACTGCAGGCAGATCAGGTGGTCATGGTGTGGGCCTTCCTTGAGCTCGAACACGGCCTTGCCGCTTTCGAAGGTCTGGCGCAGCAACAATCCGGCCGCCTCCAGCTGCGACAGCACACGGTATACCGTGGCCAGCCCTACGTCGGCCTTTTGCTCCCCCAGCCTGCGGTAGATTTCTTCGGCATGCAGGTGGCGCTGCGGACTCTGGCGGAAGATCTCCATCACCTGCATGCGCGGCAGCGTGGCCTTCAGGCCCACGCTGCGCAGTTCGGGCTCGCCAGGGCGTGCAGGCTTGTCTTGTGTACCAGCCGTCATGCCTCAGCCTCTCCTGGCGTACAGCCTGCTGACGCGCATTGCCCGCAGCCGTCGGAGCGGTGGATACGCATGATGCGCAGCGCATCGGGCTGCTCCACCAGCACGCAGGTCTTGCCTGTGCGTTTGCAGAGGTCCTGCACCCGCCAGTACTGGCCATGGCTCAGGCAGCCGGTCTGGCAGATCACCAGATCAGCCTCGCGCAGGCTGGCCTCGATATCCTCCCCTGCGCCAACGGTCTCGAACGGCATGCCAGGATCGCGCTGCATGCGCCTGGCCTCCTCGCTCTGCCAGAGCGCGCGCTCGCGCAGGAGATCCTGCACTCGCACCAGCAGCGTCTCCACCCGCCGCGCCAGCGTGGCTCGCCTGGACAGGCCGGGTATCGCCCTGTCCAGTGCCTCCCGGTCCTGCCGGGCCCACATGAGCAGGGTGTCCCTGGCGATCAGGGCCGCCTGCTGGCGCATGGCCTGCGCCTGCAGGCGCTCTATCTCCCGCGCCTGCCGCCGCAGCAGCTCGTCGCTGCGATTCTGGGCGTGGCCGTAGCCACGCAAAAGGGCCTGGTGCTCCATCGTCAATTGCTGAATGTCATCCAAGGTGTACAACATGGCCTTCCCCGGCTGGCTGAACAATGGGCGTCACGCCATCCATCCTGTCCGAAGCGGGATGCAGGCCTTGCCCATGGCAAGTCTGCTGCGGGCTTTTCGAGCCGGTGTGCCTGATGCCTTCGAACCCGCAGCAATCAAAAAATACGAATGATTCTCATTTTGACACACAACAAGCCGACAAAACTACTGAGGGTTTGACCTGTAGGCCCCAAAAGCAGGGCAACCAGCGCGGCCCTGCTACAGACTTGCCAGTGGCAGCAGTGCGCGGCGGCTCTCGAAATGCCGGCGCTGGCCCGTCAGCGGATCGTCGAAAGCCAGGGCACGCGCCAGCAGCTGCAGCGGCCGCGAGTAGTCGCCTTCGGGCATGTCATGCACCTCGGGGTAGAAGCCATCGCCCCACAGCGGCAGGCCCAGGGCCGCCATGTGCACGCGCAACTGGTGGCGTTTTCCGCTTTCGGGCTCCAACCGGTAGCGCGCCCAGCAGCCATGGCGCTCCAGCACCTGCATGCGGGTGCGGGTGTTGGGCGTGCCGGGCACTTCGTGCATGCGAAAGAAGTGGCCGCTTTCCTCCATGCGGCTTTCGTGCACGCGGGGGAAAGACACCTCCTCGCGCCAGGGTGCCACCGCCTCATAGGTCTTGTCGATGGCCCGGTCGCGAAACAGCGCCTGATAGATGCCGCGCGTGGCGCGCTGCACCGAAAAGACCACCAGCCCCGCCGTATCGCGGTCGATACGGTGGATGGGCGACAGCTCATCGAGCCCGAACTTGCGCTTGAGGCGCACCAGCAGAGTCTGCTGCAGGTACTTGCCCGCAGGCACCACGGGCAGGAAATGCGGCTTGTCGGCCACCAGCAGATGGGCATCGCGGTGGATGACCTCGGCCTCGAAGGGAATGCACGGCTCGGCCGGCAGCTCGCGGTAGTAGTAATAGCGCAGGCCAGACACGAAGGCCGTTTGCGCCTGCGCGGCACGCCCGTGCTCGTCCACCACTTCACCCTGCTGCATGCGCCGCAGCCAGTCGCCGCGTGAGACGGCAGGCAGCCGCGCAGCCAGAAAATCGATCAGCAGGCCGCCGCCCTGGCTGGGCAACACCACGCAACTGGGACTGACGCCGTCGCGGATGGGCAGGACCTTGGGGTCATGGGGGTTGTGCATGGGGCGGCCATTCTAGCCAGCCATGCCATCGGCTGCGATCAGCACACCGGCCGAAATGATGTACTGCGCCGCGCTTTCGATGTCGCCGCGCAGCGCGGCATGGGCGGCTGCGCCATCACGGCGCTGCAGCGCATCGACCAGATGGGCATGGTGCCCCACAGCCACCTGCTCGCGCACGCGGCGCGAGCCCGAGCGCAGGTCGTGGTTGAGGATGGGGCCGATGCGCAGCCACAGCGCCTCGATCATCTGCACCAGCATGGGCATGCCAGCCGCACCGTAAATGGCGAAATGCAGGCCTTTGTTGAAGGCAATCAGCCGTGCGCCATCAGGCTCGGCCTGTGCCATCTCGCTGGCGAAGCGGTCCCGCCAGACCACGATCTGCTGCAACTCGTCCTCGCGCAGGCGCTGTGCTGCCTGGCTTGCTGCCAGGCCCTCCAGATGGGTGCGGATGGTAGTGATTTCGCGGAACGCGCTGACCGTCATCAGGGGCACGCGCAGCGCGCGGCTGGGCGTCAGCTCCAGCGCCTGCTCGGCCACGAGCCGGTGAACCGCCTCGCGCACAGGCATGACGCTGACGCCCAGGGCGCTGGCCGTGGTGCGCAGCGAGATCTGCTCGCCTGGAAACATCTGGCCCGTGATCAGCAGCTCGCGCAACTGCGCGTAGACATCGCTGCTGAGGGTCTGGCGCTTGAGTGGGGTGACAAGTTCTGTGAGGGCCATGCAGCCATCGTAGCGCATAGGCATGTCTGACAGGGTATTTACCATCACATATCTGTGATCACATATAAATAATCAAAAACTATCAAACCACGAAATACCAAGGAATCATCTATGTTGGAAAGCCGTTTTCTGGCAGGCCGGCGTGTTTTGGTGACCGCAGGCGCATCGGGCATCGGCCTCGAAATCACGCGCGCTTTTGTCGAGGCCGGGGCCCTGGCCATGGTCTGCGA
This sequence comes from Delftia sp. PS-11, assembly GCF_029870285.1. Lineage (GTDB taxonomy): Bacteria > Pseudomonadota > Gammaproteobacteria > Burkholderiales > Burkholderiaceae_C > Comamonas. The sequence continues at coordinate 124,680 of NZ_JACSYA010000019.1, forward strand.
CGCCGATAGTGCCGGCCTGGCCCGGCTGGAACAGGCGCTGCCGGGCGTGCATGGCTGCCTGGCCGATGTGTCGGACGAGGCCCAGGTCGCGCACTTGTTCGCAGAGGCGGACCGCTCGCTGGGCGGACTCGACATTCTGGTGAACAACGCCGGCATCGCCGGACCGACAGGCGCCGTCGAAACACTGGCACTGGCCGACTGGGAGCGCACGCTGTCGGTCAACCTCACCGGCCAGTTCCTGTGCGCCCGCCTGGCCGTGCCACGGCTGCGCCAGGGGCGCTGCCCCGCCATCATCAACATGTCCTCGGCGGCCGGCCATCTGGGCATGCCGGGCCGGGCGGCCTATTCGGCATCCAAGTGGGCCGTGATCGGCTTGACCAAGTCGCTGGCCCTGGAGCTGGGGCACGAAGGCATCCGCGTCAACGCCATCCTGCCCGGCGCGGTGGACGGCCCCCGCATACAGGCCGTCATCGCCGCCAAGGCGCAGGCCCTGGGCCAGCCGGTGCAGGAGGTCGCGCGCAGCTACACGCGCCAGGCCGCGCTGGGGCGCATGGCCACGGCGCGCGACATCGCCCATATGGCGGTGTTCGCCGCCAGCGATCTGGCTGCCCATGTCACGGGCCAGGCGCTGGCGGTCGACGGCCTGACCCAGGCCCTGAGCTGACAGCGCACGCCCTCCCCCATCCCGCGACCGCCTTTCGGAGCAGACCCATGGCCCACCGCCCGCTTGCCATCATCACCTGCGCGCCCACCGGCGCTATCCACACGCCCAGCATGTCGCCGCACCTACCCGTGACTGCCGACGAGATTGCCCGCGCCAGCATTGAGGCGGCCGAGGCCGGCGCCGCCATCGTGCATCTGCATGCGCGCGACCCCAGGGACGGCCGCCCCTCGCAGGATCCGGCGCTGTTCAGGCCCTTCCTGGCGCAGATACGTGGGGCCACGGATGCCATCATCAACATCACCACGGGCGGCAGTCCGCACATGTCCGTGCAGGAGCGCCTGCAGCCTGTGGCGGTCTTCCAGCCCGAGCTGGCATCGCTGAACATGGGCTCCATGAACTTCGGGCTGTTTCCCATGCTGGAGCGGTTCAGGCAATTCGCGCATGGCTGGGAGCGCGAGCACCTGGAAAACAGCCGCAATCTGGTGTTCAAGAACACCTATGCCGACATAGAAAGCATCCTGCGCCAGGGCCAGGCCCAGGGCACGCGCTTCGAGTTCGAGTGCTATGACATCGGCCATCTGTACAACCTGGCCCATTTCGTGGACCGGGGGCTGGTGCAGGGCACGGTGTTCGTGCAGTCGGTGTTCGGCATTCTGGGCGGCATCGGCGCCCACCCCGAGGATCTGATGCACATGAAGCGCACGGCCGACCGGCTGCTGGGCAGCCACTACCAATGGTCCATTCTGGGCGCGGGGCGCCACCAGATGGCGCTGGCGACCATGGGCGCAGCCATGGGCGCCCATGTGCGGGTGGGCCTGGAGGATTCGCTGTGGATCGGCCCCGGCCAGCTGGCCGCATCAAGCGCCGAGCAGGTGCGGCGCATACGCGCCGTGCTCGACGCGCTGAACATCGGCGTGGCCACGCCCGAACAGGCCCGCCAGATGCTGGGCCTCAAGGGCGCCGCTGCCGTGGCGTTCTGAGCAACAGCCCCCCATTTGCCCCCTGAAGGAGAGTTCACCATGCGCATCGACATCGTGGCCGATCTCAAGACCTCACTGGGCGAAGGCCCCCTGTGGGATACAGGGCAGCAGCGCCTGTACTGGGTGGACAGCTTCGACGGCCGGATTTTCCGCTGGTCCGCCCTGCCCCGCTTCTTTCTTCGGCCATGTCCCTCATCCGTTACCTGGAGCCGCCATGCCCCATCCACCACATGCCACGCATACCATCCATACCACACACGCCAGCGCAGACGATACGCAGCGCACGCTGAATACGCACATTCTGCGCAAGCTCATGCCGCTGCTGGTGCTGGTCTATGTGATCAGCTTCATCGACCGCACCAATATCGCGCTGGCCAAGACGCACATCGAAATCGACCTGGGCATCTCGTCCGCTGCCTACGGGCTGGGCGCAGGACTGTTCTTCCTGAGCTACGCGCTGCTGGAAGTGCCCAGCAATCTCATCATGCACAGGGTCGGCGCGCGGTTGTGGATCACGCGGATCATGGTGACCTGGGGGCTGCTGTCGGCGGGCATGGCCTTCATCGCCGGAGAGGCTTCGTTCTACGCCATGCGGCTGCTGCTGGGCGCAGCCGAGGCCGGGCTGTTTCCAGGCGTCATGCTCTACCTGACCTACTGGTTCGGCCGCGAGCAGCGGGCCCGCGCCATCGGCTATTTCCTGCTGGGCGTGTGCATCGCCAACATCCTGAGCGGTCCCGTGGGCGGAGCCCTGCTGCAGATGGACGGCCTCCTGGGCTGGCGCGGCTGGCAATGGATGTTCGTCATCGAGGGGCTGCCCGCCGTGGCACTGGCCTGGGTGGTCTGGAAGAAGCTGCCCGACGGGCCGGCCAGCGCGCCCTGGCTCACGAAGGCGCAATCGCGCCAGGTGCTGGAGCATCTGCGCGCCGAGCAGGAGCAGCAGGCACGCTCGGGCACGACAGGCCAGTCGCTCAGGGACTGCCTGGCCGACCGCCAGATCTGGCTGGCCATCTTCATCTACTTTTGCCACCAGATCAGCATCTACACCGTGATCTTTTTCCTGCCGGGCATCATCGGCAGCTACGGCACGCTTTCGCCGCTGCAGATCGGCCTGCTCAACTCCGTACCCTGGATTGCGGCAGCCATCGGCGCGGCCTGGCTGCCGCGCCTGGCCACCACAGCACAGCGCTGCCGGCACATGCTGCTGGCGGGCCTGTCCACCATGGCCACCGGCCTGCTGCTGGCCGCGCTGGCGGGCAGCTCGGCACCGGTCCTGGGCCTGCTGGGCTTCAGCCTGACGGCGCTGATGTTCTTTGCCGTGCAGTCCGTGATCTTCCTGTTTCCCGCCTCCCGGCTGGCAGGCGCGGGGCTGGCCAGCGGCATCGCGCTGGTCAACACCTGCGGCCTGGCTGGCGGCTTCATCGGCCCCACGGCCATGGGCCTGATCGAGCAGGCCACGGGCAGTACGCGCAATGGCCTGCTCATCATCGCAGCCCTGCTGGTGGCAGCAGCGCTGGCATCGGCCCGGCTGCGCCAGGGACAGGAAAAGCGGGGGTGACATGGCCTCTGCACGGTCTTGCGGCCACTGCACGCGCAGGACTGCGCTGTATCTTTACATGATCTTCACACAAACCACAGCAAGACCTTGGCAAGCCACCATACGTCCACAATCCGCGCCAATCATGGCTTTTCATGCACGCTACTGAACTGAAAAGCATGCTTCTCACGAAATTACGCTGTATCCACAAAATCTCTTCGAACTTCCTCTTACCCCCATCATTCGCAAAGACTATGGATTTCGCTTAATCTTAGGATATTTCTTTGACCGTCCGACCCGTGACCTGCCCATGACCTCCAAAGTCCAGTTCCGCCTGCGCGTATACAACGACAGCACCATTGCCATCGGCCCGGGCAAAGTGCAGTTGCTAGAGGCCATCGCAGAGGCCGGCTCCATTTCGGCGGCGGCGCGCGCGCTGGGCATGTCGTACCGGCGGGCCTGGGTGCTGGTGGACGAGATGAACCGCTCGCTGCAGATGCCCGCCGTCAATACGGCCGCAGGCGGCGCCCACGGCGGCGGCGCATCGCTGACCCCGACCGGCGAGGCCATCGTGCGGCACTACCGTTCCATCGAGACCACGGCACGCATGGCAGCCGCGTCCGATATCGCGGCCCTGACGCGCATGCTCAACCCGCTGGGCACGACGGCATCGGGAAGCTGAAAGGCCGGGCAACAGCCCGGCCACGCATGGCTCAGCCTCTTGGCGCAGGAGCTGGGGCCAGGCGGCCTGGATCGATCTGCATGCATGCATCGCACCATTGCGCCACCGCAGCATCCACGGCATGGGCACAGGCATGCACGCCGGGCCAGCGGCGCAGACAGCCATTGACAATCGCCTGCAGCTGCCATAGCGCCTCACGGCTGACCAGGGCGATCTCGCTCATGCCTTGCACATCGTCCTTGAGATAGGCCAGCAGATCGGTCTGCTGATTCGGGTGCGCACCGGCCTCGGCCAGCTGTTTTTGCAGGCTTCCGATGCTGGTATCGATGTAGACGGCTGCCTGGTGATCGGGCATGGCCTGCCAGCGCTCGGGAAACTTCTGGCTCAGCGTTTCCCACATCTGGAACGCCGCAGCCAGGGCGGCCACGGTATGCATGAACTCGGCCTGCAGCGGCGGCAGGGGCGTTCCCGGCGCGATCTCGTCGTAGAGCAGCGGCAGGATGATGCTCACCAGATCAGCCGGATAGCGGCGATGGTTCATGCGCAGCATCAGCGACAGGCGCTGGCCCGGCAGGTCGTGGAACTTGTCGAAAAAGGCCGACACCACCTCGGCCAGCAGCAGGATCTGGCCCATGGGAGAGATATTCTCGCCATGGATGCCGCGCGGATAACCGGTGCCATCCATGCGCTCGTGGTGCTCAAGGATGGCCATCTCCACATCCTGCGAGTAGACGCCTGCGCCGCGCACAATCAGCATGGCCGTGACGGAGTGCGCCACCAGATGCTTGCGCTCGTTACCGGACAGACGGTAATTGGAATCGGTCCAGGCCGGGTCCATATAGAGCATACCGACATCATGCAGCAGGGCTGCCACCGCCAGAGGCCCGCATTCACGCTCGCTCCAGCCCTTGTGAAGCGCCAGGCAAATGGCCACCAGCATCATCTGCAGGCTGTGCGCGAACAGTTCGGGACGCTGCTCACGCATCACCGTCAGTTTGAAGCCGATATGCGGCGGCAGCACCAGAAGGCGCAAGGGCGCCAGCAGCCGGTCTGTGCCGCCCAGTGACTGCACAAGCCGCCTGACCAGATCCACGGTTTCGCACTGCACCATGGCATAGGCTTCGATGGACTGCACATCGACCCGGTTGTCCACGCTCAGGTGCTTGTCGATAGGGTCACGCAGCCTGTGGCGCACCAGACGCTCGTACATGCGGCTGTCAAGCCGGGCATACTTCTCGACGAGCTTGACTCCCTTGTCATTGAAGATGGGCTCGCCGGTCACCACGTTGCAGTGCTCGGCCATGTCGGTGACGGCGCGCAGGAAATGCTCGCCCTCATCCTTCCATCCCTGCTGCGCGGCCTGTGGATTGCGCGCGGCGGCGGCATCCGTCATAAAAGACTCCCTTGGCTCGAATATATAAACACAAGAGCCCGCACATGGCGGGCTCTTGTTCCAAGGCCGGCGTCAAAAACGCCGGCACTGCATGGACCAATCAGCGGATCAGCGTCACGCCGGTCTTGGACTGTATCTCCTCGAAGCTGACCTCGGGGGCCAGCTCGACGAGTTTCAGGCCTTGCGGCGTCACGTCCATCACTCCCAGATCGGTGATGATACGATCGACCACGCCCACGCCGGTCAAAGGCAGGGTGCAGGCGGGCAAAATTTTCAGGTCAGTCGTGCCATCTTTCTTGCGGGCCACATGCTCCATGAGCACGATGACGCGCTTGACCCCAGCGACCAGGTCCATGGCGCCGCCCATGCCCTTGACCATCTTGCCGGGAATCATCCAGTTGGCCAGATCGCCCTGCTCGGACACCTGCATGGCGCCCAGGATGGACAGGTTGATCTTTCCGCCACGGATCATGGCGAACGACTGGTCACTGCCGAAGATGGACGAGCCAGCGATCGTGGTCACAGTCTGCTTGCCGGCATTGATCAGGTCGGCATCGACAGCATCCTCGGTCGGAAAGGGGCCGATGCCCAGCATGCCGTTCTCGGACTGCAGCCACACTTCCTTGTCACCCGTGTGGTTGGCCACCAGGGTGGGAATGCCGATGCCCAGGTTGACGTAGAAGCCGTCTTCGAGTTCTTGGGCCGCGCGGGCGGCCATCTGGTCTTGGGTCCACGGCATGGTCAGGCTCCTTGTTTTTCTGTGATGGTGCGCTTTTCGATGCGCTTTTCGGGATTCGGGTTGTGCACGATGCGGTGCACATAGATGCCGGGCAGGTGAATGTCATCGGGCGCGATGTCACCGACCTCGACCACCTCCTCCACTTCCACGATGCAGATTTTGCCGGCCGTGGCGGCAGCAGGGTTGAAGTTGCGCGCGGTCAGGCGGAACTGCAGGTTGCCGCTCTTGTCGGCGCGGTGCGCCTTGACCAGCGAGACATCGGGCACCAGAGCGCGCTCCATCACATAAGTCTCGCCATCGAACTCGCGCAGCTCCTTGCCTTCGGCCACGATGGTGCCCACACCCGTCTTGGTGAAAAAGGCCGGAATGCCCGCGCCGCCAGCGCGCAGCTTCTCTGCCAGCGTGCCCTGGGGCGTGAACTCCAGCTCCAGCTCGCCCGCCAGATACTGGCGCTCGAACTCCTTGTTCTCACCCACGTAGGACGAGATCATCTTCTTGATCTGGCGTGTTTCCAGCAGCTTGCCCAGGCCGAAGCCGTCCACGCCCGCATTGTTGGAAATCACCGTGAGGCCCTTGACGCCGCTGTCGCGCAGCGCATCGATCAGCGCTTCGGGAATGCCGCACAGGCCGAAGCCACCCACGGCCAGCAGTTGCCCGTCGGCCACAACGCCCTGGAGCGCCTGCTCGGCGCTGGGATAGAGCTTTTTCACACACGTCTCCTTCAAAATGGATGCGCTACGATACTACGTACTTGCATACGTAGTTTTTCGTAAAGACTTGCACCATGGATATCGATTACCGGCTGGCATTCGACGCGGCGCCCGTGGGCCTCGTGATCTCGCGCAACCGCACCATGATCGACTGCAACCGGCAGGTCTGCGAAATGTTCGCTGCCTCGCGCGAGGTACTGATCGGCCAGAGCTTCCAGATACTCTACCCCAGCGCCGACGAGTATGAACGGCTGGGAGCACGCATCGCCCCCATTCTCAACGCCAAGGGGTTTTACTCGGACAACCGCATCATGAAGCGCGCCAATGGCGAGACCTTCTGGTGCCATGTCACGGGCCGCACGCTGGACCGCAGCGACCCGCATGCATCGGGCATCTGGAGCTTCGAGGACCTCAGCGCCCAGCGCCCCGTCAGGGCAGAACTCACAGGCCGCGAACGCGAAGTGGCCGCCCGCCTGCTCGAAGGCCTGACCTCCAAGGAAATCGGCCGCGCACTGGCCATCAGCCACCGCACTGTGGAAATCTACCGCGCACGGCTGATGCGCAAATACGGCGCCTCCACAGCCGCCGATCTGGTGCACAAGCTGGTTTCCGGCTGACCCGCCCGGGGCTGACCTGCCCGTCCCTGTGACTGGACAACGGCCTACACCGGCACGGCAGGCGCACCCAACACAATGGCTGGGCACCAGCATGCCCATGGCGTTGACTGGCATTTGCGCGTTGAATTTTTGACTATGGCGAAGTTGAAATTTGCCAATCGCTAAAACCTTGCCATATTCATAGAACAAAACAACAATAAAGAAAATTCGATAGCGAATAGCTATTAATTTTCTGTACCCCGGCCGTGCATAGCGGCTGGGCAATGCCACCCCCTCGATCAAGGAGAGACCATGACCCACAAGCTCACCACCGCCGCTGGCGCCCCGGTTCCCAACAACCAGGACTCGCTGACCGCAGGCCCGCGCGGCCCCCTGCTTCTGCAGGACCTGTGGCATCTGGAAAAAATGGCCCACTTCAACCGCGAAGTGATTCCCGAGCGCCGCATGCATGCCAAGGGCTCGGGTGCCTTTGGCACATTCACCGTCACTGGCGATATCACGCCCTATACCCGCGCCAAGGTGTTTTCCGAGATTGGCAAACAGACCGAAGTATTCGCACGCTTTTCCACCGTCGCCGGCGAACGCGGCGCCGCCGATGCCGAGCGCGATATCCGAGGCTTTGCCGTCAAGCTCTATACCGAGGAAGGCAACTGGGATCTGGTGGGCAACAACACGCCTGTGTTCTTCTTCCGCGACCCGCTCAAATTCCCTGACCTGAACAAGGCGGTCAAGCGCGACCCCTACACCAATCTGCGCTCGCCAGAGAGCAACTGGGACTTCTGGACCGGGCTGCCAGAAGCATTGCACCAGATCACCATCGTCATGAGCGACCGGGGCATTCCGCGCGGCTACCGCCACATGCATGGCTTTGGCTCGCACACCTACAGCTTCATCAACGCCCGCAACGAGCGCCACTGGGTCAAGTTCCACTGGGTCTGCCAGCAGGGCATTGAAAACCTCACCGACGCCCAGGCCGCCGCCGTGGTCGCCGCAGACCGCGAAAGCAGCCAACGCGACCTGCTCGAAGCCATCGACCGCGGCGAATTCCCCCGCTGGAAGCTGTGCGTGCAGATCATGCCCGAGCACGAAGCCGAGACCTACCGCTTCCACCCCTTCGACCTGACCAAGGTCTGGAGCAAGAAGGACTACCCGCTGATCGAAGTCGGCGTGATGGAGCTCAACCGCAATCCACGCAACTACCACGCCGACGTGGAGCAGGCCTCGTTCACACCGGCCAATCTGGTGCCCGGCATCGGCCCTTCGCCCGACCGCATGCTGCAGTCGCGCCTGTTCGCCTACGGCGATGCCGCACGCTACCGCCTGGGCGTGAACCACCACCAGATTCCCGTGAACGCGCCGCGCTGCCCCTACCACGCCTACCACCGCGACGGCGCCATGCGTGTGGACGGCAACTACGGCGGCACCATCGCCTATGAACCCAACACCAAGGGGCAATGGCAGGAACAGCCCGCATTCGCCGAGCCCCCGCTGGCACTGCACGGCGCTGCCGACCGCTGGAACTACCGCGAGGATGACAGCGACTACTTCACCCAGCCCGGCGACCTGTTCCGCCTGCTCACGCCCGATGCGCAGCAGCGCCTGTTCGAGAACACGGCGCGCAACATCGCCGGAGTGTCCGAGCACATCGTGCAAAAGCATATCGCGCACTGCACCCAGGCCGACCCGGCCTACGGCCAAGGCGTGGCCGATGCCATCGCACGGCAAAGGGCTGGAACGCTCTGAGCCGCTGGCACAGTGAAAAGCGCCTGGCACGCATGCCAGGCGCTTTTTTTGTTGCACAGGACCTGCCGCAATATGCTCAGCTGTGCACAAAAAATCCTATGCAGTGAGAATTTTTTGATTATTGATTTTGAATTCCCCCACCTCTTTCAATAGCCGGCCTGCCTGCTCCTTGAGACTCGACGCTGCTGCAGCTGACTCCTCAACAAGCGCAGAATTTTGTTGCGTCGCCATATCCAGATCCCCAATAGATGCATTGATATTTGAAATTTCCGAATCTTGCTGATTGGATGCAAGCCGGATCTCATCAATAATTGTACTGACTCGCAAAACAGACTCCCGAAGTTCCTGCATTGTCACCCCTGCCTGTGCCACCTGTATTGAACCGTTGGAAACCTGGTCAACACTGTTCGTTATCAAGCTGCGTATTTCTTTTGCAGCCGCACTTGAACGGCCAGCAAGGGCACGAACCTCGGCAGCAACAACGGCGAAACCACGCCCCTGATCGCCGGCACGTGCAGCTTCAACAGCGGCATTGAGTGCAAGAATATTGGTTTGAAATGCAATGCCATCTATTACACCAATAATATCAGCAATTTTTTCTGAAGCCTCGTTGATACCATTCATTGTGGCTACTACCTGGCCTACCGCAGCACCGCCTCGCTCGGCAACGTCCTTTGCAACCTGGGCCAGTTGACCCGCATTTTTGGTAGATTGAGCATTGGATTGCACACTTGCTGTCAACTCTGACAAAGACAAAGCTGCCTGCTGAAGGGCACTGGCCGTCTGCTCTGTGCGATGGCTTAAATCATAATTACCCTGAGCGACCTCTGTGCTGGCGGTTGAAATTGAATCTGCCGCCAGCCGTACCTCGGAAACCATTCTTTCCAGTGAGGCAGCAAATCGATTGAACGCGCTGGCCAACGCACCAATTTCATCGCCTGTTTCTACGGGCATCCTCCTTGTCAAATCGCCGTTTCCATCTGCAATATCACTGAGCATTTTTGCGGCACGCCTCACGGGTGCAGCAATTGCGTGACTGACCAGGAAAATAACTATCAGACCAATGCCTCCCCCAATCACACTGGTTGCCAGAACTGTAATTTTTGCAGTATTTCGCACCCATCCAAACACTTCATTTTCAGGCACTTGCACAATAACATAAGCATCTATTTCAGGCAAATAAGATGAAGCGATGATTTTATCACCTTCACCGCTTTTATATTCTACGATAGATAGCTTCTCTTTGGAGAGAATCTTTTCTCCAATTTCCTTATTCATTCCTGGAAGATCAGAAAAATTATGTTTGCCATCCACAAGCGTAGAATCTTGATGTATCAGAATCATCCCATTTGAACGAACAAGATAAACAGAACCTGATTCACCCACCTTGAATGTACGCACCGCATTTGCCAGAGAATCAATTGACAACCCCAATCCAGCAGCACCAGATTTTCCACCACCGGCATCAAACCTGACATTAATGAACATCATATAACTGTCAGCGTTGGAGTTTTTATCAATTTCCAAAGTGTATGGCCGATTATTTGCCATAAACCCTTGATAGAACCACTGATCATTTGGACTATCCCTGGAAATATCATGCAGATACCCAGCCTCAGTGAAGTATTTTCCAGAATCAGCAGAAACCCAGAATACAGAGGCTGCACCAGTTGCCTCCTTCAACGAAGTTGCATACTTTTTCCAAGCCTCTACCCCAGCATCACCATACCCCTGCCTCTCCCAATCAAGCAAATAACTGTTATTCGCTATGCTTTGTGCATTGGTCAATGGTATCGCTATTTTTCTGAGAATTTCATTCCTTATTTCCCCCACAACTGCCGGCAGCTCCACATTGATAGTTCGCTCTCGAACACTGGTTTTTGTCATATAAAATCCAAGCGCCGAAGAAATTATCAAAAAGATAACCATACTGCTTGCCATGCTGAGGAGCAGCTTCTGTCGTATTGACATTTTGTCGAAGAAATTCATTATTTAATCGCAGTCAAAGTGGGCCTTGCGGATTATCATTGATAATGAATATACTAATATATCAATATCATGCTTTATACTATATTAATATTCATATTATAAATATAAATAATATCTTCAACATGGATTGAAGCAGAAAATTAATATTGAGCACCACCCTTCAAATGAGCGATTGAAAATCCGTCAAAAATCTCACTGATAGCAAAGGACTTCTACACTTCGGCAGCGCTGAACGGCTCGGGCCGTCGCGCCAGCAGATGCGACAGCCGCCGAAGACCGGCCTGCAGGTGCCCACGGTCCTTGATGCTGCCCAAGGAGACCCGGATGGCATTCACGGACTCGCTGCCAGTGGCGAATGCCTGCGCTGGCGTGACGGCGATGCCCTCGCTGCCGGCAGCGCGCGCAAGCTGCGAACTGCTCCAATACCCCGGCAACTCAAGCCATGCATGCAGGCCGTCTCCTGCGCCGCTGTACCGCCCCGCCAGAATATCCCTGGCCATGCGGTGGCGCAGACGCGCCTCCTTGCGTACGCCTTGCATCAATGCGCCAGCCGAACCGTCAAGAATCCACTGCGTGGCCAGGGCGGCAGTCAAGGGGGCGGCCATCAACGCAAATGACCGGAGTGCTGCCAGGAAACGCTCGCGCTCGTGCAGGCCAGGGATGAGCACAAAAGCGACGCGCAGGCCGGGCGTCAGGCATTTCGACAGCGTCGAGATGTAGTACACCTGTTGCGGGGCAAATGTGGCGATGGGCGGCGGCGGGGCATCGGCCAGGAGCCAGTAGGGATCGTCCTCGACGATGCGCACATTGCAGCGCTTCGCAATGCTGGCAATCTCCTTGCGCCGGGATTGCGCCATGGTGATGGCAGTCGGGTTGTGCAATGTCGGATTGAGATAGACCAGCCCGGGCTTGTACTGGCGGCACGCCTGCTCCAGCCTCTCGGGCACCATCCCATGCCTGTCTGCTGCCACCGCGATGATGCGCCGGCCGAGCTGGGTGCCTGCAGTCAACAGGCCGGGATAGCTGGCCGGCTCCGCCAGAATCACATCGCCAGGCGCTGTCAGCGCCAGGATCAGCGCGGCGATCGCTGCTTGCGCACCCGGACAGACAACCACCTGCAGAGGATCCAGATCTCCAAACATCGGCTCAAGCCACCTGGCGCCCGCCCTGCGGTCAGAGTCGCTTCCCCCACCCAGGTGGTAAGTCATCAGCAACCCGGTATCCGCACTCATCAATACCTGAGACAGGCCTTGCTTCAACAGGTCGTCGAAGTCCACGCCATCGGGTGGTGGCGGGGTATTCATGCTCAGATCGAGGACCGAGGTCCATTCGACTTTTGGCGCCGCGACATACGTGCCCCGAGCGCCGCGCCCCTCCAGCAAGTGGCGGCGCCTGGCTTCGTCGTATGCGCGCGTGACCGTGGTCAGGTCAACGTCCAGCTGCGCTGCCAACCGGCGCTGAGGAGGCAGACGATCCCCCGGTTTGAGCGCTCCGTCTGCCACTGCCGCCTGCAGCGCATCCGCGATCTGCAAAAAGCGGGGCCCGCCCTGCATGGCCAATCGCGGCAGCCAGGTCGGCAAACTGTCATCTTGCATGGTTTTCAGGGGCGGCGCTGACGCCGATGTATGGAAATTGCTTTTAAGTAGTATCTCCCAGAGCGTGCAGCACAACCATCCTTGCATGGCTGTTGCTGGCGTTTGAGCCTCCCTCGTGCGGGGGCCGTTTTCCTCACGCAAGCCATCGGCTGGAAATTTCAAAATGATCGATTGGACCCCTATCGTCTTCGTTGTGTTCAAGGTGCTCATCTTCGGCACGAGCATGTTCTTCGCCATCAAGTGGCATTACGACCAGGGCAAGAAGGGGATGGACCGGCGCGCGCTGCTGCGTGCCGGCGGCAAGGTGGCGGCCATCTTCATGCTGGGGCTGCTGTGTGTGCTGCTCTTCACCTTCACCCTTGCCAGCACGCTGGGCATGGACCTGCGCATGCCGTGAGTGACAGGATTGGCTGTCCGCTATCCAGCAATGAAGGCGAAAGCCATGGGTTTCGAACAGCGCCCAGGCAGGCACCGGACACGGTGCCACCACCGTGTCAGATCAAGAGCCTGAGAGCCAGCCCCGCCAGGCCTGCCGCCACAATGACATGGATCACATTGGCTTTGAAGCGCAGCAATGCAATGGCTGCGGCAATGCCTATCACGACCGAAGGCCAGTCCATGCCGCCGGTCAGTCCACGTGGCCAGATGACGTGCCAGGCGAAAAAGACGGCAAGATTCACGATGACGCCGACCACAGCGGCGGTGATCCCGGCCAGCGGGGCTGTGAATTTCAGATTGCCATGGGTGGACTCGATGAAGGGACCGCCGAGCAGGATGAAAAAGAACGAGGGCAGGAAAGTGAAAAAGGTCGCCACCGCAGCGGCCACAGTTCCTGCGAGCAGCAGCGAGTCTGAGCCAAAAATGGCCTTGGTCCAGCCACCAACGAAAGCCACGAACGACACCACCATGATGAGCGGCCCAGGCGTGGTTTCGCCCAGGGCCAGGCCATCCATCATCTGCACCGCAGTCAGCCACTGGAAATGCTCCACTGCGCCCTGGTAGACATACGGCAGCACTGCATACGCGCCCCCAAACGTCATCAGCGCCGCCTTGGTGAAAAACCAGCCCATCTGGACCAACGTGGAGTGTGGCCCGTACAACGCAGCCAGGCTGCCCATGGCCATCGCCCACAAGGCCACGCAGATCACAAGCACCCGCCAGAAACGGCGCCATGAAAACCTGGCATGCTGCGGCGCGGGCGTGTCGTCGTCGATGAGTGCCGGCCTCATGTCCTGGTGTTGCCCTCCCTTTGCGTGGCCGGCCCCGCCACCGAATGCGGCAGGACGCAGTTTGCCGCCAATGAAGCCCACCATGGCAGCGGCCATGACGATGAGCGGGAACGGCACATTGAGCGCAAAAATGGCGGCAAAGGCTGCGACCGCGATGCACCAGTGCCAGCGGTTGGTCAGGGAGCGCGAACCCACCCGGTAGGCTGCCTGCGCCACCAGTGCAGTCACGGCCGGCTTGATGCCATAGAAAAAGCCAGCCACCATGGGAACATCGCCATGGGCCATGTAGAGCCAGGCCAGAGCGGTGATGATGAACAGCGAGGGCAGCACGAACAGCATGCCGGCCAGGACGCCGCCCCACGTCCGGTGCAGCAGCCAGCCCAGGTAGGTCGCCAATTGCTGGGCTTCAGGCCCTGGCAGCAGCATGCAATAATTCAGCGCATGCAAGAAGCGCTTTTCCGAAATCCACCGGCGGCGATCCACAAGCTCCTCGTGCATCAGCGCAATCTGGCCCGCAGGACCACCAAAGCTGATGAAGCCGAGCTTCAGCCAGAAACGAAGCGCTTCGGATAGCGAAAGGGATGTGGGCGGGGCAGGATCGGCTGTGGCAGGCAAAGCGGTGTGCACAGAAACTCCATGGAGGATTTCCAGCGCTTGGACGAAACACCGTCTACCCTTGTGGGACGGGAGGCTGCATTCCCGGTAGGGAAATTCTAGCCCAAGCCGCTTCTTCAACGATGTGTTGCCACGCAACACTGGGTCAATGCAATTGGCCTTTCACAATCGCCTCGATCTGAGGCCATCCGGGCAGCATGCCGGAGTCCGGCCCGAACATCTGCGCGCTGACGATCATTCCTTCGATCAGCGTGAACAGCAGCCGGGCCTGCGCGGATGGTTCCTGTACGGCGGCCTCCACCAGACAACGCTCGATCAGGCCAAGGATCAGTGACTTGTGCGCGCGCGATGCGGCCAGGACCGGTTCGCTTTGCCCCGCGAACTCCTGCGACGCCTTGATGAACAGGCAACCATGAAAGTCAGGCTGGCGGAACCACGCGCCATGCCATTCAAAAATGGCTGCAAGCCGGGCCAGGCCGGGCGAGGCTTTGTCCATGGCCTGGCGAAGCGATGCGATGAACTCCTCGTCCCGCAAGCGCAAGACCTCGACGATCAACTGCTCCTTGCTGCCAAACTGGCTGTAGAGCGTCATCTTCGAGGCCCCGGAGACTGCCGCGATCTTGTCGACCCCCGTGGAGTGATAGCTGTTTTCCGAGAAAAGACTTTTGGCTGCCGCGAGGATAGCCTGTCTTTTTTCCGTCATGTTGGTTCCGTTTGTTCGCTGTCTCGAAATTTTAAGCTGCCCGCCAGGCGGCAGGCATGCGGCGCGTTCACCCAACCCGCGTCAGCGGCACACGGCCATGATCGGAAACCGCTTGCAACTATACAGACCTGTCAGTATATAATTCACCCCATGGCCAAGGCTGGCACCATGGAGGTAACGTGATCAAGACTTTTCGGGAAAAAATCGGCGGAACAACGGCATCGCCGCCGCGAGCGCCCCTGATGCGGATCGCTGCGGCATTCGTTGGCGGTGCCGCAGGTATCGGGCTGCTGGCCTTTCTGACGGATGCATACGGCGCAGCCTTGCTGATGGCCCCCTTCGGGGCCACCTGCGTACTGCTCTTTGCAGTGCCCGACTCGCCGCTGGCTCAACCGCGCAACGTGATCGGCGGCCATGTCGTGGCAACGGCGGTCGGCCTCATCGCCACACGCCTGTCGCCGTCGATATCGCCTGCCGAGATGGGCATCGTCGTAGGCCTGGCGATTGCGGCCATGCAGCTGGTCCGGGCTGTTCACCCGCCAGCAGGGGCCGACCCCATCGTGGTGATGATGCTCGGCCCGACTGTTCCCTGGTCTTTCCTCGTGCTGCCGGCTCTCGCGGGCGCCGTCATTCTCGTCATGATCGCCCTTGTGGTGAATAACGTAGAGCGCGGCTCCAGGTGGCCCAAATACTGGCTCTGAGCATGGCTACCGGCGGCGCTTTCACACCCATACATCGTTCAGTGCCGTGCGTTCACCGCCCTGCTCCCTCGTGTTGAGCACGCCACGCGGCTCGATCAGCAGGAGCCGGGCCTCGTGCTCGGCGCAGGGTTTGTGTTCAACGCCCTGGGGGACCACATACAGCTCCCCAGGGCGCAGCAGCACATGGCCGTCGCGGAAATCGATGCGCAGTTCGCCCTCCAGCACCAGAAAGGCCTCGTCGGTCGTGGCATGCGAATGCCAGACGAAGTCGCCCTGCACGCGCACGATCTTGAACTGGTAGTCGTTCATCTCGGCAACGACGCGGGGCGTCCACTGGCCGCTGAAGCGGGCGAATTTCTCAGAGAAGTTGATGGCCTGGTATGGCTGGGATGCGGTGGTTTGTGCCATTGCGGAACCTCATTGCAAGCGGTGAAGCCGCCATGCTAGGAACCGCAAGGCATCCGGTCTTGCACGATCGTGCAACTCAGGCGGCAGGCCTGTGCAGACGCCGCAGCCAGCGCGCAGGCGGCACGCCATGGGCCTGCGCGAACTGGCGAGCCATGTGGCTCTGGTCGAAGAAGCCCGCCTGCAAGGCCGCTTCGGCCACCGGCTGGCCAGCCAGCAGCAGGCGCTGCACGGCATCAAGGCGGCGCATGCTCAGGTAGCGGTAGGGGCTGGTGCCGTAGAGGGCGCGGAAATCACGGCACAGCCGCCAGCGGTCCAGGCCGGCCGCATCGGCCAGCACGTCCAGCGTCACGCCCTGCGCCAGCGAGTCATGAATGCAGGCGCGCGCCCGCTCCACAGCCACCAGATCGGGCAGGCGCCGGACACTGCGCCGCCCGGCGGCGGCCTCCAGGGCCAGGATCAGGTCGTACAGAGCATCATCCTGGGCCAGCGGCTGCAGCCCTTCATCCATGGACTGCAGCAAAGGCCACAGCGCTCGCTGCAGACGCGGATCCTGCGACAGCCCTCCCTCCAGGAAGGGCAAGGGCCTGCCGCCCAGCACCTGCTGGACCAGGGCCGGCGCCACATACAGCATGCGATAGTGAAAACCTGCTTCGGTGCCGGCATGGCCATCGTGCAGTTCATCCGGATGCAGCACCATGGCGCCCCCTGGCACGCTGTGCCGCTGCGCGCGCCGGTAGCTGAAGCTTTGCACGCCCGATAGCGTCAGGCCCAAGGCATAGGTGTCATGGCGGTGGGGTGTATAGCCATGGCTGCTGAAATAGGCCTCAATACGCTCCGTCCCTCCCGCAAGCGGCGAGCGTTGCACCCAGTCAGAGGCCCCGGTGGAATGGGCCATATGCTCTCCTGCAGCGGCACGGCCGCCAGATTTTTGAAGCCCACCATACTACGCTCAGAACCTGTTTCTCAGGCTACCAGAGCGTATAGCCGCCATCGATCACCAGATCCGCGCCCGTCATGAAAGAGCTCGCATCGGACGCGAGGAAAATGACTGCCGGCGCGATCTCGTCGGGCCTGGCCAGCCGCCGCATAGGGGTGCCATCCAGCCAGGCGTTGCGCCATGCCTCGTTGGCGAGGCCGGCCTGCGTCAGTTCGGTTGCCACATAGCCCGGCGAGATGGCATTGACGCGCACGTTGCCCGAAGCCCATTCCCCTGCCAGCGATTTGGTCAAGTGGATGACGGCAGCTTTAGAGGCGTTGTAAGACGCCTGTGGCTGCGGCCGGTTGGCGATCGAGCCGCTCATGCTGGCCAGGTTGACAATGCAGCCTCCACCTTGCTGCAGCATTCGCCGCCCGGCCTGGCGGCTGCAGTAGAACACGCCATCCAGGTTGACCGCCAGCACCGCGCGCCAGGAGGCATCGTCCGTTTCTGTGGCAGCCGTGTTGCGAACGATGCCCGCGTTGTTGACCAGCACGTCGATGCGGCCATACCGCGCCACGACGGTGTCGAAGGCATGCCCGATGGACAGCGAATCCGTCACGTCGAGCTGCACGGCATCCGTGCCAAGCTCCTGGGCACAGCGCTGCGCGCCCTGCAGGTCGATGTCCGCCAGGACGACGGCGCCGCCCGCATCCTTGAGCCCGCAGGCAATGGCCCGCCCGATGCCACGGGCCCCGCCGGTGACAACGCAGACCTTGCCGTCCAGACGGAAACGATCCATGGTGGATTCTGCGTAAGCGCAGTTCGGATGATTTGCCATGCGTGCCGTGATCTCCAGGTAGTGAACATTCATTGCAGCAGGCGGCGTTTTCTTGTGCGCTGCTATGGAATCGACGCTCAGGCGGACCTTCCCGCCAAAGTGCCCTGCCGCCACCGATTGGCTGCCGAGATCCGAT
>NZ_JACSYA010000001.1 GCF_029870285.1 Delftia sp. PS-11
GCAGCATCGCAGATTGCGCAAGTTCTGGCGAACTTCTGGTTCACACCACTAGGGAAGGTCTGCACAAAGCGGTGTTCGGCAGGATAGTGCGTTGATTTGAACAAAGACACGCCCCAAATGCCCTAAGCCGCCAGGCTTGGCCGTCTGGTGAGTCGCTTGCGGCCCTGATTTGCGGGAAATCCCGCCGCATTGGGCCATTTCGGGCGCACTCATCCCTGCTGCGCCAAAAATTTGCCTCGCACCATCCACAGGTTGGACAGTGCAAACAGCGTGAACAACTGGGCCGTGTTCTTCTTGAGCCCACGGTAGCGCACCCTGACGTGGCCGAACTGCCTCTTGATCACCCTGAAGGGGTGCTCCACCTTGGCCCTGATGCTGGCCTTGACCCGTTCCAGTTCGTCGATCAGAACATCCAGCGGGTCGTCTTCTTTGAGTGCTGCGCGCTTTCCTGGGCGCATGGCGATGTGCCAGCGCACATCAGCCTTGGCATCGGGCCTCTTGGCTGCCCCTTGGTAGCCCGCATCACAGAAGGCGTCGATCTCCTGGCCATGCAACAAGCTGGCCGCCTCCAGCACATCGTTGACGTTGCCTGCCGTGCCACGCACGGTATGCACCAGCCCCGAGTCAGCATCGACTCCGATGTGGGCCTTCATGCCGAAGTACCACTGGTTGCCCTTCTTGCTCTGGTGCATCTCAGGGTCCCGCGCATGGCCTGCGTTCTTGGTGGAACTGGGCGCAGCAATGAGCGTGGCATCCACTACGGTGCCCGCTCGCAGCAGCAGGCCCTTGGCCTCTAGCAGTTCGTTGATGGTCGCCAGGATCTGGGGCGCCAGCTTGTGCTCTTCGAGCACGTGGCGGAACCTCAGGATCGTGCTCTCGTCGGGCAGGCGCTCATCCCAACCTCCCAGGCCGGCAAAGTCCCGAAACAGGGGCACATCGTGCAGCGCTTCTTCCATGGCAGGATCGCTCAGGGTGAACCACTGTTGTATGAAATGAATGCGCAGTATGGCCTCGATGCAAAACGGCGGCCGTCCCCGTCTGCCTGCTGGCATGTAGGGGGCGATCAGCGAGACCAGATCGCCCCAAGGCACAACCCGTTCCATCTCGTCCAGGAACTCGCGTTTGCGCGTGCGTTTGCTCGACGATCCCAGTCCCAGGCTTTGCTGCTTCATGCCGGTATCGTCTCAGCAGCCTGGGTTGGTGGCAAGCACAGGTCGCCGGGATTTATGCAGGCCTTCTCTAGGCGGACTCTTTTTGCATGGATGTGCATCATCCACAGAATCCATGATATTGAAAGATGCAGCATTGCGGCTCAACCCAGCCATACAACCCATAGAGAGAAAAGAAAAAAAGATTATTTGACAACTCAAACCCAGAAATTGTCAAATGGGATATTACAGTTTGCAGACATCGATCAGAATTACCCCCAAAAGAAAGATTTAATATAAATATCGGCTACATAGAAAAAATGGCAACAGAAAAAGCAATCCCCTATGTAATATTCAACACTAAAAGAGATATAAACTATACAGAAAAGAAGGGCCTATATTTAAGTTTTTTACGTTTGGATAAGATCTCTTGAAAATCCAATACACAGGCAAAAAGAAGTCGTCTCAACCACTTCAAAATACTTTACATGCCTGAATGATAAAAGGTAGAAAAAAATTGAATGCAAAAACTGCCAAACCATTGACCTTAGAAAGGTCAAAATAATTTCCGACAACAAGGAATATTACCCAAAACAGTTCGTGCACAGGCCCAGCAAGAATGGTGCCCTGCTAGATACTCCTCCGGTTCTGATGGACATCGATGGGGTTGATGAATTCTCCGCAGAACTGGAAACCGTGTTATTTTTCGAAATAGCACTCAGGCCCATACATTTCACGATGGTGCCACCACCGCTCTATTTCAAAGGCATCAAGGTGCCGCTGCCTACCTGCTTCTTTGAACCATTTGACTACATGACTGGAGAATGGGCGTAAACCAGCCAACTTTCAATTAAAAATTCATTCATAAACATCTGAAGCCATATAGAAAATCACCACGTAAAATCCTGAGAGTGCGTCTAAAAGAGTCCAGTACGGCGACGAATTGATGCAATTGAAAATCAGGAAATCACGTCATCGATGCATGCATGCTGATATTTTTTCCGCCAGCCACACCTATGCCTGAAAGGATGCGGGCATAGGTGTGGCATCAGGCTCATGACTGCCGTATCGGCCGGATGTCCAGCACGATGCGCACGCCTTCGGTCATGGCGTAGCGGCGGATGCGGGAGATCATTTCGGCGTTGAGCACATGGCCAGCGGACAGCAGCAGGAAGCCTTCCTTGGAGAGCAGGTCCTTGCCCAGCTGCATGCCGGGCTGCACATCGTCCAGGTCCACGGTTTCGAGCTGGGGCGGCTTGGCTTTTTCCTGCTGAGTGACGTGCAGGAAGACGTCCACGACTTCCGGGTCGAACTGCGAGCCGCGCCCGCGCTGGATGATGGCCTTGGCTTCCTGCTCGGTCAGTGGCGCGCCGGTCAGGTGGCCGTGTGTGAGGTCGTCATAGGCGTCCACCAGGGCGATGATGCGTGCGCCCAGGGGGATGTCATGGCCGGCAAGGCGCTCGGGAAAGCCGCCGCCGTCGAAGCGTTCGTGGTGGTAGCGGATGAGCTGGGCGACTGCGTGGTGGTCTTCCATGGCGGTGAGGGCCTGGGCTCCCAGCACGGGGTGGCGCTGGTAGATGCGCATTTCCTCGGGCTGAAGACGGCCCACCGGCTTGGCCAGCAGCGCATCGGACATGGCCATGAAGCCGATGTCGTGCAGCAGGCTGGCCACGAAGATGTCCTGGCTTTCCTCTTTGGAGCAGCCCATGGCGATGGCGATGCGCCGGGCCAGCACGGCCACGCGCTTGCCGCTGCCGGCCAGCACGCTGCTGCGCAGTTCCATGAGGCTGGAGAAGATGCGGATGCTGGTCAGGTAGTTGTGCTTGAGCCGCTCGTAGGCCTGGTGCAGTTCGGCCGTGCGCTCCTGGATGCGCGACTCCAGCGAAGTGTTGAGGTGCTTGAGCTCTTCGTTTTGCCGGGCGGTCAGCTGCTGCAGGTCAGCGCGCTCGCGCTCAAGGCGCTGGTATTCAGCGGCCTGGCGTACCGTCAGGCGCAGTTCCAGTTCGTCCCAGGGCTTGTGGATGTAGCGGTAGATCTGGCCTTCGTTGATGGCGGCGACCGTGGCGTTCATGTCGGAATAGCCGGTCAGCAGGATGCGCGCGGTCTGCGGCCAGCGGGCTCGCGCCTGGGCCAGCAGGGTGGCGCCGTCCATGCCGGGCATGCGCATGTCGCTGAGCAGGACATCGATTTTTTCGCGCTCCATGATCTGCAGGGCTTCGGCGCCGCTGCCGGCCTGGAGCACTTTGCAGTCCGGCGCCCGCAGGGCGCGCCTGAGAGCGGCCAGGATGCTGGGCTCGTCGTCCACGCACAGCACGCTCCAGGTCGGTGTGCTCGGGGGCGTTTCGCCGGGTACGGCAGGGGCTGAAGCCATGTCAGGGGCGATGGCAAGATCCGTCATGATGTGGCTGGCTCCTGGGCTTGCGGTTGGTGGTGGACGGGGATGGAGACACGGAAACACGAGCCTTTGCCGACTTCGCTGCGCACGCTGATGCGTCCCCCATGCTTTTGCACGATGCCGTAGGACAGCGACAGCCCCAGGCCCGTGCCCTTGCCTACGGGCTTGGTGGTGAAGAAGGGGTCGAAGATGCGCTGCAGGTTCTCGGGCGTGATGCCTGCGCCGTTGTCTTCGATTTCGACCCAGGCGTTGTCGCCTTCGACACCGGTGCGGATGGTGATGGTGCCGCGCTCGGCGGTGATGGCGTGGGCGGCATTGACCAGCAGGTTCAGGAACACCTGGTTCATCTCGGAGGGCAGGCACTGCACGTCGGGCAGCACGCCATAGGCCTTGACGACATCGGCCTTGTATTTGATTTCGTTGTTGACGATGTTGAGCGTGGAGTCGATGCCCTGGTGCAGGTTGATGCTCTCCCATTCCTGGCGGGCATCCACGCGCGAGAAGTCCTTGAGGTCCTGGACGATTTTGCGCACGCGCTGGATGCCATCCTTGGACTCGTGCATCAGAGAGGGGATGTCTTCTTTGAGGTAGGCGATGTCGCGTTCTTCGCGCAGGCGGCGGATGTTGGCCAGCACGGCGGCATCGCAGATGGAGGATTCGGCCTGCTCGTAGGCCTGCAGCATCTGGAAGACGTCGTCCAGATATTGTTCCAGCGTGCCGAAGTTGGAGAAGATGAAGCCGATGGGGTTGTTGATCTCATGCGCCACGCCCGCCGCAAGCTGGCCGATGGAGGCGAGCTTTTCGGACTGCATGAGCTTGTTCTGGGCATCGGAGAGTTTGCCGTTGAGCACCTGCAGGTCCTGGTTGGCCTGCAGCAACTCTTTTACGAGGGCTCGCAACTGCTCCTCGGATATCTCAGCGAGGTTTTCTTGCCTGGCGATCAGATGCTGGACTGTCTTCATGGCGTGCCTCATGGGGTTTTCAGGTGGTGGACGAGCTCCTGGACTTCCTGTTCTATCGGCGCATGCAGCGCGAGGGCTGCATCCGGGGTGAACCGCAGCCGCTGCCAGGCTTCTTCGCTGGAGCGCGGAGGCACGACATCGCATCCGCCCCCCATGCCCAGCGCATGTGCCATGACATCGGCCACGTGCGCGACGTCGGCCAGGGGGTGGGCCACGCCCGGGTTGTGGTGCAGGCCGATGGCGGCAACGACTTCGGGGGCAAAGCCCCAGTGCGAGCAGACCCAGCCGCCGATCTCGGCATGGCTGATGCCCAGCAGCGTCTGCTCGGCCTCATGGCGTGGCAGTCCCTGGCGCGCACTCCACGCGTTGGCCTGGGCGGCATGCTGCGGATAGTGGCTCTCCAGGATCAGGCGCCCCACGTCATGCAGCAGTCCGACCGAGAATCCGGCAGCGTCATCGATGCCGCAGGACTGCGCGATCCGCCGGGCCGCCACGCCGCAGGCCATGCTGTGCTGCCAGGCCGCCATCATTTGCGCCGAGCGGGCATACCGTGCCTCGAATGGCAGGGTGACCGCCGATGCCAGGGCCAGGCAGCAGATCTGGCTGGTGCCCAGGATGCGTATGCCGTCATGGATGGAGGTGACGCGCCCGCTCACACCATAGAAGGGGGAGTTGGCCAGCCTGAGCACCTTGGCGGACAGGGCCTGGTCCAGGCTCATGGCCTCTTCGAGGTCTTCGAGCGGGGAGTCGTTGCCCACCAGGCTGAGCAGCCTCAGCACCACGGCGGGCGGGGATGGCAGGCGCTGTATCTCGCGCGCAAGTTCGGCGCGATCCAGCATGAGCGGCATGGATGGCATCACATCGCCTCCTCAAGCGTCGCAAAGCGCGCCGCCAGCGCAAGGTCCGCAGGCGGCAGGGGGAAAGGCAGTGGCAGCCTGTGCATGATGCATGCTAACAAGAAGTTTCGCTCAGAGTGAGCAACATGCCGCGCGGCGCGGCAGCGCCCGTGGCATCCATCGGATGCAGATGCACCTGCCAGAGCCGCCCCTGCAGCGTGACACGAGGCTGCGGCCCGGCAATGGCGTCGAGCTTCAGGCCCGGCAGCAGGGCGCCGGCACTGGCACCGAGCAGACCGGCCTGGGGGCCCCACAGGCGCTGCGCTTCACGGTTGGCCATGGCAACGGTGCCGTCGGGCGCCACGCCCAGCACCGGCCAGGGCAGGTGGTCCACCACGTCGCGTGCGGCGTCGGCACGGGTGGCCTCGCGGTCTATCTGCTGCTGCTGGGTGGCCAGCACGGCTTCCAGGCGTTCGTTGACCTGGGCCAGTGCCGTGTTGGCGCAAACGACTTCACGGGCCAGGCGCTTGTTGTCGTCCGACATTTCCTTTTGCCGGAATCCCTCCTGCACATGCTGGCGCAGGCGTTCGTCGTCCCAGGGTTTGGTCAGGAAGCGGTAGATGGCGCCTTCGTTGACGGCATCGGTGATCGATTGCAGTTCGGTGTAGCCGGAAAGGACCATGCGGATGGTGTCCGGGTACAGTTCCTTGGCGCGGCGCAGGAACTCGACGCCTGTCATGCCAGGCATGCGCTGGTCGGACAGCACCACGTCCACGTCGTACTCCGCCATGCGCTGCAGCCCTTCGGTGGCGCTGAGCGCCGTCACGATGCGGTAGCCGTCGCGGCGGAAAAGGCGTTTGAGCGAGGCCACGATGTGGGGTTCGTCATCGACCAGCAGCAGGGTTCTTTCGCGCCGCCGCGTCAGCAGGCTGTCGGGCAGGCGGATGCGCTCGGCCAGCATGCGGGTCAGCGCCTGGGCATCGGCAGCTTCGGCGAACACCGGGCCCTGCATGCGGTCGCAGCCGTTGGCGATCAGCAACGTGAGCTGGCCCGTGGTCTGCACGCCTTCGGCCAGCACCTGCATCTGCAGGCCATGGGCCATATTGATGATGGCCCGGGTCAGGGAGACATCGCCCGTGGCGGCGGTGACGTCGGGCACGCAGGAGGGGTGCACCTTGATGACGTCGATGGGCAGGGTGCGCAGCAGCCCCAGGTTGGTGAAGCCCGAGCCGAAGTCACCCAGGCTCAGCTCGATCCCATGGGCCCGCAGCCGCGTCAGGGTATGCAGCAGCTTTTGCATGTCGCTGAGCAGGGCCTGCTCGCTGATTTCGATGCCCAGCATGCCGGGCGCGATGCGGTGGGCGGCCATGGACTGCGCGATTTTCTCGACGATGTCGGGCTGCAGCAGCTCCAGTGAGGACAGGCCCAGGTGCAGGCGCGGGGCGCGCAGGCCTTCGCGCTCCCAGGCGGCCAGCTGGGCGCAGGCCGCATCGCGCATCCAGTCGCCCAGCATCACGATCAGCCCGGTCTGCAGGGCAATGGGCAAGAACTCCTGGGCGGGCACGGGCCCCAGCTCCCCGCTGTTCCAGCACAGCAGTACCTGCATGCCGACCATCTCGCCATCGGCCAGGCTGGCCTGGGGCTGGTATTGCAGGCACAGCTCGCCGAGCTGCGCTGCGCGCCGCAGGCCGGACTCCAGGGCGATGCGGCGCAGGGCGGCTGCGCGCGTGGCAGGCGTATAGAAGGCAATCGGGTCGCCCATGGAGCTGGTGTCCATGCGCGCCGTCTGCGCGGCCTCCAGCAGCTGGCTGGCGGTTTCGGCATCGGCCGGAAAGCGCGCCACGCCGACACGCGCGCCGGGCACGATCTCGGCGGCGCCCAGGCGCTCGGCGCGCGCCATGGCGGCCACGATGGCCTGCGCGTGGTGGGCTCCGGTCATGTCCAGCGCGGAGCTTTCGGGCGACAAAAGCATGGCGAATTCGCCACCGTCGATACGCGCCACGGTGTCGCCCGCTTCCATCAACGCCGCCAGCCGGGAGGCAACGGCCATGGCCATGGCATCGCCGGCGCCATAGCCCATGGCCTGCTTGAGATGGTCCACCTGATCGACCTGCACGGACAGCAGCAGAAAGTGCTGGGGGTCCCAGTGGGCGCGGTGCACGGCTGCATCGATCTGGTCGAGCAGCTGGGTGCGGTTGGCCAGTCCGGTGACCTCGTCATGGTTGGCCAGTTCGTGGATGCGCTTTTCCGCTTCGCGCTGGGCGGTGATGTCCTGCAGGATCACATAGCCGTGCTGGCGCCCGTCTGCGCCGGTCTCGACCATGCCGCGCTGGAGCACTTCCAGGCGGCGGCCATCGCTGCGCAGCAGGCGGTGCTGGAATTCGAAGGGCTCGTCCATGATGGCGCCGCGCCAGATGGACAGCACATAGCCACGCTCGTCACGGGGTATCCAGCGCAGCATGCGCAAAATGCTGCGGGGCCGCTCCGAGACAGGCAGCCCCAGCAGGCTGAACAGGCCCGCCGAGCACAGGGCCTCGCCCCGCTGGAGGTCGAATTCCGCCGATCCGCTGCGGCCGATGGACTCGGCCTGCTCCAGCATGCGCACGCGCCAGTTCGAGGACATGGTCACCTGCTGCAGGTCGGCGTTCTCCACGATGGTGGCCAGCACGGTGCCCGGGCCGAAAGCGGGCACCTGCCGCAAAAAGGCATGGCCTGCGAACCGTGCGCCCGATGCCGTTGTGCAATCGATCTGCAAGCCCCCTTTGGGCTGCGCGTTCAGCCGCGTCCACAGCTGGGGCGCCAGTGCCTGCAGCCGCACGGGGTCCGAGCGCACGGCGCTGTCGTCGCAGCCCAGGCGCCGGGCCAGGTAGGTGTTGATCAGTTGGGGGCTGCCCTCGACCAGCACGCACAGGCCCACCGGAAGCGCATCGAAGAGCAGGCCTCTTGGCTCTGGCCCGGACCATGCCAGCCGGGCGCCTTCTGACGCCGAGGCACCGGTGCTGGAGATGGCGTTCTTGTGCATGCGATCCTCCCTGCCGTCCGGACGGTATGTATCCTGCCGATCCATTGTCATCAGAGCGCGGGCTTCTGGCAATTAAGGGTTTGGCCCACGGTATATCCACCCAGGCTCAGCGCAGTGTGAACACCTCCAGCGACCGCTCCAGTGTCTTGGCACTGGAGCGCAGCGACCCCGCTGCGCCGGCGGACTGCTCGACCAGCGCCGCGTTTTGCTGGGTGACGGAGTCGAGCTGGGCCACGGCCTCGTTGACCTGGGCGATGCGCACGGACTGCTCGCGGGTGGCAACGCTGATCTGGTGCACCAGTTCGCTGACGCGGCCCACGGCATCGACCATGCCGTCGATGGTCTGGCCAGCGGCATCCATGCGCGCGTTGCCTTCGTTGATGCCCTCTACCGTGCGGTTGATCAGGCCGCTGATTTCCTTGGCGGCCGACGCGCTGCGCTGGGCCAGCGCGCGCACCTCGCCGGCCACCACGGCAAAGCCCCTGCCCTGCTCGCCTGCGCGCGCGGCCTCCACCGCTGCGTTGAGCGCCAGCAGGTTGGTCTGGAAGGCAATGCTTTCGATGACGCCGATGATCTCGCTCATGCGCCGCGATGACGTCCGGATGTGCTCCATGGCCTCGCCGACCTGGGCGATGGCGGAGCCACTGTGCTGTGCAACCTGGCGGCTCTGGTCGCTTTCCCTGGCCATGAGCTGGGCCGTATCGGCCGTCTGCGCCACGGTGCCTGCGATCTCTTCCATCGAGGCTGCCGTCTGCTGCAGGCTGGAAGCCTGGGATTCGGTGCGCGCTGCCAGATCATGGCCGCCCTGGGCGATTTCATGGGCCGTGGTGGCAAAGCCGCGCATTTCACCGCGCACATCGCCGACCACCGCGCGCAGATTGATCTGAATCTGCTGCAGCCGCAGCATGAGCGCGCCCATGTCGCCGCTATAGCCATGCACCAGTTCCGTGCCCAGGTTGCAGCTGGCGATATCGGCGGCAAAACGGCTGGCCTGCTGCAGTCCCTGCACGCAGTTTTGCTGGAATCGCCACAGCGCAAAGCCGCCACCGGCCAGCAGCGCCGCCAGCCGCGCGCCCCAGGCTGCAGGCCCTTCCCAGCCCAGCAGGTCGGGCAGCATGGCTGCCAGGCCCGTGGCGCCCAGCATCAGCGCCATGCGCCCGGCCAGGCCCAGGTCGCTGCAGCGGTCCCACAGGCCTGCCATGCTGGTGCGCCGCAATTGACCGCCGCGCAGGCGTAGCGTTTCGCGGCCAGCCTCGGCTTCGGAGCGCATGCGCGCATAAAGCGCTTCGGCGGCCTCGATTTCCGCAGCAGTGGGCTTGGTGCGCACCGACAGGTAGCCACGCGGTTTGCCCGCTTCCATGATGGGGGTGACGTTGGCGCGCACCCAGTAGTGGTCGCCGTTCTTGCGCCGGTTCTTGACCAGCGCAGTCCAGGGGTAGCCCCGCGCAATGGTGCGCCACATGTCCTTGAAGGCGGCCGCCGGCATGTCGGGGTGGCGGATGAGGTTGTGCGGCTGATCGATCAGCTCCTCATACGAATAGCCGCTGACGCGCACGAAAGCCGGGTTGCAATGGATGATTTCGCCCTTGGTATTGGTCACGGAGACCAGCAGCTCATCTCCGGGAAAATCATAATTGCACTGACTGACTGGCAAGTTAATGCGCATGGAAACCGCTCCTTGTATGTCTCTTGTTCTTGTGTATCGGCAAAAAAATGCCAAAGGAAACCGTGAAATTCCTGGCCTCGGAAACACAATTTCACATCTTCCAAATCATCGCACAGTGCGAAAGCCATCTGACAATGCACAGATATGGTGCATTTTTTCAAGCGCATGCACTCGATCCGGAGTGCTATTTCAGAACAGTTGGGGGGTGTAGGGGTCGCTGTCCGGCGCTGGTGAAACAGGACCGCGCAGCAATTGCTCGCGCGCCAGGGGGTTGCCGGCCGTGGCCAGCCAGTCGGCCGTGCGCACCAGGTTGCCTGCGCGCACTCCCAGCAGGCGCAGCCGCCGGGTCAGCGGCACGCGCTTGAGGCACAGGCCCGCAGCGCGGCGCAGGGCGCTGGCGTCGTCCACGGGCAACTCCAGGGTGAGGTCGCGCGTAGCGGTGCGAAAGTCATCGTAGCGCAGCTTGATGCCCACGGTACGGCCCATGTAGCCCTTGCGCACCAGATCGGCCGCCAGGCGCTCGCACAGGTGCGTGAAGATGGCGCCCAGTTCGGCGCGGTCATGCACCGCGTGCAGGTCGCGCTCGAAGGTGGTTTCCCGGCTCATGGACACGGGTTCGCTGTGCGTGACCACGGGCCGGTCGTCCCGCCCCCAGGAGGCTTCGTGCAGCCAGTGCCCGTAGGAGCGGCCAAACCAGTGCACAAGCTGGGGCAGGCTTTGCGCGGCCAGATCGCCGATGGTGTGGATGCCCTGGGACTGCAGGCGCGCATCGGCCTTGGGGCCGATGCCGTTGAT
Source organism: Delftia sp. PS-11 (assembly GCF_029870285.1). GTDB lineage: Bacteria > Pseudomonadota > Gammaproteobacteria > Burkholderiales > Burkholderiaceae_C > Comamonas. The sequence goes on from NZ_JACSYA010000001.1 coordinate 10,825, forward strand.
CTTGCGGCAGGCCAGCGGCCAGATCAGCGGCTGCAGGTCGCCGGGCTGGACGATGGAGATGCCGTTGGGCTTGTGGAATTCGCTGGCCATCTTGGCCAGCAGCTTGTTGGGCGCCACGCCGATGGAGCAGGTCAGCCCCGTGGCATCGAAGATGGATTTCTGGATCAGCCGGGCCAGCACGCGCCCGCCCTCGCGCTGGCCGCCGGGCACTGCGGTGAAGTCGATGTAGACCTCGTCCACGCCCCGGTCTTCCATCTGCGGCGCGATGGAGACGATGATGTCCTTGAAGGCGCGCGAGAAGCGCCGCACCTCGGCAAAGTCCACCGGCAGCAAGATGGCCTGCGGGCACAGGCGCGCCGCTTTCATCATGCCCATGGCGGAACCTACGCCGAACTGCCGCGCAGCATAGGTGGCGGTGGTGATCACGCCCCGGCCCACGTAGTCCTTGAGCCTCGGGAAGGCATCGGCCGGGATCTCGTGCAGCCGCCCGGCATAGCGGGCATGCAGCGCTTCGTCGCGCGGGCTGCGGCCGCCGCCGATGACGACGGGCAGGCCCTTGAGCTGCGGATAGCGCAGCAGTTCCACCGAGGCATAGAAGGCATCCATGTCCAGGTGGGCAATGCGGCGGGGAAGGTCCGCTGGCGCAGGGGGCGTGGCTAAGGTGTCGGGCACGCCCCCATTATCGTAGCAACTGTGTATTCATACAGCTTACTATCCATTCATCCCTGGAGGCAGATGAGCACCAGACCCAGGACCATGAGGCACATGCCGGCTTTCTCCTGGGGGCTCAGGCTTTCGCTGAGCACGCGGCGCGAGACGATGTAGCTGAACACCACCTCGACCATGCCCAGCGTGCGCACGGGCGCCGCGCCTTGCATGGCATAGGCGGTGAACCAGGCCAGCGAGGCAGCCGCGCCCATGCCGCCAGCCAGCAGCGAGATGCGCCAGGCGCGCAGGATGGGGCGCAGCCCTTGCGCATGGGTGCGCGCAATCCAGGTGCCCAGGCCCAGAGTCTGCATGAGCTGGGCGATGAGCACGCCCCAGGCGCCCGACAGCCAGGGCGAGGCCTCGCCCAGCCGTGCCAGCTCGACAGCGCCGCCACGGTAGCCGATGGTGGCGATGGCAAAGCAGGCGCCGCAGGCCAGGCCATAGAGCGCGCTGCGGCTGGCCCAGGCGGACAGCGACAGCATCTGCCCGCGCGGCGGCAGCGAAAGGATGAGCACGCCCAGTGTGGCCAGCGCCATGGCCATGAGGGCCGTGGCCGTGGGCAGCTCGTGCAGGAAGACGGCAGCGAACAGCGCCACCTGCAGCACCTCGGTCTTGGACAGGGTGACGGCCACGGCGAAGTTGCGCTCCTTCATGGCCAGCAGCAGGGCCGCCGTGGCCGCGACCTGGAAGAAGGCGCCCAGCGCGATCCAGCCCAGGTAGGCCCAGGAGAACTGGGGCAGCGTCCAGCCCCCCTCACGGCCGGCGTACAGCGCCAGCAGGTAAAGGCCGGCAAACGGCAGGCCGTAAAGAAAACGCACCAGCGTGGCAGGCAAGGTGCCGAGCCCGGCCGTCAGCGAACGCTGGGCCGTGTTGCGCACGGTCTGTGCGGCGGCGGCAAAGAGCACCACGGGCACCCACAGCCAGGTCAGGTCTTGGACAGAGGAAAGCATGCAAAGCAAACAGGACTTGCGCAGACAGCGCGCAAAGGCAGCGGCCAGCATAGCCGCAGGCTGCCGCCCGGGCGCACGCGCTTGGCGAGGGCTGCCCCGCCCGGCAGCGAAACAGGCGGCTGTGCGCACTGCGCGCAGCCGCGCTGGCTCTGGCAGGCCGCACCGGCAGGCAGCACGCACCTCGCCAAAGACGCTGGCCGCTCAGGCAGCCTGCGTGCAGAAGGCCGAGGGTGACATGCCGAAATGGCGGCGGAATGCCAGCGAATAGGCGCTGTGGCTTTCGTAGCCGGCGTCCAGCGCCACTTGCACAATGGGCCGCCCGGCCAGCAGAGCCTGCATGGAGGACAGCAGCCGGGCACGCTGGCGCCAGCGGCCAAAGCTCAGACCGGTGGCCCGCAGGAAATGGCGGTGGAAGGTTTTTTCGCCCATGGCCAGCCGCGCGGCCCAGTCGCCGGCCGTGGCCGCCAGGTCCGTGGCGCCGCTGCCATCGGCCAGCGCGCGGCAGACAGCGGCCATGCGCCCATCTTGCGGCCAGGGCAGATGCAGGGGCACGACGGCTGGCTGGCGCAGCTCCTGCAGCAGCAGTGCAACGAGCAGGCGGTCGCGCGGGCCGCGCTGCGCACCGGGGCTCCAGCGGGCCACCTCGCTGATCAGTTCGCGCAGCAGGGGCGAGACTTCGATCACGCAGTCCGCATCGGGCAGGCTGGCCGCCGCCTGCGCATCGACAAACAGGCTGCGCACCTGCACCGCGCCGCGCATGCGCAGGGCATGGGGCACGCCCGCGCGCAGCCAGACGCCGCGCGTGGGCGGCACCACCCAGCGCCCGCTGCGCGCGCGCACCTCCAGCACGCCCTGCACGGCGTACAGCAATTGCCCGCAGGCGTGGGAGTGCTCCGCGACTTCCAGCCCCGCTGGATAGTCGGCGGCCACGCCGGTCACGGGCAGAGGCGCCGCTGCCTGCAGCTCGGGCAGGCCGGCATGGCCGCAGGCGATGGCGGTCAGGGCGGTCAGATCGGTGTCGGCAGGCATTTTGTCTATTTCTATGGAAAAAAGATCAATTCTATAAAGACAGACAAACACCCCATCCCTAAGCTGGCACCTGTTGTCCTGTTCTTTGCCTGCCACCGCACCATGCACTGCCTGCCTTCGCTGCACCTACGTCCCCTGGCCCATGGCCGGGGTCAGGGCGCCTGCGCAGGCGCCGCATTTCGCACCGACTCCCCCTGACCCCGGCCCGGCGCAGCTTCCCTGAAGGGAGGCCAGGGGAGCGGGGCTGCCGGACCAGACCGGCAGCTGCCATCCCCCTGCCCGCCCTGCGAGGTCCGAATGCATCCACATCCCGCATCCAAATACCGTTCTTTCCCGGCCATTGACCTGCCTGACCGCCAATGGCCATCGCGTCAGCTGGCGCAGGCGCCCGTCTGGCTGTCCACCGATCTGCGCGACGGCAATCAGGCGCTGTTCGAGCCCATGAATCGCGAACGCAAGCTGCGCCTGTTCCACGAGCTGGTGCGCATCGGATTCAAGGAGATCGAGGTGGGCTTTCCCTCGGCCTCGCAGACCGATGACAGCATCGTGCGCCACCTGATCGGCGAGGGGCTGATCCCGGAAGACGTGACTCCCATGGTCATCACCCAGCTGCGCGAGGACCTGATCCGCGCCACGGTGGACAGCGTGCGGGGCGCACGCCGCGTGATCGTGCATTTCTACAACGCGATCGCGCCGGCCTGGCGCGAGATCGTCTTCGGCATGGACGTGCCTGCCATCATCGCCATGGTCGAGCGCCATATCGCGCTGCTGCGCGAGCTGACCGCTGCCCACCCCGAGACCGAATGGGTGCTGCAGTACTCGCCCGAGACCTTTTGCATGGCAGAGCTGGAGGTCTCTCTGGCCGTGTGCAATGCCGCCATCCGCGCCTGGGATTCAGGCCCTGCGCGGCCGATGATCATCAACCTGCCGACGACGGTGGAGGTGAGCACGGCCAATGTCTTCGCCGACCAGATCGAGTGGATGCACCGGCGGCTGGAGCGGCGCGAGCACATCGTGCTGTCGGTGCATCCGCACAACGACCGGGGCACGGGGGTGGCCTGCGCCGAGCAGGCCCTGCTGGCCGGCGCCCAGCGCGTGGAAGGCTGCCTGTTCGGCAATGGCGAGCGCAGCGGCAATCTGGATGTGGTGACGCTGGCGCTGAATCTGTACACCCAGGGCATTGCGCCGGGGCTGGATTTTTCGGACATTGCCGCCGTGGCGCGCATCGCCGAGGAGTGCACGGCGCTGCCCATCCATCCGCGCCATCCGTATGTGGGCGATCTGGTATTCACGGCGTTTTCGGGATCGCACCAGGATGCCATCGCCAAGGGCTTTGCGGCGCAAAGGCCCGATGCCCCCTGGCGCGTGCCTTATCTGCCCATCGATCCGCAGGACCTGGGCCGCACCTATGACAGCATCGTGCGGGTCAACAGCCAGTCGGGCAAGGGCGGCATTGCCTTTTTGCTGGAGCGCGACCACGGCGTGCGCATGCCAAGGCGCATGCAGGTGGAGTTCAGTGCCGTGGTACAGAGACAGGCCGATGCCAGCGAGGCCGAGCTGGCCAGCGAAGACCTGTGGAATCTGTTCGAGGCCACCTACCTTGACCCCAGGGATCTGCCCTGGCAGTACCTGGGCCATCAGTTGCACGGCAGCGCCAGGGGCCAGGGTGTCACGCTGGATGTGGCATATGCCGGGGGCGACAGGCTGCAGCTGCATGGCGAGGGCAGCGGCCCCATCGAGGCTGTGGCGGCGGCCATCGGCCAGCACCTGGGCCGGACGCTGCGCATCGACCACTACGAAGAGCGCAGCCTGGGCCAGGGCGCAGGCGCCACGGCGCTGGCAATGGTCGAGGCCGCCCTGCCCGGCGTAGCCGGCACGCGCTTTGGCGCAGGGCGCCATGCCAATATCGTGACGGCCTCCATCCTGGCAGTGCTGCAGGCTGCCGGGCGTCTGGCTGTGGCGGCGCGGCAGGCGGCTCAGGACCGGGGGTAGGTGCCGGGCAGCAGGATGGAGCTGTCCACCGTATCGATCTGCGTGTGGCCGCAAAAGGCCATGGTGGTTTCCAGCTCTTTCTGGATGATCTGCAGCGCACGCGTGACGCCGTCCTGGCCATAGGCACCCAGGCCGTAGAGGAAGCTGCGCCCGATCATGGTGCCCTGCGCGCCCAGGGCGCGTGCCTTGAGCACATCCTGGCCGCTGCGGATGCCGCCATCCATCCAGACTTCGATGCGCCGGCCCGCCGCCTCGGCGATGGCTGGCAGGGCCTCGATGGACGAGGGCGCGCCGTCGAGCTGGCGGCCGCCGTGGTTGCTGACGACCAGCGCATCGGCGCCGCTGTCGGCCGCCAGGCGCGCGTCCTCGGCATCCATGATGCCTTTGAGGATGAGCTTGCCGCCCCACAGCTTTTTGATGCGCTCCACATCGCCCCAGTTGAGGCTGGGGTCGAACTGGCTGGCCGTCCAGGAGGACAGCGAACTCATGTCGGCCACGCCGTCCACATGGCCGACGATGTTGCCGAAGCTGCGGCGCCTGGTGCCCAGCATGCCCAGGCACCAGTGCGGCTTGGTCGCCAGATTGATCAGATTGCGCAGCGTGGGCTTCGGGGGCGTGGACAGGCCGTTCTTGATGTCCTTGTGGCGCTGGCCCAGGATCTGCAGGTCCAGCGTCAGCACCAGGGCAGAGCAGTTGGCGGCGCGGGCGCGCTCGATCAGGCGCTCCATGAAGCGGCGGTCGCGCATCACATAGAGCTGGAACCAGAACGGATGGCGCCCCGTGTGCTCGGCAATGTCCTCGATGGAGCAGATGCTCATGGTGGACAGCGTGAACGGAATGCCAAAAGCCTTGGCCGCGCGCGCGCCCAGGATTTCGCCATCGGCGTGCTGCATGCCCGTCAGGCCCGTGGGCGCGATGGCCACGGGCATGGCGACGTCCTGGCCGATCATGGTGGTGCGCGTGCTGCGCCCCTCCATGTTCACGGCCACGCGCTGGCGCAGCTTGATTTTCTGGAAGTCGTCCTCGTTGGCGCGGTAGGTGCCCTGGGTGTAGGAGCCCGAGTCGGCATAGTCATAGAACATGCGCGGCACGCGGCGCTGTGCCACGGCGCGCAGGTCTTCGATGCAGGTGATTTTGGAGAGATCGGTTGCCACTTTTTTTCCAGCCTTGTTGGGACCCGCCGCTTGCGGGACTGGCTTGCATGGTAGTGCGCAGTCCGTGCTTTCGCCATGCGCCCAGGGTTGAAGAGATTTGCGTGCGCATTGAAATTTTCTGCATCGCTGCAAATCTCTGGACTGCTGCAATGGCATGGTCAGTTCAGCGTACGCCTGCCACGCCCGCGCCACGCACCTCGACCTGCACGCTGTCGAGCACCTGTCCGGCAGCGTCCAGCAGTTCGATGCGGTGGCGGCCGGGCCAGGGCATCCAGGCTGCGGCGGCGCCCCGGCCGATCTCGCTTTGCGGCGCAGGGGGCGAGCCCGGCAGGCTGACCAGGCGCCAGCGCAGGCCCGCATCCTTCCAGCCCGCAGCGGACGCCCCGCCTGTGGGCCGGGCGGCCAGCTGCACGCGCTGGCGGTCCGGGGGAATGTCAGGGTCGATCGCCAGCACCGTGCCATCGACCGGGCGGGAGATGCGCGCGGACGAAGCCGCCGCCGCGCCGCGCGCCTTGCCGCCGGGCGCGGCCATGCCGGAGTCCATGGCGAACATGTCCTGCTGCGTTCCGGCCACGAACCATTCGCTGCGCGCGCTCTCCAGGGGCTGGCCCGATGCCGGGTCCGGCCCGAAGCGCACGGCCTGCCGCACCACACCGGCTGGCGCCTGGGGCGTGCGGCTGGGCAGGCGCGCGTGCAGGTGGGCCATGATGGCGGCCCAGACTGGCGCAGCGCCGCTGGTGCCGCTGACCGAATGCATAGCATCGCCGCTGGCATTGCCCACCCAGACGCCCACGGTGTAGCGCTGCGACCAGCCCACGGCCCAGTTGTCGCGCATGTCCTTGCTGGTGCCGGTCTTGACGGCTGTCCAGAAGCGCGTGGCCAGCACGCTGTCAGTGCCGAAGGTGGGCGCGCGCGCCATGTTGTCCGACAGCATGTCGCCCACGATGAAGGCGGCGCGCGCATCAAGGGCCTGCACGGGCGCAGCCTGCCGCGCGCCTGCGGCCTGCGGGTCCCAGCGCGCTGGCGCCATCTGCCCGCCATTGGCCAGCGCGCGGTAGGCGTTGGTCAGCTGCAGCAGAGGCACTTCGGCGCTGCCCAGCGCCAGGCTGTAGCCGTAGTAGCCGCCGCTTTCGCGCAGGGGCAGGCCCAGGCGCCGCAGCTGGGTGAAAAACGCCTCGGGCGTGACCATGACCAGGGTGCGCACGGCGGGCACATTGAGCGACGAGGCCAGCGCCGTGCGCGCCGACACCCAGCCCTTGAAGCGCCGGTCGTAGTTCTGCGGAATGTAGAGCCCGCTTTGCGTGGCGATATGGGCGGAGGAGTCCTCGATCAGCGAGGCGGCAGTCAGACGCCGCTCGGCAATGGCCTGTGCGTAGAGAAAGGGCTTGAGCGTGGAGCCGGGCTGGCGCAGCGCGATGACGCCATCGACCTCGGCCGCCTGGCTCAGAGCCCCCGAGGAGCCCACCCAGGCCAGCACATCGCCCGTGGCGTTGTCGAGCACGACCACGGCGCCGTCCTCGACGTTGCGCCCCTGCAGCTCGCGCAGGTGCTGCTGCAGGCTTTGCACGGCAAAGCGCTGCACGGGCGCGCTCAATGTGGAGCGCACCCGGGTCTGCCCCCTGGCCCAGGGCTGCGCCAGCAGGCGGCGCGCCAGATGCGGCGCCACGCCTTCGCTGGCAGGCCACTGGCGCCGCTGCAGCACGCTGGCCGTGAGCAGTTCCATGGCTGCACAGTCGCGCGCTGCCGCATCCTCGGGGGCCAGTGCCTGCAGCACGCCACAGGCGCGCCGGCCCACGCGCTCGGGGGAGGCATTGGGCGCACGCACCAGGGCTGCGGCAATGGCGGCCTCGCGCGCGTCCAGACCGTGCGGCGCCTTGCCGAACAGGCTGCGCGCCAGCGCATCGATGCCGACGATCTCGCCCCGGAAAGGCACCAGGTTCAGATAGGCTTCCAGGATCTGGTCCTTGCGCCAGCGCCGGTCCAGCACCTGGGCGGCCACGGTCTGGCCGAGCTTTTGCACCACGCTGCGCCCACCCGGGCCCTGGCGCCAGTCGCCATCGAGCAGGCCCGCGAGCTGCATGGTGATGGTGCTGGCGCCGCGCGTGCGCTGGTTCCAGAGGTTGCCCCAGGCGGCGGCTGACACGGCGGCCCAGTCCACGCCGCTGTGCTCGTAGAAGCGCTGGTCTTCGCTGAACACCAGGGCCGTGCGCAACGCATGCGAGACATCGGCCAGCGCCACCCAGTCGCCACGGCGCACGCTGGCATCGGTGCGCTGGCGCTGCAGCACTTCACCCTCGCGCGAGAGCAGCTCGGTTTCGGACGAGCGATGGGCCTGGCGCACTTCGGCAAAGCCGGGCAGCGCATGGGCGCTGCCGGTGCCGGCGGACAGCAGCAGCGCCAGCAGCACAGCGCCAGGGCGCCGCGCACGCAGGGCGCCAAGGGAAAGAAGCCGGGAATCATTCATGGAGCCGGCATTGTCCGTCTTTGCTGCGGCCTGGTGGCACACCGGGCTGCAGGCGGCGGATCGTGCGCAGAGTCAGGCGGCAATCGGCTCGCGCAGCTGGAACATATTGCCCTCGGGGTCCATCGCGTTGCAGACGCGAAAGCCGGAGCCCTGCCAGGACTGCGTCCACAGCTGGCCGCCATGGGCGGCAATCAGCGGGCGCACGGCCGCGAAGCTGGGCACCGAGGCAAAGAACTTGATGGCCACGTTCTCGCGCGGCTGGGGCGGCTCGGTGATGGTGATGTGTCGGGCAATGGCCTCGGGCACGGCATGCAGCACCATTTGCAGGTCGGGCGACTGCAGCACGATGAGCTCGGGCGTGTGGTGCTGCATGCGCATGCCCAGCACCTCCATGTAGAACAACGCCAGCCTGTCGGGCTGCTTGGCATAGATGAACAAACCTGCGGACGCGGGACCGGACATGCTGCTCCTCTGTGACGATGGAGCACCTACTTTAGCACCGCGCCAGCCATGCCTGTGCACCGATCACAGCGTGGGATGCCGCAAGTGCCAGTCCGTGGCCTGCTGCAGCGCCCAGCCTGCGCGCACCAGCAGATCCTCGCGCCAGTCCCCGGCCACCAGCTGAAAGCCCACGGGCTCGCCCTGGGCCGTGCAGGGGCCGGGCAGCGTGATTGTGGGACTGCCCGTCAGGTCGAAGGGACAGGTATAGCGCAGCATGCCGGCGAACAGTTCTGCATCGGAGCCGAAGCTGGCCATGCGCTGCAGCGTGGGAGCGGCATAGGCGGTGGCCGGCACCAGAAGCAGATCAACCTGCGTGAACAGTGCACGCACACGGCCCGTGAAATCGGCCCGGCGCAGCAGCAGGCGCTGGTAGTCGGTGGCAGACAGGCCCAGTCCCAGGTCAATCAGGCCCGCCAGCCCCGGCCCATAGGATGCGCGCTGCGCGGGAAAGGTCGCAGCATGGGCCACGGCGGTCTCGACGGCGCACAGCGCCGGCCAGTCCAGAACAGCCTGCACCGCGTCGGGAAAGCGCACTTCAAGCACGCTGGCACCCAGGCGCTGTACCCAGGTCAGCGCCTCCTGCACGGCATGCAGGCTGGGCGCATCCACCCCCTGCATCGCCCACTGGCGGTCCAGGCCTACGCGCAGCCCGGACAAGCCGCGCGTCATCGTCGCCAGATAATCGGGGACGCTGCGCTGGCTGGCCGTGGGATCGCATGCATCGGCGCCAGCGATCGCCGCCAGGATGGCTGCGGCATCGGCGGCGCTGCGCGCCATGGGGCCGATATGGTCCAGCGACGCCGCCAGCTCGAACGCGCCATGGCGGCTGACCCGCCCCCAGGTCGGCTTCAGGCCGGTGATGCCGTTGGCAGCGGACGGAAAACGGATGGAGCCGCCGGTATCGGTGCCCAGCGCGCCAAAGCACAGGCCTGCCGCCGTGGCCACGCCCGAGCCGCTGGACGATGCGCCGGGCCACAGCTGCGCGCCCCAGGGGTTGACCGGGGGCTGCACTTCGGGGTGGTGATCGGCAAAGGCGCCTTCGGTCTGTTGCAGCTTGCCGAGGATGACAGCCCCCGCCTCGCGCAGGCGGCGCACCACGGTCGCGTCCTCGGCAGGGCGATGATCGCGGTGCAGCGTCATGCCATGCGTGGTGGGAATGCCCTGGGTCCACAGCAGGTCCTTGAGCGCCAGCGGCACGCCATGCAGCGCGCCACGGTGCAGGCCTTCGGCGATCTCCCGGTCGGCGCGGCGCGCATCCTCCAAGGCCTGCTCGGCCATGACCGTCACGTAGCTGCGCAACCGCGCATCCATGGCCTCGATGCGCGCCAGCATGTGGCGGGTCACCTGCTGTGAAGAGATGCGTCGGGACTGGATTTCGCGCCCCACTTCCAGCAGGCTGAGGTAGTGCAATTCGTCGTCGTTCATGGCGAACCTCCGGATATCCAGCTTTGCGATGCCGTCTGCGTGATGCCATGGCGCGCCCGAAGTCCTGGCAACTGACGCGGTAAGGAGCGCCGCAGGCGGCGGATCAGGCATCCGCAGGCAAGGCAGCCAAAGCTGCCCGTCCCATGCTAGCAACGGGCTGCGCGCACTGGAGCACAGGCGGCGACAGCATTGCAGACACAGTCAAGGCAAATGGCGGACAGCATGCGCCATGCAGCGGCATGCTCAGGCCGCCAGCCGCGCGATGGTGGCCGGCGCAATGACGCGGTGCGCCGGCGTCACGCCCAGCATGTAGATGCGGCCCAGGGCGTTGTGTACGTGGACCACGGTGGACATGGCGACGGTGGTCATGGCCGAAGACAGGCCCTGGGCGCTGGGCAGCTTCATGAGGGAGACCTGCACGTCCAGATGGCGGTCGCTGTCGCCGAGCACGACTTCGCCGTCGCTCAGCGAGTGGATGCGGAAGATGCCGGCGCGGTCGCCCACGCGGTAGCTGGCCGCGTCCCGCCCGGCATCGATGCCGCTGAGCGCGCCCAGGTCCTTGATGCCGAAGGGCGCCACCACGCGGTTGCGCAGGCGCATCAGCCCATCGATCCAGCCCGGCGTGCGCGACACGCAGCGCAGGTACAGCGCCATGGGGCTGCTGCCATCGTCAGGCAGCTGTACCTGGTAGCTGTCGTGGAAGTAGGCGGTCTTGAGGCGCTCCTGCAGGGCGCTGCCCGCAGGAACCGGGGAGGAGATGACTTGGGCCATGGCGTGGATGATGCAAAAAAAGGGGCGGTCCCGCCAGCCATCATAGGCCGCAGGACCGCCCCCTTCCGTCAGCGCCTCAGCGTTTGTCGGCGACCTTGACGCGGGCGTTGGGCGACTCGCCGAACATCTCCGGCGCGTACAGCGCCTCCACCCGTGTGGGCGGCAGCGCGAAGTCGCCGGCGTTGTTCAGGCGCACGGTGTACTCCAGGCGCGTGCTGCCCTTGGGCAGGTACTGGTAGTAGGCGCGGTAGGCCTCGAAGCTGCGCTCTTCGTAGGCGAGCCAGCCATCGCCCTCGCGGCGTTCGCCGCCCGAGGCGATTTCCGAGTCGCGGCCAAGCCCGCCGCCCAGAATGGCAGCTCCGGTGGGCACGGGGTCGGTGATGGCCACCCAGGTCATGTCGGACCTGGCCTGGATGTCCAGCGTCACGCGCAGCACGTCGCCGCGCGTGTACTGGCCCTTGGCGGCCTGCTCCACGGGCTGCACCGTACGCTTGATGGTGTAGCCGGCGCTGAACGGCTCCTTGAGCTGCACGGCCGCCACGGATTGCAGCGTGAGCCAGGGCTTGCCCGTGCCCTGCTGGGTGACGGTCAGCGGGCTCTTGCGCGCATCGCCCAGGGCGGTCCATGGCAGGAACATGGTGTTGTTGCGCAGGCTGCCCAGCAGGGTCGGCGCGCCGAAGCTGGCGCGCTGATGGGGCACGCCTTCGGCATCGCTGGCGCGCACGCGGGCGACCTGGCTCCAGTCCACACGCTCCTGGGCGCTGCCCAGCGCGGCCTGCGTGGTGCCGGTGACGGGCGTAGCCTCGAACTGCTGCGAGAAACGCTGCAGCGCCAGCGCGCCCCAGAGGTTGGCCGTGGTCGTGCCCCAGGCGCCGCCGCTCTGGCGCGTGATGAAGCCATTGGCCAGGCGCGGCAGGTCTTCCTTCCAGGCGGGGTCGTCCATGTTCACGAGCATCAGGCGCGCGAGGTTGACGTCGGGGCCTTGCATCAGCCACCACCACTGGTCGTCTTGCTCGGTGCTGAAGCCCACGCGCGAGCCCTGGAAGCTCAGGCGCGCGCGCAGGATCTGCTGGGCCTGGGCCAGCTGCTGCTCGCGCTGGGGCAGCTCGCGCATGTGCTTGAGCAGGGAGATCCAGTCGATGAGCGCATGCGTGGGCCAGTCGTTGGGCGCGATGCGGATGCTATCGAGCATGCGGGCGCTGGCGCGGCCCGAAAGCGACAGGGCCTGGATGGCGGCCAGCTTGCGCATATCCAGATCCTTGCGCGGGCTCCAGAAGTCACGCTGTATGCGGCCCTCGACGAAGGCCACCAGGCCGTTTTCCATGCGCTCGCGTTCCGAGGCGGGCAGCACGAAGCGCTTGTCCACGCCCTGGGCCAGGTCCGACAGGTTGAGCAGGTGGGCCGTCAGGGTGTCGCTGCCCCGGCTGGCGCTGCTGCTGCCCAGCGGGAAGTAGCTGGCCAGGCCGTCGCCATCGAGGTAGCTGGGCAGCTGGGCCATCGTGCCCTGCCAGAGGCTGGCATCGTTCATGCCCACGGCCTTGCTGGTGACCTGCTCCAGGCAGCTATAAGGGTAGCGCGCCCACCAGTCGCGGATGGCAGGCAGGCCTTCGGCCAGCCTGGGCGCCAGCGACATGCGCAGTCCGCCACGGCCCGGCAATGCATCGGCGGGCGGCTGCACGGGCAGGCTGATGCTGCCATCGACCTGCATCAGGGTGGCCTGCTGCACCGTGAGCGGCACGGCAGGGATGATGCGCTGAACCACCTTGAGCCTGTCGCTGGCGGGCTTGTCGCCGCCGGAGAGGTCACGCGCCTCGATCTCCCAGATCAGTGCTTCGGCCCGCGTCTGGCCCAGTTGGGCCGGGGCGGTGACGTTCCAGGCGACCTCGCGGGCCTCGCCTGCGGGAACATCCACGGTCTGCGCTGCGGGCTCCAGCAGGGTGGCGCGCGGCGTGACCTGGACCTTCATGGCCTTGGCCGAGGTGTTGCGCAGGGTGACCTGGGCGCGGAACTGGTCTTCCTCGCGCACCAGCGGCGGCAGGCCGCTGATGATCTGCAGGTCCTGGGCTGTGCGGATGGCGGCCTGGCCCGTGCCGAACAGGGCCAGACCGTGGTCGGCAACGGCCACCACCTGGAAGGTGGTCAGCGCGTCGTTGAGCGGCACGCTGACCTGGGCCTTGCCCTGGGCATCGAGCACCAGGCGCGGGTTCCACAGCAGCAGCGTATCGAACAGTTCGCGCGTGGGACTGCGCCCGCCGCCGCCGCCGGCGGCCACGGCCTTGCGTCCGTAGTGGCGCCGCCCGATCACTTCCATCTGCGCGGTGGAGGTCTGCACGCCCCAGCTGCGCCGGCGCAGCATGGCGTCGGCCAGTTGCCAGCTGTCATTGGGCATGAGTTCCAGCAGCGCCTGGTCCACGGCGGCCAGGGCCACTTCGGCGCCCGCAGCGGGCTTGCCATCGGGCAGGGTGCCGGTGATGGTGATTTTTGCCGTGCCGCGCACCTGGTAGCTGGGCTGGTCGGCGGCCACCTTGATGTCGATGCGGTGGGCCCTGGTGCCCACGCGCAGCTCGGCCATGCCCAGCCGGTAGGCGGGCTTGGACAGATCGACCAGGGCCGTGGGCGCCGCATATTCCTTGCCCTCATGCCAGAAGGCGTTCCACCATTCGCGCGGCGCCTTGAAGCCCCAGGTGAAGAAGCTGTACCAGGGCACCTCCTGCAGGCGTCCGCGCAGGGCGAGCACGCTCACATAGACATTGGGCCCCCATTCGGGCTGGATTTTGACCTCTACGGTAGGGTTCTGGCCATTGAGCTGCACGACCTGCGTGCTGACGATGCCTTCACGCTCCACGGCCACCAGGGCGGTGGCATGGCGGAAGGGCATGCGCACCTGCAGGCGCGCAGTCTCGCCGGGTTCGTAGCTGCGCTTTTCCGGCAGCACGTCCATGCGGTCATGGTCTTCGGCGCCGAACCACAGCTCGCCCTGGCGGGTGACCCAGACGCTGGTGGCGGCCTGGGCGCTGCGGCCCTCCTTGTCGGAGGCCGTGACGATGAGCTCGACCTCGCCGGGCTGCGACAGCTGGGCCTCGCACTGCACCATGCCCTGGGCATCGCTCTGGCCCGTGCACACCGTGCCCATGGACTTGAGCGTGGTCTGGTTGTCGTAGCTGTAGAAGCCGCCGACCAGGCGCTTGCGGCTGGTGGTGGTCACGCGCGAGATGGCTTCAACCTTGACCGGCACGCCGGCCTGGGGCTTGCCATCGAGCCTCAGCGCCAGCGCCTGGAACTGCAGCTTGCGGCCCGTGGTGATCCAGCTTTCGGCGCGCACGCCCGCCACCACGGCCGAGGGCCACAGGGTGTGGGTGCTGCGCAGGGTCTGCATTTCGCCGTTGGGGTCGGCGTAGGTGGCCTCGATCAGCAGTTCGCGCGGCTCGCGCAGCTTGGGCAGGTTCTCGATCTTGATCTTGCCCAGCCCGTTGCGGTCCAGCGTAACGGGCAGCTTGTCGGCTACGACTTTGCTGTCCTGCACGGCCGTGGCTTCTTCATCGTCGCTGCGGCCGCTGTCGTCGGCGCTGCGCGGCGGCGAGAACTGGAAGCCGGGCCAGTCGCCGGTGCCGGCAGAGGTCGAGCGCATCAGCGCCGAGACGCGCACCGGCAGGTTGGCGGCAGCGCCACCGGCCACATAGTTGATCTGCACCTGCACGAGCAGGCTGGAGACGCCCACCAGGGGCTTTTTGCTCTCGGGGCCCACGCGGCCCTCGAACACGGGCAGGCGGAATTCCTCGACGCGGAAACTTCCGGTGCCGAAGCGGCTGCCGCTGCCGTCCTGCTGGCGCAGCTCCACCGAATAGGAGCCCAGCTTGGCGGCCTTGGGCACGGCAAAGCTGTTTTCGGCGCTGAGGCCGCCAGTGGCTGTCTGGCGCCAGACGATGGGCTGGGTGTACTCCTGGCCGCTGCCGTCATGGGTCAGAACGAGCTGCGTGGGACGCTGCTCGGGCAGGGCCAGACCACCCTTGCCGATGCCGGTTTCCGTGCGCAGCAGGTGCTTCATGGACACGGTCTCGCCGGCGCGCAGCAGCGTACGGTCGAAGATGGTGTGGGCCACCTCGTCGCGCCGGGCACTGCTGCTGGTGGGCACATTGAAGCGCCAGGGCTCGATGCCGCGCTGCCAGTCGCTCCAGGTGAAGGCCAGCTCCTGCTGGCCATCCTTGCCCTGGGCGCGGGCGCTGACGAAATAGGCGGGGGCGCGGTAGCCGTTTTGTCCGTTGCATTGGGGCGCGTCGGGCGACAGGCCCTCGAAGCGCGCCACGCCGCTGGCATCGGTCTGGGCCGAGGCCAGCACCTTGCCATTGCAGTCGGAGACCTGGACCCGGGCATTGGCCACGACCTGACCCTTGTCCAGCGTGGTCACCCAGGCTGCCGAGTTCTCGCGGCCCAGCTTGAAGTGCACGGACAGGTTGGTCACCAGCGCCGTGGTGCGCACATACATGCTGCGCTGAGCGCCGTAGCGCTCATCGAGCAGCGACTGGCCCAGCAGCGGCGAGGCGATCTCGACCACATGAAAGCCCGGCGGCAAGGGAATGCCGACCACTTCGAAGGGGCGCGGGTCGCCCTTGACGGGCTTGGGCAGCTCCAGTGTCCTGACATCGCTCTTGCCTGCCAGCAGCGACAGCATGCGCGTCTGCACATAGCTGCGGTTGCTGTCTTCGATGACCGGCGGCAGCGGGCCGGTGACATCGCGGGAGGCGCGCTTGCGATCGATCTCGTAGCTGTCGTACTCGGCCACGCGGCGCATCCAGGCGATGATTTCGGCATCGCTGCCCGGCTGCCGGGTGCGGACCTGGCTGGCATCGAGCGCCTTGGTGGCCAGGTTGGACTCCACGTTGCGCAGCGTCACGGGCAGCAGGGCCGGCCCGTCCGGGCCTTCGGCATAGCGCTCGACGATGCCGAATGGCGAGGCCGCGAACTTGGCCAGCGGGGGCATAGGGCCCGTGCCCACGGACAGCGGGAACATGGCGGCATTGGCCAGGGTGCGTCCGGCCGCATCCTTGAACTGCGGCGGCAGCTCCACCTTGTAGCTGGCACTGGCCTGCAGCGTGGCAGGAAAGCGCACGCCCTGCACCAGCGAATCCTCGCCAGGCTTTTCACCGTATTCGGACTCGATGATGGGCGCCACCTTGGCGGCGCCGCCGCTCAGGCGGATGCCCTCGGCCAGCTTGCGCGGCACAGGGGCGCTGAAGCTCAGGCGCATGGGCCGGATCGGCAGGCAGGCGGCCTGGGCGTTTTCACGCTCGCAGCGGAATTCGGCCGTGAAAGGCTGGTTGACGCGGTACTCGAACACCTTGTCCTGGCGGCTGGCCACGCCGCCGGGCGTGGCCACGCCGGCGCCGAAGACCAGCTTCATGGCTGCGCCGGCAGTCAGGCGCCGGTTGCAGGCCAACGTGGCGTACTGCTGCGGGTTGCGGGCCGCATCCTGGGCCCAGCCACGGTGGCCGAGCAGCGCCTCGCGCTCCTTGCCTTCGATCAGGCGCACGGGAATGCGCTCGCCCACGCCTTCGGACGTGCACCACACATGCTTTTGCAGGCTCTGTGCGGTGGCTGGTCCCGACAGCCGCAGCGCGAAAAACTGTTCTTCATCGACCGATTCGTAGCCGCCGGGCTCGATGTCGAGCACGGCCGGCCCGCCGGTCTGGAACTGGTAGCTGGCAGCGCCCGTGACCACGGCGCCGGAGGGCGACTTCAGGCCATCCACCAGCTTTGCCGTGCAGCGCATGCCTGGCGGCAGGTCCTGTGCGAAGTCGAATACCCATTCGCGGTCGCTGGTCCAGCGGCCCGTGCCCTTGGCGGCCTGGGCATCGCTGCAGCTGAGCGTGACGGGCGCCGCAGCCTTGGGGTCTCCAAAGCGCACGGCAGCGCCATCGAACTGGACCACGACCTGGCCGACCCTGGCCACCTCCCCTTGCGGACTGAACTGGCGAACGCCCAGCGCATGCGCAGACAGGGCGGCAGAGCCCAGCCACAGCGCCAGGCCCCAGCGGCGCAGGACAGCCCCCTGCGGCCGCCGGTCCGGCATTTCTTCGATATCCCGTGTGCAATGCACCCCCATGGCGGCAATCCCTTCTGGCGGGCACTGGCGGCCCGTTGTTTTATTGGAATGAGCAGGTTTTCGGCAATGGCGCGGCCACAGCAGGGCCAGGCGGCTGAAAACCACTGCGCGGGATGATAACGGCCCCCCATGACACCGGCCCAGATGGCATGCGAACCATGCGCATTCGCCTTGTATCGTTATGTAAAAGCATTGCGCGATCAATGCGTCATATCCGTTTGACCACAAAGCAATACCGTCTGTCAGCAAGTGTTACAAGGCGAAAAAGCGGCTGCATATACTTGGCCGATATGCCGCGCCGGATTGGCGCCAGTCCATTGACCGAGCTGCACGCCATGCCTACTCCCCGCACACCGCCGCCGTTCTGGCACCGGCTCAATAGTTTTTTTGCCTTTCCCCTGCAGCCGCAGCCCCTGGGCTATGCGCTGCTGCTGGCTTTCAGCAGCCTGCTGTTCAAGGTGCTGTTTTTTCTGCCGGCGCCGCTGTCGATTGCACTGATCGAGATCGGCATTCTGCTGGCAGCAAGCCGCTATGGTTTCAAGGTCACGGCGCTGGGCGCGCAGGGCATGGCACGCGCCGCCGATTTCCCGCGCGAACTGGAGCCGGACTGGGTCCATCTGCCCTGGAAGCTGTTCGCCATCCTGGTGGTGCAGGCCACCGTCGCGGGCTGGTGCCTGCGCATGAGCCAGGGGCTGGGGCAGCTGGCGCTGCTGGCCATGTCCTGCATGCTGCCGGCCAGCATCATCGTGCTGGTGCAGACGGCCAGCCTGTTTGCGGCGCTCAATCCGATGCGCAGCCTGGAGACCATCCGTATCATCGGCAAGCCCTATGCGCTGCTGTGCTTTTTCCTGTTCCTGCTGAGCAGCGGCTCGCAGATCGCGATGACGCTGCTGCTGCCCCTGTTCAGCGGCCTCATCCTGCTGCCGCTGTTCAATTTCGCGCTGATCTACTTCAGCTGGGTCATGGCCAGCCTGCTGGGCTATGTGATGTACCAGCACCATGAGGCCCTGGGCATCGAGGCCGTGGACAGTCCCGACAGCGTGCCGGGCGGTGCCCCTGCGCTCACGCCTGCGCAGATCGCGCGCCAGCAGCTCGATGCCGAGGTGGCAGAGCGCCTCGACAGCGGCGATATGGCGGGTGCGCTGGGTCTGGCCTACGAGGATCAGCGCACACGTCCCGACGATGCGCATGCACAGCGCCGCTACCACCGGCTGCTGCTGTTGTCGGACAAGACGCCCACGCTGCTGGACCATGGCCGCCGCTTCGTTGCGCTGCTGCTGCGCCAGGGCCAGACTTCCGAGGCGCTCAAGGTGTTCAAGGCCTGCCGTGGCAAGGAAAACACGTTCGCCCTGGACGATGCAGACCAGGCCCTGGCGCTGGCGCAAAGCGCCTGGCGCGCAGGCGACATGCAGGCCACGCAGGCCCTGATCTCCGGTTTCGACAAGCGCTACAAGGGCCATGCCGCCATTCCGAGGGCCTATGAGCTGGCGGCGCGCCTGATGCTGCAGGGGTTCGGGCGCCGGGACATGGCGCAGGGCATCCTGGCTGCGCTGGAGGCGCGCTACCCCGACAGCGAGCAGACGAAGGAGGTGCGCTGGCTGCTGCGCGATCAGGCAGCGGGATCGGCCTGAGCCTGCTGCTGCAGTGTCCGCGTGATGGCCTCGTCCGGCGCCCACCGCTGCAGCTGGGGCAGCCAGGCAAGGGCGCGCTGCGCCAGCCCCTGCTGCAGCAGGCCGTTGGCCAGAAGGCACAGGGTCTCGCCCAGGCCCGGCAGCGCGGGCGCGGTCTGCACCAGCGCGCGGCACAGCGCCTCGGCGTCATCGAACTCGCGCCCGCGCGTGAAGCGGCGCACCAGCCGCGCCATGTCCTCGGGGGCAATCCGCGCGCCCGGCCGGGCCAGATCCAGGTAGCTGCGGTAGCTGGCGTGCTGCCAGGCCAGCGTGGCGGCATCGCGCCCGGGCAGCCGGAAAATGCGCCGCGCCGCGCGGTGAAAGTCCTCGCTGGCGGGCGCATAGCGCGCTGCGGCAAACCAGGCGCGCAGCACCTGCATGTCGCCGGGCCGCAGCCGGGCTGCGGCGCGCCACTCGCGCAGGGCGTTGTCCGTGTCCAGCGCCTGCCCGAATTTCCGGGCCCTGGCCACATGGGCCTCGAAGCCATCATCGGCCTGGGCAGGCGGGCGCGCCTGCGCTGTCAGAGGGTTGCGGCGCAGGTACAGGGCCATCAGCGCCGCCCCCGTGACCAGCCCGCCCAGGTGGGCCATATAGGCCACGCCGCGCCCGCCCACCAGATGCTGCAGCAGTTCGTTGGCGATCCAGGCCGGCAGCAGGATCAGGGCTGGCGCGGTCACGTAGTTGAAATAGAAGAACAGCTGGTAGAAAAAGCGGATGCGCCGCAGCCGGTACATCACCGCATACATGCCCATCAGCGCGGATACTGCGCCCGAAGCGCCCAGGCCGTAGCTGCCCATGCCGGCATAGGCCCAGCCCGCCAGCAGCGA
The DNA here is from genome assembly GCF_029870285.1 of Delftia sp. PS-11. Classification (GTDB taxonomy): domain Bacteria; phylum Pseudomonadota; class Gammaproteobacteria; order Burkholderiales; family Burkholderiaceae_C; genus Comamonas. The sequence continues at coordinate 30,416 of NZ_JACSYA010000001.1, forward strand.
GCCGCCCACGGCGCCCAGCAGGTAAAACAGCAGGTAGGTGCCACGCCCCAGCGCCAGCTCGACCGAGAAGCCGAACATGAACAGAAACAGCATGTTGCCCAGCAGATGGCCGGTGCTGCCGTGCAAAAACGCCGCCGTGAGCCAGGTGGCAGGGCGCAGCGGCGCATCCGGCTCGAAGCTCTGCGACCAGCGCTGGGTGAAGGGGGCCGGCTGCAGGGATTCATAGCGGCTGCGCGCCGACTGCCATGGCCCGTGCCGGGGATCGCTGGCAGGCACGGCCTGGCCCGAACGCAGGCGCTGCTGGAACGCCTGCTGCATTTCCATGAACGCCAGCAGCGGCTCGACGGCGCCCCGCTTTTGCAGCGCCCTGGCCTGACGGGCCTTGGGCGAGCCCGTCTCTTCAAGCCAGGCGACGAACAGAGGGATCTCGATCGAGGGCAGCACGCTGGACGCATAGAACTGCGCGGCGCGCTGCCGCGCCCTTTCCTCGGCGGCCTGCGGCCCCCAGAACACCAGCATGTTCACGAGGATCAGCAGCGCCGTCATCCAGGGCGGATTGCGCCAGCGGGGCCGGTCCTGCAGCGGGATCGCGTAGAACATGGCGCCCCGCCTGCCTGGAACGCGCGGATTTATTGCGGCTGGAAGCCGCTGGTCTGGATGATGCGCTTCCAGACACGGGTATAGGCCTGCTCGCGCTCGGCCAGCTGCTGGGGCGACATATGGCCCACGGTCAGGCCCAGGGCGGTGAGCTGGCTGTGCACATCGGGCTGGCGCAGCACGGCAGCGACCGCCGCCGAGAAGCGCTCGATGAAGGCCTGGGGCGTGCCCCGGGGCGCATAGATGCCGTAGTAGGGCATGTCCTCGAAGCCCTTGACGCCCTGCTCGGCCAGCGTGGGCACATCCGGCATGGCAGCCTGGCGCCGGGTGCCCAGCACGCCGATCACGCGCAGCTTGCCGGCCTTGTGGTTTTCCATGAAGTCCTGCACCGAGGCGATGCCGGCCGGGATCTGGTTGCCCAGCATGTCCGCCAGCATGGGCGCGCTGCCCCGGTAGGGCGCGGCCACCAGGTCCAGCCTGTAGTGCTCACCCAGCAGCCTGACCAGGAACTCGGGCGTGGACGCGGGCGCGGGAATGCCCACGCTGCCGCGCCGGGCGCCCTGGCGCACCCACTCCACATACTCGGCCAGATTGCGCGCCGGCGTGCCGCTGGAGACGGCCAGCGCGTTGACGAAGGTCGCAAAGCCGGCCACGGGCACGAAGTCATGGGACGGATCGAAGCCCGGCTTCTTCACCACCTGGGGCAGGATGGAGATGGTGTGGTCATGCGTCAGGAACAGGGTATGGCCATCGGCCGGCGCCGACTTGAGCACCTGCGCCGCGATCTGGCCGCCCGCGCCGGGGCGGTTGTCCACGATCACCGACAGGCCCAGTTCGTCCTTGAGCCGGTCGGCCAGCAGCCGCGCAATCGCATCCGTGCCGCCGCCCGGGGGAAACCCCACGAGGATGCGGATGGGCTGCTGGGATGGCTGCTGGGACCAGGCCAGCGGCGTCAGGGCCGTGGATGCCAGGGCTGCGCCTGCGGTGCGCAGGCCCAGGGAAAGGAGATGGCGGCGGGATGGGGCCATGGTGTCTGCTCCGTGCAATTGCCGCCGCTCAGGCCTGGCGGGCCTGCAGGCGCTGCAGGTGACGGGCCAGTTGGGCACGCACCTGGGCAGGCGCCGTGCCGCCCAGAGTGTTGCGGGCGTTGAGCGAGCCTTCCAGGCTCAGCGCATCGAAGACATCGGCCTCGATGCCGGGATTGAAGGCCTGCAGCTCGGCCAGCGGCAGCTCGGTCAGGTCCACGCCCTTTTGCGAGGCCAGCTTGACGGCGTGGGCCACGGTCTCATGCGCGTCGCGGAAGGGCAGGCCCTTCTTGACCAGGTAGTCGGCCAGATCGGTGGCCGTGGCATAGCCCTTGAGCGCGGCTGCGCGCATGGCCTGGGCGTTGACGCTGATGCCGCCGTGCTTGACGCCCGTGGCCGGGTCGGCCTGCCCGCCAATCATCTCGGCGAAGATGCGCAGCGTGTCCTTGAGGGTGTCCACCGTATCGAACAGCGGCTCCTTGTCTTCCTGGTTGTCCTTGTTGTAGGCCAGGGGCTGGCCCTTCATCAGGGTGATCAGGCCCATCAGGTGGCCGACCACGCGGCCGGTCTTGCCGCGCGCCAGTTCGGGCACGTCGGGGTTCTTCTTCTGGGGCATGATGGACGAGCCCGTGGTGAAGCGGTCGGCGATGCGGATGAAGCCGAAGTTCTGGCTCATCCAGATGATCAGCTCTTCCGACAGGCGGCTCACGTGCACCATGCACAGGCTGGCGGCAGCGGTGAATTCGATGGCGAAGTCGCGGTCGCTGACGCCGTCGAGCGAGTTCTGGCAGACGCCTTCCATGCCCAGGGTGCGCGCCACGCGCTCGCGGTCCAGCGGGTAGGTGGTGCCGGCCAGCGCGGCGCTGCCCAGCGGCAGCACATTGACGCGGCGGCGCACGTCCAGCATGCGCTCGGCATCGCGCTTGAACATTTCCACATAGGCCAGCAGATGGTGGGCAAAGCTCACGGGCTGGGCCACCTGCAGGTGGGTGAAGCCGGGCAGGATCACATCCACATTCTTCTCAGCCACTTCGACCAGGGACAGCTGCAGCTCGCCCAGCAGGCCTGCGATCAGGTCGATCTCGCCGCGCAGCCACAGGCGCACGTCGGTGGCCACCTGGTCATTGCGGCTGCGGCCCGTGTGCAGGCGCTTGCCGGCATCGCCGACCAGCTGGGTCAGGCGGGCCTCGATGTTCAGGTGCACATCTTCGAGGTCCAGCTTCCATTCGAACTGGCCGGACTCGATCTCCTGCGTGATCCGGGCCATGCCGCTGCGGATGGCGGCATGGTCGTCGGCGCTGATGATGCCCTGCGCCGCCAGCATCTCGGCATGCGCCAGGCTGCCTGCGATATCGGCCTGCCACAGGCGCTTGTCGAAGAACACGCTGGAGGTATAGCGCTTGACCAGATCGCTCATGGGCTCTTCAAAGAGAGCGGACCAGGCCTGGGCCTTGGTGTCGAGCTGGTTGTGCGAGGCGGACGTTGGTTGAGTGGCAGACATGTGAAGGCGACGATCGTCGAAAAGCCCGCGGGCGGCAGGAAGGGCCCGCGCGAAGCAGAAAGCGAAGATTCTATCGATCTGCGCCGCGCCAGGCCCGCCCGTGCCGCGCATGACCTCGGTCAGTTCCGTGGCACATGCGCAGCATGCGCGCAGCAGGCGGGCTGGGCAGGCCGGCACGCCTTGCCCATAATCCGGGTCGCCCCTGCAGGTTGCTTCATCCGACACACATGCCGCCGACACCCTCTGCCTCGCCAGCGCTGCGCCCTGCCCTGGTCTTTGACGCCTGCAGCGTCGGCGTGGTGCTGCGCGCCGTGCTGTTCGTGCAGGCTGTCGTGGCCACGGCAGCGATGTTCATGGCCGACTCGGCGTGGGGCTGGCTGCAGGCCATGGCCCTGCTGACAGGCGCCAGCCTGCCGGGCACCCTGGCATGGCTGGTCTGCGCCTGCCTGCTCAAGCGCCCTTTGCAGCGCCTGCCTGCGCGCGGGCAGTATGCGGCCGGCGTGCTGCTGGGCGCGCTGGCGGGCCTGTATGCCTGCGCCATGCTGCAGCTGGCCGGCAGCGCCAGCGCCCCGTGGCTGGCCAGCGCCACCAGCGGCGCGCTACTGGCGGCCCTGCTGGTGGCCGCGCTGGTGCTGCGCGCGCGCGGCCATATGCCCGCTGACACCCAGGCGCGGCTGGCCGAGCTGCAGTCGCGCATCCGTCCGCACTTTCTGTTCAACACGCTCAACAGCGCCATTGCCCTGGTGCGCGCAGAGCCCGCCAAGGCCGAGACCTTGCTCGAAGATCTCAGCGACCTGTTCCGCTATGCGCTGGCCGAGCCGCACAGCACAGCCACGCTGGCCGAGGAAATCGAACTGGCCCAACGCTATCTGGCCATCGAGCAGGTGCGCTTTGGCGAACGGCTGCAGGTGCAGTGGCAGCTCGATACCAGCGTGCACCATGCGCTGCTGCCGCCGCTGCTGCTGCAGCCGCTGGTGGAAAACGCCATCCGCCACGGCGTGGAGCCCAGCGCGCATGGCGGCAAGCTGCAGGTGCGCACCGAACGCCGTGGCGACCTGGTGGAGGTGCGCATCACCAACAGCCTGCCGCACGGCGCGGCCACGCCAGCGGCCACGCGCGGCCACGGCATGGCCCTGGCCAATGTCAGGGCCCGGCTGTCGCTGCTGCATGACCTGCAGGCCAGCCTGCAGGCGCGCACCCTCCAGGGGCATTTTGTGGTGCGCCTGACATTTCCGCTGCCGCAGCCCACAGCGCGCCCGAGCAACGCCTCTGCGAAAAAGAACCATGCACATCCTGATCGTTGACGATGAAGCGCTGGCCCGCGCGCGCCTGCGCACGCTGCTGGCCGATGTCCAGGCCTGCGCCAGCACCGGTGCCAACGCCCTGCCCGGACTGCCCTTTCATGTGAGCGAAGCCGCCGACGCGGGCCAGGCCCTGGCGGTGCTGCAGGCGCCCGGCCCGCGCCCGGTGGAGCTGGTGCTGCTGGACATCCACATGCCGGGCCAGGATGGCCTGGCGCTGGCCCATGCGCTGCGCCGCCTGTCTCTGGCTCCGGCCGTGGTTTTCGTCACGGCGCATGCCAGCCATGCGGTGCAGGCTTTCGATCTGGATGCCGTCGATTACCTGACCAAGCCCGTGCGCCGTGAGCGGCTGCAGCAGGCGCTGGCCAAGGCGGTGCGCGCCGCACCGCTGCAGGCGGCTGCGGAGCGTGACGCGGGGCCGGTGCTGCTGATCCAGGACCGGGGCGCTACCGTGCGGCTGCCACTGTCCGAGGTGCTGTATCTGAAGGCCGAGCAGAAGTACGTGACGGTGCGCACCGTGGCGCGCAGCTACATTCTGGACGGCGCGCTGGCCGAGCTGGAGGCGCGCCATGCCGACCGGCTGCTGCGGGTGCACCGCAACGCCCTGGTGGCGCGCAGCGCGCTGCGCAGCCTGGAGCGTCACGATGACCCCGGCGAGGGGGAAGGCTGGGCCCTGCGCCTGCATGGCGTGCCAGAGCTGCTGGCTGTCTCGCGCCGCCAGCTGCCCCTGGTGCGCGCTGCCATCCGCGACGAGGGGCAGACCGGCTGAGGCCCGGGGCTCAGGCCATTTTGCGGGAGAGATCCCACATGGCATCGACCAGCAGGTCGATATCGCGCGCGTCGTGCCACAGGTGGGTGGAGACGCGCACGCCGTAGTGGTCCGCAGCAGCGCCGATCACCGCGAAGTTGGAGTTGCGGATGACGAAGCCCTGCGGATAGTCGCTGAGCATGCGCGCCACGAAGGTCGAGGACTTGGTGCCGTTCATCACGTCGTCCTTGTTCTGGAACGGGTTGAAGCAGGTCAGTGCCGACAGCAGCTTGGGATCGTCCTTGGGCGAATACAGCGAATCGATGCCCCAGCGCTCGACGATCTTCTCCTTGAGGTAGGACGACAGTGTCAGGTCATAGGTTTCGATCTTCTTGCGGCCGATGCTGTCCCACTGGGCGCAGGCCTGGGCCAGCGCCATGAACATGGGCGTGTGCACGCTGCCGCAGGCAGTGACCGATGCGGCGATGTCGAAGGTTTCCTTGGACGTGGTCGTCCGCTCCAGGGCCGGATAGGTGCTGGTGTGCACTGGATACCACTTGGGCAGGGGCAGCGGGTTGGAGGCGCGGATTTTATTGCGGATGATGAGAATGCCCGTCGAGCCCGGCCCGCACTGCCATTTGTGGCCTGCGCCCGACATGAAGTCCATGCCCAGGTCGGCATAGTTGTAGGCCATCATGCCCGGCAGGTGGGCGCCATCCACGATGCTGATCAGGCCATGCGCCCTGACCACGCCCATGAGGTCGGCGATCGGCAGCATGGTGCCGGTCTTGTAGGTGGGGGAAGACCACATCATGGCGCGCACGCGCTTGCCCTGGGCCTTGAGCGCGCGGATGCGCTCGTCGAACAGGCTCACATAGGTGGCAGCCGTCTGGTTGTTGCCCACGGGCAGCGCGATGCGCGAGACCTCGATGCCATAGCGGTCCTGGGCGATCTTCAAAGGCGTGTCGCCGCCGCCATGCTCGTGGTTGGTGGTCACCACCACATCGCCGCGCTGCCAGTCCAGTCCCAGAATGGCATGGCACATGCCAGAGGAGGTGTTGGCCGAGAAGGCCAGCTCGTCGGCATCCACGCCAAAGCCCGGCGCCACCTGGCGGCGCAGGTCCAGCAGGTTGCTGTAGCCATTGCCTGAATCGGCCGCCTTCTTGCGGTTTTCGGCATCGAACAGGTCCAGCACCAGCTTGGGCATGGAGCCCGCCGTGCCGATGTTCATGTAAGTCTTCTCGGGCTTGAGGATGAACATGTTCTGCACATCGGTCCAGAAGGCCTCATCGCGCATGAGCTGCTCGCGCAGGGCCTGGGCCGTTGTCTGCGCATTGCCGCTGCCGCAGGCCGCCAGCAGCGGGCCCAGCGTGGCCGCGCCCGTGCCATAGCCCAGCATGCGCAGGAAGTCACGGCGCTTGGAACTCCAGCGGGCCGGGTAGCCGCCCTCGGGGCTGGCTGCCACGGCAGGGGCGAGGCAAGGGGCGGCATCGGCAGGTTGTTGTACGTTCATGGGGCGCTCCTGGCAATCAGCGGCGGCCCACAACGGCCGAGATTTCGATCTTCACGTCGCGCGGCAGGCGTGCGACTTCCACCGTGGCCCGCGCCGGGGCCGCCGTCTTGAAATACTCGCCATAGACCTTGTTCATGGCGGCGAACTCGTTGAGGTCCTTCATGAACACCGAGGTCGAGAGCACGTCCTCATAGGACAGCCCCTGCGAGCGCAGCTGGGCGCCGATATGCTCCAGCACGGTGCGGGTCTGCTCCTCGATGGTCGTGCCCTGGATGGCCGTGCCCTGGGCGTTCAGCGGCAGCATGCCAGAGAAATAAATGGTGCTGCCGTGCGCCACCATCTGCGAGTACGGGCCGATGGCTGGGGGGACCTGCGTGGTTGACAGCACCTCGCGCTTGTTCTGTGCAGCGCAGCCCGTCAGGACCACGGCCATGACGGCTGTGCCGCAGGCCAGCGCCATACGCATCGGACTCGATCGTTTCACCATGACGTTTCCTCCTTTTGAAACCGGAAAACCAGAAAAAAGACGCAACACCCCATCGCCTGGAAAATGCTTCTCAGGCATTGAAAAAACAATGGGGCAATCAAAAAAACCCAGGAATTTGAAAACCAGAATTCAGATCATTGGGTTGGCGAGGAAATTCTAGGCAGATATTTAGCCAGAAAGATCATCATTTTTCCCTTACGTACCACTACGCAGAAAGATTTGCGCATGACTACGCAGATGATGGGCTGTAGTGCATTTCCCCCACCATACTCAATCTGGCGCATGGGAAGCCGCAGGTTGCACCACTGCGGTGCAAATCACTGATACACACCCCTCGGCTCACGGTGAATCACGCTGTGCAACAGCATGGCATGGAATCTGCTTCAAACCTTCTGTCGAGAAAATAATGCACTGCGGCAGGAAAAAATCATATCCAGGGCGATGGCTTTTTAAATCAACCACTGCAACAGAATGTATCTCTCTATTTGGCGGGACGATTTTTGCTGCGCCATATTTTTTCAAATATTTTTGATGGTTTTGAAGCCCCATGAAAAAGAAGGCAGGAGAAATATCCGGGCCGTCCCGCAGCACCCTCGGCAGCATCTGGACAAGCGTTCCGGCATGCCCTGCGCGAAACCCCTGTTGACAGAAATCAAGCCAAGGAAAACAAAGAGTGCCATCACTCTCCATGCAGGCCGCCATGCAACTTCCACTGAAATTTGCGCTGCTGTCGATCCTGGCCATGCTGGCCGCCCTGGGCCTGGTCGCAGCCACCGTGCAGCACCAGACGCTGGCGCTCGCGCACCAGGAGCGTGAGCTGGTCGAGGCCGCCTACCTGCACAGCAAGGAAACCGAGCTGCGGCACTACGTGCAGCTTGCCAGCAGTGCGCTGGCACGCATCCAGGCCGGCGGCGAGGATACCCCTGCCCTGCAGCGGCTGGCGCTGGACACGCTGGCGCAGATGCGGTTTGGGGAAGACGGCTACTTTTTCGTCTATGACGGCGACGGCAAGGTGCTGCTGGACCCCTTGCAGATGGGGCTGGCGGGCGTGGACCTGTGCGATCCGGGCAGCCCCGCCAGCGCCGGGCCCGCCAACCGCATCCTCGACAAGGCGCGCAGCGGCGGCGGCATCGTGCACTACAACTGGCACAAGCCTTCGTCCCAGCGCATGGTCGACAAGCTGGGCTATGTCACCACGGTGCCCGCCTGGGGCTGGTCGCTGGGCACGGGCCTGTATCTGGACGATGTGCAGGAGGCGCTGCGCAAGATCGACGAAAGCGCGCAGGCCAATATCGAAGCCACGCGCTGGCGCATCCTGGGGATTGCCGCGCTGGGTATCGTGCTGATCGGCGTGGCGGGCATGGCCCTGTACCTCAGCGACCACCGGATATCGAGCAGCAAGCTGCAGCAGCTGGCCCAGCGCGTCGTGCGCTCGCAGGAAGAAGAGCGCACGCGCGTGGCGCGCGAGCTGCATGACGGCGTGGTGCAGGTGCTGGTGTCGTCGAAATTCCTGCTCGAAACCGCGCAGGCCCAGCTGCGCCAGCTGGCGCAGCAAACGCCCGGAGTCGTACCGCGCATGGTGGACCAGGGCCTGGAACGCATCAACCATGCGCTGCTGGAAATCCGCCGCGTCTCCCACGGGCTGCGCCCCGCACTGCTCGATGACCTGGGCCTGGCGCCCGCGCTGGCGCTGATGAGCCAGCAGATGCACAGCGACGGCGGCACGCACATGCGCTTTGCCACGCACGGCGAGGCACGCGCGCTGCCCGGCGGCCATGCCACGGCGCTGTTCCGTGTGGCCCAGGAGGCGGTGATGAACGCGCAGATGCATGCGCAGGCCGCCCGCATCGAGGTGTCGCTGCACTTCCAGCGCCGCCGCGTCATGCTCGAAGTGCACGACGACGGACAGGGCTTCGACATGGGGCGCGTGCAGCGCGACGGCCAGGGCGGCATCGGCCTGCGCAATATGCGCGAGCGCATAGAAGGGCTGGGCGGCAGGCTGAACATCCACTCCGGCCGGCAAGGCACGCGCCTGATCGCCACACTGCCGCTGGAGGCAGATGCCACGGCATCACCATCCCACACCGAACTGGCACAGGCGGCCCTATGACCCAAGCCATACGCATCCTTCTGGTGGACGACCACCCTCTCGTGCGCGACGGCGTGTCCATGCGCCTGCAGGCCACGGAACATCTGCGCGTCGCGGGCGAGGCCGCCAGCCTGGCCGAAGCGCTGGCGCTGGCGGGGCCACTGGCGCCCGATATCGTGCTCACCGACATCCGCATGCCTGGCGCCAGCGGCATTGACCTTGCGGCACGGTTCCGCGAGCAGCACCCGCTGGTGCGCGTGCTGGTGCTGTCCATGCACGAGGACCCGGAGTATGTGCGCCGCGCCGTGGCCCTGGGCGCGCGCGGCTATGTGCTCAAGGATGCGCCGGCCCAGCAGCTCATCGAAGCCATCGAGACAGTGCATCGTGGCGGCCACTACTTCAGCCCTGGCCTGCGCCCCGTGGCAGAGGCGCCCCTGCCCGCGCCCGGCAGGGCCCTGACACCACGCGAGGCCAGCGTGCTGCAGTGGGTGGCCGAAGGCCGCTCGAACAAGGAAATCGCCGCCCTGATGGGCACCTCGGTGCGCACCGTGGAGACCCACCGCCTGCACCTGCGCCGCAAGCTGCGCATCGACGGCCAGGCGGCCTTCATCAAGTACGCCGTGGACCACGCCGATCTGCTGACCGGCGCACGGCAGGCTCCTGTCAGTGCGTGTGCGCCGCCCCGCTGACCACGGTGACGAGCACGATGCCCAGCAGCAGCCAGCCCACCTGGGCCACGGTCTCGCGGGCGCTCAGGCGCTTTTGCAGCTGGGGAATCAGATCGGCCAGCGCCACATAGATGAAGCTGCTGGAGGCCACAGCCAGGAAGTAAGGCAGCAGATCCTGCAGCTGGCCCACCAGGAAATAGCCGGTCACGCCGCCCAGTGTGGTCACGGCACCGGCCATGGAGACCTTGATCAGGGCCACGCGCCGGTTGGTGCTGGACTGGCGCAGCACCACCAGATCGCCCATGTGGTGCGGCACCTCGTGGGCCAGCACCGACACGGCGGCAATCAGACCCAGGCGCAGGTCGGCCATGAAGGCCGAGGCGATCAGCACGCCGTCGCCAAAGCAGTGCACACTGTCGCCGGTCAGCACGGCCCAGCCGCTGCCGCTGCGTCCATGGCCGTGCCCATGGGCGTGGCTGTGTTCATGGTCATGGCTGTGTTCATGATGGTGCGCATGCTCCCCATGGGCATGGCCGTGGGCCTCGCCATGCTCGTGCCCGTGGTGCCACAGTTCCGCCTTGGACAGGAGAAAGAAGAACACCAGGCCCACCAGCAGCGTGATGAACAGGTCATGCGCTCCGGCCTCGCTCTCGAACGCTTCGGGCAGCAGGTGCATGAAGGCCGTGGCCAGCAGCGCGCCTGCGGCCAGGCTCAGCAGCCGCTGGGGCATCATCCCCGCAGAACGTGCCGCCCCCACACCCATCAACAAAGCGGCCACCCAGACACTGCCAATACCAGCAGCCAGGGTGGCCAGAATGATTGCTCCCAACGTCATAGCGATCCGTGCTTCAACCGTATGCCTTTGCAGGCGAAACCTGCCAATTCTGCAGGAAAACGGGCCCGGACGCTGGCGCGGCCTGCGTTCCCATGGAGGGTGCAGGCCGCGATGGCGCGGGCCCTTGGAATCAGCCTACATGAGCTGTCAAGCCCCCTGGCGGCAGATGCGCCCAGGGGAGCGGTGGCTGCGGTTATTGCACGCCGTGCTGCTGGAACCAGGCCAGCATGCGCTTCCAGCCGTCGCCGGCCGCCTGCTCGCGGTAGCTGGGCCGGTAGTCGGCATGGAAGGCATGGGGCGCATCGGGATAGACCACGAACTCCGAGGCCCTGGCAGCGGTGCTCCCCTGCTTGAGGGCCTCGCGCATGCGCTCCACGGACTCCAGGGGAATGCCCGTGTCCTGCCCGCCATACAGGCCGAGCACGGGTGCCTTGAGGCCGGACACCAGCTCCAGTGGGTGGCGTGGCTGCAACGCGGTCTTGGCGCCTTCCAGGCGGCCGTACCAGGCCACACCGGCCTTGACCGGGCCATGGGCTGCGTAGAGCCAGGTGATGCGCCCGCCCCAGCAAAAGCCCGTGATGGCCGCACGCGCCGTGTCGCCGCCCTGGGTGGCGGCCCACTGCAGCGCTGCATCCAGGTCGCCCATGACCTGCTCGTCGGGCACCTTGGAGACCAGCTCGCTCATGAGCCTGGCGATTTCGCCATAGGCCTTGGGGTCGCCCTGGCGCGCATACAGATCGGGGGCGATCGCCAGATAGCCGGCGCGCGCCAGGCGCCGGCAGGTGTCGGCGATGTACTCATGCACGCCAAAAATCTCGGAAACCACCAGCACCACGGGCAGGTCTTTCCTGCCTGCAGGCGCAGCGCGGTAGGCCGGCACCTGGAAGCCCTGGGAGGCGAAGCGGACCTCGCCTGCGGTCAGGCCATCGGCCGGTGTGGATATGGCCGTCTGGGCCATCAGCGGCGTAGCTGCCGCTGCATAGCCCAGGCCCAGGGCCGTCTGCAAGGCCAGCCGCCGCGAAGGGCCGGCCTCGCCGCTGCGCCCCGGAACCAGGGCCATCAGGTCCTGCTGCTGATCATCACGCATGCATTGCTCCTCGGTATTGAGAAGCGGCCAAGTCTACGCTGCCTGCGTGATGGCCGCGCGGCGCTGCCGCCAGCGGCGCGCAGAGGCCCTGGGCCAGTGTCAATACGAGCATGGTCGCAAGCCAGGGCTCAGGCGCATACAGCCTTGGCAGGCAGCTGGGTGGGCAATGCCTGAACAGGCTGATGCGCCCCCCCCCGCCACTCTTCTGCATTGTGCAGCGCAAATACAGCCAGCAGCGCCAGCCAAAGCCATCGGCGTTCATGCACAACCGTGGTGGATTGCATGCTCCCTCCCATCGCCGGACATGGTGCAGCGGCTTGCGCAGGATCGGTTGTAGCGTGCACTGAAGCCGGCCACACACCGCCTTCAGCGCATGCACTCAGTGCGCCTTGTCCCAGTCGGGGCCTACGCCGACCTCGGCCAGCAGGGGCACCTTCAGCTCGGCCACGCCCGCCATCAGGCGCGGAATCTCGGCGCGCAGCCAGTCCACATCCCTCTCGGGCAGCTCGAACACCAGTTCGTCGTGCACCTGCATGATGACGCGGACACTGGGGCGCGTGGCATCGAGTTCAGCCTGCACGGCGACCATGGCCTTCTTGATGAGGTCGGCAGCCGTTCCCTGCATGGGTGCGTTGATGGCCTGGCGCTCCGCGCCCTTCTTGCGCGGGCCGCTGCCGCCATTGATCTCCGGCAGATACAGGCGCCGGCCGAAGACGGTCTCCACATAGCCGTGCGCGCGCGCGAATTCCACCGTTTCATCCATGTAGCGCTTGACGCCCGGATAGCGCTGGAAATAGCGGTCGATGTAGGCGGCTGCGGCCTTGGTCTCGATGCCGAGGTTCTTGGCCAGGCCAAAGCTGCTCATGCCGTAGATCAGGCCGAAATTGATGACCTTGGCATAGCGGCGCTGCTCGCTGCTGACCTGCTCCAGCGCCACGCCGAAGACTTCCGCAGCCGTGGCGCGGTGCACGTCGCGGCCCTCCTGGAAGGCGCGCAGCAGCGATTCGTCGCCCGACAGGTGGGCCATGATGCGCAGCTCAATCTGCGAATAGTCGGCGCTGGCGATCACATGGCCGGGCGCGGCGATGAAGGCTTCGCGCACGCGCCGGCCTTCGGGCGTGCGGATGGGAATGTTCTGCAGGTTGGGCTCGTTGCTGGACAGGCGACCCGTCACGGCCACCGCCTGGGCATAGTGCGTGTGCACGCGGCCCGTGCGCGGCAGCGCCAGCTGGGCCAGCTTGTCTGTGTAGGTGCCCTTGAGCTTGGACAGGCTGCGGTGCTCCAGCAGCTTGGCGGGCAGCGGGTAGTCCTCGGCCAGCTTCTCCAGCACCTCCTCGTCGGTGCTGCGCGCGCCTGTGGCGGTCTTTTTCACCACGGGCATGCCCAGCTTGTCGAAGAAGATCTCGCCCAGCTGCTTGGGGCTGGCCAGGTTGAAAGGCTGGCCGGCGATCTCGTAGGCTTGCTGCTCCAGCTGCACGATGCGCTGGCCCAGGTCGTTGCTCTGCCGGGCCAGCGTGGCCGCGTCGATGAGCACGCCATTGCGCTCGATGCGAAACAGCGCCTCGCTGGTGGCGATCTCCAGCTCGTAAATGCCGCGCAGGCCCGCATGTTCCTGCAGCTGGGGCCAGAGCACACGGTGCACATCCAGCGTCTGGTCGGCATCCTCGCAGGCATAGGCCGCCGCCTTGTCCACCGGCACCTGGGCAAACGGTATCTGGTGCACGCCCTTGCCACACAGGTCCTCGTAGCTGATGCCCGTGCGCTGGACATGGCGCAGCGCCAGGCTGGCCAGACCGTGGGGACGGTGCACTTCGAGCACATAGCTTTGCAGCATGGTGTCGTGCACATAGCCGCGCACCTCGATGCCCGCATTGGCAAAAACATGGCGGTCGTACTTCACATGCTGGCCCAGCTTGGGCCGGGACGCATCCTCCAGCCAGGGCCGCAGGCGCGCCAGCACCTCATCCACCGGCAGCTGCTCGGGCGCATCCGGGCCGGCATGGCGCAGCGGAATGTAGGCGGCAGCGCCGGGCTCCACACTCAGCGAGATGCCGACAATCTCGGCGCGCATCTCATCGAGCGAAGTGGTCTCGGTATCCAGGGCCGTGAGTTCGGCCGCCTGCACCCTGGCCAGCCAGCGGTCCAGCGCTTCCCAGGTCAGCACCACGTCATAGGCCAGCGTGCGCTGCTGGACGGCCTCGGCATCGGCCGTGGCCTGGACGGACTCGGCCTGCTCCTCGGCGAACATGTCGCCCGTGGACTGGTCGGCGCGCGGCCTGGCCGCCTTGCGCCCGGTCTGGACGGCCTCGACCGGGTCGGGTTCGGGCGCGGCACCGCCCAGCGCACGCGCCAGGCCTTTGAAGCCGTAGCGCTCGTAGAAGCTGCGCAGCGGCGCGGTGTCAGGGTCACGCATGGCCAGGGCCTGCAGGCCGGGCATGCCGGGCACCTGGGCGTCCAGATCGCAATCGGTCTTCATGGTCACCAGCTGGCGGCTCAGGGCCAGCTGGCCCGAGGCGATGGCATCGCGCAGATTCTGGCCGGCCACGCCCTTGATGCTGCCGGCAGCGGCGATCAGGCCGTCGAGCGTGCCGTGCTCGGCCAGCCACTTGGCCGCCGTCTTGGGGCCGACCTTGGCCACGCCGGGCACGTTGTCCACGGCATCGCCGACCAGGGCCTGGTAATCGATCATCAGCGTGGGCGGCACGCCGAACTCGGCCGTCACGCCGGCCACGTCGCGGCGCTTGCCGCTCATGGTGTCCATGACCATGATGTGCTCGTCCACCAGCTGCGACAGATCCTTGTCGCCGCTGGAGATCACCACCTGAACGCCCTGGGCGGCAGCAGCCTTGGCCAGCGTGCCGATCACATCATCGGCTTCCACACCCTGAATGGCCAGCACCGGCCAGCCCAGCAGGCGCACCACCTCGTGGATGGGCTCGATCTGCGCGCGCAGATCGTCGGGCATGGGCGCGCGGTGGGCCTTGTATTCGGGGTACAGCGCATCGCGGAAGGTCGGTCCGCTGGTGTCGAACACACAGGCCGCATATTCGGCAGGGACTTCCTTTTTCAGCGCCTGGAGCATGTTGATCATGCCGCGAATGGCGCCCGTGGCGGGGCTGGCCGGGTTGCCGGGCTCGGCGCGCAGGTCCGGCATGGCGTGGTAGGCGCGGTACAGGTAGCTGGAGCCGTCGATCAGCACCAGGGTCTTGGAATTGCTCATGCAGCGATTGTGCACGTGCAGGCCCGCCAGCGGGCCGGGACAGGTCTGATCACACGTCCTACAATGCAGGCATGCGCGCCGCACCACTTCTCCTGCTCCTGAGCCTGGCCGCCAGTTCCGTGCTGGCCCAAAATTCCACGCCTGCCCCGGCCGCCGATACCACGGCCGCCGCGCCGGGTGCTCCGGCCCCGTCCGCCCAAGAAGGGCGCGACCGGGCGCAGCAGCGCGTGGAACGCATCCATATCGAGGATGGTGGCAGCCGTGTGGACGAATTGCGCATTGGCGGCCAGACCCGCAACATCACGGTGCAGCCCAAGGTCGGCGACATGCCGGCCTACGAGGTGCAATCCAACGACGGCGCGCGCGCTTCGCGCAGCCGCGGCGACGGCGACGGCACCAACGGCACGCGCGTCTGGAACCTCAAGCAGTTCTGAGCCTGCCACGCCAATGCCAAAAGGGCAGCTCCTGAAAGGGCTGCCCTTTTGGCGTACACGACCTATCAACGATTTCCGCCGTCCCTCGCGGCCGGCACTGCAACATGGCCGTTTTCACCGAAGTCTCCGAGAAAGACGCACGCGAGCTGCTGCGCCGCATGTCCCTGGGCTCCCTCAAGGAGCTGCGCGGCATCCAGGGCGGCATCGAAAATACCAACTACTTTCTCACCACCGACCAGGGCGAGTGGGTGTTGACCCTGTTCGAGCGCCTGACTGCCGAACAGCTGCCGTTCTACCTGCACCTGATGAAGCATCTGGCGCATGCCGGCATTCCCGTGCCCGATCCGCAGGCAGAAACGCGCAGCGGCGACATTTTGCTGCGCGTGTGCGGCAAGCCGGCCTCCATCGTCAACCGCCTGCCCGGCAAAAGCGAGCTGTCACCGGCCCCCGCCCACTGCGCGGCCGTGGGCGAGATGCTGGCGCGCATGCATCTGGCCGGGCGCGGCTACGAGCGCCAGCAGCCCAACCTGCGCGGCCTGCCTTGGTGGAACGAGACCGTGCCCACGGTGATCCCGCACATCGACGCACAGACCGCCGAGTTGCTGCGCTCGGAGCTGGCCTTCCAGAACCATGTGGCAGCCTCGCCTGCCTATGCGGGCCTGCCTCGCGGCCCCGTGCATGCCGACCTGTTCCGCGACAACGTGATGTTCGAGGGCGAGCGGCTCACCGGCTTTTTCGATTTTTACTTCGCCGGCGTGGACAGCTGGCTGTTCGACCTGGCCGTCTGCCTCAACGACTGGTGTATCGACCATGCCACAGGCGCCCATGATGCAGCCAAGGCCCAGGCCATGATCGCCGCCTACCAGGGCGTGCGCCCTTTGAGCACCGAAGAGCGCGAACTGTTCAACCCCATGCTGCGCGCCGGGGCACTGCGTTTTTGGATCTCCCGGCTGTGGGACTTCTATCTGCCGCGCGAGGCAGCGATGCTGACGCCGCATGACCCCACCCACTTCGAGCGCGTGCTGCGCCAGCGTCTGGCCCATCCCGTGGCACTGGACTGAGCGCCTGCGGGGCGGCGTGGCCAAAGAAGGCAAGGGATTTGCAGGCAGCGGCATGGCATCCTCAGGTACAGTCGCCGCTGACGGGCTGCCATCGCAAGGCCGGGCGCAAGGCCCGGTGGCTGATGGGCTCCTGCCTTTTTCCACCCCATGAAACTTCTCATCGTTCCTGCCCGCACCGGCCTGCAATGGGTGCAGCTGGGCATCCGCACCTTCCGCCAGCAGCCGCTGGCGCTGGCGGCGCTGTTCTTCCTGTCCATGGCCGCCATGTCGCTGGTCACCGCACTGCCCCTGATCGGCCCGGCCATCGCGCTGGGCCTGCTGCCGGCCACCTCGCTGGCGATGATGGTGGCGGCGGCAGAGGCCTCGCATGGCCGCGCGCCCACGCCGGCGCTGCTGCTGGTGGCCTTTCGCACCGGCCGCCAGCGCCTGCACTCCATGCTCACGCTGGGCGCCATGTATGCCAGCGGATTCCTGCTGATCATGGGCCTGTCCATGCTGGTCGATGATGGCCAGTTCGCCAGCGTCTATCTGGGCGGCGAGCCGCTGACGCGCGAAATCGCCGAGTCCCCCGACTTCCAGGCCGCCATGTGGCTGAGCATGGGCCTGTACCTGCCGCTGTCGCTGCTGTTCTGGCATGCGCCCGGACTCGTGCACTGGCACAACATCCCCCCCGTGAAGGCCTTGTTCTTCAGCATGGTGGCCTGCGTGCGCAACATCGGCGCCCTGATCGTCTTCGGGCTGGGCTGGATGGGCGTCTTCATCGCCGCCGGCATGCTCATGGCGCTGGTCAGCAGCCTGCTGGCCCAGGCCGTGGGCGGCATCGCCAGCGGCCTGATGGTGGCCACGGCCATGCTGCTGGCCGCGATGTTCTTCACCTCGATTGTCTTCACCTTCCGTGACTGCTTCGCCGCGCCCGATGCCAGCGATGGCAGCGATGCGATTGGCGCCGAGCCCCCCGGCTTTTCCGGCTGATCCCCCATTCGACCCTGCCAAGGCCCCTCCGCGCGAGGGGCTTTTTGCTGGCTGCGCCGCATCCGCCTGCGTGCTGCAAGTGTGACGGCGTCACACAGCCGTCACATGAATGCCATCCGTCTGTCATGTGACCTGCATAGCATGCCGTGCGGATGCCGGGCCTGAGTGCGCTGCACGGCATCCCGGCCCGCAACGCACCCCGAAGGGCCGGTGCAGACAACCCCATAACGGAAGCCCCATGTCCCAATCCACCCTGCTCTCCCGCCGCAAGGCACTGCAATTCCTGACCGGCGCCCCGCTGCTGCCGCTTGGCTCGGCTGTGTCCGCGACCAGCCTGCTGGCCGCCTGCGGTGGTGGCGATAATGGCCCGGCCAAGAACTACGTGTCGGCCAGCTTCACCTCGATGGATGCCCCCACGCTGGCCAATCCCCAGGCCATGGCCCGCATGACGGTGGGCTCGCAGCTCAAGGTCCAGTTCAGCGACAACAGCACGCAGGCGTATGACCTGGGCTACCAGCCCTTCTTCGTCACCGGCGACGAAGTGCCCGACGGCAAGGGCGGCAAGATTCTGGCCGGCGGCTACTACGACATCAACAACAACAAGATCATCGACCGCACCGTGCCCGGCAGCGAGCGCCAGTTCTTCTCCGACTCGCCCGACGGCACTTCGCTGCTGACCGTGCCTGATGCCAAGGTCGATGGCGTCAAGGGCAAGCCCGTGTTTGCGGTGGTGCAGTTCGAATACACCACCTGGGCCCAGGACGGCAAGACCGACATGTACGGCAAGCTGCCCTCGCCCATCGCCGTGCTGACGCTGGACCAGGACCAGACCACCGGCAAGCTCAGCCTGGTCAAGTACCACAACGTCGATACCTCCAAGGTCAATGGCCTGTGGATCACCTGCGGCGCCAGCCTCTCGCCCTGGGGCACCCACCTGTCCAGCGAAGAGTACGAGCCCGATGCCTTCGCAGCCTCCAACGCCCAGCTCAAGGCCTTCAGCCAGAATCTGTACGGCGACCCTTCCAAGGCCAACCCCTACCACTACGGCCACATGCCCGAGGTCACCGTCAACCCGGATGGCACGGCCAGCATCAAGAAGCATTTCTGCATGGGCCGCATCTCGCACGAGCTGGTGCAGGTCATGCCCGACCAGCGCACGGCCCTGATGGGCGATGACGCCACCAACAGCGCCTACTTCGTCTTCGTGGCCGACCGCGAAAAAGACCTGTCCTCCGGTTCGCTGTATGCCGCCAAGGTCGGCTCGGGCTTTTCCATCGACCCGGCCTCCGGCAGCGCCGCAGCGCTGACCTGGATCAAGCTGGGCTCGGCCACCAGCGCCGAAATCCAACAACTGGCCAACACGCTCAAGCCCACGGACATCATGTCGGTGAGCGCGACCGACCCGGGCGATGCCAGCTACACCAAGATCACTGCCAACGGCAAGGTCGAGTGGATCAAGCTCAACCCCGGCATGGACAAGGCGGCCGCCTTCCTGGAAACACACCGCTACGCAGCGCTCAAAGGCGCCAGCATGGGCTTCACCAAGATGGAAGGCACCACCGTCAACGCCAAGGACAAGATCGCCTACTCCGCGCTGCAGAACTGCGAAAAATCCATGGTGGCTGGCGATGCCGCCAACGTGCCCGGCAACGGCGTCTCCATCCCCAAGCAGCTCAAGGCCGGCGCCGTGATGGCGCTGAACCTGCGCGGTGGCCAGAAGGACACGGCAGGCAACGCCATCAACAGCGAATGGATGCCCGTGGACACCAAGGCCCTGCTGGCCGGCGAGGACATCACGGCCGACGCGCTGGGCAACACCGGCAACCCGAACAAGATCTGCAACCCCGACAACCTCAAGTTCTCGGAAAAGATGCGCACCCTGTTCATTGGCGAGGACAGCGGCCAGCACGTCAACAACTTCCTGTGGGCCTACAACGTCGATACCAAGCAGCTGTCGCGCCTGATGTCGATTCCTGCCGGCGGCGAATCCACGGGCCTGCATGCCGTGGACGAAATCAACGGCTGGACCTACATCATGAGCAACTTCCAGCACGCCGGTGACTGGGGCGCCATCCACAACGTGGTCAAGTCCACGCTGGACCCGCTGATCAACACCAACTACCGTGGCAAGTTCGGTGCCGCCGTCGGCTACCTGACCGGCACTGCCAGCCAGCCCAAGCTGTCGGCCTGAGATCGGCCGATCCGGGGCAAGGCGGCCTGGCCGCTTTGCCACTGCCCGCGCCCCCTGCCATTGCGGCCAGGGGGCGCTGGCGCTTTGCACGCCGTCAGGCTCACTCCACGACGGTCAGCTTGGCAATCGACAGCGCCAGCCACTTCGTGCCATGGCGGCCGAAGCTGACCTGGGCGCGCGCATCGTCGCCCGAGCCCTCCAGCGCCAGCACCTTGCCCTCGCCGAACTTGTTGTGGAACACCGCCAGGCCCACGCGCAGGCCATGGCCCGGCGCGGCCTTTTGCGGCGGCACGGGCGGGCTGGCAAAGACTTCGCTGCGCCAGCCATCGGCCTTGCTGCCAAAACCGCCACGGTCGCGCTGCCCGTAGCCAGCGCCCGCAGGCTTGGGCGCGAAGCTGCCAAAGCCGCCCTGGCGGGGCGTGATCCACTTGAGCGCCGCCTCGGGCAGCTCGTCGAAAAAGCGGCTCTTGACGTTGTAGCGCGTCTGGCCGTGCAGCAGCCGCGTCTGCGAGTGGCTCAG
The DNA here is from genome assembly GCF_029870285.1 of Delftia sp. PS-11. GTDB lineage: Bacteria > Pseudomonadota > Gammaproteobacteria > Burkholderiales > Burkholderiaceae_C > Comamonas. Next base: position 50,665 of record NZ_JACSYA010000001.1, read on the forward strand.
GTACAGGCGCTTGCGCGCCCGTGTGATGGCCACATAGGCCAGGCGCCGCTCTTCCTCCAGGCCGCCCCGGTCCATCATGGCATTCTCGTGCGGGAACAGCCCCTCTTCCACGCCGCCGATGAAGACGGCATCGAACTCCAGCCCCTTGGAGGCATGCACTGTCATCAGCTGCACGGCATCCTGCCCGGCCTGGGCCTGGTTGTCGCCAGCCTCCAGCGCCGCATGGGTCAGGAACGCCGCCAGCGGCGACAGCGTCTCGCCGGTATCGGCATCGACCGCAGCCGCCGTCCCGACCGGCGGCCTGAGCGCCGCATCCAGCAGCGGCCGTGACAGATCCAGCCCCTGGCTGGCAGGGCTTTGCGCCAGCGCCGGTACTCCATCGTGCTCATCCAGCGGCAGGGCCACGGCATCGCGGCCAAAGCCTTCCTGGGTGACAAAGCTCTCGGCCGCGTTCACCAGTTCCTGCAGGTTTTCGATGCGGTCTGCGCCTTCGCGGTCATTGCGGTAATGCTCCAGCAGGCCGCTGTCCTCCTCGACGATCTCGATGATCTGGCGCAGCGTGCGGCCCTGCGTCTGCTCGCGCAGCACATCCAGCCGGGCAAGGAAGGCCGACAGCTTGGTGCCGGTCGCGCCCGGCACGGCAGAGACGGCATCGTGCAGCGAGCAGCCCGCGCTGCGGGCCGCGTCCTGCAGCACCTCCAGGCTGCGCGCTCCGATGCCGCGCGGCGGAAAATTCACCACGCGCAGAAAACTGGTGTCGTCGTGCGGGTTGTCCAGCAGGCGCAGATAGGCCAGGGCATGCTTGATCTCGGCGCGCTCGAAAAAGCGCAGCCCGCCATAGACGCGGTAGGGGATGGCAGCATTGAACAGCTGCGACTCGATCACGCGGCTTTGCGCATTGCTGCGGTACAGCACGGCGATCTCCTGGCGCTGCCAGCCGTCCTTTTTGACGAGCTGCTGAATCTCCTCGACCATCCACTGCGCCTCGGCCAGATCGGTGGGCGCCTCATAGATGCGCACAGGCTCGCCGGGGCCCTGCGTGGTGCGCAGGTTCTTGCCCAGGCGCTGGCTGTTGTGGCTGATCAGGGCATTGGCGCAATCGAGAATGTTGCTGTAGGAGCGGTAGTTCTGCTCCAGCTTGATCTGGCGGCGCACATCGAACTCGCGCACGAAATCCTGCATGTTGCCCACGCGCGCGCCACGGAAGGCATAGATGCTCTGGTCGTCATCGCCCACAGCGATCACGCTGCCCGAGGCCTGCAGCTGCCCGTCCACCACATCCCCCGCCAGTTGCTTGAGCCACTGGTACTGCAGCCTGTTCGTGTCCTGGAACTCATCGACCAGGATATGGCGAAAGCGCCGCTGGTAATGGGCGCGCAGATGGGCATCATCGCGCAGCAGCTCGAAGGAGCGCAGCATCAGCTCACCGAAATCGACCACGCCCTCGCGCTGGCACTGGGCCTCGTAGAGCTGGTAGAGCTCGACCTTCTTGCGGGTGTCGGGGTCGGTGGCCACCACATCGCCGGGGCGCAGGCCATCTTCCTTGCAGCCCGCGATGAAATACTGCAGCTGCTTCGGGGGAAAGCGCTCGTCGTCCACATCGAACTGCTTGCACAGGCGCTTGACAGCGGACAGCTGATCCTGGGTGTCCAGGATCTGGAAGGTGGCAGGCAGGCCCGCCGCCTGGTGGTGGGCCCGCAGCAGCCGGTGGCACAGGCCGTGGAAGGTGCCGATCCACATGCCGCGCACGCTGTAGGGCAGCATGGCCGACAGACGCGCCAGCATTTCCTTGGCCGCCTTGTTGGTGAAGGTCACAGCCAGGATGGAGCCCGGCGTGGCCTGGCCTGTCTGCAGCAGCCAGGCGATGCGCGTGGTCAGCACCCGCGTCTTGCCCGAGCCGGCGCCAGCCAGAATCAGCGCATGGCCGGCCGGCAGCGTGACGGCAGCCAGCTGCTCCTCATTGAGGTTCGCCAGCAGGGGAGAGGAAGGGGCGGGCGGCGCGGCATCGGGCGCGCCGTCAAGCAGATCAATCGGGAACATGCCCCATTGTAGAAAGCCGCTGCGTCCCGGCCGCCACCGCCATGGATTTCCCTGGCGCCCAGGCACATATGCGCAGGCCTATAACCTGTATAACGCCGAGGCCAGGGAGCCTGCGAAGGCCGGGGTATAGAATCAACCACCGGGCCCAAGTTTCTTGCGGTCCGGTTTTTTGTGCCCGGGCCGCTGCCGCCCTGGCGGCGCAGCCTGCCTGCGCCACACGCAAGACCGGTCTCCAAGCCAAGCGCCCCATCGCGCAGGGATGTTCCTGCCGCGACCTTTCATGGAGCTTGGAATCAGATGGAAATCTTCGACTACGACAACATCCTGCTGCTGCCGCGCAAGTGCCGCGTGGAAAGCCGTTCGGAATGTGACGCCAGCGTGGAGCTGGGCGGGCGCTCGTTCCGCATTCCGGCCGTGCCTGCCAACATGAAAACGGTGGTGGATGAGAACATCTGCACCTGGCTGGCCCGCAACGGCTACTTCTACGTCATGCACCGCTTCGATCTGGACAACGTCCAGTTCGTGCGCGACATGCATGCCAAAGGCTGCTTCGCGTCCATCTCGCTGGGTGTCAAGAAGCCGGACTACGACACCGTGGACCGTTTCGTCGCCGAAGGCCTGTGCCCCGAATACATCACCATCGACATCGCCCACGGCCATGCCGACAGCGTGAAAAACATGATCGGCTACCTCAAGGACAAGCTGCCTCGGGCCTTCGTGATCGCGGGCAACGTGGGCACGCCCGAGGCCGTGATCGATCTGGAAAACTGGGGCGCGGACGCCACCAAGGTCGGCATCGGCCCCGGCAAGGTCTGCATCACCAAGCTCAAGACGGGCTTTGGCACGGGCGGCTGGCAGTTGTCGGCGCTCAAGTGGTGCGCGCGCGTGGCGACCAAGCCCATCATCGCCGACGGCGGCATCCGCAGCCATGGCGACATTGCCAAGAGCGTGCGCTTTGGCGCCACCATGGTGATGATCGGTTCGCTGTTTGCAGGCCATGAGGAATCGCCGGGCCAGACCGTCGAGGAAAACGGCCAGCGCTTCAAGGAATACTATGGCTCGGCCTCGGACTTCAACAAGGGCGAGTACAAGCATGTCGAGGGCAAGCGCATTCTTGAGCCGGTCAAGGGCCACCTGGCTGACACCCTGATCGAGATGGAACAGGACGTGCAAAGCTCGATCAGCTACGCCGGCGGCAAGAAGCTGATGGACATCCGCAAGGTCAACTACGTGATCCTGGGCGGCGACAATGCGGGCGAGCATCTGCTGATGTAGCAGCACGCCGGCACCAGGCACCAGGGCGGCTCAGGCCGCCTTTTTCACGTCCGGACAACACAGAAAAGAGACATGAACACCACCGCATCCCCCCGCCTCAAGATCGCCGTGCTGGGCACAGGCATGATGGGCCTGCCCATGGCCCGGCGCCTGGCGCAGGCCGGCCACGAGGTCCATGCCTGGAACCGCACGCGTGCCAAGGCAGAGCCCCTGGCCGGCGACGGCGCCACCGTGCACGACACGGCCGCCGAAGCCGTGCGCGGCATGGACTGCGTGATCAGCCTGCTGGAAAACGGCAGCGTGGTGGGCGATGTGCTGTTCGCCCAGGGCGCCGCCCAGGCCATGGCACCGGGCAGCCTGTTCATCGACATGGCCTCGATACAGCCCGCCGAAGCACGCGAGCACGCCCGGCGGCTGCAGGCGCTGGGCCTGCGCCACCTCGATGCGCCCGTCTCCGGCGGCACCCTGGGTGCCGAAGCCGGCACGCTGGCCATCATGGCAGGCGGCGATGCGGCGGACTTCGAGCGCGCCCTGCCTGTCTTCGCCCACCTGGGCCGGGCCACCCTGGTCGGACCGCATGGCGCAGGCCAGCTGGCCAAGCTGGCCAATCAGATGATCGTGGGCATCACCATCGGCGCCGTGGCCGAAGCCCTGCTGCTGGCCGAGCGCGGCGGCGCGGACCCGGCCAAGGTGCGCGAGGCCATTGCGGGAGGCTTCGCCGACAGCCGCATCCTGCAGGTCCATGGCGAGCGCATGGTGCAGCGCGACTTCGCGCCGCGCGGACGCATGACCGTGCAGGACAAGGACATGCGCAATGCACTGGCCACGGCCACGGAGCTGGGCTTCGATGCGCCGGTCACGGCGCTGCTGGGCCAGCTCTACGCCGAAGGCGTGGCACAGGGCCTGGGCGATCTGGACCAGAGCGGCCTGTTCGTCGCGCTGGCGCGGCGCAACGCCATGGATTAAAAAAATCACCCATCTCGCTGCAGAGCCGCAAAAAATCGCGCATAATTGCGGTCTCGTTTGCACAGCAGGCGATATCTGGGGCTCTTAGCTCAGTCGGTAGAGCAGCGGACTCTTAATCCGTTGGTCGAGTGTTCGAATCACTCAGGGCCCACCAGAATTTTTCAGACTAGGCAAAAGCCGAGTCTGACCCGTCGGAATTTCCGAGGGGGCTCTTAGCTCAGTCGGTAGAGCAGCGGACTCTTAATCCGTTGGTCGAGTGTTCGAATCACTCAGGGCCCACCAAAATTTTCAACCTGATTGCATCAGGCTGATCGCATCGGAATACCCAGGGGGCTCTTAGCTCAGTCGGTAGAGCAGCGGACTCTTAATCCGTTGGTCGAGTGTTCGAATCACTCAGGGCCCACCAAATCATGAAAAGCACTGCGCGGCACGCCGCTCAGTGCTTTTTCTTTTGGTACTCCATCAGCACGACCATGCTGCTGCGCCCGGCCTTGGCAACCCACTCCCGGGCAAAGCGCTCACCCAGAATATCCATCATCCTGTACAGGTCAGCCGAAGGCGCGGCCACAGACATGCGATTGTCCTGCAGCGCCTTCTTGCCGCGCTCGTCGGCCTGCCGCGCAAGCTCCCACCCCTCTTTCTCAGCCAGTGCCGCCATGCGCGTCACCGCCTGGCGCTCGCTCTCGCCAAGACTCCTCCAGGCCGCTTCGCTGGCACAGAGCATGTTCTTGGGAATCCAGGCCCTGATGTCCAGAAAGAACTTCATCACCCTCCATGCCTGGCTGTCAGCTCCTGTGGCACTGGAAGCCAGCATGGCATCGATGCCACCCTGCTCCAGGGCCTTGGAGACATCATGGGCCGCCACCACCGCCTGCGTGCCCCAGACCTCGGCCAGCCGCGCACTCCAATCGCTCTGAACGCGCAGCCTGAGCCCCTTGAGATCCCCCATGCTGTTGACGGGGCGCCGGCAAAACAACCCCTGCGGCGGCCAGGGCACCGCATAGAGCAGGCGCACACCGTGCTGGTTCAGCAGGAAATCCTGCAGTACCGGCCGGGTCAGTTGCCAAAGGCGTGCCGCATCGTCAAAGCTTCGCGCCATGAAGGGCAGTGAATCCAGGCCCAGCAGCGGATGCAGGTGGGCATAGGAGGACATGAGGACTTCGCCAAAGGCGATTTCGTTGCGCTTCAAGGCAGGCAGCACCTCGTTCATCGGCTTGAGCGCCGAATCGGCAACCACTTCGATGGCCAGGGACTGGCGCGTGGCCGAAGCCACACGCTCGGAAAAGCTGCGCAGATTGCGGGTATGGAATACCTCTTCGCCGAATGCAGCACCAAGCTGCAGGCGGCGGGTTTTCGACCAGGCAGGCGCAGCGGACAGCGGCAGCATGGCCGAAGCCAGACCCGATGCGAAAACACGGCGAGACACACTCATGGAACACTCCTTGGCAATAGCAACAGGACCACACCCGCCCCGCTGCCAGTGCAGCCTGCGCACAGCGCATCGCGAGTCATTCTGTAATTCTATTGATTTTCATGATCGATAGATTGAAACTATTTCAATAGCATTACATGCCCCAAAGGGGCGAATCGGCAAGTGCGTGCCAGGCATCCGACAAGCCGCTACAGTGTCAGCCTGCCGCAAGACACTGGAGCACGCGGCCCCTCCCGCGCCACCGGACACAGTCTGCGGCGCACCAACGCCTTGTCCGCATGCCACCCAATCCACCACCGCTCTGGCAAGGCCCGCGCTGGGCCCTCGCCATCCTGCTTGCCATCCTGGGCATGCTGGGACCGTTCTCGATCGATACCTATATCCCGGCTTTCTCGGGCATCGCCCAGGCGCTGGATGCCACGCCGCTGCAGATGCAGCAGACGCTGTCGGCCTACCTGTTCGGCTTCGCGTTCATGAACCTTTTTCACGGCGCCATGTCCGACAGCTTTGGCCGCCGCCCCGTAGTGCTCTGGGGCCTGGCCGTTTTCACGCTGGCATCGGCAGGCTGCGCGCTGTCGCAGAGCATCACGCAGCTGGTGCTGTTTCGCGCGCTGCAGGGCCTGTCCACGGGCGCCGGCATCGTGGTCTCGCGCGCCGTGGTGCGCGACCTGTTTGCCCCCGCGCAGGCCCAGCGCGTCATGGCCCAGATCACCATCTTCTTCGGGGTCGCGCCCGCACTGGCCCCGGTGATCGGCGGCTGGCTGTTCGTGCACCTGGGCTGGGCTGCGGTGTTCTGGTTCCTGACCCTGGTGGGCATCGCCCTGTGGAGCATCAACTGGCGCTTCCTGCCCGAATCCCTGCCGGCCAGCCAGCGCCAGCCCTTTCGCTTCAAGCCGCTGATGCAGGGCTACAAGGCGCTGTGCAGCGATCCGCGTTTCGTACTGCTGGCCTTCGCCAGCGGCGTACCCTTCAATGGCATGTTCCTCTACGTGCTGTCGGCGCCCGCCTTCCTCGGCGACCTGCTGCAGCTGCAGCCGCAGCAGTTCTTCTGGTTCTTCGTGACCACCATCGCGGGCATCATGGGCGGCGCATGGGTCAGCGGGCGGCTGGCCGGGCGCATGGCGCCCAAGCGCCAGATCCGCAATGGCTTTCTGATCATGTGCCTGGTGTCCTTCGCCAACCTGGCAGCCAACCTGATCTGGCCGGCCCACGTGAGCTGGGCACTGATTCCCGTGAGCATCTTCGCATTTGGCTGGGCCATGATGGTGCCCGTGGTAACGCTGCTGGTGCTGGACCTCCACCCCGAGCGGCGCGGCCTGGCCTCGTCGCTGCAGGCCGTGGTGGGCTCAACGGCCAACGGCATCGTCGCCGGCATGATCGCGCCGCTGGTCATGCACTCTGCGGTGCTGCTGGCCCTGGGCTCGGTCAGCATGATGCTGGTCGGGCTGGCCTCATGGATCTACCTGCACCACCGCTGGCCCGAGATCGGCCGCCACGCATCGAAAGCATGAGCCGCCGCCTGCATGCGCGCAGGCGCTATGGGCTGCCGGTGCGGCGGTCGAGCATCCGGTCCTTGTAATAGCGCGCCTTCTCGGCGTACATGGCCTGATCGGCGCGGGACACGGCAGCTTCAACATGGCCGCCTGACTCACAACAGGCAATCCCCATGGAAAGGCTGACGGGCTGACCCGGGTAAAACTGGTTGTTGAGTTCCAGCAATGACAGGATGCGCTGCTTGACCGCCTCGGCAGCACGCGTGTCGGACGCCGGCATCAGCACCATGAACTCATCGCCGCCGATGCGGGCTGCGCAGGCAGGCGTGTCCACGGCCTTGGCCAGCACTTCGCCCACGCGGCGCAGCATGTCGTCGCCCGCGGCATGGCCATGCTCGTCATTGGCCTCCTTGAGACCATTCATGTCGATGGCGATCACGGCCAGCGGCCAGGGCCCCTTGCGCGCAAGGCGGTTGAGCTCCTCGATGTAGAAGGCACGGTTGCGCAGCTGGGTCAGCACATCGTGCTTGCCCAGATACTCCAGATAGGCCTCGGCCTTCTTGCGTGCCGTGATGTCCACCAGCGACAGCAGCACCAGCCCCCAGTCATCGGCATGGCCATCGAGCACGGCCAGCTGCATGTGGATGTGCAGCGCATCGCCGGACAGCGCGTAGTTGACGACCTCGCGGTGCTGCACAAGCTTGCCGCTCCAGAGATCCTGCAACTGCTCGGCAAAGGAGTCCACCATCTCGTCGCGGAACACCCGCCCCAGCTGACTCAGCAGGTGCTGCTTGTCGCTGGCGCAGAACATGCGCAGCGTCTGCCGGTTCACGTCGATGACACGGATCTCCTGCATGCAGCGCGTGACGAACTCCGGGTGCACCTTGAGAAATGTCGTGAAATCGCTGATGCCCTGGGCGCGCACGCCATCGAGCAGCCGCTTGATGACACTGAAGTCCTCGACCCACAGCGAAACGGGCGAATAGTCGAAAAGGTCGCGCGCATACTGCTCGCTCAGATGCAACTGCCGGGCGCCGCTCACCTCGGCCGTCACATCCTCCAGGGAAACCAGCACGCAGTCCCAGCGATCCTCATGGCCCGGCAGCACGCGGCCACGGACCTGCACATCGAGCCGGCGCCCGTCAAGGGTGTAGTTGACCGTGCGGTTGGCAAAACCCAGGGACCCCTCCCACAGCTCGATCAGCTCGCTCTCAAAGCCGGCATGCATGTCGTCGCGGAACACCTGATCGAGGCTGTCCAGCAGCGCCTGCTGGCTGGCCGCAGCGAACAGCTGCAGCGTGCGCTGGTTGACACGGATCACGCGCAGTGCAGTGCTGCTGTGGCGCAGCGCCTGCGGATGGGCTGCAAAATAGGCACGCAGATCGGTCACGCCTTCGGCACGCCACTGGTCAAACATTTTCTTCAGCGCGCTGTAGTCCTCCAACCATAGCGAAACAGGCGCGAGTTCGAACATGTGTTCGAAATCGACGCTGGATGTGATCAAAGACTCCACAAGACACCTCCGGGCAGGAATTATGGCTGCCGCGCCCAATCCATCGCTGGCATCCGCCCAAAAAAAACCGGCCCTGCGGGCCGGTCTGCTCAAGCTACGGCCCGAAGGCCGTCATATCAGCGCGGTGCGCGCTTGCGCTCGCCACCCTGGGGCTGGTAGGGCTTGGGAGCGCTCTTGCCAAAGGCAGGACGGCGCTCGCCACCACCAAAGCCACGCGATTCGCCGCCACCGAAGTTGCGCGACTCACCACCAAAGCCACGCGATTCGCCGGCAGCGCCACGGAAGCCGCCACCTTCGCGGCGGTCGCCGCCACGCGCAGCAGCCGGACGTTCGCCACCAAAGCCGCCACGACCATGGCCGCCTGCACCTTCGCGCTGGCCACCGCCAAAACTGCCAAAGCCGGACTTGCGGCCATAGCCCTCGGCATCACGGCGCGGACCGAAGCCGCGATCGCCACCGCCAAAGCCGCGCTGCTCGCCACGGTCGCCAAAGCTGCGCTCGCGCTCGCCGCCAAAGTTGCGCTCACGATCGCCGCCAAAGCTACGCTCACGATCACCACCGAAACCGCCACGATCACCGCCGCCAAAGCCGCGGCCACCACCACCATGGCGGCGGTCACCGCCACGGCCTTCGAAGCCGCCACGGCGTCCGCCACGGCCTTCGCTGGCGCTGGGGAAGCGCTGCACGGGCTCCAGGCCGGGAATGACTTCGGCCTTGAACTGCTGGCGGCTGTAGCCTTCGATATCGAAGATGCGGCGGCGGTCACGGAACTCGGCAAAGGTCACGGCAATGCCTTCGCGCCCGGCGCGGCCCGTGCGGCCGATGCGGTGGGTGTAGTCCTCGGCCTTCATCGGCAGGCCGTAGTTGAAGACGTGGGTGATGGTGGGCACGTCAATGCCGCGCGCAGCCACATCGGTCGCCACCAGCACCTGCACCTGGCCATTGCGCAGTGCCATCAGGCGGCGGTTGCGCAGGCCCTGGCTCAGCGCGCCGTGCAGTGCCACGGCAGAGAAGCCATCCTGCTGCAGATCATTGGCCAGGCCGTCGCACTCGACCTGGGTCGAAGCAAAGACGATGGCCTGGTTGATGGAAGTGTCGCGCAGCCAGTGGTCCAGCATCTTGCGCTTGTGCTGGGAGTTGTCGGCCCAGAACAGCACCTGCTTGATGTTGGCATGCTTTTCCTGGGGAGTGTCGATGGTGATCTTCTTCACGCCCGAGCCGCCGTCGTGCATGACGCGCATGGCCAGCTGCTGGATGCGGGGCGCGAAAGTGGCGCTGAACATCATGGTCTGCTTGCGCTGAGCCGTCAGTTCATTGATTTCCGCCAGATCGTCGGAGAAGCCCAGGTCCAGCATGCGGTCGGCCTCGTCCACCACCAGGAACTGCACCTGATCGAGCTTGATCTGCAGCGAGCGCTGCAGGTCCAGCAGACGGCCCGGCGTGGCCACGACGAGGTTGGCGTTTTGCAGCTTGGCAATCTGCAATTGGTAAGGCATGCCGCCCACCACGTTGGCGATGCGGATGCCGCGGCAGTGCTTGACCAGCTCGATGGCGTCATGGGCCACCTGCTGGGCCAGTTCGCGCGTGGGGCACAGGATCAGGGCGCCGGGCACGGCCGCCTTGAAGTTGCGCGGATTGGTCGGGTCCTTGCGCTTGCTGCGCTTGGGCGCGGGCTGGCCGCTGGCGGCAGCTTCGGCGCACTGGCGCTCGTATTCGGCGCGCAGGCTGGCCTCTTCGTCGGCCTTTTGCTGAATCAGCGTGTGCAGCACGGGCAGCAGGAAGGCTGCCGTCTTGCCCGAGCCGGTCTGGCTGGACACCATGAGGTCGATGAAGGCCTGACCTTCGCTGCCCATGGCCAGTGGGATGGCCTTTTCCTGCACGGCAGTGGGCTGGGTGTAGCCGAGGTCGGCCACGGCGCGCACCAGCTCTTCGGCCAGGCCCAGCTCGGCAAAGGCGTTGGGCAGCTCGGCTTCGATGGCCTCGGATTCGGCTTCGGCAGACAGCTCGGCGCCGGCAACGGCAGCGTCCAGCAGCGAAGGTGTTTCGGCGGGTGCAAAAGAAGTATCAGCAGCGGCGATGGTGCCCTGCTCCAGAGAAATGTCGTTCATGAATGGCTCTAATCGAAAAGCACGCGCAGTCAGCGCTCTGCCACGCTTTTCTCGACGGTTGGGTCAACATCCACCGTCAGACTTGACCGGCCCTTCGCAAAAGGGCGGATGGGCGTTTTTGGCTGGTCTGTCAGCCCTGAGTGCGCGGCGCCCTGCGGGCATGCCGCACACCGGCCGAAGACACATGGCGCAGGCCCTTGTGTGATGGAGATGTGCAAATTGCCCCTGTTGATGAGGCAAGACTGCTATTGTTGCATGCCTGGGGTTTTCCCGCAAGCCCGTTTCACGCCCCGGCGCTGGCCAATGCGCTCAAACGCTCAACAATTGGGCGCGGTAGTGCTGCAGCTCGTCGATGGACTCATGCACATCGGCCAGCGCCGTATGGCGCTGGGCTTTCTTGAAGGACGCATAGGCATCGGGCTTCCAGCGCCGGGCCAGCTCCTTGAGGGTGCTGACATCGATGTTGCGGTAGTGGAAGAAGTTGTTGAGCCTGGGCATGTAGCGCTCCATGAAGCGCCGGTCCTGGGCGATGCTGTTGCCGCACAGCGGCGCCTTGCCCTTGTAGACGTACTGCGAGAGAAAGCGGATCAGCGCATCTTCGGCCTGCGCTTCGTTGGTGGTCGAGACCTTGACGCGCTCGATCAGGCCACTCTTGCCGTGCGTGCCCTTGTTCCAGGCATCCATGCCATCGAGCAGGGCATCGGACTGATGAATGGCAAACACCGGCCCCTCGATGCGCGTGGACAGATCGGGACTGGTCACCACCACGGCAATCTCGATGATGCGGTCGGTATCGGGCTGAAGCCCCGTCATCTCGCAATCGAGCCAGACGAGGTTGAGATCGGACTTGGCCAGGGTGGCAGGCGGGACGGACCCGGCGTCATCGGGAATGCAGGCGCTGGAGGCTTCGGACATGGGCAAATTGTCGCCTACACTGCGGCCACATGGTTGCTACTGCCGATTTTTCCTCCTCGCTGTCCCTGCTGTTCGCCATCGCCGTGCTGGCCCAGTGGCTGCTGCGCGCCTGGCTGCTATCGCGTCAGGTGCGCCATGTGGCGCGCCACCGCAGCCAGGTGCCGGCTGCATTTTCGCAACGCATCGGACTGGACGCCCACCAGAAGGCTGCCGACTATACGCTGGCCAAGGCGCGCGTGTCGCTGATTGACATGACACTGGGCGCAGCGGCGCTGCTGTGCTGGACGCTGCTGGGCGGGCTGGAAGCGCTGAACCAGTGGCTGCTGGGCCTGCTGGGCCCGGGCCTGTGGCAGCAGCTGGCACTGCTGGCGGGCTTTGCCCTGGTTTCGGGCCTGATCGAGTTGCCACTGTCTCTGTATCAGACCTTTGTGCTGGAGCAGCGCTTCGGCTTCAACCAGATGACGCTGCGCCTGTGGCTGGCCGACCTGCTGCGCTCCACCCTGGTCGGCGCGGCCATCGGCCTGCCCATCGCAGCCCTGATCCTGTGGCTCATGGGCTCGGCAGGCAGCCTCTGGTGGCTGTGGGCGTGGGCCACATGGACGGGCTTCAACCTGCTGCTGATGTGGGTCTTCCCCAGCTTCATCGCGCCGCTGTTCAACCGGTTCGAGCCCCTGGCAGATGGCCCTCTCAAAGAGCGCGTGACCGCGCTGATGCAGCGCTGCGGCTTCGCGGCCAAGGGCTTGTTCGTCATGGACGGCAGCCGCCGCTCGGCCCATGCCAACGCCTATTTCACGGGCTTTGGCCATTCCAAGCGTGTGGTGTTCTTCGACACCCTGCTCAAACAGCTCGACGCCGACGAGGTCGAGGCCGTGCTGGCGCACGAACTGGGCCATTTCAGTCACCGCCACATCCTCAAGCGCATGCTGCTGATGTTTGCCGCCAGCCTGGCAGGCTTCGCCTTGCTGGGCTGGCTGTCGCAGCAGCTGTGGTTCTACACGGGCCTGGGCGTGCGCCCCGGCCTGGAGCTGGCCCTGGGCCAGTCCGGCATGGGCACAGGCCACGAAGCCGTGGCCCTGCTGCTGTTCCTGCTGACGGTGCCTGTGTTCAGCTTCTTTGCCACGCCGCTGTTTTCGGCGCTGTCGCGGCGCGACGAGTTCGAGGCCGACGCCTACGCCATGCGCCAGGCCAGCGGCGCCCATCTGGCCCGCGCACTGCTCAAGCTCTACGAAGACAATGCCTCCACGCTGACCCCGGACCCCTGGTACGCGGGCTTTTACTACTCGCATCCGCCGGCGCTGGACAGGCTGGCGCGCATGCCTTCTCCCACCTGAAACCCATCACGACATGACGACACAACGCTTGCAACAACAGGACTGGACCACACAGCAGCGCCGCGCGCTGAGCACGGACGAACTGGGCAGCCAGCTGGCGACCCTGCCCGGCTGGGAACTCGACGGCAATGCCATCACCAAGACTTACGCATTCGTCAACTTCTACGAAACCATGGCTTTCGTGAACGCACTGGCACTGATCGCGCACCAGCAGGACCACCACCCGGATCTGACGGTGAGCTACAACCGCTGCGGCGTGCGCTTCAACACCCATGACGTGGGTGGCATCTCGGAAACCGACATCGACTGCGCACGGCGCGCCGATGCGCTGCTGGGGCGCACGGTGTCCCATGTCTGAGCGCACGGCGCTGCGCGAGGGCCTGGTCGTCTCCAGCCACGGCCGCCACTGCGTGGTCGAGATGGCGGACGGCACGCGCCACATCTGCCACCCGCGCGGCAAGAAAAGCCAGACGGTGGTCGGCGACCGCGTCCGCTGGCAGCTGCCCCCGGCCGGCCAGGGCGAGGAAGGCACGGTGGAGAAGGTGCTGGAGCGGCGCAACCTGTTCTATCGCCAGGACGAGATACGCACCAAATCCTTCGCAGCCAACATCGACCAGGTGCTGATCCTGATCGCGGCCGAACCGGTCTTCTCGGAAAGCCAGCTGGCGCGCGCGCTGATCACGGCCGAGGCCACCCGCATCAAGCCGCTGATCGCTCTGAACAAACGCGATCTGGCCGAGCCTTTTGCCCAGGCATGGGAGCGCCTGCGACCTTACCGTGAAATGCACCTGGGCCAGGATGCCGCGCACTACGAAGTGCTGCCCCTGTCGCTGGCCAGCGAAGGCGAAGCCGACCGGCAACTGCTGATGGAACACCTGCACGGCAAGGCCACGCTGGTGCTGGGGCCGTCCGGTTCGGGCAAGAGCACCCTGATCAATCTGCTGGTGCCCGGCGCACGTGCAGCCACCAACGAAATCTCGCAGGCGCTGAACTCAGGCAAGCACACGACCACCACGACCAGCTGGTACTGGGTGGACGAGGCGCGCGAGACTGCGCTGATCGATTCGCCGGGCTTTCAGGAATTCGGCCTGCGCCACATCGAGCCTGCAGATCTGGCCCGCTGCATGCCCGACATCGGCGCGCATGCGCAGGAGTGCAGGTTCTACAACTGCACCCACCTGCACGAGCCCGGCTGCGCCGTGATGGCGCGCGTCGAGGACGAGGAAGCCGGGCCGGATGCGGACCGCGACATCAGCGCCAACCGCTACCGCATCTATGCCGAGCTGTTCGACGAACTGAGCCAGGCGCCAAAGTATTGAGCACAGGGGCGCTGTACGGCGCCCTGTTGCACGACGCCCGTTGCACGGCGCCCGTTGCACGGCGCAGCGTGCTCACCCCAGCAGGCGCGCCAGCGACAGCAGGGCCAGCAGCAGCAGCCAGACCACGACTGAACGCCAGACCAGGCCGACCACGCTGCGCAGGTGGCCGAGTTCGGGCTCACGGCCCGGCGTGGCCTCGCTGTCCACATCCAGGTAGATCTCCTCGCCATCCTCGGCCTGCAAGGGCTGGACTTCACGGCGCTTGAGCGCCTCGCCGCCCAGGCGCACATTGATGGCGCCCGATGTGGCGGCCAGAATCACGCCATCGTTGTCATTGGGAAAGCGCTGGGCATGGAAGCGCCAGCCTTCGATGGCTTCCTCGAAGCTGCCGACCACGGCAAAGGACAGCGCCGTCAGCCGCGCAGGCAGCCAGTCGATCAGCATCCAGGCCTGGCGGGCCGACTGCTGCAGCCACGGGCTGACCTGCACGCTGCCAGCCAGCCCCTTGCGCGACCAGGAGCGCGACAGGTGCTCGGCCATGCGGTAGAACACGGCGCCCAGCGGCCCCAGCCCCAGCGCCGCCAGGGCAGAAAACCAGAACAGCACGCCGAACACATGGCGGTGCGCGGCCAGCACGGAATACTCGATCACATGGCGCACCACCTCGCTGCGCGGCACCTCGCTGGCATCGACCTGCTGCCAGTGCGCCAGCGCCTCGCGCGCCGCATACTCGTCGCCGGCATCCAGCGCATCGCGGATGCGCGTGAAATGGTGGCTGAACTGGCGAAAGCCCAGAGTCACGTAGAGCACGGCCACGCTCCAGAGCATGGCCAGCGGCCAGCCCACGCCCCACAGCAGCAGCCAATGAATGCCAAGCACCAGCACGCAGGGCAGCGCCACGGACACGCCCCAGGCCAGCCAGCCATGATGGGCCTGCCCTGCATCGCAATTGCGCCGCACCGAAACGGTCCAGGCGCGGTAGCCGGCATGCACCAAATTGGCGGGGGCCAGAGGGCGGGCCTGCTCGATCAGCAAGGCGATCAAAATGGCAAAGAAACTCATCCGGCCATCATACTGGCCCATTGCGCAAGCCCGTATTCACGGGCCTGCGGCACAGGGGCAGCAGGCGCAAAAGCGGCAGTGTCCGACGCATCGGCGCCCGACGCATCGGCGCACGACGCGGCCCGGCCCGGCACTGTCAGGCCGAAAGGAAGCGGTAGAGGTTGCGCAGCATGCCTGCCGTCGCGCCCCAGATGTAGCGCTGCCGGGCGCCATCCTGGTAGGGCATGGCAAACCACTCGCGCGCCACGCCATTCCAGACCATGGCGTGGCGCTCATGGTTGGCAGGATCGAGCAGAAAGGCCAGCGGCACCTCGAACACATCGGCCACCTCGCCGGGATTGGGCTGCAGGCGCGCGCCCGGATCGACCAGGGCGACCACGGGCGTGATCACGAAGGCCGTGCCGGTCACATAAACCGGCAGTGTGCCCAGGACCTCGACATGGCTGGAAGCCAGCCCCACTTCCTCCTGCGCCTCGCGCAAGGCCGTGGCCTGGGCCGATGCATCGCCAGCATCGCGCTTGCCGCCGGGAAAGGCCACCTGGCCCGAATGCGTGGACAGATGGGCCGTGCGCTCGGTCAGCAGCACCGTGGGCTCGGAGCGCAGCACGATGGGCACGAGCACGGCCGCATCGGCGGGCTGGCGGTCGCTGAAGCGCTTTTCCCGCACCACCTCCGGCTCCCACAGCGGCGGCAGCGCAAATCGCCTGCGCAGCGCATCGGGCGTGCGGGCCTGGGGCGGCACGGCTGGCAGATGGCCATCCCTGCCGATCAATTGCGCCTGCCGGGGATCGGCAACCGGCGGCATGGCCGCAGGCGCGGACACGCGAGCGGACTCAGGGATGGCAGGATGGGGCAGTGAGGACACGGAAAGCTGCAAGGACTGGTGGATCGGACAGGCAACAAAAAAGCCGCTACAGGCGACTGTAGCGGCTTTCCAGCGGTGACGCAGGCGATCAGGCTTCGGCGGAAACCTTGACGCGCGACGGCAGCTTTTCCTTGATGCGGGCAGACTTGCCGCTGCGCTCACGCAGGTAGTACAGCTTGGCGCGGCGCACATCGCCACGGCGCTTGACTTCGATGCCGGCGATCAGGGGCGAGTAGGTCTGGAACGTACGCTCCACGCCTTCGCCGCTGGAGATCTTGCGGACGGTGAAGCCGCTGTTCAGGCCACGGTTGCGCTTGGCAATCACGACGCCTTCGTAGGCCTGCACGCGCTTGCGGCTGCCTTCGACCACGTTCACGCTCACGATGACGGTGTCACCGGGGGCGAATGCGGGGATGGTCTTGTTCAGACGGGCGATTTCCTCTTGCTCGAGGGTCTGGATCAGATTCATGGTCAATATCCCATCGATCTTGTCCGCGCCAGAATTGGCAAGCGCCGGGATTGGCGCCATGGCTGCGTTGGTTCGCGGCAGCGGCCGGATAGAGGATCGAAGAACCTGAGATTATAGCTCGTTGCCCATTTTTGCCAAAACCCCCTCGTCCTTGGCATTGAGCAGCCCCTGCGCGCGCGCCTGCCCTATCAGTTCGGGACGGTGCCGGGCCGTGATGGCCAGGCGCTGGTCGCGCCGCCAGCGCTCGATCTGCGCGTGGTGGCCCGACAGCAGCGGCGCCGGCACTTCGCGCCCGTCCCAGACCTCGGGACGCGTGTAGTGCGGGCAGTCGAGCAGGCCGTCGAGCGCGGGGTTGAAACTGTCCTGCTGGTAGCTGCCCTCATCGTTGAGTACGCCGGGCTGCAGCCGCGCCACCGCATCCAGCAAGGCCATGGCCGCGATTTCACCCCCGGACAGCACGAAATCGCCCAGGCTCAGCTGGTGCGTGACATGGGCATCGATGAAGCGCTGGTCCAGCCCTTCGTAGCGGCCGCACAACAGCACCGCCCCCTGGCTTTGCGCCCAGTCGGCCACCACGGCATGGCGCAGCGTGGTGCCTATGGGCGAGAACAGCACGACCGGCGGCGAAGCCGCCTCGCCGGCCTCGCTGCGCGCGCGCAGCGCAGCATCCAGGCAGCGCTGCAGGGGTTCGGCCATCATGACCATGCCGGGCCCGCCGCCAAAAGGCCGGTCATCGACGCGGCGGTAGTTGCCCTCAGCGTGGTCGCGGGGGTTCCACAGGTGCACGCCGACCTGGCCGGATGCATAGGCACGGCGGGTCACGCCGCTTTCAAGGAAGGGCGTGAACAGCTCGGGAAACAGCGTGATGACGTCGAAACGCATCGGCATCAGTAGTCAGGCTGCCAGTCGGCAACAATGGTCCTGGCCTGCAGATCAACCTTGTCCACGTAGGCGTCCACAAAGGGGATCATGCGCTCGCGCTCCTTGCCGTCCTCTTCATAGGCCAGCACCAGCACGGTCTGCGGGCCTGTGGCCATCAGGTCGCGCACCACGCCCAGCGCCACGCCTTCGCGGTTGACCACAGACAGCCCCATCAGATCGACCCAGTAGTACTCGCCATCCTCGGCCTTCGGGAAATCGCTGCGTGCCACGAAAATGCGCGCGCCCCGCAGGGCTTCGGCAGAATTGCGGTCATTGACGGCCGGCGAGGTGGCGACGATGGAGTCCGAGTGCACGCGCGCCTGCTTGACCGGCAGCAGCACGGTGCCGCTGAACTGGCGCGCCCCCTTTTCGGCAGGCTGCAGGTACCAGCGGCTGGCGCTGAACAGGGCCTCGGGGTCGGAGCTGAAGGCTGCGACCTTGAACCAGCCCTTGATGCCCCAGGCATCGGCGATGCGCCCTACCTCCACGGCATCCGCGGGCAGTTCGCTGGCTTCGAGTTCAGGCATGTGGCTCATGGTGTGCTTCGATGGAAAAAGAAAACGGGCTCCGTCAGTCTAGCCAACGGAACCCGCTTATCTGGGGGAAAGCTGATCAGGCAGCCTTCTTGGTGGCCTGGGCGATCAGGCGGTCGGCAGTCTCGGTGGTCTGCGCGCCAACGCTCTTCCAGTAGTTCACGCGGTCCAGCGCCAGGCGCAGGCCTTCTTCGCCGCCACGGGCGTTGGGGTTGAAGAAGCCCAGACGCTCGATGAAGGCGCCGTCGCGGCGAACGCGCTTGTCGGCTGCAACGATGTTGTAGAACGGACGGGCCTTGGAGCCGCCGCGGGAGAGTCGAATGACGACCATGATTTATCCTTCGGGTGGCGCAACCACTTCACAATGAATGGCTGCACGGTTTTGCGGCGTTTGAGACACGCGACATGGCCACCCGGCCAGCGACACGCCGTAAAGCCGGCCATTATATCGAACTTCTTTTTCCATGCCTACCATCCGAGCCAGCCAGGACGGCGACATCGCCGCCATTACCGACATCTACCGCCACCATGTGCTGTTCGGCACAGGCACTTTCGAGACCGAGCCGCCCGGCGAATCCGACATGGCCGCACGGCGGCGCGATGTGCTGTCCCGGAATCTGCCTTACCTGGTAGCCGTGGACGGGCAGGACCGCATCCTGGGCTTTGCCTATGCCAACTGGTTCAAGCCGCGTCCGGCCTACCGTTTCTCTGCGGAAGACTCCATCTATGTACTGGACGCTGCGCGCGGCCAAGGCGTGGGCCGGCTGCTGCTGGATGCGCTGTCGCGCGAATGCGAGGCGGCAGGCGTGCGCAAGCTGCTGGCCGTGATCGGCGACAGCGCCAACACCGGCTCCATCGGCGTGCACCGGGCTGCAGGCTTCGAGCCGGCAGGCACGCTGCGCTCCATGGGCTGGAAATTCGGACGCTGGCTGGACATCGTGCTCATGGAGAAGACCCTGGGAGACGGCGACCGCAGTTCCCCCGAATAATGGCTGCATGAACCCTTCCAGCCCATCGGCGCCACAGACCGCGCGCCACAAGAGCAAGACGCTGGCTGCATGGCTGGCACTGATTGGCGGCCCGCTTGGGGTGCACCGCTTCTACCTCTACGGGCTGGGCGACTGGCTGGGCTGGCTGCTGCCCGTGCCCACGGCGCTGGGCGTCTATGGCATCGAACGGGTGCAGCAGTTGGGCCAGGACGACCAGCTCAGCTGGCTGCTGATTCCTTTGCTGGGCTTCACGGTAGCCGGCTGCGCGCTGCGTGCCATTCTGTACGGCCTGGCGCAGCCGCAGGTCTGGAACCAGCGCCACAACCCTGGCGCCGACCCGCAGGCGCAGGCCGGACGCACGGGCTGGCCCACCATTTTCGCCATCGCGCTGTCGCTGATGCTGGGCGCCACCGTGCTCATGGCCAGCATCGCCTACAGCTTTCAGCACTACTTCGAATACCAGGTCGAGCAGGCGCGCCAGATTTCACAATGAGAGGCGCGCGCTCCGGCACAGGCAGCAGGCGCGCGCAGCCTCGGGCAGGTCAATACAGCTGCAGGCTGATCCAGTAGGCGATCGAGGCCACGAAGGCGCTGGCGGGAATCGTCAGCACCCAGGCCCAGACGATATTGCCTGCAATGCCCCAGCGCACGGCGCTGGCGCGCTGGGTGGAGCCCACGCCGACGATGGCGCCGGTGATGGTGTGGGTGGTGGACACGGGCACGCCCAGGAACGTCGCCAGGAACAGGGTCAGCGCACCACCGCTTTCGGCACAGAAACCGCCCACCGGCTTGAGCTTGGTGATCTTCTGGCCCATGGTCTTGACGATGCGCCAGCCACCGAACATCGTGCCCAGGCCGATGGCCATGTAGCAGCTGACGATGGTCCACATGGGCGGCTCGGCATCGCTGGCATTGGAATAGCCCGTGGCGATCAGCAGCAGCCAGATGATGCCGATGGTCTTTTGCGCGTCATTGCCGCCGTGTCCCAGGCTGTAGGCGCCGGCCGAGACCAGCTGCAGCCGGCGAAACCACCGGTCCACCTTGCTGGGCGCAGCCCGGCGGCAGATCCAGGCTACCAGCACCATCATCAGCGAGCCCAGCAGGTAGCCCAGCAGCGGCGAGACGAAGATGAAGGCCACGGTCTTCCAGATGCCGCTGGCCACCAGCGCGCCCGCGCCGGCCTTGGCGATCACAGCCCCCACGATGCCGCCGATCAGCGCATGCGAAGAGCTGCTGGGGATGCCGTAGATCCACGTAATCACATTCCAGGCAATGGCCCCCACCAGCGCGCCAAAGACCACGTGTGTATCCACCACGCCAGGCTGCACGATGCCCTTGCCCACGGTGGCCGCCACGCTCAGGTGAAAGATGAAGACAGCGATCACGTTGAAGAAGGCGGCAAAGGCCACCGCCTGCGTGGGCTTGAGCACCCCCGTGGAGACCACGGTGGCAATCGAGTTGGCAGCATCGTGGAAGCCGTTCATGAAATCGAACAGCAGGGCCAGCGCCACCAGCAAAATCACGACCCACAGGGCCGCTTGTACGGTTTCCATAGCGAAACGACTCCGCGCAGGCTCAGGAATTTTCGAGGACGATGCCCTCGATCAGGTTGGCCACGTCCTCGCAGCGGTCGGTCACCGTCTCCAGCAGTTCGTAGATGGCCTTGAGCTTGATGACTTCGCGCACATCGGGCTCTTCGCGGAACAGCTTGCTCATGGCCGAGCGCATCACACGGTCGGCATCGGACTCGAGGCGGTCGATTTCCTCGCAGGTCTTCATGGCGGCATCGACCACGGACGGATCGGAGATGCGCGCCAGCAGCTTGACCACATCGCGCAGCCGCTCGCTGCAGCGCACGCACAGGTCCGTCAGGCGGGTGATCTCATCCGTCATGTGGCGCACGTCATACAGCGCCATGGTTTCAGCGGCGTCCTGGATCAGGTCGGCCACATCGTCCATGGTGTTGATCAGCGAGTGGATGCTCTCGCGGTCCAGCGGCGTGATGAAAGTCTTGTGCAGCGCCTTGGTGACCTCGTGCGTGACACGGTCGGCCGCCCGCTCGGCGTTGTTCACATCTTCGTTGTACTTCTCGCGCAGATGGGGATCGTTGTAGTTGGCGACAAGCTGCGAGAAAGCATGCGCGGCCTCGACGATGCGGTCGGCATGCTGGTTGAACATCTCGAAAAAATTGCCTTCGCGCGGCAACAGTTTGCCAAAAAGCATGAATGCTCCTTACCGGGAAAAAAGGGGAACCAGGCGACTCACTGCGTCACATTGAGGATGCTTGGCATGGCTTCCCGGCTTGAACGGGGCGAAGTGTACTCTTGAGTCCCAAGCGCGTTTTTGCGCGCCGGCATGCTGCCTCGTCAACCGCCGCGAAAAATAAAATACACCGCGCCCACCATGCACAGCCCCGCCCAGAGGAAGTCCCATTTGAGCGGCTGGTTCAGGTAGAGCACGGCAAACGGCGCGAACACCGCCAGCGTGATCACCTCCTGGATGATCTTGAGCTGCGCCACGCTGAACTGCGTATGCCCGATCCGGTTGGCAGGCACCTGCAGCAGGTACTCGAACAGCGCAATGCCCCAGCTGGCAAGGGCCGCCACGTACCAGGGGGAAGCCGCATGGTTCTTCAGATGGCCATACCAGGCGAAGGTCATGAAGACATTGCTCATGGCCAGCAGCACCACGGTCTGCAGCCCGACGGGGATGTGGTTCAGCCAACTCATACGGTGTGCAGCCTCGGTCCAAAGAGGCTGATTATCGCAGTCTGGCTGGTGCAGCGAGTTTTTTCGTTTTCATTCGAAAATGTTGAATTTTGTGCGATAAAAGTCCAAATATTTGCATATTACGCAAACATACGAGAAATAACGCATCCATCAAAACAAAGCGAACTGACATCAAATCGTCATTTTTTTGCCATATCCCGCCGCTTGCACAGGGAATTTCGGCAAACCGCAGCGTGTGCCACTGTTCACTCCCCCAGGTAGGCGGCCCGCACGCGCGGGTCGCTCAGCAGGGTCGCGCCCGGCCCGGTCATGGTGATCAGGCCAGACTCCATGACATAGCCGCGGTCGGCCAGCGCCAGGGCGCGGCTGGCGTTTTGCTCGACCAGCACCAGGGTCACGCCCAGCGCATGCACATCGCGCACCACCTCGAAGATCTTGTCCACCATGATCGGTGACAGCCCCATGGAGGGCTCGTCCAGCAGCAGCACCTTGGGCTGGCTCATCAGTGCGCGGGCCATGGCCAGCATCTGCTGCTCGCCGCCCGACATGGTGCCCGCCAGCTGGTCGCGGCGCTCTTTCAGGCGCGGGAAGATGCCGAACATGCGCTCGATGTCGGCCGCAATGCCGCCCTTGTCGTTGCGGGTGTAGGCGCCCATGAGCAGGTTTTCGGTGATGGTCATGCGCGCAAACACCCCCCGCCCTTCGGGCACCATGACCAGCCCCTGGGACACGAGATCCCAGGCCCCCGTGTCGCGGATGCTGCGCCCCTGGTAGAGGATGTCGCCATCGGCCATCTGCAGGCCGCGTGTGACGGCCTTCATGGTGGTGGTCTTGCCGGCGCCATTGGAGCCGATCAGCGAGACCAGCTCACCCTGGCGCACCTCGAAGTCCACGCCCTTGACTGCCTGTATGCCGCCATAGGCCACCTTCAGCCCCCGAACCTGCAGCAGCACCGGCGCCTGCGCCAATGCCCCGCCTTGCGTTTGCTCCGTCATGGCTCAGTGCCCTCCCGTGCCCAGATAGGCTTCGATCACCTTGTCGTTTTTCTGCACCTCGGCCGGCGTGCCTTCGGCAATCGGCTTGCCGTAGTCGAGCACGGTGACGCGGTCGCACAGTCCCATGACCAGCTTGACATCGTGCTCGATCAGCAAGATGGTGCGCTGGTCGCTGCGGATGCGGTCGATCAGTTCGCGCAACTGCAGCTTTTCGGTGGCATTCATGCCGGCGGCCGGCTCGTCCAGTGCAATGAGCTGGGGGTCCGTGGCCAGCGCGCGGGCAATCTCCAGGCGCCGCTGGTCGCCATAGCTCAGCGTGCGCGCCTTGAAGTCGGCGTAGCGGGCAATGCCCACATAGTCGAGCAGCTCACGGGCGCGCTCGCGGATGGCGGCCTCCTCGGCCTTGAAGCCGCGTGTGCGAAACACTGCGCCGATCAGGCCCGAGTGCGTGCGCACATGGCGCCCGACCATGACATTCTCCAGCGCCGTCATCTCGGCGAACAGGCGGATGTTCTGGAAGGTGCGCGCAATGCCGGCCTGGGCCACCTTGTGCACGGCCGTGGGCTCGTAGGCCTGGCCTGCCAGCTCGAAACTGCCGCTGTCGGGGGTGTACAGGCCCGTGATCACATTGAAGAACGTGGTCTTGCCGGCGCCATTGGGGCCGATCAGTCCGTAGACCTGGCCACGCTCGATGGTCATGCCCACATCCGACAGGGCCTGCAGGCCGCCGAAGCGCTTGGAGATGCCCGAAACCTTGAGCACCGGGGTGAAATGTCCGTCTGCCATTGGCAATGACTCCGTGTTCAGGACTGGCGGGGCAGGTTCTTGCCGTGCTCGGGCGAGGGCCACAGGCCGCGCGGGCGCATCAGCATGATGACGATCATGGCCAGCGCGATCAGCAGCTGGCGCAGGATGGAGGCATCGAGCCGGCCATCCGTCATCTGCTGCAGCGGCCCGGCCACGTAGCGCAGCACCTCGGGCAGGGCCGACAGCAGCACCGCGCCCAGAATCACGCCGGGCAGATGGCCCAGGCCGCCCAGCACCACCATGGCCACGATCATGACGGACTCCATGAGGCTGAACGACTCGGGCGAGACAAAGCCCTGGAAGGCGGCGAACATGGCGCCCGAGACACCGCCGAAGGACGCACCCATGGCAAATGCCAGCAGCTTCATGTTGCGGGTGTTGATGCCCATGGCCTTGGCGGCGATCTCGTCTTCGCGGATGGCCATCCAGGCACGGCCGATGCGCGAGTCCTGCAGCCGCCAGCAGATGACGACGCTGACCAGCACCAGGGCCAGGAACAGGTAGTAGTACAGCGTGACGGAGCTGATGTCGAAGCCGAAGATTTCCTGGCGCCGGGCCAGGTCCAGCCCCAGGATCTTGACCGAGTCGATCTGCCCGATGCCCTTGGGGCCGTTGGTGATGTTGACCGGCTGGTCCAGATTGTTCATGAAGATGCGGATGATCTCGCCAAAGCCCAGCGTGACGATGGCCAGGTAGTCGCCGCGCAGCTTGAGCACCGGAATGCCCAGCAGCACCCCCGTGATGGCAGCCAGCACCGCGGCCAGCGGTATCACCAGCCAGATCGAGGTATGCAGCCCCCCAGGGAACATCGCTGCAAAACCCTCGAAGGTTTCGGCCAGATGGGGCGAGGCCATCAGCCCGAACATGTAGGCGCCCACGGCGTAGAAGGCCACATAGCCCAGGTCCAGCAGGCCCGCATAGCCCACGACCACGTTCAGGCCCAGCGCCAGCAGCACATACAGCAGCGCCAGGTCGGCGATGCGCACCCAGGCATTGCCGAAATACTGCAGCACCAGTGGCAGCACCAGCAGGGCCAGGCCGCCAGCCACCCATTGCACGGTTTTCTTGTTTGTCATGCCAGTCTCCTCAGGCCCGGTCCGCCACGCGCTCGCCCAGCAGGCCCGAGGGGCGCAGCGTCAGGATGATGATGAGCACGATGAAGGCAAAGATGTCGGTGTAGTGGCTGCCCAGCACGCCGCCCGTGAGGTCGCCGATGTAGCCCGAGCCGATGGATTCGATCAGCCCCAGGAGCATGGCGCCGACCACGGCGCCCGCCAGATTGCCGATGCCGCCGAACACGGCTGCCGTGAAGGCCTTGAGCCCCGGCAGGAAACCCATGGTGTGGTGGGCCGTGCCATAGTTGGAGGCGTACATGATGCCCGCGATGGCCGCCAGCACGGCGCCGATGATGAAGGTGGCCGAGATCACCATGTCCGGCTTGACGCCCATCAAGGCAGCCACGCGCGGATTTTCAGCCGTGGCCCGCATCGCGCGTCCGAGCTTGGTGTAGTTGACCAGATAGGTCAGCGCCGCCAGCGCAATCGCCGTGACCACAAGCACCAGAATCTGGGTGGGCGTGATCACCGCGCTGCCCAGTTCATAGGGCGTGCTCGGCAGCAGCGTGGGATAGGCCTTGTAGTTGGGCTTCCAGATGATCATGGCCAGCGTCTGCAGCAGCAGGGACACGCCGATGGCGGTGATCAGCGGCGCCAGCCGAGGGCTGTTGCGCAGCCGCCGGTAGGCCACTTTCTCGATCACGAAGTTGAGCGCGGCGGCCACCACGCAGGCGATCAGCGTGGCCAGCAGCAGGATCAGCCAGCCGGGGGCTCCGGGCATGGCCTCCTGCATCAGCCCGATGCAGCTCCAGCTGGTCAGCGCACCGACCATGAGCACCTCGCCGTGGGCGAAATTGATGAGCTGGATGATCCCGTACACCATGGTGTAGCCCAGGGCGATCAGGGCGTACATGCTGCCCAGGACCAATCCGTTGATGACCTGCTGAAGCAGTATGTCCATAAGCGCGCTCTCCCCTCTCGTCCTGGATGCGGCATGCAGCAAGCCTCGTATCCAGACGAACGGAGCCGGCCATGCCATGGTGGTGGAAGCCTTCCTGCTGCGGCCGGGCTTGTGGACCGGCAGCCGCAGGAGATTCGCGATTCTAGGCACCCCCCGGGGACGCGCGCAGCTTCGTGACAGCCGGGTTTTCCGAGGCTTTACAAGCCAGGCGCTCTTATGTAGCACTGCAGCAATTTGACGCAGCGCAACAAGCAGGCTCAGCCGCCGGATCCGGACTTGCCAGCGCCGCGCGCCGCCTCGTTGAGCGCGCGCAGCTGCTCCAGCTTCTGGCCGATCTTGATTTCGAGCCCGCGCGGCACGGGCTGGTAAAAGCCGGGCTCGTCCATGCCATCGGGCAGATAGCGCTCCCCGGCGGCAAAGCCGTCCTCCTCGTCGTGGGCATAGCGATACGCCTTGCCATAGTCCAGCTGCTTCATGAGCTGGGTGGGAGCGTTGCGCAGGTGCATCGGCACAGGGCGCGTGGTGTCGGACTTCACGAATGCCCTGGCCTTGTTGTAGGCCATATAGCCGGCATTGCTCTTGGGCGCCACGGCCAGGTAGATCACGGCCTGGGCCAGGGCCAGCTCTCCCTCGGGACTGCCCAGGCGCTCATAGGTCGCAGCGGCATCATTGGCCATCTGGATGGCGCGCGGATCGGCCAGGCCGATGTCCTCCCAGGCCATGCGCACGATGCGCCGCGCCATATAGCGCGGGTCTGCGCCGCCATCGAGCATGCGCACCAGCCAGTACAGCGCGGCATCGGGGTCGGAGCCCCGCACGGATTTGTGCAGCGCGCTGATAGTGTCGTAGAACTGCTCGCCGCCCTTGTCGTAGCGGCGCATGCGCTCGCCCAGCACCTGCAGCAGCCAGGCATCGGTGATGCGCTCCACCCGGGCCTGCTCGGCCGTGATGGCCAATGTCTCCAGCGTATTGAGCAGCCGCCGCGCGTCGCCATCGGCATAGGCCAGCAGCCGTTCCAGCGCATCTTCGTCGGCGCCGGGCACGGCGCCGATGGCCTGGGCCTTGGCAACGATCTGGCGCAGATCGTCCGTGGTCAGCGACTGCAGCACATAGACGGCGGCGCGCGACAGCAAGGCGGAGTTGACCTCGAACGAGGGGTTCTCGGTGGTGGCGCCGACAAAGGTGAACAGGCCGCTTTCCACATGCGGCAGGAACGCGTCCTGCTGGCTTTTATTGAAACGGTGGACCTCGTCCACGAAGACGATGGTGCGCTGGCGCATCAGGCCATCGCGTGCGGACTCGGCCTGCTGCACCGCTTCGCGGATGTCCTTGACGCCGCCGAGCACGGCGCTGATGGCGATGAACTGCGCATCGAAGGCATCGGCCATGAGGCGGGCAATGGTGGTCTTGCCCACACCGGGGGGGCCCCAGAGGATGCAGCTGTGGGGGCGGCCCGACTCGAAGGCCAGGCGCAGCGGCATGCCTGCCCCCAGCACATGCTGCTGGCCGGCCACCTCCGACAGCGTGCGCGGCCGCAGGCGTTCGGCCAGCGGCTGATGGACGGAGTTCGGCGTGGAGGAAAACAGGGTTTGCGAAGCCATGACGCCATTGTCCTACCCATCGCCGGCTGCATGGCGGCCAGAGCAGGCTGGCCATGCAGGGAAATACAGACATCTCCAACCAGCATGTCACTTGAGAGACATCATGATCTTCCAGCTTATTCTGAATGAGCAATGACTGACATTGCGCTGCATGCTGCGGCACAGGCCCCTAAAATGCGCGGCTTCGCGCAAACGCCGGAGGCAGCGCGCGGCCGGCACAGGCCGCCTGGATGCCGCCCGCCTGCGCACTTCCACAGAACCGGCACTGCCAGCACCCTGGTGCAGGCAGGCGCCGCACTTGTCTTTTCTGTCTCCATGCAAACACTCAAGACCAGGGACCTCATCGCCCTCGGATTCATGACCTTTGCGCTTTTTCTTGGCGCAGGCAACATCATCTTCCCGCCCATGGTGGGCCAGGGCGCTGGCGAACACGCCGCCAGCGCCGCCACAGGTTTTCTGCTGACCGGCGTGGGCCTGCCGCTGCTGACCGTGGTGGCGCTGGCGCGCGTGGGCGGGGGCATGGATGCGCTGACATCGCCCCTGGGACGCAAGGCCGGCATGGCGCTGGGCCTGCTGATCTACCTGATCCTGGGCCCCCTGTTCGCCACGCCGCGCACGGCCACGGTATCTTTCGAGATGGGCTTTGCCCCCTTTGTCGGCCACAGCGGCAGTGCGCTGTTCATCTATTCGGCCCTGTACTTCGCGCTGGTCATGGGCCTGTCCCTGTTTCCGGGCCGGCTGATCGACAGCATCGGCAAACTGATCACGCCGGTGCTGATCCTGGCGCTGGCCGTGCTGGGCGCAGCCGCCGTGCTGCTGCCCGCCGGCACGGCTTCCAGCGCCAGCGGCGACTATCTCGTGGCGCCGCTGGCCGAAGGCTTCCTGGAAGGCTACCAGACCATGGATGCGCTGGGCGCGCTGGCCTTCGGCATCGTCATCGTCAACGCCATCCGTGATCGCGGCATCTCCGACAGCCGGCTGCAGACCCGCTACGCCATCATCGCCGGCGTGATTGCCGCCGTGGGCCTGTGCCTGGTCTACCTGTCGCTGATCCACCTGGGCTCCACCAGTACCTCGATCGCACCACAGGCCAAGACTGGCGTGCTCATTCTCACGCGCTATGTGCAGCACACTTTCGGCCCCATCGGCAGCCTGCTGCTGGCTGTTGTGATCTCGCTGGCCTGCCTGACCACGGCCGTGGGTCTGGTCAGTGCCTGCGGCGCCTACTTCAGCGAGATGCTGCGCCTGCCCTACCGGGCGGTTGTCGTCGCCATCGGTCTGGCCTGCATTCTGGTGTCCAATCAGGGACTGTCGCAGCTGATCGCGCTGTCCGCCCCCGTGCTCGTGGGCATCTACCCGCTGGCCATTGCACTGGTGGTGCTGAGCCTGCTGTCGGGGCTGTGGCGCGATGCGCGGCGCGTTTTCGTGCCTGTGCTGGCCGTGGCCCTGGTCTTCGGTCTCATCGATGCCGCCAAGGCGGCAGGCTGGCAGGACTGGCTGCCAGCGATGGCCAGCCAGCTGCCGGGCAATGGCATGGGCTGGGCCATTCCTGTGGCCGCCACGCTGGCGCTGGCCGCCCTGAACGATAGGCTTCGCCCCGGCAGCCTCAGGCCGTCTTGAAGCGCGACATCAGCTCGACCAGCTGATGGGCCTGGCGGCGCAGGCTTTGCGCCGCGGCGCTGGTCTGCTCCACGAGCGCGGCGTTTTGCTGCGTGCCTTCCTCGATGCGCACGATGGCGCTGTTGACATCGCTGACACCCGAGCTTTGCTCGCCGCTGGACTGGCTGATGGCGCCGATCATGCGCGATACCTTGGCAATGGCCTCCTGCACAGAGGCCATCGTGGCACCTGCACTGTCCACCTCCTGCGCTCCCAGGGCCACTCGCTGGGCGTTGGCCTGGATCAGGTCGCGGATCTCCCGCGCCGCGCCCGAGCTGCGCTGGGCCAGCGAACGCACTTCGGACGCCACCACGGCAAAGCCCCGGCCCTGCTCGCCCGCGCGGGCGGCCTCCACGGCGGCATTCAGGGCCAGGATATTGGTCTGGAAGGCAATGGAGTCGATCACTTCGATGATGCTGACCACGCGCTCGGAGGCATCCTGGATGCTGCGCATGGTGCCTACGACGGCCGAGATCGCATCACCGCCGCGCATGGCGATATCGCTGGCGCTCGATGCCAGCATATTGGCCTGCTGCGCGTGGTCGGCATTGCCGCGCACGGTCGAGTCCAGCTGGTCCATGGACGACGCCGTTCTCTGCAGCGCCGATGCCTGCTGTTCGGTGCGCTGGGCCAGGTCGCTGTTGCCCACTGCGATCTGCGCGCTGGCCGATGCCACCTGCTCGGCATTGCCGCGCACTTCCATGACGACGGTGCGCAGTTGCTGCTGCATGGCGCCCAGCGCCTGAAGCAGCTGGCCCAGTTCGTCACGCCCGCCTGCGTCGATGGGGTGGGTCAGATGGCCCTGGGCCACGCTTTCCGCCAGACGCACTGCGCTGCGCAGCGGCGCGACGACCGCACGGGTGATGAAGATGCCGATGGCCACGCCAGCCACGGCCGCGATGAGCATCAGCAGCAGGCTCAACTGAGAGGCCTGCCGGCCGCTGGAGTAGGCACCTTCCGCCACGGCCTTGCTCTGTGCCGCAATGCCTTCGCGAAGTTGGTCCAGCAGCTTGGCAGGCTCGCGGTCCACGCCGCGCACTGCCATGTCTCCTACCGAGGGGTCAAAGCCCGTGGCCTCGAATTTGTCGAGACCGACACGGTAGCTGTCGGCCATCTTGCGGTGCTGCGCAAGAAATCCTTCAGCCATGTCGTGCAGCGCCGCTTCATCGACCATGGACACCAGACTGGCGGTCTTTTCCTGCACGGCCTTCTCATTGGCCAGGAAGGCATTCCAGTGCTGCTCGCGCAGCGTATTGTCCGAGCCGCGCAGCAGCACGTTCTTCCACTCCTGGACCTGGGCCGTGAAATGGCCATCCACCTCGGTGGCAAGGCGCTCGGCGACCATGTAGCGCTGCACATCGCCGTGGAACACCCCTATCGAACGATGGTTGGACCACAGGCCGAAGAAGCCGGCGGCGAGGGTGAAAAACAGCGCCATGGCAATGGCGAGCGGTAGTTTGCGGCTGAGGTTCATAGGGACATGTGGCAACAGGCCAGCATGTCCGGATTCGCAAATTGCTAAGACCGCTGGCTACTGGCAGCGATTGTTCCGGCGGTATGGGACAGAAAAATTACAAAACCACACAATTTGTGGGCACAGGGGTTCCAGTGGACGATGGGCCACACCGGCGCGCCTACTGCTTGAGCACATCGGCGCCTGCAGGCACCTTGAACTCGAAGAGGGACGATGGCAGCGATGCCTGGGTCTGCAGCCCGCTGAAGCGGATCAGCGAACGCTGGCCAAAGCCGTCCAGAATGTCCAGCGCAGCCAGCCGGCCACCCGCCTCGAAGCCCACGCGCACGCTCTTGAGCTGGCCATTGCGGTCCTTGGGGCTGGCCTGCACCCATTGCAGCCCGTCCTGGTCTGGCGCGGCCTGCAGGTCAAAGTCGGCGCTCAGCGCCTTCAGATCGTTGGCCGAGGCCAGGATGGCGGCAGGCGTGCTGCCCAGCGCCTGGGCCTGGGCCCGCTGCGTGACCTGGTTGAGGTCAGCGTCGTAGAGCCACAGCGTCTTGCCATCGGCAACAATGGTCTGCTCGAAGGGCCTGGTGTAGACAAAGCGGAATTTGCCAGGCCGCTGGAACTCGAAATGGCCGCTGGAATTCTTGGTGCGCGGCGGCTGGCCGTCCTTGGCCGGCGCCGTCACGGCCTGGGTGAACTCGGCGCGGCCTGCCTGCGCATTCTTCATGAAAGCCTCCAGGCTCTGCAGGCCATCGGCCCAGGACACGGCGGCACATGCAGCCATCGCTATCGCAGTCAGCAATCTTTTCATTTTTTCTCCATGCGTGAGCCATGCACGCGGCCAGACTCAGTCGCCCCCACGGGCAGGCACCAGCACCTCGCGCTGGCCACTGGCCGTCAGGGCACTCACCAGACCGGCTTTTTCCATATCTTCGAGCAGGCGCGCCGAACGGTTGTAACCAATGCGGAGCTTGCGCTGCACGTAGGAGATGCTGGCCTTGCGGTCCTTGAGCACCACCTCGACGGCCTGGTCGTACATTGGGTCCTTCTCGCCACCGCCACCCTCGCCGCCGTCAGCGGCGAAATCGCTATCGCCCTCGGCAGCACCGGCTTCGAGCACACCCTCGATGTAATCGGGCTCGCCCTGGGCCTTGAGGTAGCTGACCACGCGGTGCACTTCCTCGTCCGAGACAAAGGCGCCATGCACGCGCACGGGCTGTCCCGTGCCGCTGGCCATGTAGAGCATGTCGCCCATGCCCAGCAGCGACTCGGCGCCCATCTGGTCCAGCACGGTACGGCTGTCGATCTTGCTGCTGACCTGGAAGGCGATGCGGGTGGGGATGTTGGCCTTGATCAGGCCGGTGATCACATCCACGCTGGGGCGCTGAGTGGCCAGAATCAGGTGGATGCCGGCAGCGCGCGCCTTCTGCGCCAGGCGGGCGATCAGCTCTTCGATCTTCTTGCCCACCACCATCATCAGGTCGGCCAGCTCGTCGATGACGATGACGATATGCGGCAGGCGCTGCAGCGGCTCGGGGTCCTCGGGCGTGAGACTGAAGGGGTTGGGCACCGATTCCTCGCGCGCCTTGGCCTCGTCGATCTTGGCGTTGTAGCCAGCCAGGTTGCGCACGCCCAGCTTGCTCATGAGCTTGTAGCGGCGTTCCATTTCGGCCACACACCAGTTGAGGCCGTTGGCGGCCTGCTTCATGTCCGTGACCACGGGGCACAGCAGGTGCGGAATGCCTTCGTAGACCGACATCTCCAGCATCTTGGGGTCGATCATCAGCAGGCGCACGTCGCGCGCCTCCGCCTTGTACAGCAGCGACAGGATCATGGCGTTGATACCCACCGACTTGCCCGAGCCGGTGGTGCCGGCCACCAGCACATGGGGCATCTTGCCCAGGTCGGCCACCACGGGATTGCCCACGATGTCCTTGCCCAGGCCCATGGTCAGCAGGCTCTTGGCGTCGTGGTAGATCTGAGAGCCCAGCACTTCGGACAGACGAATGGACTGGCGCTTGGCATTGGGCAGCTCCAGCGCCATAAAGTTCTTGCCCGGGATCGTCTCGATCACGCGGATCGACACCAGGGACAGCGAGCGCGCCAGATCCTTGGCCAGATTCACAACCTGCGAACCCTTGACGCCCGTGGCGGGCTCGATTTCGTAGCGCGTGATCACGGGACCGGGCATGGCCGCCACCACACGCACCTCGACGCCGAAGTCCTTGAGGCGCTTTTCGATCAGGCGGCTGGTCATCTCCAGCGTATCGGCGGAGACGCTCTCCTGGCGCTGCTGCGCGGCATCGAGCAGCTCCACCTGGGGCAGCTTGTTGTCGGCGCGTTCGGAAAACAGGGGCTTGTGGCGCTCCCTGGCCGCTGCGGCAGGCATCGCAGCAGGCGTGGACGCTGGCGCGGCAGGCGCGGGTGCCCGCGCACTGGCGGCAGGCGCTGGCGCTGCGAACTCCTGTGGCGCGGGCTCGATGATCTGCACGGGCTGGGGATGGTGCGCGGCGCTTTCGCTGCGCTCTTCCTGGACGACCTCCTCGCGCTCGCGCGCCGCGCGGCGGCCCACGGCCTCGTCGCGGGCCTTTTCACGGCGCTGGAAGAGGAAAAGCACCCAGCCGTCGATGCAAGCGCCCATGGCCTCGGCCATGTGGCCCCAGGAGAAGCGAAACACCATGGCCAGGCCAATGACGGCCACGCAGATGCCGATGAGGCCGGAGCCGATGAAGCCCAGCCACTGCAGGCTGTGGTAGCCCACCATGTAGCCCAGAACGCCGCCGGCCGGGCCGGGCAGCCGGCCCTCGAAGCGGTACAGGCGCGTCCACTCCAGCGCGCAGCTGGCAGCCAGCAGCAGGGCCAGACCGCCCCAAAAGCGCAGGCGCCGGCGCCACAGGGGCGGCAGTTGCACGCCCTCGCGCTGCACCCCTCCGCGCAGCCAGCGCGCAAACGAGGTCAGCCAGGTCTGAAGGGAGGCCAGCACCAGCCACCAGACGGACATGCCAAAGCCGAAATAGCAGGCATCGGCCAGCCACGCGCCGATGCGTCCCATCCAGTTGGCCACCAGGGGCAGGTGCCCCGTGCCCGACGTGGACCAGGCGGGGTCCTGCTGGGAGTAGCTGAACAGGGAGGCAAGCCAAAACACCAGCGCCAGCAGGCCCAGCAGCAGCAGCATTTCATGGCCGAAGCGCGCCACCATGCCGGGGCGCGCCACGGCCTTGGTCTTGCCTTTGGCGGACGAAAGTGCGTTCAGAGCATTCAATGAGTAAGACATACGCAGGCGGGAGCTTACCCCAGCCCCTTCCAGGCAGGCGCAAAAACAGCTTGGCTGGATGCCGAGCGTAATGCAAGTACTTGCAACAGACGGTGACCACAGGGCACAAGCGGGAGGCTGTCCATCATTTTTGACAATCCCGGCCATTGATCCTTATGGCTGCGGGAACCTGCGGCCGGAGCGATACTCCAGTCCTGTTCCCGATCTGTATTTTCCTGCGCGCCGGCGTCGGCGTGCGTTTTTCTCAAGAACTGCTCCATGTCTTCTACGCAACACGCCAAAGTCCTGATTCTCGGCTCCGGCCCTGCCGGCTACACGGCTGCCATCTACGCCGCCCGCGCCAATCTCAACCCGCTGCTGGTCACCGGCATGGCCCAGGGCGGCCAGCTGATGACCACGACCGAGGTGGACAACTGGCCCGCCGACGTCAACGGCGTCCAGGGCCCGGAGCTGATGCAGCGGTTCCTGGAGCACGCAGAGCGCTTCAAGACCCAGGTGGTCTTCGACCACATCCACAGCGTCGATTTCTCCAAGCGCCCCTTCACGCTGACCGGCGACTCGGGCACTTACACCTGCGACAGCCTGATCATCGCCACGGGCGCTTCGGCCAAGTACCTGGGCCTGCCCTCCGAGGAGGCTTTCATGGGCCGGGGCGTCTCGGGCTGCGCGACCTGCGATGGCTTCTTCTACCGCGAGCAGCCGGTGTGCGTGATCGGCGGCGGCAACACGGCGGTCGAGGAAGCACTGTACCTGTCCAATATCGCCAGCAAGGTCACCCTGGTGCATCGCCGCGACAAGTTCAAGGCCGAGCCCATTCTGGTGGACAAGCTGATGGAAAAGGTGCAGGCCGGCAAGATCGAGCTCAAGACCCACTTCGTGCTCGATGAGGTGCTGGGCGACGCCTCGGGCGTGACCGGCATCCGCATCAAGAGCACGCAGGACGGCCATGCCGAGGACATCGCGCTGCAGGGCTGTTTCATCGCCATCGGCCACGCCCCCAACACCGACATCTTCAAGGGCCACCTGGAGATGGACGAGACCGGCTACATCATCACCCAGGGCGGACTCAAGGGCTTTGCCACGCAGACCAGCGTGCCCGGCGTGTTCGCCGCAGGCGATGTACAGGACCATGTCTACCGCCAGGCCATCACCAGCGCCGGCACCGGCTGCATGGCCGCACTGGACGCCCAGCGCTTCCTGGAACAGGAATAAGCGCCGCAGGCGCCTGCGCGCAGCAAAAGCCCCTGGGTACGGCAGTGATTGCCTGCCCCAGGGGCTTTTTTCCTGAAAACGCTATAATGCATGGCTTTGCTGGATTTGAAGCCTTGCGTTTGCCGGGCCTGGACACTTTCAGCAATGGGGTTACCGCCACCCCTATTCTGGCGAGGTGAGGTTGCCGGCGAAACTGCGCAGCACATGCGTGGCACTCAGCGTCGGCGGCTGTTGAAACTATCGGAGTGTCCTCATGGCACGCGTATGTGAAGTAACGGGCAAGAAGCCCATGGTGGGAAACAACGTTTCCCACGCCAACAACAAGACCAAGCGTCGTTTCCTGCCCAACCTGCAATACCGCCGCTTCTGGGTGGAGAGCGAAAACCGTTGGGTGCGCCTGCGCGTTTCCAGCGCTGCTCTGCGCCTGATCGACAAGAACGGTATCGACTCCGTGCTCGCAGACCTGCGTGCCCGTGGCCAAGCCTAATTCCCTCAAGGAGAAACACCATGGCTGCTAAAGGCGGACGCGAAAAGATCAAGCTGGAATCCACTGCAGGTACCGGCCACTTCTACACCACCACCAAGAACAAGAAGACGATGCCCGAGAAGATGCTCATCGTCAAGTTCGACCCCAAGGCTCGCAAGCACGTCGAGTACAAGGAAACCAAGCTGAAGTAATTCGGCCGGCATCCTTGCCAGAAAACCGCCCGGCGCAAGCCCGGCGGTTTTTTTGCGCCTGCCGCCCGTCAACCCCTTGGGGGCTGGCCCAGCTGTGCGCAGGCCATGGCACCCAGCTCGCGGCAGGCCTGCTCGACCACCGCATCCACCGGCAGGGTGCAGCCCAGGCGCATGCAGTGCTCGTAGCGCCCAGAGTTGGAGAACATGCTGCCCGGCGCAGTCCGGATGCCGCACGCCAGCGCCTGTGTGAACAGTTGGGACGTGGAAACCCCCATGGGAAACTCCAGCCACAGGCAAAGTCCCCCGGGAGGCAGGCTCAGCCGCGTGCCCAGCGGGAAAAAGCGGGCCACCAGCTGCGCCATGCCTTCGCGCTGGCGCCGCAGTTGCTGGCGCAGGCGCTGCAGATTGCGCAGGTGTGCGGGCGAGCCCACGCAGGCCGCGGCCAGCAGCTGCGCCAGCGTCTGCGTGCCCCGGCTGCGCGCGAACTTGAGCATCTGCACACGGCCATGCCATTGCCCGGCGTTCATCCAGCCCTGGCGCAAGCCGGGGGCCATGCTCTTGTTGAAGGCTTCACAGTAGATCACCTGCCCCGGCAGGCGGTCCCAGGCCTTGATGGGACGCACCGGCTGGCTGCTTTCCACGAACAGGCCGTAGGAGTCATCTTCGATCAGCGCCACGCCGTGGGCGGTGCACAATTCGACCAACCGCGCTTTGTGAGCGTCCGGAATGCGGGTGCCCAGCGGCATCTGCAGTTCGGGCACGACCACCACGGCCTTCAGGCGCGGCTGGGTCTGCAGGGCCAGCTCCAGCGCCTCGATGGACAGCCCGGTGCGCGGACTGCAGGGAATCTCCAGCGCCTGCATCTGCAGCGACTCGACGACCTGCAGCAGACCATAGTAGGTGGGCGACTCCACGGCCACCACATCGCCGGGCGAGGCCACGGCAGCCAGCGCCAGGCTCACGGCCTCGGAGTTGCCCGTCGTGGCCAGCACATCGGACGGCGCCACATGGATGCCGGCGGCCAGCGCGCGTTGCGCCATGGCATGCTGGAAGTCGGGGTGGCTGCCCAGCATGGAGCGGCCCAGCACCAGCAGATCGGGCCTGTCACGCAGCAGCCGCGCGGCAGTCTGGTTCAGATAGCCCTGGTCGAACAGCGCAGGCGGCGGCGTGGCCCCACCCAGGTCCACGCGCACATGCGCCAGGCGCCCGCGTTCGAGCAGCAGCGAAATATGCTCATTGATGCCTGCAAAGTGCTGCTGCGCCAGCGGTTGCACGGGCCGGCTCAGGTCAGGCTCGCTGGCCGGGGCCAGCCCGGCCGGTCTGGCATCGCGCACGAAATAGCCCACACGCGCGCGGGCTTCGAGATGGCCCTGGTCCTCCAGGTGCCGCAGGGTCTGCAGCGCGGTGGACAGGCTGATCGCGTGGCGGCGCATCAGCTCGCGCACCGATGGCATGCGCTCCCCGGGCTTGAGCGTCCCCAGCTCCATGGCCAGGCTGTAATCGGCCGCCAGGCGGCGGTACAGGGCGGGGGCAGCGCTGGCAGAAGTCATGGGCGGATGAAAAAAGGATGGCCTGTCGGCGATCTTGCCGCAATCCGCTGTTACGCAACAGATACAGATAGGTTCTGAAAACAGCGAAACAGATGTGCAGCAACCTGCACTGCTGCGATGCAACAAACCGGTGCCTGTACCTGTGCCGCAAGCCGGCGCGTGCCTACGCTGGAGGGCCTGCAATCACAAGGAATCCGCCCCATGCACAACGCCGAAAACCGCTCCTGCGACCTGCACAGCATCCCCCTGGGCACCGAACTGCATCTGCAGCTGCGGGAAGGCAGCGAACTGTTCTGCCGCCGGGGCCAGCTGCAAATCATCAGCCCGCAACAGGCATGCAGCGGCGGCATGCCAGAGCTGGCTGTGGCACTGTCGCCCGGCCAGGGCTGGCGTGCAGGCGCCGACTTGCGCATACGCATCAGGGCGCTGTCGCAGGCTACGGCAAAGCTGGAGCTGTGGCAGGCTCCGATGCCGCAAGGCCACACTGCCAGCGAAGAGAGAACGCGCCCCCAGGGCTGGACGCTGGCCGGCTGGCTGCGCAGCCTCAGGCGTGGGCCGCGCGCAGCCTGATCGAGAACTCTTTGAGCGCCGCGATGCCGCTGGCTTCGGCGCGGTGGCACCAGGCCTGCAGATGGGCGACGAGCTGCTCGCGCGACAGCGATGTGTTGAGCCACAGCTGGCGCAGTTCCTCGCGCATGATCAGCATCTGGTCCAGAACCGGATGCGCAGCGCGCGCCTGGGCCAGTTGCCCCTGTGCCTGGATGGGCACCTTGTCGGCATCGCGGTGCAGCCAGCGGTGCGCCGTCTTGAGCAGGGAGAGATCGGCATGGCGGCTCTTGTGCCGCTTGAGCGCATCCAGCTCGCATTGGACCGCAGCCCGCACGCCGCGTGCATACCCGGCCATGACCTCGTAGCGGTTGGCAATCACGGCTTCCAGCGTTTTTTCATCGGCCACCGGCTTGACCTCGCCCATGACCAGTCTGGGCGCCGTCTTCTTGACCTTGGCCCAGCCGATTGTCTGCATGGCGCTGATGTAGAGCCAGCCCACGTCGAACTCATAGCGCTTGACCGAGAACTTGGCCGAGGTCGGGTAGGTATGGTGGTTGTTGTGCAATTCTTCGCCACCGATGATCAGCCCCCAGGGCATGAGGTTGGTGCTGGCATCCTGGGCCTCGAAGTTGCGGTAGCCCCAGAAATGGCCCAGGCCGTTGACCACGCCAGCCGCCCAGAAGGGAATCCAGGCCATCTGCACGGCCCAGATGGTCAGTCCGATGGCTCCGAACAGGGCCAGGTCGATGAGCAGCATCAGCGTCGGGCCCCAGGCCGAGTGGCGGCTGTAGAGATGGCGCTCGATCCAGTCGTCGGGCGTGCCGTGGCCGAACTTCCTGAGTGTCTCGGCGTTCTTCGCCTCTTCGCGGTACAGCTCCGCCCCCTGGCGCATCACGGTGTCCAGACCGCGTGTCTGCGGGCTGTGGGGATCGTCCTCGGTTTCGCACTTGGCGTGGTGCTTGCGGTGGATGGCCACCCACTGCCTGGTGACCATGCCGGTGCCCAGCCACAGCCAGAAGCGGAAGAAGTGCGAAGGAACCGGCCCCAGGTCCAGCGAGCGGTGGGCCTGGCAGCGGTGCAGGAAGATGGTGACGCCCGCAATGGTGATGTGGGTGGTGACCAGGGCGTACAGCAGCAGCTGCCACCACGACAGCGGCCACAGGCCATGGGCCATCCAATCCACTGCGAGGTTCCAAACCAATCCGAAATCCAGCGACATAACCGAAGCCTTTGGCAAGCCGGCGCCCAGTGGCACCGATGCCTCAATTTTAGGCGATGCGCCTGCAAAGGCATGCGGCAATCTCCTGCGATTTACAGCCTATTGCGTCTGCAAGTTACGGCTTCCGGGTCCAAACGGCAGCAAAAAAGCCATCCGTCTCATGGCGCTGGGGCCACAGGCGCAGGTATTGCGTGCCGCTGTCGCTGCCGCTGCACAGGGCAGCGCCCTGCTCCACCTTGAGCTGGGCCAGCAGTTCGCCGGCATCCATGGCCACGAAGTCCTTGTGCGCGGCCGCGAAAGCCTCGGCGATGGCCTCGTTTTCCTGCGGCAGCACCGAGCAGGTCGCATAGACCAGACGCCCGCCGGGCTTGACCAGGCGTGCTGCGCTGGCCAGGATGGCGGCCTGCTTTTGCGTCAGTTCCTCGACCGCCTTGGCGGACTGGCGCCACTTGAGGTCGGGGTTGCGGCGCAGCGTACCCAGGCCCGAGCAGGGCGCATCCACGAGCACACGGTCAATCTTGCCGGCCAGCCGCTTGACGCGGTCGTCGCGCTCGTGGGCGATGGCCGCAGGGTGCACATTCGACAGGCCCGAACGCGCCAGGCGCGGCTTCAGGGCTTCGAGCCGGTGGCCGGACACATCGAAGGCATACAGGCGCCCGGTGCTGCGCATGGAGGCGCCGATGGCCAGGGTCTTGCCGCCTGCGCCCGCGCAAAAATCCACCACCATCTCGCCGCGCTTGGCATCGAGCAGCAGCGCAAGCAGCTGCGAGCCCTCGTCCTGCACCTCGATGGCGCCACGCGTGAAGGCGTCCAGCCGGGTCAGCGCGGGCTTGCCCTGCACGCGCAGGCCCCAGGGAGAATAAGGCGTGGCCTCGGCGGCGATGCCGGCCTTGTCCAGCTCCTTTTGCACATCGGCCCGCCTGGCATTGAGCGCATTGACGCGCAGGTCCAGAGGCGCGGCCTGCTCCATGCTCTGCGCGAAGGCCTGGAAGTCATCGCCCAGCTGCTGCTGCAGCGGCGCAACCAGCCACTCGGGCAGGTTGTGGCGGTGCTGCTCCATCAGCTCCTCTGGGCGCACGGCCTCGCAGGCATCGAGCCATTGCTGCTCCTGCGGCAGCAGGGCCGCGCGCACAAAGCCGTGCGCTTCCTTGCGGGACTGCTCGGATGCGGCCATGGCCTGCTGGCTGTGGGACAGGCCCAGGATGGCCAGGCGCCGCTCGCGCGGCCCGCTGCCCGAGCGCGCCAGGCTTTCGAACAGCAGCTTTTTGCGCAGCACGGTGTAGGCCGTCTCGGCCAGAGTGGCGCGCTCGCGCGGGCCCAGGTTGCGGTGTTCGCGGAAAAAGCGTGACACCACGGCGTCGGCCGGGTGTTCAAAAGTCAGGGTGCGCTTGACCAGTTCGGCGCAGGCGTCGAGAAGCTGTTTGGGATGCATGGCCGCGATTGTCCCACTGCCTTGCAATTCCGAGGGGAGCGTGGGTCGGAACGCACAGCCATGCAGCCGGTGCTGCAGGCGCGGCTACGATGGCGGCCCATGACCGATGAAGACCTGCCTCCTCTGCAGCCCACGCCCGTGGGCCTGTACCGCCACTACAAAGGTGGCCTCTATGAAGTGCTGGCCACCGTGCGCCACAGCGAGACGCTGGAGCCCATGACGCTGTACCGCGCGCTTTACGGCGAACGCGGGCTGTGGGTGCGCCCTGCCGCCATGTTCCGGGAGACGGTGGTCATCGATGGCGTGGAGCAGCCCCGCTTTGCGCGCTGCAGCGGGCAGGAGCAGCAGGCAGCGAGCGGCACGGCCATCAGCGGCCTGTGAGTCAGCCGCCCTGCATCAGCCGGGCCACGGCGCGCGGGTAGATGATGTGTTCCTGCACCAGCACGCGCGCCGCCAGCGTGTCGGCGGTGTCGTCCGGCAGCACGGGAACCACGGCCTGCTCGAGGATGGGACCCACATCCAGCTCGGCCGTGACGCGGTGCACGGTGCAGCCGGCGAAGCGGCAGCCTGCGTCGATGGCGCGCTGGTGGGTGTGCAGGCCCGTGAAGGCCGGCAGCAGGGACGGATGGATATTGACCATGCGGCCCTCGTAGTGCGCCACGAAGCCCGGTGTCAGGATGCGCATGAAGCCGGCCAGCACGACCAGGGCAGGCGCGTGGCGGTCGATCACCTGCGCCAGCTCGGCATCAAACGCCTCGCGGGAAGGAAATGCCCGGTGGTCCAGGACCTCGGTGGCAATGCCATGCTCGCGTGCGAACGCCAGGCCGGCGGCCTCGGCCTTGTTGCTGACAACGGCTGCGACACGGGCACCATAGCGCCGCTCCCAGTCCTGCTGCCGGGATGCACGCACAATGGCAGCCATGTTCGAGCCGCCGCCCGAGATCAGGATCACGATATTTTTCATGGGCGGCGATTGTCGCACCGCAGGCCCCCAGGCCCGCACCAGCCCCGGCAAGGCCCACGGCCCTGCCGGGCCTTGCCACCTGTTTTGCTCCGATTCGCCATGCCTTTCGATCCCCGCTCCACTCCCCTGACTGCCATCGAGGCCCGCGTGCTGGCCACCCTGATGGAAAAGGCGCGTACCGTGCCTGACAGCTATCCGCTGACGCTCAATGCGCTGGTCACGGGCTGCAACCAGAAAAGCAGCCGCGACCCGGTGATGGAGGTCAGCGAGGGCGAGGCGCAAGAAGCCCTGGACAGCCTGCGCCTGCGCACCCTGTCCGTGCAGATCAGCAGTGCGCGCGCCACACGCTGGGAGCACAATTTCCCGCGCGGCGTGGGTGTGCCCGACCAGAGCGCCGTGCTGCTGGCCCTGCTGATGCTGCGCGGCCCGCAGACAGCGGGCGAACTGCGCATCAACTCCGAGCGCTGGCACCGCTTTGCCGACATTTCCTCGGTCGAGGCCTTTCTGGAGGAGCTGCGCGAGCGCAGCGAGGAAAAAGGCGGCCCGCTGGTCGTGCTGCTACCGCGCGCGCCGGGCGCGCGCGAGCAGCGCTGGGCCCATCTGCTGTGCGGCCCCGTGGATGTGAACGCCGTAGCCGCAGCGCCAGCCACTGCAGGCACGCGCAGCGATGCGCTGGCCCAGCGCGTCACCGAACTCGAAGCACAGGTGCAGCAGCTGCAGGCGCGGCTGGCCCATGTCTATGCGCAGCTGGGCCTGGAAGACGCCTGCTGACATCGGCGGCGCAGCCGCCCATCAGGGAATGCCATAGGTTGTCACGCCGTGGACAGTTCAAAAAAGAACGTGCGTGCTACAAAAGCCGGGATTGAAGGAGACAACATCCATGGACCTGGCATTTACCCCTGAAGAACAGTCCTTCCGCGAGGAAGTCCGCGCCTGGGTGCGGGCCAACCTGCCCCAGGACACCGCGCACAAGGTGCGCCATTCGCTGCGCCTGACGCGGGACGACCTGCAAGGCTGGGCCAAGATCCTTGGCAAGAAAGGCTGGCTGGGCTACGGCTGGCCCCGGCAGTTCGGCGGCCCCGGCTGGAGCGCGGTGCAAAAGCATTTGTTCGAGGAGGAATGCGCGCTGGCCTGCGCGCCGCGCATCGTACCCTTCGGACCCGTGATGGTGGCGCCCGTGATCATGGCCTATGGCTCGCCCGAGCAGCAGCAGCGCTTTCTGCCCGGCATCGCCAGCGGCGAGGTCTGGTGGAGCCAGGGCTACTCGGAGCCGGGCTCGGGCTCGGACCTGGCCAGCCTCAAGACCCGGGCAGAGCGCGCAGGCGACAAATACATCGTCAATGGCCAGAAGACCTGGACCACGCTGGGCCAGTATGGGGACTGGATCTTCTGCCTGGTGCGCACCAGCACCGAGGGCAAGCCCCAGACGGGCATCAGCTTCCTGCTGATCGACATGAAGAGCCCCGGCGTGACCGTGCGCCCCA
Organism: Delftia sp. PS-11; assembly: GCF_029870285.1. GTDB lineage: Bacteria > Pseudomonadota > Gammaproteobacteria > Burkholderiales > Burkholderiaceae_C > Comamonas. The sequence goes on from NZ_JACSYA010000001.1 coordinate 93,524, forward strand.
TCAGACTGCTCGACGGCGAGTGCGAGGTCAACGAGGTTTTCTTCGACAACGTCGAGGTGCCGGCGCAGAACCTGATCGGCGAGGAAAACAAGGGCTGGACCTACGCCAAGCACCTGCTCAGCCATGAGCGCACCAACATCGCCGACGTCAACCGCGCCAAGCGCGAGCTCGAACGCCTCAAGCGCATCGCCAGGGCGGAAGGCATCTGGGAGGACACGCGCTTTCGCGACGAGATCGCTAGGCTGGAGGTCGATGTGGTGGCGCTGGAGATGCTGGTGCTGCGGGTGCTGTCGGCCGAGAAATCCGGCAAGAACCCGCTGGACATCGCCGGCCTGCTCAAGATCAAGGGCAGCGAGATCCAGCAGCGCTACTCCGAACTGATGATGCTGGCTGCCGGCCCCTTCAGCCTGCCCTTCATCGAGGAGGCCATGGAGGCGGGCTGGCAGGGCGACTTCCCCGGCGGCGCCGTGGACAACGCGCCGCTGGCCGCGACCTATTTCAACATGCGCAAGACGACGATCTACGGCGGCTCCAATGAGGTGCAGCGGAACATCGTCGCTCAGACTGTTCTCGGCTGAAGCCGAAAACAGTCGCGCTGTGCGCGTCAGTACAGCTCCCCCGTGCCCCCTCCGGGAGGGGGTTCCTGCATGAGCTTCGCTGAATGTGAGAGGCGCCAGGGCGCCATCCCCGTTCGGCATCAGGAGTGAGACAAATGGATTTTGATTTTTCGGATGACCAGCAGCAACTGCGCGACGCCGTGCACCGCTGGGTGGACAAGGGCTACACCTTCGAGCGCCGCCGCACCATCGTGGAGGCCGGCGGTTTTTCCAGGGAGGTCTGGAACGAACTGGCCGAGCTGGGCCTGACGGCCCTGACCGTTCCTGAGGCGCATGGCGGCATGGGCCTGGGTGCCATCGATGTGATGGTGGTCATGGAAGAACTGGGGCGCGGCCTGGTGATGGAGCCGCTGGCACAGGCTTTCGTGGCCTCGGCGGTGCTCGGCCAGCATGCCGATGACAGCCTGGCCGGCCAGTGGCTGGCGCGCGTGGCCAGCGGCGAAGCGCTGGTGGTGCTGGCCCATCAGGAGCGCCAGGCGCGTTACCGGCTGGATGTCTGCGCCGCCACCGCCGTGCGCAGCGGCGACGGCTATGCGGTCGATGCCGCCAAGAGCCTGGTGCCGGCCGGCGATGCGGCAGATGCCTTCCTGGTGCCCGCACAGCTGGACGGCAAGCTGGCCCTGTTCCTGGTGGAGCGCGGCGCCAGCGGCGTCAGCACGCAGGGCTACCGGACACAGGATGGCAGCGGCGCGGCAGAGCTGTGCTGCCAGTCGGCCCCTGCCGTGCTGGTGACTGCCGATGGCATGGCCGCGCTGACACTGGCCCAGGATGTGGCCAATGCCGCGCTGTGCGCCGAGGGCGTGGGCGCCATGGAGCAGACGCTGCGGCTGACCACGGATTACATGAACCAGCGCAAGCAGTTCAATGTGCCGATTGCCAGCTTCCAGGCGCTGCGCCACCGCGTGGCCGACATGAAGATGCAGCTGGAGCTGGCACGCTCCATGAGCTATTACGCCAGCCTCAAGATGAGCGCGCCCGCCGCCGAGCGCCATCTGGCCATCGCACGCGCCAGGGTCCAACTGGGCCAGTCGCTGCGTTTCGTGGGCCAGCAGTCGGTGCAGCTGCATGGCGGCATCGGCGTGACCGATGAGTACGCGGGCAGCCACTACTTCAAGCGCCTGACGCAGATGGAGATGACGGGTGGCGATACGCTGCACCATCTGGGCACCGTCAGCGCGGGCATGCAGGACACGGCAGGCGTGTTCGCGTGAAGCCCGGCCCTGGCCTGAGCACAGGCCAGGGCCGATGAGCGCCTTCAGCTCAGCCGGAAATCCACAGGTGCCAGGGCGGGGGGCAGATCGGTCTCGCCCAGCATGCGGCACAGGCTGATTTCGATCGAGCGGCAGATGGTATCGAGCGGCAGGTCGTTGCTCTCCAGGCCGAAAGGCTCTTCCAGCTCATCGCCCAGGGCGTCGAGCCCGTAGAAGGTATAGGCCACGATGGCCACGACAAAGGGCGTCATGAAGCCCGTGGTATCCACCAGGCCAAAGGGCAGCAAAAAGCAGTACATGTAGGCCGTGCGGTGCAGCAGCAGCGCGTAGGAAAACGGCATGGGCGTGTTGCGGATGCGCTCGCATGAGGCCGCTGCAGCCGCCATGCGCGTGAAGGAGCCATCCATGGAGGCAGCCAGGCAGGGCTGCACTTCGCCGCGGCGTACGCACTGCGCGAGATCGCGCCCCATGGACAGCATCAGCGCATCGCAGCGCTGCTCCGGCGGCAACTGCTGCACGGCCTGCCACTCGGCATCGGTCAGCCAGCGGCTGGCCGCCGTATCGCCGCGCAGGCCCCGCAGCTGGGCCCTGAGCAGGTGCGCAAAAGCGATGGCCCGGTGCACCATGCGCACGCGCACATCGGTATCGCGCTGGCGGGGATCGGGGGCGGCATCCAGCGCGATCAGGCTCTGGCACTGGCGTGCCAGCGTGCGCGCGCAGATCACCATCTCACCCCAGAGCTTGCGCCCCTCCCAGTAGCGGTCGTAGGCCGTGTTGTTGCGAAAGCCCAGGAAGATGGCCAGCGGCAGGCCGATGAGCGTGAAGGGAATCGGCGTCACCGTGATCTTGACGTCGAACAGGTTGCCATGCACCAGCGTAATGATGGCGGCGAACACGATGTTCACCAGCAGCGTGGCCTGGATGCGCTGCAGCACGGAGCCCCGCAGCACCAGGAAAAGCCTCAGGCCGGCGGGTCGATCACGGACGATCATGGAAATTCAGACGGGTGTAAACCCGTATTCCATCACAGATCCGGCAGACCTTGGGCCATCCTGCACACGCCCCTCAGGGCACGAAGACCAGCCCCCGGCCAAAGACGGCCCTCACGGGCAGCGCCATGGCCGCGACCTCCAGTGTCTTGCGGCGCAGCCGGGTCAGTTGCGACTCGATGCGGTGAAAGCCATCGTCCACATCGGCGTAGCCCATGGTATCGATGAGCGTCTGCTTGCTCACCATGGCCCCCGGCTTGGACATCAGGCAGCCGAGCAACTCCAGCTCGCGGCTGGTGAGGGCAACGATCTGGCGGTTGGGCGCCACCAGGCATGCCGTCAGCGCGTCGAGGCGCCAGGTCAGCACGGGGCGCTGGCCCTTGCCCTGAGAGGCAGCGTGGCGGCGCAGCTGCGACCGGATGCCCGCCACCAGCTCGTTCATGTCGGTGGGCTTGACGAAATACTGCAAGGCGCCGGCATTGAGCCCCGCAATACGGCTGTCCAGGTCGCCACGCGCTGTCAGGACAATCACGGGAATGTCCTGCTCGGCCAGCCGCTTGACCAGGCTCAGCCCGTCTTCGCCAGGCAGGCCCAGGTCCACCACCACCAGATCGGCGCGGTCGCGCAAAAGCCGCACATAGAAATCCTCGGCGGAATCGGTTCCCCATGCGTGCAGGCCTGATTTTGTCAAGAATCGACACACATTGATGCGAATGTCTTCATCATCCTCGACAACGGCAATGGTGAATTCCTTCGATGGTTCGGGTGTCTGCTGCATGATGTTTACCTATTGGTGCGCGGATTTTCATTGGGCCGGAAATACGCTGCCACTCACGAACCCTCTCGAATGCTCACGGTGCCGAGACATAAACAAAGAATTACGCTGATTGCATGGATTGTGGTATCGCTGGGCATTCTGTCCTTTTTCGTGCTGAGTCCGGTGACCATGGCCCCTCCCGACAAGGGCCTGCGGCTGGGAGCCGACCTGCCGCTGCAGGTACTGACCGACCCTGGCGGCACATTGAGCGTGCAGGAAGTCGCTGGTCTGCCCGATACGGCCTTCGAGACCTTGCGGGCGCCGCTCAGCCGGGGCTATACCGACAAGGTGTATTGGATACGGGTGCCGGCGCCAGAGATAGCGCCAGCCAGCGCATTGTCCGCCAATGATCCGCTGTGGCTGGAGATCACGCCCACCTACCTGGACCGGGTCACGCTCTATCAGCAGGTGCAGGGCCTGTGGCGGGCCCGCGACAGCGGCGACCATGTGCCCATGAATCAGCGCGTGCAGGTGCGCCAGCTGCTGTTCCCCCTCGCCCCCGGGCAGCCTTTCGTGCTGCGCATGGAAACCACCAGCGCCATGCAGCTGCATGGCACGGTCTGGCGCAGCACTTCGCTGATGGCATGGCTGGCCCATACGGAATGGGCTTCGGGCGTGTACCACGGGGTCAATCTGGCGCTGACGCTGCTGCTGGGCGGTGCTGCCCTGGCACTGCGCATGCGCAGCCTGCAAGCTATGACGTTGCTCGCACTCATTGTGCTGGTGCACAGCGCCAATGTGCGCGGCTATGCTCAGCTGTGGCTGCCGGCCGCCTGGTCGCTGAATGCTGATCTGTGGGTGAGCATCGGCGTTTTCGTGCTGCCGTCCGTCTTCGCATGGCAGGCGCGCGAGACCATGACCCGCCATACGCGCTGGCGCACCATCGACCGGCTGCTGCTGCTGCTGAGCATCGTGCCGCTGCTGGCCATGTCCAGCATTGCTCTGGACTGCTACACGCGGTGGGCCTGGCTGGCCGTCAGCACGCCCTGGACTGTCAGCGTGCTGTGCGCACTCATTGCCTGGAGCAACCTGATGCGCCAGGGAACAAGCCTGGCCAACCTGCTCGTCGCCGTGCCCTACACGCTGCACAGCCTCATGGGCCTGCATCTGGCCGCGACCTTCATGGGGCTTGTGCCCTCACCGCTGGAGACCAGTCTGGTATGGCCGCTGGAATCCCTGCTGCTGCACATTCTGATCATCATCGCGATGAGCATCGGACTGGTCGAAAAATTCCAGCAGTCGCTCGATGAGCAGGTCCGCCTGGTGGATTCGCTGGCCCGTTCAGAGCATGCGCTGGAGGAGCGCGTGCGGCTGCGCACCCGGGAGCTGCAGCAGGCACAGGGCGCGCTGCAGACGGCCTTGCAGGGGGAGCGCACATTGCGGCTGGAGCAGCGCCAGTTTTTCAATATGGTCAACCATGAGTTCCGCACCCCGCTGGCCGTGGTGGATGGAGCGGCCACCGAGCAGTTGACCTTCCCCTCGGAGAATCTGGATGATCAGGTCGAGCGTGCAGCGCAGATACGGCGCGCCTGCCGGCGCATGGCATCCCTGGTGGACAACTGTCTGGTCAGCGACCGGCTCGATGCCCCGGCCTTCAGCCTGCAGCCTGCGCTGGTTGCCGTACAGGAGGTGATCGACGATGCCGTGCAACTCGTGCACTGGTCACGCCGCCACCATCTGGCGCTGGATACGTCAGGCGCCCCCGCCCAATGGTTGTGCGACCCGACCCTGGTGCGCATCGCCTTGTCCAACCTCGTGGACAACGCCGTGAAATACGCCAGGGCAGGGGAAATCGCCGTGCGGGCACAGGCCACGGCACAGGGAGCGCTGCAACTGTCGGTCAGTGACCAGGGGCCCGGGCTGTCGCCCCAGGTTGCGGCACGCATTTTCGAGCTGCACGAGCGCGGGGAGCGCGCAAGCCAGACCCGCGGCTTCGGCCTGGGCCTGTGGGTGGCCAGGCGCATTGCCCGGATGCATGGCGGCGATATACAGGTGAGCGCATCGGAGCAGGCCGGCACCTGCTTCACCATGACACTGCCCCGCGCAACTGTGCAGGCCCCTGACGGTCTGCAGCAAAACGGCGCCCAGCGGCTGGACGCGGCGGCGGCATGACCAGCGCCGTGCGCCGACTGGCGCTTCCCGGATGGCTGGCGCTTTCTCTGGCCCTGGTGGGCTGCTTCATTCTGAGCCCTGCCTTTCTGGGCTTGCACGCCAAGCGCCTGCAGCTGGGCACGGATCTGCCGATGCAGGTGCTTGCCGACCCGCAGGGCCGTCTGGACGTGGCGCAGGTGGCCGGCCTTCCCGATTCCGCCTTCATTTTGCTCGACTCCGGACTGAACAGAGGCTATACCAACGATGTCTACTGGATCAGGGTGCAGGCGCCGACCATCGCGGCAGACCGCACACCGGCCGGGCACGATCCGCTGTGGCTGGAAATCCTTCCTGCCTACCTGGACCAGGTCACGCTGTACCAGCACCTGGAGGATGGATGGCACGAGCGTGTCAGCGGCGATACTGCGCCGATGGCGCAGCGCGTGCATGTACGGCAGTTGGTGTTCCCGCTGGAGGCTGGCAGGCCCTTCATCCTGAGGGTGCAGACATCCAGCCCCATGCAGTTCGATGCCACGATATGGCGCAGCACGGGCCTGATGACGCAGCTGTCGGGCACGGAATGGGCGTCAGGCGTGCACCAGGGCATCAATCTGGCGCTGGCACTGCTGATCATCGGCGCGGCGCTGGCCCTGCGGATGCGCAGCCTGACGGCCATGGCCGTGGCAGCCGTTGCCATACTGGCCCATAGCGCCAGCGACCGCGGCTACCTGCAGATATGGCTGCCTGCAGAACTGGCCCAATGGGGCGATCTGGCGGTCAACATGGGCTCGCTGATACTGCCTGCGGCGCTGGCCTGGCAGATGCGGGAGCTGCTGACGCGCGGCACGCGGTGGCAGCGCATGGACAAGGCGTTGCTGGCGCTGGGCATGCTGCCCCTGCTGGGCCTGCCCAGCATCGCGCTGGAGCAATACTCGGACTGGGCATGGATCGGGATTGCTGCGCCATGGGCCCTGAGCGCGCTGTTCGCCATCGTGGCCTGGAGCAACCTGATGAGCGGGCGCATCAGCGCGGTGAACGTGATGATGGTCGTGCCCAGCACCATCTACGGACTCATGGGGCTTTATGCGACGGCGGCCTATGTGGGCCTGGTCCACATGCCGACCATCGAGCGCAGCGTCTTCTGGCAGCTCAACACTTTGCTAGTGAACATCGTGATCACGGTGGCGGTGGGCGCTGGGCTGGTCGAGAAGTTCCAGGCCTCCATGGCACGCCAGGCCCAACTGGTGGAATCGCTGGCCCGCTCCGAACATGCACTGGAGGAGAGCGTGCGCCAGCGCACGGCCGAGCTGCTGCAGGCCCAGAATGCGTTGCAGGCAGCGTTACACAGCGAACGCCGGCTGAGGCAGGAGCAGCGCCAGTTCTTCAACATGGTCAACCACGAGTTCCGCACCCCGCTGGCCGTGGTGGACAGTGCGGCCAGCGAACAGCAATCGTTTCCGTCGCCGGATATCGATGCACAGATTGAGCGGGCCTTGCAGATACGGCGGGCCTGCCGGCGCCTGACCACCCTGGTGGACAACTGCCTCATCAGCGACCGGCTGGATGCTCCGGCGCTGCGTTTGCACTGCGCGCCGGTCCTGATTTCGCAGTTGCTGGAGGACGCCGGGCAGCTCGTGCACTGGTCGTCGCGCCACAATCTGCGGCTGTCTGCCCATGGCGCACCGCTGGAGTGGGAGTGCGATCCGATGCTGGTGCGCATGGCGTTGTCCAATCTGGTGGACAACGCCGTGAAGTATGCCCGCGCCGGCGAAATCCGGATCACGGCCCGCCTGCAGCAGGAGCAGCGACTGGCCCTGTCTGTGGAAGACGAGGGCCCGGGGATTTCCCCCGAGGAGGCGCAGCGCATTTTCGAGCACTTCGAGCGCGGCAAGCGTACGGACCAGAGCCGGGGCTTCGGCCTGGGCCTGTGGGTGGCGCGGCGCATCGCGCGCCTGCATGGCGGCGACGTGCAGGCGACCCCTTCAGCCCAGGGCGGCACCTGCTTCACGCTGACGCTGGCTCCCCGGGCTGCGGCACAAGGCCCGCAGCCGCCACAGGCGCCGGGCTGAAGCCCGGATTCAGTGCGCCGATCCAGCCCCCCCGCTGGCCCAGCGCGAATTGCGGGGCACATGCAGCATCAGGAAGGCCATCTGGTCGGCCAGAATGCGGCGGTTGCGCAAAATGAAGTCTTCCCAGAGGCTGGGAACATAGGGAGCGTACAGCAAGGGCATGCGCGCCTGCTCGGGGGTGCGCGCGCCCTTTCGGTGGTTGCAGGAGCGGCAGGCCGTGACCAGGTTCATCCAGTGGTGCCCGCCGCCTGCGGAAATGGGCACGATGTGCTCGCGCGTCAGTTCGCTCTCGGGGAAGGTGCGGCCACAGTAGGCGCAGATACAGCGGTCCCGCGCGAACAGCTTGCCATTGGTCAGGCCGGGGTGCAGGCGGTGCGGATTGATGCCGGGCGCACCGCGCGTGCCGATGATGCTGTTGATGTGGATGACGGACTGGCGGCCCGTGACGGCATTGTGGCCGCCCCGGAAAAAAGCGATTTCCCCGCCCGACTCCCAGCGCACATCGTCCGCCGCGTAATGCAGCGCCGCCTGCTCCAGCGAGATCCAGGATTGGGGCAGCCCTTGGGCCGACAGCTTCAAGACCTTCACGACACGCCTCCTCTGACACCAGGGTGAACGGGAATGCAGCCAGTGCCCGGGAGCCCGCCGTGAGGCACCGGACTCAGGCAATATACTCTGTTTCCATGTCGGATTGACAGCCTGCGCTGGGCCGATGCGTGCCAGCTGCCATTGAAAACAAAGCGTCCCATGAAGATTTTCCGAGGCTTCAATCACCCAGGGCGGGAAGCAGCCTGCGCCGTCACCATCGGCAATTTCGATGGAGTCCACCGAGGCCATCAGGCCATGCTGGCTTTGCTGTCGGCGGAGGCTGCTCAGCGTGGCGTGCCCACCTGCGTGCTGACCTTCGAGCCCCATCCGCGCGACTACTTCGCCCAGGCCCTGGGCAGGCCCGATATCGCGCCGGCGCGCATCGGCACGCTGCGCGACAAGCTGTCGCAGCTGGCACGCTGCGGCGTGGCGCAGACCGTGGTGCTGCCCTTCAACCAGACGCTGGCCAGCCAGTCGCCCCAGGCATTCATCGATGAGGTGCTGGTGGCGGGACTGGGCGCCAGGTACGTGCTCGTCGGCGACGATTTCCGCTTCGGCGCCCAGCGCGCGGGCGACTACGCCATGCTCGATGCGGCAGGCCAGCGCCAGGGCTTCGATGTGGCGCGCATGAACAGCTACGAGGTGCACGGCCTGCGTGTCTCCAGCACCCATGTGCGCGCAGCACTGGCCGAAGGCCGCATGCAGGATGCGGCGCGGCTGCTGGGCCACCCCTACACCATCTCGGGCCATGTGGTACATGGCCGCAAGCTCGGCCGCAGCCTGGCGGAAAGCCGCCAGGGCGCGGGCGACGGTTTTCGGACCCTGAACCTGCGCTTCAACCACTGGAAGCCTGCAGCCAGCGGCATCTTCGCGGTGCTGGTGCACGGACTGCACGCGCAGCCGCTGCGCGGCGTGGCCAACCTGGGCGTGCGCCCTTCGCTGGACCCCACGGACATCAACGGCGGGCGCGTGCTGCTGGAGACGCATTGCCTCGATTGGCCCGGCGAGCCGGCAGGGGAAGAGGCCTACGGTAAAATCATCCGCGTGGAACTTCTGCACAAACTGCACGACGAACTGAAGTACGACAGTCTCGACGCCCTCACCGCAGGCATCGCCAAGGACTGCGACGACGCGCGCGCGTTCTTCGCCACCATCCACACGCCCACCTACACCGAGACACGTCGCCAGACCACGCGCGACCGAATTTGACGCTCTGCGTCACCTGCCCGGGCGCGGGTGCGCACCAGGCTTGCCCTCCATCTTTCCGTGCCCTGGCCAGCAGGCCAGGGCCTTGGCCTGCTTTCAAGGTTTTCCATGTCTGATCCGAAAGTCTCCCCCAACGCCAATGCGGGCTACCGCGCCACGCTGAACATGCCCGACACGCCCTTCCCCATGCGCGGCGACCTGCCCAAGCGCGAGCCGGGCTGGGTTCAGGAATGGGAAGACAAGGGCGTGTACAAGAAGCTGCGCGACGCGCGCAGCGGCGCTCCCAAGTTCATCCTGCATGACGGCCCGCCCTATGCCAACGGCAAGATCCATATCGGCCACGCCGTGAACAAGGCGCTCAAGGACATGATCGTCAAGAGCCGCCAGCTCGAAGGCTTCGATGCGCAGTACGTGCCGGGCTGGGACTGCCATGGCCTGCCCATCGAGAACGCCATCGAGAAGCTGCACGGCCGCAACCTGCCGCGCGACGAAATGCAGGCCAGGAGCCGTGCCTTCGCCACCGAGCAGATCGCGCAGCAGATGGTGGACTTCAAGCGCCTGGGCGTGCTGGGCGACTGGGACCACCCCTACAAGACCATGAACTACGCCAACGAGGCCGCCGAGCTGCGCGCCTTGAAGCGCGTCATGGAGCGTGGCTTCGTCTACCGTGGCCTCAAGCCCGTGTACTGGTGCTTCGACTGCGGCTCCTCGCTGGCCGAGTTCGAGATCGAGTACGCCGACAAGCAAAGCCAGACGCTGGACGTGATGTTCCCTGCAGCCGAGCCCGACAGGCTGGCCGCCGCCTTCGGCCTGCCTGCGCTGGACAAGCCTGCCTTCATCGTGATCTGGACCACCACGGCGTGGACCATCCCTGCAAACCAGGCGCTGAACGTCAACCCTGCGCTGGAATACAGCCTGGTGGAGACCGAGCGCGGCCTGCTGATCGTGGCCTCGGCACTGGTCGAAAAATGCCTGGCGCGCTGGAAAATCGAAGGCCGCGTCCTCGCCACGGCCCTGGGCGAGAAGCTCGACCACATGCCCTTCAGGCACCCGCTGGCGCATGTGGACAAGGGCTATGACCGCATCTCGCCAGTGTATCTGGCCGACTATGCCACCGCCGACGACGGCACCGGTATCGTGCACTCGGCCCCCGCCTATGGCCTGGATGACTTCAACTCCTGCGTCAACAACGGCATGGCGTATGAAGACATCCTGAACCCCGTGCAGGGCAATGGCGTCTACGCGCCCGAGCTGCCGCTGTTCGGCGGCCAGCACATCTGGAAGGCCGTGCCCGTCATCCTGGATGCACTGAAGGTCGCCGGCCGCCTGATGGACACCACGACCATCACCCACAGCTACCCGCACTGCTGGCGCCACAAGACGCCGGTGATCTACCGCGCTGCAGCCCAGTGGTTCGTGCGCATGGACGAGGGCGAGGGCGTGTTCACCAAGCCCGGCGACAAGCCGGCCCAGACCCTGCGCCAGATCGCGCTGCAAGCCATCGAGCAGACCCAGTTCTACCCCGAAAACGGCAAGACCCGCCTGCGCGACATGATCGCCGGCCGCCCCGACTGGTGCATCTCGCGCCAGCGCAGCTGGGGCGTGCCACTGCCGTTTTTCCTGCACAAGGACAGCGGCGAGCTGCATCCGCGCACCATGGAGATCATCGACCAGGCTGCGGCCATGATCGAGCAGGGCGGCATCGAGGCCTGGAGCCGCGTGACGGCCGAAGACATCCTGGGCGCCGAAGACGCAGTGCACTACACCAAGAGCACCGACATCCTCGAAGTCTGGTTCGATTCGGGCTCCACGTTCTGGCATGTGATGCGCGGCACGCACGCCGACATGCACCACGACCAGGGCCCCGAGGCCGACCTCTACCTGGAAGGCCATGACCAGCACCGTGGCTGGTTCCATTCGTCGCTGCTGCTGGCCGCGGCCATCTTCGGCCGAGCGCCCTACCGCGGCCTGCTGACCCATGGCTTCACCGTGGACGGCCAGGGCAAGAAAATGTCCAAGTCGCTGGGCAACACCGTCGCCCCGCAGGACGTCAGCAGCAAGATGGGGGCCGAGATCATCCGCCTGTGGGTGGCCTCGACCGACTATTCGGGCGACCTGGGCATCGACGACAAGATCCTGGCCCGCGTGGTGGACGCCTACCGCCGCATCCGCAACACGCTGCGCTTTTTGCTGGCCAATGTCAACGACTTCGATGCTGCGCAGGATGCCGTGCCGACCGACGAGTTGCTGGAGATCGACCGCTGGGCCCTGGCCCGCGCAGCCCAGTTCCAAGCCGAGGTGCTGGCGCACTACAAGGTCTATGAATTCCACCCCGTGGTGGCCAAGCTGCAGCTGTTTTGCTCCGAGGACCTGGGCGGCTTCTATCTGGACGTGCTCAAGGACCGCCTGTACACCAGCGCGCCCAAGAGCCTGGCACGCCGCAGCGCGCAAACCGCGCTGCACCAGATCACGCATGCCATGCTGCGCTGGATGGCGCCTTTCCTGTCCTTCACGGCCGAGGAAGCCTGGAAGGTCTTCGGCCACAGCGAATCCATCTTCCTGGAGACCTACACCGACCTGCCGGCCGGCGACGATGCGCTGCTGGCCAAGTGGGCCCGGCTGCGCGAGATCCGCGACGTGATCAACAAGGACATCGAAGCCGTGCGCGCCGAAGGCAAGGTCGGCTCGTCACTGCAGGCCGAGGTCCACGTCTCGGCACAGCCCGAGGATCTGGCCCTGCTGCAGAGCCTGGGCGACGACCTCAAGTTCGTCTTCATCACCTCGGCGGCACAAGCCATCGCGGGCGAGGCGCTGCACAGCGAAGTCACGCCCAGCAGCCACGCCAAGTGCGAGCGCTGCTGGCACTACCGCGCCGATGTAGGAGTCAACCCCGAGCACCCCAGCCTGTGCGGCCGCTGCGACAGCAACCTGCACGGAGCCGGCGAAGCCCGGACCAAGGCCTGAGCCCATACACCGAGTGAAGCCCGCCATGACCCCTACCTTTGCCGCGGTGCCTGCCGCCCGCAACAGCCGCATCTGGCCCTGGCTGGCCTGGGCGCTGGCGATCATCGCCATCGACCAGTTCACCAAACAGTGGATTCTCAGCGCCTACCAGCTGGGCGACTGGACCCCGGTCACGGGCTTCTTCAACATCGTGCGCGCGCACAACACCGGAGCCGCCTTCTCCATGCTGGCGGGCGCCGGAGGCTGGCAGCGCTGGCTGTTCGTGGGCATCGGCGCAGCGGCCACGCTGCTCATTGTCTGGCAGCTGCGCAAGCACCCGGGACAAAAGCTGTTTTGCTTCTCGCTGGCCAGCATCCTGGGTGGCGCCATCGGCAACGTGGTGGACCGGCTGCAGCACGGCTATGTGGTGGACTTCCTCGATTTCTACTGGGGTGTCGCACACTTTCCGGCATTCAACGTGGCAGACATCACCATCAGCATGGGCGCTGCCTGCCTGATTCTGGATGAGGTGCTGCGCGCGCGGCGCGGAAAATAGCCCGCCAGTGCGCCTGCCTGTCGCCCCAAGCCCCTCTGCCGAGGGGCTTTTTCATGCCTGGGATGCAATGGCAGCCCGTCGCTCAGCGCACCCATCGGGTTTTCCTGGGTGTAGCGGAGGTCAACGAAATTTCTTTTTGATTCGTTTTTTTTCTACAATTTTCCTTATTCCGCACCCCACTGTGCGCTTATGCGGCTGCCGTTGCCCCGTTCCTGCCAGGGTCGGGGTTATATTTGTCCGCTTCTTCGCTCACAGCACATGAAGCACTTACTCAATCTCTTGGCCGCCATTGCCCTGCTGGTCTGGGGCACACACATGGTCCGCACCGGCGTGCTGCGCGTTTTCGGCGCGAATCTGCGCAATGTCCTGGCACACAGCATGGGCAACCGGTTCACGGCTGCGCTGTCGGGGCTGGGCGTGACGGCGCTCGTTCAGTCAAGCACAGCCACCTCGCTGATGACCTCGGCCTTCGTGGGCCAGGGGCTGATCACGCTGCCTGCCGCCCTGGCGGTGATGCGTGGCGCGGATGTGGGTACGGCGCTGATGGCCGTGCTGTTCTCGGCCGACCTGTCCTGGCTGTCGCCACTGTTCATTTTCGTGGGGGTGGTGCTCTTCATCAGCCGGCAGGACACGAAGGCCGGACGCATCGGCCGCGTGCTGATCGGCCTGGGGGTGATGCTGCTGGCGCTGGGCCTGGTGGTCGATGCCACCGAGCCGCTGCTGGAGGCGCGGGCCGTGCGCACACTGCTGGCATCGGTCAGCAGCGATATCTTCATGGAGCTGCTGCTGGGCGCGCTGCTGGCCGTGATGGCCTATTCCAGCCTGGCCATCGTGCTGCTGATCGCGGCCATGGCCAGCTCAGGCGCCATCCCCATGGATGTGGCGCTGGGGCTGGTGCTGGGCGCCAACATCGGCAGCGGCCTGGTGGCCGTGCTGACCACCGCCAAATCCACAGTGGAGGTCCGCCAGGTCACGATCGGCAACATGCTGTTCAAGATCATGGGCGTGGCGATTGTCGCGCCCCTGCTGGGGCTGTGGATCACCTATGCGCAGCCGCTGATCGGCGGCAAGGGCCAGAACATCGTGCTGTTCCATCTGGCCTTCAACATTTTCAACAGCCTGTGCTTCATCGGCCTGACGCAGACCGTGGCGCGCTGGGTGACGGCCATGCTGCCCAAGCCGGAGGCCAGCGCCACCAGCCTGCTGCGCCCGCGCCATCTCGACCCTTCGGCGCTGAGCACGCCTTCGCTGGCTATTTCCTGCGCCGCGCGCGAGGCTCTGCACCAGGCCGACATGGTGGAGTCGATGCTGATCGGCCTGCAGCGCGTGCTGGAAACCGATGACCTCAAGCTGTCGCAGGAGCTGCGCGAGCTGGAGGGCACGGTCGATGACCTCTATTCGGCCATCAAGTACTACATGACCAAGATCTCGCGCGCCGAACTCGATGAGCGCGAGGGCCAGCGCTGGACGGAAATCATCAGCTTCACCATCAACATGGAGCAGATTGGCGACATCATCGAGCGCGTGCTGCTGGATATCGAGGAAAAAAAGATCAAGAAGGGACGCCAGTTCTCGGTGGCCGGCATGCAGGAGATCCGCGAGCTGCACCACCACCTGCTGGACAACCTGCGCCTGGCCATGAGCGTGTTTCTCAACGGCAATGTGCGCGAGGCGCAAAAGCTGCTGGAAGAAAAAGCGCGTTTTCGCGATCTGGAGCTGGCCTACTCGGCCACCCATCTGGCACGCCTGTCAGACAACACCGTGCCCAGCATCGAGACCAGTTCGCTGCACATCGACCTGATCAGCGACCTCAAGCGCGTCAACTCGCTGCTGTGCTCGGTGGCCTATCCCATCCTGGAATCGGCAGGCGCTCTGGCGCCCAGCCGCCTCAAGGAGTCTGCGCTGAACAAGCCGGTGCGCTGAAGCGCGCCTGGCTCGGCGCTTTACTGCAGCCAGCCCAGCCAGTCGGCCAGCACCATCGAGGCTTCGGGCGTGAAGCGCCCCTCGGGCAGCCACTGCAGCAGCTGCGCGCGATCGATCAGCGCAAAGCCCTGGACCTCTCCGTCCTGGTTGTCGGGCCGCAGCGCATCGGGCACGATGGCGCTGAACCAGTCGATTCGCTCGCGCATGAAGCCCCGGCCCTCGGCTTCGTCGCTGGGCCGCTCGAACAGCACATGGCCGCCATGGCGCAGTTGCGCCAGCTGCGCCACGCGCAGCCCCGCTTCCTCCCAGGTTTCGCGCTCCACTGCCTGGACAACGGTATCGCGCGCTGCCACCATGCCGCCCATCAACGTATCCCACATGCCGGGGTTGGTGGGTTTGTCATCGGCACGCTGCTGGACCCAGATGCGGCCATCGGGCGCCAGGCCGATCAGATGCACCGCCTGGGTGGCGATGCCCAGCGGACGCACGGCGCCGCGCTCCACGGTGGCGATGCGCTGGCCCTGGCCGTTGCACACGGCCAGTTGCTCATTGCGCCAGGGGCCGCTGTGGCCTGTGGCGCGCAGCACTGCGGCCAGGGCATTGAGCCGGGCCGTGGCATCGCCATCGCCTGCCAGATGCCAGCTGCACGCCCCCGGCTGCAGCGCCAGCCCCTGAGCATGCAGGGCGGATGCAGGCAACTGCGCGGCGAGCGCGTCGGCCAGCGAGCCGATGCCGTGGCCATCGACCAGCAGCGGGCGGCGCGGCTGCGCGGGTGGCTGCATGGCCTCGGCGCGCAGCCGCTGCAGCCAGGACTGCAGCTGCGGGCTCATGGCAGCAGGATGGTCGAGCCCGTGGTCCTGCGCGCCTCCAGATCACGGTGGGCCTGCTGCACGTCGGCCAGCGCATAGCGCTGGTCGATATGGATCTTGACCGCGCCGCTTTCGACGACGGCAAACAGGTCGTCGGCCATGGCCTGGGTCGCCTCGCGGCTGGTGATGTGGGCAAACAGGGTCTGGCGCGTCACGTACAGCGACTTGGCGGCCAGCACTGCGGGAGCAAAAGCCGGCGCGGGCCCGGAGGCATTGCCGAAGCTGACCATGAGGCCAAAGCGGCGCAGGCTGGCCAGCGAGCCTTCCCAGGTGTCCTTGCCCACGCTGTCATAGACCACCTTGACGCCCTGCCCTGCCGTGATCTCCTGCACACGCTCGGCGAAGTTCTCGCGCCGGTAGTTGATGGCATGGGCGGCGCCATTGGCCAGGGCCAGCGCGCATTTCTCATCCGATCCTGCTGTGGCAATCAGCTGCAGGCCCAGGGCACGAGCCCACTGGCAGGCGATCAGGCCGACGCCGCCGGCGGCTGCATGGAACAGCACGGCATCGCCGGGTGTCAGACCTTCGACGGGCATGCATTTCTTGAGCAGGTACTGGGCCGTCAGCCCCTTGAGCATCATGGCAGCGCCCGTCTCGAAGCTGATCGCATCGGGCAGGCGGCATACGCACATGGCGGGCATGGTGCGCACTTCGCTGTAGCTGCCCGGCGGATTGCTGGCATAGGCCACACGGTCGCCCTCGCTCAGGTGCGTGACGCCTTCGCCCACGGCCTCGACCACACCCGCCGCCTCCATGCCCAGGTTCAGGGGCATGGGCAAGGAGTACAGGCCCGAGCGCTGGTAAACATCGATGAAGTTCAGGCCCACCGCCTTGTGGCGGATGCGAACTTCACCAGGCCCTGGCTCTCCTGCGGCGGCCTGCACCAGCTCCAGGACTTCGGGGCCGCCGTGGCGGCTGATCTGCACTGCAATACCCATGGAATGCTCTCCAGCAAAAGCGACAAGACGGGCATCGTGCCATGTTTTACAGCACGTCGCGCAATGCGAGGGCACACGCCCCACCCCCTGGGCCTATAGTGGCGGGCCTATGAGTCGCGCACTGACACCGGCCACCGCCGCCATCCTCACGCTGCCGCCCCTGCTGTGGGCCTGCAACGCCATCGTGGGCCGCATGATCCACGATCTGGTCTCCCCGTTCGCGCTGAACCTGCTGCGCTGGATCATCGCCGCCCTCCTGCTGCTGCCACTGGCATGGCGTGTCCTGGGCCCGCGCAGCGATGTCTGGCCGCACTGGCGGCAGTTTGCGCTGCTGGGCCTGCTGGGCATTGGCTGCTACAACGCGCTGCTGTATCTGGCGCTGCAGACCTCGACACCGCTGAATGTCACCCTGGTGGGATCGAGCATGCCCATGTGGATGCTGGCCATCGGCCGCATCTGCTGGGGCATGCCCGTGAGCCGGCGCCAGCTGCTGGGCGCGATGCTGTCCATGATGGGGGTGGCCGTGGTGCTCTCGCGCGGCGAACTGCAGCAGCTGCTGCAGCTGCGGCTGGTGCCGGGCGATCTGTTCATGGTGCTGGCGACCATTCTCTGGGCCTTCTACACCTGGCTGCTGTCCAGAACCACGGTGGCGCAGTCGCTGCGCTCGGACTGGGCCGGCTTCCTGCTGGCTCAGCTGGTCTTCGGCCTGCTGTGGTCCGGCCTTTTCACGGGCGCGGAAGCCGCCATGGGGCGCTGGCACTTGCAGGCTGGCTGGCCCCTGGCGGGCGCACTGCTGTTCATCGCCGTGGGGCCGGCCATTCTGGCCTACCGCTTCTGGGGGCTGGGCGTGCAGCGCAGCAGCCCGGCCATCGCCGGCTTTTTCGGCAACCTGATCCCTCTGTTCACGGCCCTGCTATCCATTCCGCTGCTGGGCCAGACGCCGCGCCCGTACCACGGGCTGGCGTTTGCGCTCATCGTCGGCGGCATCATGGTGTCCTCGCGCCGGCCAGCTGACGGCGGTTAGTGGCACCAGGGGGCTCAGGCCGGCATCCGCACAGGCACCTTGGCCAGCAGCTGCTCGAAAGTGTGGATGGGCACGGGCGGGCTGAACAGATAGCCCTGGAAGTATTCGCAGCCATAGTGCGACAGCTGCGCGCGCTGCTCCAGCGTTTCCACGCCTTCGGCAATCACGTCCAGGTGCAGGTTGCGCGCCATGCCGATGATGGTCTGGACGATCACATCGTCGGTATGGCGCATACCCATGTGGCGGACAAAGGACTGGTCGATCTTGAGCTGGTGCAGCGGCAGCTGGGTCAGGTAGGTCAGCGAGGAATGGCCGGTGCCGAAGTCATCCATGGAAAAGCGCACGCCATGGCTGCGCAGCTGCGTCATCTTGGCGATCGAGTCCTGCACATTCTCGATCACCAGCGACTCGGTCAGCTCCAGCTTGAGCAGGTGCGCCGGAATGCCGCAAGCCTGGACCAGTTCGATCACCTGGGAGGCAAAGTCCTGGTGCCGGAACTGGCGCGCGCTGACATTGACGGCCAGTTGCAGATGGCGCAGGCGGCCATCCCTTTGCCAGGTAGCCAGCTGCTCGCACGCCGTACGGATCACCCACATACCCAGGGGCACGATGATCTCGCTTTCCTCGGCCACCGCGATGAACATGCCGGGAGGCACCAGGCCGCGCTCGGGATGGCGCCAGCGCAGCAGGGCCTCGGCGCCGATGACCTCGCCCGACAGGGTGAACTGCGGCTGGTAGTGCAGCTCGAACTGGGACTGCGCCAGCGCCTGGCGCAGATCGCCCTCCATGCGCACGCGCTGGTGGATTTCCACCTGCATCTGGGGATCGAAGAAGCACAGTCCGCTGCCATTGCGGGCCTTGATCTGGTACATGGCGATGTCGGCCTGCTTGAGCAGCTCCGCTGCCGACTGGTGCAACTGTCCGAACAGCGTGGCACCGATGCTGCATGCACTGCGGTGCAGATGCGCGCCCAGCACATAGGGCTGATTGAGCCGCGCCAGAATTTTCTCGCCCACGCGCTGTGCCAGCGTGGCCGCCTCGCCGTGGTCATGCGCCAACTCGCTGAGCATGACCACGAATTCATCTCCGCCCAGCCGCGCCACCGTGTCCGAGGAGCGCACGGCGCTGCGCAGGCGCTGCGCCACCTGCTGCAGCAGCTGGTCCCCGACTTCATGGCCCAGGGTGTCGTTGAGCATCTTGAACTGGTCCAAGTCCAGGAACAGCAGGGCGCCGGTCCAGCCTTCGCGCGCGGCCAGCACCGTGGCCTGCGCCAGCCGGTCCAGCAGCAGGCGGCGGTTGGGCAGGCTGGTCAGCGGATCGTAGAAGGCCAGGCTTTCGATCTCCGCCGAGGCCAGCCGGATATCGGTGACGTCGTTGTAGGTGATGACAATGCCGCCCTCCGCAGCGGGGCGGGCCGTCATCTGCACGAACCGGCCGCTGGGCAATTGCTGCTCCACGGGCTTGCCGGACAACTGCAGCAATTGCCCGTGCAGGCCCTGGACTTCCTCAATCTGGTCGCTGGACATGCTCAGGCCGCAGACGCTGGGACAGGCCTGCAGAAGCTCGGCAAGGGGCCGCCCCGGCTCCAGCAGCGGCACATGCCAGGAAAACATGTCGGCATAGCAGCGGTTCCAGCGCAGCACGCGCTGCTCGGCATCGAGCAGCAAAAAACCGCTGACCATGCTGTCCAGCGCCTGGTCCAGCCACTGCTCGGAACGCTGCGCCTGGCGCCTGGCGGAATGCAGACGGTCCATGTAGCTGCGCACGGTGCAGACCAGCACCGACAACAGCACACCAAACACCAGCACGGCCAGCCCCAGGCTCCAGGCGGCAACGCGCCATTCGGCCAGCACGGCAGACATGGGCAGGCTGGCCGTGATCCACACGCTGCCCTTGGGCAAGGGATGAACGGCCACAAGTGCCGGCACATGGCTCAGGCGCGCAGGCGCCTGAATGACACCTCGCTGGCCTGTCTGGGCCACCGGCGGCAAAAGATGATCGGAGGCCGTGTCGCCGAACTGGGGCATGGACACGAGCAGTTCGCCCGCACTGCCCTCCAGCGTCACTTCAAGCCCGTCGAGCACGCCGCCCTGGGACAGCACATGGCCCATGTCCGAAACCGGCAGCTGCATCAGCACATAGCCGCCCTGCTCCAGCTGGCGCAGCGGCCGCACCAGATACAGCATGCGCTCACTGCCATCTGCAGCCTGCGAGGCCGGAGCCAGCAGAGGCGGGCTCACGGACAGCTCAGCGGCCCCCTGCTGCCGGAACTGATCCCACCATTGCGGCGGCAGCATGAAGGCGGAGCCGGGCCCTGGTTCGGAGGAGGCAAGCTCCCGTCCCTGCGCATCCCATACCGAGGCCGCACGCACCAGCGTGTTCTGGCGCACCATGGTCCGCAGCATTTCCTGCAGCTGCGGCTGCAAGGGCGCGGCCTGGTTGCGTGCCCCCAGCAGCTCATCGACACCCAGCGCCAGCCCGTCGAAGGACTCGATGCTGCGGCTGATCGCGGCCTCTGCGCTCAGCACGAAGCGAACCAGGCGCAGCGAGGCCTCCTCCTGCGCCGCCGTGCGCATGCCGCTGAGCAGCCAGACCACGGCCGTGGCCAGCGTCAGCAGCAGCATGGCCAGCAGCAGCAGCAGCGTGCGGCGCAGGCCGGACGGACTGGATGCCGCCATGGGCGGTGCCCCGGTATTCACGCATCCACTCCCGGCATGGCAAAGGGCATGGGATCACCTGTCAGAAGGTTCCTGCGTACAGCCCGCCGTCTGGCAGGATGTTCTGGCCTGTCATGTAGCCTGCATGCACGCTGCACAGGAAGGCGCAGATGGCGCCAAACTCCTCGGGCGTGCCAAAGCGCCGCGCAGGCACCAGTGCCTGCTGGGCGCCGCGCACATCATCCACGCTCTTGCCGGTCTTGCCGGCCGCTGCCGTGAAGGTGGTGCGCAGGCGGTCCGTGTCGAACTTGCCCGGCAGCAGGTTGTTGACCGTCACGCCCCTGGCGGCGATGCCGCTGCGCGCCAGGCCAGCCACGAAGCCGGTCAGGCCGCTGCGAGCGCCGTTGGACAGGCCCAGAATGTCGATGGGGGCCTTCACGGCACTGGAGGTGATGTTCACGATGCGCCCGAAGCCGCGTGCAGCCATGCCGTCCACCGTGGCCTTGATCAGCTCAATGGGCGTGAGCATGTTGGCATCCACGGCCTTGATCCAGGCATCACGGTCCCAGTCGCGGAAATCACCGGGCGGCGGGCCGCCGGCATTGGTGACCAGGATATCGAAGTCCACGCCCGGGCCACCCGGCGCCGAAAGCACGGCATCGCGGCCTTGCCCGGTGGTGATGTCTGCGGCCACCGCCAGCACCTTGACCTGCGGAGCAAGTGACTGCAGGCGCTGCGCTGCAGCCTGCAGGGCTTCGGGGTTGCGCGCATTGATCACCAGGTTCACGCCTTCCTGCGCCAGCGCGCTGGCGCAGCCATAGCCCAGCCCCTTGCTCGCACCACACACCAGAGCCCACTTGCCCGCAATTCCCAGATCCATGTCACGCACTCCTGTACAAGCCATCACTTTGCCGGGCTCACGCCACGGCAGCGCACATTGTGCGCGAGGCTTGAAAGACTTTCGGCACAAACCGGTGAAAACGTGAGCGTGCTGCCACGGCCGGCCACCGGCGCCCGCTCACACGGGCTCACGCTGGCTCACACGGGCACGGCGCATGTGCCATCAATGGGGTCCGTGGGCTGCGAAAAGCCGGTGGTGCAGCCGGCGCAGCGACCACCATACCCCCAGCGCAACCACGGGAATCGCCACAGCAGCCGTGCTCTCGGGCGACCAGGGCCAGCCCAGGGTCTTGGCACCTTTGGCCAGGTAGCTGATCAGGCCCGTGAAGTAATAGGTGATGGCCGCCACCGACAGGCCCTCCACGGTGGACTGCAGCTTGAGCTGCATGTCCTGGCGCTGGTTCATGGTGCCCAGCAGTTCCTGGCTGCTTTGCTGCTGCTCGATTTCGACACGCGTGCGCAGCAGGCTGCTGACGCGCGAGACGCGCTCGGACAGCGCATTCTGGCGCCGTGTGGCCCACTCGCAGGTGCTGCGCGCAGGCGTCAGGCGCCGGTCCATGAACTCGCGGATGCTCTGGAAGCCATCCAGGCGTGATTCCTGGATGTCCTGGATGCGCTTGTCCACCAGCTCGAAGTAGGCCGTGCTTGCGGAAAAGCGCGAATGGGTGGCCGCGTACTCGCTTTCCACCTGTCCGGCAAGCCGTGTCAGGCGGTCCAGCAGCGCGGGCTCGGAGTCGCGGTTGGCAGAACGGATGGCCTGGGCCAGTTCCGCCAGTTCGCGTTCGGCCGATGCCAGCACGGCAGCCGCCTGGCGCGCGGCGGGCAGCCCCAGCAAGGCCGCCATGCGGTATGTCTCGATCTCCAGTAGCCGCTGTACCAGCCGGCCCAGGCGCTTGGGCGAGAGCGACTCGCCGGACAGCAGCAGCATGCGCGAAAAGCCATCGGCATGGATGGCGAAATCCGTGTAAACCTTGCCGCCGCCGCCCGCGACGCCGGCGCCGACCAGGGTTTCTTCCTGCAGCATGTGGCGCACCAGATGATCCGCATCGACAGCGGTTTCCCGCAGGGCCCACAGGTGCAGGCTGCTCAGGCACTGGCCCGGCAGCGCGGCCAGCCAGTCGTGGGGCACATGGTCGACGGCGGTCGCGGGCTCGCGCACATCGTCCATAGCGGCAGGCGCCATGGCCTTGCTGAAGGTCCAGCAGACAAACTCTGTGTGCAGTTCCCAGCGCAGGTGAAAGGCGCCCAGGTCGATCAGCACATGCGTGGTCGTGGCATCGGGCTGCGGCCGGTGGTGATTGCGCAGCAGCTGTGCCACATGCGCGCGGCTGGCCTCGCGCTGCGCTGCATCGGTGAGCATCACCACATGGGTGATGGCCAGGGGCGCCTGCATCTCCTCGGCGGGGCGGGCATGGATTTCGTTGTGCAGCCGCACGCGCTGCGGGTGCTGGGATGGCAAAAGGGTCAGGGACATCGCAACCTCTGAAAACTGCGCACCATTGTGCCGGGTGCCTGCGGCAGCCGCTTTTTACTTTGCGGCAGTTCTGTACATGGCATGGCAGCCCTACTTGCTGCGCCCCATAAAAAAAAACGGCCCCGAAGGGCCGTTCAATCAAAGGCTTTGGATGCCGGCGGGACGTCAGTCCTCGACGAAGGCTTCCTCGCGCTTGTTCTTCACGGCGGGCATCAGCACCACCACCACCAGGGCCACAGCCGCCAGCAGCAGGCAGGCCGAGATCGGACGGGTCACGAACACGCTCCAGTCGCCACGCGACAGCAGCAGCGCACGGCGCAGGTTTTCTTCCATCATCGGGCCCAGGATGAAGCCCAGCAGCAGGGGGGCTGGCTCGGTGCCCAGCTTGTGGAACACATAGCCGACGAAGCCGAAGATACCCACCATCCACACGTCCCAGGTGTTGTTGTTGGTACCGTACACGCCGATCGCGCAGAACAGCACGATGGACGGGAACAGCCAGCGGTAGGGCACGGTCAGCAGCTTGATCCAGACGCCGATCAGCGGCAGGTTCAGGATGATCAGCATCAGGTTGCCGATCCACATCGAGGCGATCAGGCCCCAGAACAGCTCGGGGTTGCTGGTCATCACCTGCGGGCCGGGCTGGATGTTGTGGATGGTCATCGCGCCCACCATCAGCGCCATCACGGCGTTGGGCGGAATGCCCAGCGTCAGCAGCGGGATGAAGGAGGTCTGCGAACCGGCGTTGTTGGCCGACTCGGGAGCGCACACGCCACGGATGTTGCCCTGGCCGAAGGGGACTTCGCCCGGTTGCAGCTTGGTCTTCTTCTCGATGGTGTAGGCAGCGAAGGCCGACAGCATGGCGCCGCCGCCGGGCAGGATGCCCAGGGCAGAACCCAGGGCAGTGCCGCGCAGCATGGCAGGCAGCATGCGCTTGAAGTCTTCGCCGGTGGGCAGCAGACCAGTCACCTTGGCGGCGAACACTTCGCGCTCGTCGTCAGGCTTGGACAGGTTGGCAATGATTTCGCCGTAGCCGAACACGCCCATGGCGATCACGACGAAGTCGATGCCGTCGGTCAGCTCGGGGATGTCGAAGCTGTAGCGGGCCACGCCGGAGTTCACGTCGGTGCCGACCATGCCCATCAGCAGGCCCAGCACGATCATGGCAATGGCCTTGAGCAGCGAGCCCGAAGCCAGCACCACGGCGCCGATCAGGCCCAGGGTCATCAGAGAGAAGTATTCAGCAGGGCCGAACTTGAAGGCGACTTCGGTCAGCGGAGGCGCGAAGGCAGCCAGGATCACGGTGCCCACGCAGCCTGCGAAGAACGAGCCGATACCGGCGGCTGCAAGCGCTGGACCCGCTCGTCCCTTTCGGGCCATCTGATAGCCATCGATCACGGTCACCACGGACGAGGATTCACCCGGCAGATTCACCAGAATGGCAGTGGTCGAGCCGCCGTACTGGGCGCCGTAGTAGATGCCGGCCAGCATGATCAGCGCCGCCACCGGAGGCAGTGCGTAGGTCGCGGGCAGCAGCATGGCGATCGTGGCCACAGGGCCGATGCCAGGCAGCACGCCGATCAGCGTGCCCAGAAGACAGCCTACGAAACAGTAGATCAGGTTCTGGAAAGTAAAGGCGACGCCGAAGCCGGTCGCCAGGTTCTGAAAGAGTTCCACGGACGATGCTCCTGCTTAGCCGGTGATGAAGCTGGGCCAGACGGGGAACTGCAGATTCAGTGCCCACACGAATGCCACATAGCTGCCTGCCGCGAGGATGGTGGCCAGAATGGCCACTTCCTTGAGGTTGAAGCTGTGGCCGCCCAGGCTGGCGATGAACACCAGCGCGTAGATGGCGACGATCAGGCCGAACTGGGGAATGCCCAGGCTCGGAACGCCCACCAGCAGGATGCCGAACGCGAAGTTCGCTGCCAGGATGAAGAACACCTGCTTCCAGGCCCACTTGCCGATCTTGTCACCGCCCTCGGGACCCTTGGTCAGGCCCGAGATGCAGATGGCCGTGCCCAGAATGGACATCAGCACACCCAGGATCAGCGGAAAGTAGCCAGGGCCCATGCGGGCGCCGGTGCCGACGGTGTAGTTGGTTGCGCCGATCGCAAATGCGAGGCCGACAACCAGGAACATCACGCCGGAAAAAAAGTCTTTTTGACTCTTGATTTTCACGAGAATGTCTCCTTACGGAATCACGACCCGGCGATTGTGCGTTCAGAAAAACTACATCCTGATGTGGATTCCACCTACAGAGGGCATACCCTCATACCGGCCCCGGATGACCCGGCCCGAGTCGGATTGTCCGACAAGCCAATCCTTTGCTGCCAAAGCTAAAAATAAAAGCATGCGCTCACTATGGAGCTAGCGCTTCACCCGAGGAAGGGTGTGCTGGCCATGACCTCTGGCAGCGTGGTCACGCCTTCGGCCACGCGCAGCGCCCCGGCCAGGCGCAGCGGACGCATGCCGTCCTGCACGGCCTGGCGGCGCAGCGTATCCATGGAGGGCGACGCATGGATCTGCTGCTTGAGCGCCTCGCTGACGGTCAGCAGCTCGTACAGACCCATGCGTCCACGGTAGCCGGTCATGCGGCAGTCCACGCAGCCCACGGGTTTGTAGGGCTGGTAGCTGCCTGACAGTTTCCAGGGGCGCACGGCCTCGGCCAGCGTGGTGGCCGGCATGTCATCGTCGCGCTGCTTGCACAGCGGGCACAGCGTACGCACCAGGCGCTGGGCCAGCACGCCCAGCAGCGTGGCATTGATCAGGTAGGGCGGCACGCCCAGTTCCATGAGCCGGCTCACGGCGCTGGGCGCATCGTTGGTGTGCAGCGTGGAGAACACCAGATGCCCGGTGAGCGCGGCCTGCACCGCCATCTCGGCCGTGGCCAGGTCGCGGATTTCGCCGACCATGATGATGTCCGGGTCCTGGCGCATCAGCGATCGCAGGCCTTCGGTGAAGCCGAAGTCCAGCTGGGGCTGCACCTGGGTCTGGTTGAAGCTGGGCTCGATCATTTCGATCGGGTCCTCGACGGTGCTGACATTGACCTCTTCGGTGGCCACGCGCTTGAGCGTGGAATACAGCGTCGTTGTCTTGCCCGAGCCTGTGGGGCCGGTCACGAGGATGATGCCGTGCGGGCGGCGCACCAGCTCGTTCCAGCGCTGCGCGTCATGGCTGGTGAAGCCCAGCGCATCGAGGTCCTTGACGGCGTTGTCGGGGTCGAAGATGCGCATCACCATCTTTTCACCGAACGCCGTGGGCAGCGTGGACAGGCGCATTTCCACCTCGTCGCCGCGCGGGTTGCGGGTTTTGATGCGGCCATCCTGCGGACGGCGTTTCTCGACCACATCCATGCGGCCCAGCAGCTTGACGCGCGAAACCATGGCATTGAGCACGCCCATGGGCATCTGGTAGACGGGGTGCAGCACGCCGTCGATGCGAAAGCGGATCACGCCCTGCTCGCGCCGTGGCTCCATGTGGATGTCGCTGGCCCGCTGGTCGAAGGCGTATTGCCAGAGCCAGTCCACGACGCGGATCACCCCCTGGTCATTGGCGTCGAGCTGCTTGCTGCTGTTGCCCAGCTCCACCAGTTGCTCGAAGCTGGCGGCCGCCGAGGCCCCTCCGGCCTTCTCTGCGGCACGCACCGACTTGGCCAGCGCGAAGAACTCCGCCGTGTAGCGCTTGATGTCCAGGGGATTGGCGACCACGCGGCGCACCTTGCGGCGCGCCTGCCGCTCGACCTCGGCAACCCAGTCATCCAGAAATGGCTCGGCCGTGGCCACGACCACTTCGGACGGCGTGACCTGCACGGGCAGCACCTTATGCCGCTCGGCATAGGAAGCACTCATGACCTCGCCCACGCGCCCCACATCGACACGCAGGGGGTCTATGCGCAGATAGTCCAGGCCGCTGCGGCCTGCCAGGTACTGCGTCAGTTCCTCCGCATCCAGGGCGCGGCCGCCGCCCGCGCGGGCCATGCCCACATTGGCCAGGCGCACCAGCGGGTGCTGCGCACTCTCGGCCTGGGAGCAGCGCGCAGCCGTGCGCCGGGCCTCCTCGGCGGTGATCACGCCATCGGACTGCAGCCACTGCACCAGCCGGCGCCAGTCCAGCGGACCGGAAAATGCAGACGGACCGGCAACAGGCCACGCAGGCGCGGCAGGTAGAAGCTCAGACATGGAACAGGACAGGTCGGGAGTGTGCGTGACCCAATGGTACGCGCTGGCGCCGCTGCCCGGTCCGCGACGCGCCTACCAGGGGCGTCCGAACACCTTGGGCCAGCGCGCAGTGGGCACATCCCAGCGCGCCTGGACTTGTCCGCAGGCGCTTTGCAGCGCTGCCGGCTCCAGTTCGCGCGGCGTGCGCTGCGCGAGCACCACAGTATTGCCCTCCCGCGTGGGGCGGAAGGCCCACATGGCCTCCTCGCCAAAGGCCTCGGCCATGCGCGCCAGGCTGCGCTCGTAGCTGGAGGTGCGCCCGAACAGGTTGACCGTCATGATGCCGTCATCGGTCAGCAGATTGCGGCAGTCGGCATAGAACTCGGCGCTGTCGAGCACGGGGGCGGCAGCCTCGTGGTCGTACAGGTCCACGGCCAGCGCATCGACCGTGCCCAGCCATTCGCTCTTGCGGATTTCCTGGGCTGCATCGGCCAGCACCACGCGCAGCGTGTCGCTGTCGGGCGGCAGCTTGAACCAGCTGCGGCACACGGCCAACACCTGGGGGTTGAGCTCGATGGCCGTGGTGCGCATGCGCAGCTTCTTGTGGCAGAACTTGGTGATGGCGGCAGCACCCAGGCCCAGTTGCATGGCATGGCGGCCCGCCACGCTGGCAGGCTCCATGAACAGCAGCCAGCCCATCATGCGCTGCACATACTCCAATTCGATCTCGAAGGGCTCGCGGATGCGCATGGAGCCCTGGATCCAGGGGGTTCCCAGGTGCAGGTGGCGCACATCGCCATCGTCGGAGACGCTGACTTCGGGCAGCTCGGCAGCTGCGGCATTGGCGGGGGCGGAGGGAGCGGCCTTGGCGGCACCACGGGTCTTGCGTATCACGTCGGAAAAGGAGTCAAAGCAGTTGATGGGAGGCCAGGGCCTCGCGCCAGGCCTGGACCTTGGCCTCGAAGCGCAAGCGCGCATTGGCCGGACTGGTCGATGGCAGCTTCACGGCCGCCAGGCCCAGGGCCTGGGTGCGGCCGGCGTGCCGGTAGCTTTCGCCGCCGTTGTGCAGAGCCAGCGTCAGCTGCGGGCAGGACAGGCGCAGGCCCGCGAAATCATTGACTTCGGCTGCGCGGATGGCGCTGTCCAGACTGCCCTCGCGCTCGCAGCTGGCATACACGTCCCACAGCCCCAGGCCACGGGACAGCAGCCATTCGCAGCGCCCTGCATAGTCATTCCTGGCAGGCTGGGGGCATGCGGGCCAGAGGGCCTGCAGCAGCGGCCAGAACTGGTTTTGCGGATGGGCGTAGTACTGTTGCTGCTGCAGCGAGCGCAGGCCGGGGAAGCTGCCCAGCACCAGCGCCCGGGTGCGCGCATCGGCCACCGGCGCCAGCCCCTGCCAGCGCGTGGCGGCGGGTGCAGGCGAATCGCAAGCGGGACTGGACATGGGCTGCATTGTCGCCCAGAGCCCGCCCGGCTGCCTGCCACCGCCGACAAGACCGTTCAAGGCCCTCGCGCTGAATGTCGATTCACCCCAGGGCCGGCAGTCCGCGCAGCGCAGCACGCGCATTGCTGCCCGTGGCTTCTGCCAGGGCCTGCGGCGTGAGGCCGCGCAGCTGCGCGATCACGGCCGCGATGCGCGGCAGCTCTGCGGGTGTGTTGCGCCCCTGGGGCTGGCCGGCAGCACGCTGCCCGGCCGTGGCATAAAGCCAGTGCGGCGGTATGTCGGGTGCATCGGTCTCCAGCACCAGCGACTCCAGCGCCAGCGTGGCAGCGAGTTCGCGCAGCTTGAGCGCCCGGTCATAGGTGACGGCGCCGCCGAAGCCCAGCTTGAACCCCAGGTCCACAAAGGCCCCGGCCTGCTGCGCACTGCCATTGAAGGCATGGGCAATGCCGCCAGCCACGGGCCGCGCCCGCAGGACCTTGAGCAGATGGTCGCTGGATTTGCGCACATGCAAGATGACGGGCAGCCCGAACTCGCGCGCCAGCGCAATCTGCTGCTCGTAGAACCAGGCCTGCCGGCCGGCATCCAGTCCCGGCACAAAGAAGTCCAGACCGATTTCGCCCACGGCAACCAGATGCGGGTCATCGCGCAGCTGCTCCAGCATGTGCCGCAGCTGGGCAATGTCTTCTTCGCGGGCCTGCGGCGTGTACAGGGGATGGATGCCCAGTGCATAGCTGTCGCCATGGCGCCGTGCCAGTTGCACGACAGCATCCCAGTGTGCCCGTGCCACGGCTGGAATGACCAGATGCCTGACACCGGCCTGGGCTGCACGCTCGCGCACCCTGTCCCGGTCCGCATCGAACTCGGGCGCGTCGAGATGGCAGTGGGTATCGATCCAGCCTGGCATGCCTACACCAGCCGGCCCAGCCCCAGCCGCACCACGCGGTCGCAGCGCGCCGCCAGCTGCTCATCGTGGGTGACCATGACGAAGGCGGTGCCGTGGCTGCGCGCCAGCTCCAGCATCAGGCGGAACACCGCATCGGCCGTCGTGCGGTCCAGATTGCCCGTGGGCTCATCAGCCAGTACACAGGCCGGCTGCGTGACCAGGGCCCGCGCAATGGCCACGCGCTGGCGCTCTCCGCCCGACAGTTCGGCAGGCCGGTGGTGCATGCGCTCGCCCAGGCCCACGGCCTGCAGCATGCGCGCAGCGCGGTCCAGGCACTGATTGCGGTCATCGCGGCGGATGCGCAGCGGCATCGCCACGTTGTCCTGGGCGCTGAACTCGGGCAGCAGATGGTGGAACTGGTAGATGAAGCCCAGGTGCCGGTTGCGCAGCACGCCCTGCTGCCGGGGACTGAGCGTGTGCAGCGGCTCGCCCATCAGCGTGACACTGCCGCTGCTGGGCGCATCCAGGCCGCCCAGCAGGTGCAGCAGCGTGCTTTTGCCGGAACCCGAGGCGCCCACAATGGCCACGGTCTCGCCTGCGCGCACCTGCAGATCCACGCCGGCCAGCACCTGCACATCGAGGCGCCCTTCGGAAAAGCGCTTGGACAGGCCGCGCGCATCCAGCACCACGCGAGACGGCATGGACACATCGAAGCCGGGCATCACATTCATTTCATTCATAGCGCAGCGCTTCCGCAGGGTTCACCCGGCTGGCCCGCCAGCTGGGATAAAGGGTGGCGGCAAAGGCCAGGACCAGCGAGATCACGGCAATCGGCATGATGTCGCTGTACTGCGGGTCGCTGGGCATCTTGCTGATGAGGTAGATGTCCTTGGGCAGAAAATTGGCGTGCAGCAGGCGTTCGATGGCCGGCACGATGACATCGATGTTGAAGGCGACGCCCAGGCCCAGCAGCAGTCCGGCGAAAGTGCCGATGACGCCCACCATGGCGCCCTGCACCATGAAAATGCCCATGATGCCCGATGGCGACGCGCCCAGCGTGCGCAAAATGGCAATGTCGGCGCGCTTGTCGGTCACGGTCATCACCAGCGTGGACACGAGGTTGAATGCGGCCACGGCGACGATCAGCGTCAGGATGATGAACATCATGCGCTTTTCCAGCTGTACCGCTGCGAACCAGGTGCGGTTTTGCTGGGTCCAGTCACGGATCAGCAGCCGGTCGGTGATGGTGCGGGCCAGCTCCATGGCAACGCTTGGCGCCTCGTGCAGATCCTTGAGCTTCAGGCGGATGCCGGTCGGCCCCTCCAGGCGGAACAGGCGCTGCGCATCCTCGTAGTGCATCATCACCAGGGCCGAGTCATACTCGTAATGGCCCGAATCGAAAGTTCCGGCCACATGCATCTGCTTGAGGCGCGGCACCACGCCGGCCGGCGTGACCTGTCCGCCCGGAGCGATCAGCGTCACGGTATCGCCCTCGCGCACGCCCAGCGAACGGGCCAGTTCCGCGCCCAGCACCACATTGAACGCGCCGGGTTCCAGGCGCCCGAGCACTTCGGCATTGGTGGCCGCCACATCGGTGACCTCGCCTTCACGCGCAGGATCGATGCCGCGCACCAGGGCGCCCTTCATGTCCTCGCCACGGGCCAGCAGCGCCTGGGCTGCAACAAAAGGCGCAGCGCCCAGCACATCGGGATGGGCACGGGCCTCGCGCATGGTTTTTTCCAGGTCCGGCAGGGCCGCCCCCTGGGGCGCAAAAATCTCGATGTGCGAAACCACGCTGAGCATGCGGTCGCGCACCTCCTTCTGGAAGCCGTTCATCACGCTCAGCACGATGATCAGCGCCGCGACCCCAAGGGAGATGCCCAGCATGGAAACGCCGGAGATGAACGAGATGAAGCCGTTGCGCCGCGTGGCCCGCCCCGCGCGGGTGTAGCGCCAGCCGACGGCCAGTTCGTAGGGAAATTGCATGGGCATGCATTGTGTCATTGCCTACAGGCCCTGCATGGCGGCAGGCTTTGCCATCCGCATGTCAGCGCCCATGCCGTGGGCATGGCGTCTGCAGCCAGGGACAAAGGCGGTGCGCCAGCGCCACACCCACCCCATGCCCGACAATAGCGCCCATGCTTTCGACCGCGCCCCTGGTTTCCTCGGCCCACGCCCAGCTGGAGGAAACGACTCAATGGATCATCCCCTATGCCGGCGGCCCGTCCTCGGACATGGACGATGCAGCCGCACGCGCTGCCGCCTGGGATGGCCTGCCACTGCCCCACCTGCAGGCCCTGCTGGCACTCATGGAGCCATCCCCTGCGCTCGATGGCAGTGAAATGGATTTTTCACCGCCCCATGAACGCGCCCTGGCGCGCTGCCTGGGCCTGCCCGACGCCCCAGGACTGATTCCATGGGCCGCCTGGCAGGCCGGCGAGGCAGCGGACAGCGGCCAGGCCTGCGCCTATGTCACGCCCTGCCACTGGCACATCGGCGCGGACCAGGTGCTGCAGTCCGACCCATCGGCCACCCCGCTGGACGAGGCGCAGTCGCGCCAGCTGCTGGCACTGCTGGCTCCCTGGTTCGCTGACGACGGCATCGTGCTCGAATACCGCCAGCCCCAGTGCTGGCTGGCGCGCGGTGCGTTGTTCGACGGGCTGGCCACTGCCTCCATGGACCGTGCCATCGGCCGCGACGTGCGCCCCTGGCTGCCCGATGCCCGGCAGGCGCGTGTGCTGCACCGCTTGCAAAGCGAGGTGCAGATGCTGCTCTACACCCACGCATTCAACGATGCGCGCGCCGAACGCGGGCAGCAGCCCATCAATGCCTTCTGGGTCCATGGCGCGGGCAGGCTGCCAGCCGCCGCCACGGCCAGTGGCGTGCAATGCGTGGATGATTTGCGCACCGCCGCCCTGCAGGGCAGGGTTGCGGACTGGCGCAGTGCCTGGCAGGCGCTGGATGCAGGCCTCATCGCCCGGCTGCTGGAGCGCGTGCGCGCAGGCGCTGAACTGACGCTGACGCTGTGCGGCGAGCGCAACGCCGTGGCGTGGCGCAGGCGCGCGCCGCGCTGGCACGACCGCCTGGCTGGCCTCTTCGGGCCACGCCCCCTGCCCGACCTGGGCCGCATGCTTTGACATCGATGCCATGAAGATCATTCCCCGCGACGTGCCAGCGCAGCAGGCGTCTGCCCTGCGCCAGGCTGGCGTGCACCCCCTTCTGGCGCAGCTGTATGCCGCGCGCGGCGTGTGCTCTGCAGACGAGTTGGACGAAGCGCCATCGCGCCTGCTGGCGCCCTCAGGCCTGCAGGGCATGCAGGAGGCCGTGCGCCTTCTGGCCGATGCCATCGAACGCGGCCTTCGCCTGTGCATCGTGGCCGACTACGACTGTGACGGCGCCACGGCGTGCGCCGTGGGCTGGCGCGGCCTGCGCATGCTGGGAGCTGCCGAAACCAGCTACCTGGTACCGGACCGCGTCGTGGACGGCTATGGCCTGACACCGCCCATCGCCCGCCGCGTCAAGGAAAGCGCTGCCGATGTGCTGATTACCGTGGACAACGGCATCGCCAGCGTCGAAGGCGTGGCGCAGGCCAAGGCACTGGGCCTGCAGGTGGTCGTCACCGACCACCATCTGCCCGGCAGCCAGCTGCCGCAGGCCGATGCCATCGTCAACCCCAACCAGCCCGGCTGCGGCTTCGAGAGCAAGTCCATGGCGGGCGTGGGCGTGATGTTCTACGTGCTGCTGGCGCTGCGCGCCGAGCTGCGCGCGCGCGGGCGCTTCGACAAGGCCAGCCAGCCCCGGCTTGAAGCGCTGCTGCCGCTGGTGGCCCTGGGCACGGTGGCCGATGTGGTGCGCCTGGACGCCAACAACCGGCGCCTTGTGGCGCTGGGCCTCAAACAGATACGCAAAGGCCTGATGCAGCCCGGCATGCAGGCGCTGTTCGATGCCGCAGGGCGCAAACCCTTCGAGGCAACCACCTTCGATTTCGGCTTCGCCCTGGGGCCGCGCATCAACGCGGCAGGCAGGCTGTCGGACATGACGATTGGCATCGAATGCCTGACCACGGATGACAGGGGCCGCGCCGCACAGCTGGCGCAGATGCTGGACGCCATCAACCGCGAACGGCGCGAACTCGAAGGCGGCATGCGCGAACAGGCCATGCTGCTGGCAGAAGGCCTGTGCACCGATGGCATGACACCTCCGCCCGCGATCAGTGTCTTCGACCCCGATTTCCACGAAGGGGTGGTCGGCATCGTCGCCTCGCGCCTCAAGGACCGCATGCACCGCCCGACCTTTGTCTTTGCGGCCAGCGGCGCGCCGGGCCACGAGCATGAACTCAAGGGCTCAGGCCGCTCCATTCCCGGATTTCACCTGCGCGACGCGCTGGACCTGGTCTCCAAGCGCCATCCCGGCCTGCTGCTGCGCTTCGGCGGCCATGCCATGGCGGCAGGCTGCACCATCGCCCAGTCAGGCTTTGCGCTGTTCAAGCAGGCTCTGGCCCAGGTGGCGCAGGAATGGCTGGATGACGCCACGCTGACGCGGCGCCTGGAAACCGACGGGCCGCTGGACCCGCGCTTTCGCAGCGCCGAGGTCGTGGAGCGGCTCAACCACGAAGTCTGGGGCCAGGGCTTCGCGCCACCGACCTTCAGCGAGGAAATCGAGGTGCTGTCGCAGCGCCTGGTGGGCGAGCGGCACCTGAAGCTTCAGCTGCGCCACCATGGCGAAATGGTGGATGGCATCTGGTTCGGGCACACGGACCCACTGCCCGAATCCGCCTGCATTGCCTACCGGCTGGACATCAATGAATGGCGGGGCGAACGCAAGGTGCAGTTCCTGATTGAAGGGGTCCATTCGGAAGGCGCCTGAGCCGTTGAATCTGCGTGGCCGCAGCGCGCCCCGTTCATGTAATATTCCACATTTTGCAACAACCTGTTGCAAAATTTTTGAACCACCAAATGGGAATATCACTCATGAATACACGGCTCTGGCTGTGTGCTGCCACCACCTTCGGTTTGGCGGCTGCCATTTCCGGCTGCTCTTCCGTGGAGCAATCACGCGCAGTGGAAACAGCCAGGCCGGTTTCCGCCTCCTATGCCTATCAAGGACCTCGCAGTCCCATTTCAGTGGGCAAGTTCGATAACCGCTCCAGCTTCCAGCGCGGCATCTTCTCGGACGGGATTGACCGCCTGGGCAGTCAGGCGAAAACCATTCTGATCACGCACCTGCAGCAAAGCGGCCGCTTCAACGTGCTCGACCGGGAAAACATGACCGAAACCCGCCAGGAGGCTGGCTTCAACCGCCAGGAGCAGGCCATCAAGGGCGCGGCCTATGTCGTCACCGGCGATGTGAGCGAATTCGGCCGCAAGGTCGTCGGCGATCGCCAGTTGTTCGGCGTGCTCGGCCGCGGCAAGGAACAGGTGGCCTACGCGAAAGTCAGCCTCAACGTGGTAAAGGTGCAGACGTCGGAAGTCGTCTATTCCGTGCAGGGTGCTGGCGAATACAGTCTCTCCAGTCGTGAGATCGTGGGTTTCGGCAGTACCGCCAGCTATGACGCAACGCTCAATGGAAAGGTCCTGGACCTGGCCATTCGCGAAGCCGTGGACAAGCTGGCGTCGGGCATTGATGTGGGTGCATGGAAGCCTGTGCCATGAGGATCTGCGCATTGTCTGCTGCCGCTTTTTGCCTTGCATTGACCGGTTGCGCCACTCCCAGGCCACCCCTTTACGCATGGGATGACTACCAGCCTCAGGTCTACCAATACCTGAAAGACGATGGGAATACCGACCCGCACCAGCAATTGATCACGCTGGAGAAGACCCGCCAGCGGATACAGGCCCAAGGAAAGGCTCTGCCGCCTGGCTACAGAGCCCATATGGCGTTGCTCTACTCCAAGGCGGGCGACAGTGAAAGAACAGTGCAGCAGTTGACGGAGGAAAAGCAGAGCTTTCCCGAGTCAGCCACTTTCATGGACCAGTTGCTGCAGACCTTTGCCTCCCGCAAGAAAGACTGAAATGCGCTTGCCCGACATCTTCAAGTCATTGACCATCGCCATGGCGGCGGCCTTGACCGGCTGCGCGACAACAGCGCCCTACGACTATTCCGCCCTGCGCGCCTCCAAGCCGCGCTCCATCCTTGTGATGCCACCTTTGAACCAGTCCCCCGAAGTCACTGCGCCGGCCGGGGTTCTGTCCCAGATCACGCTGCCCTTGGCGGAGGCCGGCTACTACGTGCTGCCCGTGGCAGCCACGGAGGAAATGTTCCGGCAAAACGGCATCCACTCCGGAGAAGATGCCCAGGAACTGCCTTTTTCCAAACTCCGGCAGATCTTTGGGGCCGACTCGGCGCTGTACCTGAACATACGCAGCTATGGCACCAGCTATGCAGTGATCAGCAGCGCCTCCGTGGTCACACTGGATGCAAAGCTCGTGGATCTGCGCACGGGCGCCCAGTTATGGAATGGCAGCGCCACGGCATCCAGCGCCGAGAATCAGAGCTCCAGTGGCGGACTGGTCGGTCTTCTGATGACGGCCTTGCTCAACCAGATCCTCGACACTGTCAATGAGCGCAGCGTGCAGGTCGCCTCGATCGCCAACCAAAGGCTCGTGGCCCAGGGGCTGCGGGGCGGCCTGCTGCCAGGTCCGCGCTCGCCCGACTACGGCAAGGAAATGCAGCCGCGCTGAACATCCTCGCCAGAACGCCAGGAAAAGAGCGGTCAGAACGACTCCCACTCATCATCGGCGGCGGCTTTGGCAGTGCTTTTGGCCGGTGGAGCTGCCAGCTTCTTGCCAGGCGAAGCCGCCGGCGCCGCGCCGGCCGATGCCGCGGCGGCCGGTGCCGCGGCACCAGAGGTCAGCGTGCGCGCCGCCGCCGGCCGAGCCTGCGCGACGGCAGGACGCGCAGCAGGGGCCGGCGCCGGCGCGGCGGGCCTGCGTGCAGCGGCAGGCGCTGCCGCATCCGCGTGTCCCAGCTTGAACACCGATACCACCTCGGACAAGCGTTTGGCCTGTGCCTGCATGGCCATGGCCGCCGCGCTCGACTCCTCCACCAGCGCCGCGTTCTGCTGCGTCATCTGATCGAGCTGGGTCACCGCCTGGTTGACCTGGCCGATGCCATCGCGCTGCTCGCCGGAGGCGGCCGTGATCTCGCCGATCAGATCGCTGACACGGCGCACGCTGGCCACGATCTCCTCCATGCTGCGCCCGGCCTGCTCCACCTGCTGCGACCCCGTGTTCACGTTGTCCACGCTGGTCGTGATCAGCAGCTTGATTTCCTTGGCCGCATCGGCACTGCGCTGCGCCAGCGAGCGCACCTCGGAAGCCACCACGGCAAAGCCCCGGCCCTGCTCGCCCGCGCGTGCCGCTTCCACAGCCGCATTCAGCGCCAGGATGTTGGTCTGGAAGGCAATGCCGTCGATCACGCCGATGATGTCGGCAATCCTGCGGCTGCTGTCCGTGATCTGCTGCATGCTCTGCACCACCTGCCCCACCACCTTGCCACCCTGCTCGGCAGCCTGGGCGGCGGTGGCCGCCAGTTGATTGGCCTGGCGCGCCGTATCAGCCGACTGGGTCACGGTGGAGGTGAGCTGCTCCATGCTGGCCGCTGTCTGCTGCAGGTTGGACGCCGTCTGCTCGGTGCGCGCCGACAAATCCTGATTGCCGCTGGCAATCTCGTTGGAGGCCGTGGACACGGACTCCACGCCCGTGCGCACCTCGCCCACCACGCCCCGCAGCCGCTCGGCCATCGTATTGAGCGCGCCGAGCAGATGGCCCAGCTCATCGCCGCGGTCGGTGCGCACAGAGCGCGTCAGATCGCCTGCCGCAATGCCGTCGGCCAGCGTCACGGCCTCGTCCAGCGGACGCTTGATCGAACGCAAAATGGCAGCCCCCGTGAACAGACCCAGCAGCACAATGGCAGCGCTGGCCATGGCCGACAGCCAATAGGCCTGGCGGCGGTGCACAGCACCCTCGGTCTGGACCTGTTCGCCCTGACGTTCTAGCAGCTTCACGAAATCATCCTGGGCTGCGTCGTAGCGCGCAGCCGCAGGCCTCAACTGCTTTTCAACGATATCGGCGGCGGCGGCCAGGTCATTGGCCTTACGGGTCTCCTGTGCCAGAGTGTTGATTCTCAGCGCCTCCTTGCGGTGAGCACTTACCCCATCAAGGGCCTGCTTTCCTTCGGCATTGAGCGCCAGCTCCATGACCTCTTTTTGCAGCACGTTATTGCGCTCTATGCCTTTGCTCAACAGCGCACGCTGCTGGGCGACCACAGTCTCGTCGGTGGACATGACGGTGATGATGGCGCGCTCCACGCTCATCTGCGTGGTGTAACGCCATTCACGCGCAAGCGTGGCAGCACGCTGCACAGTCATGACATCGGCGCTGATCTTGTCATTGACCCCGTGCAGGTACAGCACAACGCCGCCATTGACGGCCAGCATGCCCAGCAACAGCCCCAGGACCAGGGCCCACAGTTTTTGGGCGACGGTGATTCGATTGAGTTTCATGAATAGCCACTCTTTACAAACAATGCCAGGTGGGTCAGCGCTTGGCATCTCCAGCCCGCTGCCCGCCTGCGTTTTTCCCACCAGGTATGTGTGGCGGTTTCGTGATCATCGTCGGAAAAAAGCGGAAATTAACATTTGTTACAACTAGCCCTAGGGAAGATCCTGACCCTCTGGCGCGGTGCGTTCATGCGGCCAGCCTGTGCGGCCCTTGAGGGGCAGCAAGTGCGGGTTCAGACCCCGGCTCTGCCTGCGCCGGCACAGGCATGGCACCGGCCTGCGCCAGCTTGAACACAGACACCACCTCGGACAGGCGCCTGGCCTGGTCCTGCATGGCCATGGCCGCCGCGCTCGACTCCTCCACCAGCGCCGCGTTCTGTTGCGTCATCTGATCGAGCTGGGTCACCGCCTGGTTGACCTGCCCAATGCCATCGCGCTGCTCGCCCGAGGCGGCCGTGATCTCGCCGATCAGATCGCTGACACGGCGCACGCTGGCCACGATCTCCTCCATGCTGCGCCCGGCCTGCTCCACCTGCTGCGACCCCGTGTTCACGTTGTCCACGCTGGTCGTGATCAGCAGCTTGATTTCCTTGGCCGCATCGGCGCTGCGCTGCGCCAGCGAGCGCACCTCGGAGGCCACCACGGCAAAGCCCCGGCCCTGCTCGCCCGCGCGGGCCGCTTCCACTGCGGCATTCAGCGCCAGGATGTTGGTCTGGAAGGCAATCGAGTCGATCACGCCGATGATGTCGGCAATCCTGCGGCTGCTGTCCGTGATCTGCTGCATGCTCTGCACCACCTGCCCCACCACTTTGCCGCCTTCCTCGGCCGCATGCGCAGCGGTGGCCGCCAGCTGATTGGCCTGGCGCGCCGTATCGGCCGACTGGGTCACGGTGGAGGTAAGCTGCTCCATGCTGGCAGCCGTCTGCTGCAGGTTAGATGCCGTCTGCTCGGTGCGCGCCGACAGGTCCTTGCTGCCGCTGGCAATTTCACTGGAGGCGGTGGACACGGACTCCACGCCCGTGCGCACCTCGCCCACCACGCTGCGCAGGCGTGCGGCCATGCCGTCGAGCGAGCGCAGCAAATGGCCCAGCTCATCGCCGCGGTCGGTGCGCACAGAGCGCGTCAGATCGCCTGCCGCAATGCCGTCGGCCAGCGTCACGGCCTCATCCAGAGGACGGGTGATCGAGCGGGTGACCCAGACCCCCATCACGACAGCCAGCAGCATAGTCAGCGCCAGCCCGCCGACCTCCAGCACAAAGGTCCGGTCTCTCAGTTCATCGGAATGCGCCAGGCGCTGCGCCAGCAAATCGCGCTCGGCCGAGGCAAAGTCCGTCTGCTCCTTGCGAAAGTCATCCATGATGGCTTTGGCGCGCCCCTTCCTGAAGGCATCAAGGAAGTCCTGCATCGGCACCGTCCCTGCATCGACCGCACGGCGCATGGACAGCAGATCCCGCTCCAGCGCCACAAACGCCTGCTGCACGGCCTGCAGCGCATCCAGGCGCCTTTGCTGCACCGGATTGTCCTGCGTCAACTCCTTGAGCTTCGACCAGGTCTGCCCGAAGTGCTGCAGCCCCTGCTCCCAGGGCTGCAGGAATGCCTCCTCCCCGGACAGCAGGTAGCCCCGCACGCCCGTCTCCATGTCCACCATGCTCAGCAGCAGCTGATCGGCATGCTGCAGCACACTGAAGGTGTGATGGTTCCAGGCCTGCGCCTGCTTGATCTGCTTCTGGCTGTCCATCGCCACCAGAGTCACCGCCAGAAAAATGGCGATCACTCCGGCAAACGACAGCGCCAGGCGCCGCGCCAGCGGCCCGTCGGAAATTCGCATGAGACCTCTCCCTTGTGAAATACAAAAACTATCGAAAATCAAAATTGAAAGATAAAAACAATCAGAAACCAAAGATACAAATTAATAAATAAGACCAGTCTGATTTTTTGCCGTTCAGCTTTGGCCGGCATCCTCCGGGCTCAGGGAACATCCCTGCCATGCCAGCGGACAGGGTCAGCGCCTGCCACCTACAATCAGACCGTGCCCAAGACCTACCTGAACGCCGATCTGCACAGCCACTCCGTCATATCCGATGGGACGCTGACGCCAGAACAGCTGGCCGAGCGCGCCGCGACCCGGGGCGTACAGCTGTGGTCCCTGACCGACCATGACGAGATCGGCGGCCAGCACCGTGCCGCCGCTGCGGCGCGGGCCCATGGGATCGACTACCTGACGGGCACGGAAATCTCGGTGAGCTTTGCCGGCACCACGGTGCACATCGTGGGACTGGGCTTCGACGCCGATGCGCCGCAGCTGGCCGAAGGACTGCACGCCACGCGCGGCGGCCGGGGACCGCGTGCGCGGGAGATGGCGCGCCAGCTGGAGCTGGCCGGCATCCAGGGCAGCTATGAAGGCGCACTGCGCTTCGCAGGCAACCCCGAGCTGATTTCGCGCACGCATTTCGCACGCTTTCTCGTGGAGTCCAGGTACTGCCGCGACACCTCGGAAGTCTTCAGGCGCTACCTCACCGAAGGCCATCCCGGCTACGTGCCCCACACCTGGGCACGCCTGTCCGACGCCGTGCGCTGGATCACGCAGGCAGGCGGCGTCGCGGTCATTGCCCACCCTGCACGCTATGGGCTGACCGCCAACGAGGAATATGCGCTGTTCTCCGAGTTCAAGGCCCATGGCGGGCAGGCCGTGGAAGTGGTCACTGGCAGCCACCGGCCCAGCGAATACGCCATCTACGCAGACATGGCGCAGGAATTCGGCCTGGCGGCTTCGCGGGGCAGCGATTTCCACAGTCCCCAGGAGTCGCATACCGACCTGGGCGATCTGCCCTACCTGCCAGGCCAGCTGACGCCCGTGTGGGAACTTCTGGGCCCGCGCATCCAGCAGGCCTGAGCACCGGCACTGCTTTCAGAAAGACAACATGGTCCTACGCTTCGAAGCCCACCCCGACAACCCCCAGCCCCGGCTGATCAAGCAGGCCGCAGAGATGCTGCGCCAGGGCGCCATCCTCGCGATTCCCACCGATTCGAGCTATGCACTGGTCTGCCACCTGGATGACCGGCCCGCTGTCGAAAGGCTGCGGCGCATCCGCCAGATCAATGACAAGCACCACCTGACGCTGCTGTGCCGCGACCTGTCGCAGCTGTCGAGCTACGCGCGCGTGGACAACCGCCAGTACCGGCTGCTCAAGCTGGCCACGCCAGGACCCTACACCTTCATCCTGGAAGCCTCCAAGGAAGTGCCCAAGCGCCTGAGCCACCCCTCGCGCAAGACCATCGGCCTGCGTGTTCCCGACCGCAAGGGCACGCAGCTGCTGCTGGAGCAGCTGGGCGAGCCCCTGATCGCCACTACGCTGATTGCACCGGGCGATACCGAGCCTCTGCACGATGCCGACGAGATCATCGAACGCTTCGCCCACGATCTGGACGCCGTGGTCGATGCGGGCGCATGCCCCTCCGAGCCGACCACGGTGATCGATCTTGTGCCTATGTCCGCAGGCCACCCGCCCACCGTAGTGCGCCAGGGTCGGGGCAGCCTGCAGGCCCTGGGGCTGGAGGTGGGCTAGCGCATGGCCGGCAGGGCCGCACGCGCAGCCTGCTGCGGCCTGGCGAACGCCTGAGACATGGCAGTAGACATGGCAGGATGCGCCGGCTCGTCATCGTCGAGCTTGAAGGCTCCCACCGCCTGCTGCAGTTCATGGGCTCGCTGATTGAGGGCCGATGCCGCCTGCGTGGCCTGCAGGACCAGGGCCGCGTTCTCCTGCGTGGCATGGTCCATGTGGCCCACGGCGACATTGACCTGGGCAATGCCCTGGCTCTGCTCGTTGAGCGCCTGCGAGATTTCACCCAGCAGGCCAGTGACCTTGCCTACTGCGCCCACGATCTCCTGCATGGTGGCGCCTGCCTGACCGACCAGACCTGCGCCGCTTTCCACCTGGCGCACGCTGGCCGTGATCAATTCCCTGATCTGCTTGGCTGCCTCGGCGCTGCGCTGCGCCAGCGAGCGCACCTCGGAGGCCACCACGGCGAAGCCCCGGCCCTGCTCGCCCGCGCGGGCCGCTTCCACGGCGGCATTCAGCGCCAGGATGTTGGTCTGGAAGGCGATGCCCTCAATGACCTGGATGATGTCCACAATCTGGCGCGAACTGCCGCTGATGGCGTCCATGGTCTGCACCACCTCGCCGACCACAGCCCCGCCGCGCTGGGCCGTTGCCGAGGCATCGACCGCCAGAGAACTGGCCGAATGCGCACGGCCTGCATTCTGGCGCACGGTGGCCGTGAGTTGCTCCATGCTGGCAGCCGTCTGCGCCAGCGCGCTGACCTGCGAGTCCGTGCGGCGCGACAGGTCGGCATTGCCGGCATCGATCTCTCCGGCGGACACGCTGATGGAGTCCGTGGACTGCTTGATGCGCCCGACCAGCTCGGTCAGGGTGTCTTCCATGGTGCCCAGAGCGCTCAGCAGGCGCCCGAAGTCACCCTGCAGCTCGGTGGAAAATTCCTTGCTCAGATCGCCAGCGGCGACCGTCTCGGCAATCAGGATGGCCTGCCGCAGCGGCTCCACGATGCCGCGCCGCAGGCTGAACCATGCCACCAGGGCCAGGCAGCACACCAACCCGCCCAGCACCAGCACCCACCAGCGCGCCTGCTCCAGCGCCTGCTGCACCACGGCGGCAGAGCTGCCGGCATCCACCGCCTGCCGGGCCTGTCCCAGTGAGAACACCGTGGTGGCCATCATCGTGAACACCAGCAGATTGATGCCTCCGAACGCGATCACCAGACGCCAGCCGATCGGCAACCTTCCCAGACCCAGTACACCCACATTCCACCCCTTGTGCGAATGGCCCGTGGGCCTTTCAATAATGGATTTTCATTTTGCAGCATGGGCCAGGCATTGCCAACGTGTGGAAACCTCTATGGGCGATGTGCCGCCTGTCCGTCTGCAGACTGGCCGGCAAGGGCTCGCGGCGTCTGAGACAATGCCCGGCGTGGACATCTCCAACCTCATCCAAACCGTACTCATCTACGCCCTGCCCGTGCTCTTTGCGATCACGGTGCACGAGGCTGCTCACGGCTACGCCGCGCGCCACTTCGGCGACAACACGGCGGCCATGATGGGGCGCATCACGCTCAACCCCGTCAAGCACATCGACCCTGTCGGCACCATCCTGATGCCGCTGCTGCTGTACTTCGTCACCTCGGGGGCCTTCCTGTTCGGCTATGCCAAGCCCGTGCCCGTGCGCTTCGATCAGTTGCGCCATCCCAAGCGCGACATGATCTGGGTGGCGCTGGCAGGCCCGGCCTCGAACTTCG
The DNA here is from genome assembly GCF_029870285.1 of Delftia sp. PS-11. Classification (GTDB taxonomy): domain Bacteria; phylum Pseudomonadota; class Gammaproteobacteria; order Burkholderiales; family Burkholderiaceae_C; genus Comamonas. The sequence continues at coordinate 136,693 of NZ_JACSYA010000001.1, forward strand.
CGCAGGCGCTGCTGTGGGCCATTTTGCTGGTGGTCCTGGTCGCCGCTGGCCTGAGCGAGCGCTTCTTCCTGGAGATGTGCCGCGCCGGCATCCTGGTCAATCTGGTGATGTGGGCCTTCAATCTGTTCCCCCTGCCGCCCCTGGATGGCGGACGCATCCTCGTGGGCCTGCTGCCCTGGCGCCAGGCCCAGTGGGTGGCCCGCCTGGAACCCTGGGGCTTTTTCATCGTCATGGGCCTAGTCGTCGCAGGCGTGATCGGCAGCCTGTGGCTGCGACCGCTGATGGACCTGGGCTATGCCGTGATCGATGCTGCGCTGACCCCGCTGATCACACTCCTGCGCTGAGGCGCCGGCGACCGGCCGGCTGCCCTGGCAGTGTCTTTTCCCTTTCCCTCTGTTGCAGTTTTCCCCATGAGCACAACGCGCTTTCTCACCGGCATCACCCCCAGCGGCACACCGCACCTGGGCAACTACGCGGGCATGCTGCGTCCGGCCATCGCCGCCAGCCGCTCGCGCGAGGTGGAGAATTTCTACTTCCTGGCGGACTACCACGCGCTGATCAAGTGCCAGGACCCGGCACGCGTACAGCGCTCGACCATCGAGATTGCCGCCAGCTGGCTGGCAGCGGGGCTCGATCCCGCGCATGTGACCTTCTACCGCCAGTCGGATATCCCCGAAATCCCCGAGCTGTGCTGGTTTCTGACCTGCGTCACAGGCAAGGGCCTGCTCAACCGCGCCCATGCCTACAAGGCCGCCGTGGACAAGAACCAGGCATCGGGCAGCGAGCCCGATGACGGTGTGACCGCCGGCCTGTTCATGTACCCCGTGCTCATGGGTGCCGACATCCTGGCCTTCAACGCCCACAAAGTACCCGTGGGCCGCGATCAGGTCCAGCACATCGAGATGGCGCGCGACATGGCGTCGAGCTTCAACCACATCTATGGCGCCGAATTCTTCACGCTGCCCGAAGCCCAGGTCGAAGACAACGTGGCCACGCTGCCCGGCCTCGACGGCCGCAAGATGAGCAAAAGCTACAACAACACCATCCCGCTGTTCGCACCGCGCGAGCAGTTGCGCAAGCTCATCGGCTCCATTGCCACCGACTCACGCGCACCGGGAGAGCCCAAGGAGGTCGAAGGCTCCGCGCTGTTCCAGATCTACCAGGGCTTTGCCAGCGAGCAGGAAACCCAGGCCCTGCGCGCAGCCTACGCCGAGGGCATCGCCTGGGGCGAGGCCAAGCAGCTGCTGTTCGAGCGGATCGACCGTGAACTCGCCCCCATGCGCGAGCGCTATGAGCACCTGGTCGCCCACCCTGCTGAGCTCGAAGAGATACTGCAGGCCGGTGCTGCCAAGGCCCGCCGGCTGACCACGCCCCTGCTGCGCGAGCTGCGCAGCGCCGTCGGCCTGCGCAACCTGGCCCAGGCGCCGGTGGCTGCCAAGGCCAAGGCTGCCAAACAGGCACTGCCCCAGTTCAAGCAGTACCGCGAAGCAGACGGCCGCTTTTATTTCAAGCTGGTGGCTGCCGACGGCACGCTGCTGCTGCAAAGCCTGGGCTTCGATGCGCCCAAAGACGCTGGCCAGGCCATTGGCAGGCTGCAGCGCGAAGGCGAGGCAGCGCTGGCCGAACTGCTGCCACGCCTGCAGCCCCTGGACAGCGCTGCGCAAGCCCGTGCGCTGCAGGCACTGCAGCAGCTGCGCGAAGCAGCTGAAGCGCAAGGATGAGCCGCATCAGCACGGCTGATGCCAGGGCGGGCGGCATGGCCCGCAAATACGGTGCCAGACCGCCTGGCGCCCGCGTGAAAGGACACAGGGATGCGTATCGCCGCACTGGACGATGACCCGCTGCAACTGCAGATGCTGCGCCAGGTCGCGCAAGAGGCCGGACACAGCTGCCATACCTACCTCCACGGCTCGGCTCTGCAACAGGAGCTGCGCCGTGAAAGCTTCGATCTGCTGATCGTGGACTGGCATCTGCCCGACATGGAGGGCACACAGCTCGTGCGCTGGCTGCGCGCCAACGTCAGCAAGGAGCTGCCGGTGCTCATCATCACCCACCGCAGCGAGGAGCCCGACATCGTCGAAGGCCTGGCCTGCGGCGCCGACGACTTCATGGTCAAGCCCGTGCGCCAGGGTGAGTTGCGCGCCCGCATGGCTGCACTGCTTCGCCGCGCCTATCCGGCAAGCGCCCATCACCAGCTCACCTTCGGCCCCTACCGCTTTGTGCCCGCCAGCAATGGCCTGGAATTCCATGGCCAGCCCGTCGAGCTGACGCACCGCGAATACATGCTCGCGCTCACGCTGTTCCAGAACCAGGGCCGCCTGCTGTCGCGCGACTACCTGCGGGAAGCTGTCTGGGGACATAACGCAGAAGTCCAGTCGCGCTCGCTGGACACGCACATCTCGCGCCTGCGCAGCCTGCTGAACCTGCGCGCAGGCCAGCCTTATGCCATCAGCGCCGTCTATGGCTACGGCTACCGCCTGGACATACCGGACACCACACCGCCTGCGGCCCACAACGAAGCATCATGACCTCCACGCCCCTTGCCTCGCGCGCACGTACGCTGTCCAGCGCCGGCATGCTGCTGATGCTGGGCGCCATGCATGGCGCACAGGCACAGATCACACCCATGCCGCGCGGCGGCGATGTCATTGCCCACCGCGTCGTCGATGGTGACACCCTGGAGCAGCTGGCCGCACGCTATCTGGGCGACCATCGCCAATGGCAGCAGCTGCAAAGCCACAATCGCGTGGCCGACCCCTACCGCCTGCGCCCCGGCTCGGTGCTGGAAATCCCCGTCCGGCTGCTGCGTGCGGCCGTGGCATCGGTCGAGTTCGTGCAGGGCGAGGCGCGCGCCTCGCGGGCGCTCGACCATCTGGCCGACACCCCGGCCACCGCCAGCACGCCAGCCGTGCAGACACTGCGCCAGGGCCAGACACTGCGTGAAGGCGACCGGCTGCAGCTGGCGCCCGATGCCTTCGTCTCCGTTCGGCTGGCCGATGGCTCGCTGGTGCGCGTTCAGTCGCAATCCGACGTGCTGCTGCGCCAGATGCGCCGCAAAGGCCGCGCCGGCACGCTGCAATCCGTGCTGGATCTGCAGGCGGGCGGCATCGAGGCCTCGGTTCCCCCAGAAGCGGGCGCGACACAGCGCCGGCTGGAGGTGCGCACGCCCGTGGCCTCCACCAGCGTGCGTGGCACCCACTTCCTGGTGCAGGCGGGCGCGGACGGCAGCACCACCGCCGTGGACCAGGGCGCAGTTGCCGTTGCGTCAGCCCCGCAGCCTCAGGGCGCGCTGCTGCGGCCGGGCCAGGGGGTGGCCGTGGCCGCCGATGGCCGCCCGGCCGATGTCCGCGACATGCTGCCCGCGCCGGACATCCGGGACTGGCCGGCCGTTGCCGAGGATGCCAACTGGGTCAGCCTGCCACTGCCTGCGCTGCCTGGGGCAGCCCGCTACCAGGTCCTGCTGGCACGCGACGCAGAACTGGCGCAGGTGCTGCGCAGTGCCAGTTTCAGTGCGTCGCCGCTGCGGCTGGCCGGTGTTGAAGATGGCGACTATGTGCTCTCCATCCGTGGCGTGGACGACACAGGCATTGCGGGCCGCCCCAGCCGCCATGCCCTGCGCGTCAAGGCCCACCCCGAGCCGCCGCTGTACGAATCTCCGTCCGAGAATGCCGCCGTTGCCCTGGGGCGCGAAGGTCTGCGATGCACCCAGGTGGTCTCGGCAGCGCACTACCGCATCCAGGTAGCCGAGGCAAAGGAGCCCGCCACAGACGCCTTTGCTGCACCGGCCATCGACGCTGACGGCCTGCGCGAATGCGCATTGCCTGCGCAATCACTGGCCCGGCTGCCCGCTGGCCGCTACCTCTGGCGCGCGGCCAGCGTGCGCACGCTGGCCGATGGGCGGGCCGACCAGGGCCCGTTTGCCGCCCCCCAGGCCCTTCGCCTGGCGCCTGCGCCCAGCCAGCCAGCAGCAGACGCGCTGCAGCTCGGCGACAGCCAGGGCGAGGGCAGCCGCAGCATCCGCTGGAAAGGTGAAGCCGGCCAGCGCTACCGCATCCAGGTGGCCGGCGAGCCCGGATTTGCAGCGCCCCTGGCAGATCAATGGCTCGATGCGCCGCAATGGAGCACGGCAGACCTGCCTGCGGGCAGCTACTACCTGCGCCTGCAGATCGAGGACAGCAGCGGGCTGCGCAGCGACTTCTCGGCGGCACGCCTGTTCAAGACAGGACGCTGGATCACCGACGGCAGCGGCCAGATGCTGCAATCGGGCAGCGGAGAGCGGCTGCAGCGCCAGTAAGGCCGCAGCAGCACGGCCGGCATGGGTGAGCGCCGCTCCTGGCTGACCACGGCACAGCCCCCCGGACACCGCACGGGGCTGCGGCGCGACTGGGCCCTGCTGGCAGCCGGGCTGCTCGCACTGGTCTTCTGGCTCAGTGGCAGCGGGCAGCTGCCGCGGGCCAATGGCCTCCTGCAGGACACGGCCAGCTGGCTGCATCAGCCCTCAGCCTCCGCCGATATCGCCATCATCGCCATCGATGACGCCAGCATCGCTGCCATCGGCCGCTGGCCCTGGCGCCGTGCGCTGCATGCCGGCCTGCTGGAGCGCATCAACCAGGCAGGCCCCCGCGCCATCGGCTTGGACGTGATGTTCAGCGAAGAGGACTGGGACTACCCCGGTGACGACCTGCTGCTGGCGCACGCGCTGCGCGCCAGTGGCCGCACCGTTCTGCCCGTGGCGCCTGCAGCAGCACCGCTGCCCGGCATGGCGCATGACGCGGCAGCGCTGGGCCACACCCAGTTGCCCGTCGATGCCGACGGGGAAGTCCGGGGCTTCTATGCGCATGAAGGCCCTGCAGGAGCGCAATGGTGGCACATGGCGCTGGCATTGCACTGCCTGGGCGAAACCGGCAGCGCCTGCATACAGCCGCCACCGCTGGCTGCGCCCGTCCAGGGCACAGCCCCCTGGCTGCGCAGCGGCCACACCCTCATTGCTTTCGCGCAAGCGCCACGGCACGGTTCGCCCTTTGCCACCTACTCCTACATCGATGTGCTGCGTGGCCGCATCCCCGCAGCAGCCTTTCGCGGCAAATATGTGCTGATCGGCACCACGGCAGCAGGCCTGGGCGCGCAATTCACGGCGCCGCTGGGAGCGGACAAGCGCCCGGTATCCAGCATTGAAATGCTGGCCCATGTACTCAACGGCAGCCTGCAGCAGGCCCACCTGCGGCCGGCTCCGCCCCTGCTGGACCAGACACTCAACCTGACCTCCGTGCTGCTGGCCCTGCTGGCACTGGCCTGGCTCGGCCCCTCGGGCGGCATGCTGGCCTGCGCACTTCTGGCACTGGCCAGCCTGCTGCTGGCAGGCCTGGCGCCGCGCCTGTGGCAAGTACAGACCGCCCCAGCTGCCGCCCTGCTGGGACTGGCACTGGCCTACCCCCTTTGGAGCTGGCTGCGCCTGCGCGCTGCCGCACGCTTTCTCGCACTGGAGCTGCGAGACCTGCAGGGACAGGGCCTGCCCGCCCCGCCCAGCCTGCGTGGCGACCTGCTGGACCAGCGCATCCAGGCAGTCGAGCAGGCTTCGCGCCAGCTGCGCGCACTGCACCACTTCGTGAGCGAAAGCCTGCGCCAGCTGCCATCGCCCACCTTCGTCTGCGACCGCCAGGGCCGTGTGCTCCTGGCCAATGCAGCGGCGCATGCCTACGCTGCCAGCCTGGGCCATGCACTGGGGCCCGGCGACGCGCTGCCCGGACTGCTGCAGGGACTGGTTTGCCGCAGTGACAGCACACATGCCCCGCTTCTGACAATCGAAGCCCTGGAAAACGGCAGCCTGGCACCCAGCAGCGAAGGCACCGATGCCCAGTCGCGCAGCCTGATGCTGCTGACGCAGCCCTTCGAGGCGCCACCCACCCGAGGCTGGCTGATCACTCTGGTGGACATCAGCGAACTGCGCAGCGCACAGGCCCAGCGCGACCAGGCCATGGAATTCATTTCGCACGACATCCGGGCGCCCATCGCCTCCATCATCACCCTCCTGGAGATGCGCAGGGACACACCCGGCCAGGCTCCGGATGATGCATTGCTGCCGCGCATCGCCGGCTACGCGCAGTCCTCGCTGCATATGGCCGACGACTTCGTGCACCTGGCACGCGCCAGGCAGCAGATACTGCGCAGCGAAACCCTGGACCTGGGCCTGCTGCTCGAAGAGGCCGTGGAAAGCTGCTGGCCTCAGGCCTCGGCCGCGCAGGTGCAGCTGCAATGGAGCCTCCCGGAGCAGGAAATCGCCGTGCAGGGAGACCCGGGCCTGCTGCACCGGGCGGCCGTCAACCTCATCAGCAATGCCATCAAGTACGGTCGGGCCGGCGACGGCAGCGCGACAGCCGGCGCCGTCGTGGAATGCCGGGTGCAGCAGGAGCAGGAGCACTGCCGCATCGCCATCCGGGACCATGGCCCGGGCATGGATGCCGATGCCGTGCAGCGGCTGAGCCGCCCTTTCGAGAGGCTTCAGCAGCACCAGCGCATCGGCGGCGTGGGGCTGGGCCTGGCCTTCGTGCGCACGGTGGCCGAACGCCATGGCGGCCGGCTGGAGATCGACAGCACCCCAAGCCAGGGCAGCTGCTTCAGCCTCGTGCTGCCAAGGCCGCCGGCAGGATGAGCCGCAGGCCATGCCTGCGAAGAGGTCAGAAAAACGAAAAAGCCCTGAAGCTTTTCAACTTCAGGGCTTTGCGTTAGGTGGTGCGGCTGGCAGGAATCGAACCCACGACCCCTTGGTTCGTAGCCAAGTACTCTATCCAGCTGAGCTACAGCCGCAACGCTTCGCATTGTAACGCGGGATTTTCAGCGTTCGGGGAAAAATGCCATTTTTCTGAAAAAAATCGGCACCACCGATGTCAGCCCGGCAGGTCATGGCCGTAAACGATGAAACCACGGTGCTCGGCCACCTTGTCATACAGCGCGCGCCCTGCCGCGTTGGAGACCTGCGTCTGCCAGTAGACACGGCCCGCCCCAGCCTGCGCCGCCTGTCCATAGACAGCCTGAATCAGTGCCTTGCCGATCCCCTGTCCACGGCAGCGCTCATCGGTGAAAAGATCCTGCAGATAGCACACAGGACCCTGCCGCGTGGTGCTTCGGTGAAACAGGTAGTGGGCCAGGCCAATCAGCCCATCCTCACCCTGCGCCACCAGCGCGAAAACAGGCTCCAGCGGATTGAGGAAACGCTCCCAGGTGGTCCGGGTGATCTTCGCCGGCAGCGCTGCCTCGCCGCTGCGCCCGTAGAAAGCGTTGTAGCCTTCCCAGAGTGGCAGCCACAGGTCAAAGTCGCAAGGCTGGACCGGACGGATCAGGAGCGGGGGCACGGCGGTGGAAGTCATGTTTTCCAGGCAACAGTGGACAGCGCGATCTGAGTACGGCGATTGTAGGCAGGCATCCTGGAGCCCCGCGATGGCCGTGGCAGCAGACAGCAGCTCCGCTATTGGCCCTGTGCAAAGCAAAACGCCCCGATGCAGGCCTGCACCGGGGCGTTGTGGGATCTGGTAGGGCCTCCCAGAGTCGAACTGGGCACCAACGGATTATGAGTCCGCTGCTCTAACCAAGCATGAGCTAAGGCCCCATGTCTGCCCGGACGCAAGCTCCGGCAAACCTTGCCATTGTAGGGCCTAGCGCTTGTGGCTCAGCGCATTGCTGACAAGTTTGGAGGTGATGTCGACGATCTGGATCATGCGGTCGTAGTGCATGCGGGTCGGGCCGATCACGCCCAGCGTACCCACCACCTTGCCGTCCAGCTCGTAAGGGGCGCTAACCACGGACAGTTCCTCGAAAGGCACGACCTGGCTTTCGCCGCCAATGTAGATGCGCACGCCCTCGGCCTGGCTGGAGAAATCCAGCAGCCTCAGTATCTGGGTCTTTTGCTCGAACAGGTCGAAGGCGCGGCGCAGGTTGCCCATGTCGCTGGAGAAATCGCTGACCGACAGCAGGTTGCGCTCCCCGGAGATCACCACATCCTCCTGGGCGCTGCTCATGGCTTCGGTGCCGACATTGACAGCGGCCTGCATCAGTGCCGCAACTTCTCCGCGCAGCAGTTCCACCTCGCCCTTGAGCCGCTCGCGCACGTCCTCCATGGCCAGGCCCGCATAGTGGCTGTTGAGGAAATTCGCGGCTTCCACCAGTTGTGACGCCGAATAATCGACATCGGTGAAGATGACGCGGTTTTGCACATCGCCGTCCGGAGAGACGATGATGACCAGGAACCGCCGCTCGGACAGCCGCACGAACTCGATGTGCCGGAACACCGAGGTGCGGCGAGGCACCAGCACCACGCCCACGAACTGGGAGAGGCTGGACAGCAGGTTGGCCGCATTGGCGATGACTTTCTGCGGCTGCTCGGGCGCCAGCTCGGGCGTCACGATATCGGCACGGTCCACGGTCAGCATGGTGTCCACGAACAGCCGGTAGCCACGGGCCGTGGGAATGCGCCCTGCCGAGGTATGCGGACTGATGATCAACCCCAGGTCTTCGAGGTCGGCCATCACATTGCGTATCGTGGCAGGCGACAATTCAAGGCCCGATGCGCGGGACAGGGTACGCGACCCCACGGGCTGACCGTCGGCGATGTAACGCTCGATCAGCGCTTTGAGCAACAACTTGGCACGTTCGTCGAGCATGTGCTGATTTTAATGATGTAATTTCCAGAAATGACGACCACATTTCGCAACGTTGCCTTGATAGGGAAGTATCACGCACCTACCGCAAGCGCCCCGTCCGAGAGTGCCAGCGATGCCCTTCAGCGCATCGCCGTCTTTCTCCGGCAGCAGGGCTGCGAGGTCGTGCTCGATACGCAGTCGGCCCTGCACTCCGGCCTGTCCGGCTTTCCCTCCATGGATGTGGATGGCCTTGGACGGCATTGTGACCTGGGGCTGGTGGTGGGTGGCGATGGCACGATGCTGGGCGTCAGCCGCCATCTGGCGCAGTACGGCACGCCGCTGATCGGCATCAACCAGGGCCGCCTGGGCTTTGTCACCGACATCTCGCTCGACGGCTTCGAGGAGACGCTGACGCCGATGCTGCAGGGAGAATACGAGCAGGACGAGCGCCCCCTGATGCGCGCCCGCGTGATGCGCGAGGACGCCTGCGTATTCGAGGCGCTGGCCATGAACGATGTGGTGGTCAACAGGGGAGGCACCTCGGGCATGGTGGAGCTGCGCATCGAAGTCGGCGGCCGTTTCGTCTCCAATCAGCGCGCAGACGGCCTGATCGTGGCCACGCCTACCGGCTCCACCGCCTATGCGCTGTCGGCGGGCGGCCCCATGATGCACCCCTCCATCCCGGCCTGGGTCATGGCGCCGATTGCGCCGCACAACCTGTCCAACCGGCCCATCGTGCTGTCCGATGCCAACGAGGTCACGATCGAAGTGGTGGGCGGGCGCGACGTCAGCGCCAATTTCGACATGCAGTCCCTGGCCTCCCTGCAGCACGGCGACCGCATCCTGGTAAGCCGCGCCGATCACAGCGTGCGTTTCCTGCACCCACGGGGCTGGAACTACTTCGCCACCCTGCGCAAGAAGCTGGGCTGGAACGAGGGAGGGGCCTGACCATGGCGCTCAAGCGCATCGTACTGCGCGATTTCGTGATCGTGCAGTCGCTGGACCTGGAATGGCAGGCCGGCTTCACGGTGCTGACCGGTGAAACCGGGGCTGGCAAGTCCATTCTGATCGATGCACTGCAGCTGGTTCTTGGCGCGCGGGCCGATGCAGGCGTGGTCCGCGAAGGCTGTACCCAGGCCGATATCTGCGCGGAGTTCGACCAGGCCGGGGGGCTGTCGGCCTGGCTGGAGTCTGCAGGCATGGCCAGCGAAGGCGGCTCACTGCTGCTGCGCCGCACCATCGACAGCCAGGGCCGCAGCCGCGCCTGGATCAACGGCACGCCAGCCACCGCCACCCAGCTGCGCGCGCTGGGCGAACAGCTGATAGACATCCACGGCCAGCATGCCTGGCAAAGCCTCACGCGCCCCGATGCCGCACGCTCCCTGCTCGACGCCTATGCGGGCATCGACAGCCAGGAGGTGCAGTCCTGCTGGAGCCGCTGGAGCCAGGCGCGCCAGGCACTGCAGCACGCGCAATCGGCCCAGGACAGCCTGCAGCGCGAGCGCGAACGGCTGCAGTGGCAGATCACCGAGCTTGAAAAACTCTCCCCGCTGGCCGCCGAATGGGAGGAACTCAACGCGCAGCACACGCGCCTGTCCCATGCCCAGGCGCTGATCGATGCGGCACAGGCCGCGCTGCATTTGCTCGAAGGCGACGAATCCGGCGCAAGCGATCCCCTGGGCCGTGCCTGCAGCCTCATCCAGGACCAGGAGCACCTGGAGCCCGATTTCCAGAATATTGCCGATGTGCTGGTGTCCTGCGTGGCCCAGCTTGAAGATGCGCGCCACTCGCTGCAGGCCTACCTGCGCCGCGCGGACCTCGACCCCGAGCGCCTGGCAGAGCTCGATGCCCGTTTGTCGCTGTGGATGCAGCTGGCGCGCCGCTACCGGCGCACGCCCGAGGAACTGCCCGGCCTGCTGGCCGGCTGGCGCCAGGAGCTGCAGCAACTGGATGCGGCCGTGGACATCGATGCGCTGCACCAGACCGAGCAGGCCGCGCAGCAGCAGTACCAGGCCGCAGCCCGGCTGCTGTCGCAGCAGCGCGCGCTCGCCGCGCCGCGCCTGTCGCGCTCCATCACCCAGGCCATGCAGGGGCTGGGCATGGAGGGCGGCGCCTTCGAGGCATCGCTGTCCGCCAGCGACACGCCAGGGGCCTTCGGCACGGACAGCGTGGCCTTTCTGGTGGCGGGCCATCCGGGGGCCACGCCCAAACCGATCGCCAAGGTGGCCTCGGGGGGCGAACTGTCCCGCATTTCACTGGCGATTGCCGTGACCACCAGCGAACTGGGCGAGGCCGGAACACTGATTTTCGACGAGGTCGACTCCGGCGTCGGCGGCGCCGTGGCCGAAACGGTGGGCCGGCTCATGCATGCGCTGGGGCGCTCGCGCCAGGTGCTGGCAGTGACCCATCTGCCCCAGGTCGCTGCCTGCGCCGACCACCACTATCTGGTCGCCAAGCAGCGCGCCCGCCAGGGCACGCTCAGCCGGGTGCTGCCGCTGGCCACCGAAGCGCGCGAAACCGAAATCGCGCGCATGCTGGGAGGCGAGCGCCTGTCGGAGACCACCGTCGCCCATGCGCGCGAGATGCTGTCCATGGCACGCCAGGCGCCCCCGCGCAGATCGGCGGCGCGGCGTGGCGCACGCGCACCTGCCAAGCCCCCCGCGGATGCATCCGCTGCACATTCCACAGGAGGATGAGCCCATGTCGCTAGAGATCGTGCTGATCACCGGCATGTCCGGATCCGGCAAGTCCGTGGCCCTGCACGCGCTGGAGGATGCAGGCTATTACTGCGTGGACAACCTGCCTCCGGAGCTGCTGCCGGCCTTTGTGGAGCTGGAACATGGCCGCTACAGCAACAAGGTCGCCATCGCCATGGACGCGCGCAGCGCCGGCAGCCTGCCGCACCTGCCCATGCAGCTGGAGCGGCTGCAGCGCCAGGGCGTGGTGCCGCATCTGATCTTCCTGGACGCCACCACGGGCACGCTGGTGCGGCGCTACTCCGAGACCCGGCGGCGCCACCCCCTGTCGCAAACCTCGGCCGCTGAAGGCCGGCGCGCGCTGGTGCAGGACATCGAAAACGAACGCGAGCTGCTGGGCGAGCTGCGCGACAAGTCGCATGTCATCGATACCAGCAACCTGCGGGCATCGCAGTTGCAAAGCTATGTGAAGGCCATGATCGCCGCGCCGGTGGGGCAGATGACCCTGGTCTTCCAGTCCTTCGGCTTCAAGCACGGGCTGCCCGCAGACTCGGACTATGTGTTCGACGTGCGCATGCTGCCCAACCCCCACTACGAGCCCGAGCTGCGCCCTCTGACGGGGCGCGATGCGCCTGTGGCCGACTTCCTGCGCCAGCAGCCCGGCGTGCTGAAAATGCGCCAGGACATCCAGCAGTTCCTGGAGTCCTGGCTGGAGACCATGGCCAGCGACCACCGCAGCTATGTCACCGTGGCCATCGGCTGCACGGGCGGGCAGCACCGCTCTGTCTTTCTCGTCGAAGAGCTGGCACGGCATTTCGAGGGCCGCTGGCCCACGCTGCGGCGGCACCGCTCGCTGGACGGCGCACCACCCCGGCCTGCCCATTCCCCTCTGGCGCTGGACGCCTAGGCCGCCCACCCATGCAGGAGCACAGCGCGCACATACTGCTCGTGGAGGATGACCCCGCGATTGCCCGCACCGTCTGCTATGCGCTGGAGCGCGACGGCATCGGAGTGCGCCACTGCCTGCAGCTGGCGGACGCACGCGCACAGTGGCGCAGCCAGCGCTTTGACGCGCTGCTGCTGGACGTGGGCCTGCCCGACGGCAACGGCCTGGACTGGTGCCGCGAGCTGCGCTCGGCGGGCAGCGTCGTGCCGCTGCTGGTGCTCAGTGCGCGCGGCGAGGAAATGGACCGCATCCTGGGCCTGGAGCTGGGTGCCGACGACTACCTGACCAAACCCTTCAGCCCGCGCGAGCTGGTGGCCCGCACGCGTGCGCTGCTGCGCCGCGCCCAGCGCCTGCAGCCCGCGCCGCCGGCAGCGCCCGCACCGCTTCTGAGCCTGGACCCGCAAGGCCAGCGCGTCTGCATGCAGGGCATGCCGCTGGAGCTGACGCGGCGCGAATACCAGCTCCTGCGCTGCCTCATGGAGCGGCCGGGCCGCATCCTGAGCCGGGAGTTCCTGCTCGACAGCGTCTGGGGCCAGGACAGCGACAGCACGGACCGCACCGTCGATACGCACGTCAAGACACTGCGCGCCAAGCTGCGCGCCATCGCACCGCAGCAGGACTTCATCGCCACCCACCGTGGCATGGGCTACAGCCTGACCCTGCCGCAGTGAGCCCGGCGCCATGCACCTCGGCCTGCGCCTGCTTTTTGCCTTCTTCGTCATCAACGGCCTGGCGGCTTTTTTCGTGCTGCGCGTCTTCATGGCCGAGGTCAAGCCCAGCGTGCGCAAGGTCACGGAGGACACGCTGGTCGAAACCGCCTATGCGCTGGCAGCCGTGGCCAGCGATGATCTGGCCAGCGGCGATCTGCGCCGCAGCGCCGATAGCAGCCGCTTCGCGCGGCAGATGCGCGCCTATGCGCAGCAGTCGGTGAAGGTCTGGATCTGGGACACGCCCAAGCGCAGCCTGGACATGCGCATCACGGTCACCGACGACCAGGGACTGGTGCTTTTCGACTCGGCGGGCACCGACCAGGGAGCCGACTACTCGCGCTGGCGTGATGTGAACCGTACGCTGCGCGGCGAATACGGCGCGCGCACCACGCGCCAGGTACAGGACGACGAAGCCACCAGCGTGATGTATGTCTCCGCGCCCATCATGGTCGATGGACGCATCGCTGGCGTGCTCACGGCCTCCAAGCCCGCGCGCTCCGTGCAGAAGATCATCGACAGCGCTGAAAGCAAGATGCTGCGCGGCGGCCTGCTGTTCCTGCTGCTGTCGGCAGGCGTGGGCTTTGCCGTCACCTGGTGGCTGGTGCTGCATGTGCGCCGCCTGCGCAACTACGCCCAGCAGGTGCAGGCGCCCACGCTCCACGAGGCGGCCTCGCCGGCTGCCGCCCAGCCCAGGCTGCAGGCCCCCAGCATCCCTGGCGAGCTGGGCGAACTGGCCCGCGCCATGGAGAACATGCGCAGCCGGCTGGAAGGGCGCGACTACATCGAGGGCTATGTGCGCGCCCTCACCCATGAACTCAAAAGCCCCGTGGCAGCCATGCGCGGGGCTGGCGAGCTGCTGCTGGAAGACCTGCCCGAGGCCGACCGCCAGCTGTTCGCCCAGCAAGTCGTGGACCAGTGCGGCCGGCTGCAGAATCTGGTGGACCAGCTGCTGCGACTGAGTCAGCTGGAGCAGCGCAGCCAGCTGCATGCCCAAGCCGCCTGCAGCCTGCGCGAATGCGCCGGGCAGGCCATGTCGCAGGTCGAGGCAGCGGCACGGCAGCGCCGCATTGAACTCACGCTGCAAGGCCAGGGCGGCAGCGGCCCGTGGGAGCACGATCTGGTCGTGCTGGCCATCAGCAACCTGCTGAGCAACGCCATCGACTTTTCCCCTGAGGACAGCCACATCCATGTGGAACTGGAGGGTACACGCATCAGCGTGCGTGACCATGGCCCCGGCGTGCCCAAAGCCTTGCTGGGCCGCCTGGGCGAGCGCTTTTTCACCACGCCGCGCCCCAACGGCGAGCGCAGCGGCACGGGCCTGGGCCTGTCGATCGTGCTGCGCATCATGGCGCTGCATGGTGGCTCCATGCAGGTGGCCCTGGCCCACCCTGGCCTGCGCGTGACACTGGACTGGCGCTGATCGCCTTCACACTGGCTTCACAGACTTCATGGCGGACACACACGCCATCCTGACACTGCCCGCATGAACAACCAACGGGAAGTGGAATGAAGAATCGATTGCTGACCAAGGCTCTGGCACTGCTGGCCATGCTGGGCATCTTGACGCTGGGCCTGAGCCTGATCCACGATGTAGTGCTTGACCGCATCAACCACCGCGACAGCGCCGTCCAGGGCGTAGTGGCCAGCCTGGCTGGCAAACAGGTGCTGATGGGGCCGGTGCTGGTGCAAAGCTGCACCGAAACCCATAGCGTGCAAAACGGCAGCAAGACGGAAATGACGACGCGCCAGTTCCAGCGCATGATGCTGCCCGACCAGCTGCGCCATGAAGCCACGGCACGCATGGAAGACCGGGCGCGCGGCCTGCACCACGTCAATACCTACGTCATGCAGGACAGGATCAGCGCCAGCTTCGCCCATGCCGCGCAATACCTGGAAAACCCACCCGAAGACCAGACCGCCTTCCGGTCCACACGCTGCGGCCCGCTGCGCATGGCACTGTCCATGACCGACCCGCGCGGCATACGCCATGCGCGCATCCGTGCCGGAGAAAAGGAGCTGGAGGCAGAGCCGGGCACCTCACTGGAACGCTACTCGCAAGGCCTGCAGACAGGCATCCCTGTGCGCCTGCTGCAAAAGGACGCGGCGCTGGAGCTGACGGTCGATCTCGAAGTCGTGGGCACGGAACGCCTGTCCTTCGTTCCGCTGGGCAGCAACAGCCATGTGAGCCTGGGGGCGGACTGGCCACACCCCTCTTTTGGCGGCAGCTTCCTGCCCTCGCGGCGCGAAATCAGCGCGGACGGCTTCACGGCGCAATGGAATCTGTCGGCCCTGGCGTCGTCCGCACGCCAGGCCTTCGAAAAGCAGCAGCCGCTGTGCCGCGCAGGCGGCAGCACGGAAGACACACACCAGTGGGGCGGCGCTGCTCAGGCCGCCAGTGGCGATGGCTGCCTCGAATCCGTGGACACCGACTTCGTCACTCCGGTCAACCCCTACTCGCTCAGCGACCGCGCCATCAAATACGGACTGCTGTTCGTGGTGCTGACCTTCGTGGCCGTGGGCCTGTTTGAAGTCCTCAAGCACCTGCGCGTGCATCCCGTGCAATACCTGTTCGTAGGCTCGGCACTGTGCAGCTTCTTCCTGCTGCTGGTCAGCCTGTCCGAGCACATGGGCTTTGCAGGCGCTTACGGCGTCGCCGCCACCGCCTGCGTGCTGCTGCTGGCCTACTACGCCAGCCACATTCTGGGCAGCCTGCGCCGGGGCCTGCCGTTCGCCGCCGGCATCGCCGCGCTGTACGGCCTGCTGTACGTGCTGCTGCAGCTGGAGCAGACCGCACTGGCCGTCGGCTCGGTGGCCCTGTTCGCGGCACTCGCCCTGATCATGGTCAGCACCCGGCGCGTGGACTGGTATGCCTTCGGCAGCCGGGATGGCAGCACCAGCGCACAGGTGCAGGCATGAACACGGCACAACCCATACTGCAAGACGATGCGCGGGAGCGCAGCCGCTGCGAGCAGGCCTGGCAGCAGGCCGCACGCCAGGGCGACCGGGAGGCTCTGCGGGCCCTGCGCCTTCAGATCATCGACGCCACGGCACGCGCCCAGCGCACGCCCGGTGCGCGCTCGCAATGGCAGGCCTGGCTGGTGCTGCGCTGTGCCCTGCTGCTGCGCCAGCGCAGTTTTTAGGCCAGCGGTCCCAGCTGCGAATCCAGCAGCTTGCGAACGGGTGCAGGCAGCCCCATGGCGGCCCACTGCCCTGCATCGGCCCAGCAGCCTGCACCGGCCTCGGCAGCAGGCGCTGCATCCCCCGCAGGCCAGGGCAGCAGCACGGGATGCAGGTGCAGATCACGGTGGGTCAGCACATGCATGAAAGCGGGCAGTTCCTGGCACTGCGAAAGATCGGCCTGAGGCCAGCGCAGGGCAGCCGCATCCTGCAGCGCCTCGCGGCTCTGGAACACCGGCGGGCTGTAAAGCCCCGCCCAGATGCCCTGCTGAGGCCGGCGCTCCAGCCACACGCGCTGGTGCGCCTCGTCCACGGCAATCAGCAGCCACCAGGCCTCGGCACTGCGCTTGAGCTTGCGTGTGCGCACCGGGTAGTTTTCAGGCTGGCCGCAACGGGCCGCACGGCACTGGGACTGCAGCGGGCAGACCAGGCAGGAAGGCTTGCGCGGCAGACAGACGCTGGCGCCCAGATCCATCATCCCCTGGGTGTAGCGGGGCATGGCATTTTCCAGATCCTCGGCGGGGCACAGCTGCTGGGCCAGATCCCAGAGCTGGCGCTCGTTTTTGGCCACGGCCAGGTCTGCATCGAACGCCAGCACGCGCGTGAGCACGCGCCGCACATTGGCATCGAGAATCGGCACACGCTCGGAAAAGCAGAACGAAGCGATTGCGCCGGCCGTCGAGCGGCCGATGCCCGGCAGCGTGGCCAGGTCCTCGGCACGCCGGGGAAATGCCCCGCCCCATTGCTCCATCACCACCTGGGCACAGCGGTGCAGGTTGCGTGCCCGGCTGTAATAGCCCAGGCCACTCCACAGCGCCAGGACAGCCTCCTGCGGCGCAGCCGCGAGGCTGGCAACGTCGGGAAAAGCGTCCAGAAAGCGCTGGTAGTAGCCCAGCACCGTGCTGACCTGGGTCTGCTGCAGCATGATCTCGGAGAGCCAGACACGGTAAGGGTCGCGCGAATTCTGCCAGGGCAGATGGTTGCGGCCATGGGATGCCTGCCACTGCACGACAGCCGTGGCGATAGAAGGAAAAGTCAAGATATCAAGCCATCAATGGGGGGAGCCCGCTGCCACCAGCCCCTGCGGGACAGACAGCGGAGACAGCGGCTCCAGCAGCTGCATGGCAGCCTGGCCCAGCTGCAGGTGCAGGCTGGTGAGCTGCTCTTCCGCTGCCTCGATCTCGGCGATGCGTTCCACCAGGCCAGAGGCCGCATTCTGGATGCGGTCCACGGCCTCGATGCGGCGGGCGAAGCTGCGCTTGCGCTCCTTCAATTGTGCATCGAGCTGGGCCGTTGCCGACTTGCTCCACAGATCCACGTCGTTGGACGCCGACTCGAAGACCGTGCGCAGCCGCATGGCCAGCGCCTTGATCAGACGTTGCGAATACGCGGAGCTGCTCAGGCGGATCGCATGGCCCAGGCCAAGGTACTGGATATAGCTGGCCTCGATGCGCTGCAGATCGGAACCGAACTCCGACAGCTGCAGCGAGGCGGGAGGCTGCAGGGAAAAGCCGAACTCCGCATTGAGTTCCTTGAAGGTCGCGCCCAGCATGGACTGGATCTCGGCGGCCTGCGTCTGAGCCCGTGAAGCCACGCCGCGCAGCCTCTCGAACGTCTCGGCATAGACCTTGCGCGCGCCCAGCTTCAGGCCCCGCTGCTCCAGCGCTTCGCGCAACGCCGCCAGCTCCTGCTTGAGGGAGGAGGAGCCCAGCTGGCGGAACACGTCGCGCAGCATGCGCATCTGCACCTGGCGCACGGCCTGGATTTTCGCGGCACTGGCATCAAAGTCCTGCTGCTCGGTCTCGATGCGCTGGCGCATGGAGGCAATCACACTGGCATTCTTGCCACGCAGGCTGCGCAGTTCGGCCATCTGGTCGTCAAGATCGCGGCGGCGGATATTGAGCACCCGCTCGACCTCGGACTGCAACTGCTGCACATTGGCCTTCACCGCCGTCTGCAGCACCCTCTGGCGCTGGCCCATGATGCCTTCGGCCAGCACATTCTCGAAAACCGGCAGGCCGCTGGCCTGCAGCAGCGTGTCATTGCTGCCCACCTTGGCAACCAGACCCTTTTGCGCAGACACGGGCAGCACGCGCTCCACGGGCAGACCCAGCATGCGCGCCGACTCCTGGCGCTGGCGCAGCAACTGGGCCTGCACCTGGGTGCCCGAGCTCAGGCTGTCCCACAGCGTATCGATCTTGTTGAGCACGACGAGCCGTGAATCGGCCAGCGCATCGCCGCCCGTGGCCGCATCGGGCGGCAGCACATGGTCGCGCCAGATGGCCAGATCGGATTTGGTCACGCCGGTATCGGCGCCCAGCACGAACACCACGGCATGGGCCTGCGGAATCAGGTTCACCGTCAGCTCGGGCTCGGCGCCCACAGCATTGAGGCCAGGCGTATCCAGGATGACCAGCCCCTGCTTGAGCAGCGGATGGGGCATGTTGATGAGCGCATGGCGCCACATCGGCACCTCGACCATGCCCTGGGCATCGGCCAGCGGATTGCCTGCCGGGTCCTCGTCATGCCAGAAGCCCCAGACACGCGCCTGCTCGACAGACACCTTGCGCACCTCGGCCACCTTGGCCAGCGTGTCGGCAATCTGCTGGGCATCCTTCACATCCAGTGGCAGTTGAACCCAGGATTCGGGGCGGGCACGCCACTGCCCCAGGCTCTCCATGGACTCGCGCGTATCGATGGGCAGCAGGCGCAGGCAGGGCGGCAGCTGCGCCTCCCAGCCCAGCTCTGCCGGGCACATGGTCGTGCGCCCGGCGCTGGCCGGCATCAGGCGGCGGCCATAGTGCGCAAAGAAAACCGCATTGATCAGTTCGGACTTGCCACGCGAGAACTCGGCCACGAAGGCCACCATGACCTTGTCGCCACGCACCTGCGCCTCCAGCCTCTGCAGCCGCTCCTGCACCGCAGCATCCAGCAGGTCCTGGGACTGCAGCCACTCGCGCAGCCCATGCAACTGCTGGGCAAAGCCGCGGCGCCAGGCGCCGTGCTGGTCGAATTGCTCATTGAAAGATGGTCCCACGTGATTCCCCCGCCATTACCCCGGTTTCGCCCCGATGTCGTGCCGACAGGCTGTTGCCTGTTCTCCTCAAAATATAGCACCGCCATCCGGGCCCACAGGCGGGGCGGCATTCAAGCACCCCACCTTCCCTCCACATCCCCCGCCACGGAGAATTTATCGCAATGGCATGGTTCAGTCCTTCTGGCAGCGCGCGCAATAGAAAGTGCTGCGCTGCGCCTGCTTCAGCAAACGGATCGAAGCGCCGCAGTGCGTGCAGGGCAGCCCCTCGCGGCCATAGACCCTGGTCTGCAATTGGAAATGACCCGCCATGCCATCAGGCGCGGAAAAGTCGCGCAGCGTGGTTCCCCCATGCTGCACGGCCAGCGCCAGCACACGCCGGATTTCATCGAACAGCCGGCGTGCCTTGCGCGGGCCGACCTCACGGGCCGGCGTGACAGGGGAGATGCGCGCCAGAAACAGCACTTCGCTGGCATAGATATTACCGACACCCACCACCACGCTGCCATTGAGCAGCAATTGCTTGATCGGCGTGCGGCTGGCCTGCAGACCCGCATGGAAGGCCTGGAAATCAAAGCCCTCGTCCAGCGGCTCCATGCCCAGGCGTCCCAGCAGCTTGCGCGCCAGCGGATCGCTCTCGCCCAGCACATATACCACAGCCCCAAAGCGGCGGGGGTCATGCAGGCGCAGCAGGCCCGCGCTGGTGCGCATCTCGAAGTGGTCATGCACCCCGGCGGGCGGCAGCGCAGGCTCGTGCGCAGCCACGAAGCGCAGGCTGCCCGACATTCCCAGGTGCAGCAGCAGCAGGCCCTCGCTGAGATCCATGAGCAGGTATTTGCCACGCCGGCGCACGCCGTGCACCTCGCGGCCCACCAGCGCCTGCGGCGCCACGCCCAGAGGCCAGCGCAGGGGCTTGCCCACCGACACCCCCAGGATCTGCGCTCCTGCAATCTGCGAGGCGAACGCGCGCCGGGTGACTTCGACTTCTGGCAATTCAGGCATGGGGGCCGTGTTGGTATGTTGTTCAGGGAAAAGCGGGGCGGGGCTTCGATTATTATGATCCGATGGTTCATCCTCTACGCCTTCAGGGAATCGCCGTGGCCGCTGCACTGGCTCTGGGTTCCGCCGCCTCCTGGGCGCTTCCAGGCAAGAATGCCGCCGCCATCGAAGCCCAGGCGGCCGAGCCGGCAGCTGCGGCGGCGGACGCCGAGGAAGAGCGCGCGGCACTCAATGCCGAACTGTTCTACGAAATCCTGGTCGGAGAAATTGCGGCCAGCGAAGGCGCGCTGACCGACGCCCAGGCCATGATGATGGAGGCGGCCCGCACCAGTGGCAACGAGCAACTGTACCGCCGCGGCACGGAACTGGCCCTGCAGTCACGCTCGGGCGAGCGCGCCCTGGCCAATGCCAGGGCCTGGCTGCAGGCCTTCCCCGAGTCGCGCGACGCCAACCGTTATGCGCTGCAGATCCTGGTGGCGCTCAACCGCATCGCGGACTCGGCCAGCCACCTGCAGCGCGAAATCGCGCTGACGCCGGCGCCATCCAAGCCCGCCACCTACCTGGCCATCACCCAGCTCTACAACAACGCCCGCGACAAAGCCCTGGCTGCCGACGTGGTCGAGCAGGCCATGGCCGACGAGACCAGCGACCCCGTCAGCGGTCCATTGGCATGGGCTACCATTGGCCATATGCGGCTGGGCGCCGGCCAGAAGGCAGCCGCCATGCAGGCCGTGCACAAAGCGCAGGCCCTGACACCGGACACGGGTGCCATCGCACTGCTGTCCATGGAACTGCTCGAAGCGGGCGTTGCGGACGCGGAACCCATCGTGCAGCGATATATCGCCAAGAATCCTTCACCGCAGCTGCGCATGGCCTACGCGCGCGTGCTGCTGGGCCAGCAGCGCCAGGCAGAAGCTCGCCAGCAGCTGGAAGCGATTGCCGCAGATTCGCCAGATTACCCGGAGGCCTGGGCCACCCTGGCAGGCCTGCAACTGCAGGCAGGCGAAATCGAGAAGGCCCAGGCCAGCGCCGAGCAGCTGGGCAGGCTGGTGCCACAGATTCCAGCCGGCGTGGCACGCAGCGCCGCACAGTCCCAGTACTATCTTTTGCTGGCGCAAGTGGCGGAAAAGCAAGGCCGCTACGCCGAGGCCGATGCCCTGCTGCGCCGCATCGACGACGCGCCCAACCTGCTGAGCGTACAGGCACGCCGAGCCTCCTTGCTCGCGCGCCAGGGCAAGCTCAAGGAGGCGCGCGCGCTCATCGAGGCCGTGCCTGCCAGCGGCCCCAGCCAGCAGCGGCTCAAGCGGCTGGCCGAAGTGCAGCTGCTGCGCGACGCCGGGCAGCATGCGCAGGCCTATGCGCTGCAGTCACAGCTGCAAAAGCAGGACCCCGATGATGCCGAGCTGGCCTACGACACGGCCCTGCTTGCCGAGCGCACAGGAAATTTCGATGACATGGAAAAGCTGCTGCGCGGCATCATCGCGCGCAAGCCCGACTTTCAGCATGCCTACAACGCCCTGGGCTACTCGTTCGCCGAGCGCGGCATCCATCTGCAGGAGGCCGAGCAGCTGGTGCGCAAGGCGCTGGACATGTCGCCGGGCGATCCTTTCATCACCGACAGCCTGGCCTGGGTGAAATTCCGCCAGGGCAATGTGCAGCAAGCCCTGCAGCTGCTCGAAGAGGCCTATGCCGCGCGTCCCGACGTGGAAATCGCAGCCCATCTGGGCGAGGTGCTGTGGGCATCCGGCCAGCAGGAACGGGCGCGTGAGATCTGGCGTCAGGGCATGGCCTCCAACCCTGACAACAGCACCCTTCGCGAGACGTTGCAACGCCTCGGTGTATCGCTGTGAGCCGCAGCCTGCACATGCCCGACACGCCAGAGCGCAGCCGCAGGCAGCTGTGTGCCGCCCTCGCGGCTGGGCCACTGCTCTTTCTGGCAGGCTGCGCCCAGCCGCCAAGGCAGCTGCAGCAGGCGGATGCAGCAGGCCACTGGTCGGGACGCCTGGCGCTGCAGGTCGAGGATGCGCAGAACCAGTCCTTCAGCGCGGGCTTTGAACTGCAGGGCACAGCCAGCACCGGCGAGCTGCTGCTGTTCACGCCGCTGGGCTCGACCCTGGCGCGGCTGCTCTGGGCGCCGGGCCAGGCCACACTGCAGCAAGGCGGCGATATGCGCACCTCGGATTCGCTGCCAGCACTGGTGCAGGAACTGACAGGCAGCGCCTTGCCGATTGCAGCGCTGTTCGACTGGCTGCAGGGCCGCGCCACGGCAGCGCCAGGCTGGGAGGTGGACCTGTCGCGCATCGCGCAGGGCCGCCTGCTGGCCCGCCGCAGCGATCCCCAGCCGCCTGCCGCGCTGCGTGTCGTGCTCGACACGCCTTGAGCGCCGCGTCCCACGCCCCTTTGTCTTCAAGCATCCCCATGCGCTCGCTCCATGATGTGCCGGCTCCGGCAAAGCTCAACCTCTTTCTCCATGTCACAGGCCGGCGTGCCGATGGCTACCACCTGCTGCAATCGGTCTTCATGCTCATCGACTGGCATGACACTCTGCATTTCGAACGGCGTGATGATGGCCAGATCAGCCGTGAAGACCTGTCAGGGCCCGGCCTGCCACCGCAGGATCTCACCGTGCGCGCCGCACGCGCATTGCAGCAGGCCACAGGCTGCACCCAGGGCGTGCATATCGGCGTGGAAAAACGCATACCGAGCCAGGCCGGAATGGGCGGAGGCTCATCGGACGCAGCCACCACGCTGATGGCCCTGAACCGGCTATGGAACCTGGGTCTGACGCGCAGTGCACTGCAGCGCATTGCGCTGAGCCTGGGCGCCGATGTGCCGTTCTTCCTGTACGGAACCTCCGCCTGGGTCGAAGGCATCGGAGACATCATGACCCCGCTGGAGGGAGAAAACCGATTGCCCGCGCAGCGGTTCGCCGTGGTCAAACCCGAGGCGGGCCTGGAAACCCAGAAAATTTTCAGCGCACCTGATCTAAAGCGGGATTCTGAGCATGCTACAATGTATGTCTTTGCTGCAGATCACTACGGCTTTGGCCACAACGACCTGCAGCCCGTTGCAGAAAAATTGCAACCCGAAGTGAAAAAAGCCATCAACTGGCTCAAATCAATCGGTTTGCATGCTAGAATGACGGGCTCAGGAAGTGCAGTATTTGCACCAATGACGCAGGAAATAAACCTCAGTGCAGCCCCAGGCGCATGGGATATAAAATTCTGCAACAATCTGGAAAACCATCCTCTCAGGGATTGGATTTCAGATCAAAAGTTATAGGCTTTTTGCCAGCGGCAAAAGGCCTGCGTAGGGGAGTCGCCAAGTTGGTAAAGGCACCGGATTTTGATTCCGGCATGCGAGGGTTCGAGTCCTTCCTCCCCTGCCAAACATCTTTAGCGTAAAGGCAAACCCATCGCACTGGGGCGCTCAAATGCATTCACATCATCCAGATATCATGGTCTTCACCGGCAATGCCAATCCTGGCATGGCCGCTGAAATCGTTCAGCACCTGGGCACCACGCTGGGTGCCGCAGACGTCGGTCGCTTCTCCGACGGCGAAGTCGCCGTCGAGATCAAGCAGAACGTCCGTACCCGCGACGTGTTCGTCGTGCAGTCCACCTGCGCGCCGACCAACGACCACCTGATGGAGCTGCTGGTGATGGTGGACGCGCTCAAGCGCGCCTCTGCCGAGCGCATCTGCGCCGTGATTCCCTACTTCGGCTATGCACGCCAGGACCGCCGTCCGCGCTCGACCCGGGTGCCGATCACGGCCAAGGTCGTGGCCAACATGCTGCAGGCCGTGGGCGTGGAGCGCGTGCTGACCATGGACCTGCACGCCGACCAGATCCAGGGCTTCTTCGACATTCCCGTGGACAACATCTACGCCACGCCGGTGCTGCTGGGCGATCTGCGCCAGAAGAACTACGAAGACCTGATCGTGGTGTCGCCCGACGTCGGCGGCGTGGTGCGCGCACGTGCGCTGGCCAAGCAGCTGGGCTGCGACCTGGCCATCATCGACAAGCGCCGCCCCAAGGCCAATGTCTCCGAAGTCATGCATGTGATCGGCGATATCGATGGCCGCAACTGCGTGATCATGGACGACATGATCGACACGGCAGGCACGCTGGTGAAGGCCGCCGAGGTGCTCAAGCAGCGTGGCGCCAAGAGCGTCTACGCCTACTGCACGCACCCGATCTTCTCGGGCCCGGCCATCGAACGCATCGGCAATGGCAATGCGCTGGACGAAGTCGTGGTGACCAACACCATTCCGCTGAGCGCAGCCGGCCAGGCATGCAGCAAGATCCGCCAGCTGTCCGTGGCACCGCTGATCGCCCAGACGATCCAGCGCATCTCCACCGGCGATTCGGTGCTGAGCCTGTTCTCGGAATAAAATAAAAGGCTTTGCAGCCATTTTCAGCAAACCTCCTTCGGGAGGTTTGCGCGTTCCAGCACTGGCTGGGACATCCCGCAAGAGCTGCCGTCCAGACATCGGACAGGCTGCTCTTTTTTCAACGGATGAGGCTGGTCGCGGTCCATCCACACAGGAGTAAGTTATGCAATTCGTCGCTTTTGAGCGCGCCAAGCAAGGTACGGGTGCGAGCCGCCGTCTGCGCAATTCCGGCAAGGCCCCCGGCATCGTCTACGGTGGCGCCGCCGAACCCCAACTGATCGAAATCGACCACAACGCCCTGTGGCACGCCCTGAAGAAGGAAGCGTTCCACTCCAGCGTGCTGGACATGGAAGTCAACGGCCAGACCTCCAAGGTCGTGCTGCGCGACGTGCAGTTCCACCCCTACAAGCAGCTGGTGCTGCACGTGGACTTCCAGCGCGTGGATGACAACACCAAGGTCCACCTGAAGGTGCCGCTGCACTTCGTGGGCGCAGAGCAGTCGCAGGCCGTCAAGGTCGAAAACTGCACGGTCACCCCCCTGATCCACGAACTGGACGTGATCTGCATGCCCGCCCAGCTGCCCGAGTTCATCTCGGTGGACCTGAGCGGCCTGACTTCCAAGTCCGCCCTGGGCCTGCAAGCCCTGAAGCTGCCCAACGGCGTCAAGGCTGTGGTGCGCGGCTCCAACAAGAACCCCGCCCTGGTGTCCATCAAGCTGCCCGAAGTCGCTCCCGCAGAAGGCGCAGCTCCCGCAGCCCCGGCCGCTCCGGCCAAGAAGGGCAAGAAGTAATTCTTGGCTTTCGCCTGCGGCGGCCCTGGCCGCCGCACTGCACACAAAGGCCCACCTCGGTGGGCCTTTTGCATGAAGGTCTGCCGCAGGAGACCTGCCGCGCCATGGAGATAATCGCGCAATGATCAAACTGTTTGTCGGCCTGGGCAATCCCGGACCCGAGTACGAAGATACGCGGCACAACGCGGGCTTTTGGTGGATAGACGGCCTTGCGCGCGAACTCAAGGTCCACCTTGCACCCGAACGCAGCTACTTCGGCCTGATGGCGCGCGCCAGCGTGCGCGGCGAGAGCGTGTGGCTGCTGCAGCCCCAGACCTTCATGAACCTGTCGGGCAAGTCCGTGGGTGCGCTGGCACGGTTCTTCAAGATCCAGCCCCAGGAAGTGCTGGTGGTCCATGACGAACTGGACTTTGCCCCCGGCCAGGTCAAACTCAAGCGCGGCGGCAGCCATGGCGGGCACAACGGCCTGCGCGACATCCATGCCCAGCTCGGCTCGGCCGATTACTGGCGGCTGCGCATCGGCATCGGCCACCCCGGCCACAAGGCGGAGGTTGCCAACTGGGTGCTCAAGAAACCCGCCCCCGACCAGCGCCAGCTCATCGAAGACAGCATCGCCCACTCGCTCAAGGCATGGCCCGAACTGCAGGCCGGCGACATGGACAAGGCCACGCTGCTGATCCATACCACCAAGCCGCCCCGCCCCAAGCCGCCGCGCCCGGCCGATGCAGCCGGCTAGGCGCCCCCAGCTAGGCGCCCCCAGCTAGGCGCTTTGCAGGCGCAGGTATTTCTGCATCAGGGTTTCCCGGTCTTCGACATGGTCCGGGTGGACCGGGATGCAGGCCACGGGGCAGATCTGCACGCATTGTGGCTCGTCGAAATGGCCCACGCATTCAGTGCACCGGCCGGGCTCGATCTCGTAGTAGGCCTCGCCCATGGAAATCGCATCGTTGGGGCACTCGGGTTCGCACACATCGCAGTTGATGCATTCGTCAGTGATCATCAAGGCCATGGCTGCTCCTGCGCTCGCGTGCCATCGCATGGCCCCAGGCAGGCCAGGCCTGCCGCCTGAGGCAGGTCCTGCGCAAAGATGGCGTATGTCATACCGCCATTATCCCGCTGCCGCCAAAAGCATGGAGGCTGCACGGGCAAGCAGCCCCCAAAGGCCAGCCTGCTGCGCGCACTGCGTCCACGCAGTACCATTCGGGCCCT
This sequence comes from Delftia sp. PS-11, assembly GCF_029870285.1. Lineage (GTDB taxonomy): Bacteria > Pseudomonadota > Gammaproteobacteria > Burkholderiales > Burkholderiaceae_C > Comamonas. Next base: position 163,280 of record NZ_JACSYA010000001.1, read on the forward strand.
GTCCTGCATGCTCAGTACCGCGCCCGTGAACCCCGTCCAATGCCTTGCAGCGCCCCACCGTGGCGCAGCCTCCTGCACGCCATGAGCCTGTTTCTGCTCAAGCGCCTGCTGACCCTGGCCATCACGCTGCTGGGCGCATCGGCCGTGGTCTTTGGCCTGCTGGAGGTGCTGCCCGGCAATGCCGCGCAGATGATGATGGGCCCCGATGCATCGCCCGAGGCCGTGCAGGCGCTGGCCGCGCAGCTGGGCCTGGACCAGCCGGCGTGGCGGCGCTACCTGCAGTGGATGCAGGGACTGCTTCACGGCGACATGGGCCTGAGCCATGCCTACGGCAGCCCCGTGCGCGATCTGGTGCTGGAGCGCCTGGCGGTGACCGTCCCCCTCGCGCTGATGGCCATGGCGCTGACCACTGCGATGGCCTTGGCCGCAGGCATTTATGCGGCATCGCGGCACAACCGCTGGGGCGATCTGGGCATGATGGCGCTGGCGCAGATTGGCATTGCCATCCCGAACTTCTGGTTCGCCATCCTGCTGATACTGCTGTTTTCGGTAAAGCTGCAGTGGTTTTCCGCCGGCGGCTTTCCGGGCTGGAGCGAGGCCGATGGCGGTGGCCTGCTGCCGGCGCTGCGCGCGCTTCTGCTTCCTGCCATCTCGCTGGCGGTGGTGCAGGCCGCCATCCTGGCGCGCATGACCCGCTCGGCCGTGCTGGAAGTGCTGCGCGAGGATTTCGTGCGCACGGCGCGTGCCAAGGGCCTGTCGCACAGGGCCGTGCTCTGGGGCCATGTTCTGCGCAACGCCATGATCCCCGTGGTCACCGTGATGGGCCTGCAGTTTGCCCATCTGCTGGCAGGCACCATCGTCGTCGAGAATGTGTTTTATCTGCCAGGGCTGGGCCGCCTGATCTTCCAGTCCATCGCCAACCGCGATCTGGTCGTGGTGCGCAACTGCGTGCTGCTGCTGGCGGCCATGGTGGTGGTGGTCAATTGCATCGTGGATCTTCTGTATGCAGCCATCGATCCGCGCATCGAGGCCAGTGACATATGAGCATGCCCGACCATCGCGCCCCTGCGGCGTCCACACCGGGCCTGTGCCGCCGCATGCTGGGGCATCGCGGCTTCATGCTGGGTGCCGCGCTGAGCCTGATGCTGCTGCTGGCGGCCCTGCTGTCGCTGCTGTGGGTGCCGGACTCGGCCTACGAAATGGACATGCAAACCCGGCTGGCCGCGCCGGGCGCCGGGCATTGGCTGGGCACGGATGCCTTCGGCCGCGACGTGGCCAGCCTGTTGCTGGCGGGCGCGCGCAGCTCCATCCTGGTGGGCGTGATCGCCGTCGGCATCGGCCTGTCTGCCGGCGTGCTGCTGGGCCTGGTGGCAGCAGCCTGCAGGGGCTGGATCGAGGAAGCCATCATGCGGCTGGCGGACTTTGGCTTCGCGTTTCCGGCCTTGCTCTCGGCCATCATGCTGACCGCCGCGTTTGGCGCAGGCATCGTCAACGCCATCCTGGCCATCGGCCTCTTCAACATACCGACTTTCGCGCGCATCACGCGCGCCTCGGCCAAGGCCATCTGGAGCCGGGAATACGTGCTGGCCGCGCGCGCCTGCGGCCATGGGCGCGCCAGCATCACGCTGCGCCATGTATTGCCCAACATCCTGCCAGTGCTGCTGGTGCAGGCAACGGCACAGTTTGCGCTGGCCATCCTGGCCGAAGCCGCGCTGTCCTATCTGGGCCTGGGCACGCAGCCTCCCCAGCCCTCCTGGGGCCGCATGCTCAGCGAAGCGCAAACGCTGATGTTCCAGGCGCCGATGCTGGCCGTCTGGCCGGGACTGGCCATTGCGCTGTCTGTGCTGGGGCTGAATCTGCTCGGCGACGGGCTGCGCGATCTGTTCGACCCCCGACTGGCGCGCCAGCGCTGAGAGCAAGCCATGCCTTTACTGGAAGTGTCCCATCTCTCGATCTCGCTGCAGACCCCACGGGGCCGCGCGCTGGCCGTGCGCGGCCTGGACTTCATCCTGGAGCGAGGCGCCACGCTGGGCCTGATCGGCGAGTCGGGCTGCGGCAAATCGCTGACAGCACTGGCACTGATGGGACTGCTGCCTGCGCATGCCCAGGTCAGCGGCAGCATACGCCTCGGGGGGGAGGAACTGCTGGGCATGGATGAACGCACGCTGTGCCGCCTGCGTGGCAACCGCATGGCCATGGTGTTTCAGGAGCCCATGACGGCACTCAACCCTGTGCACAGCATAGGTCGCCAGGTGGCCGAGCCCCTGCGCCTTCACCTGGGTCTGGGCGAGCGCGCCGCGCGCGAACGCGCTTTGCAACTGCTCGAGCGCGTGGGCATTCGCGGGGCGCAGCAACGCTATGGCGACTATCCGCACCAGTTCTCGGGCGGACAGCGCCAGCGCATCACCATCGCCATGGCGCTGGCCTGCGGCCCTGACCTGCTGATCGCCGATGAGCCCACGACGGCGCTGGATGTGACCGTGCAGCGGCAGATCCTCGATCTTGTGCAGGAACTGGTGGCAGAGCACTCCATGGCCTTGCTGCTGATCTCCCACGACCTGGGCGTGATTGCGCGCAACGTGGAGCAGTTGCTCGTGATGTATGGCGGCACCGTGGTCGAAAGCGGCATGACCGAAGCGGTCTTTGCCCGGCGCGCGCACCCGTACACGCGCGGCCTTTTCGCGGCAAGGCCGCAGCTGGGCGCCAGCGCAGCCGCAGGCGGGCGCCGCCCCCTGCCGACGATCGCCGGCACCGTGCCCGAACTGGCGGACCTGCCCGCAGGCTGCCCGTTCGCAGGACGCTGCACCTTCACGCAGGCGCAGTGCATGCAGCAGACACCGCCGGCTGTCACGCTGGACAGTGCGCGCACGCCGTTGCCTGCTTCGCTGCAGGCATGGGCGCAGCCGCATGTGGCGCGCTGTCTGTCTGCGCAGGCCATGGCAGCAGGGGGCGCGGCATGAGCGCGCTGCTGCAGGTGTCTGGCCTGGCTCGCAGCTACCGGATGCCCCGGCGCTCGCTGTGGCAGCCCGCCCGCGAAGTGCATGCGCTGCGCGCGGTGGACTTCACGCTGCGGCAAGGCTGCAGCCTGGGCGTGGTGGGGGAGTCGGGGTCTGGCAAATCCACACTGGCACGTCTGGTCATGGCACTGGACACGCCCAGCGCGGGCCGCGTGGAACTGATGGGCCAGGACCTGCACCAGCTGGATGCAGGCGCGCTGCGTGTCGCCCGCCGCAATTTTCAGATGGTCTTCCAGGACCCTTATGGCTCGCTGGACCCGCGCATGACGGTGGAGCGCATCGTCTGCGAGCCGCTGGCGGCACAGTCCGCGCCACCGCCCCGCGCGCAGCAGCGCGAGCGGGCACGTCAGGTGCTCGCCCAGGTCGGCCTGCGCACGCAGGATCTGGACAAATATCCGCATGAATTTTCAGGTGGTCAGCGCCAGCGCATTGCCATTGCACGCGCGCTGGTCACCGAGCCGCGCCTCATCGTGGCCGACGAGCCGGTCAGCGCACTGGACGTTTCGGTGCAGGCCCAGGTGCTCAATCTGATGCTGGAGCTGCAGCAACGGCTCGGCCTGTCCTACCTGTTCATCAGCCACGACCTGGCTGTGGTCCAGCATCTGTGCGATGAGGCCATCGTGCTCAGCGAGGGCCTTGTCGTCGAGCGGGGCGCGCCGCAGCAGCTGTTCCAGGCCCCGCAGCACCCCTACACCCAGTCACTGGTGCAGTCGGTCGCACACCTGCCATTCTGAGCCGCCCTGGCGTGGTGTAAAAACACAGCCTGCACGGCTGCCTTCGCGCAGCCTGCCGCACTTCTGCATCCCACGAATTCCGGAGACCCGTTCATGCTCAATCGCCGTTCCCTGCTGGCCAGCACAGCTGCCGCCGGCCTGCCGCTGCTGACGCCCTGGCCTGCCATGGCCCAGGAGCGCAAGGACAGCGTCACGCTGGCCATGACGCTGGAGCCGCCAGGCCTGGACCCGACGGCGGGCGCGGCCTCGTCCATTGGCGAGGTCGTGCTCTACAACCTGTTCGAGACGCTGACCAAGATCAATTCGGACGGCAGCGTCTCGCCGCTGCTGGCCGAAAGCTGGGAGGTCTCGCCCGACCTCAAGACCTACACCTTCAGGCTGCGCAAGGGCGTGAGCTTCCAGAATGGCGAGCCTTTCAATGCCCAGTGCGTGAAGTTCTCGTTCGACCGGGCCGGCGACGACAAGAGCACCAACAAGGACAAGCGCAGCTTCGCGGCGCTGACCACACGCGTGATCGACGAGCACACGGTGGTCGTCATCAACCGGGACATCGATCCCGATTTCCTCTTCGTGCTGGGCCAGGCCACCTCCATCATCGTCGAGCCCAAGAGCGCGGCCACCAATGCCACCCGCCCTGTAGGCACAGGGCCCTACCAGCTCGGCAACTGGAGCCGGGGCGCCTCGGTCACGCTCACGGCATGGCCGCAGCACCGGGCCGCCTCCAGCCTGCGCATCCGCCGAGCCACCTTCCGTTTCATCTCTGATCCTGCCGCACAGGTCGCGGCGCTGCTGGCCGGCGATGTCGATGCCTTCCCGCGCGTGACACCGCGCAGCGTCGCACAGTTCAAGGCCAATGCCCGCTTCCAGGTCGTGGTCAGCGGCTCGCGCGCCAAGACCATCCTGGCCATCAACAATGCACGCAAGCCGCTGAATGATGCCCGCGTGCGGCGTGCCATCGCTGCCGCCATCGACCGCAAGGCCGTGATCGATGGTGCGGGCGACGGCTACGGCCTGCCCATCGGCAGCTACTACGTGCCCACGGCCTTCGGCTATGTGGACACAACGGGCATCAATCCCTACGACGTGGAAAAGGCCAAGGCCCTGCTGGCCGAGGCCGGCATCAAGGCGCCGCTGGAGCTGGCCATGACCCTGCCGCCCACGCCCTATGCCCGCCAGGGCGGCGAGGTGATCGCTGCGCAACTGGCCAAGATCGGCATCCGAGTGAAACTGCAGAACGTGGAATGGGCGCAGTGGCTGTCGGGCACCTACGGCAACAAAAACTACGACCTGACGCTGATCTCGCATGTCGAGCCCTTCGACCTGGGCAACTTCGCCAAGCCCGACTACTACTGGGGCTACCAGTCAGCGCAGTTCAACGAGCTGTACGACAAAATCAAGAATGCGTCACGCCCGGCAGACCGTTCGCGGCTGCTGGGCGATGCCCAGCGCCTGCTCGCACAGGACTCGGTGCATGCATTTCTCTACACGCCCCAATGGGTCACCGTCGCGCACAAGAACCTGCGCGGCCTGTGGAAGGACATGCCCATTTTCGTGAACGACCTCTCTGCCATGTCCTGGGGCGGCTGAGCCGCAAGCGACACAGGCGCTGGCTGCAGCAGGCCACACTGGGCACAGGACCATCACGGGAGATGCCGACATGACCGACGAACTGCCTGCGCCACAGGCCCTGCACGAGTTGCCCGCCCACGCGCTGCTGCACGCCTACCGTGCACGCAGCCTGTCTCCTGTCGAGGTCATGCACAGCCTGCTGGCGCATGTGCAGCGCTGGGAGCCGATGCTGGGCGCCACCTATCTGCTGCGGCCCGAAACAGCACTGGCCCAGGCGCGCGCCAGCGAGGCACGCTGGCTGCGCGGCGAGCCCATGGGCCTGCTCGATGGCGTACCCGCCACGGTCAAGGACAACATTGCCACGCTGGGCGATCCCACACCCTTTGGCACAGCCGCCACGGCGCTGGAGCCTGCGCTGCAGGACGCTCCGCCCGCAGCGCGGCTGCGCGAGGCCGGAGCCATCCTCTTTGCCAAGACCACCATGCCCGATTACGGCATGCTGTCCTCGGGACTGTCCTCGCTGCATGGCAACACCTTCAACCCCTGGGATACCAGCAAGACACCCGGGGGCTCCAGCGCGGGCGCGGGCGCCGCGGCAGCGGCAGGCTACGGGCCGCTGCATGTGGGCACCGACATCGGCGGCTCCATCCGGCTGCCCGCAGGCTGGTGCGGGATCTTCGGGCTCAAGCCCAGCCTCGGCCGCATCCCCATCGACCCGCCCTATACGGGACGCTGCGCAGGTCCCATGACACGCAGCGTGGCCGACGCGGCGCTGATGATGCAGGCACTGGCGCATCCCGATGCGCGCGACAGCATGGGCCTGCCCGCTCAGGAAATCGCCTGGGACGGGTTCGGCATGGACCCCGGCCAGGTCCGGGGCCTGCGCATCGGCCTGCTGCTGGACGCTGGCTGCGGCCTGCCCGTACAGCCCGAGGTCCGTGCCGCCGTGGAGCAGGCGGCACGCTGGCTGGAGGCTGCCGGCGCCCACGTCGAGCCCATGCGGCCCTGGCTGACGCCCGGGATGCTCGACGGGCTGGACCAGTTCTGGCGCATGCGATCGCACATGGAACTGCAGGCCCTGTCCGCCGCGCAGCGCGATGCGGTGCTGCCCTTCATCCGCGACTGGGCAGGCAGTGCATCGGCACTCACGGCACAGCAGCTGTTCACTGCCAGCCAGCAGTCGCACCTGGTGCGCGTGGCCACGGTGCGTGCCACCTTGCCTTATGACTACGTGCTGTCCCCCGTGGCGCCGGTCACGGCATTCCCCGCCCACCTGCCCTGCCCGACGAACGACCCTCTGCGCCCGCTGGAACACATTGCATTCACCGTGCCCTACAACATGTCGGAGCAGCCGGCAGCCTCCGTGCCCTGCAGCCGGGATGGCCGGCTGCCCATCGGCGTGCAGGTGGCAGGCCGCCGCTTCGACGACTTGGGCGTACTGCGCCTGAGCCGCGTGCTGGAGCAACTGCGCCCGCCCCTGCCGGCCTGGCCCCAGCCCAAGACGTGACACTGCCCAGCAGGCAACTCACCAGGCGCGCAGCAGCAGCACCGTGCCCGAAACCATGGCAAACACCTGCACAAAGCCACGCAGCCAGCGGCCATCGATGCGCTGGTGCACCCGCTTGCTGAACCATGCGCCCAGCCAGAGCGCAGGCAGCAACTGCGCTGCTGCCTGAAGCTACTCAGCTTCAACGCGCGAGGTCGCCATCAGCACCGCTGAGCGATACCAGCTTGCCCACCAGAAAGCACCGCCCAATCGTCGAGCGCACCACAAGCGCCCGCTGATGCCGTTAGACCGGCGCCAGCGGCAGCACGGGTGTCGCGCAGGTCAGCATCTTGAGACACATCCAAAAATAAATTTCAGAAATCAAAATAAATATGCGATAGTTAAAAACAATTAACCGTAAACCTATGTAAAACTTGATTTGTGTTGTCATGTCCCAGCTTTACACGCCATTTCTTCCGAGCCCCTATCTGCATGGAGAGCTATCGGCACAGACACTAGAGCAGGCCACCGATGCAGTCATCGTCAGCGATGAACACCAGCGCATCGTGCTCTTCAATGCTGCAGCCGAAGCCTTGTGGGGTAGGACCAGAAGCGAGATGCTCGGCCATGACATCGGCTCGCTGCTGCCGTCTCCAGCCCCGCACGCCAGAAGCGGCCATCCAGGCCCCGTCGACATCGCCATCCACCGCAAGGATGGACGGCGCCTGCGGGCCTCCCTGTCTGTCTGCAAAGTACAGTCCGCAGGGCATGTGCTGCACGCGGCCTTTGTCAAGGACATCACGGCACAGCATGCCCTGCAGGAACGCACACGCCTGATCGCGCAGGCGGCCGACAGCATGGGCACCGCCATCATCGTGACCGGGGCGGACATGCGCATCACCTATGTGAACCAGGGTTTCTCGCGCATGCTGGGCTATGGCACTTACGAGGCCATCGGGTGCTTCCCGACAGATCTGCTGTGCGGCCCCCACACCGACGGCACCGTGGTCGATACGGTGCGCAACTTCGCCGCCGCAGGCCAGGAGCTGCGTACGCAGGCACTGATCTACGCCCGGGATGGCCGTCCGCTGTGGGTGTCGCTGACCATGAACCCCATCAGAGATGCCTCAGGCGCAGCGGGGCATATGGTCAGCGTGCTCACGGAAATCACCCACACCAAGATGCATGAACTGCTCCAGCACAAGGTGCTTGAAGCAATGGCCCGCGATGTCCCTCTGCGCGATGTCGCTCAACTGCTGTGCAATGAGGTGGAGCGCCTCGTGCCTCAGGTCATCACATCGCTGCGCGAGGTGGACCCCCAGGGCCGCCTGCTCACGCTGGCGGCGCCCAGCCTGCCGCCAGCCGTGCAACGCCACATGGACGGCCTGGTCATGGGCCCGGACTCCACCAGTTGCGGCGCCGCCACCTGGAATGCGTGTCCGCATCTGGCGAAAGATATCGCCACCGATCCGTGCTGGAGCGGTCATGGCGCCCCCTTCCTTACCCAGGGGCTGCGTGCCTGCTGGTCCCACCCTGTCAAATCGGGCAGCGGCGCCGTGCTGGGATGCTTCGCGCTCTATTACCGCGATAGCCATGGGCCCGATGCGCTGCACGAGCGTCTGGTGGAGCGGGTGCTGAACTTGTGCGCGCTGCTGCTGGAGCGCGAGCGCGAGCGCGCCCATATCCACCAGCTCGCGCACTACGACGCGCTCACCGGACTGGCCAACCGCCGCATGCTGCTCGCCCAGACACAACGGATGCAGACCGACATGCAGGCGGTGAACGGCAGTCTGGCACTGTTTTTCATCAATCTGGACCGGTTCAAGCAGGTCAACGACGCCTGGGGCCACAGTGCGGGCGACCAGTTGCTGTGCACGCTGGCGACACGGCTCAGGCAAATCTGCGGAGCCCATGACATCGTGGCACATTTGGGTGGTGGCGAGTTTGCCGTCACCCGGGCACGTTGTTCGCCCCACCAGGCCGCCCTGACGGCGCGCAGGCTGCTCACGGCCATCTCCAGGCCATTGCCGCTGGAGGACTCGTCCGTGCTGCATCCGGGCGCCAGCATCGGGGTGGCCATGTACCCCGGAGACGGAAACGATGCCGAGCACCTGATGCGCCATGCCGACCTGGCCATGCAACAGGCCAAGGCCCAGGGTGGCCGCAGGTACTGCTTTTACCAGGCACAAATGAACACTCTGGCGCAGGAGCGCACGCGGCTGGAGGCGGACCTGCGCGTGGCTCTGCGCGAAGGTGGCCTGCAACTGCACTACCAGCCGCAGGTCCACAACACGCCCAGCCACCCGCTGCGCGGCGTCGAGGCCCTGGTGCGATGGCAGCACCCGCACCTGGGACAGATCCCTCCCATACGCTTTGTCACACTGGCAGAAGAGCTGGGCCTGATGGATTGCCTGAGCCAGTGGGTGCTGCAGGAAAGCTGCCGGCAACTGGCCATCTGGCGCAACCAGAAGGTGCCCGTTCCGCATGTGTGCATCAACCTCAGCGCCATCAACCTGCGCAACGGCGATCTGCTGCAGCAGATCGCCTCGGCCCTGCGCAGCAGCGGCCTGAACCCCGGCGACCTGCGCGTGGAGGTGACGGAGACCACCGTGCTGGACACCCACCCGATGACGCTGGCCACGGCGCGTGCACTGCACGAGCACGGCGTTCTGCTGTCACTGGATGATTTCGGCACAGGCTACTCCAGCCTCGCAGCGCTGCACAGCCTGCCCATCAGCATGCTCAAGCTGGACCAGAGTTTCATCAAGAACATGGTTCACAGCCCGTCATCGCGCTCACTGACTTCGGCCGTGCTGCACATCGGCAAAAGCCTGGGCATGGAAGTCGTGGCGGAAGGCGTGGAAACTGAAGAACAGCGCGCCTTGCTGCAGGAATTCGGCTGCCCAGTGCTGCAAGGCTATCTGTTCGCACGGCCCATGCCGGCACAGCAGCTGCAGGACTGGATCGCGCAGCGCGGCGAAACTGCGATCAGCGCTGCGCCATTGCCAGGCGCAGGGCAAGCCCCAGGAACACCAGACCTGCCACGCGGTTGAGCCAGTCCTGCGACCGCGCCGAACGCAGCAGCAAGGCCGCAAACCAGCCCGAGCCGCAGGCAATGGCACCGAACACCAGCAAGGTGGCCAGGATGAACACGCCACCCAGCACCAGGACCTGCAGCGCCACGCTGCCGCGCGCCGGATCGGTGAACTGCGGCAGGAACGCCAGAAAGAAAATCAGCACCTTGGGGTTGGTCAGATTCATGACCACGCCACGCCCGATGCTGCGCAGCGCCTGGCCGGCCGTCAACGCGGCGTGGCTGCCTGCTGGCGGCATTGCACGGGATCTGGACACCGCACGCAGCGCACCCCACGCCAGCCAGGCCAGATAGGCGGCGCCACACAGTTTGATGGCGGTGAAAATGGCAGGCGATGCCGCCACCAGCGCCGCAAGCCCCAGCGCCACGGCACAGGTATGCACCACCAGGCCCAGGCACAGGCCCAGCACGACGCACAGCCCCAGGCGCCAGCCACGCTGGGCCGACTGCATGAGCACGAACAGGTTGTCAGGGCCGGGACTCAATGCCAGCAGCAGCGCCACCCCGAACAGGGTCAACAGGGTTTCCAGGGCCGGCATCCAGCTCTCCTTATGTCGTGCATTGTCATGACGGGTCTGCAGTCACGATCCAGCCTTCCAGCGGATCCATGTCCACAGGCAGTCCGTAGCGCGGATCGCCCGCTGCATGGCGGCGCGCCGCCCATGCGGCCTGCAACATGCACAGCACGGCATCGAGCCGGTCGCCACTGGCATCATCCAGCAAGTGCCCGCGCTGCGAGGCGTCCAGATGCAGGCCCAGGCCCAGCGGGCACCTTCCCTGCTCCAGCAGGGACAGCAGCTCGGCGCGCGCATCCCGGCGCCCGGGGGTCTGGCGTGCGCGGTCATCACTCTTGTAGCTGCGCCTTCCGATCAGGGCACGCGCCAGCATGCCGGGATAGGCCTCCAGCGCCACACGGCGCGCATCGCCGTCTCCAGACGGCTGCAGACCCGGCAGATGCACGCCAGCGGCGCGCAGCAGGGGCAGGCCGGCATGCAGCATATAGGCCACGGGCGGATTGACCCATTTCATCGAGGGGCTGGCGCCAGCGGGTCCGTCCGTGGCACGGTGTGCGAACTTGCCGCCTGCAGGCCGGGCGGCGCAAAAAGCCTTGAACAGCTCACGGATGCGCTCGCGCGTCAGGCCCGCATAATGGTCCATGCAGGGGCCCCAGTCCGTTGGCCAGCCCAACTGCTGCACCAGCTCCCTGGGCAACCCGAAAGGCAGATCGAAACCACCGACCCATGCCGGATCAGCCGGCAGTGCCAGCCATTCCGACCAGGCCTGCAGCGACTCAAAACAGCGCAGCTCCTGCAAGGCGACCCGGCCATCGCACAGCACGTTGCCCAGGGCAAGCGTGATCGGTTTGCGTGCCGATGGCCGGCTGCTGAAATCGCAGCCCAGAACGCGCAGTGGCCCCATGCTGTGTCAGCCCAGCCCGAGCGCCGTCACACCGGCTGCGATGCACACGGCACCCGCGATGCGCGCGGCGCGGTCGCCTTCGCGCAGGAGGTGGCCCCCAATCAATGCCGCGAACAGCATGGAAACCTCGCGCGCAGGCGCCACATGCGACATCGGCGCATCCTGCATGGCATACAGCACCAGCACATAGGCGATGGGGCTGATCAAGGCCACCAGGGCTGCAAAGCGCCACTGCGCGCGCCACAGGCTGCGGGCCTGCGGCAGATCGCGCAGCACCAGGGGCGCCAGCAGGAAAACGCGCACAAAGTTGCCCATGTAGTCGATGAGAATGGGTGACATCAGCAGCATCTTGACACCATAGCCATCGACCACGGTGTAGCTGGCGATGAAAGCGCCCGTCAGCAGGCCGTACCACAGGCCCAGCCGCAGCCGCTGGCGCGCCTCGGGGTCATGGCGTGCGCGCAGCAGGCCAGGCCCCCCAGCAATCAGGAACACGCCCGCCACCACGCCTGCAATGCCCAGCAGGCCCAGGGACGAGATGCTCTCACCCAGAAAGGCAATCGCCACCATGGACGACAGCAGAGGGCCTGAGCCGCGCGCCAGCGGGTAGACCACCGTGAGATCCGCGCTGCGGTAGCCGCGCAGCAGCGTCACGTAATACGCCACATGCAGCAGGCCGCTGACCGCCACCACAGCCCACTCCCCACGCCCCCACTGCGGCACCACATCGCGGCCCACCCACCAGCCCAGCGGTGCCCAGATGACCATCATGATGACCGAAGTGAAGAAGGCAAAGCGCGAGTCGCCTCCGGCCTTCTTGGCCACGATGTTCCAGCAGGCATGCACCAAGCCAGCAACGATGATCAGGGCAAAGGCTTGCAGCGACATGGATGAGGGGACCCCCAGGCGGTGTACGGCAAAAAAGAAACAGGCCGCGCACTGCGCAGCCTGGGTTGCTTCCCGAAGCGCCCGCAGGCGCCGCCCGGTGGCTTACTTGCGGCTGGAGACCAGCGACAGGAACTCGCGGCGCAGTTCGGAATTGGTGAGAAAGGCGCCACGCATGACGGAGTTGAGCATCTTGCTGTCCATCTCGCGCACGCCGCGCCAGGACATGCAAAAGTGCGAGGCCTCCATGACCACGGCCAGGCCATCGGGGCGTGTCTTTTCCAGGATCAGGTCGGCCAGCTGGATGATGGCTTCTTCCTGGATCTGCGGGCGGCCCATGATCCAGTCCACCAGGCGCGCATACTTGGACAGGCCGATGACATTGGTGTTCTTGTTGGGCAGCACGCCGATCCAGATCTTGCCGATGACCGGGCACAGATGGTGGCTGCAGGCACTGCGCACCGTGATCGGCCCGACGATCATCAGCTCGTTGAGATGCTCGGCATTGGGAAACTCGGTGACTGCGGGCTGGGGCACATAGCGGCCACGGAACACCTCGTTGAGGTACATCTTGGCCACCCGCCGCGCCGTGGCGTGCGTGTTGTGGTCGTTCTCAGTGTCGATGACCATGCTGTCGAGCACAGACTGCATCTTTTCCTGCACCTCGTCGAGCAGCACCTCCAGCTCACCCGGTTCGATGAATTCGGAGATGTTGTCGTTGGCATGAAAGCGCTTTTGCGCCTGTTTCAACCGCTCGCGGATCTTGACCGAGACGGGTATCCCCTCTGCCTGGCTGTCTTGTTTCATGTCGGCGAGTTCTCTGAACATGGCAGGCATGGTAACAGCGAACCCACCCCACTGCACGCAAGGGATTTGGCAGTCAAATGCTGGAAACACAGACATCAAAAGCTATGCATTTAATAGCAATTTTTCATCATCTCCAGCCCCCCTGAAGCTATAGGCGAAACTCGGCAATCAGCGGCAGGTGGTCGGACATGCGCCACCAGATCCGCCCCTTGGGCACATGCAGCCCCAGTGGCGTGAGGCCGCGCACATAGACATGGTCGAGCTGGGCCAGCGGCAGGCGCGAGGGATAGGTGGGTACGCTGGGCTGCCCGTCATACTCATGCAGGCCGAAGCTTGCCAGCATGCGCTTGATCTGCCCGCCCCAGTCATTGAAGTCGCCGGCCACCACTAGCGGCGCGCCCGGCGGCACCTCCCGCTCGATGAAACGCCGCAGCTGAGCGACCTGGCGCAGGCGGCTGCCCGGAATCAGGCCCAGGTGCACGACGATGGTGTGCACGCGGCGCTGCTGCACCTCGACTTCCACGTGCAGCAGTCCGCGCTGCTCGAAGCGGTGGTCGGACATGTCCTCATGCTGATGGCCCACCACAGGCCAGCGCGTGAGCAGCGCATTGCCATGTTCGCCATGGCGTGTGTAGGCATTGGTGCGGTAGACGGCCTCGTAGCCCAGCGGCGCCAGATACTCGGCCTGGGGCACCTGGGGCCAGCGCTCGAAATAGGCTGCCTCCTTGCGGTTCATTTTGCGCACTTCCTGCAGGCAGACGATGTCGGCATCGAGCTGCTCCACGGCATGCCCCAGGTTATGGATCTCGAGACGGCGCGCAGGCCCCACCCCCTGCACCCCTTTGTGGATGTTGTAGGTGGCGACACGCAGGATCGAAGGGCCGGAGTCGATGGGGTGGGAATTCGCGTTGTCAGTCATGATGGATCAGGAACGCTGGCGCAAAGGACTGCCCGGCTGGCACGACGCAAAACGCGGCAGCAGCAGGATGGCTTCCGCATTGGAGGGAGAGTAGCAGCGCTGTGCCGCATCGCGCCAATCATGCCAGGCAGATGCGGTGTGCTCTCCCGGATTCAAGAACACCGGGGTGTAGGACGGCACCCGCAGACCAAAGACCCGCTCACGGTTGTGCCAGACGCCAGGCGCATAGCGATGCTGCCAGGCCGGATAGATCGTATAGACATTCTCCAGCCCCCAGTCCTGCAACAGGCAGCCTGTGGCCTGGGCATCGATGCCGGTTTCCTCGCGCACCTCGCGCACGGCCGTTTCTTGCCAGGACTCGTGCACATGGTCCTTACTGCCAGTAACGGACTGCCAGAAGTCACCGCCTTCAGGCGCGGGCACCGTGCGGCGCAACAGCAGCACCCGGCCATCGTCACGGTAGATGACCACCAGCACCGACTCGGGGATTTTGAAGGCAGCCATCCGTAGCCTCAGCCCTTGCCAGCGCCCGCCCTGGTGGCGACAGGTGGCGGCAGCTCCTTGGCCTGCAGTGCCCGCACCTGGACCACAAGCTGGTTGTGGGCATCGAGAAAGGCTGCGGCGATGACCTTGCCCTCATTGGTATTGCTCCAGCCCGTGCCAGCGGCACCCAGCCGGCCCAGCACCATGCCGCCCACGCCCAGATCGGTGGCACGGGCAGCCCCCGTGGCGGCCGCCACCTGCTCGGTGGTTTCGTTGTCGGACAGCAGCAGCGCCGTCTGCGCCTCCTTGAACTTGACCTGCTCGACCAACCCTGCCAGGCCCGCGATGTTGCGCAGCACCGGAATCATGGCAACCACGCCCGCCAGGCCTCGGCCCGCATCGTGCTCGCTGAAGGTCAGGCTGGGCGTGAGCGTGTACTGCGCCTCATAGCCACGGCCCTTGTGCACCGTGGAGTTCTCGCGCAGCACGCCGGCATTCCTGAGTTCCTGCTCCTGCACGGTGCCGCGCAGGCCAGCCCCACGGTCCACGACGCGAAAGCACCCGCTTTGCTGGGCCAGCAGCTTGACCAGCGGCACAGGTGAAGCAGGCAGCTGGTAGCCCGATCCCATCACGTAGCCATTGGGGTTCTCGGCCAGAGCCAGCGTGGCCACGGGCGCATCGCAGCGCACCAGTTCACGCGAGGCGTTATGGGCCCCCGCCGGGCCTGCCGAGCCGGAGACCTCGGAGCCCCCCTGGCCCAGCTCGGTCTTCTTCTCGCCGCAGCCCGCCAGGCACAGCACGGCCATCAAACCCCATGCCACCGGTGCAATGCTTTGAAAACGCATGCATGTTCTCCACGAAAAGCAAAACGGCAGAAGCCTTTCAGCTTCTGCCGTCCGTATCAAGCCGCGAGGCCCTTTCCTCAGGCCTGAGCTGCCGGCAGCGGATTGCGCAGACGGATGTGCAGCTCGCGCAGTTGCTTTTCGTCCACCGGCGAAGGCGCCTGGGTCAGCAGGTCCTGGGCGCGCTGGGTCTTGGGGAAGGCAATCACGTCGCGGATGGACTCGGCACCCGTCATCAGCGTGATCAGGCGGTCCAGGCCGAAAGCCAGGCCACCGTGCGGAGGTGCGCCGTACTGCAGCGCATCGAGCAGGTAGCCGAACTTGGCACGGGCATCCTCAGGCGAAATCTTGAGGGCATCGAAGACCTTGCTCTGCACATCCGCGCGGTGGATACGCACCGAGCCGCCACCCAGCTCCCAGCCGTTGAGCACCATGTCGTAGGCCTTGGCCAGGCACTTGCCCGGATCGGACACCATCAGTTCCTCGTGGCCATCCTTGGGCGAGGTGAACGGGTGGTGCACGGCTGCCCAGCGGTCGTTTTCCTCGTCGTACTCGAACATGGGGAAGTCCACCACCCACAGCGGCGCCCAGCGATTCTCGAACAGGCCGTTGGCCTTGCCGAAGTCGCTGTGGCCGATCTTGATGCGCAGCGCACCGATCGAGTCATTGACGATCTTTTCCTTGTCGGCACCGAAGAACAGCAGATCGCCGTCCTGCGCGCCGGTGCGTTGGAGGATCTCGGCAATGGCCGCGTCATGCAGGTTCTTGACGATGGGCGACTGCAGGCCATCGCGGCCCTTGGCCACTTCGTTGACCTTGATCCAGGCCAGGCCCTTGGCGCCGTAGATCTTGACGAACTCGGTGTATTGGTCGATTTCGCCGCGCGAGATCTGGGCGCCGCCGGGCACGCGCAGGGCGACCACGCGGCCGCCCTTGGTCGTGGCGGGTGTGGAGAAGACCTTGAAGTCCACATCCTTCATCACCTCGGTCAGCTCGGTGAATTCGAGCTTGACGCGCAGGTCGGGCTTGTCCGAACCGAAGCGGAAGGCCGCATCCTGGTAGGTCATGATCGGGAATTCGCCCAGATCCACATCCAGCTGGGTCTTGAAGACCTCGCAGATCATGCGCTGGAAGATGGCGCGGATTTCCTCTTCGCCCAGGAACGAGGTTTCGCAGTCGATCTGCGTGAACTCGGGCTGGCGGTCGGCGCGCAGATCCTCATCGCGGAAGCACTTGGTGATCTGGTAGTAGCGGTCGTAGCCGGCCACCATCAGCATCTGCTTGTACAGCTGGGGGGACTGGGGGAGAGCGAAGAACTCGCCGTCGTGCACGCGGCTGGGCACCAGATAGTCGCGCGCGCCTTCGGGCGTGCTCTTGCCCAGCATGGGCGTTTCGATGTCGATGAAGCCTTCCTTGTCCAGGAAGTTGCGCACCTGGATGGCCGTGCGGTAGCGCAGCATCATGTTGCGCTGCATATAAGGACGGCGCAGGTCCAGCACGCGGTTGGTCAGGCGAACAGTCTCGGACAGGTTGTCGTCGTCCAGCTGGAACGGAGGCGTGACCGAGGCGTTGAGCACGGTCAGCTCGTGGCACAGCACTTCGATCTGGCCGCTCTTGAGCTTGTCGTTGGTCGTGCCTTCGGGACGCGCGCGCACCAGGCCCTTGACCTGCACGCAGTATTCGTTGCGCAGGCCTTCGGCGGTCTTGAACATCTCGGCGCGGTCAGGGTCGCAGACCACCTGCACATAGCCTTCACGGTCGCGCAGATCGATGAAGATCACGCCGCCATGGTCGCGGCGGCGGTTCACCCAGCCGCACAGGGTAACGGTTTCGCCCATCAGGGCTTCGGTCACGAGACCGCAGTAGTGGGAGCGCATGGCCATGATGAAAAAGCTTCCTGCGCCCGCAACGAGCGCGACAGTTTGTTATTTGGATTCCGCAGGCAGGGTGAGGTCCGGGGGAGTCACCACACCCATCGAAACAATGTACTTGAGCGCGGCATCCACGCTCATTTCAAGCTCGATGCAGTCGCTCTTGCGAACGATGACGAAATAGCCGCCCGTCGGGTTGGGCGTGGTCGGGACGAACACGCTCAGGTATTCGTCGCGCAAGTAGGCCGCCACCTCCCCGCTGGGCGAGCCCGTGACGAAAGCCACGGTCCAGACCCCTTCACGAGGCCACTGCACCAGCACAGCCGTGCGAAAGGCGTTGCCGCTGTCCGAGAACACGGTGTCGGAGACCTGCTTGACGCTCGAATAGATCGAACGTACCACGGGAATGCGGCTGACGACGGCATCACCCCAGGCGACGAGCTTGCGGCCGATGAAGTTGCTGGCCGTCGCGCCGACCAGCAGCAATATCACCAGGGTCAGCAGCACGCCGAAGCCGGGGATGTGAAAGCCCAGCAGCCGGTCGGGATGCCATGCCTGAGGAAGGATGGTCAGCGTCTGGTCCAGCGTGCCGATGATCCAGTTGAGCACGCCCAGCGTGATCACCAGCGGAACAATCACCAGCAGGCCGGCAAACAGCCATTTGCGCAGTGCGGACATGGACCGGTCCGCTCTCACTGACCGGCCGCAGCAGGTGCGGGCGCGGGTGCAGGCGTGCTGGCGGCAGGAGCATCAGAGGCCGCAGCCGGCGCCGGTGCCGCAGCCTTGCTGCCACTGTTCTTGAAATCGGTCGCATACCAGCCCGACCCTTTGAGCTGAAAGCCCGCAGCCGTCAGCTGCTTGGAAAAGGCCTCAGCCCCACAGGCGGGGCAGGTGGTCAGGGGGGCGTCCGAGATTTTCCGCAGCACGTCCTTGGCATGGCCGCAGGAACCACACTTGTAGGCGTAGATAGGCATGGCGCTAATTCAACGTGAAAAGGTGCAAAACTCTCAATTATAGGCGCCGCCCTCTGGCAGTGCCGTGGCCGGCCCGTGAAAGGCCCGGACCGGCAAACCGGCAGCATGCCGACATGCCTCAGGCCTCGGCAGCGCCAAAGGCCGGGATCTCCTCCTGGCGATTGGACAGCCACTGTGGCGCCAGCGAGCCGGCCACCATGCCGCAGACAGCGGCCAGCAGGCCCGCGAGTTGCTGCGGAAATGCCTGATTCAGGGACTGCGTGGCCATGAAGATCACCCACACGCCGATGCCCAGCACCACGGCGGCGACGGCCCCCTGCGTGGTGGCGCGCTTCCAGTACAGGCCAAAGACCAGCGGCACGAAGGCGCCGACCAGGGGCACCTGGTAGGCGCTGGACACCAGCTCATAAATGGGCGTGCCTTCCATCTTGATGGCATAGGCCAGCACGCAGACACTGAAAACCAGCACGCTGATGCGCATGGCCAGCAGCATCTCGCGGTCGCTGGCCTGGGTGCGGAACTGGCGCCAGATGTTCTCGGTGAAGGTCACGCTGGGCGCCAGCAGGGTGGCCGAGGCGCAGGATTTGATCGCCGACAGCAGCGCGCCGAAAAACAGCACCTGCATCACGAAAGGCATCTTGTCCATGACCAGGGTGGGCAGGACCTTCTGCGGATCATCCTTGAGCAGCTGCGCCGTCTCCTGCGGCATGATGATCAGGGCGCTGGCCACCAGGAACATGGGTACGAAGGCAAAGAAAATATACGCCGTGCCGCCGATGACCGTGCCGCGCGTGGCCGCCCTTTCGCTGTCGGCAGACATCACGCGCTGGAATACGTCCTGCTGCGGGATGGAGCCCAGCATCATGGTGATGGCAGCGCCGAAGAAGAAAATGATCTCGTGCCAGCTGGGTTCGGGCCAGAACTTGAACAGGTCGCGGCTGGTGGCCAGATCGATCACCTTGCCAGCGCCGCCGGCCATGTCGCCTGCGAACCAGGCCAGGATCAGCAGGCCCACGACCAGAATGATCATCTGCAGGAAGTCGGTCACCGCCACCGACCACATGCCACCAAACAGCGTATAGGCCAGGATGGAGACCACGCCGATGGTCATGCCCATGGGGATGCTCACCAGCCCTCCTGACAGCAGGTTGAACACCAGGCCCAGCGCCGTGACCTGGGCCGAGACCCAGCCCAGATAGCTGAGCATGATGATCAGCGAGCAGATGATTTCGATGGAGCGGCCATAGCGGTGGCGGTAGTAGTCACTGATGGTCAGCAGCGTCATGCGGTAGAGCTTGCCCGCGAAAAACAGCCCCACCAGGATCAGGCACATGCCGGCGCCAAAGGGGTCTTCGATCACGCCATGCAGCCCACCCTCGATGAACTTGGCAGGCACGCCCAGCACGATCTCCGAGCCGAACCACGTGGCAAACGTGGTCGTGATGATCATGTACATCGGCAGATGGCGCCCGGCAATCGCGAAATCGGCCGTGTTTTTGACCCGCTTGGCTGCCCACAGGCCAATGCCGATGGTCACGAGCAGGTAGGCAATCACCATGGACAGCAGCACGCTGGCTCTCCTGTTATCAAAAAAGAGGGTTGCAGGCAGGGGTGGCGCACCGCGGCGCCAGGGGCGGCAGCCCATGGACGCGCCTTCCGAGGGGAAGACGCGAAGCGGCACGCAGGAGTTCCATGTCAGTAAAAATGCAGGCGCGCCACGATTTGCAGCAGCACCAGCCCGATGACGAAGCCGATGCCGCCACAAAGAACCGCCTGCAGCAGACGGTTCGTGAGCTTTTGCTGCCTGAGCAGCTCCTTGAGCAGCTCGTCATCCCCACTTTGGCGGCGGATGAGTTTCTGGTGGATGAGGCGCGGCAGCTCGGGAATGAGCTTGGCGTAGCGCGGCGCCTCGGCCTGCAGTTCGCGCCACAGGCGCTGGGGCCCCATCTGGTCGAGCATCCATTTTTCGAGAAAGGGCTTGGCCGTGCTCCAGAGGTCGAGGTTGGGGTCCAGCTGGCGGCCCAGGCCCTCGATGTTGAGCAGAGTCTTTTGCAGCAGCACCAACTGCGGCTGGATTTCGACATGAAAGCGCCGCGAGGTCTGGAACAGGCGCATCAGCACCATGCCCAGCGAGATCTCTGCCAGCGGGCGGTCGAAGTACGGCTCGCAGACGGCGCGGATGGCGGCCTCCAGCTCGTCCACGCGCGTGCTCGGGGGCACCCAGCCGCTTTCGATGTGCAGCTCGGCCACGCGTTTGTAGTCCCGGCGAAAGAATGCCGTGAAATTCTGCGCCAGGTACTCCTTGTCGTACTCGGTCAGCGTGCCGACGATGCCGAAGTCCAGCGAGATGTAGCGTCCGAAAGTTTCGGGCTCCAGGCTGACCATGATGTTGCCAGGGTGCATGTCGGCATGGAAGAAGCCGTCGCGGAACACCTGGGTGAAGAAGATGGTCACGCCATCGCGGGCCAGCTTCGGAATATCCACCCCGGCCTCGCGCAGGCGCTCGACCTGGCTGATGGGCACGCCCTTCATGCGCTGCATGACCATCACGTCAGTGCGGCAATAGTCCCAGTACACCTCGGGGATGAGCACCAGATCCAGCCCCTCCATGTTGCGGCGCAGCTGCGCGGCGTTCGAGGCCTCGCGGATCAGGTCCAGCTCGTCATGCAGGTAATTGTCGAATTCGGCGACCACCTGCCGGGGCTTGAGGCGCTTGCCATCGGAGGACAGGCGCTCGACCCAGCTGGCCATCATGTGCATGAGCGCCAGATCCTTGTCGATCACGGTCTTCATGCCAGGGCGCAGCACCTTGACGGCCACATCGCGCTCCACGCCATCGCGGTCGCGGACTACGGCGAAATGCACCTGGGCGATCGAGGCGCTGGCCACGGGCTCTCGCTCAAAACTCACGAAGATCTGGTCCAGCGGCTTGCGAAAGGCCCGCTCGATGGTGTCCACCGCAATCTGCGAGTCGAACGGCGGAACGCGGTCCTGCAGGCGCGCAAGCTCCTCGGCCACGTCGGGTGGCATCAGATCGCTGCGCGTGGACAGCACCTGGCCGAATTTGACGAAGATGGGCCCCAACTCCTCCAGCGCCTCGCGCAGCCGCTGGCCACGGGGCTTGTCCAGCTTGCGCCCCAGCGTCAGCACTGCCCGCACACGGCGCAGCAAGGGATGCTCGAAACTGGACAGCACCAGCTCGTCGAGCCCATAGCGGAACACCACCCAGACGATGGCCCAGCCGCGCAGGAAACGGCTCATGGCTTGTCGTTCTCGAAACCGGGCAATGCCACCACGGCAGCATGGCTGCCAGTCGTGCTGCCACCTGCCGTGTCACGGTCTGCGGCATCTGCGGCAGAACGGCCGGACATACGGGCGCCGACGAACTGGCGCAGCGCCTGGGCTGCGCCGCGAGCAGCCCTGGCCAGGGCATGTGCTGGCGCATCGCCAATGAGGCGGGCCAGGTCTTCCTCCACATCCCATTCGACGTGATCGGCCAGCCAGTTGAGGTCGGCAGCCAGCTGCACATCGCCCTCGATGCGGATGGAGGGCTTTTCACCCC
This sequence comes from Delftia sp. PS-11, assembly GCF_029870285.1. Classification (GTDB taxonomy): domain Bacteria; phylum Pseudomonadota; class Gammaproteobacteria; order Burkholderiales; family Burkholderiaceae_C; genus Comamonas. The sequence continues at coordinate 184,942 of NZ_JACSYA010000001.1, forward strand.
GCAGCGCCACCTGGGCCAGCGCCAGCGGCGAAGTCTCGGTCACCTCCAGCAGCAGATCCGGCTGTGCCTCCTCAGGCGCCACATTGAACAGGCCGGCAGGCGTCACCTGCAGCGCGACCGAGTACCCGCGCCATTGCACGCGCGCCACACGGCCTTTTTGCCGCACGAGGCGCTCCGTCGCCTCCTTTTCCTGCATCAGCACATGGTTGAGGAACAGCACGAGGCGCTGATGCACCTCGCCGACCAGCCATTGCGGCGGCTGCGGACCGGCCATCACGCGTTCCACGAGGCCGTTCAGAAAAGAAAAAGGGGACTGTGTTGCCATAGCCCCCGATTATTCCCGAAGTGCAGGGAATTACTGCAATGCCTGGACTCCAGCCACCAGCCAGCCGCTGCTGCCGCTCTTGGGCTTGGTCATGTTCCAGACCTCGCGGAAGGGAGTTGGGCCAGCCGATGCGTCCTCGCGGATCATGCCCGAGAATTCCACACTGGCCATGTAGTCATTGCCCAGATCCTCGATGCCCAGCAACTGGGCCTCAATCATCACCACATCGGTCTGGTTGGGCTCGCCAGGACGCTGCGCCTCGCGCTCGTTGAGCTGGCTGCGGATCTCGGCGAGCATGCCGTCCGTCATCATCGCACGCAGCGAGGCGATGTCGGAGCGGTCCCACGCCGACTGCAGCGTCACGAAATTGCGCTTGGCCGCCGTCAGGAAACCCTCGGTATCGAAACCCTCGGGCACGCCCCAGTTCTGCGAGCCCGCCAGAGCGGAGCCGATCTGCACGCCGGAGCCTGTGCCGGAGGCCGCTGCAAACGGCTGGTGATTTTGCTCCCAGGGACGGGCAGAGGCATCGTTGCCGACCTTCTCGGGGTTGTACTGCGGAGCCACGGCCGCGCTGCTGAGCGCAGGCGCGCTGGCAGCCGCCGGGAAGGATGCGCTGCCTGCGGCAGCACCCGCGCCGGCGGGCGCGGCGCCAGCGGGCACGCCCTGGAAGGCGAACGGGCTGCTCTGGGGCGTGGACTGCGCGCCGGAAGATGCACGGCGCGAACGCATGATCAGGCCCACCACGACCATGATGACCAAGGCCAGCAGCGCGAACATCATGAACTGACCGAAGGCCGCGCCCAGACCCAGGGAGTTGGCCAGCCAGGCCAGGCCCAGGCCCGCAGCCAGGCCGCCCAGCATGGCACCCCAGGGCTTCTTGGCAGGCGGTGTAGCCGCAGGTGCAGGCGCAGCAGGCTTGGCAGCCGCATTCTGCGTAGCGGCGTTCGGGGTGGCATTCTGCGGCGGCGTATTCTGCGCAGGCGCACGCGCAGCTTCACGCTGCGTCACATTGCTGGACTGCTTGCCGATCGACTGGCCGCCCCCCATGCGCTTGGCCTCGGCTGAGCCATGGGCCACCACCAGCATTGCCACAAGGGCCATAGACCACAGCTTCATCATGTTCTCATCTCCTTGATCATCGTGTTGCCTGCATTCCCACCGAGCACCTCACGCGCTCAGCACTTGATACCCACATGCAGCGCGGCGATGCCGCCCGTCATGTTGTGGTAATCCACATGGCCGAAGCCGCACTGCTGCATCAGCCGCTTGAGTTCTTCCTGGTCCGGGTGCATGCGGATCGACTCGGCCAGATAGCGGTAGCTGGCATCGTCGCCAGCCACCAGCCGGCCCATGGCGGGCAGCACCTTGAACGAATACCAGTCGTAGGCCTTCTCCAGAGGCTTGGCGACCCTGGAGAACTCCAGCACCAGCAGCTTGCCGCCAGGACGCAGCACGCGGTTCATTTCCTGCAGGGCCACGTCCTTGTGCGTCATGTTGCGCAGACCAAAAGCCACGCTGACCAGATCAAAATGGTCATCAGGAAACGGCAGTGCCTCGGCATCGCAGACCAGGGTCGGCAGGATCACCCCCTTGTTGATCAGCCGGTCACGGCCCACGCGCAGCATGGAGGCATTGATATCCGTATGCACCACCTGGCCCGTGGAGCCCACTTTCTTGGCAAATGCCAGAGCCAGATCGCCCGTGCCGCCGGCGATATCCAGCGCCTTGTCGCCTTCCTTGAGATTGGCCACCATCACCGTATAGGCCTTCCAGGCGCGGTGCAGCCCGCCCGACATCAGGTCGTTCATGACGTCGTAACGGGATGCGACGGAGTCGAACACGCCGCGCACGCGGCTGGCCTTCTCGCTTTCGTCCACCGACTGGAATCCGAAATGTGTGGTGTTCATACCGAGGATGCTAAGCAAGCAGTAGTAGTACGTACAGCGACAACCCCTTGCGAGAACAGGCTTTGCCGCACCAGGGTTATCAAGAAGAAAAAGCCTGAAACGCTTTCATACAAAGCCTTTCAAGCTATTTTTAATATAGCACCACCCTCAATAACCTTGCGCTTTGCAAAGCTCGCGGATGTGGCACTCCGGGGAAAAAGCGCCGCGCAGGGGACCTGCGCGCGCGGTGTCAGTGGCTGCTGCAGCTGTGCCCGCCGCCCGCCTTGCCGGGCATGGGCGCATCGCGGTCCATGCCAGCTTCCTGCAGGCGCTGCAGATACTGGGTCCAGAACTCGTCCTGCCGGCGGCCCAGTTCGTAGAGATATTCCCAGGTATACAGGCCGCTTTCATGGCCATCGCTGAAGAAAGGCTTGATGGCGTAATTGCCCACGGGCTCGATGGCCGTGATGCCCACTTCGCGCTTGCCAGTCTGCAGCACTTCCTGGCCCGGACCATGGCCCTGGACTTCGGCGGACGGGGAATAGACGCGCAGCAACTCGAAAGGAATGCGAAAACGCGCGCCATCCGAGTAGGCCACTTCAAGCACGCGCGAGGCGCCATGCACGGTCAATGCCTCGGGCGTCGGGGTATCTGGTGTCAATCCGGCCATGCGGTGCTCCTCAGTGAATGGATTCGCGCGACTGCCAGGCATCCAGTGCCTGGGCCAACTGCGCGTCGATGGCTGGCAACTGCGCTGCCAGCTCAGCCATGCGCTGCGCATCGCACGGGCGCTGCGCAGGCGCCCAGACCGCTGCGGGGAAATGGCTGTCCCAGGCAAAGCGCGCGATCACGTGCCAGTGCAAATGCGGCACCATGTTGCCCAATGCCGCAAGGTTGATCTTGTCCGGCGCGAGCCGCGCGCGCAGGACGCGCTCGACCTCGGCCACCGCATCCATGCAGTGCCGGCGCGCAGCGGCGTCCAGATCGGAAAATTCCGCCACATGCGCATTCCAGACCACGCGGTAGAAGGCAGGAAAGCCCTCTTCCTGCGCACGGATCACGCGCAGCTGCCGGCCGCACCAGACAGGCAGGCCGCCTTCTTCGGCGCACAGCGGACAGGAGGCAGCGACCGTCATCAGACAAGAACCCTTTCGATGCCGCCGGCATTGGCACGCTGGACGTATTCGGCCATCCAGTTCTCGCCCAGAATCTGCCGCGCCATCTCGACCACGATGTAGTCGGCTTCGAGCAGGCCGTTGTTCAGGTCGCCGCCGTAGCGCGACAGGCCCTGCAGGCAGCTGGGGCAGCTGGTGAGGATCTTGACATTGTCTTTCTCGGACAGCGCCCCCGTGGCGCGCAGCGCAGCCTCGCCCTTGCGCAGCTCCTCCTCCTTGCGGAAACGGATCTGCGTGGAGATGTCCGGCCGCGTGACGCCCAGCGTACCCGATTCGCCGCAGCAGCGCTCGCTCTTGACCACGCCATCGCCAACGAGCGCCTTGACGGTCTTCATCGGGTCCTGCAGCTTCATGGGCGAGTGGCAGGGATCGTGGTAGAGGTAGCCCTCCTTGCCCTGCAGCGTCACGCCCTTTTCCAACAGGTATTCGTGGATGTCGATGATGCGGCTGCCGGGGAAGATCTTGTCGAACTCATAGCCCTGCAACTGGTCGTAGCAGGTGCCGCAGCTGACCACCACGGTCTTGATGTCCAGGTAATTGAGCGTGGTGGCGACACGGTGAAAGAGCACACGGTTGTCCGTGATCATCTTCTCGGCCTTGTCGAACTGGCCGCTGCCGCGCTGCGGATAGCCGCAGCACAGATAGCCCGGCGGCAGCACGGTCTGCACGCCCGCGTGCCACAGCATGGCCTGCGTGGCCAGTCCCACCTGGCTGAACAGGCGCTCGGAGCCGCAGCCAGGGAAGTAGAACACGGCCTCGGTTTCCGAGTTCGTGGTCTGCGGACTGCGGATGATGGGCACGTAGTCCTTGTCCTCGATGTCCAGCAGCGCGCGCGCCGTCTTGGTGGGCAGGCCGCCGGGCAGCTTCTTGTTGACGAAGTGGATCACCTGCTCCTTGATGGGAGCGCGCCCCACCGAGGCCGGCGGATGCTGGGTCTGCTTCCTGGCCAGGCCCTGCAGCACATCGGAGGCCAGACGCTGGGCCTTGAAGCCCACGCCGACCATGGCCGAGCGCATGAACTTGATGGTGTCCGGGTTGGTGGCATTGAGCATGGCCATGGCCAGCTTGTTGCCGGGCCTGAAGCTCTTCTTGTCCATCTTGCGCAGCAGGTTGCGCATGTTCATGGTCACATCGCCGAAGTCGATCTTCACCGGGCAGGGGTTGAAGCACTTGTGGCAGACCGTGCAGTGGTCGGACACATCCTCGAACTCCTGCCAGTGGCGCAGCGACACGCCACGGCGCGTCTGCTCCTCGTAGAGGAAGGCCTCGACCAGCAGCGACGTCGCCAGGATCTTGTTGCGCGGGCTGTACAGCAGATTGGCGCGCGGCACATGGGTGGCGCACACGGGCTTGCACTTGCCGCAACGCAGGCAGTCCTTGACCGAGTCGGCAATGGCGCCGATGTCGCTTTGCTGCATGATCAGCGACTCATGCCCCATGAGGCCGAAGCTCGGCGTGTAGGCATTGGTCAGATCGGCAAACATCAGCGACTCGCGCGGCGAGCGGCCGTCATGGCGCTGGCCCGCCATGGCCTGCAGCGCCTCGTTGCGGATCAGCTTGCCTTTGTTGAAGCGGCCTTCCGGGTCCACGCGCTGCTTGTAGGCAGCGAACGGCGCCAGTTCCTCATCGCTGAGGAACTCCAGCTTGGTGATGCCGATGCCATGCTCGCCGGAGATCACGCCATCGAGGCGGCGCGCCAGCACCATGATGCGCGCCACGGCCTCATGGGCCGTCTGCAGCATCTCGTAGTCATCGCTGTTGACGGGAATATTGGTGTGCACATTGCCGTCGCCCGCGTGCATGTGCAGCGCCACCCAGACCCGGCCCTTGAGCACGCGCTGGTGGATGGCGTTGATGGCCGCCTGCAGCGGCTGGAAGGCTGCGCCGGCGAAGATCTGGGCCATGGGCGCCTTGAGCTGGGTCTTCCAGCTCGCGCGCAGCGTGTGGTCCTGCAGCTGCGCGAACAGGCTCTCCACATTGTCCAGCCAGCCCTGCCACAGCGCACGCACCTCGGCCACCAGGGCCAGGGCCTGCTGCACGCGGTCTTCCAGCAGTTCGGCCGAGGGAATGTCACCCGCATCGTCCTGGCGGCCCAGCGGCAGATCGCCATGCTGGAAGAACTGCGCCAGCTCGTCGCACAGCTTGAGCTTGTTGCGCAGCGACAGCTCGATGTTGATGCGCTCGATGCCGTCCGTGTACTCCCACATGCGCGGCAGCGGAATCACCACATCTTCGTTGATCTTGAAGGCGTTGGTATGGCGCGAGATGGCCGCCGTGCGCTTGCGGTCGAGCCAGAATTTCTTGCGCGCCTCGGCGCTGACGGCCGTGAAGCCCTCGCCGTTGCGCGAGTTGGCAATGCGCACCACCTCGGCGGCCACGCGCGCCACGGCGTCGGCGTCATCGCCCGCGATGTCGCCCAGCAGCACCATCTTGGGCAGATGGCCGTTGCCTTTCTTGCTCTTGGTGGCGTAGCCCACGGCCTTGAGGTAGCGGTCATCCAGATGTTCGAGGCCGGCCAGCAGCACGCCCGAGCGCTTTTGCTCGGCGAACATGAAGTCCTTGATCTCGACGATGCTGGGCACGGCATCCTTGGCATTGCCGAAGAATTCCATGCAAACCGTGCGCGTATGCTCGGGCATGCGGTGCACCACCCAGCGCGCGCTGGTGATCAGGCCGTCGCAGCCCTCTTTCTGGATGCCTGGCAGTCCCGACAGGAACTTGTCGGTCACATCCTTGCCCAGGCCTTCCTTGCGGAACTTGTGGCCCGGGATGTCCAGGCGCTCGCTGCGCACGGGCGTCTTGCCGTCGGCCTCGAAATACTGCAGCTCGAAACTGGCCATCTCGGCGTCATGGATCTTGCCGAGGTTGTGGTCCACACGCGTGACTTCCAGCCACTGCGCATCGGGAGTGACCATGCGCCAGGACACCAGATTGTCCAGCGCCGTGCCCCAGAGCACCGCCTTTTTGCCGCCTGCGTTCATGGCGATGTTGCCGCCGATGCACGAGGCCTCGGCCGAGGTCGGGTCCACGGCGAAGACGAAGCCCGCGCGCTCTGCCGCATCGGCCACGCGCTGCGTGACCACGCCGGCTTCGGTGAAGATGGTGGGCACCTCGTGGTCCACGCCGGGGATGCGGCGCATCTCCACCTCGGTCATGGCTTCGAGCTTTTCGGTGTTGATGACCACGCTGCGCCATGTCAGCGGAATCGCGCCGCCCGTGTAGCCCGTGCCGCCGCCACGCGGGATGATGGTCAGGCCCAGTTCGATGCAGGCCTTGACCAGACCAGCCATCTCGGCCTCGGAATCCGGTGTCAGCACCACGAACGGGTACTCGACGCGCCAGTCGGTGGCATCCGTCACATGGGCCACGCGCGACAGGCCGTCGAACTTGATGTTGTCCCTGGCAGTGAGGCGGCCCAGGCTTTTCTGCACGCGCCTGCGCAGCTGCTCGGCTTCGACGAACGTGGCGTTGAACTCCCGCACGGCGCGGCGGGCCGCATCGACCAGTTGACCCACCAGCGCATCCCGGGCCGGGTCCTGGCGGGCATCGCGGCGCTTGTCGATTTCAGCCAGGCGGTGCTCCAGCGCCTCGACCAGGGCCTTGCGCCGGTCAGGACTGTGCAGCAGGTCGTCCTGCAGATAGGGATTGCGCTGCACAACCCAGATATCCCCCAGCACCTCATAGAGCATGCGTGCGGAGCGCCCTGTGCGCCGCTCCTGGCGCAGCTGGCCCAGCACATCCCACATGGAGGTGCCCAGCAGGCGGATCACGATCTCACGATCGGAAAACGAGGTGTAGTTGTAGGGAATCTCTCGCAGACGTGCAGGTTCGGCTGCCTGTGCCTGCAGGGCCGCCAACGCAATCGGTACATTCATGGGGTAGACCGTGTCGGGCGCTCGTGGGGCGCCGCTGAGCCAAGTGGGAGCGCGATTTTAAGCGAGCGCCCCTAAGCCGCGCTGTGCGCGGGGCTCTGAGTGCAACACCATCGCAGTCAGCGACGCCTGCCTTCTCCATACATGTACCACGTCATGCTCCAGACGTATCGTCCTTATACAGAAAGAGCCCAAACGAGCCAATACGAACAATCCTCGCTTTTGAAACGAAATGGTATTGACCTAAAATGGCGCAGCTTCGCGTGTCACTCTTCGTCACACGGCTGACATACGGGACGGGCCGTCCATCGGGTTTGGCCTGTAGTGCGGTGCGAAGCAACCGAAAACAATGACACAGACATGTCATGCCATCGCCTTACCGTGGCACCGGTCTGCAACTGTCACCGAATCAGAGGAGTCCTCATGCAACTGAAGCAACTGGCCATGGCGGCCGCGATCGCCGCCACCACCATCTCGGCCCAGGCCCAAACCGAAATCCAGTGGTGGCACTCGATGAGCGCCGCCCTGGGCGACTGGGTCAACGATCTGGCCAAGGAATACAACGCCAGCCAGACCAAGTACAAGGTGGTGCCGACCTACAAGGGCCAGTATGACGAGTCCATGACGGCCGCGATCGCGGCGTTCCGCGCCGGAAACGCGCCCGACATCCTGCAGGTGTTCGAAGTGGGCACGGCCACCATGATGGCCTCCAAGGGCGCCGTGGTGCCCGTCACCAAGATCATGAACGACGGCGGCTTCAAGTTCGACCAGGGCGAGTACATCTCTGCCGTCGCCGGCTACTACACGGCGCCCAACGGCCAGATGATGAGCTACCCGCTCAACAGCTCGACAACCATCTTCTATTACAACAAGGACGCCTTCAAGAAGGCTGGCCTGGACGAAAACAAGCCGCCCAAGACCTGGCCCGAAGTGTTCGCCGCCGCCGACAAGCTCAAGGCATCCGGCCACCGCTGCGCGCTGACCACCAGCTGGATGAGCTGGACCCAGCTGGAGAGCTTCTCGCTGTGGCACAACACCCTGTATGCGACCAAGAACAACGGCTTTGACGGCACCGATGCCAAGCTGGTGTTCAACTCGCCCCTGCACGTCAAGCACTTCGAGAACCTGGCCAAGGCCGCCAAGGAGGGCAGCTTCGTCTACAAGGGCCGCGGCAACGTGCCGGATGCCGCCTTCGCCTCGGGCGAGTGCGCGATGATCACAGGCTCCTCGGGCCTGTACGCCCGCGTGGTCAAGGAAAGCAAGTTCGCCTTCGGCCAGTCGCAGCTGCCCTACTACGCCGATGTCAAGGGCGCGCCCCAGAACACGGCCATCGGCGGTGCTTCTCTGTGGGTGATGGCCGGCAAGAGTGCCGATCACTACAAGGGCGTGGCCGACTTCTTCAATTTCCTGAACAACACCAAGATCCAGGCGGCCAGCCACCAGCGCACGGGCTACCTGCCGGTGACCACGGCAGCCTACAAGCTGACCGAGGCATCGGGCTTCTATGAGAAGCACCCTGGCACAGACACTGCCGTGACGCAGATGATCCGCAAGACCACCGACAAGTCGCGTGGCATCCGCCTGGGCAACTTCGTGCAGATCCGCACCATCGTCGATGAGGAGACCGAACAGATCTGGACCGGCAAGAAGACTCCCCAGCAGGCCCTGGATGCCGCCGTCACCCGCGGCAACGAACAGCTGGGCCGCTTTGCCCGGGCCAACAAGTAATCCCCCCACGTGATCCGTGGTGCCGCCGCTGCCCATGCAGCGCGCGCCGCGCATCACAGGCCCGCAATCGGCAGCCTCACGGCTGTCCAGGTTGCGGGCTGTTTTGTTCTACCCGAGCCCCGTCATGGAAAAACGCGTTCTTTTCCGATCCGCCTGGCTGCCTTGGCTGCTGATAGCGCCACAGATGGTCATCGTGCTGGTCTTCTTCTTCTGGCCGGCAGGCCAGGCCATCGTGCAGTCGTTCCAGGCGCAGGATACCTTTGGCTTTTCCACCGAGTGGGTGGGCTTTGCCAACTTCCAGCACCTGTTCGAAGACCCCACCTACATGGCCTCGTTCAAGACCACGGCCATCTTTTCGCTGCTGGTGGCCGTCTTCGGCATCGCCCTGTCGCTGATGCTGGCCATCTTCGCGGACCGCGTGATCAAGGGTGCGCTCGCCTACAAAACCGCCTTGCTGCTGCCCTACGCCGTCGCGCCCGCCGTGGCAGGCGTGCTGTGGGTGTTCATGTTCTCCCCCTCCATCGGCGTCGTCGCCTATGCGCTGCGCCAGAGCGGCTATGACTGGAACCATCTGCTGAACTCCAGCAACGCCATGACGCTAATCGTCATCGCGGCCATCTGGAAGCAGATTTCCTACAATTTCCTGTTCTTCCTCGCGGGCCTGCAGTCCATTCCAAAATCGCTGATCGAGGCTGCAGCCATCGATGGCGCAGGCCCCATGCGGCGCTTTTGGGACATCCAGTTCCCTCTGCTGTCGCCCACCACCTTCTTCCTGCTGGTGATGAACGTGGTCTACGCATTCTTCGATACCTTCGGCATCGTGGACGCCACGACCCAGGGCGGCCCCGGCCAGGACACCTCCATCCTCGTCTACAAGGTCTACCACGACGGCTTCAAGGCCATGGACATGAGCGGCTCGGCCGCCCAGTCGGTGGTGCTGATGGTGATCGTGGTTGCGCTCACCGTGGTGCAGTTCCGCTACGTCGAGAAGAAAGTGCAATACTGATCATGGTTGAACGCAGCCCCCTTCTGACCTTTTTCTCGCACCTGATCATGGTGCTCGGCGTGGTCATCGTCGGCTTTCCGCTGTACCTGGCCTTCGTGGCCTCCACGCACACGCCCCAGGACATCATCCAGGCGCCCATGCCGCTGCTGCCCGGCGGCAACTTCTGGGAGACCTACAAGGCCGCGCTGTTCGGCGGCTCGGGTCCTGGCTCCAGCGCGCCTGTGGCCCGCATGATGTGGATCAGCTTCGTCTCGGCCATGGTCATCACCGTGGGCAAGATCGCCATCTCCCTGCTGTCGGCCTTCGCACTGGTCTACTTCCGCTTCCCGTTCAAGAAGCTGTGCTTCTGGCTGATCTTCGTGACCCTGATGCTGCCCGTGGAAGTGCGCATCGGCCCCACCTACGAAGTCGTCTCCACGCTGGGCATGCTCAACAGCTATGCCGGCCTGACGATTCCGCTGATCGCCTCGGCCACGGCCACTTTCCTGTTCCGCCAGTTCTTCCTGACCGTGCCGGACGAGCTGGTGGAGGCTGCACGCATCGATGGCGCCGGCCCCATGCGCTTTTTCAAGGACGTGCTGGTGCCCCTGTCCAAGACCTCGATCGCAGCGCTGTTCGTGATCCAGTTCATCTACGGCTGGAACCAGTACCTGTGGCCGCTGCTGGTGACCACCTCCGAAGACATGTACCCCGTGGTCATCGGCATCAAGCGCATGGTCGCCAGCGGCGACACAGGCAACGACTGGAACGTGGTGATGGCCACTGCCCTGCTGGCCATGCTGCCGCCCGCCGTCGTGGTGGTGCTGATGCAGCGCTGGTTCGTCAAGGGACTGGTGGACACCGAAAAATAAGCCGCCGGCAGCCCCATCAACGCAAGACCCCCGCGAAGCCCAGGCCAGCGCCCGGCTTCGCGACTCAACGAGACATTTCGTATGGCATCCATCTCCTTTCGCAATCTGATCAAGCGCTACGGCCAGGGGCCGTCGGCCAACCAGGTTCTCCACGGCGTCAACGCCGAAATCAAGGATGGCGAATTCATCGTCATCGTCGGCCCCTCGGGCTGCGGCAAGTCCACCCTGCTGCGCATGGTGGCAGGGCTGGAGGAAATCTCCGACGGCCAGCTGCTGATCGGCGACAAGGTGGTCAACGATGTGGAGCCGGCCAAGCGCGATATCGCCATGGTGTTCCAGAACTATGCGCTGTATCCGCACATGACCAACTATGAGAACATGGCCTATGGCCTGAAGATCGCCAAGGTCCCCGCGGACGAAATCCAGCGCCGTGTGGACAAGGCTGCCAAGATCCTCGAGCTGTCCCATCTGCTGGACCGCAAGCCGCGCCAGCTGTCGGGCGGCCAGCGCCAGCGCGTGGCCATGGGCCGCGCCATCGTGCGCCAGCCCAAGGTGTTCCTGTTCGACGAGCCACTGTCCAACCTGGATGCCAAGCTGCGCGGCCAGACCCGCATCGAGATCCAGAAGCTGCATGCCGAACTGGGCATCACCAGCCTGTTCGTGACCCACGATCAGGTCGAGGCCATGACGCTGGCCCAGCGCATGATCGTCATGAACGGCGGCGTGATGGAGCAGTTCGGCACGCCCGAAGAGGTCTACCACACCCCTGCCTCGACCTTTGTGGCCAGCTTCATCGGCTCGCCCCCGATGAACCTGCTGCGAAACGCCCCTGGCGGCCAGGCCGGCCGCATCCTGGGCATCCGCCCCGAGCATCTGGTGGTCGTGCATGACGGCGGCTGGGAGATCAAGGTGGACACCGTGGAAATGCTGGGTGCCGAGCGCCTGGTCTATGGCACCCTGGGTGGCGAAACCATGACGGTGCGCATTGATGAAGGCGCCCCCTTCCCCAAGGCGGGCGAAATCCTGCGCGTCAGGCCCTCCGAAGAGCGCCGCCTGCACTGGTTCGATGCCGAATCCGGAAAGCGGGTCTGACCTGCACTTGCAGAGAGAGCCCCAGGGGCTCTCTTTTTCCATCCAAGCAATACCTTTCTGATGGACTCGCAATGACCGATCACCTGAAACCCTGGCCCTACCCCCTGTGGGTGGCCCACCGCGGCGCTGGCAAGCTGGCGCCTGAAAACACCATGGCCGCCTTCCGCATGGGGGCCGGGTACGGGTATCGCATGTTTGAATGCGATGCCAAGCTGTCCAGCGATGGCGTGCTGTTCCTGCTGCACGACGCCACTCTGGAGCGCACCACCAACGGCCACGGCATCGGGAGCGAACTGCCCATGGGCGCTCTGGCACAGCTCGATGCCGGCAGCTGGCATTCGCGCGCCTGGGCCGGCGAGACCCTGCCCACGCTGGAGGCCCTGTCGCGCTGGTGCCTGGCCAACCATTTTTTCCTGAACGTGGAAATCAAGCCCACGCCGGGCCAGGAGGAAGCGACAGGACGCGCCACGGGCGAACTGATGCAGCGCATCTGGCCCGGGGACAGGGTGCAGCCGCTGTTCACCTCGTTCAAGCCCGAAGCGCTCAAGGGCGCGCGCGATACGGCGCCACAGATTCCCCGGGGCCTGCTGGTGGATAAGCTGTCCGATGCCACGGGTGACGCAGATCTGCGCACCGCGCTGGCACTCGATTGCTCGGCCATGGTGCTCAACCATGCGCTGTGGGATGCCCCCCTGGTCGCCAAGGTCCATGGCGCGGGCCTGCGCTGCAGCAGCTACACCGTCAATGACGAGTGGGCGGCGCAGCGGCTGATCGATCTGGGCACGGATGGCATCATCACCGACCGCGTGGACCTCTTCAGCCCTGCATCACGGTGACGGCATCGCCGGCCGCGCAGGCAGCGCCAGACGCTGCTGCGCGTGCCGGTGTCGCGTGCAGGCCACGCTCAATCCATTGACCTGCATCAATTTTCCATCAGGCGCGGCTGCTCCAGCCTCGGACAAGAACCCACTGGGACAGTGCCATCAACACCACCAAAGCCGCATAGGTGGCAATCTTTCCATCGCGGCCAAACCACCACAGGCCCGCCATAAGCACCGCGCCACCCACAACAAAATTAATAGCAGCCTGGCACCACCAGGCAAGCACCTGGGGGATTTTCCCCTGAATACACCGGGCGCACAGCACCAGCCCCAGCGACAGAAAAAGCGCGGGCGCCAGGAAATTGAGCAAATGATTTGCGCTCGCAATCACACCCATTGAAAACTCCGATTCCGTGGTGTTGCGGTCAGGGATGCCTGAAACAGCGCAAAATTTTATAATCTGCAGCTATGGCAGTCTGGGCACTCGGTATCAACCACCACACGGCTCCGCTGGATATGCGGGGCCGTTTCGCGTTCGCGCTCGATCAGATCGTGCCCACGCTGCAGGGCCTGCGCGCGTCGCTGACAGGCCCGGGCCGCCAGCACAGCGCCGTCGAGACGGCCATCCTCTCGACCTGCAACCGCACCGAAATCTATTGCGCGGCAGAAGCGCCCGCTCTGGACCATACCGTGCACTGGCTGGCGGACAGCGGCGGAATCGCGCCCGATCTGCTGCGCTCGCATTCGTATCTGCTGCAGGACGGCAACGTGGCGCGCCACGCCTTTCGCGTAGCCAGCGGACTGGACTCGATGGTCCTGGGCGAGGCCCAGATCCTGGGGCAGATGAAAAACGCCGTGCGCGCGGCCGAAAATGCCGGCGCGCTGGGCAGCACGCTGAACCAGCTTTTCCAGCGCAGCTTCGCAGTGGCCAAGGAGGTGCGCAGTTCCACCGAAATCGGCGCCCACAGCATCAGCATGGCCGCTGCGGCCGTGCGCCTGGCAGGCCAGCTGTTCGAGGACCTCTCGCAGATCAAGGTGCTCTTCGTGGGCGCGGGCGAGATGATCGAGCTGGTGTCCACCCATTTCGCCGCCCGCCACCCCCGCCAGATCATGATCGCCAACCGCACGCTGGAGCGTGGCGAGAAGCTGGCCGCCCAGTTCGGCGCGGACACCATGCGCCTGGCCGACCTGCCCGACTGCCTGCATGAATACGACGCCGTGATCAGCTGCACGGCATCGAGCCTGCCCATCATCGGCCTGGGAGCAGTCGAGCGTGCGCTCAAAAAGCGCAAGCACCGCCCGATGTTCATGGTGGACCTGGCAGTGCCGCGCGACATCGAATCCGAGGTCAAGGACCTGCGCGATGTCTATCTCTACACCGTGGACGATCTGGCCAGCGTGGTGCGCACCGGCCAGGCCCAGCGCCAGGCCGCCGTCGAGCAGGCCGAGGTCATCATCGACCATGGCGTGCAAAGCTTCATGCACTGGCTGGACCAGCGCCGCCCCCAGGCTGGCGTGGTGCCACTGATCCGCCAGCTCAACACCCAGACCGACGAGTGGCGCGCCATGGAGATCGCGCGCGCCAAGAAGCTGCTGGCCAAGGGCGAGGACATCGATACTGTGCTCGAAGCCCTGTCACGCGGCCTGACCCAGAAGATGCTGCACGGAACGATGGCCGAGCTGCACAAGGGCGATGCCACACAGCGCAGCCACACCATGGATACCGTCTCGCGCCTGTTCCTGCGCTCCGCCAGCCAGCGCACCGTGCCAGAGCAGCCACTTTAGCAGCGCTCTTTGCACAGCAGTCGCATTGCGGCTGCCCCGAACTCGGCCATACTCCAGCCGGTCTGCCGCATGCCGTGCCGCTGCGGCCCCTCCACGCCATACTCCCGCCATGCAAGATTTTCTGCGCCAACAGCTGGAGCGCTATGCCCAGCGCCTCGAAGAACTCGACTTTCTCCTCTCGCGCGAAGACATCATGGGGGACATGAAGCAGTACCGCGCGATTTCGCGCGAGCATGCCGACGTGACAGCCATTGCCGGCCGCTATGCACGCTACCGCCAGCGCGAGGACGATCTGGCTGCCGCACGCGATATGCTGGACGACCCCGACATGGCCGACATGGCCCGTGAGGAAATCGGCGGCGCCGAGGCCGAGCTGATCCAGTTGCAAGACGATCTGCAGCGCCTGCTGCTGCCCAAGGACCCTGACGATGCGCGCGATGCCTACCTAGAAATCCGGGCTGGCACGGGGGGCGACGAATCGGCGCTGTTCGCAGGCGATCTGGCGCGCATGTACACCCGCTACTGCGACTCCATCGGCTGGAAGGTCGAGATCATGAGCGCCAACGAAAGCGAGCTGGGCGGCTACAAGGAAGTCGTGCTGCGCGTCGAAGGCGACGGCGTCTATGGCCGGCTGCGCTTCGAGTCGGGGGGCCACCGCGTGCAGCGCGTGCCCGCCACCGAGACCCAGGGCCGCATCCACACCAGTGCCTGCACCGTGGCCGTCATGCCCGAGCCTGACGAAACCCAGGCCATCACGCTCAACCCGGCCGATCTGCGCATCGACACCTTCCGTGCCAGCGGCGCGGGCGGCCAGCACATCAACAAGACCGACTCGGCCGTGCGCGTGGTCCACCTGCCCACAGGCATCGTGGCCGAATGCCAGGACGGCCGCAGCCAGCACAGCAACAAGGCCAAGGCACTGCAGGTGCTGCAGGCGCGCCTGCAGGAGAAGGAACGCAGCGAACGCGAGGCCAAGGAAGCCGCGCTGCGCAAGGGCCTGATCGGCAGCGGCGACCGCAGCGACCGCATACGCACCTACAACTTCCCGCAGGGGCGCCTGACCGACCACCGCATCAATCTCACCCTCTACAAGCTGCTGGCCGTGATGGAGGGCGACCTTGGCGACGTGCTGGACGCCCTGCAGGCAGCGCGCGAGGCCGAGCTGCTGGCGGAGCTGCAGGTCAATGCCTGAGGCCATGTCCATGGATATGGGCGCGCCCCCCACCGTACAGCAGGCCCTGCTGCACGCACAGGCCATGGGCCTGGCCCGCATCGATGCGCAACTGCTGCTGCTGCACGTGACAGGCCGCGAGAAAGCAGGCAGGGCCTGGCTGCTGACGCATGATCAGGACCTGCTGGACGCAGCCCAGGCCAGCGCCTATGCTGCGCTGTGCGCGCGCCGCCTGGACGCAGAGCCTGTGGCCTACCTCATCGGCCACAAGGAGTTCTACGGGCTGGAGCTGGCCGTGGATGCACGTGTGCTCGACCCCCGCCCCGATACCGAGACCCTGGTGGATTGGGCACTGGAGCTGATGCCCGCAGATGGCGCCGCCTGCCGCGTGGCGGACCTGGGCACAGGCAGCGGGGCGATTGCGCTGGCTCTGCAAAGCCAACGCCCGGCCGCATGCGTCTGGGCCGTGGATGCCAGCGCCGGTGCACTGGCGGTCGCTCAGGCCAATGCGCAGCGCCTGGCCTTGCCTGTCCGGTTTGCCCAGGGCAGCTGGCTGGAGCCCCTGGCTGGGCAGCCTGCCTTCGGACTGATCGTCAGCAACCCACCCTATATCAGGGAAGACGATCCGCATCTGGCCGCGCTTGTGCACGAGCCGCTGTCGGCGCTGGCCAGCGGCACAGACGGTCTGGCCGACATCCGCGCCATCATCGCCCAGGCCCCGGCACGGCTGGCCGCTGGAGGCTGGCTGCTGCTGGAGCACGGCTGGGACCAGGCCGAGGCGGTCGCAGCCCTGCTGCACGCAGCGGGCTTTGGCCAGGTCCAGCACCGCCACGACCTGGCAGGCGTGGCCCGCTGCACCGGAGGCCAATGGTCTGGCCAGGCCTGCACCGGCCCGGCCTGAGCGGCGCATTCCCGCATGGCCACAGGGCCAGAGCGGACAGTGAAATAATCCTGCCATGCACTGCCGCGCCAGCGGCGCCCACCACGATCCGGAGCACTACGCAAATGAGCGACACCCAGCAACGCATAGACCAACTGGTCAAGAGCAACGATATCCTGCTGTTCATGAAGGGCAGCGCGAGCTTTCCCATGTGCGGCTTCTCGGGCCGCGCCATCCAGATTCTCAAGGCCTGCGGCGTCGAGCCGCGCAGCCTTGCCACCGTCAACGTGCTGGAAGACCAGGAAATCCGCCAGGGCATCAAGGAATACAGCAACTGGCCCACGATCCCGCAGCTCTACGTGCGCGGCGAGTTCATCGGCGGCTCGGACATCATGATGGAGATGTACACATCGGGCGAGCTGCAGCAGCTGCTCGGCGGCAACGCGGCCTGAACCGGCACTGCAATGCACAGGGGAGCCACCTTCGCAGGTGGCTTTTTTGTGCGCGCATGGCGCACGGCACGGAACTTGGCGCGCCCTCGGGCATGCAGGGGAGGCGCCATCGCGCTTTGTGTGGTCGAATAGGCACATCCACACCACTGCAAGGCGGCCTCGCCCGCCTTCACGCCTGCCTATGAGCCTGTCCCAAAGCCTGCTGCTGATTGTCGCGCTGATTCTGACCAGCGCATTCTTCTCCGTCGCCGAAATCTCGCTGGCCGCATCGCGGCGGCTGCGCTTGCGGCAGATGCAGGAGGACGGCGAGCCACGCGCCGAACTCGTCATGAAGATGCAGGCCCAGCCAGGGGAATACTTCACGGTCACCCAGATCGGCCTGAATGCCGTCGCCATTCTCGGCGGCGTCGTGGGCGAAGGCGCGCTGACACCCTATCTGGCCGATTTGCTGATGCTCTGGATGCCCGACAGCCGTGCCCAGACCATCGGCTTTCTGCTGTCCTTTGCCACGGTCACCTCCCTGTTCATCCTGTTCGCCGACCTGCTGCCCAAGCGCCTGAGCATGGCCGAGCCCGAAGCACTGGCCATCCGCGTGCTGCGCCCCATGCTCTGGTGCATGGCCATGCTCAAGCCGCTGGTCTGGTGCTTCAACCGGCTGGCCGATGCCGTGGCCCAGCTGCTGGGCCTGCCCACGGTGCGCGACGACCGCATCACCCACGAGGACATCCTGGCCATGACCGAGGCAGGAACGCGCGCCGGCGTGCTGGCGGCCCAGGAGCAGCAGGTGATTGCCAACCTGTTCGAACTCGACTCACGCACCGTGGGCTCGGCCATGACCCAGCGCGACCGCATCGCCTACTTCCGCCGCGACGACCCTGATGAACTGATCCGCGCGCGCATCGCCGAAGAGCCCTTCTCGACCTACCCGGTCTGCGATGGAGATATCGACCATATCGTCGGCTATGTGGATGCCAAGGATCTGTTCCAGCGCGCGCTCAACGGCCAGCCGCTGTCCCTGCGGGACGACAGTCTGGTGCACAAGGTGCTTGTCGTGCCCGACCGCCTGACGCTGGCCGAGGTGCTGGAGCAGTTCCGCCAGGTGCATGAGGATTTTGCGGTCATCGTCAACGAATACAGCCTGGTCGTGGGCGTGGTGACGCTCAACGACGTCATGAGCACGGTGATGGGCGACCTCGTCAGCGCCCATGACGACGAGGAGCAGCAGATCCTGCGCCGCGACGAAAACTCCTGGCTCATCGATGGGGTTACGCCCGTGGAGGACGTCATGCGCGCGCTTGAGCTCGACGAGCTGCCGCATGCCCAGGACTACGAGACCCTGGGCGGCTTTCTCATGGTCATGCTGCGCCGCGTGCCCCGCCGCACGGATACGGTGCAGTGGGGCGGCTACCGTTTCGAGGTCATGGACGTGGACAGCTACCGCATCGACCAGGTGCTGGTCACCCGCGCCACGCCGGACACGCACCCGTCGCCACAGGATGAAGGCAGCACGGCGGCGGCAGTGGCCAAGGTCTCGAGCATGTCCTCAGACACGCACTGAATCCGGCCGGGGGCAGGCCTGCGCTCAGGCAGCCGAGCGGGCGGGCTCCGTCTCCCAGCGCCGCTGCGCGGCGAAGACCGCATTCGGGTACTGAGGCTGGCCACGGCTGCCGTTGTAGCGGCCCAGGGCCATGTACATGTCGCCGTTCTCGCGGTCCAGGTAGTGGCGCAGGATCACGCAGCCGAAGCGCAGATTGGTCTGCATGTGGAAAAGCTTGCCGATATCGCCATCGCCGATCAGGCGCATCCAGAACGGCATGATCTGCATGTAGCCCCGGGCTCCCACGCTGGAGATGGCGAACTTGCGAAAGCCGCTCTCCACCTGGACCAGGCCCAGCACCAGCGAAATCTCCAGTCCGGCGCGCTTGGCCTCATACCAGGCTGTCTGCAGAAACTCCACGCGCGTGGACAGCTCGGGCTTGCGCGCGCGCAGCCGCTCGCTGCTGGCCGTCAGCCAGCGCAGGTAATCGAGCCGGGCCTCGGTGGATGCGAAACGCAGCTCGGGCGGAGCCGAGCCTGCGACGGCCGCACTGAGTGCCGTGCGCACCGAGTCGGCCAGCGGCTCTTCCAGCTGCCCGCCTGACCATGCAGGCGCAGCCATGCCTGCGAGCACAGGCCCCGCCGCCAGCGCCGCAGCGCGGCGCAGGCAGTCTCGGCGGCCATGCCCGCAGGGCCGTGTCACAGGCCCAGCCTTTGCTTCAGGTGAGCCAGCACGTCGGTGGCAGCCAGCTTGGTTGCTTCGGTATCGCGGCGGTGCTGGTATTCGACCTGGCCTTCCTTGAGGCCCCGGTCGGAAAGCACTACGCGGTGCGGCACGCCAATCAGCTCCCAGTCCGCGAACATCGCGCCCGGACGCTCGCCACGGTCATCAAGAATGGCATCCACCCCGAGGGCCAGCAGTTCGGCATGCAGTGTCTCGGCAGCCTGCCTGACCGCTTCGCTGCGGTCCATGCCGATGGGGCAGACCACGACGGTGAACGGTGCAATCGCATCGGGCCAGATGATGCCGCGATCATCATGGTTCTGTTCGATGGCTGCCGCCGGCAGGCGCGTCACGCCAATGCCGTAGCAGCCCATCTCGAACAAGGTAGGCTTGCCATTTTCGGCCAGGAAGGTGGCGTTCATGGCCTGAGAGTACTTGGTGCCCAGGTAGAACACATGGCCCACCTCGATGCCGCGCTCGATGGCCAGTTCGCCAGCGCCGTCGGGCGACTTGTCGCCAGCCACCACATTGCGCAGGTCTGCAACCACGTCGGGCTCGGGCAGATCACGACCGAAGTTCACGCCGGTGATGTGAAAGTCCACCTCGTTGGCGCCGCAGACCCAGTCGGCCATCACGGCCACCTCGCGGTCCACGACCAGCTTCACGGGCTTTTGCAGGCCGATCGGGCCCAGATAGCCGGGCTGGCAGCCGAAATGCGCCTCGATCTCGGCCACCGTGGCAAAACGGAAGCCCACATCAAGCCCAGGCACCTTGGCCACCTTGATCTCGTTCATGTCATGATCGCCGCGCAGCAGCAGCAGCCAGACCTGGCTGCCAGCCACATCGCCCTTGTCATCGAACGTATCGGTCGCCAGCACCAGCGACTTGACGGTCTGGGACAGCGGCAGGCCCAGTTGCGCAGCTACCGACTCGCAGGTGCTGTTGCCGGGCGTGGCCACCTTGGCCATGGCCTGCGAGGCCGCAGGACGCGGGCCCGCGGGCGCCAGGGCTTCGGCCTTTTCGATATTGGCAGCGTAGTCGCTGTTCGGACAGTAGACGATGGCATCCTCGCCAGTCGAGGCGATCACCTGGAACTCCTCGCTCAGATCGCCCCCGATGGCGCCGCTGTCGGCACGCACGGCGCGGTACTGCAGGCCGAAGCGGTCGAAAATGCGCTTGTAGGCGGCGCGCATGGTCTGGTAGCTGATCTGGGCGGCGTCGCGGTCCTTGTCGAAGGAGTAGGCATCCTTCATGATGAACTCGCGTCCGCGCATCAGTCCAAAGCGCGGACGGCGCTCGTCGCGGAACTTGGTCTGGATCTGGTAGAGATTCTTGGGCAGCTGCTTGTAGCTCTTGATCTCCTGGCGGGCGATGTCGGTCACCACCTCTTCGCTGGTCGGCTGGATCACGAAGTCACGGCCATGGCGATCCTTGATGCGCAGCAGCTCGGGGCCCATCTTCTCGAAGCGGCCGGTTTCCTGCCACAGCTCGGACGGCTGCACCACAGGCATGGTGACCTCGATGGCGCCGGCGCGGTTCATTTCCTCGCGCACGATGGCCTCGACCTTGCGGATCACGCGCAGGCCCATGGGCATGTAGTTGTAGATGCCAGCGCCCAGCTTCCTGATCAGGCCGGCCCGCATCATGAGCTTGTGGCTGGCCACTTCGGCGTCCGCCGGAGCTTCCTTGAGAGTGGAGATGAAAAATTGGGAGGCTTTCATGGGACAGGGGGCTTCGCGGGAATCAGGGCAGCGTGCTTGCCGCAGGCAAGGCACCGTGCATAATGGACACAATTCAGAAAATTGGGGTTCGATTATGCTTGACCGGGACGGATTTCGCCCGAACGTCGGCATCATCTTGCTCAACCACAAGAACCAGGTGTTCTGGGGCAAACGCATTCGTACCCACAGCTGGCAGTTCCCACAAGGTGGCATTGACCGGGGGGAGACACCCGAACAGGCCATGTTCCGGGAGCTGCATGAGGAAGTGGGGCTGATGCCCAACCACGTTCGCGTGGTCGCCCGCACCCGGGACTGGTTGCGCTACGAGGTGCCAGACCGGTACATCCGCCGCGATGCGCGCGGACACTATAAAGGCCAGAAGCAGATCTGGTATCTGCTGCAGCTGGTAGGTCATGACTGGGACCTGAACCTGCGCGCCACCGACCATCCCGAGTTCGATGCCTGGCGATGGAACGACTACTGGGTCCCCCTGGACGTGGTGGTCGAATTCAAGCGTGGCGTCTACGAAATGGCGCTGACCGAACTGGCGCGCTTCCTGCCGCGTGGCGAGCAGCAGCGCAACCGCTATCTGCGCAGCGGCATGCGCCCGCGCGAAGCCCATGATACCGAGGCAGAGCACTACCATGCCCCTGGCATGCATCCGGCACGCACAGGCAGTTTTCGCATCAACCCCGGGATGGAACTGCCGCCAGGAGCGAGCTTCGACCCGGATCCCCAGTCGAGCCACACGGCCAAGGGTTGACCCAGCGCAAGACCGCATCACAAAAAAACCGCGCCAGGGCAGGCCCTGGCGCGGTTTTTTTTACGGCAAGGCCGTGCCGGAGCGTCAATAGCCGGCGACCACCATGTTGTCCCGGTGCACCATCTCGGGGCCTGCCGAGTAGCCCAGAAGGCGCTCGATCTCGGCCGAGCTCCTGCGGCACAACAGCCGTGCCTCGGCGCTGGCATAGTTGGCAAGGCCGCGAGCCACTTCCACGCCCTGCGCATCGCGCACGGCGATCACATCGCCACGGGCAAATTCCCCCTCCACCGCCACGATGCCGATGGGCAGCAGGCTCTTGCCCTCGGTGCGCAGCTTGGCCACGGCACCCGCATCGACCGAAACCGAGCCGCGCAGCTGCAGATGGTCCGCGATCCACTGCTTGCGCGCCTGGTTTTTGTGGGTCTGGGCCACCAGCAGCGTGCCGATCGACTCGCCTGCCGCCAGGCGCACCAGCACATCCTTTTCGCGACCCCAGGCAATCACCGTCGAGGCGCCGGAGCCTGCCGCCCGCTTGGCGGCCAGGATCTTGGTGATCATGCCCCCCTTGCCGATGGATGAGCCGGCGCCGCCCGCCATCTCTTCCAGCTCGGGGTCACCTGCCTGCGCCACGTCGATGAAACGCGCATCGGGGTTCTTGCGCGGATCGGCGCTGTACAGGCCGCGCTGGTCCGTGAGAATGACCAGGGCATCGGCCTCCACCAGATTGGCCACCAGCGCACCCAGGGTGTCGTTGTCACCGAACTTGATCTCGTCATTGACCACGGTGTCGTTTTCATTGATCACCGGCACCACTCCCAGCTGCAGCAGGGTCAGCAAAGTGGTGCGCGCATTCAGGTAGCGCTCCCGGTCCGCCAGATCGGCATGCGTGAGCAGCACCTGGGCGCTGCCCATGCCCTGCTCGCGCAGCTTGGATTCGTACATCTGGATCAGGCCCATCTGCCCCACGGCAGCCGCCGCCTGCAAGGCATGGATTTCCTTGGGCCGGGCCGCCCATCCCAGGCGCTTCATGCCCTCGGCCACTGCACCGCTGGACACCATGATGACCTCGCGCCGCTGGCCGCCATGGCTTTCGTCGCCCCGCACCAGAGCCGCCAGCTGGCGACTCCACTCCTCGATCGCCGCCTCATCGAGACCGCGGCCTTCATTGGTGACCAGGCTGGAGCCGACCTTGACCACGATGCGATGGGCATCGCGCAACACGTTGGAAGACATGGATGGATAGTATTTTTTGCCCGGCACGGGCCGGGCCATGGTTTCAAAGCAGGGCGATGGCGCCCCGCCTGCCTCAGCTTACTCGGCGTCGCCGCGTGCAAAACGCGGATCAGCGGGATCGACGCCGGGCTCACCGATATCGATGAAGCGGGGATCGATCTCCTTGGGACCCGACTCCAGCTGCTGCTGTTCATGCACGTGCTGGTAGATGGAGCGGATCAGGGTTTCGCAGCCCTCGCGCGTCAGTGCCGATATCTCGAACACCGGCCCCTTCCACTTGAAGCGTTTGACGAAGTCCTTGACGCGCGCGGCGCGCTCCTCGGCCGGCACCATGTCCAGCTTGTTGAGCACCAGCCAGCGCGGCTTGCCATGGAGCCCGGCATCGTACTTCTGCAGCTCGCCGACGATGGCCTTGGCCTGCGCCACCGGATCGACGCTGTCGTCAAAGGGCGCCAGATCCACGATGTGCAGCAACAGCCGGGTGCGCTGCAGATGGCGCAGGAACTGGTGGCCCAGGCCGGCGCCTTCCGACGCCCCCTCGATCAGGCCGGGAATATCGGCCACCACGAAGCTCTGCTCGGGGCCGACGCGCACCACGCCCAGATTGGGGTGAAGCGTGGTGAACGGGTAGTCCGCAATCTTGGGCCGCGCGTTGGAGACCGCTGCAATAAAAGTGGACTTGCCGGCGTTGGGCATGCCCAGCAGGCCGACATCGGCCAACACCTTCAGCTCCAGCTTGAGATTCTTGCGCTCGCCAGGCCAGCCGGGCGTTTTTTGCCGCGGGGCGCGGTTGATCGCGCTCTTGAAGCGCAGATTGCCGTAGCCGCCATCGCCACCCTTGGCAATCGTCACCACCTCGCCGGGTGTCAGCAGCTCATACAGCACCTCTCCCGTCTCGGCATCGCTGATGATGGTGCCCACCGGCATGCGCAGCGTAATGTCGTTGCCTGCCGCGCCAAACATGTCCGAGCCCTTGCCATGCTCGCCGCGCGTGGCCTCGTGGCGGCGCGAATAGCGGTAGTCCACCAGCGTATTGAGGTTGACATCGGCCACGGCGAATACATGGCCGCCACGGCCGCCATCACCACCGTCAGGACCGCCGAATTCCTTGTATTTTTCGTGCCGGAACGACACGCAGCCATTGCCGCCATCACCGGCCACAATGTCGATAAAAGCTTCGTCGACGAACTTCATGAGGCATCCAGTTTACAAAAAGCAGTGTGCACCAGACAGCCCCAGGCCACACCAAAGAGAGGCGCCAGCACCTCCCCGGGAAGGCAGGAGCAGCCGCACGGCGGCAGACCCTGCTGAAACGACAAAGCCCCGACATGTCGGGGCTTCGCGCGTCGAGGTGACGAGGCTTAGGCAGCCGTCACATTGACCGTATGCTTGGACAGTGCGCCCTTGACAGCAAACGACACATGGCCGTCCACCAGAGCATACAGCGTATGGTCCTTGCCCACGCCGACGTTGTCGCCGGGGTGGAACTTGGTGCCGCGCTGGCGCACAATGATGGAGCCGGCAGTGATCAGTTCACCACCGAAAGCCTTCACGCCGAGCATTTTGGGCTTGGAATCGCGCCCGTTTCGCGTAGAGCCGCCGCCTTTTTTCTGTGCCATGACTCAGCTCCTGAATTAAGCAGCGATCGCCACGATCTGCAGTTCGGTGAACTGCTGGCGATGGCCTTGGCGTTTTTGATAATGCTTACGACGGCGCATCTTGAAGATGTGCACCTTGTCGTGCTTGCCGTGTGCAACGACAGTTGCCTTCACGGTTGCGCCGGACACCAGGGGTGTGCCAACCTTGATTTCAGCGCCGTTGCCGACAGCCAGAACCTGGTCGATCACAATTTCCTGGCCTACGTCCGCAGCAATCTGTTCTACCTTGATATTTTCGCCGGCAGCAACGCGATACTGCTTGCCGCCGGTTTTTATGACTGCGTACATGTAAACCTCTGAGTTTGAGAGTCCCGCAAAAGAATTTTCACGGAAGCCAAAGATTGTAGCACGAGAGCCAATTTTTCACAACCAGGCCCTGGCGCCCTGCCCGCGCCAGCCTGTGTGCAGCCAGCACACTGAATGGCTGTTTCTATAATCGACAATCCACCCGGCGGCCACAGTACCTTGACCACAACTCTTCCACCATCCAATCCGCTTGCCCTGATCGCCGACGACATGCGCGAAGTGGATCATGTGATTGCCCAGCGCCTGACCACCAGTGTCCCGCTGATCGCACAGATATCCCAGTACATCATCGCCGCAGGCGGCAAGCGGCTGCGGCCTGCGCTGCTGCTGATGGTCTGCAATGCCCTGGGCCACCAGGGCAGCGACAGGCACATCCTGGCTGCCGTGGTCGAGCTCATCCATACGGCAACGCTGCTGCACGATGACGTGGTCGACGAATCCACGCTGCGCCGCGGCCGCCCCACCGCCAACGAAACCTTTGGCAACCCGGCCAGTGTCCTTGTGGGCGACTTCCTGCACTCGCGCTCGTTCCAGATGATGGTCGAGGTAGGCAGCATGCGCGTGCTGCAAATCCTCTCGGATGCCACCAACGTGATCGCCGAAGGCGAAGTGCAGCAACTGATCAATACGCACGACGCTTCTCTGGATGAAGCGGGCTACCTGCACGTCATCCGCTCCAAGACGGCCCAGCTGTTCGAAGCCAGCGCCCAGTTGGGCGCCGTGCTGGCCAAGGCATCGCCGGAGATCGAGCAGGCCTGCGCCACCTACGGACAGGCACTGGGCACCGCCTTCCAGATCATCGACGATGTGCTCGACTACACGGGCGACACCCAGGAAATGGGCAAGAACCTCGGCGACGATCTGCGCGAAGGCAAATGCACGCTGCCGCTGATCGCCGCCATGCAGCGCGGTACCCCCGAGCAGGCCGCCATCGTGCGCGCAGCCATTGAGCAGGGCTCGACCGAGCAGTTGCCCGCCGTGATCGAGATCGTGCGCACCACCGGCGCACTGGACGTGGCACGCGAGGCAGCCCATGCGGAGGCGCGCCGCGCCATCTCGGCACTAAATGCACTGCCAGCCAATTTGCACACCACAAATTTGCTACAATTGGCGTCTCAGCTTCTGGAGCGGCGCACCTGAACATGTCAGGCAAGCGATGCTTCATCGAGAGCATCGGGGTGTAGCTTAGCCTGGTAGAGCGCTACGTTCGGGACGTAGAGGCCGGAGGTTCGAATCCTCTCACCCCGACCAGGGATTCACAAAAAGCCCAAGTGTCAAGGCACTTGGGCTTTTTCTTTTGTGGCAGCCGTGTGCAGACGGCACCCAATGCACCACATCGAGCGCTATTGCCCAAGCGGGCTGCACGCCGATGTTGCAATATGAAACCTGATCCAGGCACGGGCGGCCTGACGGCTGCGTGCACTGCAGACTATTCAGCACCCAGGGATGATAGGATCAATGTCCTTTCCTTTCCCCACATGTCCGTTTACATGGCAGCTGCTGACTCCTCGCCCAAGACTGCTTCTGCGGCGATATCGCTCCCGGGTATAGGGCGAGCACTGATTTCCGCAGGCAAGGCATCGGAGGCTGCCGTGGAGGCGGCAGCCAAGAAAGCGGCCTCCAAGCGCAGTTCGTTCATTGCCGAATTGTGCGGCACTGGCGAAATTTCCATGCTGGAAGTGGCGGAGACGGTGTCTGCCATGTTCAGCGCGCCCTTGCTCGATCTGGACGCCATCGATCCGCTGCGCCTGCCCCAGAATGTGCTGGATGCCAAGATCTCCACCACCTACCGCGTTCTGGCGCTGAGCAAACGCGGCAACCGGCTCACGGTGGCCACGGCCGACCCTACGCAGCAGGAGGCTGCGGAGCAGATCAAGTTCACCACCCAGCTGGGCGTGGACTGGGTCGTCGTGGAAGCCGACAAGCTGGACCGGGTGATTGCGCAGCTCAACAAGAGTGTCAGCGAAGCCACGGAGAGCGCTGGCGGCATGATCGACTTCGAGTTTGGCGACCTTGCGCCCGAGACGCCTCCGGAGGAGAAGGAGAACACGGCAGCCTCCGATGTCGAAGATGCACCGATTGTCAAGTTCCTGCACAAGATGCTGCTCGACGCCTTCAACATGCGCGCGTCGGACTTGCACTTCGAACCCTACGAGCACCAGTACCGCGTGCGCTTTCGCATCGACGGAGAGTTGCGCGAGATTGCTTCGCCCCCGATCGCCATCAAGGAAAAGCTGGCTTCGCGCATCAAGGTGATTTCGCGCCTGGACATCTCGGAAAAGCGGATTCCCCAGGATGGCCGGATGAAGCTCAAGGTCGGTCCCGACCGCGTCATCGACTTTCGCGTGAGCACGCTGCCCACCCTGTTCGGCGAGAAGATCGTGATCCGTATCCTGGACCCCAGTTCGGCCAAGATGGGCATCGATGCACTGGGCTACGAGCCGGAAGAAAAACAGCGCCTGCTCGATGCGATCGGCAGGCCTTACGGCATGATTCTGGTCACGGGCCCCACAGGCTCGGGCAAGACCGTGTCGCTGTACACCTGCCTGAATCTGCTGAACCAGCCCGGGGTGAATATTGCGACGGCAGAGGACCCTTCGGAAATCAATCTGCCGGGCGTCAATCAGGTCAATGTCAACGAAAAGGCAGGGCTGACTTTTGCTGCGGCACTCAAGGCGTTTCTGCGCCAGGATCCGGACATCATCATGGTCGGCGAAATCCGCGACCTTGAAACCGCCGACATCTCGATCAAGGCCGCCCAGACAGGCCACCTGGTGCTGTCCACGCTGCACACCAACGATGCCCCCACCACGCTGACGCGCATGCGCAACATGGGGATCGCGCCCTTCAACATCGCATCCAGCGTGATCCTCATCACGGCCCAGCGACTGGCACGGCGCCTGTGTCCGCAGTGCAAGCAGCCTGCTGACATTCCTCGCGAAGCGCTGTTGGATGCAGGCTACAACGAGGCGGATCTCGACGGAAGCTGGGTGACCTACAAGCCGGTCGGCTGCTCCGCCTGCAACAATGGCTACAAGGGCCGCGTCGGCATCTACCAAGTCATGCCCGTCAGCGAAGAGACCCAGCGCATCATCCTGCGCGATGGAAGCGCATTGGAAATTGCGGAGCAGGCACGCCGTGAAGGCGTGCGCTCGCTGCGCGAATCGGGACTGCACAAAGCCAGACTGGGACTGACCTCACTCGAAGAAGTGCTGGCCGTCACCAATGAATAAGGCGCTTTAGCGCACACGGCGCAGAGATCAACAAACCAAGAGGGAGCACCATGGCCACAGCCGCGTCAAAGGACATCAAGGAATCTGTCTTCGAGTGGGAAGGCAAGGACCGCAATGGAAAGATCGTGCGCGGCGAGACCCGGGCCGGCGGCATCAACCAAGTCCAGGCCATGCTGCGCCGCCAGGGCGTGCTCCCCAGCAAGATCAAGAAGCGCCGCACACGCGGCGGCAAACGGATCAAGCCCAAGGACATTGCACTGTTCACCCGCCAGATGGCGACGATGATGAAAGCTGGCGTGCCCCTGCTGCAGGCTTTCGACATCGTGGGCCGCGGCAACACCAACCCCAGTGTGACACGTCTGCTGGCCGACATACGCTCGGACGTGGAAACCGGCAGTTCGCTCAATTCGGCCTTTCGCAAGCATCCGATGTATTTCGACAGCCTGTACTGCAATCTGGTCGAGGCAGGCGAAGCAGCGGGTATTCTGGAAGCGCTGCTCGACCGGCTGGCCACTTACATGGAAAAGACCGAGGCGATCAAGGCCAAGATCAAATCGGCGCTGATGTATCCGATCTCGGTGATCATCGTTGCCTTCGTGGTCGTGACCATCATCATGATCTTCGTGATCCCGGCCTTCAAAGAGGTCTTCACCTCGTTTGGCGCCGATCTGCCCGCCCCCACGCTGCTCGTCATGGGCATCAGCGATGTGTTCGTGCAATGGTGGTGGCTGATCTTCGGCGTGATCGGCGGTGGCCTGTATTTCTTTTTCCAGGCCTGGAAACGCAATGAGCGCATGCAGCAGTTCATGGACCGGACCATTCTCAAGCTGCCGGTATTCGGCATTCTGATCGAGAAATCCTGCGTGGCGCGCTGGACACGCACGCTCTCGACCATGTTCGCTGCCGGGGTACCGCTGGTCGAGGCCCTGGACTCCGTGGGCGGGGCTTCGGGCAACTATGTGTTTTCCAGCGCGACCGACAAGATCCAGCAGGAGGTCTCCACCGGCACCAGTCTGACGGTGGCCATGACCAATGCCAACGTCTTTCCTTCCATGGTGCTGCAGATGTGCGCCATTGGCGAGGAGTCAGGCTCCATCGACCATATGCTGGGCAAGGCCGCGGACTTCTACGAAGAAGAAGTGGATGACATGGTCGCCGGCCTGTCCAGCCTGATGGAGCCCATCATCATCGTGTTTCTGGGCACACTCATCGGCGGCATCGTGGTGTCGATGTACCTGCCGATCTTCAAGCTGGGGCAGGTCGTCTGATGCCCACGGAACTCTGGATGCAGGCTGCGCTGGGCGGCTTGCTGGGCCTGCTGGTCGGCAGCTTTCTCAACGTCGTGATACACCGGCTGCCCCGCATGATGGAGCAGCAATGGCAGGCCGAGTACGCGCAATGGCAGCAGGAGCAGCAGGCAGCCCCGGCGCAGCCGGATGCACAGCCTCCACGGCTGAGCCTGAGCCAGCCACGCTCGCGCTGTCCGCACTGCGGCCACGCCATACGCTGGTACGAAAACATCCCGGTGCTCAGCTACCTGGCGCTGCGGGGCCGCTGCGCGCAATGCCATGCGGCCATCGGCCTGCGCTACCCGGCGGTGGAGCTGGCATGCGCAGCACTGTTCGCCTTGTGCGCATCCCGCTGGGGCATCACTCCCACTGGCGCAGCCTGGTGCCTGTTCAGCGCCGCGCTGCTGAGCCTGGCACTGATCGACTGGGACACCACATTGCTGCCAGACGACATCACGCTGCCGCTGCTGTGGGCCGGCCTGCTGGCGTCAGCGCTGCAATGGACATCTGTCCCCCTGGCGGATGCCGTATGGGGAGCAGCTGCCGGCTATCTGTCGCTATGGCTGGTCTACTGGGGCTTCAAGCTCGCCACGGGCAAGGAAGGCATGGGCTATGGGGATTTCAAGCTGTTCGCTGCGCTGGGCGCATGGTTTGGCTGGCAGGCGCTGGTGCCCATCATTCTGGTGTCCTCGGTGATCGGCGCTGTCGTGGGCATCGCGCTCAAGATCAACAGCCGCCTGCGTGAAGGCGGTTATGTGCCTTTTGGTCCATTTCTGGCAGGAGCAGGCTTTGCGGCCATGTTCTTTGGCCCGCAGCGCATGCTGCAGTCCCTGCTGGCACTGGCTGGCCTGTAAGCCGGCGACCGATGACCGAGAGTGCAGCATATGCCCTTCGCCGCCCAATACGCCTGGGTCTGACGGGCGGCATCGGCAGCGGTAAGAGCACGGTAGCCGCATTGCTGGGCCAGCGCGGCGCAGCCATCATTGATGCCGATGCCATCTCACGCGCGCTGACCGCTGCTGGCGGTGCGGCGCTGCCAGGCATTGCGGCCGCTTTCGGGCAAGAGTTGATAGGCGCGGATGGAGCGCTCGATCGCGCCCGCATGCGGACCCTTGTCTTCGGGCAGAGCGATGCACGCCAGCGGCTGGAAGCCATCATTCATCCGCTGGTCGCACAGCAGACCGCCACGGCGGTGCAGCAGGCGACATGCGAAGGGCGCGCACTGATCGTGCACGACATCCCTTTGCTGGTGGAGTCCGGACACTGGCGCACACAACTCGATGCCATTTTGGTCGTTGATTGCCTTGAACAGACCCAGATCGCCCGTGTCATGGCTCGCAGCGGCCTGACCCGCGAGGCCGTGCAGGCCATCATGCAGGCACAGGCAAGCCGTGCCGAGCGCCTGGCAGCTGCAGACTGGGTCATTTACAACGACGGTGCAATGGATCTGGAGGCCCTGCGCACATGCACCGATCGAATCTCTGCATGGTTCCGGCTATGATGCGGGCCATGGCTTGGCCTGTACGTGTAATCCAGTATCTGTGCATGCTGATGGCTGATTTGCGTACTCTCCGAGGAGCCCAGCAAGCGTGATCCTGTACGAATACCCTTTCAACGAACGCCTGAGAACCTATCTCCGGCTTGAGCAGCTTTATCGCCGCCTGGGCGAGCTGCTCGCACGGGCTCATCCCATCGATCACCATTTCGCGCTGGTCACCATTTTCGAGATCGCGGATGTGGCATCGCGCGCAGATCTGAAAACCGATGTGCTCAAAGACCTTGAGCGCCACAAGAGCCTGCTCGACAGCCTTCGCGGCAACCCCGACATCTCGGAACGCATGCTGGACCAGGTTTCCAGGCATGTGGAACAGTGTTTCACGCAGCTCAACGCCCAGACCGGCAAAGCCGGGCAGTCCCTGGCGGAGAACGAGTGGCTGATGGCAGTGCGCAGCCGTATCGGCATTCCTGGCGGCACCTGCAGTTTCGACCTGCCGGCCTACCATGCATGGCAGTCGCAGGAGCCGCAGCTGCGCCTGCGGGATCTGGAAGACTGGGCGGGAACGCTGGCACCGCTGTGCCAGTCACTGCAACTGCTGCTCAAGCTGCTGCGTGAAACCGGAACACCCCAATGGGTGGCTGCAGAAAAAGGCCTGTTCCAGCAGGCCATGCCACCAGGGCGCAGTTTTCAGCTGCTGCGCCTGCGCATCGACCCAACCCTCAATCTGGTGCCCGAGATCAGCGGCAACCGCCTGCTGGTTTCCGTCCGGCTGCTGCGCCCGGAAAGCGGCAGCAAACCACAGCCCTGCAGCGAAGATGCCTCTTTCGAGGTCACACTGTGCAGTTGAAGGCCATGCCAGACATTCAGCCCGCCGCTCCCACGGTCCGCTGCCCGACCTGCAGCGGCCCCAGCCTGTTTGCTCCGGCCAATGCCTACCGGCCGTTTTGCAGCGAGCGCTGCAAACAGATCGACCTGGGCGCCTGGGCAAATGAGCAATTCCGCGTTCCGGCCCAGACCCCGGCCGAAGACGCTCCTTTCGGAGACCCTCGCACCGAGCCCTGAAAACATGCGGCAGCAGCCTCAGCCCTGAGGCTGCCTGGCATCGTAATAGGCAGGGTCGAAAGCCAGGCCGCGTTCATCGCTGAGCCACTGCAGCACGGGATAGGCGCCGGGCAGCACAGGATGCACATCGAGCGGCAACTGCTGCCAGGCCATCTGCTGGCCTTCGCGCATCTCGAACTCCCCGCTCCAGCGGCTGACCTTGCACCAGTGCAGGCGCACCAGCGCATGCGGGTAGTCATGCTCGGTCACTTTCCAGGCATGGGCCTCAGCAATGGTCACGCCCAGCTCTTCCTGCAGCTCACGGCGCAGCGCCTGCTCCACGGTTTCACCTGCCTCGATCTTGCCGCCTGGGAACTCCCAGTAGCCGGCATAGGGCTTGCCCTGGGGGCGGCTGGTGATCAGCAGTGCTCCGTCGGCCTCGCGCAGCAAAATGCCCACAGCAACTTCGGTGTGCTTGCGCGGCACAGCGGCTGCATGTTCGGAAGATGGTTTCTCAGTCAATTGATTTCTCGCACAAAACGCCGGGGTGGCTACAGTTCGGCTTCATCGGGCAGGCCCTGGACATCGGCAATGCCTGCGGCGCGCAGTGCCGTGTGCCCTGCACGGCCTGCGTAATCGCGCGCGAACTGGTGCGCCACGCGTCCGCTGCGGGAGCCGCGCTCCAGCGCCCAGACCAGTGCTTCGGGCCGAGCCGCTTCGATAGCCTGCCTGTCCAGGCCCAGTGCCTCCAGCCATTGGGCCACGACACGCAGGTACTCGTCCTGGCTGAAAGGGTAGAAGCTCACCCAGAGGCCAAAGCGCTCGGACAGGGAAATTTTCTCTTCGACCACTTCGCCGGGATGCAGCTCGCCATCCTCGCCACGCTGATAGGTGAGGTTTTCGGACTGGTACTCGGGCAGCAGGTGGCGGCGGTTGCTGGTGGCATAGACCAGCACATTGGGGCTGGCGGCACTGACGGAGCCATCCAGAATGGACTTCATCGCCTTGTAGCCGGGCTCACCCTCTTCAAAGCTCAGGTCGTCGCAGTAGATGATGAACTTCTCGGGCCGTCCCGCGACCACATCGACGATATCGGGCAGATCGGTCAGATCGGCCTTGTCCACTTCGATCAGCCGCAGGCCACGGGGCGCAAAGGCATGCAGGCAGGCACGGATCAGCGAGGATTTGCCCGTGCCGCGTGCGCCTGTCAGCAGCACATTGTTGGCCGTGCGGCCCAGCACGAACTGCTCGGTATTGCGCGCGATCTTGTCCTTTTGCACATCGATGTTCTGCAGGTCGGACAACTGCATGGCACCGACATGGCGCACAGGCTCCAGCAGGCCACAGCCGTTGGCACGCTTGCGGTAGCGCCAGGCGATGGCAACACTCCAGTCGGCAGGGGACTGCAGCGGCTGGGGCAGGATGGCCTCGATGCGCTGCATCAGCTGTTCGGCGCGCTGGACCAGTTGCAGCAGCGGCGCGGCAACAACGTCTGTGGGCAAAGTCATGGATGTCTCTCGAATGCGGTGGTCACGCGGCCAGTGCCGCAGCCCGGGCGGCCGGCACTGGCGCAGCGGTGCGTCAGGAACGGTAGTCGGCGTTGATGCTCACGTAGTCATGGCTCAGGTCGCAGGTCCACACGGTCTGCTGCGCCTGCCCACGGCCCAGCAGCACGCGCACCAGGATCTCCTGCTGCTTCATCACGCGCTGACCATCCTCCTCGCGGTAGTCGGGATTGCGCCCGCCCTGGACAGCGACATGCACATCGTTGAGAAACAGGTCGATCCTGGTCTGGTCCAGATCCCCGATGCCGGCATAGCCCACGGCGGCAAGAATGCGGCCCAGGTTCGGGTCGCTGGCATAGAACGCCGTCTTGACCAGCGGAGAGTGGGCAATGGAATAGGCCACGAGGCGGCATTCCGCCTCATCCCGGCCGCCCTCCACCTGCACTGTGATGAACTTGGTGGCGCCTTCGCCATCGCGCACGATGGCCTGCGCCAGCAGCTGCGACACCTCCAGCAGCGCTGCCTTCAATGCCTGCCCTTCGGAGCTGGTCAGCGATGTGATGGGCGCATTGCCGGCCTTGTGCGTGGCCACCAGCACGAACGAATCATTGGTCGATGTATCGCCATCAATGGTGACGCGGTTGAAGGAGGCGTCGGCCAGTTCCTTGACCAGGGGCTGCAGCAGCTCGGGCGCAATGGCCGCATCGGTCGCCAGAAAGCCCAGCATGGTCGCCATGTTGGGACGGATCATGCCGGCACCCTTGCTGATGCCGGTGATGCTCACGCGCTGGCCACCGATATCCACCGAGCGGCTGAACGCCTTGGGCAGGGTATCGGTGGTCATGATGCCTTCGGCAGCCGTGGCCCAGTTGTCGGCACGGGCTGCGGCGATGGCCGCTGGCAGCCCTGCTGCGATGCGGTCCACGGGCAGTTCCTCCATGATCACCCCGGTCGAGAACGGCAGGATCTGCGACGGCTCCAGATTCAGCAGGGCCGCCATGTCGGCGCAGGTGCGCCGGGCGCGGGCGAGGCCATCGGCGCCGGTGCCGGCGTTGGCATTGCCCGTGTTGATGACCATGGCCCGGATGCGGCCTGCCGCCTGGGCCAGGTGCTCGCGGCCCACCTGGACCGGCGCAGCGCAGAAGCGGTTTTGCGTGAATACGCCCGCCACAGACGCCCCCTCGTCGAGCAGGAATACGGTCAGATCCTTGCGATTGGCCTTGCGCACACCAGCTTCGGTGACGCCGATGCGGACACCGTCGATCGCCAGCAGGTCGGCGGCCACGGGAGCGGAGAGATTCACAGGCATTGAGGGGTTTCCTAGGGTGAAAGAAAAATGCGCTCCATTATCGGAACAAACCAGGGCGCTGCATATTTCAGCGCCTCACAAACACTCCCAAATGCAAACACGGGCCGAAGCCCGTGCGTGTGGCAGCTGTCAGGCGCAGCTCAAGACAGTTTGCCGTGGCACTGCTTGTATTTCATGCCGCTTCCGCAAGGGCAGGGATCGTTGCGGCCCACGCGCACGCCTTCGGGCATTTGCAGCGCAGGCAGCTCTTGCGCAGCCTCGCCCGCATCCTCGGACGACACGCCGTAAGTCATATGCTCCAGGCTGTGGGCACTGCGCTGCTCCATGGCCTCGGTTGCCTGCTCCACCTGTTCGCGCGACTGCACCTGAACCGTCATCAGCACGCGCGTGACCTCGGTCTTGACCTGATCGATCAGCTGACGGAAGAGCTCGAAGGCCTCGCGCTTGTATTCCTGCTTGGGCTGCTTTTGCGCATAGCCACGCAGATGGATGCCCTGGCGCAGATAGTCCAGGGCAGCCAGGTGGTCGCGCCAGTTGGAGTCGAAGCTCTGCAGCAGCACGGCACGCTGGAACTGAGTGAAGTTCTCGCTGCCGATCAGGGCCACCTTGGCCTCGAACACCTCACGGGCTGCCTGCAGCACCTTTTCGAGGATTTCCTCGTCGGTGATGGCCTGGGCCGACTGAACGTCGGCCTGCAGCGGCAGCTGGATGTGCCATTCGCCAGCGAGCACCTTTTCCAGGCCGGGCAGATCCCACTGTTCCTCCATGGACTCGGCAGGCACGTACTGGCGCACCAGATCGGTGATGACATCGTCGCGCATCACGGAGATCATTTCGCTCAGGTCGGAGGCATCCAGGATCTCGTTGCGCTGCTGGTAGATCACCTTGCGCTGGTCGTTGGAGACGTCGTCGTACTCCAGCAGCTGCTTGCGGATGTCGAAATTGCGGGCCTCGACCTTGCGCTGCGCACCCTCGATGGAGCGCGTCACGATGCCGGCCTCGATGGCCTCGCCATCGGGCATCTTCAGGCGGTCCATGATGGCCTTGACGCGGTCGCCCGCGAAGATACGCATCAGCGCGTCGTCCAGGCTCAGGTAAAAGCGCGAGGAGCCCGGATCGCCCTGGCGGCCCGAACGGCCGCGCAGCTGGTTGTCGATGCGGCGCGACTCATGGCGCTCGGTGGCGATGATGCGCAGACCGCCCAGGGCAGACACCTTGTCGTGCTCGACCTTCCAGTCGGCACGCATCTGTTCGATGCGCTGCTGGCGCTCGGCAGGCGACAGCGACTCGTCGGCTTCGACCGCAGCCACCTGCTTTTCGATGTTGCCGCCGAGCACGATGTCGGTGCCACGGCCTGCCATGTTGGTGGCAATGGTGATCATGCCGGAGCGGCCAGCCTGGGCAACGATGTCGGCTTCGCGCTCGTGCTGCTTGGCGTTGAGCACCTGGTGGGGCAGCTTTTCACGGTTGAGCAGCTCGTCGATGATTTCCGAGTTCTCGATCGAGGTCGTGCCCACCAGCACGGGCTGGCCGCGCTCGTGGCACTCGCGGATGTCGCGGATCGCAGCCTCGTACTTCTCGCGCGTGGTCTTGTAGACGCGGTCGAGCTGGTCGTCGCGCTTGCTGGGGCGGTTGGGCGGAATCACCACGGTTTCCAGGCCATAGATTTCCTGGAACTCGTAGGCCTCGGTATCGGCCGTACCGGTCATGCCTGCCAGCTTTCCGTAGAGGCGGAAGTAGTTCTGGAAGGTGATGGAGGCCATGGTCTGGTTCTCGGCCTGGATGGCGACGCCTTCCTTGGCCTCGACCGCCTGGTGCAGGCCGTCGCTCCAGCGGCGGCCTGCCATCAGGCGGCCCGTGAATTCGTCAACGATGACGATCTCGCCGTTTTGCACCACATAGTGCTGGTCGCGGTGGTAGAGATGATTGGCGCGCAGCGCCGCATACAGATGATGGACCAGCGTGATGTTGGCGGGATCATAGAGCGAGGCGCCCTCGGCGATCAGGCCGGCGTTGCCCAGCAGCCGCTCGGCCGCCTCGTAGCCCTGGTCGGTCAGGAAGACCTGGTGGCTCTTTTCGTCCACGGTGAAGTCGCCCGGCTTGGTCACGCCTTCGCCGGTGCGCGGATCGGCCTCGCCCTCCTGGCGCACCAGGAAGGGAACCACCTTGTTCATGGCCAGGTACATGGCCGTATGGTCTTCGGCCTGGCCGCTGATGATCAGCGGCGTGCGCGCCTCGTCGATCAGGATGGAGTCCACCTCGTCGACGATGGCGAAGTTGAGCACGCGCTGCACACGGTCAGCTGCCTCGTAGACCATGTTGTCGCGGAGGTAGTCGAAACCGTACTCGTTGTTCGTGCCGTAGGTGATGTCACTGCGGTAGGCGCCCTGCTTTTCCTCGCGCGGCATGTTGGGCAGGTTGATGCCCACCGTCAGGCCCAGGAAGTTGTACAGGCGCGCCATCCAGGTCGCGTCACGGTTGGCCAGGTAGTCATTGACCGTGACCACATGCACGCCGTTGCCCGACAGCGCATTCAGGTACACCGGCAAGGTCGCGGTCAGCGTCTTGCCTTCACCTGTGCGCATTTCCGCGATCTTGCCATGGTGCAGCGCCATGCCGCCCAGCAGCTGCACATCGAAGTGGCGCATCTTCATGACACGCTTGGAGCCCTCGCGCACCACGGCAAATGCCTCGGGCAGCAGGTCATCGAGCGATTCGCCCTTGGCCACGCGCTCCTTGAACTCCTGCGTCTTCGCGCGCAGGGCCTCGTCGCTGAGCTTCTCGTAGTCGGGCTCCATCGCATTGATGCGGGCGACCGTCTTGCGGTACTGCTTGAGAAGCCGGTCGTTGCGGCTGCCGAATAGTTTGGTGAGGAAGTTGGTGGCCATGCGAAAAAGACACGCCGCCATCCGCCAAACGGAACGCGGCGCGCCTGGAATCCCTAGATTGTTGGATTTCAGATGGGGCTGCTTCGCCCTCCTGCAAGAGCCCTCTGGGGCGCGCCCGCGGCCGGATCGAAGCAAGGACCGAACAATTGATTCTAACTGCCTGCGCCCGGCCCTCCTTTGGGGCCGGCAGCCGGTGCCTGCACTGTTGCGCGGACAGGCGCCATGCCTGCTGCTGCGGCAGCCGGCCACAGGCTGGGATATAACAGCAGATAACCTTCTGCACCGTCTTGCCTGAACAGATGACCTTCACCCGCCGCAACCATGCAGTCACCGCCCTGCAAGCCGCCGAGGCTTCGCCCACACTGGCGAGGCTGGCGCAGCTGACCCGTGAATCCAGCAGCCGCCTGGCCGCCGTGCTGCCCCTGGTGCCGCCCATGCTGCGCACCAGCCTCAAGGCCGGCCCCATCGAGGGCAGCACCTGGTGCCTGCTGGTCGCCAGCAATGCGGCCGCAGCCAAGGTGCGCCAGCTGCTGCCGGCCATGGCGGCACATCTGCGCACCAAGGGCTGGGATGTGGCGGAAATACGCATCAAAGTGCAGTCCGCCACCTGAAAGACAGACAACAAAAAACCCGCATGCAGAAGCATGCGGGTTTATGTTTTTGGTGCCGGTTGTCGGATTCGAACTGACGACCTACCGCTTACAAGGCGGGTGCTCTACCAACTGAGCTAAACCGGCGAAGCTGCCATTGTAGTACAAATTGGCAGCCATTTTGAGAAACAGGACTGTTTCAGTGGCAGCAGCCAGCCGTGCTGCACCGTTTACTTGACCCGCTTGAGGGCGGGCCGGCCACCGGCCGGCGGCGTGCGCGGCGGCTCAGGGTCGACGCCAGGCTCGGCCTGCGTGCTCACGAGCTGCACCACGCGCTCATCGCCGCCGGCATCGGCCTGAGGCTCATCGTCAGGCTGCATCTCGCCCACAGCATCCGCCACCCCGTCATCATGCGTTTCATCGACCGGCGGAAAGGCCATGCCCTGCCCGGTCTCACGTGCGTAGATGGCCATGACCTTGTCGACCGGCACCATGATTTCACGCGGCTGACCACCGAAACGCGCCGTGAAGCTGACGTAGTCATTGCCCAGCTGCAGCCCGCTGGTGGCGTCGTAGCTGATGTTGAGCACGATCTCGCCATCGCGCACGAATTCGCGCGGCACCTGCACGTTGCGGTCGGCACGTACAGCGATATGGGGCGTGAAACCGTTGTCGGAGCACCACTCGAACAGGGCCCGGATCAGGTAGGGACGGGTGGAGGTGGCTTCGGGGGCAGTCATGGCAATCCCAGGAAATAAGCAGTCCAGAACACAAAAGCGGGCAGGAGGATGGACATCTGTCCCGCCTCCATGCCCGCACGGCAAGCAGTCGGCTACCGGCGCGGATTACTTGCGCATCACCTTCTCGGAAGGCGTCAATGCCTCGATGTAGGCAGGACGCGAGAAGATGCGTTCGGCGTACTTGAGCAGCGGCGCTGCATTCTTGGACAGTTCGATGCCGTAGTAATCCAGGCGCCACAGCAGCGGGGCAATGGCCACGTCCAGCATAGAGAAATTCTCGCCCAGCATGTACTTGTTCTTGAGGAACACGGGGGCCAGTTGCGTCAGGCGGTCGCGGATGTGGGCACGGGCCTTCTCGACCACCTTCTCGTTGCCCTTGGCATTGCGCTCCTCGAGTGCGCTGACATGCACGAACAGCTCCTTCTCGAAGTTCAGCAGGAACAGGCGCACGCGTGCGCGGTCCACCGGGTCGCCAGGCATCAGTTGCGGGTGCGGGAAGCGCTCGTCGATGTACTCGTTGATGATGTTCGACTCGTACAGGATCAGGTCGCGCTCGACCAGAATGGGCACCTGGCCATAGGGATTCATCACGCTGATGTCTTCAGGCTTGCTGAACAGGTCCACATCGCGGATCTCGAAGTCCATGCCCTTCTCAAACAGGACAAAGCGGCAACGGTGTGAAAAGGGGCAGGTCGTTCCCGAATAAAGCACCATCATGGTGGAGGCTCCTAAAAATCAAAAAGAGTGGGTCGCTCGCGGCGCCCACTCTGCACTCACAGTTCAGCCGCAGAACGTCTTCTGCCTGCCTTCTGCAGTCACGGTTTTATTTGACGTCTTTCCAGAACGCGGCGTTGAGGCGCCATGCTATGAAGATGAAGACCGCCAGGAAAAGCAGCACGCCCACGCCGATGCGTACGCGGCTGTTCTGGGCCGGCTCGCCCATCCATTGCAGGTAGTTCACCAGATCGCCAACAGCCTGATCGTACTGCACTGCGCTCATCGTGCCAGGAGAGACCTGCTCCCACCCCTTGAAAACCTGGGTCTTAGCGCCGTGGTGCTCGACTTCCTCGAAGACCGCGCGGCGCTCGCCCTGCAGCTGCCACAGCACATGGGGCATGCCCACGCTGGGGAAGGCCAGATTGTTCCAGCCCGTGGCCTTGGTGTCATCGCGGTAGAAGGTGCGCAGGAAGGTGTAGAGGTAGTCGGCACCCGTGCCGTTGTGGCCGGCGCGCGAGCGCGCGATCACGGTGAGGTCGGGCGGGTTGGCGCCGAACCACTCCTTGGCCTCCTTGGGATTGATGGCGGCCTTCATGGTCTCGCCCACCTTCTCCGTCGTGAACAGCAGGTTGTCCTTGATCTCCTGCTCGGTCAGGCCGATGTCCTTGAGGCGGTTGAAGCGCATGAAGGCAGCCGAATGGCAGCTCAGGCAGTAGTTGACGAACAACTTGGCGCCGTTTTGCAGCGAGGCCTGGTCATTGGTCTTGACCGGTGCCTTGTCCCAGGCAATGCCTCCTTCGGAGGCCTGCGCTCCGACCGCGACGCCCAGGGCCGCGATCAACGTGAGGATCAGTTTCTTCATTGTTGTTCTCTCCTGCTTCAGTGCGGCTTGAACGTCACGCGATCGGGAACGGGCTTGGGCTCGCCCAGACGGCTCCACCAGGGCATCAGCAGGAAGAAGCCGAAGTAAAACAGCGTTCCAAACTGGGACACGCGCTCGCCGATGGGCGACGGGGGCTGCACGCCGAGGTAGGCCAGGATCACGAAGTTGACGACGAAGACGGCATAGAGGTACTTGTGCCAGCTTGGACGGTAGCGGATCGACTTGACGGGGCTGCAATCGAGCCAGGGCAGAGCAAACAGGATGACCACGGCACCACCCATCGCCACCACGCCCCAGAACTTGGCATCAATGGACAGCATCATCGCGACGACGGCCAGAGCCACGACAGCGACAGCGCCCTTGGCAAAGCCCGGCAGGCGCGACTTGAGCACGCCGAAGCCGGCACCCAGCACCACGCAGGCGATGAGCACATACATCATCTCGCTGGTGATGGCACGCAGCATCGAGTAGAAGGGCGTGAAGTACCAGACGGGTGCGATGTGCGCAGGCGTCTTCAGCGGATCGGCAGGAATGAAGTTGTTGTATTCCAGGAAGTAGCCGCCGAACTCGGGCGCGAAGAACACCACGGCCGAGAACAGGAACAGGAACACTGTCACGCCGAAGATGTCATGCACCGTGTAGTAGGGATGGAAGGGAATGCCGTCCAGGGGATGGCCCTTGGCGTCCTTGGGCGCCTTCGGTCCCTTGATCTCGATGCCATCGGGGTTGTTCGAGCCCACGTCATGCAGCGCCAGCAGGTGGGCAACCACCAGACCCAGCAGCACCAGGGGCACGGCAATCACGTGGAAGCTGAAGAAGCGGTTGAGCGTCGCATCGCCCACCACATAGTCGCCACGGATCAGCAGCGCCAGATCGGGACCGATGAAGGGAATCGCCGAGAACAGGTTCACGATCACCTGGGCGCCCCAGTACGACATCTGGCCCCAGGGCAGCAGGTAGCCCATGAAGGCTTCGGCCATCAGCACCAGGAAGATGGCGCAGCCGAAGATCCAGACCAGCTCGCGCGGCTTGCGATAGGAGCCGTACAGCAGGCCCCGGAACATGTGCAGGTAGACGACGACGAAGAAGGCCGACGCACCGGTGGAGTGCATGTAGCGGATCAGCCAGCCCCAGGGCACATCACGCATGATGTACTCGACCGAGGCGAACGCCTTTTCGGCGTCCGGCTTGTAGTGCATCACGAGGAAGATGCCGGTGACGATCTGGATCACGAGCACCAGCAGTGCCAGGGAGCCGAAGATGTACCAGAAGTTGAAGTTCTTCGGAGCGTAGTACTCCGACATATGCACGCGGTAGGCATCGAAGGCCGTCGGGAAACGGTTCTCGAACCAGTTCGTGAGCTTGGCGCCGGCCGGCGCATTGGGATCGATGTCCTTGAATTCGTGGGCCATTGTTATCGTCTCCCTCAAGCCTTGTCTTCACCGATCAGGAGCTTGGTCTCCGACAGGTACATGTGGGGCGGCACCTGCAGGTTGTCAGGCGCCGGCTTGTTCTTGAAGACGCGGCCTGCCATGTCGAATGTCGAGCCATGGCAGGGGCACAAAAAGCCGCCCTTCCAGTCGTCGGGCAGCGAAGGCTGCGCGCCGGACTGGAACTTGTCGGACGGAGAGCAGCCCAGG
Source organism: Delftia sp. PS-11 (assembly GCF_029870285.1). GTDB lineage: Bacteria > Pseudomonadota > Gammaproteobacteria > Burkholderiales > Burkholderiaceae_C > Comamonas. The sequence goes on from NZ_JACSYA010000001.1 coordinate 227,260, forward strand.
TGGGTGCAGATGCCGACGACCACGAGCACTTCGGGCTTGATGGAGCGGTTGCCGTTCATCGCATAGGGTGGCGTGAACTCGTCGGGATGGCGCTTGGACTGCGGATCGGCCAGCTGGCCATCGAGCGATGCCAGCTCCTTGAGCTGTTCGGGCGTGCGCTTGATGATCCACACGGGCTTGCCGCGCCACTCCACCGTCAGCTTCTCTCCGTCCTTGAGCGAGGAGATGTCCACCTCCACCGCAGCGCCAGCCGCCTTGGCTTTTTCGGATGGCTGGAAGGTACTCACGAACGGGACGGCTGTCGCCACGCCGCCCACCGCACCAGCGCATGCCGACGTGATGATCCACGTCCGCTTGCTGGAGTCGATTGGAGTGTCACTCATGGGGTTCCTCGAAGTACGTCGCTTGAGTTGGGGTCAACAATAAATTGTAGCGGGGGCAGTAAGGTTATTGCATGCCGCATCCAGCGCTGACAGGCCCCAAAGCGGCGCAATACTGCGCTATCTCAAACTCTTTGAAGATGGAGCCAGCTATGGCCATGATGCAGGAATTTCGCGAGTTCGCAGTTAAGGGAAACGTGGTAGACCCTGCAGTTGTTTCCATCCATGGCACAGCTTCGGGGGAAATCGCAGCCTCCATGGGCGCAAATCTCTACATGCCTGCGCTGCAATACAGTCACCTGGCAGGCACCAACGCAAAACGCCCGTGGCAACCACGCCACGGGCGTTTTCCATGATGGCAAGGCAGGCGTGAATCAGCCAGCCAGCTGCCGTGCCATGCGCACTGCCTCGATCAGGCTGCCGGCTTCGGCAACACCCTGTCCTGCAATGTCGAAAGCCGTGCCATGATCCGGGCTGGTGCGCACCAGGGGCAGGCCCAGCGTCACGTTGACGCCCTTCTCGACACCGAGATACTTCACGGGGATCAGGCCCTGGTCGTGGTACATGGCCAGCACCACATCGAACTCGCCGGGATGGCCGGGCGCATGGCGGGCCCGCATGAAGACCGTATCGGGTGCAAATGGGCCGTGGACATCCAGGCCCTGGGCACGCGCCTGGGCCACAGCAGGCGCAATGATCTCGGTCTCTTCGCTGCCGAACAACCCGGCCTCCCCTGCGTGCGGGTTGAGTCCGGCCACGCCGATACGCGGCGCGCGGCCCAGGCTGCGCGATAGCGCCTGGTGCGTGATGTGCAGCGTCTGCAGCAGGTTGCCGGGCGTGACAGCGTCGATGGCCTTGCGCAGCGACATATGGATGCTGACCAATACGGTGCGCAGCTCGTCGTTGGCCAGCATCATGCGCACCGGCATCTGCGCCAGATCCACGCCCGCATGCTGCGCCGCCTCGGATTGCAGCAGCTCAGTATGTCCGGGGAAATCCACGCCTGCGGCATGCAGCGCTTCCTTGTGCAGCGGCGCTGTCACCATGGCCGCGATCTCGCCACGCAAAGCGGCCCGCGCAGCCCAGACCACGCAGCGCGCTGCGGCATCCCCTGCAGTCGCGCTCACCTGCCCCCAGGGCGCAGGGCCGGGCAGCTGCGGCAATTGCAGCAAGGGGATGCATCGGGGCGGCACCTGGGACAGCTGCGCGGGCGCATCGATGAGGGCCACGGGCAAGGGAATGGCGTTTGCGCCATCGCGCGCACGTGCCGCCACGGCCGCCGCACGGCGCAGGGTTTGCAGCTCGCCAACTACGAAGCAGCCGCGCATCTGCTCTGGCGACGTCTGAAAGGCCTTGGCAATGGTTTCAGGCCCCACGCCGGCGGAATCGCCCTGGGTAATGGCAATGGCTCCCAGGTTCGCAAAGGATTCGGGCATTGTCTGTATCCGGTACCAATCAGGCAGGGTTGTCGATTTCGATAAAGCAGTGCTCCAGCCCCAGCCGGGCAGCCACATGGCCCGCGCATGCGGGCGCTCCATAGCGCTCGGTCGCATGGTGGCCAGCCGCAATGAAGGCCACGCCGGTTTCTCGGGACAAATGGGCTTGCGGCTCGGAAATTTCACCCGTGATGAAAGCGTCGGCGCCTGCTGCGATGGCTGCCTCGAAAAAGCCCTGGGCGCCACCTGTGCACCATGCCACACGGCGGATGGGGCGGCCCGAGCCTGCCAGGCAGACGGGTGCACGGCCCAGCACCTGCTCCACATGCCGCGACAGTGCTGCCGCATCGGCAAAATCGGCCGGGGCGATCCAGCCCAGGTTCTGCTCGCCGAAGGCGGCTTCGCCCGAAAGCCCCAGGCGCTGGCCCAGCTGTGCGTTGTTACCCCATTGCGGATGGGCGTCCAGCGGCAGATGGTAGGCAAACAGATTGATGTCATGCGTCAGCAACAGGCGGATACGCTCCTTGAGCCAGCCGGTGATGCGGCCATCCATGCCTCGCCAGAACAGCCCATGGTGGACGAAGACTGCATCCGCACGCGCGTCAATGGCGGCTTCGATCAGAGCGCGGCTGGCAGTCACGCCACTGACAATGCGCCGGATTTCACTGCGGCCTTCGACCTGCAGGCCATTGGGGCCATAGTCTTTGAAGCGCTCTGGCTGCAGCAGACCATCAAAGTGGGACAAAAGTTCTTGTCGCGTGATATTCATGGGACAGATTGTCGGCGATGGGCCGGCGTCCATGAACCATCGAACACACGTCCACAAGGGCCGCAGGGATGCCGATGAACAGTACCCGGCCGGGCAGCATGCCGCACAATGGGGTCTTGTCAGACCCGCACAACGCAACACATTTCATGAAACGCACCTGGCTGCTGTTTTCTCAGACGGTCACCATTTTGGTGGCCGCGTATTTCGTCGTCGCCACACTGCAGCCTGACTGGCTGCGGCGCGGCGCTGTACGCAGCCAGGCCGGCGTGGCGCTGCTGGAGGCGCCCGCTACGCCCGTGGGCGAGATCGCGCCCGGCAGCTTTGCGCCGGCCGCCAAAAAGGCTTCGCCCGCCGTGGTCAGCATCAACACCAGCAAGGCCGTGCGGCACCCGCGCAGCAACGATCCCTGGTTCCAGTTTTTCTTTGGCGATCAGGGTACCCAGGAGCAGGCGGGCCTGGGCAGCGGCGTCATCATCAGCACCGACGGATACATTCTGACCAACAACCACGTGGTGGAGGGCGCGGACGACATCGAGGTGACACTGACCGACAGCCGCCAGGCCAAGGCGCAGGTGATCGGCACGGACCCCGAGACTGATCTGGCCGTGCTCAAGATCGCGCTGGACAAGCTGCCAGTCATCGTGCTGGGCAATTCCGACCAGATTGCCGTGGGTGACCGCGTACTGGCAATTGGCAACCCCTTCGGCGTGGGCCAGACCGTGACCAGCGGCATCATCAGCGCACTGGGCCGCAGCCAGCTGGGCATCAATACCTTCGAGAACTTCATCCAGACCGATGCGGCCATCAACCCTGGCAACTCGGGCGGCGCACTGGTGGATGCCAGCGGCAATCTGCTGGGCATCAACACGGCGATTTATTCGCGCTCCGGCGGCAGCATGGGCATCGGCTTTGCCATCCCCGTTTCCACGGCAAAGATGGTGCTGGACGGCATCGTCAAGGAGGGCCGCGTGGTGCGCGGCTGGGTCGGAGTCGAGCCCAGCGAGCTGTCACCCGAGCTGGCGCAGACCTTCGGCGTCAAAGCGGATTCGGGCGTCATCATCACGGGCGTGCTGCAGGCAGGACCTGCGGCACAGGCCGGCATGCGCCCGGGCGACGTGATCGTCAAGGTCGGCGACAAGGCCGTGCGCAACGTGTCCGAGCTGCTGACTGCCGTGGCAGCGCTCAAGCCCGGAGAGCCCGCCACCTTTGCGGTGCGCCGGGGCGAAGGTCCTGTGGATCTGCAGATCACGCCGGGCCAGCGCCCGGCCCAATCCTCCCAGCGCATCCAGCGCCGCTAGATGCCTGACTCCAGGATCCGATGGTTCAGATCCGTTGCAGATGCTGCGCGGCCTGCCAGCGCGCTCCCGGTGCCAGACAGACCGGCGTGTCGATGGCGGCCGCTTCCACACAGAGCATCTGCCGCCAGCCATCGGCAGGCATGTCCGCCAGGCGGGCGCAAAGCTGTGCCCCAGGATTCCAGACCACGGTCTCGGTCCACGCCTGGTCCTGGCTGATTCGCAAAGCCCCATGGCCGGGCTGCTCCAGCTGCAGGCTGGAGGCGGCACGCGGATAGACGCGGTCCAGCTCGGCGCCGAATGTCACCATCCCCCGCTGCAGGGGATGGGTGTCGGCGACGGCATCCCAGTAGCGCAGGCCATCGAGTCCATGCAGGCCAGAGGCCGAGATATCAGCCACGCGCAGATAGGTGTGCAGCGCAGCCGTGAAGGACAGCGCCGCCGCCCCCCGGTTGTGCACACCCAGCTGCACCCGGATCGATCCGGGATGCATGCGGATCTCGACACAGGCCTCGAAAGCATGGGGCCAGACGGCCAGGGTCGCCGGACTGTCTGTCAGCTTCAGGCGCAGCAGCAGTCCATCGTCCGGCAGCCGCTCGGCCTGGGCTGCATCTGCCTGCCAGGCCATGGTACGGGCAAAGCCATGCTTGACCAGAGGCCCACGCTGATTGAACTGGGGCCAGCATACGGGAATGCCGCCACGTATGGGCGTATGGCCGTCGTGCGCCGCCAGAGGGCTCAAAAACAACTGCTCCTGCCCCTGCACGGTCCAGGACAGCAGCTGGGCGCCTTGCAGGGCGACCAGGGCCGTATCCCCACAGGGCAGTTGCAGATGGATGGCTGGCAGCCCCTGCCATTCGGTGGCACGGGCCCGGGCGGGTGTATGTAAAGCTGTGGCAGTCAATGGAGCAGTGGGGGTCGTCATACTGGAAAATATAGTGCTTAACCTCTCACGACCGCCCGCATGCTACATACCCCCCTCACCCATCCGACGTGCCAGCGGCTTGCCGCGCTCACCCTGGCCTGCCTGCTGGCAGCCTGCGGAGGCGGCGGCGGTGGCAGCACCACAAGCAGCACCGGCTCCAGCACCGGCGATAGCAGCAGCTCCAGCAGCGGCAGCTCGACTACGACCACGCCGCCTCCGGTTTCCGTCGTCTCGGTGACCTTGTCGCAGCCGCGCACCGGCGATATTTTCACGGCGGGCACAGCGGTGCCCCTGACGGCGCAAGTGCGTGTCGATGGCGTGCTGGCGAGCGACAATACCAGTGTCCAGTTCGCTGCGGGCACCGGCCAGAGCAGCCCTGCGCTGACCAGCAATGGCACGGCCAGCACATCGCTGTCCGGCCTGACCGCGGGACGCCAGCAGGTGCAGGCCTCCGCCACCGTGGGGGGCCGCACGGGCAGCGCATCGCAGACGATTTACCTGCGCCCGGCACCTGCGCCGCTGCAGGTGCTGGTGCCGGCCTATTTCTACCCGACAGGCACGGGCAGCACCGCCTGGAGCACCCTGACCGCAGGCGCGGCATCGGGGCCGGCAGGCCAGATCACAGCCATTCTCAATCCATCGAACGGCATTTTCAGCAGCGCAGACGCCAACATCGTGCGCGCTGCCACGGCCTTTGCCAATGCCGGCGGCCGGCTGGTCGGCTACGTCAGCTCCAGCTATGGCACAGGCACCCGGTCGCTGGCCAGCATACAGGCCAACATTGATGCCTACCTTTCCCTGTACGGCGCAGGCCTGATCAAGGGCTTTTTCATCGACGAAATGGCCTCGCAGACCAACCGGCTGGACTTCTACCGCACGATCTACAGCTATATCAAGGCGCGCAACCCGGATCTGCTGGTGATCGGCAACCCCGGCCTCATTCCGGCCTCGGGCTATGCCGATGTGGCCGACGTGCTCGTCACGTTCGAGGGCAAAGGCGCATCCTACGCAGACTACGACCCGCGCACTACCAGCAGCGACTGGCTCTACACGGTGCAAAACAGCCGCCAGGCTTCGCTGCTGCACAACACGGCCAACTGCGCAGCCATGCAGTCTGCGCTGCAACTGGCCGCCTCGGCCCGCTACCAGGCCGGCTGGGTCTATGCCACGCAGCTCGAATACGAGCCCAGCACGGGCGTCGGCAACCCCTGGGCCGGCATGCCCAGCTACTGGACAGCCTTCCTGCAGTCGGTTCGCAACCTCAACGCAGGCCAGCCGCTGCCGGCCTGTGCCTGAAAGCCGGCAACGAAAAAGGCCGGTGCTCTGCCACATGGACAGAAGCACCGGCCTTTCGGGCCTGAGGGGTATCAGGCGGTGAGTTCGTCAGCGCGCGCCTGGGCGGCAGCGAAGTCAAGGTCGCCCGAATAGATGGCACGGCCGCAGATCACGCCCTCGATGCCCTCGTCCTCGACCTTGCACAGCGCTTCGATGTCGGTCATGCCGGACAGGCCGCCGGAGGCGATGACGGGGATCTTCAGCGACTGCGCCAGCTTGACCGTGGCATCGATGTTGATGCCGCTGAGCATGCCATCGCGGCCGATGTCGGTGTAGATGATGGACTCCACGCCCCAGTCCTCGAAACGCTGCGCCACGGAAAGCACATCCTGGCCGGTGAGCTTGCTCCAGCCGTCGATGGCCACCTTGCCGTCCTTGGCATCGAGGCCGACGATGACATGGCCGGCAAAGGCGCTGCAGGCATCCTGCAGAAAGCCGGGGTTCTTGACCGCCGCCGTGCCGATGATCACGTACTCGATGCCGGCATCGATGTACTTTTCGATGGTATCGAGATCGCGGATGCCGCCACCCAGCTGGACCGGGATCTGGCCGTTGACTTCCTTGAGGATGGACTTGATAGCCGCCAGGTTCTTGGGCTGGCCCGCAAACGCGCCATTGAGATCGACCAGGTGCAGGCGGCGTGCGCCAGCGTCGAGCCAGCGTCGGGCGATGACGGCAGGGTCTTCGCCGAATGTGGTCGACTGGTCCATATCCCCCTGGATGAGGCGTACGCAGTGGCCGTCCTTGAGATCGATGGCAGGGATGAGCAGCATGATGGTTTGCGAGCAATGATGGCCTGAGGTTCAGCGGCCGGTGCAATGAAGTGGAAAAAGAGAAGTCTGCCGCAGTATTCAGGGCTTCCAGCCCAGAAAGTTGCGAAAGAGCGCCAACCCCTGGTCGGCGCTTTTCTCAGGGTGAAATTGTGTGGCGAAAATATTATCGCGTGCGATGGCGCAGGCGAAACGCCCGCCATAGTCCGCTTGCGCGGCACAGTGGCGATTGTGCTGCACCAGCGCATAAAAGCTGTGCACGAAATAGTAGAAGCTGCCATCGGGAATGCCCTGCCACAGGGGATGCACCTGGCCGTCATGCGGCGTCTGGAAGACCCTGTTCCAGCCCATCTGCGGCACCTTGAAGCGGCTGCCGTCGGCCTGGGTCAGGCCTTCCAGCGCGAACTTGCGCACATCGCCAGGAATCAGCCCCAGCCCGGCGACATCGCCCTCGTCACTGTGGTCCAGCAGCATCTGCATGCCCACGCAGACGCCGAACAGCGGCTTGTTGGCGGCCGCATGCAGCACGGCCTCCTGCAGGCCCGACTCGCGCAGCTCGCGCATGCAATCGGGCATGGCGCCCTGGCCCGGCAGCACGACACGGCTGGCGGCCATCACGGCATCGGGGTCGGCGGTGACCACGACCTGCCAGGGCGTGCCGGCGGCTGCGGTGCGCACGGCCTGCGAGACCGAGCGCAGATTGCCCATGCCGTAATCGACGACGGCGACGGTGTTGTCAGTCAAACTCATAGCGTATGGCGCATGTTGGCCTGGATTTTCAGCGGGTTTGAGGTGCCAAGGCAAGCCTTGGCACAGCAGGACAGCTCTTCTTTACAGAGCGCCCTTGGTCGAGGGGATGACGCCAGCCATGCGCTCGTCGTGCTCCAGCGCAAAGCGCAGCGCCCGCGCGAAGGCCTTGAAGATGGTTTCGCACTGGTGGTGGGCATTGAAGCCCTTGAGATTGTCGATATGCAGCGTCACGCCCGCATGGTTGACGAAGCCCTGGAAGAATTCGTAGACCAGCTGGGTATCGAGCTGGCCGATGCTGCCCGCCGTGAACTTCACATCCATGTGCAGGCCCGGGCGGCCTGAAAAATCGATGACCACGCGGCTCAGGGCCTCGTCCAGCGGCACATAGGCATGGCCATAGCGGCGGATGCCTTTCTTGTCGCCCACAGCCTGGGCAAAGGCCTGGCCCAGTGTGATGCCGATGTCCTCGACGGTATGGTGGCCGTCGATGTGCAGGTCTCCCTCGCATTCGATGTCCAGATCGATGAGGCCATGGCGTGCGATCTGGTCGAGCATGTGGTCCAGGAAGCCAATGCCCGAGTGCAGGCGTGCCTTGCCTGTGCCGTCCAGGTTGACGCCCACCTTGATCCGGGTCTCGGCGGTGTTGCGGCGCACCTCGGCGGTACGCGCGGGAACTGCATTGCTCATAGGGATTCCTTCAGGGCCGCCAGCATCTGGGCGTTTTCTTCGTGGGTGCCTACGGTCAGGCGCAGGCAGTTGGATAGCAGCGGGTGCATGGCAGAGACGTTCTTGACAAGCACGCCACGGGCTTTCATCTCGGCCTGGGCGCGCGCTGCGTCACGCACGCGCAGCAGCACCATGTTGGCTTCGGAAGGCCAGATTTTTTCCACGCCCGCCAGCGACGACAGCGCATCGACCAGCGGCTGGCGCTCGGCCCGGATGGCTGCGGCCTGCCGGGCATACAGGGCTTCGTGCTCCAGCGCAAAGATAGCTGTCTCGCAGTTGAGCACGCTGATGTTGTAGGGCGGGCGGACCTTGTCGATTTCATGGACCAGAACGGCCGGGCCGATGAGATAGCCCAGGCGCGCGCCAGCCAGCCCGAACTTGCTGAGGGTGCGCATGAGCAGCACATGGGCATTGCGCTGCGGGTCGGCGCGCATGTTCTCGATCCAGCTGCGGCGGGCAAAGGGCTGGTAGGCCTCGTCCATGACCACCAGGCCGCCAGCGGCGCCCACGGCATCGATCACGGCCTGCACATCGGCCTCGGCCCAGAGCGTGGCCGTAGGGTTGTTCGGATAGGCGATATAGGTGATGGCAGGCCGGTGCGTGGCGATGGCAGCGCGCAGGGCAGGCACGTCGAGCTCGAAATCGGCCGTCAGGTCCACGCCCACAAAATCCAGGCCCTGAAGGCGGGCGCTCATCGGGTACATCACAAAGCCCGGCATGGGTGCCAGCATGACGGCGCGGCCCTGCGGCGTGGGCTGGGCGCAGGCCAGGGCCAGCAGCGTGATGATTTCATCCGAGCCATTGCCCAGCAGGACGGCGCTGCCGGCAGGCGCCTGCGCATAGTCGGCCAGCATGCGTTTGAGCAGTTCCTGGCGCTCGCCAGGGTAGCGGTTGATCTCCAGCTGCCCCAGGCGCTCGCCCAGCGCTGCCTGCAGTTCGGGCGGCAGGCGGAAAGGGTTCTCCATGGTGTCCATCTTGAGCAGCCCTTGCGATGGCTGCACATGGTAGGCATGCATCGCGCGCACATCGGCGCGGATGCGCTCCAGGGCAAGGGCCTGTACCTGCGGGATGGAAGCTGTCATGGCATGCACACTTTCTCGAAACGGAGGGAGGGGAAAAAGGCAATCGTCGGGGAGTACCAGGCACGCAGGCGGATCAGGGGTCAGACCTGTCCGGGGGCCGCCTGGTGCAGCGGATGCACCATGGTCACACCGCCAAACTGCGCGCCATGCTCCAGATGCAGGGTGAGCATCTGTTCGCAGCCGCTGTGCTGGGCGCAGGCCACGGCCAGGCAGTCGCCAAAAGCCAGTTCGTGGCGCGCCTGCACGGCCCAGGCAGTCTCCAGGGTCGCGGCATCGGTTTTCCAGGGGTTCCAGGCCTGGTAGCGGCGGATCGCAGCACGCGCATCGCCCTGCGGCAAGGGCCTGGCCACCGTGGTGACCTGGTCATAGAACTCGCACAGCGCCTGGCAGCCCGTGCGCCCGCTGCGGGTGCGCCACAGCAGGTCCAGCCACTGCAGCACCGCTGCATACAGCAGGCCCTGCCCCGTGTCTTCGGCGGCCACAAGCACCGAGGTATCGACAAAGACCGGATTCATTCGGATGCTCCGCACCGCAGAATGGCACCCCGCGGCCGGGGCTGCGGCTGGCCGCTGTCCCAGCTGCGCTCATCGGTGCGCCAGGCCAGGTAGGCACGCTCGTAGGCATCCTCGCGGCGCTGCATCTCGGCCATGAAATCGCCCACCATGCGCGAAACGCTGGTGCCTCGGCGTGCGGCCTCGATACGGGCCCATTCGAGCACGCTGTCTTCGACGGTGATGGTGAGGTTCTTCACAGGCATGCAGTCTACACGAATTTCGTGTTCCACAAACTTCGTGTCGAAAACATCCACACACAGGATGCTGCAGGCACAAAAAACCGCCCTCTAAGGGCGGTCAGGCAAGAATGTATGCAATTACTTACTTCAGACGCATCTCTGCCGCGCGCGCATGGCCTTGCAGGCCTTCGCCATGGGCCAGCACCGAGGCGATGCGTCCCAGGGTCTGGGCCCCCGCTTCGCTGACTTCGATGAGGCTGGAGCGCTTCTGGAAGTCGTAAACCCCCAGGGGCGAGGAAAACCGCGCCGTGCCACTGGTCGGCAGCACATGGTTGGGGCCTGCGCAGTAGTCGCCCAGGCTCTCGCTGGTGTAGGCGCCCAGAAAGATGGCACCCGCATGGCGTAGCAGAGGCTCCCACTGGTGAGGGTCGCGGCTAGAGACCTCCAGGTGCTCGGGTGCGATGCGGTTGCTGATGGCGCAGGCCTCCTGCATGTCACGCGTGAGGATCAGGGCGCCACGGTCGCTGAGGCTTTTGGCAATGATGGCGCGCCGCGGCATCTCGGGCAGCAGGCGATCGATCTCGCGCTGCACGGCATCGATGTAGGCAGCATCGGGGCACAGCAGGATGCTCTGCGCCAATTCATCGTGCTCGGCCTGGCTGAACAGATCCATCGCCACCCATTCGGGTGGCGTGCTGCCGTCGGCCAGCACCAGGATTTCGCTGGGGCCGGCAATCATGTCGATGCCGACCAGACCGAAGACACGCTTCTTGGCGCTGGCGACGTAGGCGTTGCCGGGGCCGGTGATCTTGTCCACCTTGGGGATGGTGGCCGTGCCATAGGCCAGGGCTCCGACAGCCTGGGCGCCGCCGATGGTAAAGCCGCGCGTGACGCCCGCCACATAGGCGGCCGCCAGGACCAGGGCATTCTTTTCGCCGCGCGGCGTGGGCACGACCATGATGATTTCCTGCACGCCGGCCACATGGGCGGGAATCGCATTCATCAGCACGCTGGACGGATAGGCCGCCTTGCCGCCAGGCACATAGATGCCGACACGGTCCAGCGGCGTGACCTTCTGGCCCAGCAGGGTGCCGTCCTCATCGCGGTAGCTCCAGCTTTCGCCGCTGGCGCGCTTTTGCGCCTCGTGGTAGGAGCGCACGCGCCGGGCAGCGGCCGTCAGCGCTTCGCGCTGCGCATCGCCCAGGCTGTCGAAAGCGGCCTTGAGTTCGTCCTGGCTCAGTTCCAGCGCCTGCATGCCATCGGCCTGCAGGCCGTCGAAGCGGGCGGTGTATTCCAGCACGGCCGCATCGCCGCGCTGCTGCACATCGGCCAGAATGTCGGCCACGCGCTGCTCGATGGCCGCATCCGTGTCGGCCGACCAGTGCAGGCGCTGCGCAAAATCCTGTTCGAAATTGGCGTCGAGCGTGGACAGGCGTGCGGGAGCGGCTTGGTGTTCCATGGTGCGTAGGGCTTCAGTCTTGGGGGATGGCCGATGCAAAGGCATCGATGATCTTGCGCAGGGGCGTCTGCTTGAGCTTGAGCGAGGCCTGGTTGACCACCAGGCGCGAGCTGATGTCCATGATGGGCTCGACCTCGACCAGATCGTTGGCCTTGAGCGTATTGCCCGTGGACACGAGATCGACGATGGCATCGGCCATGCCGGTCAGCGGAGCCAGTTCCATGGAGCCATAGAGCTTGACCATGTCCACGTGCACGCCCTTGGCCGCAAAAAAGTTGCGCGCGATCTCAGGGTATTTGGTGGCAATGCGCAGGCGCGCACCCTGCTTGACGGCCAATGCGTAGTCAAATCCCTTGCGCACGGCGACGCTGACGCGGCAGCGCGCGATCTTCAGGTCCAGCGGCTGGTACAGGCCCTGGCCGCCATGCTCGATCAGCGAGTCCAGGCCAGCCACGCCGATGTCGGCGCCGCCGTACTGCACATAGACGGGCACGTCGGAGGCGCGCACTAGCACCACGCGCACATCGGCCTGGTTGGTCGCGAAGATCAGCTTGCGCGATTTCTCGATGTCCTCGCTGACCGAGATGCCGGCAGCGGCCAGCAAGGGCACGGTTTCGTCGTAGATGCGGCCCTTGGACAGGGCAATCGTGATCGTCATGGAAAATTCTTTCGGTATCGGCACCCGGGCGGCAATGCCCGGTCTTGCATGCGGCTCAGGCCTGGCCGGACTGCGCGGCCCACTCGGCCGGCGTATAGGTCTTCATGGACAGGGCATGCACCTCGTCGGTATGCATGCGCTGGCCCAGCGTGGCATAGACCAGACGCTGGCGCTGCACCAGGCGCTGGCCCTCGAACTGTGCCGAGACAATGGTGGCATACCAGTGCCGCCCGTCACCTTCGAGCGCGATATGTTCGCAGGGCAGGCCGGCGGCGATCAGGTCCTTGAGTTGATCTGCAGTCATGGAAAGGCTTTCCTGCCATGCCCGGAGCATGGCGTGTGGGGGAATGGAGGGCAGTGCGCGGCCCGCCGGATATCAGGAGGTCTCAGCCACGGATCTTGTAGCCTGTACGCAGCAGGTGCACCGCCAGAGCGCTGACAGCCAGCCAGGCCACGCCCACGATGCCCAGGCTGGTCCAGGGCGAAACATCACTGTGACCGAAAAAGCCGTAGCGAAAGCCGTCAATCATGTAGAAGAACGGATTCAGATGGCTGACTTTCTGCCAGAACGGCGGCAGCGAGTGGATGGAGTAGAACACGCCCGACAGAAACGTCATCGGCATGATCAGGAAGTTCTGGAAGGCGGCCATCTGGTCGAATTTGTCGGCCCACAATCCGGCGATCAGGCCCAGTGTGCCCAGCAGGGCCGCACCCAGCAGCGCAAAGACGATGATCCACAGCGGCGCCGTGAACTCGGGAATGGCAAAGTACAGCGTGACCACGAATACGCCCAGGCCCACGAGCAGTCCGCGCAGCACCGAGGCGCCCACATAGGCGCCAAACCAGGCCCAGTGGGACAGGGGCGTCAGCAGAACAAAAACCATGGAGCCCATGATCTTGCTCTGCACCAGGCTGGAGGAGCTGTTGGCAAAGGCGTTCTGCAGCACGCTCATCATCACCAGCCCGGGAATCAGAAAGGCCGTGTAGCTGATGCGGTCGTAGACCATCACCCGGCCTTCAAGCACATGGCCGAAGATCAGCAGATACAGCACAGCTGTGAGCACGGGTGCCGCCACCGTCTGGAAGCTGACCTTCCAAAAGCGCAGCACTTCCTTCTTGAGCAGGGTTTGCCAGCCGTTCATGATGCAGCTCCCTGTTCGTTCATCACATGGATGAATACGTCCTCCAGGTCGGCGCGGCGGATTTCCACATCCTCGGGAACCACCGCGCCTTCGCGCAGCGCGGCCAGCAGGCGCTCGACGTCACCTGCATCCTGCGCGGGAATCTGCACGATGCGGCCCGTGACCCGGGCACGCTGGGCGACAGCGGGGGGCAGCGCCGCATCGGTCTTGAACTGCAGCACATTGGCCGAGGCGGACTTGAGCAGTTCGGACATGGGCGAGAGCTTGACGATATGGCCCTGCTTGAGCATGGCGACCCGGCTGCACAGCGCCTCGGCCTCTTCGAGATAATGGGTGGTCAGCAGCACGGTGTGGCCTTCGCGGTTGAGCTTGGCAATGAAGTGCCACAGCGTCTGGCGCAATTCCACGTCCACGCCAGCCGTGGGCTCGTCCAGCACGATGATCGGCGGCTTGTGCACCAGCGCCTGCGCAACAAGCACGCGGCGCTTCATGCCGCCCGACAGCTGGCGCATGTTGGCGCCGGCCTTGTCGGCCAGGCCCAGGCTGTGCAGCAGCTCGTCGATCCAGGCGTCGTTGTTCTTCACGCCGAAATAGCCCGACTGGAAGCGCAGCGCCTCGCGCACGGAGAAAAAGGGATCGAACACCAGCTCCTGCGGCACGATGCCCAGCTTGCGCCGCGCTGCGGCGTAGTCGGCCTGCACGTCGCTGCCCTGCACGAGCACACGGCCGCTGGTCGGGCGCGACAGGCCCGCCAGGATGCTGATCATCGTGGTCTTGCCAGCGCCATTGGGGCCCAGCAGGCCGAAGAACTCGCCCTCCTCAATGTCCAGGCTGACGTGGTTGAGCGCCTGGAAGGCCCCCTTGGGGGTCTGGTAGGTCTTGGAGATGGATTGGAATGAGACGGCAGACATGCGAGGCGCAATTCTAGGGCTTTGCTGCCAAGCCTGCGCTGCGCGGCCATTTGCAGCCAATTGCCCGCCGTCAACAGTGCGACAGAGAGGGCACCGGCATCCGGCAGTCTCAGACAGGCGCGTCCTGCAGCAGCCCGTCAACGCCATACAGGGCAGCCATGGAGCGCAGGCCCTGCGGCAGGCCCACGACCACCAGTTGCTTGTCCACCGCCTGCGCCGTGCGCCGGCAGGCCAGCAGCACGGCCAGGGCGGCAGAGTCGAAGACCTCGATGCCGCTGGCGTCCATGGGCACCTGGCGCCCTTCAAAGGCGGCCACCAGCGGCTGCAGCTGCACAAGGCAGTTGCGTGCCTGGCGGTAGGTCAGTTCACGGGGAAGCTGCAGCATGGCTGACTGGCCTTCGTACCGATCAGCTCTTGCCCGCCACCGCAGGCAGCTTGCCGCGCGTGGCCAGGGTCTGGATCAGGCCATCGATGCCGCGGGCATTGATTTCCTGGGCGAACTGGTTGCGGTAGGTCTCCACCAGCCAGACACCGAGCACATTGAGGTTGTAGATCTTCCAGCCGTCGGCTGCCTTTTCCAGCCGGTAGTCCAATTGCACAGGCTCGCCGCGACCCAGGACTTCGGTGCGCACCAGCACATCGGTATCGCCTGCCGCTGCGCGCAGCGGCTTGACGCTGATAGTCTGGTTGCTGACCTGCGCCAGCGCGCCGGAGTAGGTGCGGATCAGCAGCGCCTTGAATTCTGTCTCCAGCTTCTGGCGCTGCTCGGGCGTGGCCTGGCGCCAGGCAGGCCCTACGGAGGCCGAGGTCATGCGGCGGAAGTTCACATAAGGCATGACCTTGTCGTTGACCAGCGCATTGATGCGGGACACATCGCCATCACGCAGCGAGGCATCTTGCTTGATGGTCTCCAGCACATCGGTCGAGACACGCTTGATCAGCGCATCGGGGGTTTCGTCGGCGGCATGCGCAGGCAGCACGGTCGCAAAGGCTCCCATAGCCAGAGCGGCAATGGCCGCAGCATTCCAGGCACGTCGATTGATCATCACTTTTCCTTTCCCGGCCAGGCGCCATGCCTTGGCCTGGGTTCATCTTGCACATGTTTGCAGCCCGGCCGTGTCAGGCGAGGGCCGATTTTCATCTCTGGATGTTACAAAACGCTCACTTCACGCCGCCATCGGGTGGCAGCTTGCCTGCGTCGTCGTCGTAGTCCTCGATGCGCCCATCATCGGCCGTGCCACTCTTGCGCAGTCCCAGGTAGACATCACGCATCAGGCTGTAGCGGTCCACGGCCACCGCATCCAGCGTATCGGAGGCATTGAGCAGGCCAGCGCGCGTATCAACAAACCGCAACGCGTACAGGCTGTTTCGCACTGGAATATCCTGGATGGCCGAGACCGGGTTGCCCAGCATGTCCACCGGCAGGCCGGCGGCATCGCGCACGGTCGAAGGCCCCATAACAGGCAGCACAAGATACGGGCCCGATGGCACACCCCAGCGCCCCAGGGTCTGCCCGAAGTCCTGCTTGCGGCGGGCAATGCCGGCTTCGCTGGCGATATCGAACAGCCCTCCCATGCCCAGGAAGGTATTCACCGAAAAGCGCACCATGGAGTTGTAGGCGCCCTCGCCCTGGCCCTGCAGCAGGTTGTTCACAAAGGACCAGACATCGCCCAGATTGGCAAAGAAGTTGCTCACGCCATCGCGCGCCACGCTGGGCGTCACGTCACGGTAGACCGTGGCCACCGGCTTGAGCACGGCGCGATCCAGGCCATCGTTGAACGCGTACATGCTGCGGTTGAAGGGCTCGAAGGGGTCCTGCGGATGGGCAGAGGCGTCCTGCGTGGTGGCGCAGCCCGACAGCAGCGAAACCGCTGCTACGGCACCGATGGCGCTCGCACGCCGCCAAACTGCGGCCCCGGCGCCCGGGCGGGCACATGCCGCCGTTTCATCATGGGTATGGTTCATCATTGTTTTTCTCCGGCAGCGGCGTTGCCGCCCTGCTCGGCCTTGCCGTACAGGAACTGACCGATCAGGTTCTCCAGCACCACGGCCGACTGGGTGGCGACGACACGGTCACCCTCCTTGAGATTGTTTTCATCGGCTCCGGCCTCGATGCCGATGTACTGGTCGCCCAGCAGGCCGCTGGTCAGGATCTTGAGGGAGCTGTCCTTGGGAAAGGCATAACGCTTTTCCAGGGCCATGGTCACATTGGCCTGAAAAACCTTGTCGTCGAAGTTGATGGACTCCACACGGCCTACGACCACGCCCGCGCTGCGAACGGCAGCCTTGGGCTTGAGGCCGCCGATATTGTCGAAGCGGGCTGTCACCGTATAGGTTTTCTGGAAGTTCAGGCTCAGCAGATTGGCAGACTGCAGCGCCAGAAACACCAGCGCCACGGCGCCGATCAGCACGAACAGTCCGACCCAGAAGTCACTCTTGGATTGCTGCATGGTTGGTTTTCCTTGTTTTTGCGGAGACTCAGAGGCTGAACATCGTGGCCGTGAGCAGGAAGTCCAGCCCCAGAACGGCCAGCGAGGCCATCACCACGGTACGCGTGGTGGCGCGCGAAACGCCTTCGGGCGTGGGCTTGGCGGCATAACCCTGCAGCAGCGCAACGAAGGTCACGGCGATACCGAAAACCAGGCTTTTGAGCACGCCGTTGCCCAGGTCATACCACCAGTCCACGCCGTTTTGCATCTGCCCCCAGAAGGCGCCGCCATCCACGCCGATCATCACCACGCCGACCAGCCAGCCGCCAATCACGCCGACGGCACTGAAGACGGCGGCCAGCAGCGGCATGGCCACCAGGCCCGCCACGAAGCGGGGCGCCAGGATGCGGCGCACGGGGTCCACGGCCATCATTTCCATGGCCGACAGCTGTTCGCCTGCTTTCATGAGCCCGATCTCGGCCGTCAGCGCCGTGCCGGCCCGGCCGGCGAACAGCAGCGCCGTGACCACGGGGCCCAGCTCGCGCACCAGCGAGAGCGCCACCAGCAGGCCCAGCGCCTCGGCCGAGCCATAGCGCTGCAGCGTGTAGTAGCCCTGCAGGCCGAGCACGAAGCCGACGAACAGGCCGGACACACCGATGATGGCCAGCGAATAATTGCCCAGGAAGTGGATCTGGTCACCGATCAGGCGCGGCCTGCGCAGCGCCGGCCCCATCAGGGCCAGCAGCCGCACGAACAGGCGCGTGCCCATGCCCAGCCGGCCCAGTTGCCCGCGCACCGCGGCGCCCATCCGGGCAGGATGCAGGTAGCTCATGCGCGCCTCTCCTTGGTGGCGGCGCCGGCATGGCCGAAGTCCTGCTCGGCACTGACGCCCGGGTAATGAAAGGGCACGGGCCCCGTGGGCCTTGCGTGAATGAACTGCTGCACCAGCGGATCGGGGTTGGCGCGCACAGCATCGGGCGAGCCCTGCGCCGCCACGCCGCCGCTGCCGAGAATGACGACATGGTCGGCCACGCGGAAAGTCTCCTCCACATCGTGGGAGACAAGAATGGAGGTCAGGCCCATGGCATCGTTGAGCTGGCGGATCAGCTGCGCCGCCGTGCCCAGGGAAATCGGGTCCAACCCGGCAAAGGGTTCGTCGTACATGACCAGTTCAGGATCGAGGGCAATGGCGCGCGCCAGTGCCACACGCCGCGCCATGCCGCCAGAAATTTCACTGGGCATCAGGGCGCGCGCGCCGCGCAGGCCCACGGCATGCAGCTTCATGAGCACGATGTCCCGCACCAGCTCTTCGGGCAGGTCGGCATGCTCGCGCAGGGGGAACGCCACATTGTCGAAGACGCTCATGTCGGTGAATAGCGCACCGAACTGGAACAGCATGCCCATGCGCCGGCGCGCGGCATACAGGCCCGCCGCATCCATGGCGCCGACATCCTTGCCATCGAGCAGCACCTGGCCCTGCCGGGCCCGCTGCTGGCCGCCGATCAGGCGCAGCACCGTGGTCTTTCCCCCGCCCGAAGCGCCCATCAGGGCAGTGACCTTGCCGCGCGGCACCTGCAGCGACAGGTCGCGCAGGATCACACGCTCGCCATAGCCGAAGGTAACGTTGCGCAACTCCACGAAAGGTGCGGTTGAGGTCATGCTGGAATGCGTTGGAATGGGAATTTTGAGCAGACAGGCTATTGTGCAGACATGCCTTGGACGATACATGGCACACCTGGAAATATACATACATTCATGAATGTTTCTCAGGAAGCGCCATGATGGCCGCCATCAAAAAAGGAGCATCTGCGGCTTTTTGAACAAGGGCTCCACTGCTTTTCAGGCAGGAAGCCGAGGCCCGTGACTGATACCTTTTTTACAACATGTTGTGCAGAAAGGCCTTGGTCCGCTCATGCTGCGGCGCTGCAAAAAACGCGTCCGATGCCCCCTGCTCCACGATTTCGCCCTTGTCCATGAAGATCACGCGGTTGGCGACTTCGCGGGCAAATCCCATTTCGTGGGTCACAACCAGCATGGTCATGTGCTCCTGCGCCAGCTCCCGCATGGTGCGCAGCACCTCGCCGGTCAGTTCGGGGTCCAGCGCCGAAGTGGGCTCGTCGAACAGCAGGATATCGGGCTCCATGGCCAGGGCCCGGGCAATCGCCACGCGCTGCTTCTGGCCGCCCGAGAGCCTGTTCGGATAGGCATCGCGCTTTTCCAGCAGGCCCACCTTGCGCAGCAGGGCCTCGGCCTTGGGCACGATCTGCTCGCGCTTCATGCCTTTGACAATGACGGGGGCCTCGATGATGTTTTCCAGCACCGTCAGGTGCGGGAACAGGTTGAACGACTGGAACACCATGCCCATCTTGTGGCCGATGCGGCGGATCTGCGCCTCCGGCACATACTGGGCACGGCCATCGGCGCCATTGTCCGCCAGGGTATCGCCTTCGATGAGAATGCGGCCGCTGTCGATGGTCTCCAGGTGGTTGAGGCAGCGCAAAAAGGTGCTCTTGCCCGAACCCGATGGCCCGATGATCGCCACCACCTCGCCGCGCGCCAGCTCCAGCGAAACGCCGCGCAGCACCGGCACACCGCCAAAGCCCTTGCAGATGTTCTGCGCCGAGATCATGGTATCGGGCGAGGTGTCACGCGTCGTACTTTGCATGGCGTTTTTCAAGATATTGGAAGATCCAGGTCAGCACCAGCGTCATGACCAGATAAAAGCCCGCAGCCACCACAAAGGGCGTGATGGTGAAGTCGCGCTGCACGATGCCGCGTGCGGCCCGCAGCAAATCGTTGAGGGCCAGCACGTAGATCAGCGAAGTGTCCTTGACCAGGGTGATGGTCTCGTTGCTCACGGGCGGGATGATGCGCGCCCACATCTGCGGCAGGATGATGCGGCGCATGGTCTGGCCATAGCTCATGCCCAGCACTTTGGCACCCTCGTACTGGCCACGGTCCACGGACTGTATGCCGGCACGGAAGATCTCCGCGAAGTAGGCGGCGTAGTTCAACGCGAACGCGACCACCGCGGCCGGAAAGTCGGGCAGGCGCACGCCGATGACGGGTACGAAGGGCAGCGCGAAGTAGATGAACAGCATCTGCAGCATCAGCGGCGTGCCGCGCATCAGCCAGACATAGCCGCCGACCAGCCGGCTCAGGGTGCGCACGCGCGACAGGCGCAGCAGCGCCAGCCCCAGCCCCAGCGGGATGGCCAGCGCCAGCGTGATGACGAACAGCTTGAGTGTGACCAGGGCGCCTGCGGACAGCGGCCCCATGAGCGAGATTACATATTCCATCGAATGGCCTCATTGCGGCGCCCGGCCTCGCCGGCATCGGCAGGCCCAGGGCAGCCACGGGCGCGCCTCCCAGAACGCAAAAGACCGGCAACGCCCGCAGGGCCTTGCCGGTCGTCTGGCGTGCAGGGTGTTACTTGATGATGTCCTTGCCGAACCACTTGGAGGCGATTTCGGCGGCCTTGCCGTCCTTCTTCATTTCCGCCAGAGCGGCTTCGAGCTTGCCCAGCAGTTCGGTATCGTCCTTGCGCAGGCCGACGCCATAGTCCTCGGTGCCGAAGTTGTCGTCCAGCACGGCGTATTCGCCGGCCTTCTTGGCCACATGGAAGCGGCCCACGACCTCATCGACCACGACGGCATCCAGGCGGCCGGCGGACAGATCCATCAGAGCGGTGATGTTGTCGCCAAAGCTCTTGAGTTCCTTGAAGCTGCCAGCCACTGCGGCATCCTTCTTGATGGCATCGACGGCAGAGCTGCCATCCTGCGCACCCACGACCTTGCCGGCCAGGCCAGCCTTGTCCTTGATGTCGGAGCCGGCGCGCACGATGATGATCTGGTGGTTTTCCATGTAGGGCGCAGTGAAGGCGATGTTCTGCTTGCGCTCTTCGGTGATGGTCAGGCCGTTCCACAGCGCATCCACGCGCTTGCCGACCAGCTCGGCCTCCTTGGCGCTCCAGTCGATGGGCTTGAAGTCCACTTCAATGTTCATGCGCTTGGCGGCTTCGCGCGCCATGTCGATGTCGAAGCCGACGATTTCGTTCTTCTCGTCGCGAAAGCCCATGGGCGGGAAGTTGTCGTCCAGGCCGATCACCAGCTTGGCCACGGCTGCAGGCGCGGGAGCGGCAGCCGGTGCGGCGGCCGTGGATGCGGACTCGTTCTTGCCGCAGGCAGCCAGCAGTGCGGACAGGGCCACCGTGGCCAAGAGGGTGCGTTTTTTCATGGCGTCAAAGCTTGGGAGTTGAAAAAGCGGAAGGCGGCGGCCACCGTCTCCGTTGCGTGTCCGGCATCAGCCAGTGAATGGCAGCGGACACGGATTTTCGGTGCGCTCCCGCAGCAGGGCTGCGAGTGCGCGCGGGGCGCCGAATCCGCTATTGTCGCGCAGACCGGCTCCCGCCGCCACCAGGATGGCGCCAAGACCATGTGCACCGGGCCAGACAGGCACGCTATTGCAGCATGAAAGTCTTGTATTCGAGCCGGTCGAGCTCGCGCGACAGCAGGTACAGGCCGACGCACAGCGTGACCAGCATGGCCAGGCAAAAGCCGTAGCCGAAGAAGGCTGCGCCCAATGCCAGCGATATTCCCGTGAAAACCACATTGAGCACCACGAGCAGCACGCACAGCACGAGCACGATGCGCCGCTCGTCCAGGTAGAAAAAGACGTTGAGCACAGCCATGACCCCCACCTGCAGGCCGGCGCCCACCACCTGCACATACAAGAGCGGCAGATACAGCTGCGATATGCCCAGCATCTGCAGCAGCGCAGGACCGGCCACCAGGGTGACAAGGATGGCCAGCGTCTGCACCTTGGCAATCTCGCCCAGACCCGCCTGGATGGCGTAGACCATCTCGTCGCGCATGGACTCGATGTACTCCAGCGAACCGCCGCTGCGCACCGCATCGAAGAATTTGTCGTAATACTCGACAAAGTCGGTCTCGATGCGCACCAGAAAGACTGCCATGCCCGGAATGATGGACAGGTAGGACAGGAACACGGGCATGTCATAGATCAGGGACGCCCGCAGTCCGCCGATGATGGCCTGAGAGGTCGGCGGGTAGTACCAGAACATGAACTTGTCCACCCAGACACCGAGGTTGTAGAGCACGCCTACCGCCATCAGGGAAGGGAAAATCAGCGAGCGCTCCATGAAATCGAAGGCGATCCAGCGCTTTTGCAACGAAAAGCTGCGCAGCACGATGTACCACATGCCACCCAGCAGCAGGATGTGGCCGATCACGAAGCTGGCCAGCAGACCTTCCAGACCCCAGTAGCGCAGCGGCAGCGCCAGCAGCACAATGAATGCGTAAGCACAGCCGAACAGCGCGGTGATGGCGCGGTAGTGCTTGAGGCCTGACAGCAGCACGGTCACCACCCAGACCACGCACATCAGCGTGAAGCCTGCCAGCATCAGCACCCGGTACAGCAGGCTTTGCCCTGGCAGCGCCACAAACAGGGCCAGTGTGCCCAGCAGGCTGGCAACGGCGACCACAATCAGCAGCAGTCCATGCAGGTTGGGCAGCACGCTTTCGTCGCGCCGCATGAACAGCTGGTCCGAGATGAAGCGCGTGAAAGCCAGCTGCACGGCACCTGACAGGATGAGGCTGCTGGCCACAAGATAGGTCACCGATGTCTGGAACTGGGTGACCAGCACGGCCGGCGCCACAACGCTGACACTGAAGACACCGACCAGCAGGATGCCGACGATGGAAAACACCCAGGGCCCCGAGCCGATCACGCCGGCGTAGGCATAAGCCTGCAGCAGGCCTGTGAGCGTGTTCTTGCGCAGCAGGTGGCGCAGTTCGAATCCTATGCCGGCCATCAGCGCGCCTCCTTGTGCATGTCCAGCGCCCTGTCATAGACGCTCTGGTAGCGCTCGAACAGCAGCCGGTCGGTGTAGTAGCGCTCCACGCGCGCGATGCCGGCGGCGCTGGCAGCCTCCCAGGCCGGTCGCGAGTCCAGTAGCTCCAGGCAGGCGTCGGCCAGTGATTCGGGGTCGGCGATGCCGACCACGCGCCCGCAGACGCCCAGGGCCTTGTCCTCTGGCTCCAGTCCCTCGATCAGTTGGCGGCAGGAACCCACATCGGTGCTGACCACGGGAATGCCGGCGGCCTGGGCCTCGAGCACCACCAGGGGCAGCGCCTCGCTGATGGACGACAGCACGACCACGCCCACCTGCGGCAGAATGTCTTCGACCTTCTGCATGCCCAGAAAGCGCACCTGCTCACTCAGTTCCAGGCTGTCGGCCAGGTTGCGGCATTCCTCGGCGTATGAGGGGTCTTCGGTGGCCGGCCCGGCTATCCAGGCCTGGGCCTGCGGCATGCGGTTGGCTACGCGGCGCATGGCCCGGATGAAGGTCTTGATGTCCTTAATCGGCACCACGCGGCCAATCAGGCACAGCACGGGCGGCGTCTGCGGCGCGCGCCGCTCGCGCAGCGGCACGAAGCGTTCCAGCCGGATGCCGTTGGGGATATTGACCGTGCGCTCTGCGGCAGCGCCATCGGCGACCTGCCTCAGCCGGTTATTTTCGTAGAGTGCAATGATGGGATCGGATGCGTCGTAGCAAAACCGCCCCATCCATTCGAAGAACCGGATCCACATCTGCCGCAGGAAGGACACCTGCATCGGGTCTTTCTGGAAGATGTTGCGGTTGTCGCGTATCCACGCGCTTTGCAGCAGATCGATCTGCCGCTCCTTGGTGTAGATGCCGTGCTCGGACAGCACCAGCGGCAGCCCGCGCACATGGTGCAGCATCCCCCCCAGGAAGCCCGCGTAGCCTGTCGAGACGGTATGCAGCGCACGCACGGGAATCAGCCCATCGGCGACGCGCGCCATCTGCCACAGCGGCTGCAGCATGATGCGCACCGTCCAAAAGAAATCCACGAACGAGGGGTCGGTGCAATGGCGCCGGTAGGCATCGCGGATCAGGTCCCAGGCGTATTCGCTGTACAGGAAGTCCTCCTGGGGCAGCTGGCCGCCAGGGCGCAGCTCCAGCGCAATCGAGCGCATGGCCTGCAGCACCTGCGCACGGCTGGCGGCATCGCTGCCCCAGGTTTCGAGCGCGCGCAGCAGTTCCCGGGCCTTGGCCATGGCCTGCGGGTGGCCCTTGCGGGGAGCGGGCTGAGTGGGATGGTGCAGATCATCGAACAGGAAATGCTCTTCGAGATGCACGACGTTGGGCGGCAGCGGATAGCGCAGCTCGCCATAGTCCTGGCGCCGGCTGCCCAGAAAGACAATGGCGAAGCGGTATTGCGGAAAGGCTTGCAGAATCTGGTGGACCCAGCTCGACACCCCGCCGCTCACATAGGGATAGGTGCCTTCCAGCAGCAAGGCGATATCGGCCTCTTGGGCACGCAGCAAATCCGGTTTCATTCAGCGCTCCAGTAAAGGATGCTCGGGCGCAGCCGGGGCAGCGCATGCTGCGCTGGCAGCGTGCGCATCAGCGCCTGGACCTGCGCGAACTCGCGCCGCTCGAACAGCAGCTCGGCCAGGTAAGGCACGACACGCACTGGCGGCAGGCCCAGGGCCAGCGCCTTTTCATAGCTGGCCCGTGCCCCGTCCGCAGCGCCGGTCATGTGCAGCAGACGGCCGTGGCGCAATTGCAATGGTGCGTTGTCGGGCTTTTGCGCAAGCGCCATGACGCAGTAGCGCAGGGATTGGCCGATGGCGTGGTCGCGCACATCGCCCTGAGCCACCCCCTGATAGACCAGCTCGAAGTAAAGATCGGACAGCGCACATGCAGCCTGCAGCCCACGGGGCCCCAAGGGCTCATCGCCCTCAGTGTGCCGCGCATGCTCGAACGCCTCCAGCTCCTGGTGGATAGCGCGGCTGATCTCGCGCTCCTTGCCATCCAGCATGCTGTAGGCCAGCAGGCGCAGGTCTTCGCTGGAATCGCTCAGTGCCGTACGCAGCATGGGCGAGGCCACGCGGCCCGGCACATTGCCCAAGGCCACCAGGGCCCGCATGCGCGAGGGCACAGGGACAGCGGCATTGGCCAGAAAGGACTGCAGGCCCACCTGCCTGCGGCTGGTCCCCGCGTGCTGGTGGGGGTCGAAGTCGGGCAGCGGCAGCGCGCGAAAGCGATGGCTGACCTGGGGAGTGCGGCGGCTGTGCAATGCCACAGTGGCGAGGATGGACCCCAGAATGCCTGCCACGGGGACGGCGTAGGAGAACAGCGCCATCAGGACGACCAGGCCGAGGCGCTGGCGCGCTGACTCGGCGGAGTTGGCCACAAACGGCGACAGGCACAGCGCCAGCAGCGCGCTGGCCAAGCCATGCGCGGCCAGATAGCCCAGCAGCGCTGCATCCGACTCGCTGTGCAGCAGCCACAGACTGCTCCAGGAGGCGGTCTCGGCCGCCAGTGCGGACAAGGCCAGCTTGAGATTAAGCATGGCGCATCCTGCCGAGCTGTTCGAGCACGCTCAGGGCCGTGCGCTGTTCCAGCACGATGGTGTGGGGGAAGATTCCTGCATCAGCCAGCGAGGCAATGCCACGCTGCTCCAGCCAGCCCTCGATGCGGTTCAGATAGCCTTCCGCCGTGGCCTCGGTACCCAGGGGCATGAGAATGGCAAGCACCTGGCGGCCATGGGACTCCATCAGCCAGGAGCGGTCCAGCATGCGCTCCAGACGCATGATCTGCTGCGCCATCTGCTCCTGTACCGCGGCCGGCGACAGTTCCATCGCGACGATCACGCTGCTCAGGCGGGCACTGCGGTTGACATGCTCCATGCGCTGCAGCTCAAAAGCAAAGGATGCGGGACAGCCCGGAAAGGCCTGCAGCAACGGTGCGGCCAGGCTGTTGGCGGCCACGCTGTCGGTGAAATAGCCCAGCAGCAGGTTGATGGTCTGCAGGGTTTCTTCCTGCAGCGCGAAAAACGGCATCTCCTCGACGAGCAGCAGCCCGTAGATCTCGCCCTCCAGATCGACCATGGGCGCCACCACCAGATAATGCGTGTGCTGGGTATCGGCCAGGCTCTGGGAGACATGGCACAGCACGCGGCTGTCCAGCGCCTGGCGCACCAGCAGGTCCTGGGCGTGCACGGGCTGCGCGCCACCCAGCACGGCCATGGGCTCGGTGCCGAGCACGCCATCGCGCACCGGCAGCAGGCTGGCCACGCTGATCTGGCAAAAGCGCGACAGCAGGTTGAGCAGGCTCTGGGCATCGCCCTCGGCACCGCTGAGACCGCTGAGCACATGGATGGCATCGCGCATGGACACAGGCCGGCCGATCAGCTCCTGCTCCAGCCGGTCATGGGACAGGCGCAGCAGGTAGTGCTGGCGGATCAGTTGCTCTGTGCGCTGGTCCGTGTACGCCTGTACCGTGCGCGCCCGGCGTATGCGCACGCGCCAGAGGCTGGAGATTTCGCCTGCGATCATGACAACGATCAGCCCGCCCAGAAAGTACTGGTCGGGGAAATGGGACAACGTCTCCCGGTTCAGCCCCAGCCAGCCCAGCAGCAGCACTCCCGCGGCAGACAGGCCAGCCACCGGCCCGTAGCGCAGCGCCACGATCAGGGGTGCCAGCCAGGCCCAGGGGAACTCGCCTCGCACCCACAGCGGGTCCTCGCTGCGCGCCAGCCAGCCGATCAGCAGGGCCAGCAGGGGCACGATCAGGGTTTCGCACACCACGACCCAGGGGCGCTCGCTGGTCTGTACCAGCAGTCCCAGCGGCGAACGCGCAAACTGCGCCGTGACACTGGCGCGGCGCGCAGTCTCCGGGCTGTGCTGCGAAGAGGACGGGGCTTGATCTGGCATGCCGGCGCTTTCCGTCGCGTGCTCAGCGGACATTTGCCAGGCCCGTGCCCAGCAGGTTGCGGATCAGCTTCTGGCCGACGGCAGACAGGGCCTCGCGGCTCCAGCCGCTTTGCCCGCCTGTGGCGCTCCACACGGTCGCGCCGCTGCCCACGTCCACGATTTCCAGCGCCACGCCCACGGCAGGCTCGCCATCGACGCCGACCTTGTAGCGCCATTCATCCACCGCCCCCACCAGGGCATAGCGCACGCCTTCATTGCGGGCCCATGCCAGCGCATCCTCACGGCGCTTGGCATCGCGGCCGTCGAACAGGGTCTCCTGCAACGCATCGCCCGTATAGCGTTTGACCGTCCCCACGCCCCGCGCATGCAGCAAGGCGGAGGCGATGGCGGCAGCACGGCTGCCAGCCATCGGGGTTTCCGTATGGTTGTCGAACGGCAGCACGGCCCAGCTGGCGTTGGCTTCGAGTGCAGGCGCTCTGCCCCGATCCACGGTGGAGCAGGCGGACAGCAGGCCCAGCAGGGCCACGCCCGCGAACAGGCGAAGGCGGGAAGCGGTAAAGCGGCGGTGTTTCATGGGGGCTCCTGGGTATCTTGGATGTCTTCAGTAGTGGAGGCGGTAGTTGATCTGCAGCTCCCGGGTATTGCCCGTGATGCCCAGGCCCGACCTGGACCATCCCAGGCCCAGCGCCAGATGGTCCGGGCCGAGCACGCTGGTGGCCAGTCCGAGCCCGAGGTCGTAGCCCACGCCATTGATGCTGTGGTGGGTCAGGGCCAGCCGGGCAAAAGGCCGCAGCGCACGGGAATACTGCTGCGCATAACCCATATTGAGCAGCAGTTGCAGCCCCGAATAGCGGAAGCTGCGCGGCAGCCGGTAGTCCACGGCCTGCGCCTCGCCAGGCGACGGCTCGCGCGGTGCACCGGCATCGCCCCCCTCTCTCGGCGAGGCGTCGCGCTGGCTGTAGCCATGCCAGGATGTGAAGCCACCCCACTGCACCAGCGGTGCCTCGCTGCGGTAGGTATGCAGATACTGCAACATGGCATGGCGGCCGGAGCCCAGGCTCTCACCCGTCTGCACACGGTAGCGCTCGGCCGCCAGCTCCAGACTGACCTGATCGAGGCGGGACAGCCGGTAGGTGGCGCCGACCGCCAGCCGGTCCTTCATGCCGCCCATGCGAAGCTCCAGCGTGTCCTGCGTGGGCAAATCGCGGCCCAGCGACAGCTGCAGGCTCAGCCGGTTGTCCACCTGGTAGCTGTGCGAAAGCTGCACGGGCGTGTAGCTGCCAAGGCTTTCGCGCCGGCCCAGCATGAACTCGGTGGTCGATGACGGCAGCTTGCGTGTCAGGCGCAGGCTCACGCCGCGCTCGGTCGGCAGCACGCGTACGGGCGCGCCTTCCTGGGCATGGCGTTCGAGCTGCTCGGCAGCGATATCCAGCGACCAGCGGGGATCCAGGGCCAGATGCCAGTTCAGGCGCTGCTGCTGCTCGACAATGCTGTCCATGCGCAGGCTGCGCAGCTGCAGTCCGCCGGTGTCGCTGAAGGCCAGCAGCTGCTCGGTCAGCGCCAGATGCAGCGGATCATCGTCGGGCTGATCCTGCTGGGTCTCGAAGGCGGCGGTCTGCGCCAGCCGGACATCGCCCGTGAGCGCTGCCGCGTTGACCCGGTCATAGCGGGGCAGCGCCTCGTCGAAACGTTCGAGCAGTTGCCCGGCCTCGGCCACATCCTTGCCGGCCAGGGCCACCGTGATCTCCGCCCACAACGGCCGGTTGCCCGGTTTTGCACGCCCGCGCGCGTACTGCTGCCAGAGAAATCCGCGCTCTGCCGAATACTCGCCACGCTCCTGCAGCCAGGCGATGGCCAGTTCGGCTGCCGCATCGGAATGCATGCGCCGCCCGCCCTGCCGGTCCAGGCGCATCAGTTCACGCAGCAGGGCCAGCTCCTCCTCGCCCTTGGACTGGAACAGCATCAGACGATTGCGGGCCTGGCGCTGCACTTCGTCCAGCCCCTCGTCCGTCAGCCAGGGGTGGGCTGCCAGCGGGGCCGTCCCCTGCGCCTCGCGGACACGGGCCATCTCGCGCGACCAGACCTGCCGGCGCAGGCGCCAGGCCAGATCCGACTGCTGGTTCTGCTCCAGCGCATCGGCATACAGCATCAGCCACAGGAAATCACCCTCGTGCTCGGCACGCTGGGGCTGCAGGTAACGCTGCAACGCCACTGCCGGGCGGGACAGCGCCATATAGGCCGCGCCCAGCGCAGTATGCATGGCAGCATCCTGGGCCCAGGCAGGCTCGACCGTGGCCAGCAGCAGCTTGAGTGCCGAAGCGTTCTGCACATCGATCAGCAGCCAGAGCATGGCCTGGCGCATGGGCACGGAGCCGGGGTCCAGGGCCAGCCCTCTTTCGAGGGCCTGCATGGCTTTGCCCGGCTGGCCCGTACGCTGGAGATAGGTGCCCGCCACCTGGAAAAAGGTCGGCTCGCGCTGCAATAGCACGGCCAGATCCGGATCGGCCTCGATGCGCTTGAACTGCAGCCCGAGTTGCACCCAGTCCTGCAGGTCCTGCAGCAGATACAGGGCCAGGGACATATGGCGGATCTCATGGAACTGCTCCCAGGCCTGCAACGCCATATGCGCCGCTTCGCGCCGGTCGCTGCGGCGCAGCAGCTGTATCAGTTCATCGTAGTCACGCACATCCGCATGGGGTGTCTGCAGCAGACGCCGGTAGGCCTGCAGCTTCAGTGCCTCGTTGCGCTGCTGCAAGGCCAGGTCACCGAGCAGCCGCCAGTAGTCGCCCTCGTCCGGCATGTCAGGGGGAATGCGCGACTGCGCATCCTCCAGCCAGCTCAGGCCCAGCGCAGCCTCGCCCCGGATCAGTGCCAGCACGGCAGCAGGCATGGCATGGGCAGGCGTGCGCTGCGCAGGGTCCTGGAGCACGAGCTTCCACGCGTCCAGCGCGATATCGGCACGGTCGGCGCGCTCTGCCAGTTGCGCCAGCAGGATGCGGGCCTGCACCGTCGTGCCATGGGCCTGCAGGTAGGCGATGGCCTCGCCCGGATTGGCCTGGCGCTCGTAGGCATCGACAAGCGCCTGCTGCAGCGCGAAGTCCTGGGGGCGGCGTTCAAGCTGGTGGCGCAGGCCGGCGATCAGCGCGCGGTCATCGAACAGGCCGGGAGCCAGCTGCATCACGGCCTGCCATGCATCCTCGCGTCCCGTAGCCTGGGCAATCGCCAGCCAGCTGTCCAGCGCCATCTGCTGGCGCCCGGACCATTGCGACACCTTGGCCAGGCGCTCCCGCCAGGCCATGTCCCTGGGGGACTGACGAACCGCAGCAGAGGCCACACGCCAGGCATCCTCGACATTGCTGTTTTCCAGGAATACCTCGTAGCCCAGCAGGTAGGTCTTGTCGTCAAATGCCAGTCCTGGCCCAGGCTTGCGGCCCGGCTCCGCCACGTCGGCAGTACGCACCATGCGCCACCCCTGAGCCTGAAAAACCGCCGGCTGCAGCGCCCAGGCGCCATCATCGGCAATGCCCGCCGCATCGGAGCCGGTATCGGGGCCGGCATCAGCAAGCTGCATCTGTTGCCATTGCTGCAGCAGCGACAGCTGCAGCAACTGCTTGGCATAGCGCTCGGCCTCGGCCCGGTCGCCTGCGGCACGCGCCAGGGCAATGAGACGGCGCAGCGTATCCGGATCGTTGCCCAGCAATGGCTGCTGCTCGCGTGCCAGCGCCAATGCCTGCGCAGCGCGGTTGCCCGCCTGCAGAACCTGCAGCGCCTGCCACATGTAGCTGCGCGACTGCTGCGGGTCATCGGCTGTCTCGCTGGCCTTGCGCAGCAGAGCGGCTGCGTCCTCGTACATCGACAGGCCCAGTGCCTGCCCGGCAGCCGCTGCATAAATGCCGGCCTGCAGGTTGGCCGCCGACTGATGCTGCGCGACCTCCTCGAAAATGGACAAAGCCAGCGCTTTGTCACCCAGCGCCAGCGCAGCAGAGGCCATGAACAGAGACTGTGCGCTGCCCATACCCTTGCGCGGAACGGCAGCCAGCGCCTGAAGCACTGGCTCGGCCGGCGGCGCAACACCGCCCAGGGCCTTGGCCTGCTCATAATCCCGGTACAGCGATTGCCAATGCTCCCAGGCTTGCGCACGGGCCCGCTCTTCAGCGCTGGGCACGGCCTGCGCGCGGGCCTGTTCCTCGGCCTTGCGCTGGGCATCGATGCGCTGCTGCTTGGCTGTCAGCAGGTTTTTCAGGTGCTCGCTGTCGGGCTCGCTCTTGAGCAGATTGGTCAGATAGCTGAGCGAAAGCTCGGAGTCATCGCGGCTGTCGGACAGCCTGCGCTCCAGATCCCGCTTGGGATACAGCATCCACAACGCACCGCCAATCAGCACTGCAAACAGCGCAATCAGCCATGCGGGAACGGTGGTCGGGCGTTCAGCGCGCACCGCATTGCGCTTGGAATTGAGCACGGGTTTCGGTAGTTCTGAAGGAGCGGATACCCTGCGGATCCGAGGAGGAGGCCGTGTCCACGGCCATGGAACGGGACGCGCCAAGCGGGCTCAGCGAACAGCCTGGCGGCAGGAACATGCGCAACTCCAGCGGCATGTGCCCCTGGAGCGCAAAGCGCAGGCTGCCATCGGCCTGGGGGAGCCATTGCGACAGGCGGGCATTGGCATCGACCAGATAAGGCTGCGGCATCGCCTGGCCTGCGCCGTCCGCTGGCGCGGACACAGCCAGATGGCCTACGCCCGAGGCCAGATGCAGGTAATGGCCATCCACGCCCTGGACATATCCGGCAATGCCCTCGCTGCCAGCCAGCACAGGCACGCCCAGGGATGGCGGCATACGCAGCGTGCGCAGCCGGCCCGGTCCACGCAGGCGCCAGCCCCGGGCATCGCGGCCCACTGCGAACTCATAGAAATCCTGCACCTTGCGGATGTACTCCGAGCCATAGACTGGGTGCAGGCGCCTGGCCTGGGCCCACTGATAGACCTTGTGCAAGGCCTTGAGGCTGGCCTGCTTGCTGGCCGTGTATGAGTGGTAATAGATATCGACAGCCTTGAGCCGGCGCGGCGCATCGGTCATCTCGAAGGTCTCGATGACGCGCTCGAAGCCGTAGAAAGGACCCTGCCAAAGGTTGGTGTAGATGTTCTCGTTGGTGATGGGGGCATAGACCTGCACATGCCCGCCCTTGACCAGTCCCCAGCTGCGCACCTTGGTCAGCGAGGGATTGCTGCGGGTGATCGAAGTGTCGCCGCCATTCATGTTCAGCAGGCCTGCTGCGTCCGCCATGGCCAGGGCCTCGGTGTTCGGGGAGGTGTTGCCTGACCACAGGAACACCTGCACGGGCTTGCCAGCAGGTGCCAGGCGTTCACGGATGTAATCGACCGACCCCGTGATTTCGCGATGGAGGTCCATCTCGTAGCCGGGAATCTGCAGGTGCAGATCCACCTCCTTGCCCTCTTCTGAATCCTTGGGCGCTGCCGTTGCCGGATCCCAGATGAACGGGTGGCTGTAGGAATGGCTGGCGATCTCGACATGGGGCATGGCAAAGATGCGCCGGGCAACGTCTTCTAGCTGGGGAGACCATTGCGGGTACAGCCCCTGGGGAGAAATTTCGGATTCGATGACCGAGATGGTGTGCGGAATCCGGTAGCGCTCCAGGACATCGCGGCGCAGCACTTCTCCAGCAAATGGCGCGCCAGGCAGCTCCGCACGGGAGGGGAATCCGTCGCCATCGACATGGGCCAGCAGCAGGCGGCGGCCGTTTTCAGTGGTCACATCGGGAACAGGAAAATCCGCCAGCCGCAGAGACTCACGCAGCAGCGCAAAGGGGTCGATGACCCAGCGTGGCTGGCCCGTGCCCGGCACATCGGCCACCAGATAGGGGGCGAGCACAAAACCGCCCCAGGGGGTGATGGCAGCAGAAACGAACCGGCGCTTCTTGGCATCTTCAAACGCCAGGAGCAGGCGGCTTTGAGAGGCCATCTGCGGTGCCAGCTCCCAGCCCTCGTAATCATGGCCCGGCTCGGACGGCTGTATCTCCAGCCCCACCATGGGCGCCTGCCGGGCCTGGCGCATCGGCAGTGCCGGCAGCGTCTCCGTGCTGCGCATGCCCAGCAGCCGTGACATGGCGCGATCTTCCACGAAACCCAGCGTGTTGAGCACCAGCAGCGGCATGCCCTGCTCCACCTGGCCTGTAAGCCACTGGCGCAGTGGCCTGGCGCGCATGCCCGGCACCGCACCGCCAAACCAGCTGACCACGCCCGCATAGCGGTCGCGCGATACATCCTTGGGCAGCGGTTCGCGCACATCGGCATAGTCGGCGATGTAACCCATGTAGTTGAGCGGCATCTCCAGGAACCGGTGGGCCGCCACGGTATTGATGGAGCGGTGCTCGTCGCCGTTGTACAAAATCAGCACCCGGCGGGCGACAGGCTCCACCGCGCCGACGCCCAATGTCTGCAAACCGGCGTCCGATACCCAGGCGATGAAGCCCAGCTGCTCGATGCGCCGTGCAGCCTCTCGTGCAGTGGCACGGTCATGCGGCGGCACGTAATCGATGGACAGCACCTGCAGCCCATCGCGCTCGCGGATGGTCTGCAACTGCTGCAGCAGCCATGCACGGTCCTGCTCGGGAACCTTCACATAACGCTTGAGATTGGCATCCCAGCCCTGGTACAGCGACTCGGCCGCCACCATCTGCACCTTGTCGCGCACACGCGGCACGATCTCGAAGCCGCGGTTGAGGATCAGGCGGATGCCGGGAAAGCGCTGGTGCAGTGTCTCGATGACCCGCACCAGCCCCTCTTGCTGCGCCGTTTCGTCGTAGCGCGCAGCCAGACGGTAGGAGTCGAGCGTATCGAGGAAAAAACCCCTGTAGCCTTTGGCCCACAGCGGCGCAATCACTTCATCCGCGAAAAAGGCCGGCCACTGCGCCGGGGTCTGGTCGAGCACGACGGACTGCCAGGCGCCGTTGCGCGCCAACTTCCACTGCGGCGGGATCTTGCCAAAGTAATCGCGCCCGGGCTGCACCTCCGCCACGGAGGCATAGGCATACAGCTCACTGCCGGGCGCCTGCTGCCGGAATTTCACAGGGTCATAGCCATGGCCCGGCTCGATCACGGCGATGTCGTACAGGCTCAGCTCGCTCAGCGAGGCCCTGCTGCCGTAGTAAACGGCCACAGCAGGCTGTGCCGCATGGACCCATGCGCTGCACAGCAGCCCTAATAGCAGCATGCAGCCGCGCAGCCAAGCCTTCAACATGCCTCTCCTTGTCTATGGGCGCAGGATGATAGCCATTTTGTATTAATCACACACAATTGCTTGAAAAATACTCACAAAGTTCACAGAAATTTGCCATTCAAACTGACAATGCATTTTCGGACAAGCTGCACATTTCTTGATTTTTTGCGCAATGGCAGTGACTGCAGGCAGGCAAGCACCCTGGTTGTGGTGATACTCGCAAGGCAACACCACTAGCGAGAGATATCCATGATCCTGGTAACAGGCGGCGCAGGTTTCATCGGCTCACATACCTGCGTAGAGCTGGCCGCTGCAGGCGAGTCTTATCTGATCTACGACAACTTCAGCAACAGCAGCACGGACGTGCTCGAACGCATGGAGCGCATCACGGGCCAGCGCCCGCTGTGCGTGGAGGGCGACGTGCGCGACCAGGCGGCGCTGGAGAGGCTGTTCGCGCAGCATCCCATCCGCGAGGTCATCCACTTCGCAGCCCTCAAGGCGGTTGGAGAGTCCGTGGCGCAGCCTTTGCGTTATTACGACCACAACGTGGGCGGCACCATCAGCCTGCTGCAGGCAATGCGCAAGGCCGGGGCGCGCAGCATGGTGTTCTCCTCATCGGCCACCGTGTACGGCGAGCCGGCCAGCCTGCCCATCCGGGAAGACTTTGCGCTGTCGGCCACCAACCCGTATGGCCATAGCAAGCTGTGGATCGAGCAGATGCTGGCAGACCTGGACCGGTCCGAGCCGGACCAGTGGCGCATGGCCCGGCTGCGCTACTTCAACCCGGTTGGCGCGCACGAAAGCGGACTGATCGGCGAAGACCCGCGCGACATTCCCAACAATCTCATGCCTTACATCGCGCAGGTGGCCGTAGGCCGGCGCGCGCAGCTGAGCATTTATGGCAATGACTACGCTACGCCGGACGGCACGGGCGTGCGCGACTATATCCATGTCACCGATCTGGCGCGCGGCCATCTGGCTGCGCTGCGCCATCTGCGATCCCATACAGGGCTGCTGACCGTCAACCTGGGCACAGGACGCCCGGCATCGGTGCTGGACCTGGTCCATGCCTTCGAGCGCGCCAGTGGCCGCTCCATCCCGCGCCAGGTCGTGGCACGCCGCCCCGGCGACGTGGCGCAGTGCTGGGCAGACCCCAGCCTGGCCGAGCAGTTGCTGGGCTGGAAGGCCGAACTGGACATCGACCGCATGTGCGCGGATGCATGGCGCTGGCAAAGCACGGCCGGTGCGCTGACGCGTTGAGACCCGCGGGCCGTGCGAGCCGTGCTGGCCGTGGTATCTTTTCGCACTTGTTTCACGCTTCAGCCAAGAGTCTGCCCATGCTTGCCAAACGCATCATCCCCTGTCTTGACGTCACGGGAGGGCGCGTCGTCAAAGGCGTGAACTTCGTGGAACTGCGCGATGCGGGCGATCCCGTCGAAATCGCGGCCCGCTACAACGCGCAGGGTGCGGACGAGCTGACGTTCCTGGACATCACGGCCACCAGCGATGGCCGCGACCTGATCCTGCCCATCATCGAAGCCGTGGCCAGCCAGGTCTTCATTCCCCTGACAGTCGGTGGCGGCGTGCGCACCGTCGAGGATGTGCGCCGCCTGCTCAACGCGGGCGCCGACAAGACCAGTTTCAACTCGGCCGCCATCGCCAACCCGGACGTGATCAATGCCGCCTCGGACAAATACGGCGCGCAGTGCATCGTCGTGGCGATCGACGCCAAGCGGCGCACGGCCGAGGACGAGCTGCGCATCGGCGCCGACGGCCGCGCGGCCGGCCCTGGCTGGGACGTGTACAGCCACGGCGGACGCAAGAACACCGGCCTGGACGCCGTGCAGTGGGCGGCACAGATGGCGCAACGGGGCGCCGGCGAAATCCTGCTCACCAGCATGGACCGCGACGGCACCAAGTCCGGCTTCGACCTGAAGCTCACACGCGCCGTCAGCGACGCTGTGCCCGTGCCTGTGATTGCCTCGGGCGGCGTGGGCTCGCTCGACGATCTGGCCGACGGCGTGACCCTGGGCGGAGCAGATGCCGTGCTGGCCGCCAGCATCTTCCACTACGGCGAATACACCGTGGGCCAGGCCAAGCAGCGCATGGCCGAGCGCGGCATTCCCGTGCGCCTCTGATGGCAGCCGCGCCAGGGACATGCCTGGCGCCATTCCCTCACTTTCGGCGCGCTGCGGCCCTGCGGCCATAGGCATGCCACTACAGGATTTCACAATGCAGGCAACACACTGGCTGGATCAGGTCAAATGGGATGCGCAGGGCCTGGTGCCCGTGATCGCGCAGGAAAAGGACACGGGCGATGTGATGATGTTCGCCTGGATGGACCGCGAGGCACTTGCCAAGACCGCCGAACTGGGCCGCGCCGTCTATTTCAGCCGCTCGCGCAACAAGCTCTGGTACAAGGGCGAGGAATCGGGCCATGTGCAGACCGTGCATGAAATTCGCATCGATTGCGACAACGATGTGGTTCTGCTCAAGATCACCCAGACGGGCCACGAGCCGGGCATCGCCTGCCACACCGGCCGCCACAGCTGCTTTTACAGCGTGCTGCGCGATGGCCAGTGGCAGGCCGTGGACCCGGTCTTGAAAGACCCGCAATCCATCTACCAATAAAGTCCATGCCCATGAACGACACCGCAAGCTCCCCTTCCCTGGACGCACTGGCACGCCTGGCTGCCGTCATTGAAAGCCGCAAGCCCGCCAACGGCGGCGACCCCGAAAAAAGCTATGTTGCACGCCTGCTGCACAAGGGGCCGGATGCCTTTCTCAAGAAAATCGGCGAGGAAGCGACCGAGGTCGTCATGGCCGCCAAGGATGCGGACCATGGCGGCGATGCCGGCAAAATCCTCTACGAAGTGGCCGATCTGTGGTTTCATAGCATGATTGCCCTGGCCCACTACGGCCTGACGCCAGCCCAGGTCGTGGCCGAACTCGAGCGCCGCGAAGGCACCAGCGGCATCGAGGAAAAAGCGCTGCGCAAGGCATAGACACGCAACACGCACGAGAAAGGACCGCAGCGTGAATGACGACATCATCGAAGTGCGCGCCCTTGACCACTCCCGCATCGAGGGCCTCAAGGCCTGGGGCTGGGTCAGCTACATCCTGCATCTGGTCGTGGCCGTGGCCGCCGTCGTGCCGGCAGCGCAACCCAGCATCGTGCTGCTGCTGATCGCCCTGGTCATTGATCTGGTCAAGCGCGATGATGCCGCTGGCAGCTGGCTGGCCACGCATTTCTCGTGGCGCATCCGCAGCGTGCTCTGGGCGGGCATCCTCTATCTGGTGACTGCACCGCTGTGGCTGCTGTTTCTCGTGCCGGGCTGGATCGCCTGGACGCTGATCTCCATCTGGTTCCTCTACCGCATCGTGCGCGGCATGGTGGCGATGAACAAAAACCAGCCCGTAGCCGGCTGACGCAGACACCGCCACCATGCACACCAGCGCCCCCCGAACGCTCAACCTGGCATTGCAAGGCGGAGGCTCCCATGGCGCACTGACCTGGGGCGTGCTCGATGCACTGCTGGAAGATGGCCGTGTCGTCATCGAAGGCATCAGCGGCACCAGTGCGGGAGCGATGAATGCCGTGGCCCTGGCACATGGCTATGCCCAGGCCGCACGCCGGGAAAACGACCCGGCCAAGGCCCGGCGCGCAGGCGCCGGGCTGGCGCGCGCAGCACTGGCCGAACTATGGGAAGGCGTGGGCGCCATGGGCAGCCTGATGTGGGGCGTGCCGCTGCAGGGCAGCCCACTGATGGGCGTGTTCAGCCAGTTTTTCTCGCCCTACCAGACCAATCCGCTGGACATCAACCCTCTGCGCAGGCTGCTCGAACGCGTGGTGGATTTCGAGGCACTGACGCATCCGAAGATCGAAGGCGTGGTGCCCAAGGTCTTCGTCTGCGCCACCAACGTGCGCACCGGACGGGGGCGCATCTTTTCAGGGCACCAGCTCAGTGCCGATGCCGTCATGGCATCCGCCTGCCTGCCCCAGCTGTTCAAGGCCGTGGAAATCGAAGGCGAACCCTACTGGGATGGCGGTTTCTCGGGCAACCCGGCACTGTACCCGCTGATCTACGGCACAGCGTCCAGCGACATCCTGCTGGTGCAGATCAATCCCATCGAGCACAACGACCTGCCGGACACGGCGGCCGAGATCATGGACCGCATGAACGAGGTCACCTTCAACGCCAGCCTGCTGGCCGAGCTGCGGGCCATCGCCTTCGTCACGCGCCTGCTGGAACAGGGCCGGCTGGACCCCGCACGCTACAAGAAGGTGCTGCTGCACCGCGTGGACGGCGGTGCCGTGCTGCAGGGCCATGGCGCCGCCAGCAAGACCCGCGCCGACCTGCACTTCATCCGGGAACTGTTCGAGATGGGACGTGCGCAGGGCAGGCTGTGGCTGCAGCAGCATTACAGCCACATCGGCGTCAGGCAGACGCTGCAGATCAACGACAATTGATCACTGAACTTCACCACCGACGCCTGCTTCCGGAACGTCCCGATCGCCATGCACGACCACGACCCGAACTGCCTGTTCTGCCGCATCATCGAAGGCAAGATCCCCTCGCGCAAAGTCTATGAGGACGACGAGGTCTTCGCCTTCCACGACATCCATCCTGGCGCCCCGGTCCACTTCCTCATGGTGCCCAAAAAGCATATTGCCTCGATGGCGCAGGTCCAGGCCGAGGATGCTCCGCTGCTGGGCCGCATGATGGCACTGGCGCCACGCCTGGCGGCCGAGCAGGGTTGCAATCCCTATCCCGATGGCGGCTTTCGCCTGGTGGTCAATACCGGCACCGAAGGCGGGCAGGAAGTCCACCATCTCCATATCCATGTCATGGGCGGCCCCCGCCCCTGGGCCAAAGGCTGAAGCACTGCGCCACCGCCAGAGCTTGCGGGCGCAGGGTGGCCCGCCTCTTGCTTGAGGCAGGCAGCCGTCTGCGCAGGCCGAACGGCTTTTGTGGGGCCTTGCGAACTGCTGTCATGGCCCGGCGTCTAAAATGATCCGCAATTCTTAGGAGAGATTCTCATGGGCTCGTTATCCATCTGGCACTGGCTGATCGTGCTGGCCATCGTGGTTCTGGTGTTCGGCACCAAGAAGCTGAAGAACATCGGTTCCGACCTGGGCGGCGCCGTCAAGGGCTTCAAGGACGGCATGAAGGACGGCTCCACTGCCGACGGCACGCCTGCGCCTGGCCAGGTTGCCAATCAGGCGGCCGCCGAAAAGACCACCATTGACGTCGAAGCCAAGCAAAAGAGCTGATAGCTCGGCTGCCCTGCGTTCATGATCGATATTGGCCTGTCCAAGATGGCGCTGATCGGCGCCGTGGCGCTCGTGGTCATCGGCCCCGAGAAGCTGCCGCGCGTGGCGCGTACCGTCGGCACCCTGCTGGGCAAGGCCCAGCGCTATGTGGCAGACGTGAAGGCCGAAGTCAACCGCTCCATGGAGCTCGACGAACTGCGCAAGATGAAGGACAGCGTGGAAGGCGCGGCGCGCGATGTCGAGCAGTCCATCCACACTTCGGCTTCAGCGTTCGAGAAAGACTGGAACGAGACCACGGCGTCGCTGACGTCGGCCTACGACGCTTCCCCGTATGACTCCGGCAGTGCAACGCTCAGCGCGGTGGCGCCCGCCTACCGGCCGCCACGCAAGAACTGGCGCCTCAAGCGCGGTGCCGTGCCCCAGTGGTACAAGGCACGCACGGGCGTGCGCACCAAGGCGCAGTCGGGCGCGGCACGGGTCGCACGCTTTCGGCCCCAGAAATTTCGCTGAGCATGCGGGCGTGCCGCAGGCCACAAGGCCCACCGCACGGCCTGCGCCGCTGCGGCGCCCTGTTGTGCCGAGAACTGCCCGATCCGTCGGGCATTGTGCTTTCCATCCCACGACCGCAGGTACCCACGGGACTTGCCACGGTTTTTCACCATGTCCGACATTCCACCCAAAGACGATGAGCTGGCAGGCACAGAGCAGCCATTTGTGCAGCACCTGATGGAGCTGCGCGACCGCCTGCTCTACTGCATCTATGGCATCGGCCTGGCAGTGGCCCTGCTGGCTGTCTGGCCGGGCCCCAATGGCCTGATCGACTTCATCGCCCACCCGATCAAGGCGCATATGCCACCCGACGCCAAGCTCATCGCCGTCGGCGTGTTCACTCCTTTTTTCGTGCCTCTGAAGGTGCTGATGATGGTGGGCGTGCTGGCCGTGCTGCCCTGGATCATGTACCAGATGTGGGCCTTCGTCGCTCCGGGTCTGTACAGCCATGAAAAACGCTTTGCGCTGCCGCTGATCATCTTCGGCAGCCTGCTGGCCTATGTCGGCATCGCCTTCGTGCAGTTTTTCGTGCTGGACAAGATGTTCGCCTTCATCCAGGGCTTCACCCCGGACAGCGTGGCGGCCACCCCGGACATCGCCTCCTATGTGGAGGCCATCCTGTCACTGTACCTGGCCTTCGGCCTGGCGTTCCAGGTACCCATCGTCGTGATGCTGCTGGTGCGCTTCGGCCTGGTGGAGATCGAAAAGCTCAAGTCATTCCGCGGCTATTTCATCGTCGTGGCCTTCGTCATCGCCGCCGTGGTCACACCGCCCGATGTCATCTCCCAGCTGGCCCTGGCCATTCCGATGTGCATTCTCTACGAAGTGGGCATCCTGGGCGCAGGCTGGTTCAGCCGCGTCTCCAAGGCCCCGGAAGAGCAAGCCACGCCCGACACGGGCGCAGACAAGCCCGCCGAAGACCGGCAGCAGCCCTGAGTGGCCACGGCAGCTACTGCGGCAGGCTCTCCTTGCAGTAGTCCACGAACAGCTGCGCCGGCCTGGTCAGCTGTGCGCGCTTGAGCCAGGCAGCCACCAGGGTGGAGCCGGCCACTGCCTCGGCAATCTCCACCATCACCACCTGCATGCCATCGTAGGTGCATTCGGATTGCGGGCGGGTGACCAGCAGCGCGAAGCCGAACCCCCGCCCGACCATGCCGCGCAGCATCTCGATGGAAGGCGAGCAAAAGCCGATGCGGGGCGACAGACCCAGCTCCTCGAAAAGGCTGACGAAATACGTGCGGCTCGGCTGCACATCGAGCAGGATCATCGGCTCCGACACCAGATCGCGCAGCGAGACACGGGCCTGGCCAGCAAAGCGGTGCCACTGGGGCAGCAGCGCATACGGGCGCTGTGGCGGCATCAGCGCCTCGGTGGCAAGGGTGGCATCCAGCTCATGCCGGTAG
Organism: Delftia sp. PS-11; assembly: GCF_029870285.1. GTDB lineage: Bacteria > Pseudomonadota > Gammaproteobacteria > Burkholderiales > Burkholderiaceae_C > Comamonas. The sequence continues at coordinate 268,287 of NZ_JACSYA010000001.1, forward strand.
AGGATGGCCAGATCAAAGCGACCGGCAGTCAGCCCCTGCACCAGCTCCTGCTGCTCACCATCCCAGATGCGGATCTCCACCCCCGGATAGCGCTCGCCAAAGCCTGCGATCAGGCCGGGCAGATAGCGCGGGGCCACAGGCTCGAAGCAGCCGATGTCGATCCGCCCGGCGACCACATCATTGGCCGACAGGGCACTCTGTTCGAACTCCTTGGCCATGCGCAGCAGATCCTGGGCCTTGCGGTAAAAGCGTGCTCCGCTGGGCGTGAGCGAAACGCCCTGGGCATGGTGGCGGATGAGCAATTGAACGCCAAACCGCTCCTCCAGCCCCTTGATGGCCGTGGAGATGGATGGCTGGGCAATGTAGAGCCTGCGCGAAGCCTCGGCCACGCTACCGCATTCGACAGCAGTAACGAAGTAGCGAAGTTGTCGCAAAGTGTAGTTCACCACGGTCCCCCGGCGTTGCGTCAGCCTCCGGCAGCCACGGCCGGGGCAGATTGTGAACGGATAAGGGATCAGCCCTCCAGGGCAAACCATACGCCAGTCCCAGGGCTGTAGCCGCTAGCCTTGATGAGCTTTTTTCTTCTCAGCAACCATCTTTTCGATGATTTTCCTGCGCCAGACCCTGGCGCACTATTGGCTCGGGCGTGAATCACAAGGGCTGCGCAATGCGCGATCCCTTTCATCGTGGGGCAGCGCTGCGCACGGCAGCTTCTGGCATCTGGAGCGCAGGCATGCCCCGCTCCCAGCGGCGCTGCCAGCACCTGGCAGCGCTGGCACGGTATCGACGAGCACGGCGGGCAGCGCCCGTGCCGCGCGCTGCGCCCCACGGGTGCGACCTGTTGCACAGCAGCCCTCGCGCAAGGCGTGCATGCAGCCGCAAGGAGAAGGCGCAGAGCGCCTTCTCAGAGAATGAACCTCAACGTGGCAGGTCGGACTGGCCCATCAGGAATTCATCGATGGCGCGTGCGGCCTGGCGGCCTTCGCGGATGGCCCAGACCACCAGGGACTGGCCGCGGCGCACGTCGCCTGCGGCGAACAGCTTGGGCACGTTGGTGGCATAGCCGCCCGTGAAGTCGGTCGAGGCCTTGGCGTTGCCACGCGCGTCCTTGTCCACGCCGAAGGCGTCGAGCACGGCCTGCACAGGGCTGACAAAGCCCATGGCCAGCAGCACGAGGTCGGCCTTGAGCACCTGCTCGGAGCCGGGGATCTCGACGATCTTGCCGTCCTTCATTTCGATGCGCACGGTCTTGACGGCCGTGACGTGGCCCTTCTCGCCGATGAACTCCTTGGTGGCAATGGCGAACTCGCGCTCGCAGCCTTCCTCATGGCTGGAGCTGGTGCGCAGCTTGATCGGCCAGTAGGGCCAGACCAGAGGCTTGTGCTCCTGCTCGGGCGGCATGGGCATGAGCTCGAACTGAGTCACGCTGACAGCGCCATGGCGGTTGCTGGTGCCCACGCAGTCGGAGCCCGTGTCGCCGCCGCCGATGACGATGACATGCTTGCCATCGGCGCGCAGCTGGCCCTTGAGCTTGTCGCCCGCATTGACCTTGTTTTGCTGGGGCAGGAACTCCATGGCGAAGTGGATGCCCTTGAGTTCGCGGCCCGGCACGGGCAGGTCACGTGATTGCTCGGCACCGCCGGACAGCAGCACGGCATCGAACTCGGCCATGAGCTGTTCGGGGGTGACGGTTTCCTTGGCCCAGTTGGTGACCTTGGAATCCTGGCCCAGGCCATCCTTGCCCGCCACCAGCACGCCGGTGCGGATCTTCACGCCTTCGGCCACGAGCTGCTCGACGCGGCGGTCGATGTGCGACTTCTCCATCTTGAAGTCGGGGATGCCGTAGCGCAGCAGGCCGCCGACACGGTCGTTCTTCTCGAACAGGGTCACATCGTGGCCGGCACGTGCCAGCTGCTGCGATGCCGCCAGGCCTGCGGGGCCCGCGCCGACCACGGCCACCTTCTTGCCGGTCTTGCGGGTGCTGGGCAGGGGCTTGACCCAGCCCTCGGCCCAGGCGCGGTCGATGATGGCGTGCTCGATGGACTTGATGCCCACCGCGTCGTCATTGATGTTCAGCGTGCAGGCCGCCTCGCAGGGCGCGGGGCAGATGCGGCCGGTGAACTCGGGGAAGTTGTTGGTGCTGTGCAGCACCGCGCTGGCATTCTTCCAGCCACCCTGATAGACCAGATCGTTGAAGTCCGGAATGATGTTGTTGACCGGGCAGCCGTTGTTGCAAAAAGGCGTGCCGCAGTCCATGCAGCGCGCGCCCTGGATCTTGGCTTGGCTGTCATCGAGGCCGATGACGAATTCCTTGTAGTGCTTGACGCGCTCGGAGACGGGCGCATAGCCCTCCTCGAGGCGCTCATATTCCATGAAGCCGGTGGTCTTTCCCATGATGTCGTTGTCCTGATGTGTGGGGTGCAGGGATGGAGGCAGACTGCTGCCCGCCTCCTTCGCTTCTTTTACTTGGCGGCCACCGCCTCCTTGACGCCTTCTGCGAGCGCAGGCGCAGACGCCTGCTGGGCCTGGCGCTCGTAGATTTCGGACAGCGCGCGCTTGTATTCGCTGGGGAAAACCTTGACGAACTTGGCGCGTGCCGCAGCCCAGTTGTCCAGCAGATCACGGGCCCGCTTGGAGCCGGTCCAGCGGCTGTGCGCCTCGATCAGCGCGCGCAGCTGGCGCTCGTCGCTCTCGCCACGGTGCCAGATGGAGGGCGAGATCTGGGCCAGATGCTCGTCATGCGGCAGCACCGGGTCCAGCGACACCGAGGACTTATTGCAGCGCTCTGCGAACTTGCCATCCTCGTCATAGACGTAAGCCACGCCGCCGCTCATGCCTGCCGCAAAGTTGCGGCCGGTCTTGCCCAGCACGACCACGGTGCCGCCGGTCATGTATTCGCAGCCGTGGTCACCCACGCCTTCGACCACAGCCGTGGCGCCCGACAGGCGCACTGCGAAACGCTCGCCCGCCACGCCGCCGAAGAAGGCTTCGCCGCTGGTGGCACCGAACATCACGGTGTTGCCCACGATGGTGTTGCTGGTGGTCTCGCCACGGAATTCATGGCTGGCATGCACGACCACGCGGCCGCCCGACAGGCCCTTGCCGGTGTAGTCGTTGGCGTCGCCGCGCAGGTTCAGCGTGATGCCGTTGCACAGGAAGGCGCCGAAGGACTGGCCACCTGTGCCCTCGAAGTGGATGCGGATGGTGTCATCAGGCAGGCCTTCGGGGTGCACGCGGGTCACTGCGCCGGAGAGCATGGCGCCCACGGAGCGGTTGACGTTGCGCGCCACTTCCATGATGCGCACCTTCTCGCCGTTCTCGATGGCGGGCTTGCAGCGCTCAATGAGCTTGACGTCCAGCGCCTTGTCCAGCAGATGGTCCTGGCTCTCGACATGGAAGCGCGCCACATCGGCAGGCACCTCGGGCTGTGCGAACAGGCGCGAGAAGTCCAGGCCCTGGGCCTTCCAGTGGGCGATGCCCTTGCGGGTATCGAGCAGGTCGGCACGGCCGATCAGGTCGTCGAACTTGGCCACGCCCAGCTGGGCCATGATCTGGCGCACTTCCTCGGCGATGAAGAAGAAGTAGTTCACCACATGCTCGGGCTTGCCCGAGAACTTGGCACGCAGCACGGGGTCTTGCGTGGCCACGCCCACCGGGCAGGTGTTGAGGTGGCACTTGCGCATCATGATGCAGCCTTCGACGACCAGGGGCGCCGTGGCGAAGCCGAACTCGTCGGCGCCCAGCAGCGCGCCCACGACCACGTCGCGGCCGGTCTTCATCTGGCCGTCGGCCTGCACGCGGATGCGGCCGCGCAGGCGGTTGAGCACCAGGGTCTGCTGGGTTTCGGCCAGACCGATTTCCCAGGGCGAGCCGGCATGCTTGATGGACGACCAGGGCGATGCACCCGTGCCGCCGTCATGGCCGGCGATCACCACGTGGTCGCTCTTGCACTTGGCCACGCCGGCCGCGATGGTGCCCACGCCCACTTCGGACACGAGCTTGACCGAGATGTCGGCATGCGGTGCCACGTTCTTCAGGTCGTGGATCAACTGGGCCAGATCCTCGATGGAGTAGATGTCGTGGTGGGGAGGAGGCGAGATCAGACCCACGCCAGGCACGGAATGACGCAGCTGGCCGATGTAGTCGGAGACCTTGCCACCGGGCAGCTGGCCGCCCTCGCCAGGCTTGGCGCCCTGGGCCATCTTGATCTGGATCTGGTCCGAGGACGACAGGTACTCGGCAGTGACGCCGAAGCGGCCGGATGCCACCTGCTTGATCTTGGAACGCAGCGAGTCGCCATCGAGCAGATCGATGTCGGCCTCGACCTTGTCGGCGCCGATGATGGATGCCAGGGTTTCGCCCTGCTTGATCGGGATGCCCTTGAGCTCGTTGCGGTAGCGCTTGGGATCTTCGCCGCCTTCGCCGGTGTTGCTCTTGCCGCCGATGCGGTTCATGGCCACGGCCAGCGTGGCATGGGCCTCGGTGCTGATGGAGCCCAGCGACATGGCGCCGGTGGCAAAGCGCTTGACGATTTCCTTGGCAGGCTCGACCTGGTCCAGCGGGATGGCCTTGGCCGGATCGACCTTGAACTCGAACAGGCCGCGCAGCGTCATGTGGCGCTTGCTCTGGTCGTTGATCAGCTGGGCGTATTCCTTGTAGGTGCTCCAGTTGTTGGAGCGCGTGGAATGCTGCAGCTTGGCAATGGCGTCAGGCGACCACATATGCTCTTCGCCACGGGCACGCCAGGCGTACTCGCCGCCAGCGTCCAGCATGGTCTCCAGCACCGGGTCATTGCCGAAGGCAGCGCTGTGATTGCGGATGGCTTCCTCGGCGATCTCGAACACGCCAATGCCCTCGACACGGCTGGCCGTGCCGGTGAAGTACTTGTCCACGGTGTCGCTGTTGAGGCCGATCACCTCGAACAGCTGGGCGCCGCAGTAGGACATGTAGGTGGACACGCCCATCTTGGACATGATCTTGGACAGGCCCTTGCCGATAGCCTTGACGTAGTTGTAGATGGCCTTCTCGGCCGACAGGTCGCCGCCCAGCTCCTTGTGCATGTCGGCCAGGGTTTCCATGGCCAGATAGGGGTGCACGGCTTCGGCACCGTAGCCCGCCAGCACGGCGAAGTGGTGCACTTCGCGCGCCGTGCCGGTCTCGACCACCAGACCGGCGGTCGTGCGCAGGCCCTCACGCACCAGGTGCTGGTGGATGGCCGACAGCGCCAGCAGTGCGGGGATGGCCACCTGGGTGGCGCTCACCTGGCGGTCGCTGATGATCAGGATGTTGGCGCCGCCCTTGATGGCGTCCACGGCCTGCGCGCACAGCGATGCCAGCTTGGCTTCCACGCCCTGCTTGCCCCAGGACAGCGGGTAGGTGATGTCGATGGTCGCGCTCTTGAACTTGCCCTGGGTGTGGCGTTCGATGTCGCGCAGCTTGGCCATGTCGGCGAAGTCCAGCACCGGCTGGTGCACTTCGAGGCGCATGGGCGGGTTGACCTGGTTGATGTCCAGCAGGTTGGGCTTGGGTCCGATGAAGGACACCAGCGACATCACGATGGCTTCGCGGATGGGATCGATCGGCGGGTTGGTCACCTGCGCGAACATCTGGCGGAAGTAGTTGTACAGCGGCTTGTTCTTGTCCGACAGCACGGCCAGCGGGCTGTCATTGCCCATGGAGCCGATGCCTTCCTCGCCGTTCTTCGCCATGGGCGCCAGCAGGAACTTGATGTCTTCCTGGGTGAAGCCGAAAGCCTGCTGGCGCTCCAGCAGCGGCAGGCTGGCAGGCTCGGGAGCAGCCTGGGTGTCGCTGCCCACGCTGTCCAGCTTGATGCGCAGGTTCTCGATCCACTGCTTGTAGGGCTTGGTATTGACGATGTTGGCCTTGAGCTCATCGTCCTCGATCAGGCGGCCCTGCTCCAGGTCGATCAGCAGCATCTTGCCGGGCTGCAGGCGCCACTTGCGCACGATGGAGCTGTCAGGCACCGGCAGCACGCCGGCTTCGGACGCCAGGATGACCAGATCGTCGTCGGTGATCACATAGCGCGAGGGACGCAGGCCGTTGCGGTCCAGCGTGGCGCCGATCTGGCGGCCATCGGTGAACACGATGGAGGCCGGGCCGTCCCAGGGCTCCATCATGGCGGCGTGGTATTCATAGAAGGCGCGGCGGCGCTCGTCCATGGACTCGTGCTGCTCCCAGGGTTCGGGAATCATCATCATCACGGCCTGGCTGATGGGGTAGCCGGCCATGGTCAGCAGTTCCAGGCAGTTGTCGAACGTTGCCGTGTCGGACTGGCCCGCGAAGCTGATGGGATAGAGCTTCTTGAGGTCGTCGGCCAGCACGGGCGATGCCATCACGCCTTCGCGCGCCAGCATCCAGTTGTAGTTGCCGCGCACGGTGTTGATTTCACCGTTGTGGGCCACGTAGCGGTAGGGGTGGGCCAGCGGCCACTCGGGGAAGGTGTTGGTGGAGAAGCGCTGGTGCACCAGGCCGATGGCCGAGACGCAGCGCTCGTCGGACAGGTCGTTGTAGTACACGCCCACCTGATCGGCCAGCAGCAGGCCCTTGTAGACCACGGTGCGGCTGCTCATGCTGGGAACGTAGTATTCCTTGCTGTGCTTGAGCTTGAGGTTCTGAATGGCCGCGCTGGCGGTCTTGCGGATCACATACAGCTTGCGCTCCAGCGCGTCCTGCACGATCACGTCGGCGCCACGGCCGATGAAGACCTGGCGCAGGATGGGTTCCTTTTCCTGCACCGTGGGCGACATGGGCATGTCGCGGTTCACGGGCACGTCGCGCCAGCCCAGCAGCACCTGGCCTTCGGCCTTGATGGCGCGCTCCATCTCCTGTTCGCAGGCCAGGCGCGACGCATGCTCCTTGGGCAGGAAGATCATGCCCACGCCATACTCGCCGGCGGGCGGCAGGTTCACGCCCTGCTTGGCCATCTCTTCGCGGTAGAGCTGGTCGGGGATCTGGATCAGGATACCCGCGCCATCGCCCATGAGCTTGTCGGCGCCCACGGCGCCGCGGTGGTCGATGTTCTCGAGGATCTTGAGCGCGCCGGTGACGATGTCATGGCGCTTAACGCCCTTGATATGCGCAACGAAGCCGAGGCCGCAGGCATCGTGCTCATTGCTCTTGGAGTACAGACCGTGGTCTTGGAGATGCTTGATCTCGGCAGCCGTCGTCATGGCGGAATCCTCAAATTTTTCGCAGGGGATGCAAGAGTAAGGCAATGCATCAACCCATGCAATCGATTTATATTGGGGTCAGATTCCAATTAATTCCAAAATAAAAAGATCGGAAATTAATTGGGGACATATTAATGTCACCACACCGAAGTCAATGACATCAATCACTTGCATGTCCAACCAGGCCGTTAACTCGCCGCAGATGGACCGTCACCTGCGCGACTCGGCGGCCTTCCAGCCCGCTGGCGTGTCACGCGGCGCTCCGTGCGCTGTTGTAAATCAGCAATGAATTGGGCGTCACCCAGGGCCCAGCCGCGCAGCGCGGCATCGCGGATGCGGGCCAGTTCCTCCGCGCCCAGCCCCTCTTCGACGGCTGCCGCATAGGCCGCATCACGCGCGAAAGGCGTGTTGCCCAGCGTCCAGAACACGGCATGCGGGTGAATCAATGCGTCGTTGCGCAGACCCGCGTTGTGGGGGTAACTGGACCAGGTCCAGTCGGCCGCCGACTGGACCAGCCCGTCCCGCACCGGCGCGCCATCTATGAAGACCATGGCCGGCAGCATCCAGCTGGCCTGCAGCACCGTGCCCCGGTAGCGCCCCTCCCACAGGGTGCCGCTGCGCGCATGGCGGTCATTGAAGTAGCGCACATAGCGCCGTCCGACAGCCTGCATGAACAGGGGCAGCCCGCCGCTGCTGCGCGGCGTGGCCAGCAGGTATAACTGGCTGGGCAGCAGCACATAGGCATGCACGGCCAGCTGGTGGCTGTGCGCCATCTCCCGCAGCAGGCCCAGCATGACTTCGCGGTCCTGGGCATCGGTAAAGATGTCTGCGCCATTGTTGCCGCGCTGGATGATGAGGTGCGGCAGATCCGCGAGAGTGAGTCGGGGCAGGCGGGCCATGGGGACATGGAAGGGCGATCGTCGGAAGCAGCGATTATGGAGCGCCCGGCCAGGGGAGGTTCCGCGCAGCTCAAAGCGACAGGCGAGACGAGGCGCGCAGCAGCTCGCTGACGCGCCCGGTGGCGGCCAGCAGCCGGGGCAGCAGCTGCTCGCGCATCATCTCGGCGCTGTTGCGGTTGGCCTGTCCGCTGATGTTGAGCGCAGCCACGGTGCGCCCGGCAGCGTTCCTGACAGGCGCTGCAATAGAGATCAGCCCTTCAGCCAGTTCCTGATCCACCAGGGCCCAGCCCTGGGCACGCACCTGCAGGATGCGTTCCAGCAGCCGCGCGTCGTCCTGCTCGGTCAGCGCCGTGAACTGGCGCCGCTCGCGCGCGGCCAGCAGGGCATGCAGCGACTCGTCGCTCTCGCCGGCCAGCAGTACGCGGCCCATCGAGGTCCAGCAGGCCGGCAGGCGCGAGCCCACGCTCAGGTTCGTGCTCATGATCTTGTGGGTGTGCACACGCAGCACGTAGACGATGTCGCCACCATCGAGCACGGCGGCCGAACACGACTCCTTGACCTCGTCCACCAGGCGCTCCATCACAGGCTCGGCCAGATTCCAGACGGGTGTGGAACTCAGGTAGGCAAAGCCCAGCTCCATGATGCGCGGCGTCAGCTGGAACAGCTTGCCATCGCTTTTCACATAGCCCAGGTTCTGCAGCGTCAGCAGGATGCGGCGCGCACCGGCCCGCGTCAGCCCGGTACGCGCAGCAACCTCGCTGAGCGTCTGCGCGGGAGCCTCGGCGCTGAAGGAGCGGATCACGCCCAGGCCACGGGCAAAGGACTGCACATAGCTGTCGCCGGGACGGGGCGTGGCCCCTTCTTCGGCATCCCCTGTGGAAATTACGGAAGCAGCATTTTTTTTCATGGGTCTATAATTCTTTATACGAACTTTTGTTCTATATACGAACATTTTAACGCAGTACCTACCGGCTGCGCATGTATGGAGACAGCAAAGTGATCAACAAAATCACCGACACCATCGCCGAGGCGTTGTCGGGCGTACAGGATGGCGCCACCGTACTCATCGGGGGCTTTGGTACCTCGGGCAATCCCACCGAACTCATCGACGGCCTGATTGCACAGGGCGCACGCGAGCTGACCGTGGTCAACAACAATGCGGGCAACGGCGACCAGGGACTGGCCGCACTGCTCAAAAGCGGCCAGGTGCGCAAGATCATCTGCAGCTTTCCCCGCCAGGTGGACAGCTGGGTATTCGACGAGCTGTACCGCAGCGGCAAGATCGAGCTCGAACTCGTCCCCCAGGGCAATCTGGCCGAGCGCCTGCGCGCTGCCGGCGCAGGCATTGGCGCCTTCTTCTGCCCCACGGCCTACGGCACGGAGCTGGCCCTGGGCAAGGAAACCCGCGAGATCAATGGCAGGCACTATGTGCTGGAGTACCCCATCCACGGCGATGTGGCGCTGGTCAAGGCCGAGCGCGGCGACCGCTGGGGCAACCTGACCTACCGCATGTCGGCGCGCAACTTCGGCCCCGTGATGGCCACGGCGGCAAGGCACACCATCGCCACCGTGCACGAAATCGTGGAACTGGGAGCGCTGGACCCCGAGGCCGTGGTCACACCCGGCATCTATGTGAGCCAGATCGTCAAGATCGACCGCGTGGCCACCCAGGCCGGCGGCTTCAAGAAAACCGCATGAGCGCGCAGTACGCCGAAAGCAAAAGCATGAGCAGCTACCAGAAACGCAGCAAGCAAGAGCTGGCCCGGCGCGTGGCCGAGGACATCTTCGATGGCGCCTATGTCAACCTGGGCATCGGCATGCCCACCCAGGTCGCCAACCACATCCCGGCGGGCCGCGAGGTCATCCTGCAAAGCGAAAACGGCATCCTGGGCATGGGCCCCGCCCCCGCCGAAGGCCAGGAAGACTATGACCTGACCAATGCCGGCAAGCAGCCGGTGACGCTGCTGCCCGGCGGCTGCTATTTCCACCATGCCGACAGCTTTGCCATGATGCGCGGCGGCCATCTGGACATCTGCGTGCTGGGCGCCTTCCAGGTCTCGGCCACGGGTGATCTGGCCAACTGGAGCACGGGCGAAGCCGGTGCCATCCCCGCCGTGGGCGGCGCCATGGATCTGGCCGTGGGCGCGCGCCAGACCTGGGTGATGATGGACCTGCTGACCAAGACCGGAGAGTGCAAGGTCGTGCAGGCCTGCAGCTACCCACTCACGGGCCTGTCCTGCGTCAAGCGCATCTACACCGATCTGTGCACGCTGGAGTGCACGCCCGAGGGCCTGCGCCTGATCGACACCGTGCCCGGCCTCTCGCATGCCGAGCTGCAATCCATCGTCGGCCTGCCCATCCAGGCCGCCGCCGTCTGACACGGCACCATTTCATTCATCGATACAGGAGACACCATGAGCCAGACCACCCAGGCATTCATCTGCGACGCCATCCGCACCCCCTTCGGCCGCTACGGCGGCGCGCTGTCCTCGGTGCGCACCGATGATCTGGGCGCCCTGCCGATCAAGGCACTGATGGCGCGCAACCCCGGCGTGGACTGGGCCGCCGTGGCAGATGTGCTCTATGGCTGCGCCAATCAGGCTGGCGAGGACAACCGCAATGTGGCGCGCATGTCCTCTCTGCTGGCAGGCCTGCCCATCGATGTGCCGGGCGCCACCATCAACCGCCTGTGCGGCTCGGGCCTGGATGCCGTGGGCACGGCAGCACGCGCCATCAAATCCGGCGAAGCGCGCCTGATGATTGCTGGCGGCGTGGAAAGCATGAGCCGCGCGCCCTTCGTCATGCCCAAGGCAGAAAGCGCCTTCAGCCGCAGCAACGCGGTGTATGACACCACCATCGGCTGGCGTTTCGTCAACAAGCTGATGAAGCAGCAGTACGGTGTGGACTCCATGCCCGAGACGGCCGAAAACGTGGCCGATGACTTCAGGATCGAACGCGAGGCCCAGGACGGCATGGCCCTGGCCAGCCAGCAAAAGGCCGCCGCTGCCATCGCCGCAGGCTACCTGGCCAAGGAAATCGTGCCGGTCTCCCTGGCACAGAAGAAGGGCGACCCCATCATCGTGAGCCAGGACGAGCACCCCCGCGCCACGACCATCGAGGCACTGGCCAAGCTCAAGGGCGTGGTGCGTCCTGACGGCACGGTGACCGCCGGCAACGCCAGCGGCGTCAACGATGGCGCCTGCGCCCTGCTGCTGGCCAATGAAGAAGCCGCCCGGCAATACAACCTGGTGCCCCGCGCGCGCGTGGTCGGCATGGCCGTGGCGGGCGTGGCGCCGCGCATCATGGGCTTTGGTCCTGCGCCCGCCGTGCGCAAGGTGCTGGCCCAGACCGGCCTGAGCCTGGAGCAGATGGATGTGATCGAGCTCAACGAAGCCTTCGCTGCGCAGGGCCTGGCCGTGCTGCGCGATCTGGGCATTGCCGACGATGACCGGCGCGTCAACCAGTGGGGCGGCGCCATCGCGCTGGGCCACCCCCTGGGCGCCTCCGGCGCACGCCTGGCCACCACGGCCGTGAACCAGCTGCACACGCTGGGTGGCCGCTATGCGCTGTGCACCATGTGCATCGGCGTGGGCCAGGGCATTGCCGTGATCCTGGAAAAGGTCTGAGCGCGCGATGAGCACCGTGGAACCCACAACGCCCGTCACCGTCGTCAGCGGCGCCAGCAACGGCATTGGCCGCGCCATCGCCGAGGCCCTGCTGGCCCAGGGCCGCGCCGTGGTCAACCTCGACTATGTGCTGCCCGGGTGGAGCCATCCGCTGCTGGTGAGCTACCAGGCCGACCTGACCAGCGAGCAGGCCACCGCCGAGGCAGCCGCACGCATCGCCGCAGCGCACAATGTGGTGGCACTGGTCAACAACGCGGGCGCCACGCGCCCCGGCACCATCGACACCGCCACCAGCGGCCAGCTCGATGATGTGGTGGGACTGCACCTGCGCGCGCCCATGCTGCTGGTCCAGGCATTTCTGCCCACGCTGCGCGCCTGCGGCGAAGGCCGCATCGTGAACATGTCCTCGCGCGCCGCGCTGGGCAAGCCCGACCGCATCGTCTACTCGGCGACCAAGGCCGGCCTGATCGGCATGACACGCACCCTGGCCATGGAACTGGGCCGCGACCGCATCACGGTCAATGCCCTGGGCCCGGGCCCCATCGCCACCGAGCTGTTCATGCAGAGCAACCCCGAGGGCGCGCCGCAGACCCAGTGCATCCTGAACAGCATCGCCGTGGGCCGCATGGGCACACCACAGGATGTGGCCCGCGCGGCGCTGTTCTTCCTGTCGCCCGACAACGGCTTCGTCACGGGACAGGTGCTCTACGTCTGCGGCGGCACCACGCTGGGCGTGGCGCCCGTCTGAGCCCCCCGGCCTTCACCACATCCACCACTGCGGGCACCCGCCAACGCAAGCGGGCGCACGCAGGGCATCGCACTGGCCGGGCCACACGCCCGGCCGCACCAGCATTCCCACATCAGGAGACTTCGATGACCCCCATTTCCACTCCCCTCACCCGCCGCCGCGGCCTGCAGGCACTGGCTGCCGCATCCCTGGCAGCCCTGGGCGCGCTGACCGGCACGGCAGCCCTGGCGCAGGAGCAGTTTCCCAGCAAGCCCATCACCATCATCGTGCCCTTCGCGGCCGGCGGCACGACCGACATCCTGGCGCGCATCGTCAGCCAGGCGCTGCAGCAGGAGCTGGGCCAGACCGTGATCGTGGACAACAAGCCCGGCGCTGGCGGCAACATCGGCGCCGTGGCAGCGGCGCGGGCGCCAGCCGATGGCTACACCCTGTTCATGGGCACCGTGGGCACACACGCCATCAATGCGGCGCTCTACAGCAAGCCCGGCTATGACCCCATCAAGGACTTCTCCCCGCTGACACGGGTGGCCAACGTGCCCAACCTGCTGGTGGCCCACCCCAGCCAGCCGTTCAAGACCGTCAAGGAAATGATCGCTTATGCGCGCGCCAACCCCGGCAAGCTCAACTACGGCTCCTCGGGCAGCGGCAGCTCCATCCACCTGTCGGGCGAACTGTTTCGCTCGATGACGGGTCTGGACATGGTGCATGTCCCCTACAAGGGCAGCGCGCCTGCCATCACCGACCTGCTGGGCAACCAGATAGCCATCATGTTCGACAACATGCCCTCGGCCATCCAGCATGTGCGCTCGGGCAAGCTGCGCCCCATCGCCGTGACCACGGCCAAACGCTCGCCTGAACTGCCCGATGTGCCCACCGTGGCAGAGTCCGGCGTGCCCGGCTATGAAGCCACCTCGTGGTTCGGCCTGTGGACCCAGGCCAAGACCCCGGCCCCCGTGCAGCAGCGCCTGTACACGGCCATCGCCAAGGTGCTCAAGGACCCGGCCGTGGTCAAGAAAATCAATGACCAGGGCGGCGACGTCACGATCGACACACAGGCCGAGTTCCTCAGCTATATCAAGTCCGAGTCGGCCAAGTGGAGCAAGGTGGTCAAGGACTCCGGCGCGCAGGTCTGACCTTCGTTTCCATATAAAAGAGCTGCTTCGTGCAGCTCTTTTTCATTGGAGCACCGACCCATTGCTAAGAACCGCCCACATCGCAGGAACGAGCGCGGCCCAACTCAGGGACACCGAGGAAGGGCCTGTGCCGGCCGCGCCGCCCCGCACCGAGGGTGTCGTCGGTTGCCCGCATGCCCCCCTTCAGGGGGAAGGCGCGAAGCGACTCAGGGGGTAATCATTTCAATCCAGCAGGTCGGAGTAGTCGCCCTTGTCGTAGCCTTCGATGGCTTTCCAGGGCTGGGCCAGCGGGGCGGGCAGCCTGCTGGCGGTGACCACGATGCGTTCGGTGCCGTGGGCGTCGCGGCGTTCCACACGGCGGGCGAACTGGTGGGCCATATCCCAGTCGATGACGGTGGTCTGCTCGCTGGCCGTGCTGCGGTAGCGCTGAACGCCGCCCTGCGGCTTGCCCACGCGCTCCATGGCCTGCAGTGCAGCGGGCGGCACGATCCAATACACATTCTCGAACGATCCGCCATAGCCCACATTGCCATGATGGGCCAGGTCCACGCTGATCACGCGGCGCAGCCTGGTCAGGATGGCTTCGACGCTCACCCTGCCGTCTTCGGCACGGCGAATGGACAGTGGCGCGGCGCGGGCCTCGTCGTGGGCATGGCCGGCATGCGGGCCATGGCCATGGGCATGGCCATGCGCATGGCTGTGCTGCAGTGCGGCAGGCATCTCGCGCTCCACCCACAGCAGGCCCTTGCGGCGGTAGACGCGGTTGGTATAGATGCTGCTGCGCTGCACGCCGTCGCTGCCCATGCTCATGGCCTCGTAGGTAATGCGCAGGTCGGCTTCGGGCGTGGCCTGCACGGCAGCCGTGACATCGGCGGCAGAGACCGCCGATGCAGCTGCCGCAGGCGCGGCCCAGGGAGATGCCATGGCACAGGCCAGCAGCGTGGCGGCAAGGATCTGGCGCACCGCACGCGGCGCCGCAATGGAGGACTTCATGGATTCCTGCGGAAACGAAAAAACCGGCGCCGGGCGCAATCCGCCACGGCCCCGGCCAAAAGCTGGCAGCTAGCCAACGAGGGAGAAACGGCTCACAGTCCTGCAGCCTCGCGCACCTTGGCAAAGACCTTGGTGTTGTCCATCGTGCCCTTGAAGATGCGGGCGCCGGCGCCGCCAGCGAACAGCATCACGTCGCCACCGCCGTGGGTCTCGGAGCCCGGCGTGCCCAGGTTCAGACCCACCTCCTGCAGGTAGTTGTCGTCCGTGGTGTCCACGTTGGTGACATCGTCACGCGATACGCCGCGCGCCGGGGCGATCCAGGGTTTGTTGCCATCCTCGGCATTGGTCTGGCTGGCCGCAGTGGCATTGGGGCGGCCGCCGTTACCGAAGGCCAGCGTGGTGTAGGGCTTGCCGTCCTGGGCCTTGGCCATCTGGCCGCTCTGGTAGTCACGCACCTTGCCCAGAATGGGGTTGCCGATCCTGGAGTAGCCATTGAACACCATGTTGTGGTCATGGTCGGCGGTGACCACGATCAGGGTGTTCTTCAGGCCGGGATCCTTCTTTTCCATGTAGGCAAGCGCCGTCTCCACGGCGCGATCCAGGGCCAGGGTGTCCTCCAGGGCGCGCTTGGCATTGGTGCCATGCAGCGCATGGTCGATGCGCCCGCCTTCGACCATCAGGAAAAAGCCCTTGTCATTGCGGCTGAGCACGTCCAGCGCCTTGCTGGTCATGTCGGACAGGCTGGGCTCGTCCAGCTTTTGTTTGACGCGGTCCAGCTCATAGGCCATCTCGCTTTGCGTGAACAGGCCCAGCAGCTTGGGGGCCTTGGACGCATCCAGGGCAGCCAGCTCGCTGCCCCTGGCCACGTAGGCATAGCCCTTGGCCTTCATCATGTCCACGAGATTGGCCGTATCCGTGCGCTTGCTGCTGGGATTGACCGACTTGGGCAGGTAGTTGCGCTGGCCTCCGCCCATGAGCACGTCTATGCCATCGCCCAGGCGGGCGTTGTAGTTGGCATGGCCCGGCACGGACTGCTCGGCAATGGTGTTGTAGCCGTTGCGGTTGCAGATGTGGGCGTAGGTGGCGGCCGGCGTGGCATGACCCACGCGCGTCGTGGACACGGCGCCCACCGAGCGCCCCAGGGCCTTGGACAACTCCAGCAGGGTCTGCGCAGGCTGGCCGTTGCCAGCCGGGCAGGTCGAGTCCTCGCCATTGATGTACTGCTGGCCGTTGGCCGCATAGGCCTGGGTCTCGGCCGACATGGAGATGACTTCGTTGTTCATCTTCACGCCCGTCATGTAGGCCGCCATCGAGGGCGCGCTGTCCGTGGTCTGGCCATCGCGCGAGAAAGTCTTTATGCGGCTGGCATACGGCAGGGTCTGCATGGTCAGGGCGGCGCGCTCGCTGCTGGCCAGCGTGCCGGGCTTGTCGGCCAGCAGCTTTTCGCCCTTGTAGATGCGGGCAGCCGTCACGGTGACCGGGCCCATGCCGTCACCAAGGAAGAAGATGACGTTCTTTGCTTCTCCGGCCGCGTGGGCTGCGGGCGCCAGCAGCGCCAGCGTGCCGGCGGCAGCCAGGGCAAGGGATGTCTTGCGCAGGATCGTGTGCATGTGGGGTTCCTTGAGTGCCTTGATTGCGTTGCCTGGCATCACAGGCCAACACTCTTTTTGATCAGCGTGAACACGTCGGTGTTATCGATAACGCCCGAGAACCGGTCGGCCCCCATGCCCTGCGCCCCCAGGAACACATCGCCGCCGCCATGGGTTTCAGAGGCCAGTGGCACCACGGCCTCCTGCAGGTAGTCCGGGCTTTCCAGCGCCGCTGTATCAATCGGGCCACGTGTGGCCAGGCGCC
This sequence comes from Delftia sp. PS-11, assembly GCF_029870285.1. Lineage (GTDB taxonomy): Bacteria > Pseudomonadota > Gammaproteobacteria > Burkholderiales > Burkholderiaceae_C > Comamonas. The sequence continues at coordinate 284,730 of NZ_JACSYA010000001.1, forward strand.
TGGGCCCATTGCCAAAGCCCAGGATGGTGTAGGGGTTGCCGTCCACATCGGTGGACGCCTTGCCATCCACATAGTTTTTGACCAGCCCCAGCACGCCGGGCTTGCCGGCCTCGGTCTTGCCGGTGCGCGCGGCGTAGCCATTGAGGTGCAGCGTGTGGTCGTGGTCGGCCGTGACAACGATCAGCGTGTTGCGCAGGCCCGGATCGATCCGGTTCATTTTGTCCAGGGCCAGCTTGACCGCATCGTCAAAGGCCACCGTATCCTGCAGCGCGCGGCGCGCATTGGTGGCGTGCAGCGCATGGTCAATGCGCCCGCCTTCGACCATCAGGAAAAAGCCCTTCTTCCTGGCGGACAGCACATCGATGGCCTTGCCGGTCATCTCGGCCAGGCTCGGCTCCTTGGACGCATCGCGGTCCAGGTCGTAGGCCATGTGGTCCTTGGTGAACAGGCCGGCGATTCTGCTGCCATCCACGGGCAGCTTGTCAAATTCGCTCTTGTTCGCGGCAAAGCTGTATTTCTGCGCCTTGAGTTCGTCGATCAGGTTGCGTCCGTCGTTGCGGCGGCCGCCATCAGCCTTGGGCGTGAAGTAGAGTGAACCGCCGCCCAGAACCACGTCTACGCCATCGCCCAGCCTGGCGTTGTAGCCTGTGCCGCCGGGCACCAGCGCAGCGGCAATAGTGTTCTCGGCATCGCGGTGGCAGACATGCGCGTAGGTGGCCGCCGGCGTGGCATGCGTGATGCGTGCCGTGGAGACCACGCCCGTGCCATAGCCCGCAGCTTTCATCTGCTCGAGCAGCGTGGGCACGGCCTGGCCATTGCCGCTGGGGCAGGTGCTGTCGTAGCTGCTGTGGTAAGCATTGCCGCTGGCGTCGGTGGCGCGGGTTTCCGGGGTCATGGAGATGACCTCGTTGTTCATCTTCACGCCGGTCATATACGCCGCCATGGAGGGCGCGCTGTCCGTGACCTGGGCATCGTTGGAGAAGGTATGGACAAAGGCTGTCTCGGGCAGCTTGTCCATGGTCAGTTCCCCGTCCTCTCCCACGCTGTAGATGCGCGCTGCCGTCATGGTGGTGATGCCCATGCCATCGCCCAGGAAAAACAGCACATTCCTGGAGGGGCCTGCAGCGGTCGTGGACGAACTGCCTCCACCGACGCAGGCACTCAGCAGCAGCGATGCGCCAGCCAGCGCACTGCACAACATCTTCATTTTCATGCGCAATCCCTCCGGAGAATCAGAAGGCTTCGCGGCCTGGCCGCGCGCGCCTCCCGTTGATTGATCGGTTCAATGTAGGAAAAGGCAGTGACAGGACTGTGACGGCCCCGTGACAGCCTGCGCTGGCTGACTGGCGTATCGTGGCGTGGCATGCATGCACGGAGACAGCAACGCCACAAGGAGCCCCATGGACCAGACAGCCCCCGCCCCCACCTTGCCGGAAACACCCCTCAGGCCGGTGCTCGATTACCCGTTCGAGACGCCCCCGCAGCGCGGACAGACTCTGGAGGTTGCGCCAGGCGTGCTATGGATACGCATGCCGCTGCCGTATGCGCTGGATCACATCAATCTCTGGGCTATCGATGATGGCCAGGGATGGGCCATCGTCGATACGGGCGCGCGTACGGACGAGGGCGTCGCCACCTGGCGCGCGCTGTTTTCGCAATCGACGGACGGACGTTCCCTGACGCGTGTCTTTGTCACCCACATGCACCCCGACCATGTGGGACTGGCCGGCTGGCTGACGCGAAAGTTCGATGTGGCGCTGTGGATGACACGGCTCGAATACCTGAGCTGCCGCGTCGTGGTTTCGGACTGCAGCCGCGAGGCGCCCCCCGATGCCATCGGCTTCTACCGCCGCGCAGGCTGGAGCGACGGAGCACTGCAGGCCTATCGGGCGCGCTTTGGCAACTTCGGCAAGCACATCCATGCCCTGCCGGACAGCTACCGGCGCCTGCGCGATGGCGAGCAGTTGCACATCGGCCGGCACCTGTGGCGCGTGGTCGTGGGCAGCGGCCACTCGCCCGAGCATGCCAGCCTTTACTGTCCCGATCTCAAGCTGCTGATTTCCGGCGATCAGGTGCTGCCGCGCATTTCCTCGAACGTCTCGGTCCACCCCATGGAGCCCGATGCCGACCCCATGGCCGACTGGCTGGCGTCGCTGGACAAGGTACGGCGCGAGGTACCCGACGATGTGCTGGTGCTGCCCGCGCACGGCGAGTGCTTCAGGGGGCTGCATGCACGCATCGATGCTCTGGCATCCGGGCAGCAGCGGGCCAACGAACGGCTGCTGGCTGCGCTGGTCGAGCCCCGCCGTGCCGTCGATGTCTTCGGCGCCCTGTTCTCGCGCCCGATCAGCGAGTCCAGCCCCGCCCTGCTGGGAATGGCCACGGGCGAAAGCCTGGCCTGCCTGAACCATCTGATGCACGCGGGCCTGGTGGAGCGCAGCATCGATGCCGAGGGCATTGCCTGGTACCGCGCCGTGGCGGGCGCCTGAGCCGCAGCCCGGTCGGCCTCAGGCAGCCGGGCGCAGCGGATAGCGGTGCGCCAGCGCCTCCTGCAGGCCAAACTCCGCCACGAGCGCCTGCAGGCGCTCGGCTGCGCTGCGCTTGCGCTGCCCTATATGGCGCGCAACGATCAGCTCATTCTTCATGCTGTGCTCCCAGCCGACCAGTTCCGTCACCGTGACCTGATAGCCGCTGGCCTCCAGGTACAGGCAGCGCAGCACATTGGTCAGCTGGCTACCCATCTCCCGCGTGTGGATAGGATGGCGCCACAGTTCGGCCAGCGGCGTGCGCGCCAGATTCAGCGCCTTGTTCTGGCGCAGGCAGGCCGCCACCTCGGCCTGGCAGCACGGCACCAGCACCATGGCGCGCGCCTTTTTCTCCAAACCAAAGGCTATTGCATCATCGGTGGCCGTATCGCAGGCATGCAGTGCCGTGACTACATCGAACTGCGCAGGCATGGCATCGGCACGCGTTGACTCAGCCACCGACATGTTGAGGAAAGACATGCGCCCGAACCCCAGATCGGCCGCGAGCTTGCGCGACGCTTCGACCAGCGGTGCGCGCGTCTCGATGCCGTAGATCCAGCCCTGGTCCAGCGCCTTGAAATACAGGTCGTAAAGAATGAAGCCTAGGTAGGACTTGCCCGCGCCATGGTCGGCCAGCGTGACCTCGCGGCCATCGGCCGACAACTCCTGCAGGATGGGGGCGATGAACTGGTACAGGTGGTAGACCTGCTTGAGCTTGCGGCGCGAATCCTGGTTGATCCTGCCCTCGCGCGTCAGGATGTGAAGGGCCTTGAGCAGTTCCAGTGACTGGCCGGGCTTGAGCTCCAGCTGCTGGGCCACGTCCTGCTCGGGGCGAGCCTGGGTCTTGGCGGCGCGGCCCTTCATTCGGCTTTGCCCTGATTGCCGGCATGCGCCACGGGGCAGCGCGGTCCCACGCCCAGGTCCAGCCAGCCTTCGATGCCGATCTTCTCCAGCGTTTCCATGTTGCGCTCGTAGATGGACTCGGCCTCGGGAAAGACTTCCACGGCCTTGTCGATGCTGTCCTCTCGCAGCAGGTGCAGCGTAGGATAGGGCGAGCGGTTCGTGCAATTGGTCACGTCATCGGCCTCGGTACCCTCGAACTGGAACTGCGGGTGGAACGACGCCACCTGCAGGATGCCGCCCAGGTCCAGCTCATCGATCATGGCATCAGCAATTTCCAGGAAGTCGTTGAAGTCCAGAAAGTCCTGCAGCGCATGCGGCAGGATCAACAGCGTGGTATCGCGCTTGTCGGGCGAGGCTTCGGCCAGCGCCTCCAGTTCACGGTGCAGGTCGGCTGCCACGCCTTCGGCATCCGTGGCCTGGCTGACGGTGTAATGGATCTGGCCCTTGACATGCACGCCCTTGGCGAAGGGGCACAGGTTCAGGCCGATCACAGCCTTCTCCAGCCAGTGCACCGTGTCCTCGATCACGGTAACAGGCGGAAATTCTGCTGCGCGAATCTCGTGGCGGGTATCGGTCATGGCTGTGCCTTTACAAAAATGCAAACGGGGGCAGCGCGCCCCCAGACAGCGCGACACTGTCCGGGAACCTTCCCTGCCCAGGCACGCAGGGTCCGCATTCTAGCTGTGCCGCCCGTACGATGCCGATGCTCGGATTTCTACGCCCGGCCTCAGGCGCAACAGGCGTCGATGACCTCTCGCACCAGTGCGTCGGGAGCGGCACGCATGATGGCCTTTCCAGGTCCATCAATCAGAACGAAGCGGATCTCGCCCGCTTCCGATTTTTTGTCCACGCGCATCAGCTCCAGATAGCGGCCTGCATTGTCATGCGCATCCAGCACTGCGCCACGCACTGGCAGGCCGGCGCGCTCGATCAGCAGGCGCAGGCGCCGCACAAAATCCACATCCACCAGACCCAGCCGCTGCGACAGCTCAGCCGCCATCACCATGCCGGCGCCCACGCCTTCGCCGTGCAGCCAGTTGCCATACCCCATGCCTGCCTCGATGGCATGGCCGAAAGTATGGCCGAAATTGAGAATGGCGCGCAGGCCGGACTCTTTCTCGTCCTGGCCCACGACCCAGGCCTTGATCTCCACGCTGCGCCGGATCGCATGGGCCAGGGCTGCACGGTCACGGGCACGCAGCGCATCGATGCTCTCTTCCAGCCAGGCCAGAAAATCCATGTCGGCGATCGGCCCGTACTTGATGACTTCGGCCAGGCCTGCGCTCAGCTCGCGCTCCGGCAGCGTGTCCAGCGAGGCCAGGTCGCAGACCACCAGCTGCGGCTGGTAGAAAGCGCCAATCATGTTCTTGCCCAGCGGGTGGTTGATGGCCGTCTTGCCGCCCACCGAGGAATCCACCTGGGACAGCAGGGTCGTGGGCACCTGCACAAAAGGCACGCCCCGCATGTAGCTGGCGGCGGCAAAGCCCGTCATATCGCCAATGACGCCGCCACCCAGCGCAAACAACACGGTCTTGCGGTCGCAGCCGCCGGACAGCAGGTCATCGAAGATCAGGTTCAGCGTCTGCCAGTCCTTGTGGGCTTCTCCATCGGGCAGGACCACGGTGCGCACGCTCTTGTAGCGCGCGGCAAGCGCCTGGCGCAGCGCAGGCTCGTAGAGCGGCGCCACGGTCTCGTTGCTGACAATGACGGCCTGGGCTGCAGATGGCAGCGCCGCATAAGTGGCCGCATGGCCCAGCAGATCGGTGCCGATGGCAATCGGATAAGAGCGTTCGCCCAGATCGATGGTGACGGTCTGGACGGCGGACAGGGGACTGGCAGTGGACAAGGTGGTGGCGCTCCGGCGCAGGATGGATGGAACAACGGCGGCGGCACGGGCATGTGCGGCGCACTGTGGATCTTAAGGAAAAAGGCCCTGGCAGGTGCCGGGGCCTTGGTCTTTCATGGCCTGGCCTCAGGCGGGCTCGGCCTGCATGCGTATGCGCTGCACGGCCTGTGCCACGGTCAGCCCGGTCGTCTGTATCACATGGTGAGCCGCCTGCAGATAGAACGGCTCGCGCTGCTGGAGCAAATCGCGCAGGCGCTGCGCCGGATCGCCCACCTGCAGCAAAGGGCGGGTCAGATCATTGCGCAGCCGCACCGCAATATCTTCGGGGGCGCACTTGAGGTAGTACACCTGGACCCGCTCATGCAGATGGCGCCGGTTTTCCTCGCGCAGCACCACACCGCCGCCCGTCGATAGCAGCAGGCCCGTGCGGACCTGGGTCAGTTCATCGATGACCTGCGCCTCCACATCGCGGAATGCCTGCTCGCCCTCGCGCTCGAAATACTCCCGGATGCTGCAGCCCAGGCGCTGCTCTATCACCAGGTCGGAATCGACAAAAGGCAAAGACCACAGGCGCGCCAACTGGCGGCCTATGGTCGATTTTCCGCAGCCGGGAAGGCCGATCAGGGCAATCCTGGATGCCAACTCTGAAACGTGCATGTGCAGTCACCGCATGGACCATGGAGGGGTAGCCCTCCATGATCTCATGCCTTGCCTTCTCCCGCAGGCTTTACGGCGCTACGGTGAAGGTCACGTTCTTGGTGACCACATTGTTGTCGGCATCCGTCACACGCACAATCATGTTGAACGCTCCGGTCGTTGCAGGAGCAGTGCCAGACAGGATACCTGCACTGGACAGTTGGAGGCTACTGGGAATGCCACCTGGGGAAGACCAAGTGTAGGGAGCCTTGCCACCCGTTGCTGTGAACGCGTATGCCACGGACTGACTGGCTCTACCAGTAACGGAAGGCGCCGTGAAGTCCAAAACAGCAGAAGCTGCGATATTGACGGCCACATTACTTGTCACGGCCGAACCCTGGTTATCGGTCACACGAGCCACCATGTTGAAGCTGCCGGCCACAGTCGGAGTGCCCGACAGCACACCATCGCTGCTGAGCTGCAGTCCGTCAGGCAAGCCACTCACCACCGACCAGCGGTACGGAGGCAGACCGCCCGAGGCGACCAGTGCCGATGCCAGCGACTGGTTCTTCACACCGGCAATGGTCTGCCCCGTAAACGCCAGTGCAGTACTTGCCACCTGGTCATACACGCCCACGGCGCTCAGCGAGCGGATAGGGTCCTGCACCCCATTGCTGACATTGTTGTCGCTGCGGTCCGCAATGGTTTCCAGCAGGATAACGCCAGAGCTGGGGCCGCTGGACAGCGAGAACTGCGCAACGCCATTGAGCGATCCTACCTGCAGCGAAGAGCCGGCCTGGGAGCCCGAGATCAGGCGCGCGCCTTCATAGGCAAAGTTGGGCAGGATACGCACCAGCACATTCGGAACCGTGCTGGTCACGGGCTGATTGCGATCATCAAACACACGCGCCTCGATCGCAACGTTATTGCGCAGGCCGGTAATATTGTCACGGGAACCGAGGTAGCCCGGCGTCTGTGTGACGCTGGTGACGCTTGCCGGCGTATTCTGCACCGCGCCGCCCACCGTGACATTGACACTGGCGCTAAGCACCCGCTTGTCGCGTGGATCCGTCACCGTGCAGGTCACGGTTGCCACACCCGCCTTGTTGATGGCGTGCAGATGGAAGGAGGCACTGCCGGAATTCGAGCCCAGCACGATGGAGCGGCTGGACATCATCACACCCTGATCGTCCTTTTTATCGGTGCCATCCAGGTAGTAAAGCACTGCGGAATCCAGGCCCGATGTAACGGCACACTGAAAAATCTCCGTTCCACTGGGGATAGGCATGCCACCCTGACTGGCATCCACATACAGTGTGGTCGTGTAGGCAGCACCGGCTCCGATGCCAGGGCCCGTATTTGCCAGGTTGACTGGCAGCTGCGTCTTGTCCGCACGCAGTTGAATGCTATAGGACTGCGTGGTCTGTCCCGGGCTGCCGCCCCCACCACCGCAAGCCGCCAGGCCCAAGGCCACGGCTGCGCCCAGAATCATTTTCTTCATATTCATTTACCCTCTAATAATCAACGGACAGATTTTCCATCAGACACCATTTTTGGCGTGATGAATACCAGCATTTCTCTTTTGGCAGATGCCTTGGAACGGCTCTTGAACAGATTACCCAACACAGGAACATCGCCAAGTACTGGAATTTTGTTTTCCTGATTGGTTTCTTCCAATTCAAAAATACCACCAATCACCACAGTTCCTCCATTCTGAACGAGTACTTGGGTTTTGATATGCTTGGTATCAATTGCCACACCTTGCGTTGTTGTCTCGCCACGTGAATCTTTGTTGATATCCAGATCAAGAATGATATCTCCTTCTGGCGTAACCTGAGGTGTAACTTCGAGTTTCAAAACTGCTTTCTTAAAAGCTACTGTCGTTGCACCGTTGGGCGCCGTCACAGAGTATGGGTACTCTGTACCCTGCTCAATCAGTGCTTTGGTCTGGTCAGCCGTCATCAATCGAGGACTGGATATGATCTTGCCTTGCCCATCGGCTTCCATTGCTGATAGTTCCAGTGTCAGAAAACGGTTGGCTGCTGCGTTGAAAATCGACATGGCAAACGTACCACTGGATCCCGTTGCAGATGCCACGGTGGCAGGCAGATTCACAAAATTGGTCGAGGCGGCGTTGACCGTACCACCTGCACCCGCTGAAGCGGTCGCATTGGCATAGCTGGATCCGATCGCCAGGCGGTTTCCCCCTCCCAGGCTGTAGCCGCCATCGCCACCATTCTGGGCTCGCAGGTCGCCCCCCCCCAGACGTACGCCAAGCGCACGACCAAACGTATCACGGGCTTCCACGATGCGCGCTTCGATCAGCACCTGGCGCACAGGCACATCCAGTGTGGCAAGCAGCGCCTTCATTTCTTCCAGCTTGCTGGGAGTGTCCGTCACAAACAGCTGATTGGTCCGTGGCTCGGAGATGGCCGAGCCTCTTTCCGAAAGAAAGCGTGTGGAAGTACCTGAGGTTCCAGAGGAAGTTGCCGAAATCTGGGTCAGAATATCCGCAGCTTTGGCGTAATTGAGCTGAAATCCCTGGGTGCGCAGAGGCTCCAGTTTCTGGATTTCCATCGCCGCCTCATAGTCCCGCTTGGTTCGGGCATCAATTTCATCCTTGGGCGCAATCCAGAGCACCGAACCCGACTTGCGCATGCCCAGGCCCTTGGCATCCATGATGATCTGCAGGGCCTGGTCCCAGGGAACATCCTTGAGCCGCAATGTGAGCGAGCCGGTCACCGTGTCTGAGGTCACGATATTGAAATTCGTGAAATCGGCAATGACCTGCAGCAGCGAGCGCACTTCGATATTCTGGAAATTGAGCGACAGCTTTTCGCCGCTGAAACCCGGTCCTTGGGTCAACTTGCCCAGGTCCACCTTTTTCTGGCGGATCTCGACCACAAACTGGCTGTCGCTCTGGTAGGCGCTGTGTTCCCAGTCACCCACCGGCAAAATGCGCATACGCACGGCATCGCCCTGCTGCACGGTGGAGATGGACTGCACAGGTGTGCCGAAGTCTGCGACATCGAGCTTGCGCCGCAACCCCTCGGGCAGGGAGGAGCGAAGAAAGTCGATGACCAGTTCCTTGCCTTCGCGGCGCAAGTCCACGCCTACCTGGCTGCTGCTCAGGCCGACGACGATACGGCCGGCACCATCGCTGCCCCGGCGGAAATCCACATCGCGGACTGCCTGGGCATCGCTGGGCGCCACCTTGGTTTCGAACACCCGGGATTCTGCAGACTTGGTGCCCACGGCCGCTGCAGCCACAGGATCGAGCATAACCAACAGCGCCTTGCCTTGACGCTCCGTGCGGTATGAGGTCGCTGACTTCAGGTTCAGCACCAGACGCGAACGACCGCCGGCTTCCACGATATTGATCGAACGCAGATTGCCCTGATTGAGGTCGAGCACCGACTTGCCAGTAGCATTGGTCGTTTCAGGAAAATCCAGCGCGATGCGGGCGGGTGACTGGATGGCAAAGCCTGTAGGGTCCGCTCCCAGAGGCTTTGACAACTCCACGCGAACGACTTCGGTCCCGCCTTGCAGGGAGCCGGAGACCGACTCGATGGCCGCCTGGGCCCAGGCAACGGAGCCCAGCAGATAGCCGCCGATGGCCATGCCCCAGCGGGCCTTGTGCAGCATGCTGCGATGCGAGCCGATCATTTCCTACCCTCCTGCAACTCCAATGTGCTTGTTCTCTCTACCCAATCCCCGCCACCGTCCTGGACGATCTCCCGCAACTGGATGGAGGTTTCCGTGATCCGCGTGACCTTGCCATAGTTCTGGCCCAGATAATTGCCGACGCGGACCTGATACAGCAATGCCCCGACCCTGACCAGTGCCGTGGGCGTACCTTTCTTGTCCAGGCTTCCCACCATGGCCATGGCATCCAGAGGTTCGGCCTCCAGCGGCTCCTTGCGCCGGTTGAGTTCTGTGGCAATCAGGCTGGCATTGGCATTGGCCTGCTGCGTCTCCCGGCGCCATACCTGGGTCAGCTTGAGCAGGCTGAACGGGTCCATGCCTTCGCTCCCCAGATAAGCCTGGGGGGAGAAGGTCTTGGGTTCTTCCAGAGGGGTGATGCGGGGCCGAGCGTTGGCGCGCTCCTGCGCCATCCACGACCGAAGTTCGTCATCGTCTGAATTGGAACACGCCGCCAAAGCCAGCGTGCAGGCCAGCAACAGCCAGCCACTGCGAAGCTTATGGCTCATTTACCCCCCTTTGCTGACGCCGCGCGCTGTGCCTTCACCTCATCAGCATCCAGATAGCGGAAGGTACGGGCTGTCGCCTCCATACTCAGCAGTTCGCTATTCTCTTTACCAGGCACAATGGCGATGTTATTCAAGGTAACAATGCGCGACAGATACGCCACATCTGATGCGAATGCACCGATATCGTGGTAACGCCCGGTCACCTTCAGCGCAATCGGCAGTTCCGCATAGTATTCCTTGACCACGATGGAGCTGGGACGGAAGGTCTCGAACTGCAGACTGCGTCCCAGACCTGCCTGGTTGATATCGGACAGCAGAGCCGCCATCTCGGCCTTGCTGGGCAGCTGCTTTTCCAGCTGAGTCACATATTGCTGCACCTGCTCACGCTGCTTCTTGAGGCCTTCGAGGCTGACCGCCTTGGACAGCTTGTTGCGAAAATCCTCGCGCAACGTGGCCTCGGTATTGCGCTCCCGATCCAGCGTTTCTTCATAGTCCTTGAGCAGCGCAAACCACAGCGCGGCTGCCACGGCAATCGCAATCACAATGCACAGTGCCGTGCGCGGCAGCACAGGCCACAGCGAGGGATCATTGGGATCCAGATTGCGGAACTGGCGCTGGATCTTCTCCTGCAACGCGGAGAAGTCGATATCTTTTCCTTTTTTCCGGGCCATCACTGAGGCTTTCCTGGATTGGCTGGCGCTTTGGAGGCCTGCGCCAGACTCTTTTGCGCATCGCTGGCCCGCGTCAGCTGAAAACGCAGGTTGAAAGCGGCAGCACGGCGCTGCTCCTTGGGGGAGACCGCTACGGTCTTGGCCACGATCTCCACCAGCTCGGGCTTGGAGAACCAGGGCGTGCCTTCCGAAAAATTGCGCAGCATCTCGGAGACTCGTTCATTGGATTGAGCCACCCCCTGCATGGTCACCGCCATGCCCTCCTGGCGCAGGCTCGTCACATACACACCATCGGGCAGCTGCGCCACCAGTTCATTGAGCATATGCACTGGCAGATTGCGGTCCGACTGCAGGTCTTCCACCGCCTTCTGACGCGCCCTCAGCGCCGTGATCTCGCCTTCAAGGCCTGCGATTTCCTTGATCTGAGCCTCCAGCACTGTGATTTCGGAGCGCAGCAGGCTGTTCTTGGCCTGCTGCGCCTCGATCATCATCTGGAACCACCAGTAGACCACGCCGGCAATGAGCAGCCCAGCCAGCGCGGACAGCACCATCGTGGCCTGGAATGCCTCCTTGCGGCGCTTGCGTGCTGCTTCGCGGTGGGGCAATAGGTTGATGAGAATCACGAGACAAACCTCCGCATGGCCAGGCCACAGGCCGTCAGGTAGGACGGCGCCTCGCGGGCCATGCGCTTGAGCCGCACTGCGCTGCCGACGTCCATGCCTTCGAAGGGGTTGACCAGACTGCAGGCAAAGCCTGTCTGCTGGGTAATGGCCTCAGTCAACCCGGCCAGAGGCGCAGAGCCGCCCGCCAGCAGGATGTGGTCGATGCGGTTGTAGGGCGTGCTCGTGAAAAAGAACTGCAGCGCGCGCGCCACTTCCTGCGTCATGCTCTGCACGAAAGGCTTGAGCACGGCCGATCCGTAGTCGTCAGGAAGTTCGCCGCTTCGCTTCTTGGACTCGGCCTCTTCCTGGGAAAAACCGTATTGACGTGCGATCAGCTGCGTCAGCTGTGCACCGCCAAAGGCCTGGTCGCGGTCATACAGCACCTCGTCATTGCGCAGGATCTGCATGCTGGTGGTGAATGCCCCCACCTCGAACAACGCCACCAGGGCATTGGCGCCCTGGTTGGGCAGGCGCTCGATCAGCCGTCCTGCCGCAAGCCTCGAAGCATGGGGTTCGATATCGATGATGACAGGCTTGAGTCCTGCCGCTTCGGCCAAGCCCTGGCGGTCCTGCACCTTCTCGCGGCGCGAGGCTGCAATCAGCACATCCACATCGCCGGAGGTGTTTGCGGAAGGGCCAACCACACAGAAGTCCAGGCTCACTTCGTCCAGCGAAAACGGAATGTACTGGTTGGCTTCGGATTCGACCTGCACCTCCAGCTCCTGCTCGCTCAAGCCGTCGGGCAGGGAGATTTTTTTGGTGATGACGGCCGATGCCGGCAGCGCCATCGCCACATTCTTGGTGCGGGTTCCGCTTTTCTTGACCAAGCGGCGCAGGGCGTCGGCGACCTCATCGAATTTCTCGATGTTGCCATCCATGATCCACCCACGCTCCAGCGGTTCGATCGCGCAACGCTCCAGCAGCAAGTCCCCCGACTTGGCTTTGGACAGCTCCACCAGCTTGACGCTCGACGAACTGATGTCGACGCCAAGCAGTGCTGCAGGCTGGCGACTGAACAAGGATTCCATGGTAATCAACTTGCCCTCCCTCTTTTTTTGCATGTGAAAAACGCAACAAGCTTTCACATATAGTCCGCATGCTATCAGCAAGCAACCGCCACGCTCACCATGCCAACGGACGGCCACCTGTTGAAAGTGGCCAAAAAAAGACATTATTGCGGACTATCAAATGCGCTATCAGTGCCTCCATGACGGCATGTCGGCGAAGTTTCTGGCATAGCATTGGACAGGGTCACCATGCTGACCAACGCTTGCCGTTCCCTCCTACAGCTCTGCGCAAGGGCATTTTTATAATGCCTCACCTCCCTGCATCCCCTGCGACATGCCGCCATCAGACCCCCGAGACTCCCAGGCTCCCAAGCCACGCTCCAGCCAGCCCATGCATTGGTTCCCCAAAGCCCTGCTGTGGCTGGCAGGGATTGCCATCGCCGGCACGCTGGCCCTGGTGCTGACGGTAGCCGTCGCGCTGGCCATGGCCTATCCCAATCTGCCGGACGTGTCGGAACTGGCCGACTACCGGCCCAAGCTGCCATTGCGCGTCTACTCCAGCGAAGGGGCGCTGCTGGGCGAATTCGGTGAGGAGCGGCGGACCCTGACGCCCATACAGGACATCCCCAAAGTGATGACAGATGCCGTGCTGGCCATCGAGGACACACGCTTCTTCGAGCATGGCGGCGTGGACTACAAGGGCATGCTGCGTGCGGCGCTGGCCAATCTGGGCCGGGTCAAGAGCCAGGGTGCATCAACCATCACCATGCAGGTGGCGCGCAATGTCTATCTTTCCTCGGAAAAGACATTTACTCGCAAAATTTACGAAGTATTACTAACTTTCAAACTGGAACATTTGCTCACCAAAAATCAGATTCTTGAAATCTACATGAATCAGATTTACCTGGGCAATAGGGCCTATGGCTTCGCTGCGGCCTGCGAGGCCTATTTTGGCAAGCCGCTCAAGGACATCACGGTGGCAGAGGCTGCCATGCTTGCCGGCCTGCCCAAGGCACCTTCCGCATACAACCCGATCAGCAATCCCAAGCGCGCGCGCGTGCGCCAGCAGTACATCATCGAGCGCATGCAGGAAAATGGCTTCATCACTGCGGCACAGGCGCAGGAAGCCAGGACGGAGCAGCTGAAGATCCGCTCCGGCGCCTACAACACCCGGGTGCACGCCGAGTACGTGGCAGAGATGGCCCGCCAGCTGATTTTTGCGCAGTACGGCAACGAAGCGTACACACGGGGACTGAACGTCTACACCACGATCAATGCGGGCGAGCAGGAGGCCGCCTATGCGGCCCTGCGCCGGGGCATCATGGACTACGAGCGCCGCCAGAAGTACCGCGGCCCTGAGAAGTTCGTGACCCTTCCCGCCGATGCGCAGGAGCGTGAAGATGCGATTGACGACACGCTGGCCAATCACCCCGACAATGGCGATGTGCTCGCGGCCGTGGTGCTCGATGCCACACCCCGCAAGATTGTGGCGGTACGCGCCGATGGCGAGCAGATCGAGATCACGGGCGAAGGCCTCAAGCCTGCCGAATCCGGCCTGACCCCCAAGGCCCCGCCCAACATCAGAATTCGCCCCGGCGCCGTGATCCGGGTGGTCAAGGCAGCCAGGAACAGCTGGGAAATCACGCAACTGCCCGAAGTCGAGGGCGCCTTCGTTGCCCTGGTACCCCAGACAGGCGCCCTGCGCGCACTGGTGGGAGGCTTCGACTTCCAGAAGAACAAGTTCAACCATGTGACACAGGCCTGGCGCCAGCCCGGCTCCAGTTTCAAGCCCTTCATTTACTCTGCCGCACTGGAAAAAGGCTTTTCGCCAGCCACCATGATCAATGACGCGCCGCTGTTCTTCAGCGCTGGCGTCACAGGCGGCCAGCCCTGGGAGCCCAAGAACTACGACAGCCGCTATGACGGTCCCATGAGCATGCGCACGGGCCTGAACAAGTCCAAGAACATGATCTCCATCCGGCTGCTGCAGGCCGTCGGCCCCAAGCAGGCCCAGGAGTGGGTGACGCGCTTCGGATTCGAGGCTGCCAGGCACCCTGCCTATCTGACCATGGCCCTGGGAGCAGGCTCCGTCACGCCGCTGCAGCTGGTGTCCGGCTATGCGGTGTTCGCCAATGGCGGCCACCGCGTCAACCCCTGGCTGATCGCACGCGTCACCGACCACAAGGGCCGCATCCTGTCCGAGTTCACGCCTCCTGCCGTGCAGGACCTGCCACAGGCCATCGAGCCGCGCAATGCCTTCCTCATGAACAGCCTGCTGCAGGACGTGGCCCGCGTGGGCACGGCAGCGCGGGCACAGTCCACACTCAAGCGCCCTGATCTGTATGGCAAGACCGGCACGACCAACGACTCGGTGGACGCATGGTTCGCGGGCTTTCAGCCCACGCTGGCCGCAGTCTCCTGGATCGGCTATGACACGCCGCGCAACCTGGGCAGCCGCGAGACCGGCGGCGGACTGAGCCTGCCGATCTGGATCAGCTTCATGCAGCATGCGCTCAAGGGCGTTCCCGTGGCCGAGATGCCCGTGCCGCCCGGTGTGGTGAACGTGGGCGGCGAGTGGTACTACGAAGAAAACGCCCGCAATGGCGGCGTCAGCAGCCTGGGCATGGATGGCGCAGGATCGGGTGGCGCAGGCCCTGCCACACCGCCACCTCCCAGCGAGGAGCGCAGCCGCATCCTCGATCTGTTCCGCAACTGAGTACGCAGCACTCCCCCAAAGAGCAAAGCCCGTTCATCCGGGCTTTGCTTTTTTTGGGGGGGGCGGTGCCGTGTCAGAGCGCCGTGAACTCCAGCGCCATGCCGGACTGCTCGCTCGCGTAGCGGCTGAGGTTGGTGAAGAATTCACCCGCGCCCTTGGTGTCGAGCCATGCGCGCCGGTCCGCATCGAAGCGGTAGTGAAAGCCGCCAGCCTTGGCCGCAAGCCAGATTTCATGCAATGGCTTTTGCTGGTTGATGACGATCTGGCTGCGGTTGGAAAACACCAGAGTCACCATGCCGCCCACACGCTGGGCATCGATATCGGCATCGGTTTCATCGTTGATGCGGTCACAGCCCTGCTCCACTGCCAGCAGCAGTCGGTCGGCGAGATCCAGATATTCAAGGTCGGTCATTACAATTTGCGGATGTTGAAAGCCTCGCAAATTCTAGTCAGGAGCCTTTCCCTTGCGGCCTGTGCGGCGTCCCTGGCCGCCTGCGGTCAGAAAGGGCCCCTGTTCCTGCCCAACGCTCCGGCCGCCAGCGCACGCGCCACGCTGCCGCAGGTGCTGGGCATTTCGAGCCCGGCCTCACCGGAAGGCGGCAACGCGCCAACTGCGGCACCCGGCCGCTCGCCGCAAGGCGATCCCGAGGGCAGCCAGGAACTGCGCGCAGAGTGAGCATGCACCGCCGGCCGAACGGCTTGACGCACATCAACACCCCTGCAGGCCATGGCGCTTAGAGTGGCCCTCTCTTGTCCCCAGACAAAACGCCATGCCCGTAGAACTCTACCGAGACAGCAACCATGCCTGCCTGATGTTCACCGACCTCATCGAGGAAGATGGGCAGGCCATACAGGCCAACCAGTTCCTCATCGTCGATGACAACACGGGTGCCATCATTGATCCGGGCGGCAACCTCGCCTTCAACGAGCTGTTCATGGGCATGTCGCGGCATTTCCCGCCGCACAAGCTGTCCTACCTGATCGCCTCGCACGCCGACCCCGACATCATCGCATCGCTGGACCGCTGGATGACCAGCACCCGTGCCCAGCTGGTGATCTCGCGCATCTGGGAGCGTTTCGCGCCCCACTTCACCAAGGTGGGCAAGACAGAGAACCGCGTCATCGGCGTGCCCGACGCCGGCGGACGCCTGCCGCTGGGCCGGCATGAACTGCATCTGCTGCCGGCGCACTTCCTGCACGCGGAAGGCAACTTCCATTTCTATGACCCGATCAGCCGCATTCTGTTCACGGGCGATCTCGGTGTTTCGCTGATGAGCGGCGCCGAAGCCCAGGTGCCCGTGACGGACCTGATGCCCCATATCGCGCGCATGGAGGGCTTTCACCGCCGCTACATGGTGTCCAACAAGGTGCTGCGCCTGTGGGTGCAGATGGCGCGCCAGCTGCAGATCGACATGATCGTACCCCAGCACGGCGCGCCCATCATGGGCAGGCAGGCCATCACCGACCTGTTCAACTGGCTGGAAGGGCTGCAGTGCGGGATCGATCTGTTCGACCAGCGCAACTACCAGCTGCCGGCAGCCGACATCGACCCCGTGACACGGCAACTGCGCCCTGTGCTGCGGGCCGTGGGCTAGGACTGGCTCCTGCGGGGCTGCGGCATGCGGTGCCCCAGCGCACGGCGGACACGCCAGGCCAGCAGCAGCGACAGGATGGCTGCGTACACAGCCACTTCGGCAAAATTGTTCTTGCCGGCACGCATCCAGAAGAAATGCAGCAGCGCCAGCGGCGCCACGGCATAGACCAGCCGGTGCAGCTGCTGCCAGCGCCGCCCCCCCATGGCGCGCAGCACGGCATGCGGCGAGGTGGCCGCCAGCAAGGCCAGCAGCAGCAGCGCCAGGAAGCCCACGAGGATGAACGGCCGCCGGGGAATATCCAGCACGATATCGCCCCAGTCCAGCCCCATGTCGAACCATGCATAGCACAGCAGGTGAAGCAGGCCGTAGAAGAAGACGTACAGGCCCAGCATGCGCCGAAAGCGCGCCAGCGCCGTCAGGCCCAGCGCCTGGCGCAGCGGCGTCACCGCCAGCACCACGCACAGCAGGCGCAGTGTCCAGTCGCCCGTAGAACGCAGCAGCGCCTCGGCAGGGTTGGCCCCCAGGCGGTCCAGCGCCGTGGCGGCCAGCAGCCATGCCAGCGGCAGCAGGCACAGGGTGAAAATCAGCGGCTTGGCCGCGCGGTGCATCAGCAGGCGCTGCACCATGGTCACTGCGGCAAAGGGCATCAGTAGAACTTCTTGAGATCCATGCTGGCGTACAGCTGGCCCACCTGGGCCTCGTAGCCGTTGAACAGCAGGGTCTTGCGCTTCTTGGCAAACAGGCCGTCCTCGCCAATGCGCCGCTCCGTGGCCTGGCTCCAGCGCGGGTGCGGCACATCGGGATTGACGTTGGAGTAAAAGCCGTACTCGTTGCGTGCGGCCTTGTTCCAGGCCGTGCCCGGCTCGCGCTCGGTCAGGCGGATGGCGACGATGCTCTTGGCGCTCTTGAAGCCGTACTTCCAGGGCACGACCAGCCGCACGGGCGCGCCATTCTGGTTAGGCAGGACCTCGCCATACATGCCGAAGGCCAGCATGGTCAGCGGATGCATGGCCTCATCGAGGCGCAGCCCTTCGGTGTAAGGCCAGTCGAGCACGCCGCTGCGCAGGCCCGGCATCTGCGCCTTGTCGGCCAGGGTCACGAATTCCACATACCTGGCGCTGCCCAGCGGCTGTACCTTGCGCAGCAGTTCGGCCAGCGAATAGCCGACCCAGGGGATCACCATGGACCAGCCCTCGACGCAGCGCAGCCGGTAGGTGCGCTCCTCCTGGGGCGCCAGCTTGAGCAGTGCTTCGATGTCCAGCGTCTGGGGCTGCTGCACCAGTCCTTCGACCCGCACGGTCCATGGGCGGGTCTTGAGAGTGTGGGCGTGTTTGGCCGGATCGCCCTTGTCCAGGCCGAATTCATAGAAGTTGTTGTACTGTGCCGCGTCGGCATAGGCCGTCACGCGCTCCATGGTCTGGGCGCCCGCTGCCTGGGAAGCCGTCGCAGCAAGGGCCTGCAGCTTGCCCGGCCGCTCCACGCCCGCCGCCCGGACCGGCAGCGCGGCAGCAGCCGCGCCGCCTGCCAGGTACTGCAGCCATGCACGGCGCTGGAGATAGGCACTGCGGGGGGTGATTTCGCTGGCGTGCGGGTGATGAAAGCCATTGTCGTGGGAACGGATCAGCATGAAAGTCTCCGGATACGCCTGCGGCGTGTGCCGATTGTGAGCCAGGGACGGCCATGTAAGTTCCATGCAATGAGCGCAAAAAAGCCGTGGGCGCAGCAGCGGCCACGGCTTTGCAGGAGATGGCGAAGGCGGCTCAGAGCTCGCCGTAGCTGTGCAGCCCGGACAGGAACATGTTCACCCCCAGGAAGGCGAAAGTCGTGATGGCCAGGCCGCCCAGCGCCCACCAGGCCGATACCGTGCCGCGCAGCCCCTTGACCAGGCGCATGTGCAGCCAGGCCGCATAGTTGAGCCAGACAATCAGCGCCCAGGTTTCCTTGGGGTCCCAGCTCCAGTAGCCGCCCCAGGCTTCGGCGGCCCACAGCGCGCCCAGCACGGTGGCAATGGTGAAGAAGGCAAAGCCCACTGCAATGGACTTGTACATCACGTCATCCAGCAGTTCGAAGCTGGGCAGGCGTTCGGCAATGCGCCGGCGCGCCAGCAGGATGCCGGCCACGATCAGCGCCGAGATGCCAAAGTACACCATCCAGTAGCTGCCGCCGTTGCTGGCCGCGCCCTGGCGAAAGACGATGGGCTCGAAGCACAGCACCACGCCCAGCATCCACAGCGGCGCCAGCTTGTACCAGCGCGTTTCCGTGGCCTGCTGCTTGATCAGGTAGGCAAAGGAGACCATGGCCGCCAGTGCGAAAGTGCCATAGCCGATGAAATTGGCCGGCACGTGCAGCTTCATCCACCAGCTTTTGAGCGCGGGCACCAGGGGCTGGATCTCGTGTGCCTCGCGCACCAGCGTGTACCACAGCAAAAAGCCCACGGCCGCGCTGACCACCAGCATCACGAACCCGCCCAGGGCACGCGTGTCGTAGTTCTGCTCGTAATACAGGTAAAACAGCGCCGTCATCCAGCAGAACATGACGAACACTTCATACAGGTTGCTGACCGGGATATGGCCCACATCGGGGCCGATCAGGTAGCTCTCGTACCAGCGCACCATGGTGCCCACCAGCGCCAGCGTCACGGCCAGCCAGGCCAGGCGCGAGCCCAGCAGTGACAGCGCAGAGCCTTCACCTCGCGCGAACATGCCGATCCAGTAGAAGATGGTGCTGATGAAGAACACCATGCTCATCCAGAGAATGGCGGACTGGCTGGACAGGAAATACTTGAGTCCGAACACCGTGTCCGAGCGGGCCAGCTGCGCGCCCTCAGGGCCCTGGTACAGCGCAATGGCCAGCAGCGACAAGCCCGCCACCACCAGCATCAGCGCGCGCAGCGGCCTCCAGAACCAGCCCAGCCAGATGGCCGATGGGATGGTGCCCAGCAAAATGGCCTTCTCATAGATATCCATGTACGTGCCATAGCGCTGCAGCGCATACAGCAGGCCTGTCGCCACCAGGGCGGCAAATACCCAGTCGAACCAGTTGCGGCGGGCAAAAAAACCTTCGTTGAGCGTCAAAGTCGTGGTGGCGGTGTTCATGCGGGGCCTCCGGGGGTTTTCTTGTGCAGGGGTTCGGCCCCTATCAGCTTGCTGGCCAGCATGGCGAACTCCCGGTCGCCATCGAGCGTCTTGCGGTTGGTGGACAGCGCCATTTCAGCATGGCTGCCGCCCTCGGCCGGCGTGAGCCAGATCCACAGGCGCCGGTCGCGCACATACAGCATGGCGAACACGCCGATGATCAGGAACAGGCAGCCCAGATAGACCACGTTCTTGCCGGGCGCGCGCGCCACCTGGAAGACGCTGGCCTGCACCTGCTTGAAGTCTTGCAGCATGAAGGCCATGGGCGCGGGGTAGAACTGGGCGTCGCTGAGGGAGAACACCGCCTGGGTCATGAAGGCCTGCGTCTGATCGCTGGCTGCCAGCGGCGCCTGGCCGGCCTGGGTGCGCGCGAGCTGGGCCAGCTCGAACAGCACGCCGTTGAGGATGCGCACCAGCACCTCGCCCGCGCGCTCGCGCTCGGCGGCGGGCACATTGGCTTCCATGAAATCGGAGATGGCCTGCAGCCCGCCCAGCGGCCGGCCATCGGCGCCCTTGCGCTCGCCCTGGCCGGCAAACAGTTCCAGCGCTTTCGTGGCCGATTGCGCCAGCGGGCCGGTCAACTCGGTGCGAGAGGCATCCACAGCCTTGGCCACATAGGCCCTGGCGGCTTTCTCGCGCAGGCCGCCATCCTGCAGCGCGGCGCGCAGCCGCATGAAGGTCTCCATCGTGCCTTCGGGGTCTGCGGGCACGCGCAGGTAGCGCATGGGCTCGGCCTGGCTGTCGCGCACGCCCAGCAGAAACACCGGCTGGCCGTCGCCCGTGTCCACAGGCAGCATGTAGTTCTGGAACTCGCGGGCCTGGCCCGAGGCATCGCGCAGCTTGTAGCCGATGCTGGGGCCGATGTTGCGCAGCTCCTTCTTGGCAACGGTCTTGTGGGCAGCGCCCAGGCGCTCGTCGATGGCCTGCTTCAGATCCACCTTGCGCACATCGGTGGCGCCGGGGGCGTTGGCTGCGCCGAAATTCTCCACATTGATGGTGCGCAGCTGGGTGAACTCCAGCGTCAGCGCCTCGTCCTTGCCGCCGGGGCGCTGGCGCGTGAACCCGCTGGAGCCGCCGATCACGCCATCGACCTCGAAGCCCTTGGCGCCTGCTTCGAAGGGCACGGCCTGCAGCTTGACCGAGGAGCCGCCGTCGTCGAAGCTGGACTGGTAGATCTCGATGCCGCGGTAGCTGGCCGGGTGATTGACCTCGATGCGCTTTTCAAGCTGCTCGCCCGTGGCCTTGTCGTGAATGACCACTTCGCTGGCAAACAGCTTGGGCATGCCGGTGGAGTAGTACTCCACGATGAATTTTTTGAGCTCCACGGCAAAAGGCAGCTCCTGCAGCAGCACGCCGTCGGACTGCGTCAGAATGGCCGTGCCCGCCGTGCCGCCTTCGGTGACCAGCAGGTTGCCGCGGAAGGTGGGATTGGAGACGGACAGCCGGTGCTGCTCGGGCACATCGGAGATCAGGCCACCGCCGGTATAAGGTGTTTTGCCTCCCAGCCACATTTGAGCGCGCACGATGAGGTCGCCGTCGAACAGGCCGCCCAGGCAGATCAGCACGATGGCGCTGTGCGCCGCGATATAGCCCAGCTTGTTGGCTGCGCCTGCTTTGGCCGCCAGCATCCAGCCCGTGCCGGGGCCGGCCTGGGTGTCGCGCTGCTGCAGCCGCACTTTCCAGCCGCCGGACACCAGTTGCTGGCCCAGGCGCTGCGCGGCCTGCGCGGTATCGCCAGGCACCTGGGCCTGGGCGCGGTGGCCGAAAGCCTTGAGGCTTTGCTCGCGGATGTTCTCCTTGTAGCTGCGCAGGTCGGCCAGGTACTTGGGCGCATGGCGGGCGACGCACAGCGAGGTGCTGACCACGAGGAAGGCCAGGATCAGCAGGAACCACCAGGCGCTGTAGACCGCGTTGAGCTTGAGCGAGAGAAACAGCTGCGCCCAGAACGGACCGAACTGGTTGACATAGTTGCCCACCGGCTCGTGCTGCTTGAGCACCGTGCCGATCACGGAGGCAATGCAGATGACCGTCAGCAGCGAGATCGCAAAGCGCATGGACGCCAGCAGCTCCAGCGCCGCGCGCGAAGCCTGCGCGCGTGGGGAGGCCAGGGAGGCGTCTGAAGAGTTGTCTGACATGAAGGAGAAGAAACCTAGACCCTAATGAAAAAAAGCGGGACCATCTGCATATGCGATGGACCCGCCCGATTGGGGGTGTCTGAACAAAAATAGGTTCCCGGTGATTACCCTAGGACCCACACCGGACCCGAGACCGCATCAACGCAGGCCAGCAATATAGTCTGCCACGGCCTTGATTTCGCGGTCATTGAGCTTGGCAGCAACCTGTGTCATCTGAATGCTATTGCCGCGCTTGCCGTCGCGGAAGGCGGTCAGCTGCACTGCGGTGTAGTCGGCATGCTGGCCGGCCAGGCGCGGGTACTGGGCGGGAATGCCGGCACCGTTGGGGCTGTGGCAGCCTGCGCAGGCGGCAATGTTGCGTTCCTGGATGCCGCCACGGTAGATGCGTTCGCCCAGGGCCACGAGGTCCTTGTCCTTGGCGAAGCCGGTCTTGGGCTTCTGGGTATGCAGCCAGCCGGCGATGTTCTTCATGTCGGCCTCGCTCAGCATCGAAGCAAAGCCCTTCATGACCGGGTCCTTGCGCTTGTCGCTCTTGAACTCGGTCAGCTGCTTGACCAGGTATTCGGGGTGCTGGCCGGCCAGCTTGGGCTGCAGCGGTATCGTGGAGTTGCCATCGGCCGCATGGCATGCAGCGCACACAGCGGTGTAGCTGGCTTCGCCCTTCGCCAGATCGGCCTTGGCCGGCTTCGGCTGCGCGTCAGCAGGCGCTTCGCCGGCCGAAAACGCGGGGAAGGCGGATGCTGCAAGAATGGCAGCCGTCAGCAAAGAGGCAAGCAACTTCATATCGAGGGCGTGGTTCTGTTGTTGAAAGCGCAAAAATTCGGCGGATTCTACAATCCCGCCCCCCGGATTCCTATCGTCACGAACCCTGCTTGCCGTGACATCGGCACAGGAAAAACAGTTTCATTGATCGATCACAAACTTGCCGTGGACTGTGGTCAAAAAACGTATTTTTCTTGTGGCACCCAATCGCGCCGGAGGACGTCCCGCAATCAGCATACCAAGACAACCGGCCGGCACCATCTGGGTCATTCCCGACTCAGACGGACTTGACCGCTCCCTCAAAGCGGCTTTCCGCCTGCCGACGGAACTCGGAAGGGGTCATGCCCTTGATTTCCAGGAAACGGCGGTTGAAGTTGGCCACGTTGTTGAATCCCACCTGCAGACAGATGTCGGCAATATAGTGGTCTGTCTGCATGAGCAGGTGGCAGGCGCTGTTGATGCGGACGTGGCTCACGAAGTCAGTGAAGCTGTTGCCCGTGGCACGGCGGAAGAAGCGGCTGAAACGGCTTTCGCTCATGCCCATCTCGGCGGCGATATCGGCCAGGCTCAGCGGCTCGGACACGCGCGCCATGATGCGGTTGACCACTTCGTTGATCTGGTCCACCTGACCTTCGCACTCGACCCCCTGCAACTGCACAGCCGACAGCAGCCGGTAGTCGGTGCACGCTGCCAGATCCGCCAGCAGGTCGCAAAATGCCGCCAGGCGGCGCAGCCCGCGCGCCGCCTTGACGGCATGCCAGTGCGCACGCGCCGCAGCCTCCATGCCGAAGAATTCGATGCCATGGCGTGCGCGGTCCAGCAGTTGCAGCACCTCGCGCAGCTCGGGAATCTGCTGGGCGGCATGGGCGATTGGCCCATGGTGGAACAGGATCACCAGATCACGCTGCGGCGTTCCCCCTTCAGGCACCTCGAACGAGACCCAGTTGTGGGGCAGGCGCGGACCGCACAGCACCAGATGGCCCGGCTCGAAAGGGCCAATCCAGTCCCCTACGAAGGCCCGGCCCGACGTGGCGGTGATCAGGTGCAGCTCATATTCGTCATGGAAATGCCAGCGCACCAGGGGGCTGGGCAGGCCATGCGCCAGGCAGCGCACCAGACCGCTGTCCTCCACGTCCTCATAGCCCAGGGCCGGGGTGCGCACGAAGTCGCGCTCCAGTTCAGGATGTCGATGGCGGGGGCGTCGGCGTGAGTGCATGGCGGGCCTGCTGGGTGGCATTCACGCGCCGCAGGCGGCCGCCAGCGCGGCGTCGAGTTCCGTGCGCCATGGCGGCTGGGCGCCAGCGCGCGTGCAGTTGAGCGCAGCGGCCGTGCAGGCAAAGCGCAATACCTCGCGCCAGGCCATCTCGGGCAGGGCATGGAGCTGGACGGCCTGCTGCACGCCCCACTCCAGCAGCGCCACCGACAGCGCGGCGCCAAAGGTGTCGCCGGCCCCGATGGTGTCCACCAGTGCCACGGCGGGCGCTGGCATGGACAGCGGCGCATGGCCGGTGCGCAGCAAGGTGGCGCCATCGCCGCCGCAGGTCAGCACCACGGCCTGGGGCCCCAGGCTCAGCCAGTGCATGGCAGCTTCCTGCGGCGCCATGCCTGGAGCGATGAAAGCGGCATCCTCGTCGCTGAGCTTGATCAGGTCGGCCAGGGTCATCCACTGCAGGCAGTCGCGCCGGTAAGCCTGCGCATCCCCGATCAGCGCGGGGCGTACGTTGGGGTCAAAGACAATGAGGCGCCGTCCGCGCTGCGCTGCCACCAGGTCCAGGATGCGGCCCGCAGCGGGCGCATGCAGCAGCGCGACCGAACCGAAGTGCAGGCACCTGCACTCGGGCGGCAGCGCTGGCAGCATGGACGGCGCCCACAGCGCATCGGCGCTCCCCTGCCGGTAGAAGGCATAGCGGTTGGTGCCGGCGCCATGCTCGACGAAGGCCAGCGTGCTGGGCGCATCGCTGCGCAGCACGAAGCGCATGTCCACGCCGTTGGACTGCAGGTGCGTGAACAGGCGTTCGCCGAACAGGTCGCGTGAAAGCTGGGACACCAGGCCAGCGGCCTGCCCCAGCCGGGCCACTGCCACGGCGGTATTGGCGGGTGCGCCGCCTGCATGTCCCTGGAAGGACAAGTCTCCCGTGGCGGTGAAATCGATCAATGCCTCTCCGGCGATGGCAATGCGCATGCGGCGCCTCCCTGTCTCTGCATCACGAAGGCATGGACCCTTGCCGATGCGCGGCGCACGGCATCGTCCAGGCGCGGGTGCCCTGCGGCAGCGCCCCACAGGGACTCCTGGGCGCACAGCGCCGCCACGGGATCTGCCGCTGTGCAGATGGCGTGCACCACCGAGCGGTCCATGGACTGGTCTTCATGGGCATAAGGCAGCACGCCATGGTGCCAGCGCTGCAGGAACGCCAGGAACAATGCCGGGAGCATGGCTGCAGCATCGATGCTGGCGCCCTGGGCCAGCCGCTCCTTCATGGTCGGCGCGATGAAGCCGGCAACCTTGGCAAAGCCATCGGCAGCCACACGCTGATTGGTATCGCGCAGACCGGGATTGCCGAAGCGCTCCAGCACCCTGTCGCGGTAGGCTGGCAGATCCACGGGACTGGGCAGTCCGGTGGCGGACAGGCAGGCGATCACGTCCTCGGTCACATAGTCCCAGGCCATCTGCCGGACCGCCGGCAGGGCCACGGCCTCATGGATGCAGTCCAGGCCGGCCAGGGTTCCCGCCCAGGCGATGCCGCTGTGGCTGGCGTTGAGCATGCGGATCTTGGCCTCTTCGTAGGGCAGTACCGAGTCCACGAGCTGCACGCCCACGCGCTCCCACTCAGGGCGGCCGGCAATGAAGCGGTCCTCGATCACCCATTGCGTGAAATGCTCCGCCGTCACGGGCACGGCATCGTCCCATCCCGTGGCCTCGCGCACGCGGGCGCACAGCGCGGGCGGGGCACGGGGCGTGATGCGATCCACCATGGCATTCGGACAACTGGTGTTTTCCTGCGCCCAGCCAGCCAGATCATGCAGGCCCGCATGGTGCATGAACGCCAGCAGGCCCGCGCGCAGGCGCCTGCCGCTGTGGCGCAGGTTGTCGCAGCTGAGCAGGGTGACCGGCCCGGACTGCGCGCCGCGGCGGGCATGGAGAATGGCAGTCAGCGCGCCATAAAGCGTCTCGCCGGCCTCGCCGCGCCGGGCCCGCTCCAGATCGGCCTGCAGATCCGGGTGATCGATCACCAGGCACTCCTGGGCATCCAGGTAATAGCCGGCCTCGGTCACGGTGCAGGAGATGATCCGGGTGGCAGCGCTGGCGCCGCACGCCACGAGGTCCTCCAGTCCCGGTGCATAGCGGATCACCCGGGCCAGCGCCTCGATGCGCCGGTAGCGTGCCGTGCCGTCGGAGTCGATGGTCTCCAGCGTATAGGCGCCGCCCTGGCGCGCCAGGGCATCCAGGGTCTCGCCCATGTCCGGGCGCAGGTTGGCGCCCACCAGGCGCCAACGGGTATCGCCCAGGTCGATCAGCTGCTGCTGGTAGGCCGCCTGATGGGCCCGGTGAAAGGCGCCCAGCCCCAGGTGCAGGATGGTGGGGCGGGAGACATGCGTGACAGTCGCATCCATGATTTCTCTGTGAGTGGGAAAACGTTTCAGTGGGCCGCCAGCACACGGCCTTCGCGGTCGAACAGATGCAGGCGGCTGGCATCCTCCAGGACCAGGCCGACCGTATCGCCCGCTGCCGCAGGCAGGCGCCCGGACTGCCGCGCAATCAGCTGCACGCCGCCCACATCCACATGGACCAGCGTGTCGGCGCCCAGCGCCTCGACCAGTTCCACCCGGCCCGCCACGCATCCGGGCGCATCGCGGTCCGCCACGCGCAGGGATTCAGGGCGTATGCCCAGCGTGCCGTCCGCAGGCAGGCGGCCATGGGCGGCAGCGCCAAAGGCCGGCACTGCACCGGCGGCGATCAGGTTCATCGATGGCGTGCCGATGAAGCCTGCCACGAACAGGTTGGCTGGCCGGTCGTACAGCTGCAGCGGTGAGCCCACCTGCTCGATGCCGCCGTCGCGCAGCACCACCACGCGGTCGGCCAGCGTCATGGCTTCCACCTGGTCATGGGTGACATAAATGGTGGTGGCGCCCAGCGCCTTGTGCAGCTTGAGGATCTCCACCCGGGTATTGCCGCGCAGCGCGGCATCGAGGTTGGACAGTGGCTCGTCGAACAGGAAAACCTTGGGCGCGCGCACGATGGCGCGGCCGATGGCCACGCGCTGGCGCTGCCCTCCCGACAGCTCGCCGGGCCGGCGATCGAGGTAGGGCGTGAGATTGAGCGTGTCCGCCGCATGCCCGACCTTGCGGCGGATTTCGTCGCGCGGCACGCCGGCCAGCCGCAGCGCGAATGACATGTTGTCGTGGACGCTCATGTGCGGATACAGCGCGTAGCTCTGGAACACCATGGCCAGATCGCGCTGGGCGGACGGCGCATGCGTGATGTCTCGGCCATCGAGCTGCAGCCGTCCGCTGCTGATGGACTCCAGGCCGGCGACCAGCCGCAGCAGCGTGGACTTGCCGCAGCCAGAGGGGCCGACGAAGACGATGAACTCGCCCTGCTCGATGGCGAGGTCCACGCCGCGCACCACCTGCGCAGAGCCAAAGTTCTTATGGATGTCCAGCAGTTCCAGGTAAGCCATGGTGTTTCCTGCGAATCGGGGCGCTACTTGACGGCGCCGAAGGTCATGCCCTGCACGAGCTGCTTCTGGCTGAACCAGCCAAACACCACAATCGGCGCGATGGCCAGCAGCGAGGCGGCCGAAAGCTTGGCCCAGAACAGCCCTTCAGGGCTCGAATAGGAGGCGATGAGCGTGGCCAGCGTGCCAGCCTTGGCGCTGCTGAGGTTGAGTGCCCAGAAGGCCTCGTTCCAGCTCAGCACCAGGCACAGCAGGCCGGTGGAGGCCATGCCGCCAGCGGCCAGCGGCAGCACCACCTGACGGAACTCGACCCACAGGCTGGCGCCATCCATGCGCGCAGCTTCCAGGATTTCCCTGGGGATGTCCTTGAAGGCGCTGTAGAGCATCCAGACCATGATGGGCAGGTTGGACAGCATGAAGACGATGATCAGCACCGTCAGCGAATCGAGCAGCCCGGCACTCTGGGCCAGCACGTAAATGGGCAGCAGCGCGCCCACGGCCGGCATCATCTTGGTCGAGAGCATCCACAGCAGGACATCGCGCGTACGGGGGCTGCGGAAAAAGGCCATGGAATAGGCCGCAGGCACCGCAATGGCCAGGCCGATCAGGGTGGAGGCCAGGCTGGTGACCAGCGAGTTGCGCGCATACAGCAGGTAGTTGCTGCGCTGCTGCACCTCGCCAAAATTGGCCAGCGTGGGCTCGAACACGAACAGCGGCGGCACGGCAATGGACTGCAGCTCCGTCTTGAAGGCCGTCAGGAACAGCCAGCCCAGCGGAAAGAACAGCAGCAGCGCCACCGCCCAGGCCACGGCAGCGCGCAAGAATGTGGAGAAAATGGCGGGGTTGCGCATGTGGTCAGTCCAGGCTCTTGCCGACGATGCGGACCAGGAAGATGGCGACGATGTTGGCCAGCACCACAGCGAACAGCGCCCCTGCCGAAGCCACGCCGACATCGAAGTTCATCAGCGACTGCCTGTAGATCAGATAGGTCAGGTTGGTGCTTTCGTTGCCCGGGCCGCCTGCCGTGGTCACCGCGATCTCGGCAAAGACGCTGAGCAGGAAGATCATCTCGATCATCACCACCACCGCCATGGGCCGTGCCAGATGGGGCAGCGTGAGGTGATAAAACCGCTGCAGCACATTGGCGCCATCCATGCGCGCAGCCTCCATCTGCTCGCGGTCCAGCGATTGCAGCGAAGTCATGAAGATCAGGCAGGCGAACGGCAGCCATTGCCAGGACACCATGGTGATGATGGACAGCAGCGGCAGATCGGTGAGCCAGTCCACGGGCTGCAGGCCGAAGGCCTTGCACAGGTTGGCCAGCACGCCGTAGATGGGGTTCATCATCATGTGCTTCCACAGCAGGGCGTTGACCGTGGGCATGACGAAGAAGGGCGAGATCAGCAGCACGCGCACGATGCCGCGCCCGGCAAACGGTTCATTGACCAGCAGCGCAATCAGCACGCCCAGCACCAGGGTGGTCAGCACCACGCTGGCCAGCAGGGTCAGCGTGTTCCAGACAGCGGGCAGGAAATCCGGGTCGGTGATGAAGAAGGCGTAGTTCGCCCAGCCGATGAAGGGATGCTCGCCCGGCTGCATGAGGTTGTAGTTGATGAACGAAAAGGAGATCGTCATCAGCAGGGGCACGAGCATCCAGCACAGCAGCAGGGCCACGGCTGGCGCCATCAGCGCACGGGGCAGCAGGCGTGTCATTGGGCGTGGTTCCTGCCGGCCATCACTTGTAGTAGCCGCTTTTGCGCATCTCGCGCTCTGCCAGCGTCTGCGACGTCTTGAGCGCATGCTCCACCGTGACCTTGCCCGACAGCGCAGCACTCATCTGCTGGCCCACGGCGATGCCAATCGCCTGGAATTCGGGAATGGCCACGTACTGCACGCCGTCATAGGGGGAGTCCGGTTCGGTCGCATCGGTCATGTCCACGCTGTCGATGGCCCGCTTTTCGGCCGCAGCGAAACCCGCAGCCTTCTGGAATTCGGCGCTGGCATAGGTGGACTGGCGCGTGCCCGTAGGTACGGCGCCCCAGCCATGTTCGCGCGCCACCAGCTGCACATAGTCCTTGGATGTGGCCCATTTGACGAATGCCTGTGCGGCTTCGGCATTGCGGGTGCTGGCGGGAATGGCCAGATTCCAGGTCCACAGCCAGGCCGCCCCCTTGGGCGTGCTGGCCACGGGCGCGGCTGCGTAGGCCACCTTGCCGGCCACCTTGGACTGGCGGGCATCGCTGATGAAGGAGGCCGCGATGCTCGCATCCACCCAGGCGCCGCATTTGCCCTCGTTGAACAGCGCCAGGTTTTCGTTGAAGTTGTTGGCCGATGCGCCCGGAGGACCGTAGTCCTTCATCAGGTCCACATAAAAGCCCACGGCCTTCTTCCAGGCGGGCGTGTCGAGCCGGGGCTTCCACTGCATGTCGAACCACTGGCCGCCATGGGTGTTGGCGATGGTGGTGATCAAGGCCATGTTGTCGCCCCAGCCCGGCTTGCCGCGCAGGCACATGCCATAGACGCCGTTGCGAGGATCATGGACCTTGGATGCGAACTCGCGCACCTGCGCCCAGGTGGGCTGGCCGGGCATCTGAAAGCCTGCCTTGTCGGCCAGGTCCTGGCGGTACATGAGCATGGAGGCTTCGCCATAAAAGGGCGATGCATAGAGCTTGCCGTCCAGCGACAGGCCCTCGCGGATGCTGGGCAGCAGGTCGGCCACGTCGTAGTCCGCGTCGGTCTCTATGGGCAGCAGCCAGCCCTTCCTGGACCAGATCGGCACTTCGTAGATGCCCACGGTCATCACATCGAACTGCCCGCCCTTGGTGGCGATGTCGGTGGTCACGCGCTGGCGCAGCACGCCCTCCTCCAGGGTGACCCACTTGAGCGTGATGCCGGGATGGGCCTTTTCGAACTGCGGCGTGAGCTTTTGCATCTCGATCATGTGGCCGTTGTTCACGGTGGCGATCACGAGCTCGGTGGCCGCCTGGGCGGCTGCCGCAGCGCAGGCCATGACGAACGCCATGGCGGTCTTGTACGTGCCTTGCATGTCTGTCTCCTTGCGTCTGTTTGCTTTTCGCTGCGGCCAGCATCCCGTGCGCCGATGGGGCATTGTGTTCAGCGACCGGATGCAGGATTGATACCGTTGACGTCAGGATCAATACTTTTATGCACTTGAAGTGCCGTGAAATCCCTTAAAACGTGCAAAACATGATCTGAGACGCATGCAAACTGCCTGCTTGCGCAAGCAAAACAGCCATCGCCCTGCGCCACTTCCTAGAATGCAAGCCCACCCTCACCAAAAGCAGGTCATGGCTTTACAGCGCGTCCCCGTTGCGCCGAGCGAACTCGGCGAATCGCCTTTCTGGCATCCTCTGGAGCGCCGGCTGTTCTGGTGCGACATCCAGGGCCGGCGCATCCATGCCTGGGACCCGGCCAGCGGCGCCAGCCAGAGCTGGGACGCCCCCAGTGAGCCGGGCTGCTGCGCGCCCACGGACCGTGGCCGCATCGTGATCGGCCTGCGCGACGGCTTCGGGCTGCTGGACACGGACAGCGGCCATGTCACCATGCTGGCGGCGCTGGATCACGATGCGCGCAGCCTGCGCCTGAACGACGGGCGCTGCGACAGCGCGGGCCGATTCTGGGCAGGCTCGCTGTTCGCGCCCAAGACCGCCCCCGAGGCCTCGCTGTGGCGCCTGCACGCGACCAGCGACGGCTATGCGGTCGAGCGCATGGCGGGTGACTGCACCACGGCCAACGGCCTGGCTTTCAGCCCCGATGATCAGTGGATGTACTGGGCAGACACGCCCGCCCACCGCATCGACCGCTTCGCCTTCGATCCGGCATCGGGCCGGCTGGGTGCGCGCATGCCCTGGAAGACGTTCCCCGCCCGGGCCGAGGGCCAGCCCTACGGCGGGCGCCCCGATGGCGCCAGCGTCGATGCCCGGGGCAACTACTGGGTGGCGATGTACGAAGGCGGCTGCGTGCTGCAGCTGAGCCCCGAAGGCGAGCTGCTGCAGCGCCTGGAAACACCCGTGCGCTGCCCCACCATGGTCTGCTTCGGCGGCGAGGACCTGCGCACGCTCTACATCACATCGGCTGCGCACGGGCGCCCCGAAGCGGAACGCACGGGCGCGGTGCCTGCAGGCTCGCTGCTGCAGTGCCGTGTCGATGTGCCGGGACGGCCGGTGCATTTTTTCAAGGAGTCGGCTGCAGCGCCGGGCTGGGGCTGAACG
>NZ_JACSYA010000020.1 GCF_029870285.1 Delftia sp. PS-11
TGCGCCTACCAGGGCATGGTGCGTGCCGGACGCGGCCACGGTGGACAGCGGGGCATCCACGGCATGGCCGACCAGATGCTGCTCGGATGTGCCGCGCAGCGGGGCCAGCGTGGGCGCCACCACCGAAAAATGGCCGCCCTTGACCTGGGCGCAGATCGTGCGCAGCGGCGCGTCAGCGGGCATGGTGCGCTGGTTGCTGGAGTTGGCGTGCTCATTGAGGTAGGCGGCGCGGCCGCCCACAATGAACGGATTGGCACTGGTCAGCACATGGCGCCACAGGCCCTTGGCGACCCGGCGCATGGTGTTGTCCACCAGCGGCCGGCGACGGCCGAACACGCTCTCGGCGGGCAGGTCGAAGTCGATGCACTCTGCTGCCGTGCGGTGCGCGGCCAGCTTGCCAGCCAGGACGCGGCGGTCCGTGGGCTCGGCATGGGTCTGCTCGGGCCAGACGATGGGCAGGCCGTCGCGGCGGGCCACCAGGAACAGGCGCTTGCGAATCGTGGGCGTGCCGTGGTCGCTGGCGCGCAGCTCGCGCCAGTCCACCTGATAGCCGTGCATGCGCAACTGCCGGACGAACGACTGAAAGGTCTTGCCCCGGCGCGCGGGGTCGGGCCGGGCTTGGCCGTCCGGGCCCACCAGGATCGGGCCCCAGGTCTGGAACTCTTCCACGTTCTCCAGCATGAGCACGCGCGGTTTTGTGAGTGCCACCCAGCGCATACCGACCCAGGCCAGGCCCCGGATGTGCTTCGAGACTGGCGTGCCGCCCTTGGCCTTGCTGAAATGCTTGCAGTCCGGAGACAGCCAGACCAGGGCCACCGGCTGGTTGCCAGTGACCTGAATGGGGTTCACGTCCCAGACCGATTCGCACAGGTGCAGCGTGTGCGGGTGGTTGGCGGCGTGCATGGCCAGCGCCTCGGGGTCGTGGTTGATAGCGATGTCCACGGGGCGGCCGAATGCGGCCTCCAGGCCGGTGCTGGTGCCGCCCCCGCCTGCGAAGTTGTCAATGATGAGTTCGCCGGGGAAGGCCAGGGGCAGTGTGAAGTTGTCGCGCTTCATCGGGTGGGGCTCCAGAAACGAAAAAGCCCGCTCTCGGCATGGCGCCGGGCGGGCTGGGAGAGGGGGAGGGATCAGGGAAGAGGCCGCGCGGCCCCTTCGCTCATGCCTCGGGGGTCAGGCGGTCTTGATTTCAAACGGCGTGCGGTCAGCAACGTCCTTGATCCAGTTCGGGGGCTTGCCCCGGCCCGTCCAGGTCGCACCGGTGGCCGGGTCGCGGTACTTGGCCACGCCCACGGTGCTGGGCTTGGCGCCGGCCTTCGCTGGCGGGAACACGTCATCAGCAGTCAGGCCGTACTCCTTGATGACTTCATTCGCCATGGCGATGCCTTCGGCTTTGCGCTCGGCCTGGGCCTTGGCGATTTGGGCTTCGAGTGCGGACTTTTGTGCCAGCAAGTCTTTGTAAGTGCTCACGATGATTTCTTTCGTTGGTGTGATGGGTTGATCAGTGGCCGCAGGGCTGGCGCTGGGTGCAGTCTCGTTGCTCTGCTTGGTGTTGGTGTCTTGTGCTTGGGTCATTTGGTGAGCTTCTGTTTGATTGCGGTGTCGATGGCCTGGCGCGGGGTTTCGAACACGCCGGGTTGCTGGATGTCGTCACGCGGCCACTTCAGCCAGTAGCCGGTCTGTCCAGGCTCAGGGCTGGCAAGATCGACTTTCCCTCCGCAGACGACGATGGCGCCCTCTTCGATCAGGAAGTCCAGGCGTTTGGAGTCGGCGCGTGCATCGCTGGCGCTGGCCTTCGGCTGGTCCGTGGTGGCTGCTGTGATCTTGGACTTGCCTTTGGCCTGGGCCTCCTGCCACTGCTCGCCGAGTACGGCCGATGATTTCTCCCCGTGCTTGCGCACTGCTTTCGCTGCGCGCGTGGCTGACACCTGGCCAGCCTTGACCATGGCGCGCACCGGGCTGGGTGCGTCACCCAGGGCCAGCAGGTCCTGCACATGCTGCACGGACTTGCCAACCTTCTTGGCGATCTGCGCGGGCGTCCAGTTGAATGCGCGCAGGCGCTTGTAGCCCTCGGCGATCTCAGCCGGCGCCAGGGGCTTGTTGTTGGCGCTGGTGATGATGCGCGCGATCCGGTCTTCCTCGTTGCCCTCGAAGAGCACGACGTGGATCCAGGCCTCGCCGTCCTTCTGGCTGCGCAGCGGGGCGCCACGTTCCAGGGCGCGTCCAATGGCCGCATGCCGGCGATGGCCGTCCACGATCCACATCCCGCCTTCGTCGCGCGGGCGTACTTCGAGGGGTGGGAACTTGCCGCCGCCGATGATGTGCAGGGCAAGCGCCTCGATGCTCTCTTCGAGTTCCGCACCGTCTTGCCGCAGGTTGAATCCTGGCTCGATGTGCAGGCTCTCATACCGGACCTGCACGCCGTCGGCGCGTTTGACCTCGCCGGTATCGCGCATCTTTCGGATGGAGTTCATGGCTTGAGGGATTCAAGGTATGCCCGCACTGCGGGCGGGATGGCCTCGGCGATGTCGCTGGGCGGCGTCTCGTGCCGGCCTGTGCGGCGGCTGTATTCGAGGGACTGAAGAATCCGCGCTGCGCCCATGTCCGCAAGGGTTGCAACGATGTCGTCTCCGACCACAGCCAGTCCAAACGACCAGGCGCGCGCGCCGGACTTGACGATCACCCATGGGACGCCGAAAAGGCCGGAGGGGGCTGTCACGATCACATCAATGTCCGCGCAGTCGGTCAGCTCGGTGATGCGCAGGGCCAGCAGGGGAGGTGTTGCAGTGGTTTTCACAGTGGCCCCTCATGCTGCTGGCTGCGTCTGGCCTGTACGCCCTTCGCCGCCCAGTGCCTCGATCAGGTCGGGTATCAGCTTGCGCAGTTCGCCCGTGGCAATCGCCACATCGGCATCGAAGCCGCCATCGTCCTGGGACTTCCCGTCTGTCACTGCGTCCAGCATGGCGACCTTGCGCAGCTGCAGGCCTTCGGTGAGCACGAAGCTCACGCGGTCATCCCATGTCATGGCCAGCCGCGTGGGCAGCTTGCCGTGCTGGATATGCTGGCGCACCTCGTCAATGTCCAAGGGGTGGCGGCCGTAGCGCACCACGGCTTTGGACTCGTCGCATGCTTTGAGTTCGCACTCGCGGTCCACGCTGAATTCCTGGGGCGGCTCTTGGGAGACAAGCCAGTGCGCCATGGCTGCCTGCGGGCTGGTCTGTGTATCGACCAGGGCCAGCGCAAAGCCCTGCAGGCCCTCGACCAGCATGCTCACCACCTCGTCTGCGCGCGCCTGGCTGCCTGTGTCCAGCACCAGGGTGCAGGCCTGGGGGTCGATCCATACCCACATCGCGCCCTGCTTGGTGAATGCCATAGGCAGCAGGTCCAGCTTGGCCTCGTCCTTGAGATCCTTCTTTTCTTTCTTGCCAGGCTTGCGGCCTTCGGTGGCCTCGATATGCGCGGCCTTCTCGTTGACGCGGCGTTTGAGCACGCTGGCGGGCAGCACCTTGGACTCGGTCTTGAAGCGCATGACCCACTGGCCTGCGACGGACTCGACCAGTGCGCCATGCTCTTCGCCGCGCGGTGGCGCCCAGCCCACAGAGCGCTCCTGCGTAGCGCCGCATTCGGCAAACGGGCTCTGGGCAAGAGCGGCTTCGAGCGCCTGCAGGTCGGGCGTCCAAGATCCTGCGATGCGGTAGATGATGAGATTGGTGAACATGGTGTTTCAGAAGGACTTGGGGTTCTTGGGGAGTGCGCCGTAGTAGTGCGCGTGCTCGTCTGTCCAGCTGTCATGACCGAGCAGTGCGGCATGTGCTGCTGTGGCAATGGCCAGCTTGGGGTTTTGGCGCTTGGCATTGCTGGACACGATTTCGAGCAGCTTCACGTAGCCGCGCGTCTTCATGATTCCCCAGGAGGGGAAGTCGGGAGGCATGCGCTTTGTCATCTCTGCCGCGCAGCGTTCCAGCGCATTGCATGCTTCTGTGTGCAGGTTTTTGGCTGCTTCGCGGGCTTCTTTTGCTGCCTCGGTCAGCTGCTTTGCTTTGAGCCTGAGCCCGTATGCATCCACGGCGACCTTGCATTGCTTGGCTTGCTGGCGCAGCTCTTTTGCTTCATCGGTGAGCTGTTTGACCTGTTGGCGTGCTGCCATTTCGGCCGCATGGATCTCGGCTGGTGTGCGCATGTGTTGGCCTCGTCAAAAAGGGATGCTCCTGCTCATCGCGGAAGCTGCCGCGATACAGACCGCGCTGATGGCGACCCAGATGGCGATGTGGCGCACGGTGCGCTGGCGCTGTCTGCGCGCTGTGTGGTGGGGCTCCAGCACGGGGCCGGGGCGCGATGCTGTGCGCAGCCATACGGCGTCAGGGTCATCGCAATAGGGCTCAGAGGGGGTAACGCGTATCACGGGCGTCTCCTGATGAGTGGCGGGAATAAAAAAGCCGCCTCAGTGGGCGGCATCGGGTTGGTTGAAAAAGCTGGTCCCTGGCCAGGCGTAGAGCAGCAGGCCACTCTCTTTGGTCAATTTCGCCATCTTCTTCAGCTCGTCATGTTGCGTCAGTACCGCGCTGGTGATGGCGAGCTGAGTGATAGGGTCTGTGCCGGGCCCTTTTCTACCGAAAGAGCGTTTTTCGAGTGCCTGCAGTGCAGCATGGTGTGCAAGATCCCGCAGGTATACGGCGAGCCAGTAGGCGGGATTCGTTGTTGCCGGGCGTTCTGGGTAGGCCATGCACAGGTACTCGGCCTTGGGCTTGCGCGGTTGCCGGGGGCGTTGTGCCGGGTTGGGTGCGAGGGACTGCTGCATGGTGGTCTCCTGTCGGTGAAAAGTGCCGGTGCCACGTGTTGCGGCGTGCCAGGGGAAGGCAAAGGAGGGCGGAGAAGATGCCCCTGGCCCGGCTGAAAAAGCAAAAGCGCCTCTGTGAAGCGCCTTTGGTTTTCCCCCTGATCTCGCCCAGGGGGAGGCGCCGCGACTGCGGGCGTATGCGTGTGGTGGCGTCTCTTGGCTATGGAAGGGCGGGTGCTCCTTCAGCCATCGGCCAACTGTGATCCCGTGCCGTCTGTCGTGCGGCTTTCACGTTCGCCGTGGTTGGCGTGAGGTGGGCCGGGTTGTCCGGCTCAGGTGTGTCGCATGTGCTCTCCTTCGCGGCGATTCCGCATGGTGTTTGTTTCCCTGTCTTTCTCGTCTTGGCGCAGGGGTATGCCTCATCCGTTTTGCCCGTGTACCGCGCTTTGGCGGGCTGTGGCCTGGCAGGACTGCCAGAGCAGAGCAGCGGCCCATGCCCGCTGGTGCTTGTGCCGGGCGAACACCCCGCAGGTGGGGTGAGCAACATCGGCGCTGAACTGTGAAAGACCGGTGGGGCTTGCCCGGTCGATGCCGTGGGGCCCATCGCGTTGTGTGCGCGATGGGTGTATTTAAACATCATGTTTTCTTTTGGTCAACACCATGGTTGAACATGGTGTTTTTTTTGAGGCGAAAAAAAACCCGCTTGACGCGGGTGCTCGGGCGGGTGGTTTGTCGCTAGCTACGAGGCGGCAGCTTGGCACTGACTATGACAATGTCTCCGCTGGCGGAGTGGATCACTGGTCTGAAGTCGTCTGCAGTGCTGAACCCTGCTCGTGCCAAATTTTCCATGTCTGTTATCGCGATCTTCCCCGATCCTCCAACAGACCCTTCTGCGTACAAGTAAATGTCATCGCTTCCATCTGGAGACCAGCAGTCCACATCGCGTCCTGGGGTGCATTTATTTACCGTCTCCGGATCCACACCCTCTCTAATTAAAATCAAATACCCATTCCTAATAGTTGTTATGCTGTGAAAATATGGAACTTGGTTGTCGGTTGAAAATTTTAGCTTTCTATCCACTAATGTGCCTGGCGGTAGGTGAAAACTAATATCAATGCCAAGGCTAAATTTTTCTTCGCCTTTACTATTAAATATTCTTGTTATTCTCGCGTGTGCTTTAGTCTCTTTCCCCTGAACTCCAGACTTCGCAACTGCACCATGATAGTCATCGATGTAATACCTAGATAGTGCCCCTATTTTTGAATCATCAATTGATACTGATATTGGCGTTGTCCCATATTTATTCTTCGGCTCTTCTTTCAGGGTAGCTGATACGAAAATAGATAGCTCCTCTCCATCTGGCCATCTTGTTATTTTTGAAAATTTTTCTTTTGCCGATGATTCAATATCGACTATCTGTTTATATGATCCAGTTGAAGGCCAATGCGTCTTTTGCATGTTTCATTGTCTCTTCTAAAAAATCATGGAGTCACCGCCGACGCTCCCTGCTACGCGCTCCACGCACTCGACTTCTCGGCGGCTGATGGTCATAGGGGCATAGCCGTTGTTAATGCTCAGCAACTGCAGTTCATCGCCCCGGATCCAGTTCAGCTGTTTTAGGACACAGTTCCCATCGCTGAGTTTGACCACTACATCACGCCCTGGCTGAGCCTCAATACTTGGGGTGATCACAACAAATTCCCCAGCTCTGTATCGTGGGTGCATCGAGTCCCCCTTGACGCGCAGGGCATAGGCGCGCGGGTCGCCGGTCCAGTAGTCCACCCAGCCTTCTAGCGTGTTGTCCTGCACGAGGTAGCCATCAGGGCCTGCGCGGACGCTGCCTGTTACAGGAATGCGGCGTGCCTTCTTGAGATCGGGGGCGGGCTCTACATTTGTTACGTCGCCCGTCATCGGGCCATCGCCGTACTTCATCCAGCGCATGCTGATCCCACGCTCTGCAGCCGCCACCAAGCCATCGCTGGATGGGCCGCGCGTTTCCCAATTTTTCGCCGTTTGGGAGTTTGCTAGCCCCAGGAACTGCGAAACGTCTGTAGGGCCTACAGATGGCTTGCCTGTGAGTTTTGCGATGGCTTGGTAGATGCGCTCAGTGACAGGATGCATTCTGTGATTTTTCAACGAATCGTTTAAACGCGCCGTTTCAACACTGCGTTGCAATCAGTTCCAACATGGTGTTTAATGTTGGGCATGAACATCGCCGCTACTGAACTGATCGACCGCCTAGGCGGTAGCACTGCTGTGGCCAATCGTCTCGGCTGGCGCACCTTGAACGGCTCTCGCCGCGTCAACAACTGGAAGCGGCGAGGCATCCCGCCGAGCGTCCAGTTGCAAAACGATTGGCTCCGAATGTCGCCTGAGCTGGCGCTGCCCACCACCCAGCCGCCCGCAGGCCAGGAGGTGACCCATGGCTGAGCTGTATCGCCTTGGAGGCCCCATCCCTGAGGCTGTGCTGGCGCTGCGCGCGCGCCGCCGGTCCCGCGACTCCGAGTCCTTCGCTGCCCTGAAGAAGATCAGGCGCGAGCGTGCCGAAGAAGAGCGCGCCGCCCAGTGCAAGTGCAACAGGGAGCCGAGCGCGACTCTTCGCCTCATCCAGTGCGGACCGGTTACCCCAGTTGAACTATTGCGCCAGACACAGGCGGATGGCTCTTCTTCGCTTCTTTCACCCCAGCAAGAAGGCCGCGATACGCCTGAGCAAAAGCCGATGCGATGACCTCCTCCGTGATTTCTCCGTATATGGGCTGCGTTTGCCGCAGCACCTCGGCTGCGATTACAGCTGCTGGCGCGATCAATTCTTCGTTCATGTCTGCCTTCCTTGTGGCTGTTGATGGTGGTGTCGGAGCTTCCATCGTAGCCCAGGGCAAGGCAGGCACCTCTCTCACTCGTTGTTCTGGTTTTCATACAGCGAGTTTCGTTTTCGGCGGCATAGCCCGCAACGTCCACTTACACCTTGGAGCAGACAAATGATGTGGCTCGACGCACTGCGCACGGCAGTGAACCAATACCCTGGCGGTCGCACCGCGATAGCTGCGCGCCTCAACAAGTCCGATGAGGTACTGCGCAAGGAGCTGGCAGGCACGTCCAGCACGCACAAGCTGGGCCTGTCGGACAGCCAGCAGATTGTGGAAATGCTGGCGGAGGCTGGCGTGGACTGCACCAGCTTCCGCGTGGCCGTGGATGCCGCGTGCCTGGTCGTTCACCCGATGGTCGAGCAGTGCTTGCACGCCCTTGCTGCAGACGGCACGCGAGAGGCGGCCGACCTGGCTGTAGGGATCTGCGAGTCGCTCTCCGACCGGCATTACTCGGACAACGACCTGCGCAAAGGCAGGAGGGCCGTGTTCGACGTCATCCGGAAGATGGCAATCCTCCTGGCCGCCATGAACGCCCGTCACGCAGCGGACAACGCAAGGGGGCAAGCATGAGCACGACAACGAAGTACTCATGGTTCCGGATGTACTCCGAGTTCCTGAACGACCCCAAGATCATTGCCCTGGCCTTCGAGGACCAGCGTCACTTCATCGGTCTGCTGGCGCTGAAATGCGATGGTGCGCTGGATTCTGGCTGTGCGCCTGACCTGCTGGACCGCATCGTGGCGCAGCGCCTGTGGATTGACCATGCTGTCATCCGTGAGGTCAAGAAGCGCCTGGTGGCCTCTGGCCTGATTTCCGACGACTGGCAGCCGCTGGCCTGGGCGAAGCGCCAGATGCTGAGCGACAGCAGCACGGAGCGCGTGGCAAGGCATCGGGAGAAGAAGAAGCAGGCGGCAGCTGCTGGCTCCGGCGCTGGCGCTGGTGGGCAAGGCCCCGAATCCGGTAACGGTGACGGTAACTTTTCAGGTAACGGTATCGGTAACGGCGATGAAACGTTACAGAAACGGGAAGGTAACGGCCTAGATACAGATACAGATACAGAAGAAGAGAGAGAGACGCGCGAGGACTCGCGCTCTCCCTCGCCCGAATCGAAGTCGATCACGCTGAAGACCTACTTGGCCGACTGCAAGGCAAAAGGCGTCAAGCCGATTCCTGAGGACCACCACATCCGCGAGGACATGACGGCTGCCGGGATCAGCGACGAGATGGCCCAGGTTGCATGGCTGTGCTTCCGGGCTGAGCACACGACGGGCACACGCAAGGACAAGCGCTACAAGGACTGGCCTGCCGTGTTCGCCAACTCGGTGAACGCCCGCTGGTATCGGCTCTGGGTTGTCCACGCTGACGGCCCGGCCCAGTGGACCAGCGAGGGCCTGCAGGCCAAGCGCAAGATCGAAGCCCAGGAGGCCGCATGAACTCCTACGACATTCCGCAGGACGAACTCCTGTTTTCGGCGGAGGCAGAGGCGGCGGTGCTGGGTGCTGTGCTGGTGCATGGTGCGGATGCCTACGATGCTGCTGCTGGGGTGATCACTGCCGATGCCTTCTGCGATCCGGCGCATCGCACGCTGTGGCGGGCGGCTGAAAAGCTGGTGCTGGCTGGGCAGTACGTGGACGTGGTGGCGGTGATGGAGGCGCTGCGCGGCCAGTACGAGGATTGGGCATACGCCAACGAGCTGGCGCAGAACTTCGTCAGCGTGCGCGCTGCTGCGGGCCATGCCGCGACGATGGCGCGCTATGCCCAGGAGCGGGCCTTGCGCACGGCGGCATTCGAGGTCTCGTCGCTTGCGTCTGACAGGGGGCAGACCATCGGACAGCGCGTGGGCGCCTCAGTGCTGGCGCTGGAATCGGTGCTGGAGGAGCGCAGCGGCACGGACCCGCTGCCCGTCGCTGACCTCGCGGCCAGTTTCATCGACCGGCTGATGGATCGTGCAGACGGCAAGACCAAGGCGGGCCGCTCCACGGGCTTTCCTGGCCTGGATCGCCTGATGCCCAACGGCCTGGGCGACGGCAAGCTGGTCGTGATCGCTGCGCGCCCCTCTGTGGGCAAGTCCAGCCTGGCACAGCAGATTGCCGAGCGCCATGCCAGCGATGGCATCCCGGCAGCGTTCCTGGGCATGGAGATGGAAAACGCCGAGGTTGTGGACCGCACGGTGGCGAACAAGGGCCGCGTGCCGCTGGACCACATCCAGACGGGCCAGCTGACCGATGACGAATGGGCGCGTACCACGGAGGCCGTGGAGTCCATCCGCAGCCTGCCGCTGTACCTGTACGACGTGCCGGGCCTGACGCTGGCCGAGGTGGCCTCGAAGGCCCGCACCCTGGTGCGCAAGCACGGCATCAAGACCCTGGTGGTGGACTACCTGCAGCTGATGCAGGGCGACCCAAAGAAGGACCGCCGTTTCCAGCTCGAAGAGATCACCCGGGGCCTGAAGCGGCTGGCCAAGCAGTTGGGCATCACGGTGGTGCTGCTGTCCCAGCTCAATCGTGATGTGGAAAAGCGCACAAACCCGCGCCCCCAGATGTCCGACTTGAAGGAGTGTGGAGCCATCGAAGAGGACGCGGACGTGATCCTGTTCCTGTGGGACCACATGAAGGGCGAGAACGGCGCGCCGTCGATCAAGGGATGCGGCCTGGGCAAGAACCGTGGCGGCGCCAAGGGCGAGATTGCGCTGCACTTCGAGGGGCAGTACCAGCTGTGGACGCAATCCACGGTCTCGCTGGCCGCGCCCGTCAAGGCTGATGAGGCCAAGCGCCTCGCAAAGGAGTGGTGACATGGCCGACATCCATCCTCGGGTTCAACGGGACTATCTGGAGCTGCCCTATGCCTTTTCGCTGGCACAGGAGCTGTCGGCCAGCGAGTGCCAGCCGCTGCATCGGCGTAAGCGCGAGCCTCTGGCAGCTGCAGTGCAAGCAGCCGTCCATGCCATCGGCTACGGCGCCCCCACGCTCCAGCACTGGCGTGATCTGGCCGATGCCGCCAACCTGACCGAGACCCTGCTTTCCATGGGCGTCTTCAACGACCCGGATGCGCCGGGCTTGCATCAGGACGCGCTGGCATGCGTGGCGACGCTGGGCCGTCAGCACGGCCATGGCCAAGACATGCGCCTGAACGCGGTGCAGCTGGCCCACCTGGTGGAGTTTGGCGAGGCCTACGCCCAGGTCCTGGACTTGATCCCCGCTCGAACCTATATCCGCGCCCATCGCGCCACTGAGCGCCGGCTGCGTGAGCTGCTGGCCAAAAGCTACGGCTGCGACTCCCATGAATTCATCGTTGTCTGATATGGCGCCCCAAATCGATACACCTGACCCTATCAATGCGGCTGTGGCAGCTGAGCGCGCAGCCATTGCCGAGGAGTTCTGTGCACGGCTGGCCCGTGACCTGGAGAGCGGCGTGGGCAGCCTGAATGCCCGCGCTGCCTTCAATTTCCGGAACTACTTCACCGCGCTGGCGGGCTTTCATGGCTGGCTGCTGGCCCGTGGTGCTGCGCCGCTGGCGCTGGAAAGCAAGAAGCAGGAGGCCGGATGCTGAGGAGCACGAAGCCAAACCGCTGCAAGCACTGCAAGGAGCGCATGCCCGAGGACAAGGCTCGGCATGTGCTGCATGACGAGTGCAAGGATGCGTGGATTGCAGCCTACCGGCAGAAGCAGGAGCGCAAGAAGGCGCAGGAGGCCCGCGCCAAGGCCAAGGTGGAGCGTGCCGAGACGAAGCGCCGCAAGGAGGCCATCAAGCCCCGTGCCAAGTGGCTGGCAGAGTGCCAGGCCATCGTGAACAAGATTGTTCGCCTACGGGATGCGCATCTGGGCTGTTGCTCATGCGACCGTGGCCCCCACTGGGATGGCCAGTGGCACGCATCGCACCTGCGCTCAGTGGGCGCTGCGTCTGCAGTTCGCTTTCACCTCTGGAACATCCACAAGGGCTGCTCCATCTGCAACAACCACCTGAGCGGCAACCTGGCCGAGTACCTGCCCCGCATCCGCGCCCGCATCGGTGACGAAAAGGTGGACTGGCTGTACACGCAGAACCAGGTTGTTACCCACGACATCGAGTACTTGAAGAAGTTCAAGCGGGTGATGGGCAAGCGCCTGCGCCGCA
Organism: Delftia sp. PS-11; assembly: GCF_029870285.1. Lineage (GTDB taxonomy): Bacteria > Pseudomonadota > Gammaproteobacteria > Burkholderiales > Burkholderiaceae_C > Comamonas. The sequence continues at coordinate 11,755 of NZ_JACSYA010000020.1, forward strand.
TGGAAAAACGCAGCAGCTGAAGAAAGAAATCAATACATGAGCGAAGCACTAGCCACACCAGCCGCCGCTGAACGGCCCACTTTCATCGAGCGCCTGGCCAGCGCGAGCACCAGCAGCAACCTGTCTGTCGATACCGAAAAGCGAGGCGATGCCGACTACCTGATCGCCGCTGGCCTGCAGCCCGCCAAGCTCGGCCGCTTGGTCTATCAGCTGCTGTCCGAATGGGACGCCCGCCCGAAGCCGCGTCCGCTGACCGAGCAGCAGCTGGCGCTGATCGCCGAGCAGCTGCCGCGCAAGAGCCGGGGCCGGCTCGACATGGTGGGCGCCCGCATCAAGGAAGCCCAGTGGCAGGAGCTGCAGCGCCTGGAGATCCTGCGCAAGCTCCCGACGTTCAAGAGGCTGGTGGACCCGCATGCTGGCTTTCTGCCTTGGGTGCAGGCTCGTGGCATCCAAGACGGTGCGACGAAGCTGGCCGACGTGCTGCTGTGGTGGTGCGACCGCAAGTGCACGAACTGCGGTGGCGTGAAGCTGGGTGAGATCGCGACGTGTGATGTGTGCAAGGGCTTCGGCACGCGCGAGGTGCCGCACGACACCGATGGGCTGAAGATTTCCGAGCACATTGCCGCCCAGGTGGACGATGCCCGCGTCGGAGCCATTGCTGCCTTGAAGCGCATGCCTCTGCTGAAAGCGGTTGCGTCTGGCAGGTCCTGAGGTATACTGCGTCCGAAGAGCGCAGGCACAAGAAAACTGCCGCACTCAACCTGATAAACGTCCCCAGGCGGTGAGTCTGGAAGACACGGATGCGATGGAGAGTCGCGCCCAACAAAAAAAGCCCGCTAGGTTCGCCAGCGGGCTTTTTGCATTGGTATCGAAAAAGACAGGGCGAATGCAAAAGGTGCGGACACACCCTCTGCAAACGCCTCCGCCGTGCGTGCACACGGCATTGGCCAAGACCCTGCCACCTAGCTAGGTGGGGGCATTATGGACTATGCCGCCCATGCAAGAAGTGAGATGCGCCAGCTGCAACCGCAAGCTGGCCGTTGGAGTTTTCCAGCAACTGAACATCAAGTGCCCGCGCTGCGGGACGCTGAATTCCCTGAGGGTCGAGAACCCCAAAACCCCCGAGTGCCATCGAGCGCCTGTCAACTCAACTGAAAGGCAATCGCCATGACCGCTTTCTCCAAGCCCACCCCCATCGGCACCAACTATGCAAACGTTGGCGTTGGTTCCGCCGTCGTGCAACTGGTCACGCCCTCCCAAAACCTTCATGGCCTGGTGATCCGCACCTGCTACCTGAACGCTGTCAGCGGCGTGATGGGCGTGCAACTGTTCGCCGACACGGCCGCGCCCTCGGCATTCGGTGACCCGACCAAGCGCCTGATCTTCCTGGCCAACCCCATCCCGACCTTCGGCATCCACTACCCGATCTATGTGCCGCCTGGCCAGGGCCTGTGGGCTGTTGCATCTGGCCCCAACGCCAGCATCAACATGACCTATGACCTGCTGACCGCGCCCCTGGTGTAAGCAGCGAGCCCGCTGGCGCTGCTGGTGGGCTTGTCGTGGGGTCTGAGAAATCAGGCCCATCCCGCACGCCAGGGTATGGGCGCGAGGCCGTTGCGAAGACGCCAGCCCATCCCAGCGGCTTAAAAGGCTGGGGTCATCACGAAGGAAGATTGGCGGCCGTTGCCTTGGAGTGGCGCTGCCCGAAAGTACGCTGCGGGTGTGTATCCGCAGGGGCCAGTCTTCCCCCGTGATGGCGAATGCGGAGCCTGATCCGCTACGCTGGTTCGACGCGACGCCGCAAGGTGCTCCAGATAAATCTATCGCGTCACGCACCCGGTTCAGGAGGGTGCCGCCACAAGCGCTGAAAGTGCGACAAGCCATCCGGGTGCAAGGCCCCCGGAGCCAACACCAAGCCTCGATTGCTTACGCAGTCGGGGCTTTTCTGTTTGCGCCCGAGCCAGCCGGGACGCGCGCCGTGGCCAGGGTGCGCGGGATCGTCTCCCCGCAAGCTGCGGAGCTGGACAGCGAACGGCATCCCCCAGCGTCCCGGTGGGGCGTAGTCCGATGGGGTGAACCACCACAGAGCCACCCAGTGGCCGCCAAGCAACCGCCCCAGGGCGGTTTTTTCGTTTCCAGACTATGAGGTTTGCCATGAACAAACTAACCTTCAATGGCTTCGAGTTCAATGTCATCGAGCACAGTGGCATGCAGTATCTGACTCTGCCTGAGATTGCTGCTGTCCTGTACTCGAAAGAAGGGGGTGCCCAAACTGACACCCCCTCAGTTGAGTCGCGTGTGCGCAAGCTCTACCAGCGCCACGCCGACGAGTTCCGCAAGGACATGACAGCGCTTGTCCGCATGCAGACCGCTGGCGGCATGCAGGAGGTGCGCGTCTTCAGCCTGCGCGGCTGCCATCTGCTTGGCATGTTCGCCCGCACCACGGTCGCCAAGCAGTTCCGATCCTGGGCCCTGGATGTGCTTGATGCCCAGCTGAGCGAGGGCAAGGGCTGGCAACAGGAGTTCAACAAAGCCTGGATGGAGTACACCAGCGAAAAGGCGGTGGCCAGCCTGTGCGGCAAGGGTCTGCGCCGATGGCGCGACAGGAGCAAGCCACTGCTGAAGCGGGTCAACGTTGCTGCAGACAAGGCGCAGATCCTTCTGCCAATCTAATTGCTCGCCTGGAAACGAGTTGCCCGCCTTGCGCGGGCTTTTTTATTCCAAGTTCGCCACCACCAGGCGCGCCCAGTAGCCATCCACCAGTAGATGGGCGCTAGGCCTGTGTGGTGGCACCTATTCCAGAGACTCCATGTCCAAGATCGATCTGACCGCAGGCACTGCGGTATCCATGCTGCTGGGCAGCATCGCATCTATCGCACTCATCCTGATTTGGTGCGGCTTCTGGGTTGGGCTGACTCTCTCCACGCTGTGGGGCTGGTTCGTATCGCCGCTGTTCGGGTTGCCGGTCATCACGCTGCTGCAGGCCTATGGCCTCGCGCTGGTGTTCCGTGCGGCCTGGGGTTTTGACAACAAGAAGAGGGAGCCCGAAAGCTTTGGTGCGTTTGTAGCGCGCTCGCTTGTGCAGGCCCCGCTTGCCGCAGGTCTGACGCTTGGCGTCGGCTGGGTGGCAAAGTCCTGGATGTGAGGCTGCAATGAAAGTCAGAACCATCCGTCAGCGCGCCAAGCGCCGGTCTGCTGGCTGGGCGCGCATCAAGGCTGCGTGCGGGCCTTTCCTGAGCTTTGCCTCAATCGATGAAGCCATCGCGCACCTGATGGCTGAGAGGGGATGACATGGGACAGAAGCCACGTATCAAGGCTACGTGCGGGCCTTGGGCTCTGATCAGTGAGTGGCAGTGCCCGAGTGGCGCTTCGCCGCTTCAGCGGCGATGACCTGAATTCTGGCTGTCTCGTGCTTGTCGCTGAGCTGAATGTAGCGATCACCCTCCTCATATGAGGTGCTGTCTCGCCGGATTGAGAGTCGATGGAATTCCTTGCTCTCCTCCACGGTTAGGCCGGCAAATACTTCGTTCCCTGCTGCATCTGTGCTCAGGGCTCGCATTTCGATGAGATAGGCGCGCTCGCCTTCAGTGAGATTCATCAGTCCATCATAGAGCAGGGCATCGTCATGGCTACCATCCAGAATCAATTGGCGTGGAAATCTGGCGACCCAACGCCCCGAAGGCGTGGTAGCACATGGATGCGCAAGCGCGCGGCCTGGTTGAAAAAGCAGCCGCTGTGCCAGGACTGCATGGCCGAAGGCGTGGTCAATGCCGATGACCTGGAGGTCGATCATGTGATCCCCCTGTTCAAAGGCGGCAAGGACAACGAGTCCAACTACCGAACACGGTGCAGCAGGCACCACAAGTTGAAGACGGCTCAAGACATGGGGCATGTGATCCGGCCTGAAATCGGGGTGGATGGCTGGCCGATTGAATGAGAGGGCTTGAGACGCGATGAGTTGCGTTGGTCTCCCTGGGCTTGATCGCCTTGAAGTGAATGCGCCTGCGGTCTCCTGGCGCGTGCCAGGCCCATCGCCAGCAAGGGGTGGAGACCGTAGGGCAGGGGGGGATGGTGCCCCATCAGGGGCCGTCGCCCTGGAAACCGCCCTGTTCCCTCAACGCAGCTAAACGTCCAGAAAAAAGGTGAAATTGCATGGCACAACGAGGCCGAAAATCTGCTGCCGCCGTGGCGGTAGTGGCCCAGGTTGGGCCTGTCGTCAGCGAGAGCCGGTTGCGGCCCTCGCTGCACCTGAGTGATGCCGAGCAAGCGGTGTGGGCCCGCCTGGTCAATGACCACCCGGCAACCGCATTCACTGAAACCCACCGGGATCTGATCGAGCTGTACTGCCAGCACATCGTGCAGGCCCAGCTCCTGGCGGATGAGATCCAGAACTTCGACCGCGTCTGGCTGGCGGACGATGATGGGCTCAAGCGTTACGACCGTATGCTGGCGATGCGTGAGCGGGAGGTGCGCTCCGCGTCCTCGCTGGCTACGCGGCTGCGCATCACGCGCCAGGCCACGACCGACCCGAAGACGGTTGGCCGCGCCAACGCAAGTACTGCGCGCAGCAAAAAGCCATGGGAGATCTGATCGATGGCAAGCCGCGGACTGCGAAACATTCGCTGGATCGAGTCGATGTGCCGGATCCCGGATGGCAAGTTGGTGGGGCAGCCCGTGCGCCTGACCGTGGCGCAGAAGAAATGGATTCGAACGATCTACGACACGCCGACCCGGACCTTCATCCTGTCGATGGCACGCAAGAACGCCAAGACGGCGACCAGCGCATTCCTGTTGCTCCTGCACCTGTGCGGCCCGGAAGCCAAACCTAATAGCCAGCTGTACAGCGCGGCACAGTCGCGTGACCAGGCCGCCATCCTGTTTGGGTACGCCTCCAAGGTGGTGCGAATGTCGCCAGACCTCAGCGAGTACGTCGCGGTCAAGGAGTCCGTCAAGATGCTCACCTGCGCAGAGTTGGGATCGGTCTACCGGGCGCTGTCTGCAGATGCTGCAACAGCCTATGGTCTGAGCCCGGTGTTCTCGGTGCATGACGAGCTGGGCCAGGTCAAGGGACCGCGCTCCGAGTTGTACGAGGCGATTGAAACCGCCTCGGCTGCGCATGAGAGCCCGCTGTCCATCATCATCAGCACGCAGTCGCCCACCGATGCCGACCTGCTGAGCCTGCTGATTGATGACGCGCTCACCGGCGCGGACCCGCGCGTGAAGGTGGTGCTGCACACGGCGCCGCTGGAGATGGATCCGTTCTCGGATGCGGCCATTCGTGCGGCGAACCCGCACTTTGACGTGTTCATGAACAAGGAAGAGGTGCGCAAGCAGGCTTCCGATGCCAAGCGCCTGCCCAGTATGGAGGCTGGCTACCGGAACCTCATCCTGAACCAGCGTGTGGAGGCGAAGACGCCATTCATCTCGCGGGCGATTTGGCTGGAGAACGGCGAAGAGCCGGTGAATGAGCGAGGCATGGAGGTTTTCGGCGGGCTGGACCTGTCGTCAGTGAACGACCTCACGGCCTTGGTTCTGGCGTCAGAAGAGGGGGATGTGATCCCGACCTTCTGGCTGCCAGAGGAGGGCTTGGCCGAGAAGTCGCGTGCAGACCGCGTGCCCTATGACCTGTGGGCTAAGCAGGGCTTCCTGCAGACCACGCCGGGGCGCTCCGTCGAATACGAGTTCGTAGCCGAGCGGTTGCGCGAAGTCTTCGACACCTACGACGTGCAGGCACTGGCCTTTGACCGCTGGGGGATGAAGCACCTGCGACCATGGCTGATCAAGGCCGGGTTCACGGAAAAGGAGCTGGAGCGGTTTGTGGATTTCGGCCAGGGCTTCCAGTCCATGTCGCCGGCCATTCGGGCTCTGGAGGCCCGGTTGCTGGCCAAGAAGATCAGGCATGGCAAGCACCCCGTGCTGACCATGTGCGCGGCGAACGCGGTGGTGGTGAGGGATCCGGCTGAAAACCGCAAATTCACTAAATCCAAGGCCAGCGGACGCATCGACGGGATGCAGGCGCTGGCGATGGCGGTCGGGGTGATGCCCATGGCCACCCCGCCAAAGCCTCCGCCCAAATACCAAATGCTCGTCCTGTGACGAGATCAACACCGGCCCGCCTTGTGCGGGCCTTTTCATTGGAGCACTGCATGGAACGTGCGTACTCAACCCTGGTCATCAAGGCCATCGGCAGCGAAGGCGGCAAGCGCACCTTCAAGGGCATTGCCTCGACGCCATCCGCCGACCGGACGGGCGACATCGTTGAGCCCAAAGGCGCCCAGTTCAAGCTGCCCATCCCCTTGCTGTGGATGCATGACAGCTCTGATCCCATCGGCTGGATCACCGCAGCCAAGGTGACGGAAAAAGGCATCGAGGTTGAAGGCGAGGTCGCCAACATCGAGGAAGAGGGGGCCCTGAAGGACCGCCTCACCAACGCCTGGCAGATGCTCCAGGCCAAGCTGGTGCGCGGCCTTTCCGTGGGCTTCAAGCCCCTGGAGGCGTCCCGCATCGAAGGCACCTTCGGCATGCGCTACACAAAGTGGCTCTGGTTCGAGCTGTCGGCCGTCACCGTGCCTGCCAACGCCGAAGCCTCCATCACCACCATCAAGTCGCTCGACAAGGCGCTGCGGGCCGCGACAGGCCGCGCGCAGGACCGCGTCGTGCGCCTGCTGCCTCCCGGCGTCTCGGGACACCCGCAAGCCCGCAAGGGCGTCGTATTCCTCAAGTAATCCCCAAAGGACACACCGTGAACCTGCAAGAACAGATCAAGCGTCTCATGGAGACCCGCACCGCCAAAGCCCTGGAGCTGGAAGGCGTGCAGAAAAAGGCCCTGGACGAGGGCCGCACCAAGGACGAGAGCGAGCGCGAAGCGTTCAAGGGCCTGACGCTGGATATCGCCCAGATCGATGCCGAACTGGAAGACCTGCGCGCCCTGGAGGCGCTGCAGCTCACCAAGTCCGTGCCCGCTTCGGGCGCTGGCTCTTCGGCCGGTGCGGGTGCTGGCGCAGTGGCGCGCGGCGCGCTGGCCACCGGTGGCGCCCCGGCGATCCACATGAACAAGGACGCCGACGAGAAGTTCAAGGGCCAGAACTACACCCGCATCGTGATCGCCAAGGCACTGGCCCGGTTGAGCGACGGCGACCACTCTGCGCTGTCCATTGCCGAGGCGCGCTGGGGCAAAACCAACCCCACGCTGATCAACGTCATGAAGGCAGCAGTGCCGGGTGGTGGCTCGGGCGCAGGCGAATGGGGGGCCGAGCTGGCGGCCATCGACCAGCGCTACACAGGCGACTTCATCGAGTACCTGTACTCGCAGACCGTGTACGACAAGCTGCCCCTGCGCCAGGTCCCCGCCAATGTGCAGATTAAGGGCCAGGACGGCGCCGCGACCGCGTACTGGGTGGGCCAGTCCAAGGCGATCCCTGCCACCGCTGCCGACTTCATGAACGTCACCCTGACGCCCCTGAAGGTGGCTGCCCTGGCTGTCGTGTCCAACGAACTGCTGCGCGACTCCAGTCCGGCGGCCGAGCAACTGGTGCGCGACGCCCTGGTGGAGGCCAGCTCGCAGCGCGTGGACACCACCTTCCTGAGCGCTGCCGCTGGTGTCGCGGGCGTCTCGCCTGCCGGTATCCTGAATGGCCTGACGGGCATCGCATCGGCGGGCACGGACGGTGCCGGCCTGCGTGCCGACATCAAGGCGCTGTATGCGCCGTTCATCGCCGCCAAGAACGTGAATGGCCTGCAGCTGGTGACCACGCCATCCCTGGCCAAGGCCGTGCAGCTGATGACCAACGCGCTGGGCCTGGCCGAGTTCCCCGGCATCAACGCTTCGGGCGGCAATCTGCTGGGCGATCCGGTGACCACGGGCGACAACGTGGGCGCGGGCCAGCTGATCATGCTCAAGCCGTCGGACATCTACCGCATCGGTGACACCGGCGTGCAGGTGTCCGTCTCTCGCGAGGCAATGATCGAGCAGGACACCGCCCCCACGGGCGCATCCGATACGCCCACGGGCGCGTCTGCGAACTTCACCTCGATGTTCCAAAGCGAGTCCACGGCCATCAAGGTGGTGCGCTCCATCAACTTCGCCAAGCGCCGCGCCTCGGCCGTGGCCTTCGTGACCGGCGCCGACTACGGCGCTCCCGAAACGCCGTAAGGCGCCCTGCGGGCCCTTCGGGCTCGCCTCACCAAACAGCACGGAGCGGCCATGCGAGAAAACCTGAAAGCCACCAAGTCGTTTACCTACGCCGGCCGCGCCCTGAAGGCTGGAGACGCCTTTGTCGCAACCAGCGGCGATGCGCGCGTGCTCCGGGCTGTCGGTCGCGCCGTGACCTACGAGACTGCACAAGCTGTCCCAGAGGTCGCCAAGGATGTCCCCATCCTTGCCGACACGCCCGACGAAGTTGGCACGGCCGGTGAGCTGACGGCGACGGCAGAGGCGCCTGTCCGCAAGTCGCAGCGCGCCAAGAAGGAGACCGCCAAGTGATGGATTTCTTTCGCCGCCTGGGCGGCCGCAGCGTGAAGCTGGTGGGCAGCGAGGCTGTGGAGAAGGGCATCGTGACAGCGCAGCCGCGCGCCGCAGTGTCGCCCCGCACCGATGGCGTCTGGCATGACATCACGCCGGCACGGCCTCCTGGCTACTTCCAGATGGACATCAATGTCCGCCCGGAGACTGTCCTGTCCTACCCCTCCGTGTTCGCCTGCGTCTCGCTGATCTACAACGACATCGGCAAGCTGCGCACCCGGCTGATGATGCTCCAGGACAATGGAATCTGGGTCGAGTCCACGAACCCTGCGTACTCGCCTGTGCTGCGCCGGCCGAACCACTACCAGAACCAGATCCAGTTCAAGCAATGGTGGATCTGCTCCAAGCTCACCTGGGGCAATACCTATGCGCTCAAGGTCAGGGATGGACGTGGCATCGTGGTGGCTCTGTACATCCTCGACCCCGGACTGGTGCAGCCCTTGATTGCGCCGGACGGATCGATCTTCTACCAGCTCAGCCAGGACAACCTCTCTGGCCTGCAGGAGGCCACGGTGTTCGTGCCTGCCTCGGAGATCATCCACGACCGCATGAACTGCATGTTCCACCCGCTGGTCGGCGTGTCCCCGCTGTTCGCGGCCAGCCTGCCAGCGTCTGGCGGCCTGGAGATGCTGCGCGATTCGCGCCGCTTCTTCAACCAGGGCGCCAAGCCCAGCGGGCTCTTGATCGCCCCGGGCGAAATATCGACGGAGACGGCCACGACGCTGAGCAACTACTGGAACAACAACTTCACCGGGCCCAATGCCGGCAAGGTCGCCGTGGTGGGTGATGGCCTCAAATACGAGCCCATCCGCATGACGGCCTCCGACGCCCAGACCAAGGAGCAGATCGCGCTGACCTCGGAGATGGTGGCCCAGGTGTTCCATGTGCCTGCGTTCAAGGTTGGCGGCCCGATCCCCGCTGGCCAGAAGGTCGGCGACCTGAACCAGATCTACTTCAACGACGCGCTGCACTCGCTGATCGAGGAAATGGAGTTGTGCTTGGATGACGGCCTGTCACTGCCCGCCACCTACCGGACGGAGCTGGAGCTGGACAACCTGCTGCGCATGGATCCGGCCACCCAGGCGGACGTGCTGTCCAAGCTGGTGCAGGGCAGCATCAAGGCCATCAACGAGGCGCGCCGCGACATGAATCTGCAGCCGCTGGAGGGCGGAGACACCGTCTACATGCAGCAGCAGGACTTCCCCCTGGATCAGGTGCGGCTCAACAAGCTGCCACCGGCCCAGGCCGAGCCCCCCAAGGCGGCCGAGCCGCCTCAGCAGCAGCCCCCTGAAGAGGCTGACCCCATCAGCGAAGACGAGCGCAAGGCTCTGGCGCAATACATTGAAAAGGAGCTTGAATGCGAGCTGACCTGAAAGCGCTGGCGGATGCTGTCATCCAGGCTGTGCGCGCCAAGATGGCGCCACTGGCAAAGCGCCTGGACGAGATGGACGGCGCGATCAAGGCGCTTCCCGAATCGCTGACCCAGGATTTGGGCGAGCGCGTGAAGGCGGCGGTGGATGCGATCCCCCGGCCCAAGGATGGCGAGGACGGAAAGAGCGTCACTGCCGAAGACGTAGCGCCGATCATCGCCAGCGAAGTGGCCAAGGCCGTGCAGGCCATTCCGGTGCCCAAGGATGGCGAAAGCGTCACCATCGAGCAGATCTCCCCGGTCGTTGCGCAGCAGGTTGCCAAGGCCGTGGCAGATTTGCCCAAGCCAAAAGACGGTGAATCTGTGCCCGTGGACGAAGTGCAGCGCATGGTGGACGAGGCAGTCGCCAAGGCCATGCAGGCGATCCCCGTGCCCAAAGATGGCCAGGCGGGCCGCGATGCCCTGCAGCTGGAACTGCTGCCCTGCATCGACATGGAGAAATCCTATCCGCGCGGCACCTACGCCCGGCACGCGGGCGGCCTGTGGCGCGCCTTCGAGACCACCAAGGGACTGCACGGCTGGGAATGCGTAGTGGATGGCATCGCCGATCTGCGCATCGAGCAGGACGGCCGTCAGTTCACGCTGGTTGCCAGGACATCCAGTGGCGAAGAAGTCTCCAAGAGCGTCAAGGTCGCCGCACTGGTGGATCGGGGCGTGTTCAAGATGGATGAGCCCTACGAGGCTGGCGACGGCGTGACGTGGGGTGGATCTTTCTTCATTGCGCAAAAGGATGCGCCTACCGGACGGCCTGGCGAGCCTGGCTGTGATGGCTGGCGCCTGGCAGTCAAGCGGGGCCGCGACGGCTCGAAAGGAGTGAGCGTATGACGCCATTTGCAACCCTCGAACAGGTCAAGCGGCACCTGCGCATTGATGACGACGATGCCGACGACGACCTGACCTTGAAGCTGGAGACCGCCACTGAGCGCATCGGCTTACACCTCAATGGCGTGTCGCCATTCCAGCCAGAGCTGGACGACAGTGGGCTGCCTGTACGCGATGCGGATGGCAAGGTTATCTATACAGCGCAGGTCCGGGGATCGGTCAAGTCTGCAACGCTGCTGCTGGTGGGCTACCTGTACCGATACCCGAGTGGCGATGAGAAAGCGGCATTCGATGGCAGCCAACTGCCAGCGCCCATCACTGCGCTGCTGGCCCCGGTTCGAAGGATGGCATACGCATGAGCTTCGATCCGGGAACCCTCAAGGACCGCATACACATCCAGCGCAAGACGGGCGGCAAGGATGGATGGCGCACACCTGGGCAAGAGGCCTGGGAAAACATCACGCCAGCCCGCATCGCAGCCGATGTGAAGCACCTATCTGGCCTGGGGGCGATCAAGGCTGATGCCGAGGTGTCAATCGTCCGTGTGTCGATCCGCATACGGCGCCGCGCAGGCATTGACGCTGGCATGCGTGTGCTGTTCGCCAGCCAAATCTATGCGCTCAAGGCCGTTCTGCCTGGGCCAACCCGCGAGTACATCGATCTGGTGTGCGAGCTTGTGAAAGGACCAACCCAATGACAAAACCACGGACTCTGCGTGCTGAGCTGGCGCCGCTCGCCGACCAGGCACCCGCCGACGACAACAGCCCGCGCACGGTGCTGACAACCGGGCTCGGCACCATCGGCCCCTACGGCTATGTCGCCGGCCTGCTGATCGATGGTGTGCCTGCCGATGTGGCTACGGCAAACGCTGCCTGGATGGACGCCGACCCCGAGCATGTTGCTGCCGCGCGCGCTGCTGGCGCTGATGCTGTGCCGTTCAAGGGCTGACGGCCATGGCCCGCCGTGATCTGCGCAAGCAGGCCCTGCAGGGCAATAAGACGTTTGGCATAGCAGCCGATCTGGAGGGCCTGGACAGTCTGCTGGCAGACCTTGAGGGCGATGTCGATGCGGCCATTCGGCCAGTGGCGCAGGCTGCATCTCAGGTGCTCTATGAGCGAGTCAAGGTCAACGTGCGCGCCCTGGGTCGCGTGACCGGCAATCTGGAGCGTGCGATCTATCAGGCCTACAGCCCCGAGAAATCGGTCGATGGCCAGCGCGCCGAGTACCACGTCAGCTGGAACCACCGCGTGGCGCCACACGGCCACCTGGTGGAGTGGGGTTACCTGCAGCGATACCGCTACTACCGAGACAACCAGGGGCGCGTGCGTCCCATGGTGCGTCCCGGGATGGATGGCAAGAAGCCTCCGGGCCGGCGCGCCAGCCAGGCGCAGAAAGATGCGTACTACGTGACGCTGCAGACGCCTATCCAAGTACCCGGCAAGGCGTTCATCCGCAGTGCGGAAAGTTCGCTGGCTGCCGCGCAGAAGGCGGCCGAAGCAGAACTCTGGCGCCGGCTGTTTGAGAAGGGTGCATACCATGGCGCTTGAAGAAGACCTGATCGTCGAGCTGCTGGCCGAGTGCCCGAATGTGCATGTCGGCATGGCCCCCTACGAGACGCCGATGCCCTACGTGACCTGGCAGCACATCGGCGGCGACGTGCTGCGCTACGCGGACAACGCGCCTGCAGACAAGCGTCAGCCGCTCATCCAGATCAACACCTGGGCCGCGACCCCGCTGCAGGCCTTCGCCTTGATTCAGCGCATCGAGGAGCGCCTGTGCGCTGCCGCCGCCTTCACCGCGCGCCCGCACGGCGGCCCCATCGGGGCCTATGACGATGCAGGCGTGGCCTCTGGCTACCTGCAGACATTTTCCATTCTGGGCGCCAGATAGGCCGCCTTGTCTTGCCCGCTAGGGCTCCACCTTCCACCCGCTTCGGCGGGTTTTCTGTTTTTGAAAGGGCCAAAACATGGCATCTCTCCCCACTGGCGCGCGCATTGCCGTGGCCACTTCCATCGCCGCCAAGAAAGCGATCTCGGCGATCACCAATGCGGCTGAAGCCGTTTGCACATCCACTGCGCATGGCCTGCAGGTCGGTGACATCGTGGTCATCACGTCGGGCTGGGGGCGCATCAACGGCCTGGTGTTCCGCGTCAAAGCCGTGCCGACGGCTGACACGTTCACGCTGGAGGGGCGCAAAGCCAACACCAGCAATACCAGCCTGTACACGCCGGGCGGTGGCATTGGCTCGTTCCAGAAAGCGCTGACCTGGGTGGACGTGGTGCAGATCCTGTCCAACAACACCAGCGGCGGCGACCCCAAGAAGGTCGCGTACCGTTACATGGAGAGCGAAAACGAGCAGGAGCTGAACGACGGTTTCAGCCCAGTGTCGCGCTCGCTGGAAATCGATGCTGATGCCATCGACACCCCTGGCTACCAGGCGCTCGAAGACCTGTCTGCATCCGGCGCGGACACCATCCAGCGCGTGACCATGAGGGCCGGTGCTGTGTCATTCCTGGCCTGCACTGTGGCCCTGAATGACGAAGTGCTCATGCAAGACGGCCAAGTCAACCGCGTCAAGGTTGATTTCTCCGGCAAGGGCCGCTCCACCCGCTACGCCAGCTAAGGCGTCCACCAATGCACCGGCGCAGCCGCATCGCTCCTTTCAGCGGGGCGGGCGGCTGCGCACGGGCTTTCCGTTATTCATCCGCTGAAAGGATCGCATCATCATGACCGCCACCACCACCAAGAAGGCTATTTCCCCCGCCAAGGCCGAGAAGCCGCCCGCATTCATTTTTGGCGCGCGCCCCGAGGCCGTGACCGCAGTTGCCACCTTCGTGCGCATCACGGGCGAAGTGCATGAGATGGTCTGCAAGTTCAAGTACCGAACGCGCCGCGAGTTCAGTGCGCTGTGGGACGAGGTATCCGACGCCAAGATCCCGCAGGTCGCTGACGGCGAAAAATTCAGTTTTGCCGGCCTGGCCGACCGTGGCCTGGAATTCAGCGTCGAGCGCACGCTGAAGTACCTCGCTGGCTGGGATCTGGACATCGAACTCGACAAGGCCGCGTTGCTGCAGCTCTTCGACGAGGAGCCGAATGCAGCCGCCGCATTCTGGGATGCCTACCGTGGCGCCATCATGGAAGGCCGCGTAAAAAACTCCTGAGCGCCGCCGTCGCCTATTTCCGGCCCGATCCAGAGGTCGCGGAGGGCTGCGAACCAGAGGACTATTGGGAAGACCCGGTAGAAGTCTGGCCCGAAAACGCAGAGCCGTTGATGCTGTTTTTGGGCCTGCAGACCCAATGGGCTTGGGTGTCTGGCGGAATGGGGGGCGGGGCGCGCGTGGGGCTGCGATACGAGGCTGTCTATCCGCTGCTTGACCGTGCTGCAGCTGGTGACCAAGAGGTCTGGAACCTCTTGTTCTCTGACTTGCAGGCTATGGAGATGGCTGTGCTCAAGATACCTCTGAAGAGGTGATGCTGTAGCATGCCCTCAATTTTCAAGCGAGGGCATATGCGCAAATTCTTTTCTGTTGGTTTATTCATTTTGCTGGTGCTTGGCGCCTGCATTTATATGTATGGCAGCTACCTTGTGCATCAGCACAGAAAACCAGTGCTTGCAGAATTGAAAGACCCAGATTCAGCGCAGTTTCGAAAAGAACGGCTAGTGCGGAAGGCTGGATTTACCTTGGATGGAACAATCCTGTGTGGTGAAGTGAATGCAAAAAATGAAATGGGCGGGTTCTCTGGGTACAAGCCATTTGCCTCTGCCGCCGGTGGAAGAGCTGAGATTGGATCAGATGCGATAGACAGGAAATTTGTTGAACTCTATTGTGAGTAGGTTCAATTTCAATAAATAAGCCGACGCTGCTCGGCTGTGAGAAAGGCTCGCTTCGGCGGGCCTTTTTGCTTGGAGGTGTCATGGAAGAGAAAAACCGCAAAATTGGCTTCGTCGTTTCTGCCGAGGACGATACAAAGAATACCTTCCAGAACATCAAGGCCGGTGCTGCCGATATGGCTTCGTCTGTCGCCAAGTCTGGCGAGCAGGCCGCCAAGGGGGTAAAGGGTATCGGCGATGGCGCCGACGAGGCCGCCCAGAAGATGGCGCGCGCCGAAAGCGCCATGGCTCAAGCCCTGCAGCGTGCAACCGAAAAGGCAAAGATTGCAGCCCAGGCTGGCGATAGCCTCTCTCGCGCCTTCGAGCAGAAGATCGAAATGCGTGGGCTTGACGCATCCAAGCTGAATCCGCTGGTCGCAAAGCTGCGAGAGGCTGAAGATGCGCTTGCATCGTTCAAAGCCCAGCAGGCTCGGGATGCAGGTCAGTCGTCTTTCCTGGAGTCGTTGCGCGCTCAAACCGATGCGTTGGGCAAGACCAAGTCTGAGCTACTGGCGCTGCAGGCCGCGCAGCTGGGGGTTACCAACCAGGCTGCACCGTACATTGCCAAGCTGCGCGAAACAGAGGCAGGCATGGGCAAGGTTGGCGTGTCTGCGGCGCAGACTGCAGCCGCAATGCGTATGGTGCCTGCGCAATTCACAGACATTGTTGTGTCGCTCCAGTCTGGGCAAGAGCCTTTGACGGTGCTGCTTCAGCAGGGCGGACAACTCAAGGATATGTTCGGCACGGCTGGTGCCGCTGCACGGGGCCTGGCCAGTTATGTGGCTGGTCTTGTCAACCCGTTTACTGTGGCAGCGGCTGCTGTCGCCACGTTGGGGGTGGCCTACTATCAGGGCAGCAAAGAAACGGATGCATTCCGCACGGCCCTGGTGCTGAGCGGGAACCAGGCAGGCACAACGGTCGATGAGCTGAACGCTATGGCTCGCGCCATCGCCAGTGTGTCTGGCACCCAAGGTGCAGCAGCTGCCGGCCTCGCTGAAATGGCTCGCCACAGTAAGGTTGGCGCTGATCAGTTGAAGGACTTCACAGCCGTTGCGCTGGTCTGGGAAAAGACTACAGGCCAAGCCGTTGGCGAAACAGCCAAACAGTTTGCAGAGCTGGCAAAAGATCCGTTGCAGGCATCGTTGGCGCTGAACGAGCAGATGAACCATCTGACAGCCAGTGTCTACGACCAGATCAAAGCGCTTGAGAAGCAGGGCAAGACCTCTGAGGCTGCGGCTGTAGCCCAGAAGGCCTATGCGGATGCCATGAAGACCGGCGCTGATGAGCTGACCCAGAATCTGGGCTACATCGAGCGTGCTGTGCAGTTTGTGACTGGCAGCGCAAAGAAGATGTGGGATGCAATCCTGGGCGTTGGTCGGCAGACATCACCGACGGACCAAGCCGCGAAGCATCTGGAGACCCTGCAGCAGAAGCTGAATAACAAGCTTGTGCAAGGTCCGTTGAATGGTCAAACGACTGAGTCGTACAACAAGGGTCTTGAAATTATCAAGAAGGAGATTCAGCAGGCAACTGATTTCCTCGCTTTTGCTGGCGCTGCAGGTAAGTCAATTGCTGAAATGCAGACTGTCAGCAAAGACTATATCGATGCAACCGAAGAATTCGACAAGATTGCAGGGCAATTCGCAAGTAAGGAGGTCAAGCGCAAGCGTGAACTGACGGTTGCGGAGAACCTGTACAACAACGCAGTAGAGAAGACCAAAAAGGCATTTGCGGATACGCCGGAGCTTTCTGGCAAGCTGTCAAAACTTAAGGCGGACTACGAGAACACCATTGCTGGTATAGAAAAGCGCTTCGCCGAAAAGGGAAAGACATCGGGCGGCATCAGCATCTCCGACAACCAGCTTGCAAACCTCGAAGGCCAGCTCGTTGCAGCGAAGCAGTACCGCGAGCAACTGCTGATGCTAGGCGCTGCAGCGTCGGACCTGAATGCAGGTGAGCGCGAGTCGCTAAAGCTTGCTGCCCAGATCGAGCGCGCTACGGACGCAAAGACCAAGGCGAAGCTCGCCGAAGCGAAGGCTATGGCTGATGCTTGGGGCGCTCAGGTGCGCAGCAACGACGAGTTGGAGAAGTCGCAGAAGGCCCATGCTGCCATCATTGCCGACAACTACAAGTCCGCCGATGCCATCGCCGAGCGGGCGCGCGAACAGGATGCGGCCAATTCCGTTTACGGCAAGGGCCGCACGGAAATCGAGCGCATGACTCTGGCCATGCTGGAAAACCAGATGGCCGAGGCCCAGGGTAGCGACCGCTTCGACCCGAAGTACATCGCCAGCCTGGAGGCAAAGATCGCAGCGCAGAAACGCTGGGTTGCGGCCCTGGGAGATGCAGACTACAAGCAGTTTGACGACCGACTCACAAAGTCGCTCGAAGCCTCAAAAGAAGCACTGGCCATCCAACATGATGGCCTGTCTCTTTTGGGCCTGGATGAGCTGCAGCGTAAGAAGCTTGTGGCGCAGCGCCGTATCGAGCTGGATCTGGCGAAAGAGCTGGTGCTGATCGAGAAGGCCAAGTTCAGCGATGACCCCATCGAGAACCTGATTGCCCAGCAGGCGCTCAAGGGCAAGGCGCGCGAGAAAGCCGAGATCGACACCCAGACGGCCCTGCTGCGCATTCAGGAGGAGTACGTCAACAAGCAGGTTGACCAGTATGACGAGGTGTTCCGCAAGGGCTTCGCCGACATGCTCAACAACGGCAAGGACGGCTGGGACAGCTTCACGAAGAGCCTGACCACCACGTTCAAGACGACCGTGGCGGACCAGATCTACAAGATGTTCCTGCGCCCGTTTGTGGTGCAGGTTGTGGCCTCTCTGGTCGGAGTTGAGGCGAAGTCTGGTGTCAGTTCTGTTCTGAATTCAGCCGGAGCAAGTGGCAGCGGAGTGGGCAGCGCTCTGAGTTCTCTGAGCGGCATCTCGAAGCTATCCAGCCTGTTTGGCGGCGGCACGACTGCTGGCGCGTCAATCACATCGCTGGGCTATGCCAATGCTGTTGGCCTGGCCGGTGGTGATGCCATCGGCGCCCTGGCTGCTGCGAATGCGCAATGGGCTGGCGTGGCCACGGGTGCACAAGCTGCGGCGCAGGCTGCTGTGGCTGCGAATGCTGCAATGGAAGCCGGCACTGCTGTCGCCCTGGAAGCCGGCACTCTGGCCACGGCCAGCAGCGCGGCTGGTGCGGGCGGCCTGTCTGCTGCGCTGGGTGCCATCCCCGGCTGGGGCTGGGCGCTGGCTGGCGGCGCGCTGCTGCTGGGCTCGATGGACTTCGGCTCGCGCGGCGCAAACCACACGGGCGGCGCGTACTCGACATCGACGGGCGACCGCAATGTGGCCGCGTCGCAGGCTCTGGGCAGCGATGCCTGGGGCAACGCGCTGGGCGACATCACGTCGCGGGCCAATGCTGACCTCGATGCGCAGCTGGGCAAGACCGTTGACGCGCTCTCTGGCGTGTACACGTCGCTTGCAAAGTACGCGGGCAGCAGTGCCAAGCAGATCGACATCGCGGCAGCGTTTGCGGTCAATCCGAGCCACAGCGACGAGGACAACTACGGCTATTTCCGGCTGATCGACAAGATCACTGGCGAGGCCCTGTCAACGTACAAGGCGCGCGACGGCGTGCTGGGCACGGACCCCAAGGTGGCCTACGAGAAGTTCGTGGGCGAGATGGGCGGGGCGCTGATCGCGCAGCTCAAAGCTGCGGACATCCCAGGCTGGATGCGCTCGATCTTCAATGATGTGGGAGAGGTCGTCACGGTCGATGGGTTGAACAAAGCCCTGACCGCGATTGCCGCTGTTGACTCGGCCTTCAAGGGCTGGGCTGACACGCTCAAGGGCTTCGCCAGCCTGTCGGCAGAGGCCCAGACATCGCTGATCAAGACCTCGGGCGGCATCGATGCGCTTGCGGGCAACGTCAATGCGTTCTACAGCGGGTTCTATACCGAGCAGGAGCGCATGGCCACGCTGCAGCGCCAGGTGCTGCAGCAGCTGGCGGGTCTTGGTGTGACCGTTGACACAAGCACTGCCGAGGCAGCAAAGGAGTCGTTTCGCCGCACGGTTGAGGGCGCGCTGGATGCTGGCAATGCAGAGTTGGCAGCCAAGCTGCTGGCAATGTCCGGGAGCTTTGCGACTGCGGCTGACTATGCGGCCAATGCTGCTGAAGAGGCCGCGAAAGTCGCAGAGGATGCCGCATCCAAAACGGCTGCAGCAGCAGAGGAGGCTGCAAGGGCGCTGGCAGAACTGCGCAAGCAGGCTGCAGGCATCGTGCAGAGCCAGCAGCAGTCCTTGGACTCGCTGATCGCCGGGCTGCAGCGCAAGGCCGAGCAGGCGAACGGCGGCTATGTGGGGAGCCTGTGGCTGTCGGGCGCCGAGTTCACGCAGTTCTCGGGCTTCGCTGACCAGTTGGACGGCGCGACCGCCGCGCTGGCGCAACTGCAGGCCCTGGGTCTGGGTGACGAGCTGGCTGGCTACACTGACCAGATCGGCGCCATCGTGCAGCAGACGAAGGAGGCCCTCTCGGGGGCGCTGTCGTCGCAGCGGCTCATGGCTGGTGATGCTGCCGGCGCGCTCGCTGCGGCCGTTTCGGCAGGCATGCCGCAGTACGCAGACTTCACGCAGGGTGGGCAGTTCAACGCTGGTGGGTTCAATGCTGCGGTTTCTGTTCAGCGCGCGCAGGCGGCCTCCGGGCTGATCAGCGATGCCTCGGCCAACGCACTGAGCATCCCCGGCATTGCTGGCGTGCTGGGCGGCCTGGTCGGCGAGATCGCAACGTACAGCCGAGACGTTGTGCTGCGCGATCTGCGTGTCCAGGGGGCCGAGTCCCTGGGGTCGGCAGTCTCTGGCATGCTGACTGGCGTGTATGAGCGGCTGGCGGATGCGGCCCAGGCTCAGATGATCTCTGGGCCCGGGCTCGCGGGCGTCATGTCCGCACGCATGCAGTACGGCGGCGCGGCTGCGGACGTCCAGGCGTTCGGCCAGGCTGTGGAGGCGGTGCGCGGCGCTCTCGATGAGGGTCGCATCAGCGCAGTCGAGGCCGACAAAGCGCTGGCGTACCTCAATGGTGCATTCGGTGATCTGGCGCCCCTGCTGTCGGATGTGGCTGGCCAGACGGCGCGCGCTGCGGCTGCTGCTGTGGATCTGCGCAATGCTGGCGTGGCGAGCGTGGAGTACTACTTCGGCTCGCTCGCTGGTGTTGTCAGCAAGATGGACGCGGCGGCTGCGGCGGCAAACAGCCCGCTGGCCCAGACGGCGGACGTGATCGGGCTGCTCGACAGCACGGCCACGGCCTTCGGGCAATCGGCAAGTGCGGCGCTGGAGGGCGCTCAGGCGGCCATCACCGGCTATCTCGACGCAGCCGCGATGGCGCGCGAGCAGGGCGCCTGGGCGGATTCGTGGGCGTACAGCAGCCGCGCGGCGGATGCGCAGCTCGCCCTCGGCGGCCTGACTGCTGCGGACTCGCGCGTGTCGCGGGCGCAGCTGATCGCTGACGCTGCGGCCACGGCCTCCGGGATCATGACCACGGCTAGCGCGGCCAAGGCTGCGCAGGAGCTGGCGGGCAAGCTCGTATTGGGCGAGGGCCAGTCGATGCGGGATCTGTCGCTTCTCGTGAGCGGCGTGGGCCAGTACGACAACGCCGGGTTCTATGACGCCTTCGCGCGGATCTCCGATGCCCTGGGCAGCGGGAGCATCAGCAACGAGCAGTACAAGACGCTATTCGACTATGCCACGGGGGTGTACCAGGGCGTCAGCGAGGAGGCCAAGGCTACGGCCAGCGCCTTCGAGCGCCTGCGAGACAGCATGAAGTCCTTCGCGGATCAACTGCTGATCGGCGACAAGACGACGCTGAGCCCGGAGGCCACGCTGGCAGAGATGCAGCGGCAGTATGCCGAGGCATTCAGCGCGGCGGCCGGTGGCGACACCGAGGCAATCAGCAAGTACCAGTCGCTGGCAAATGGGCTGTTGGACAAGTCGCTGTATTCGACGAGAGCCGAATACAACGTCGCGTTCGGGAGGGCCTACGGCGATGCGCGCGCCCTGGAGTCCCAGGGCGTCAACGTGCTGGCCCAGCAGCAAAACGGGGTTGTCACAGAGCTGAAGGCGCTCAATGCATCGCTGACGCGGCGCGTGGGTGACCTTGAGCGGATCTTGGCCCAGATCGCCAAAAACACGGCTGAAACGTCGCGAGGCGTGGAAGGCATTGCATTGGGGACTTAAATGGACTTGATCCGACCTATCGCCGTGTCTGCGGGCATGGTGACCACAAACGCTGTTGACGCAGACCCTCAGTGGGTCGCTGGCACCACATATGCAGCAGGGGCCAAGGTGACGCGAGAGCGCCGCATCTGGATCTCGCTGCAGGCCGGCAACGTCGGGCACACGCCCGGCGCTGCGGGCGCGGAGGCATGGTGGTCCGATGCCGGGTCTGCGAACTCCTGGGCCATGTTTGATGACAAGGTGCAGACGGTCACGCAACGGGATGCAAGTCTCAGCGTGACCGTGCAGCCGATTGGCGCGCAGGTTGTTGCGCTGCTCAATGTGCGCGGGATGCGAGCCCGCGTGCAGTCATCTTTCAATGGCGCCGCAGTGTTCGATAAAACGATTTCGCTGTGGGATACCAGCGTCATCGCGAATTGGGGTGACTTCTATTTCAACGAGCCCGAATTCCGCTCAGAGGCGGTGTTTGTGGATTTGCCGCCTGTGATCGGGCAGGTCGTGACCATCACGGTCGAGGCTCCTGGCGGGACTGCACAGCTGGGCATGGTGGTGATGGGCAAGCCGCTCAATGTCGGTCTGGAAAAAGTGGGGCTGCAGCGCTCGGGGATTGACTACTCCCAGGCGACGTTCGACCAGTTTGGCGAGGCCAGCATCACCAAGCGCGCCTATGCCCGCAAGGTCAGCACCCAGACCCTGATCGAAAACAAGGATCTCGACCGCATCACGCGCCGGCTGGACCAGTTGGCCAGCGTGCCCGTGCTGGTGCTCTCTGGCTCTGGCCGCTTCGGCAGCACGGTTGTTTTTGGCCTGGTCAGTTACACGGTAGACGTTGCGATGTACGCCTATTCATACGTTTCAATTGATGTCAAGGGGCTTATTTGATGACTATTTCACTCCCGCCCAAAGCGCCGGACCCATCGACAAAAGAGTTTCCCGAAGATGCTCTCGCATTCGTGCAGTGGCAGCATGATTCTGTGCCGCAATTCAACCAGGCGGTGGTCGATACCAACGCCGCAAAGCTGGTAGCCCAGCAGGCCGCTGTGACTGCTGCAGCAGATGCCAACGCACAGATCGCGCCCAGCCTTAGCGCCGCCCAGACTGCAGCCGGCATCGCGACAGCTGCTGCGGGCACGGCGACCACGAAGGCAGGCGAAGCTGCAACGTCCGCCAGCGCCGCGGCCACGAAGGCGGGCGAGGCCTCAGGCTCCGCAGCGACAGCGGCAACCAAAGCCAGCGAAGCAGCCGGCTCGGCGTCCACAGCAGCCACGAAGGCCAGCGAGGCCACAGCGGCAGCCGCGACGGCTCAGGACTGGGCCAGCAAGCCCACGGGCGCGGTGGACGGCGCGTCGCTGTCTGCAAAGCAGTACGCCCAGATGGCCCAGGCTGCCGGCCTGCCCGCGTTTTCCGGCGCTCTCAAGAAGCTGCGCACGAACGCCGCAAACAACGGCGCCGAGTGGGTGGACGACACGGGCGGCACCATCGCCCGCAGCGCGCGCACCAGCAACACGCAGCTCGTCGCGGCGGACCTGGGGTCGCTGATCGACATCACGTCGGGCACGTTTACCCAGACGTTTGCTGCCGTGGCCACGCTGGGCGCAGGCTGGTACATCTGGCTGCGCAACTCGGGCGCGGGGGATGTGACACTCGATCCGAGCGGCTCCGAACAGATCGACGGGCTGACGAGCTATGTGATGTACCCCGGCGAAGTGCGGCTGGTTCAGTGCGACGGCTCGGCGCTACGCAGTCTGGTGGTCACGCCATTCAGCAAGACCTGGACCACATCTGGCACGTTCATCAAGCCGCCCGGCTATGCGGAGTTCGGTGCGCGCATCAAGGCTGGCGATGGTGGTGGAGGTGGCGGCGGCTCTGGAGCAGGGCTTAACTCCAGCGCATACCCATCCGGCTCGGCATCTGGGGGTGGCGGCGGCTCTGGAGGTGTTGCCGGCGCAGAGCTGATGGCGCAAAAGCAGGCATCTGACGTTGCTGCATCATCGACCGTCACAGTGGGCGCTAAGGGAGTGGGAGGTAACGGCGGCACGGCTGCATCCAGTTTCATGTCTGGGAACTCTGGCAGCTACGGGTCTGCGGGCGGCCAGAGTGCGGCTCTTGGCGTGACCGCAAGCGGTGGCGGCGCAGGCGCGGGCGGCAATGGCGGGCAGTACAACTCTGGCGGGGGTGCTGGCAGCTCGTCTGGCGGTGGAGCCAATACGACCGTGCCCTCGTTTGCGGCGAGCACTATTCGAGACTTTGTGACTGCTGCAACGCACTCTCTGCCTCTTGCAGGCAACTCATCGCCAGCATCATCGGCGGGCTCGTCGGGGGCGGGCGGCAGTGGTGGCACAGGTGGCGTGCGTGTCGATGGCATCGCCAAGGGTGGCAACGGAGGCAACGGCAGCAACGGCGGCTACAACGCATCTGGGGCCAGCACGGCGGGCTCGAAGGGCGCTGATGGTCTTGATGGCTGGGTCAAGATTTGGGGGATCGTGTGATGGGACGCTACGCGGAAATCAAAGATGGAGTGGTCGTCAACCACGTACTTGCAACGGCTGCATTTGCGCGCGAGCAGGGCTGGATTGCTGCAGGTGACAGCCGCATTGGAGATCTGTGGGACGGCACGAGCTTTGCCCCGGCGCCGGAGCCGCCAGAGCCTGTGCCGGCCGCAATCAGCAGGCGCCAGGGCCAGCTTGTGCTGCACGCTCTTGGGTTGCTGGAGGCAGCCGAGGCTGCAATCACTGGCATTGCGGATCCGCTGGAGCGCCGTGCTGCGCAGATCGAGTATGAGGCCAGTACCTGGGAGCGCAGCAATGCGTTTTTGGCGGGTCTGTGGGCTCAGCTCGGCGGCACGCCTGCATCACTGGATGAGGCGTTTCGCACTGCCGTGACGCTCTGACCGGCAACACCCCAAACCACACAACCCGCTTCGGCGGGTTTTTTCATGCCCGGAGGAGGGCGCTGATGAATCAACTGGAACCGACGAATGTGGCCATCGCGCTGGCCTCTGTGCTGTTTGGCCCGGCCCTGGCCGCGCTGGTGGGGCCGTATGCCGTGATCCTGATCGCGTCCACTGTGGGCGCGGCCTGGGCGCTGGGCCGGCGCGACCCGAGCGCGCGCCTGGGCGCTGCAGGGTATTTCCTGCGGCTCAACCTGACGGCCTTGCTGGTGACCTGGGGGCTGGCCACGCTCGCGGGGCGCTGGCTCGATATTGACGAGACCAACTGGATGTTGGCCCCGATTGCGTTGCTGGTGGGGGGCGTGGGCGACGACTGGCCCCGCCTCGGGCGGTGGCTCTTCGAGCGCGCTGGCCGTGTGCTGGAGCGCAAGGCTGGCGGTGATGGGGGTGCGGCATGACATGGCAAACCCATCAGCTCCTGGCCGTGCTGCACCTGGTGGCCTGCGCCGGGATTTGCTGGGCCTGCATCTGCAGGCTCAACTCCAACATCTGCCGCATCCACAGATGGGCCCGCGCCAAGTATTCGATCCTGCTGGCCGGCTTCATGTCCAGCGGCCTGCGGCCGCTTTTGTGGGGCACATGGCCGGAGGTGGCCGATGCCATCGCTGCCGCCAGCGTGCTCTGTTATCTGGCAATCAACGTGGCGCGCTGGCGCGACGCCACGCACCCCATGCGGAGGCAAGACGACCATGAACTTTGACCAGGCATTCGACCGCCTGCTGGGCCATGAGGGCGGCTACAGCAACAATCCAGCCGACCCGGGTGGTGAGACCATGTGGGGCGTCACTGCCCGCGTGGCCCGTGCTGACGGCTACCTGGGCGAGATGCGCGACCTGCCGCGCGAGCGCGCCAAGCGTATCTATCGCCGCCTGTACTGGGATGCCGTGCAGGCTGACCAGTTGCCTGAGGTCGTGCGCTTCGATGTGTTCGATGGCGCCGTCAACAGCGGACCTGGGCAATCCGTGATGTGGCTGCAGCGTGCGGCTGGCGCGGTGGATGATGGCATCGTAGGCCCCAAGACCATCGCCGCTGCCATGGCTGCAGGTGCGACGCTGGCTGCGCGCTACAACGGCCACCGGCTGCGTTTCCTGGCCGACCGCCCGACCTGGGGCAGCTTTGGCAAGGGCTGGGCCCGGCGCATCGCGGCCAATCTGCTGGGGGGCTCTGCATGATGACGCCCACGCAAACCATCCTGGCCGTGCTCGCTGCCAGCAGTCTGCTGCTGGGCTGGGCCTGGCTGGATGCCCGAGACGATGCGGCCACGGCCCGCGCCGAACTGGTGGCCATGCAGCAGCAGCGCGATGGCGCGCGCCAAGCGGCGCAGGCCTGCAGTGATGCAACCGAGGGTCTGGGCCGACTGGCGGCGCAGCGCGCAGTGGATGCCGCTCCTGCCCGTGCTGCAGCCGCGGGCCAGGCCCAGGCGCTCAACGCCCGCGCCGACTACACCCTGGCCACCGCGCCGGCCGTGCCCGGCGACAGCTGCGCGAGCCTGCAGGCCCTGGGCGCCGAGTGGCTCAAGGGGAGGGTCAAGCCATGATGCGCGCTGTGGTGCTGCTGGGGGCGCTGGCCTTGACCGGCTGCGGCGCCGTGCCAAGGGTCCAAGTCCAGGAGGTCAAGGTGCCCGTGCCCGTGGAGTGCCGCGAGCCCATCCCAGACCGGCCCGCCATGCCTACGGAGGCGCTGGCCGAGGATGCCGCCCCCTTCGAGTTGCTGCGCGCTGCGCTGGCCGAGATCGACAGGCGGCAAGGCTACGAGGTGCGGCTGCTGGCCGCGCTGATAGCGTGCACATGATCGCTGATACCGCATATGGATAGCGATTGACGGCATGCGCTACGATCACGTTTCCCCTTATGGTTGGAGAAGGCATGGCATCGGCAAGCGACTACGTTTCAAAGGAAGTGCTTGAGCAAGTCTCCACGGAGAGCTTTGCTCAGAACATCTCAAACTATCGAGGCCTGCTGATTCGCTGGGGGAAAGAGGTGGATGCCGACAGCTTGGATGATAAGCGCGCGCAACTACTTTTCAAGGAGGCGTCCATGCTTCAGGAGATCATTCAGGGACAGATATCTGCAGCAGGAAGCAATGCGCGGTCTTTGGGAGTCCCGCCAGAAGCCTTGCAAGAGGTGCTAGAAATCTATACGAAGGTGCTGCAGAAGCTCGTTCTGAGAGTTGCAAGGGGGCTTGACTTGTACTCTCCGGAGCTACAGAGGATCATTGATACCGTAGAAGGCTTGGCCCCAGAGATGCAAGCGCCTCAGCTCAAGAACTTCGTCTCCAAGGTTAAGACTGCCCGAGTTGCTTTGGGGCAACTGATAAGCAACCCGATGGCTGCCAGTCTGATTGCGCCAATATTCCTTACGTTGATGAATGAGCTTGCGGCGATGGCGCGCGATATAGCTCCACACAGGTTTGATGGAGCGCCGCCACAGCCGCCTTCACCCCCTCCGCCAGATGGGCGTGGCGAAGGGGGTGGTGGGCAGGACATTCCTCGGCGCGTTCAGAAATTGGAGGACAAGATGGATTCTGTTGCAGGAGACATTGCGGCCATCAAGAACACGCTGGTCCGCCTGGAAGAGTTCTTGAAGCACGCTGCGATGAAGTCCGACGTAGCTAAGGTGGAAGAGCGCTTGGCCCACACCCCCACAAAGGCTGAGATGTACATCGCTGGAGGCGCTGCCGCTGCCGCAGTCATCGGCCTGATGGCGAAGGGTTTTGGCTGGCTCTAGGTCGAACGCCGCGAGGGCTACGAGGTGCGGCTGCTGGCCGCGCTGATGGCGTGCACGGCGCCGCTGACGCCGCGCTGATGCGGGATGCGTGGCCCCTGGTGGCGCGCTGACTGCGTGGGCCGGCGCGTCACTTCGCCAAGCGGCTGACCTTCAGTTCTAGCTCGTACCCCATCGCTGCCAGCGCGGCGGCGATGGTGTCGATTTTCGTGGCGTGCCCCAGGTCAAACACGCGCGTCATCTCCTGGGGCTTGATGCCCATCGCGCGGGCTACGTCAACGGGCCGCGTGCTGCTCTCCAGGCGGGCATTGAGCAGCGCCACCTTTGCAGCCACAGAGAGCGGCAAGGCCACCAAGCGCTCGCCATCTTCCAGCTTGCTTGGCGCTGGCACTGGGCGGCCATCCTCGAAATAGAAATCCATGGCGGTGATCAGCGCATCGCGCGCCATGGCTTCGGCTTCTTCCAGCGTATCTCCCTCGGTGATGGCTTCGGGGATGTCGCGGAATGTGACGGTGTAGCCCCCTTCGGCTGCGGGATCGAAGAGAGCGGGGTACTTGTGCATGTTGTTTCCCATCTGTCAGGTGGTCGTGAAGCTGCAGGGAGTCGGGCTAGGCCCTTTCGGGCCTGCCTCCTTAGTCGAGTCCTAACTGCTTCAGGATTGCGCGTCTTGTGCCGTCCTTGAGCTCCTTCGCTGGGTGTCTTGGTACTACAGTTTGTTTTCCGTTCAAGTAGGCTTTTGTGTGACCTTCAACTTCCTTGAACTTGACTCCCTGAGACCTGAGCCACCGTCTGAATTCGCTTTGCTTCACGACCACCCTTCTGTTGTTGCGATGGGTGAATTATAAACATTAATGTTTCTTTGCACAAGCAAAAATGTTTATTTTGTAGCCTGCGGCTGCAGGCGCAGCGGGTGCGTTGCTTACGCTGCGACCACTGGCGCAAGCGAGATTGCTGTCCCGTCGATGGAGATCATCTCGCCAGTGGTTGCTGGGTCTGCCTGGAGCGGTACGCCCCACATCGTGCCTGGGTGCGCCCCCTTGTGCATGACGTGATCGAGGTGCCGGAGTTCTTCTGGCGGTAGCTTGATCAGCTGGGGGTATTTGTTGTCGTGGGCTTTCCAGTGCGCCATGAATGCCGTGACAACGCGCTTGTGGACTGTGTGCTTGGGGTGTGTGGAGTCGATTGCCATGGCCGGTATTGTGCTGGCTTGCATCGTCGGTTAGGCGACCGCAAAGGCGTGAGACAGGATGGGTTGCGCTGCCAAAAATGGTGGGGGAATTTTTGACACACCAGGCGCAATGCATGCGTTTGGTGCGTGCGGTGCGGAGGTTGTAAGCCTTGTAGATCAATAACTTGCGGAAGATGCAAGGCGCGCGTACAAAACTCGAAATCAGGCGTACGTGTGAGCGTACCGAGGGTTCGAATCCCTCCCTCTCCGCCAATGTGTCAAGCAAACAAGCGCCTTCAGGGCGCTTTTTTGTTGCCCTCATGCAGCCATGTTCATCATGATGCATGCTTGTTCTCTGGTTGCACTGGCGTACCCGACGCTTGGTGGGCCACGGGACACAGGAGTATGAGTTGATGTGGTCCGTACTGCTTCAGAACTCCATACGAACGGCTGTCTGCCCTTGAATAGCTGCACTTCTGCAGCGGCAGGCGGTCGATGGAGTCTGTATGTTTCTCAAAGACTTGAGCCGCGCGCTGCGGCGCCATCATGTGGCCCGCCTGAAAAAAAATCGGGCCGGTTATGCTGGTGGCTTTCTGACCGAGCCCCGCCATCTGGGGGCGTTGGTTCAGCATCCCTGCTGCTGTTCATGCTGGATGTGCGGCAACCCCCGCAAATGGTGGGGCGAGCGCTCCATCCAGGAGCGCCGCTGGATGCAGCAAGAGTGCGACTGAGCCTTCTGCCAACTGGATGACCAGCCTTTTCTGATGTGCCCGCCAGGCCTTGCCTGGCGGGCATTTTCATTGGCATTTCAAGCCATGCTCTGCATGGCGCAGGTCTGGGCATGTGCGGCTTCATTGGTCAAATGCGAATCATATTGATTTGATATTTAAAAATCAATTTTAATTAATGATTTTGCTACTCGTGCCATCTTTGATTTCGATCAAGTGTGGCATTTTTTTTAGCAATTTCATGGAAAAATAATTAATTTGATAATTTTGATGTTCTTGGGTGTAAATTTTTGGTAGATTTGTGTCATTGATCATATCTCTGCCCCTCGTCAAAAAGCCTGTTGCAGCGGCCGCGTCCGTGATGCCCGACAAGATTTCTGCGGCTGCGGCACGCGAGGCTGATGCACAGCGCAAGAAGGCGCGTACCCTGGCCAAGCAGCAGCAGGCGGCCGAGCGCATTGCGGCTGCTAGCGGGCAGCTGTCTTCTGGCATCAGCGAGGCTTCCTCGGCAGCGGAGGAGCTCAAGCGGGCGTCGGACCAGATCGCCACCGGGGCGCAGGAAGCGTCGGGCGCTGCCCAGGAGTCGCTGGCAGCGTTCACGCAGGTGACGGGCGCCATCCAGCGGCAGATGAACAACGCCACGGTCAGCCAGACCAAGACGGAAGCCGTGCAGGGCCTGATCCTGCGCACCAGCGACGAGGTGTCGCGCCTGATCGCGAATGTCGATGTGGCCGCCAAGCGGCAGGCCGCCTCGGTCGAGATGGTGGTGGAGCTGGAAAAGCAGGCCGCCAACATCGGCGACATCGTCAAGGCGGTGGTGCGCATCGCCGACCAGACCAATCTGCTGGCCCTGAATGCCGCGATCGAGGCGGCGCGTGCCGGAAAGCATGGCAAGGGCTTTGCTGTGGTTGCCGATGAGGTGCGCACGCTGGCGGAAACCTCGGAAAAAAGCGCCAAGCAGATCCAGGACCTGGTGGGCCAGATCCAGCAGGAGGTCAAGGCGATTGCCGATGGCATCAATGTCTCGGCCAAGACCATCGAGGGCGAAGCCGACAAGGGCCGCTCCATCACTGGCCAGCTGGCGCAGATCCGCCAGGATGTCATCGATGTGGTCAACGGCGTGACGGAAATTGCAACAGGTGCCCAGCAATCCAACGATGCTGCCCAACAGGCGCTCAAAGGCGCAGAGGAAATTGCGGCGGCTGCCGAGGAGCAGTCTGCCGCTGCCGAAGAGTCGGCCAAGACGGTCAAGGAGCAGACTCAGGCGCTGGGAGAGAGCGAGCGCACGGCGCAGGCCCTGTCCGAACTGGCCGAAGACCTCAAGAACTCCACGGATGTGGCCAAGAGCGCGGAAGAGGTAGCCTCCAGCGCCGAGGAGCTGTCATCTGCGGTGCAGGAGATCAACCGCGCCTCCAGCCAGATCACGGTGGCGCTGGAGCAGATCCGCAAGGGCGCGCAAACGGCGGCTGCTGCTGCCGAGGAGTCCGCTGCCGCAGTCAACCAGATCGAAAAAGGTGTGGAAATTGCCCAGCAGCGCTCCACGGCATCGGGCGAGAAGGTCAAGAACGTCCAGTCGCTGCTGCGCGTCAACAAGGCTACCGTGGACCAGTTGATTCATGGCATCGGCGAGTCGGTCAAACAGACCCAGGCCAGCATCAAGCAGGTCAAGGACCTGGAGCAGGTATCGCGGCGCATCGACAAGATCGTCGAGGCCATCACCACGGTCTCGATCCAGACCAATATGCTGGCCGTCAACGGCTCCATCGAGGCAGCTCGGGCTGGTGAATTCGGCAAGGGCTTCGTGGTGGTCAGCACGGATATCCGC
Organism: Delftia sp. PS-11; assembly: GCF_029870285.1. GTDB lineage: Bacteria > Pseudomonadota > Gammaproteobacteria > Burkholderiales > Burkholderiaceae_C > Comamonas. Next base: position 42,013 of record NZ_JACSYA010000020.1, read on the forward strand.
AACCTGGCCCGTGATTCCGCAGAAAACGCCGACCGCATCAAGGACCTGGTCAAGGCGGTGCAGGACCAGATCACCCGGGTGAGTCACGACCTCGACGAGATCGTCAAGGCAGCCGTGGCGGAATCCGAGCAGGCGCGTGCGGCGACTGCCAATCTGGTGGTCATCGAGACGGATGTGGTTGAAGTCGAGAAGGCCTCGCTTGAAATCCTGGCCGCTGCGCAGGAAATTTCCGTGGCGATCATCCAGGCCAAGCGCGGCATCGAGCAGATCTCGGCTGCTGCGCAGGAGGCCGAAAAGGCCACTGCCGAAGCCGCAGGCGCAGCCGAGCAGCAGGCTAAGGGAGCCGAGGAGCTGGCGGCTGCGATCGAGGAGATCGCATCGCTGGCCGATGAACTGCAAAGCCTTTGACTGGCCGGAGCACGACCATGACCGAAGAAGTCCTTGTCTCTCGGCTGGCGGGCGCCGGTGATGATGCCACCGGGGCCGTCACCGACACACGGCAGTTCGTCACTTTCCTGGCCGGTGGCGATGTATTTGCAGTGGATATGGCGCCCGTGCAGGAAATCATCCGTGTGCCGGCGGTCGTGCGCGTGCCGCTGGCGCCGCGCACGCTCGATGGCCTGGCCAATTTGCGCGGTCGCGTGCTGCCCATCATTTCCCTGCGCCGCACGTTCGGCTTCGAAGAGCTGGAGCATGACGATTCCACCCGTGCCGTGGTGATCGACCTGGGCCAGGCTCTGGGCTTTGTGGTGGACCGCGTGGCCAGCGTCATCAATGTCGAGCCCCAGAGCATTGAGGGCGTCGAAGGGGTCCGCAGCACGGTCCGCAGCGAACTGCTCACGGGCATTCTGAAGAATGTCGGCGGCTTCGAGATGGTGATGGTGCTGGACTTCGCCCGGCTGATCGCCCAGGAGTTCGCCGAGATCGCGGAGCTGGCGCGCCAGGGCGACCCGGCCGTGCTGTCTGGCACGCCCGTTGTTGAGCAGGACGATGCACTGGCCAGCGATGAGCTGCAGCTGGTGAGTTTTTCGGTGGCCGCGCAAGAGTACGCCATCGATATTTCCAGCGTCCAGGAAATTGTCCAGGTACCGCAAAAGATCGTGCATGTGCCCAACTCCCCGCCGCATGTGCTGGGGCTGATGACCTTGCGCGAGCGGCTGCTGCCGCTGGTGAGCCTGCGCTGCCTGTTCGGCCTGCCCCGGCTGGCACTGGACGAGCGCAGCCGCGTTGTGGTGGTGTCTCTGGAGGGGACGGCCGTGGGGGTGGTGACGGATGCCGTCTCCGAGGTGCTGCGCGTGCCTGCATCCATGGTTGACGCCATGCCGCCCTTGCTGGCGCGTGATGGCGATCTTTCCGATATCAGCCGCATCTGTCGCCTGGATGGCGGGCGCAGGCTGGTCTCGATTCTTTCGGCGGACAACATGTTCCGCAACTCGGTCGTGAGGAATGTGCTGAAAGCGGTGGAAGACATGGACGATTACACACGCAAAGAGATCGAGGATGACCACGGCAGCGACGATGAGGAGCAGGTAGTGGTATTCCAGCTGGCCCAGGGCGAGTTTGGCGTGCCCATCGGCAGCGTGCAGGAAATCGTGCGCGTGCCACAGGAGCTGACCCATGTGCCCCGGTCGCCGGCCTTTGTCGAGGGGGTGATCAATTTGCGGGGTGCCGTGCTGCCCGTGATCGACCAGCGCAAGCGCCTGGACCTGCCGGCCATTGCCCGCAATGACCGCCAGCGCATCATGGTGTTCCTGCTGGCAGGGGTGCGCACCGGCTTCATCGTCGATGCGGTCACCGAGGTGCTCAAGATCCCCAAGAGCGCGATCGAAAAGTCGCCCATGCTCTCCGGCCAGCAGTCGCGGCTGCTCGGGCGCGTGGCCAACCTGGAAAAGCAGCGCCGCATGATCCAGCTGATCGATCCCAGCCACCTGATCGCCGAAGCCGACAGCGCCTCGCTGACGACGATGGCGGTCTGAAACTGGAGTCCGCGATGATCAAGTTGCTGGTAGTCGATGATTCGGCGCTGATGCGGCGCCAGATCACGCAGCTGTTCGAGGCGCAGCCTGATTTCCAGGTCTGCGTGGCCCGCAACGGCCGCGAAGCCGTGGAGGAAAGCCTGCGTTTCGAGCCGGACGTGATCACGCTGGACATCAACATGCCCGAGATGGATGGCCTGACGGCGCTGTCGCTCATCATGGCTGCGCGGCCCGTGCCCGTGGTCATGGTGTCCTCGCTGACCGAGAAAGGGGCGCTTGCCACCTTCGAGGCGCTGGCGCTGGGCGCGGTGGACTTCGTGGCCAAGCCCGGTGGCACCATTTCCCTGAGCTTCGATGAGGTGAAGGAGTCTCTGGTCGCCAAGGTCCGGGCGGCTGCCGGGGCCCAGATCCGCAAGCCCGGTGTGGCAGGCCGCCTGGCGGACCGCCTCAAGGAGCAGCGCACAGCGCAGGCTGCTGCTGCTGCTACTGCTGCTGCCAGGCCTGCCGCGCCGGCCTGCAATTCGCGTGCAAGCACGGTCAGCCTGGTGCTGATCGGCGTGTCCACCGGCGGGCCAGGCACGCTGGAAGCCATCTTGCCGCTGCTGCCTGCCCATTTTCCGTGCCCGATTGTGGTGGCGCAGCACATGCCCATGGCTTTCACGGGTCCCTTCGCCCAGCGCATGAACCAGATGTGTGCGTTGGATGTGGTCGAAGTGGCCAAGCCCATGGAACTGGAGCCCGGCACGGTCTATATCGCCAAAGGCGGCGCTGACACAGCCGTGCTGCGGCGAGCGAACCGCCTGATGGCATCGCCCAGGCCCGAGTCCCGTGCGCATTTGTGGCACCCCTCGGTCGAGCTGCTTGGCCGCACTGCGCTGGAGCATTGCGAAGCCAGCGGGCTGATTGGCGTCATGTTGACCGGCATGGGCTATGACGGCGCCGATGCCTTTGCCGAGATCAAGCGCCAGGGCGGACGCACGATTGCCGAAGCCGAGGATACCGCTGTGGTCTACGGCATGCCGCGTGAGCTGATCGAGCGCCGTGGTGCCACCGTGGTGCTGCCCTGCAACCGGATTGCTGACCAGCTGATGGGCTGGGTGCGTTGAACAACGGAGACAGTGAACACCATGGCAATCATCAGACGAACTTCCAGCACACCGGCAGGTCTGAACCAGGGCCTGGACCGGCGTGGTCATTCCCGTGATACAGCGGGCCTGCTGCAGCAGCTGAGCGACAGCGATGCGTCCGCGCGCCGCTGGGCAGCGCACGATCTGGCAGGCGTGCGCGAGGCTTCGACGGCATTGGTGGCGCGCCTGCGTGTCGAGCATGAAGCCAGCGTGCGCACGGCGCTGTGCATGGCCCTGTCCGAAATCGGTGATGCGGTGGCCGTCGCCGGCCTGGTGGACTGCCTGCGCAGCGATGACGCAGCCCTGCGCAACGAGGCGCTGGAGACGCTCAAGCTGCTGCCCGACGCGGTGGCGCCCATCATGCAGGATCTGCTGTCCGACCCGGACCCGGACGTGCGCATCTTCTCCGTCAACGTGCTCGAATCCCTGCGCCATCCTGATGTGGAGAAGTGGCTGTGCGACGTGATCGACAGGGATGCGCACACCAATGTCTGCGCCACAGCGGTGGACTTGCTCGGCGAGGTTGGCACGCTGGCCGCGCAGCATTCCCTGGCCCGGCTCAAGGCGCGTTTCGCCCATGAACCCTACATCGGCTTCGCGGCTGATCTTGCGCTGCGGCGCATTCAGGAGAAGTGATTGAGCGATCCATCCATCTCCGACGATGATTTCGAAAAATTCCGGGAATTCTTCTATCGCAAGACCGGAATCCAGTTCGAATCCACCAAGCGCTACTTCGTGGACAAGCGCTTGCTAGAGCGCATCAGCGCCACGCAATCGGGCTGTTTTCGCAGCTATTTCACGATGCTGCGCTTTCAGGCCAGCGGTGAGGAGTTGCAGGCGCTGACCAATCTGATGACGGTCAACGAAACCTACTTCTTCCGTGAGGAGTACCAGTTCAAGTGCCTGGTCGAGTCGATCCTGCCCGATGTGGTCCGGCGCAAGCAGCCGGGGCAGGCCATCCGCATCTGGTCGATTCCTTCCTCGTCGGGCGAGGAGGCCTATTCGATTGCGATCTACCTGCTGGAGATGTGGCCCGAAATCGCCAACTGGGATGTGGAGCTGATCTCGTCCGATATCGATACCGACATTCTGCGCAGCGCACGGCGCGGCAGGTATGGCCCGCGCTCTGTCCAGCATCTGCCGCAGAACCTCTTGAAGCGCTATTTCAAGAAGCTGCTGGATGGCGACTACCAGATCAACGACGAACTGCGCGAGGCCGTGGAGTTCACGCGCGTCAACCTCAATGATCCGGCCGACACCCGGCCCTACCGGGGGTTCGACATCATTTTCTGCAGGAATCTGCTGATTTATTTCGATGAACTGTCCAGGGCCAAGGCGGCGGAAGTGTTTTTCGATGCACTCAATCCGGGTGGGTACATCTGCCTGGGGCATTCCGAGTCCATGAGCCGTATCACCTCGCTGTTCAGCGTTCGCAAGTTTCCCCATGCGATCGTCTACCAAAAGCCGGAGAAGCGATGAGCAACCTTTGTAAACGCATTCTGGTCGTGGACGATGCCGCCACCGTGCGCATGTATCACCGGACCATTCTGGAGAGCGCAGGCTTTTCCGTGGCGGAGGCCATCAATGGCATTGAGGCGCTTGAAAAAGCGTTGCTCACGCCATTTGACCTGTACCTGGTGGATGTCAATATGCCCAAGCTCGATGGCTACGGTTTTTTGCGCGAGCTGCGCCGGCAGGCGATTGTGCAGGCGCCTGCCGTGATGATTTCCACCGAGGCGCAGGCCAAGGACCGCTCCAAGGCGTATGTCTCCGGGGCCAACTATTACCTGATCAAGCCCATCAAGCCGCAGGAACTGCTGGCGCTGAGCCGCCTGTTGCTGGGCATGGCGGAGGGATGACATGAACCCGTTGATTGCACAGTTTGTTTTCGAGGCGCGTGACTTTCTGCAGGGCATCGGCAATGAGCTGATGGCCTTGGAAGCTGCACCTGATGACATGGAGAGGATGACCGATCTGTTCCGACTGGTCCATACGCTCAAGGGCAACTCCGGGCTGTTTGACTTCCCGGCCATGACACGCCTGCTGCACGCTGGTGAGGATCTCATGGATGCGGTCCGCGATGGGCGGGTGGGCTACTCCCGGCAGCTGGCAGATGCGCTGCTGCAGGCCATGGATCTGGTCGGAGTGCAGGTTGACGAGATTGACGCCTCTGCCACTGGCGTGCTGGGCAGCGCCACCGACGAGGCTGCGCTGGCCAGCGCAGCGGCGCTCAGGGCTTTCATTCCTGACGCCGGGGAGGCGGACGCCGGGGGCGACGACGCTGACGCTCCGGCGCATGACGATGTGCGCTGGTCCATGCCAGTGCCTTCGCTGGAGGCCATGTCCGAGAGCGAGCGTCTGGCCGTCTGGGATGCGGCTGGTGAGGATCTGCCTTTGTATCGTGTACGGTATGTTCCCGACCCGGACTGCTTCTTCAAGGGCGAAGATCCCTTTTTCCACATGCGCCAGCTTCCCGGTCTGGTCTGGGGCGGTGTGCAGGCCTTGCCATGGCCTGCGCTTGAGCAGCTCGATTGCTACAGCTGCCGCATCGTGTTCGATGCCCTGGCCAGGGCAGACCTGCCCTCCATACGCGAGCATTTCCGCTATGTGCCCGAGCAGGTGCAGGTGACGCAGTTGCCACTGCTGTCGCTGGCGATTGTGCAGGGCCGCCATGATGGTGGGCCGGTATGCGCCGACTTTGCCGTGCAGGCCCGGGAACTGCTGGGCCGTCAGGACCGGCAAGGGCTGGAAGCGGCCATCGAAACCATGCAGCAGCTGTGCGCTCCGGACTTGTGGCTGTCCTCTGCGCTGTGCTGGATGCAGCGTGTGCTGCGCACGGCACCGCAGCCCTGGGCCGCTGTGGGCTGTTTGATCGACAGCCTCGGCAGCCTGCAGACTCCGCAATGGCCGGGTGGCGATGACTGGCTGCGCAGCCCGGTGCCGCCAGCCAGCCAGCCTGAGGCTGCCGCGTGTGCGCTGAACGTGCAGGATCGGGCGCTGCTGGAGTCGATGGTAGCCGCTCAGGCTCAAGTCCTGGCCTTGCCCGATGGAGTGGATTGGCTGCCAGGGCGGCTGCAGGCATGTGCCGCCACGCTCAAAGCCTTGCTGTCCTTCCTGGGACAGACCGCGCATGGGCTTGATGATGCCTGCGCCGTGGCGCTGCGCGAGGGCCGCAGCCGGGCGCTGGCTGACTGGCTATCTGCCCAACGCAGCGAGGCCGGTTCGGCGCTGTCGATGGCCCTGATGCAGGCGTCTGAGCCGGAACCGGTCACCGAACCGGTCACCGTGCCGCAGGGCGCGTTGCCGTCAGCCTCTGTGAACGCTACCGCCGTAACGCCCGCTCGTGCGGATACCGAACCGGAGCGCCGCGCTGCAGCAGACGAGGATACCCGGCCTGGCCGCCGCGCCGAGGATACCCAGGCCGGCAAGGTGCTCAAGGTCGAACAGTTCAAGGTGGACCGCCTGATGAACCTCATCGGTGAGATGGTGGTGGCCAAGAACAGCCTGCCCTACCTGGCCAATCGCGCCGAGAACCTGTTCGGCGTGCGGGAGCTGGCGCGTGAAATCAAAGCCCAGTATGCGGTCATCAACCGGATCGCGGAGGAGATGCAGGACGCCATCATGCAGGTGCGCATGATGCCGGTCTCCTTTGTGTTCCAGCGCTTTCCCCGCATGGTGCGCGACATCTCCCACAAGCTGGGCAAACAGGTGGAGCTGGTGCTGGAGGGCGAGGACACCGAGGCCGACAAGAACATTGTCGAAACGCTGGCCGATCCCCTGGTCCATATCGTGCGCAACAGCCTGGACCATGGTCTGGAGTCCGGAGAAGACCGCCTGCGGGCCGGCAAGCCGCAAACCGGCCGCCTGGTCATTCGGGCCTCCCAGGAATCCGACCGTGTGGTGATCGAGGTGATCGACGATGGCAAGGGCATCGACCCCGCCGTGATCAAGCGCAAGGCGTATGAGAAGGGCGTCATCGACGAGGCGCTGCTGGAGCGCATCTCGGACCAGGAGGCCATCAATCTGGTGTTTGCCGCCGGCTTCTCGACTGCCGAGCAGGTCTCCGATCTGTCGGGCCGTGGCGTTGGCATGGATGTGGTGCGCAGCACACTGGAGAAAGTGGGCGGCACAGTGCAGCTGTTCAGTGCCGTGGGGCGTGGCACGACCATCCGCCTGACGCTGCCGCTGTCCATGGCAGTGACCAACGTGATGATCATCGAGTCGGATGGGCAGATCTTCGGCCTGCCGATGGACTCCGTGGTGGAAACCGTGCGCCTGCCGATGGACAGCATCCGCGCCATCAAGCAGCGCCAGACCATCGTGCTGCGCGGCAAGATCGTCCCGGTCATGGCGCTCAACGAACTGCTGGCCATCGATGCGCAGCCCCGGCCCAATGCCGATCAGGAGCTGGCGGCTCTGGTCGTGCGCATCGGCGCCGACAGCTGCGCGCTGCTGGTCGATGATTTCCGCGAGGTAGTGGATGTAATTCTCAAGCCGTTGCCGGGCGAGCTGGCAAAGCTGCGCTGCTACGCCGGTACGGCCCTGCTCGGCGATGGCGCCGTGCTGATGGTTCTCAACCCGAAGGAGCTGCTCTGATGGGCATCGAATACCAGAAAAAGCGCGCGAAGCTGTCCGGCTTCGTGTCCGTCGAAGAGGCCGAAGGCCTGCTTCAGTGGCTGCAAAGCGCGCCTCAGGGCGCCCTGGACATGCGCGATTGCGAGCACCTGCATGCCGCCAACCTGCAGGTGCTGATGGCGGTCAAGCCGAAGGTGGCCGCATGGCCGAAAGATGCGCAGCTGGATCGGTGGCTGCGACAGGCTCTGGAAACGACAACCGACTGATTGGGAGTGTGCAATGGCAAAGACAATTTTCCTGGTGGATGATTCTTCCGTGATGCGTTCCAGCGTCAAGCAGAGCCTTGAGATAGGCGGCTTCAAGGTGGAGACGGCCGTGGACGGGCTGGAGGCGCTGGGCCGTCTCAAGACGGGGCTCAGGCCCGATCTGGTGATCACAGACATCAACATGCCCAAGATGGACGGCATCGAGTTCATCCGCAATGCCCGGCTCATCATGCGCTTCACGCCCATCCTGGTGCTGACCACCGAGAGCCAGACCACGCGGCGCGACGAGGCCAAGAAGCTGGGGGCCACGGGCTGGCTGGTCAAGCCGGTAGGGGGCAATGATCTGCTCAAAGTCATCAAGCAGGTGCTGCCGGGGGCCTGATGATGGCTGGCGCAAGACGGATGCCTGCGACGGGGCCTGCCCCTGTGGCGCCACCATCTGTTCGCATCCTGCCTGCGCCGGTCCCGATGATTTTCGAACGAGGGGGCATCCGTGAAATCCACCAGACACCTGCACGAGCAAGTCGCGCGTGAGCTGGCAGCACTGCGCCGGCAGATGTACATCATTGTCGCCACCCTGTGCGTCGGCATCGGTATTGCCATCTGGCTCTTTCACTGGGAAGAGCGGTGGCTGTTTGCAGGGCTTGGGCTGTGCTGCGTGCTGGGCATGCTCATGACACGCGTTCTGGTCACCCGCAGCCAAAAGCACCTGCTGCAACTGCGCATGCGCATGGGCACGGTGGACAGCCTGATGCATGGCGTCTCCGAGTCCGACCAGGCGCTGCGGCCATGCATGGAGCGTGTCGTGCAGGACACAGAGCACGCCGCGCACCATATTGTCGAGCGCGTTGGCGCCCTGACCGCCACGGCCCACGCGCTTGTGGACTATCTGGGCAAGGCGCGCCTGGGTTCGGGCAGCATGGGTGACAACGTCGCCGCCCGGTCGCAGGCCACTGGCCTGCTGGTGGAGGAGCTGCGTGACCGGCTTACCTCCGACAGCGAGAAGATCCATGCCCTGATGGGCAGTCTCCAGGCCATGATCGGCAAGGTTGGCCTGATCAGCGAAATCGCCCGCAAGACGAATATGCTGGCCATCAATGCCGCCATCGAAGCCGCCCGTGCCGGAGAGGCTGGACGCGGCTTTGCCGTGGTGGCGGGCGAGGTGCGTTCGCTGGCGCAGGGCGTGGCCTCAGTGGCGCAGGACATTGGCGCCACCATGCTCGATGCACGCAAGGCGCTGGAGGACGGGCATGACAGCCGTTCGGCGGCGGCCGAGTTGAAGTCGGCCGATGACGTGCTGGATGCGGTATGCCATATGTCTGAAGGCTATGCCGACATGCAGCAGTTCTACAAGACGCTGATGTCGGTGATGACCGAATACAACACGGCCCTGGCCCGTGATCTGTCGGATGTGCTCGGCGACATCCAGTTCCAGGATGTGGTGCGCCAGACTGTCGAGCGCATGGATGCCATGGTGCAGCAGCGCATTGGCCTTCTGGAGGAGATGGCCGATCTGGTCGAGCACGACCAGGTCAATAGCGAGCGTGGGCAGGAAATTTCCAAGGCCGTGCAAGGACTGGCTGCGCAATACATCGCCGACGAACAGGTACACCAGCGTGTCAGCGATACTGGCAAGGCCGGGCCGGATGGCTCTCCTCCGCGTATCGAACTGTTCTAGCTGTTGCGTACAGAGGATGACATATGCCGTTGAATGAACAACTCCAGGCGCGCTACCTGCAATTGGTGGAGCAGGCCTTCCTGTCCGGCAATGCGGTCGAGCGCGAAAGTGCGCTCAACGCCGTGGCCCAACTGGGCCGCAGTCTGCTGCCTACGCAGGTCACGCCCGTGGATATCGTCAGTCTGCACCAGACGGCGCTGGAGCGCATTGCGCAGCAGCAGCCCGATTGGCACATCTCCGAGATCGCTGGACACATCCTTGTGCCGCTGCTGGAGTTGACTTCCGCGCACAGCATGGCCTATCAGGAGATGGTGCAGGCCAAGCATGACGCCACCCTCGCTGCCCACCGCGAACAGGCCAGCCGGCTGGAGGCGCTGGGGGTGCTGGCGGCAGGCATGGCCCATGACTTCAATACCCTGCTGGGCAGTATTTCAGGCTATGCCGAGTTGTCACATGGCGAGATGCCGCACGGCGGTGCAGGCCATGAGTACCTGCACCAGATCGAGGTGGCCTGCCAGCGCGCGCAGAGCCTGATCCGGCGTATGCTGGACTTCGCCGGTCAGCGCTCGGGCCCGCCATCGCGCCAGTTGCTGGCGCTGCAGGTCGGTGAGGCACTGGAATTGCTCCATCCCAAGCTGGGCAGCCGTTTCCGGCTGCAGTGGTCCAATCTCATGCCCGACGCCCAGGTGATTGCCGAAGAGGGGCAGATTCAGCAAATCGTGCTGAACCTGTGCATCAACGCGCTGGACGCCATGCCCCACGGCGGCCTGCTGCAGGTACGGCTGCAGCCTGCGGCTCAGCTTGCACACATACCTGCAGGCCATGAGAGCCATGCGGCCCTGGTGGTCGCAGATTCCGGCTGCGGGATGCCGCCAGAGGTCCAGGCACGGGTTTTCGAGCCATTTTTCACCACCAAGGCACCCCAGGGCAGTGGTCTGGGCCTGTCGGTGGTGTATGGCATCGTCAGGCGGCTCGGTGGTGAGATCATTTTGCACAGCCAATCTTCAGGGCCGCAGACCGGCACCACATTCACCGTTTTTCTGCCCACTGAGGCACACCAGACAGAAGGAGGCTGAGGCCATGGCACATATCCTGATCGTGGAAGATGACGAGCAGTTCCGCCAGATGCTGGCCAGCATGCTGGCAGCAGACCAGCACCGCGTGAGCCAGGCGGGCAATGGCTTTCAGGGGCTGGAGGCCGCAGGCCGGGGGCATCCGGACTTGATCATCACCGACATCCTGATGCCGGAGATGGATGGGATTGATTTCGTCATGGCCCTCAAGCGCCAGTGCCCGCATGTGCCGGTGATTGCCATGTCGGGCGGGCGGCGCTCGATTTCCGCCGAATTCAATCTCAATTCAGCCTCCCTGATGGGGGTTGCTGCGATACTCACCAAGCCCTTCAAACGGGACGACCTGCGCCTCGCGGTCCGCCAGGCGCTGGAAAGAGCCTGAGCATGGCTGCGCGGGGGCAACCCACTACGCACACCATAAGGAAGATTCCATGCCCAGCAACCGTTTGGCGCCGATAGGGGCGCTGCTGAACCAGCACCGCGAGACCATCGCACAGGAGTGGATGGATGAGGTGCTGCGGGGCTGGGGCCTCAAGTATCCCGACGTGATGCAGCATGCCGATGTGCGTCAGCAGATGGGCCTGCTGCTGCATGAGCTGGCCGTACTGTTCCGGGACCATGGCAGCGACACGCCGCCTGTGATCGACAGCGATTCGCCACTGGCCGAATTCGCGGTGCAGCTCAGCAGCAGTCGCGCCAAGCTGGGCTTTCGCGCCACCGATACTGCCAGCTACCTGATCACGCTCAAGAACGTGCTGACACGCCATCTGGCCCGCACGGTCGATGGCGGCCATATGGATCTGGCGGCTTGCCTGATGGCGGTGGACGATGTGCTGGACCACCTGGTGCTGCTGACCATGGATGCCTTTGTCGAGGCGCGCGAGCGGGTCATCTCGCAGCAGAGCCTGTCGCTCATCGAACTGTCGAGCCCGGCAGTGCGGCTGTGGGAGCAGATTATCCTGCTGCCGCTGGTCGGCGTCATCGATACCATGCGCGCGCGCCAGTTCACCGAGCGCCTGCTGGAGGCCATCTCGCGCTACGAGGCCCTGGTCACCATCATTGATGTCACGGGTGTTCCGGTGTTCGACACGGGCGTGGCCCGCCACATCATGAAGGCTGTCGAGGCTGCGCAGATGCTGGGCACCCGCATCGTATTGACGGGACTGTCGCCCGAGGGGGCTCAGACCTTGACCAAGCTCAATGTGGCCTTCGAGGGGGTCACCAGCCGCGCGACCCTGCGTGCTGGCGTGGCCGAGGCGCTGGCCATGGTGGGCAAGCGCATCGTCCATATCGGGGACCGGACATGAAAGTCCCCATTCTCAAACTGGGCCGAATTTTGCTGACCTCCATTCAGGTCGAGCTGTCTGATGCGGATGCACTGCAATTTCAGTCGGACCTGGTGCGCCGTGTGGCCGAGGTCGAAGCGCAGGGCGTGGCGATCGATATCAGCGCTCTGGATGTGGTGGATTCCTACATGGCGCGGGTGATCAACGACACGACTTCCATGGCGCAGCTTCTGGGTGCCGAGGTCGTGGTGTGCGGCATACAGCCCTATGTCGCCATGACCCTTGTCGAAATGGGCCGGGGCCTGATTGGTGCCGACTGCGTCTTCGATCTCGAACAGGGACTGGAACGCCTGATGCAACGCATCCGGCATCGTGGTGATGCGGATCTGACCACGGGACAATGAGATGCTCCAATCCAGCCAATCAGTGGTTTTGCACATTGTCGAAGACATGGATGTCGTGCGTGTGCGTGCCCATGTGCGCAGCCTGGCGTCCGATATGGGGTTCAGCCTGGGCGACCAGACGAGGCTGGCAACGGCGGTCTCGGAGCTGTCGCGCAATGTGCTGCAGTATGCCGGCAAGGGCCAGTGCGAGATTTTCTGTATGGCGCTCCCGTCCAGATCGGGGCTGCGCCTGGTATTCGAGGACCACGGACCCGGCATCGCCGACATCGATAAAGCCATGCAGGATGGCTACAGCACCAGCGGTGGACTGGGCGCAGGCCTGCCGGGCACGCGCCGCCTGGTGGACGAGTTCTCCATCGAATCGCGGCCGGGCCTGACCCGCATCACGATTGCCATGCTGCGAAGGCATGCCTGATGCCGCTGCCCGGACCGTACAGTGAATGCGTTCTCGTGCGCCAGGAGTCCGATGTGCCGGCTGCCATGCGCATGGGCCGCGATCTGGCGCAGCACTGTGGATTTTCCCGTGTCAACGCGATGTACATCGCCACGGCGGTGACGGAGCTGGCATCGAACCTCTGGATCCATGCGGGCGGCGGCGTGCTGACGGTCGAGTGGCTGCCGCAACTGCCGGGCATCGAGATCCGCACGCAGGACAACGGTCCGGGTATTGCCGATGTGGCACTTGCCATGACCGATGGCTACAGCACAGCTGGCGGCCTGGGCTGCGGCCTGCCAGGCGTTGAGCGCCTGATGGATGGACTGCAGATTGAGCCCCGTCCCGCAGGCGGCACGCTGGTTCGTGCCTGGAAGGTGGCCCACCATGTCTGAGCGGCCCGAGCCATGGGCCATCAGCCAGCATGCGCGGCCCAAGGCCGGCGAAAGCGAATGTGGCGATGCCTGCATGGTATGGCGTCGGCCAATCCAGGCCGGGCCTGACCTGGCCGGGCCTGACCGGATGGTGCTGGCCCTGGCCGATGGCCTGGGCCACGGCCCCGAGGCCTCCCATGCGGCCCGCAGCGCGCTGCGCTGCGTGGGCCTGCATGCGCAGTCGGACTGCGAAGACATTTTTCGGCACTGCGACCAGGCGCTGCAAAGCACCCGTGGCGCGGCGATGGCACTGGCCCTCATCGACCCCGTCTCGCGGCAGGCGCAACTGGCATCGGTCGGCAATGTGCGTACTGTGCTGCTGCCTGCGCAGGGACGCGAGCGCCGCTATGCCGGTGCGCGTGGCATCGTGGGCGGCGGCTATGGCTGCCTGGCGCCCGAATCCGTACAACTGCGCAGCGGCGATGTACTGGCCCTGTTCAGCGATGGTCTGGACGAACTGCTGCCCCTCGGGCAATGCCTGCAGGGTAGTAGTGATTTCGAGCAGACTGCCGAAGCCGTGCTGCGGCAGTGGGCCTTGCCACGCGATGATGCCGCGATCCTGCTGCTGCGCGTTCCGTGATGCCCGTCCCTTCTTCCATTTGCAACGCTTGTGCCATGCATGTGATTGTGATTACGAACCGCAAAGGCGGTACTGCCAAAACCACGGTGGCGGTCAATCTCGCCGCTGAACTGGCCGCCCGGCAACTGCGGGTGCTGCTGATCGACCTGGACTCGCAAGGCCATTGCGCAGTGGGGCTGGGAGTGAGGGTCGAAGGCGCCAGCAGGACGGTGCACCATCTGTTCCGGGACCCATCGGCCCGGCTGGCGGACGTGATCCAGGAGACGACAGTCAGCAACCTGTCGATTGCGCCGGCCGATACCCTATTCAACCACGGGCAGGGCGAGGGCAACGACCTGCGCCTGAAGCAGGCCATGGCCGATGCGGATCTGGCATTGCGCTTCGATATCGTCATCATCGACACGCCGCCTTCACTCGACGCCCTGCTGATGAACGCGCTGCACGCCGGCACCCGGGTCATGGTGCCGTATGTGCCTCACCACCTGTCCTTCGAGGGCGTGCGCCAGCTGGTGCGCGTGCTGTTTCCCATCATGACCGGGCCCAACCGCGCGCTCAAGGTGCTGGGATTTTTGCCGACCATGGCCTCAGACAGCTTTCGCCTGCACCGCTCGGTCAACGCTGCGGCTGCCGGTGATTTCGGCGCAGACCGGCTGCTGCCGGCGATCCGCAACGATATCAAGCTGTCCGAAGCCATGGGCGCTGGCCGTCCCATCCGGCAATTTGCCCCTTCCAGCCGGGGGGCACAGGACTTTGCCGGCCTGGCCGACGAGGTGCTCAGGCGGCTGGAGATGCCGCAGCCAAGCGCTGCTGTGGGGTGACGCTGCATGTAGCATCACCAAGCGGCTTCATCACCAGCTGTACCAGCGCGCCAATGGCCTGCAACTGCGCGCCCAGTCCAGGCGCTTTTGCATCAAAGGCTTCGTCCAGCGCTGCCGTGCCCACCGTGAAGCCGGCGGCGTGGCTGGCGGCCACGGCAGCGATGCGTTGTGCACGGTCAATGGAGCCGGCCACGATCACCGGCTTGTCCACGGCGGCGCAGACCCGCGCGATCAGATCCGGCACATCGCCCTGGAAGCGGTAGGCCAGCAAATCGATTCCATGCACGCCATCGAGTGCGGCAATGCGGCGGGCGCTGGCCACGATCTCCTCGGCCGGACCCCGCAGCACGCTGGGATGGCCGCTGATCCTGCCTGCGAACGGGTAGTAGGCGATGCCGCTGCCCCGGATCACGGGCAGCACCGACTCGGGCCGTGTGCCGCCCATCAGCACATCCACACCCAGTGCGAGTGCCGCCCTGGCGGATGCCACCTCGCTGGCCTCGTCCAGGCTGGCGACTTCGAGGTAGGATCTGGCGCCGCCGTTGCGGATTGCGCGTGCCAGCACATGCAGCTGCTGCATCGGCAGACCGACATCCTTGAAGCCGATATGGCGCACCCCTGCCGCCAGCGCCTCGCTCAGCCGCTGGCGCGCATCAGCAATGGTGCGGTCATGCCGTGTCAGCATGAAAATGAATTCAGGCGGCTGGCGGGGTGCGGCGCCTGCGCATCCACCCGATGCCATGGCCGCAGCCTGGCGCAGTGCGCAGAGCAGGCTGCGGTGGTCGGCGCGGCCGCTGCCTGCGATATCGAAGGCTGTGCCATGGTCCACCGACGTGCGAACGAACGGCAGGCCCACGGTGATATTCACCCCCTGGTCCACGCCCAGGTACTTGACGGGAATCAGGCCCTGGTCATGGTACTGAGCGACCACCACATCGAAATCGCCGCGCCGCGCCCGCATGAACACGGTATCGCCAGGCCATGGGCCGCTGGCATCCAGGCCTTCGGCGCGCGCAGCGGCAATGGCCGGCGCAATGGCCTTGCGGTCCTCATTTCCGAACATGCCATTCTCGCCTGCATGCGGATTCAGGCCCGCCACGGCAATGCGGGGGGCGGCGATGCCGAAGGCCCGGCAGGCCTGGTGCGCCAGACGGATGGCACGCAACTCGTTGTCCAGCGTGACTGCGGCAATCGCCTGCTGCAGCGAGACATGGATGGAGACCAGCAGCACGCGCAGCACATCGTTGGCGAGCAGCATGGCAAAGTCCCTGGTGCCTGTGCGTGCCGCCAGTATCTCGGTATGTCCTGGAAATGCAATGCCTGCGGCGCGCAGCGCGTTCTTGTGGATGGGTGCCGTCACGATGCCGGATACCTTGCCCGCCTGCGCCAGATCGATGGCCCGTTGAATGCAGGCATGGGCGGCTGCGCCGGCGCGTGCATCCACGCGGCCCCAGGGCAGATCCGGCGGCAGCCCGCCGCCGGTCTGCAGCACCTGCAGCGTGCCGGGCAGTGCCTGGGCCTGTGCCGGCGTATCGATCACCTCGATGCGGGGGCGCAGCTGCAGCACCCGTGCCGCTCGCTCCAGCCGGTCGGCATCGCCAATGACGGCAAAGGCAATGCCTGAGCGGTCAGTGTCCATCGCCATCTTGACGATGATCTCGGGGCCGATGCCCAGAGGGTCACCCATGGTGACGGCCAGCGGTGCGGGCAAGGGGTGGTGCAGGTGGTGCATGGCAAGTGGGCTGCGGCCGGTGGCCATGGCCTGCAGGCCTGGCTCCGCTCCGTTGCGTAATAGTCAATCGGTGCAGGCACTTTGCATGAAATCATCTCGTGAAAAAATCGAAATTCATGCAGCATTCAATTGATGAAAACTCAATCGAATCTGCAGACTGGCACCGCGCTGCACATGCCTGCGCTGTCTGCCCTGCGTGCCTTCGAGGCCACGGTGCGCCACGGCAGTGTCTCGCGCGCTGCCCGCGAACTGAACCTGACCGATGGCGCGGTCAGCCGTGCCGTGCGCGATATGGAGCAGGCGCTGGGCTTTGCCCTGTTCACGCGCAGCAACCGTGCCGTCACTGCCACGCCTACGGCACGTGTCCTGGCCGACGAGGTCGCCCTGGCTCTGGAGCGGCTGCGTGCAGCGCTGGCTCATGCGCGGCAGGCAGGCGGGCCGGACCGTCCGCTGGTGCTGTCGTGCGAGCCCACATTTCTGATGCGCTGGCTGATTCCCCGCCTGGGGGCGCTGCAGCAGGCCGTCGGCGCGCGGCGCGAGCTGCGGCTGGTCTCGGCGGGAGGCAGCGTGCCGTTTGCGCGCGAAGGCATCGACCTGGCCATCCGGCGTGCAGATTTCGAGATCGGGCCGCAAGTGCTGGCCGAGCCTTTCCTGGCCGAGCGCGTGGGCCTGGTGTGCCGGCCGGAGCTGGCCAGCGCGCTCGGCACCTGCGGCACCGTGAAAGGGGTTTTGCTGCATACGGCCTCGCGCCCAGCGGCCTGGCGCGACTGGGCCGGGCACAGCGGCACGCCTCTGCGCCCCGAGCGCGAACTGCGTTTCGATCACTTCTACCTGAGCCTGCAGGCCGCTCTTGCCGGTGCAGGCATCGCCATCGGGCCGCTGGCGCTGGTGGCCGATGACCTGGCCAGTGGCGTGCTGTGCGCGCCGCGCGGCTTTGTGGCCGACGGCACGCACTATGTGCTCATGGCGCCCAGGCCGTTGCAGGATGAGGAAAGCTTTGCCGCCGTGCTGCAGTGGCTGCGCTCGCATGCCGCTGCGATGGAGGAAAATTTTGTGCGTTTTTCTTTTGACCTGAAAAAATCGTATTAGAATTCAAGTCTTCTAGGGGAGTCGCCAAGTTGGTAAAGGCACCGGATTTTGATTCCGGCATGCGAGGGTTCGAGTCCTTCCTCCCCTGCCAGATAAAAAAGCCCTGACAGCCATGCTGTCGGGGCTTTTTGCTTCATGCCATGGCTGCTTGCAGTGAAGCCCGGATGCCCTGGTCATAAGGGGTCTTGTGGATGGGCCCCAGCAGGTCCTGCAGCGCAGAGTCATCCAGGATCAGCGGGTCTGTCAGCAGATAGTGCATCTCGGCAAGTTCGCGCATGACGGGGTTGAACAGGCCGGCCAGACGCAGCAGGGGTTTGCCTGCAACGCGCAGCTTCAGCGCCCTGCCGGTCTGCCGTTCGATTTCCGACACAACGCCGCGCTGGGTGATGGTGCCTGCGCCAGCCAGATGCCATGCCCTGCCAAAGGCTGCAGGCGTATCGATGAGGCGTGCCAGCACGGGGCCGGCATCGGGTACGAAGATGAATTCATGTGGCCTGTCGATAGGGCCGATCAGGTCTGCCTTCGTCCCGTGGGCGGCGGCTTCGAAGGCGCGGTGCAGCAGGCTGTTGCGCACGCCGGGGCCATAAAAATCCGGAAGGCGCAGCACGGCGGCTTCGATGTGGCCCCGGGCATGTGCTTGCAGCACAAGGTCTTCCTGTGCCTTGCGCATGCGGCCTTTGAAGGTGTGTGGCTCGCGCGGATGGCTCTCCTTGACGGGGCTGGTGCGCGCATGGCCATAGGGGTAGACGGTGCCAATCAGCACGATGCGGCGCACGCCTGCAGCGATCGCTCCATCCAGAGTCTTTTGCATCAGCTCCGGGTGCAGCCCGAACTGCCAGTAGTTCACGCCTACCATGTAAACCAGCGTATCCACGCCACGGGCGGCGGCCTGTATGGATTGCGGATTGTCCGGGTTCCAGGTGGCGATTTCTGCCAGCGGGCTGCTGCCGAAAGTCTGGTGCAGGCTGGCTTCGCTGCGGCCAACCACGCGATAGGGCCGGCCCTGGCGGTCGAGGGTGGCGGCCAGGCTCTGGCCGATGGCGCCTGTGGCGCCGAAGAGTGCGATCGATGTCATGCAGGGTCCTGTTGTTGCAGAGCCAGTGTCCGGATTCGATGGGAAAAAGAAAATTGCCTAGAATCTTCTGGTGTCCATGCATAAATGAATGGATAGGTCATGCCTGAGCCTCACTGGGAGTGGTACCGCAGCTTTTTGCAGGTGCTGGAGTCGGGGTCGCTGTCGGCGGCTGGCCGGGCCATGGGATTGGCCCAGCCGACCGTGGGCCGGCACATCGATGGGCTGGAGGCGGCGCTGGGCCTGCAGCTGTTCACACGATCGTCCGATGGTTTTGCGCCCACAGAGGCTGCGCATGAATTGCATCCCTACGCCGCCAGCATGGCTGCGACGGCTGCAGCCATGCGCCGCGTGGCCGACAGCCATGGCGCGGGGGTGCGTGGCACGGTGCGGCTGACGGCCAGCGAGGTGGTGGGGGTGGAGGTGCTGCCGCCGGTTCTGGCGCAATTGCGGGCCACTCACCCTGAACTGCGCATCGAGCTGGTGCTGTCGAACGCGGTGGATGATCTGCTGCGCCGCGAGGCGGACGTGGCCGTGCGCATGTTCCGTCCGCAGCAGGAGGCACTGGTTGCACGCCATGTCGCAGACATTGCACTGGGGCTGTATGCCCATGAGCGTTATCTTGCCGTGCATGGCATGCCGCAATCGCCCGAAGAGCTGGCCATGCATTCGCTGATCGGATTCGACCGCGAAAATGCCTTCATCCGAAAAATGCAGCAGCAGTTTCCCATGGTCACGCGCGAGGCCATGGCTTTTCGCTCTGACAGCGATCTGGCCCAGCTGGCAGCCATCCGCGCGGGCTTTGGCATCGGGGTCTGCCAGTCGGCACTGGCAACCAGAACCTCAGGACTGGTGCGGGTGCTGCCCCAGGCGTTTTCCCTGAAGCTGGATACATGGGTGGCCATGCACGAGGATTTGCGCAAAAGCGAGCGCTGTGCCGTGGTCTTCAAGGCGGTTGCCCAGGGGCTGGCGGCTCATGCGACAAGCCAGCCATAGGCGGTCGTCCGATACATCGAGGAATTTTTTATCAAGGCTCCAATTTATGCGCTACAATAGCGTTCTTGGCGGCTGTAGCTCAGCTGGATAGAGTACTTGGCTACGAACCAAGGGGTCGTGGGTTCGATTCCTGCCAGCCGCACCAAAACGACAAGCCTCAGAATCGCAAGATTCTGGGGCTTTTTCGTATCTGGAATGTGCGCCCGTGATCGGGGCGTTTTTGGATTTTTTGGAAAATTTCTGGATTTTTCCTTTTGCGTTCAAAAAACTCCTTATAATTTGAGTCTTGGCGGCTGTAGCTCAGCTGGATAGAGTACTTGGCTACGAACCAAGGGGTCGTGGGTTCGATTCCTGCCAGCCGCACCAAAACGACAAGCCTCAGAATCGCAAGGTTCTGAGGCTTTTTCGTTTTGACGCAATGGCCTTCCGATCTGTGTGAAGATCGGCGCCCATGAGCAAGGCTTTCACCAAGGAATCAGAAGGCGACGACGAAGACGAAGTCGGCCTGCCGCCGCTGCCTGCGGGCGGCAAGAACTACATGACCCCGCAGGGCTTCGCGCGCCTGAAGGCGGAGCTGCTGGATCTCATCGACAACGAGCGCCCGCGCATCGTGGAGATCGTGCACTGGGCCGCAAGCAATGGCGACCGCTCCGAGAATGGCGACTATCTGTATGGCAAGAAGCGCCTGCGAGAGATTGACCGGCGCATCCGCTTCCTGACCAAGCGCCTGGAGATTGCCGAGGTGGTCGACCCCTCGGTGCATGCGGGCAGCGAGCAGGTCTATTTCGGCGCCACCGTGACCTACGCCGACGACATGGGCGACGAGCGCACCATCACCATCATGGGCATTGACGAGGCTGACAGCGCGCGTGGCCAGGTCAGCTGGATTGCGCCGGTATCGCGCGCGTTGCTCAAGGCCCGCGTGGGCGATGAGGTGGCATTGCCCACGCCAGCCGGCGTGCGCATGCTGGAAATTCTGGAGGTGCGCTATCCAGAGCCTGGCTCCGTGACGTAGGCCGTCAGGGCAGAGCCTGCAGCTTTTGCAGCAGCTCCAGGGTCGGGTAGCCATCGGCCACGGTGCCCTGGCTTTGCTGGAACTGGCGCAGGCCAGCGCGCGTGGCCGGCCCCAGCGCGCCATCGACGGTGCCTGCCGCAAAGCCGCGCTGGTTCAGGGCCGCCTGCATGGCGCGCACCTGCTCGCGCGACAGCGGAGCCAGATCGCGCGGCCAGGCTGTGCGCACGCCGCTGCCGCCCGCCAGCTGCTGTGACAGCAGACCCACGGCCAGTGCGTAGTTGACAGAATTGTTGTAGCGCAGGATGGCGCGGAAGTTGGCGCCCACCATGAAGGCCGGCCCCCGTGCGCCAGCCGGTGCAATCACGCTGGCGCCGGCCATGCGTGGCAGTGGCGAGCCATCGGCGGCCTGCACGCCTTCGGCGGCCCATTGGGTGCTGTCCTGGCGCAGGCTGGTTTCGGCGCGCGCATGGTCGAATCCTGCGGGCAGGCGCACTTCCACGCCCCAGGGTTCGGTGGCTGTCCAGCCTGAATGGGACAGGTAGTTGGCGGTGGAGGCGGTCACGTCCGCCAGGCTGCCCCAGATGTCGCGCCGTCCGTCGCCGTCGGCATCGACTGCATAGTCCAGGAAGACCGAGGGCAGGAACTGGGTGTGGCCCATGGCGCCAGCCCAGGAGCCGATCAGATGCGCTGCATCGATGTCGCCATTGGCAATGATGCGCAGCGCGGCCAGCAGTTCCTTGCGGGCCCAGGCTTCGCGGCGCCCGTCAAATCCCAGAGTGGCCAGCGCATCCACGGTGGAGAAATTGCCGAAATTGCTGCCATAGTTGCTCTCCATGCCCCAGATGGCTGCAATCACCTCGGCCGGCACGCCATGGCGCCGGCTGGCGGACTGCAGCGGCGCAGCTGCCTCGCGCAGCTTGGCCCGGCCCTGGGCGATGCGCTGGGCCGAGACAGCGCCATCCAGGTATTGCCAGGGTGTGCGCGTGAATTCAGGCTGTGCGCGGTCCAGGCGCACGATCTGCGGCTGCAGCCGGGCGGCATCCATTGCGGAATGGACCGTCGCAGGCGGCAGGCCTGCGGCCAGCGCTTCACGGATGAAGTCCTGTTTCCAGGCGTTGAAGCGGGCAGCCTGCTCTGGTGTTTCGGCAGGGGCGGCAGGCGACGCTGCCGGGGAGGCAGGCTGCGCAGCGTCGGCGCCGGAGGCTGGCGGCCGTGAGGCGCAGCCTGCGAGCAGGGCGCAGGCCAGCAAGGCTGCAAGTCCGGCATGGCGGGGCTGCAATCCGGTCGGTCGTTGGGCGGTGGCATGGTCAAAAGGCATGCCGGCATTGTCGCCTGCGCTGCAGCAGGCCCGTTGCAACACGATACGGCTGCTGGCGCTATGCTGTGCAGCCATGAATGCCCCAGCCCCGCACCCGCAAGCCGTCGATGATTCCGGTGATCTGCTCGCTGCAGAGCAGGCTTTGCGACACTGGCTGCAGCCAGGGCGGCGCTGGGTGGTGCTGACCGGGGCGGGGTGCAGCACCGGCTCCGGCATTCCCGACTACCGTGACGAGGCGGGCCGCTGGAAGCGCCCGCAGCCGGTGACCCTGCAGGATTTCATGGGCAGCCATGCAGTGCGCCAGCGCTACTGGGCACGCAGCCTGGTGGGCTGGCCGGTCATGGCGCAGGCCCGGCCCGGGCCTGCGCATCTGGCGCTGGTGCGCATGCAGCACGAAGGCCTGGTGCAGTGCCTGGTCACGCAGAACGTGGATGGCCTGCACACTGCGGCAGGCAGCCAGGGGGTGATTGATCTGCATGGCCGCATCGCCGCTGTGCGCTGCATGGGGTGTGCGGCGCTCACCGAACGGGCTGCGCTGCAGTCCGAGTTGCTGCGGCGCAACGGCGCCTGGGCCGGGCTGAGCGCGGTGGCTGCGCCCGATGGCGATGCGGATTTGCAGGATTGCGACTTCAGTCGCTTCGATGTGCCCGCCTGCGCGCATTGCGGCGGAGTGCTCAAGCCGGATGTGGTGTTTTACGGCGAAGGCGTGCCGCGCGAGCGGGTGCAGGCCGTGCGCGCGGCCCTGGCGCACGCCCACGGCCTGCTGGTGGTGGGGTCGTCGCTGATGGTGTACTCGGGCCTGCGTTTCGTGCACGAGGCGGCATCCCTGGGCAAGCCGGTGGTGGCCATCAACCGGGGGCATATGCGCGGGCAGGAGCTGCTGGCCCTGAAGGTGGAGCACGATTGTGGCGCGCTGCTGCAGCGGCTTGCTGCCGCTGCAGGCTGAGACCGCTCAGGGCATGACGCGCGCCGCGCGCACCACCGAGTGCACGCGGCGCAGGTTGCGCAGGGCCACCTCGATCTGTGCCGTATCGTGCACGGAGATCACGAAGCGCAGGTCCATGGTGCTCATGTTGCCCTCGTCGTCCATGTCGATGCGCAGGATATCGACCTCGGCGCCGGCCAGCTCGGCCGCCACGCGCGCCAGCACGCCCTTGCCGTTGTTGACGGTGACGGTGATGCCGGCCTCGAACAGGCAGGTGGCATCGATATCGTCGGCCCAGTCCACGGTGATGAACCGGTCACGGTCCTTTTCCTGCAGCCGCTGAGCCACCTTGCACTGTGCGTGGTGCACGATCAGCCCTTCGCCGCTGCCCAGGTAGCCGACCACGGCATCGCCCGGCACGGGGCGGCAGCATTGTGCGTAGTGGATGGAGCCACGGTTGTGGCCGTCGAGCACCACCGAGCCCTGGAACGGGCGGTTGCTGGAGTCGAAGCGTTCCCGCGTGAGCAGCAGGGCATCGGGGCGCCGTCCATGGCGCGCCATCATGGCGGTCAGGCGCGAGGCGACCAGCGAGGCGATGCGCCGGCCCATGCCGATGTCCACCATGAGGTCGGTGCGGCTGCGGCTGCCGGCCGTGCGCAGCACCTCGTCCCACAGCGCCTGGTTGGCTTCGTCCGAAGGAGGTACAGCGTCGATGCCTTCGGCGCGCAGGGCCTGTGCCAGCAGGTTCTCGCCCAGGCGCGCAGATTCGGTCTGCGCGGCGGTCTTCAGATGATGGCGGATCTTGGAGCGCGCCCGCCCGGTCTTGACGAAGCCCAGCCAGGCAGGATTGGGCGTGGCATCCTCGGAAGTGATGATCTGCACCACATCGCCGCTCTTGAGTTCGGTGCGCAGCGGCACTTCCTCGTTGTTGATACGCGCGGCTGTCATGTGGTTGCCGACCTTGCTGTGGATGGCGTAGGCAAAGTCCACCACGGTGGCGCCGCGCGGCATGGCCATGATCTCGCTCTTGGGCGTGAACACGTAGACGGCGTCCGGGAACAGGTCCACCTTGACGTGGTCCCAGAACTCGGCGGCATCGCGCGTCTCGTTCTGGATGTCCAGCAGCGACTGCAGCCATTGCGTGCCCAACTGTTCGGAGTCGTGGCCGGGCTGCGCCTTGTACAGCCAGTGCGCTGCCACGCCGGCTTCTGCGACGATGTGCATCTCCTCGGTGCGTATCTGGAACTCGATGTTCACGCCCGAGGGACCGACCAGGGTGGTATGCAGCGACTGGTAGCCATTGTTCTTGGCAATGGCGATGTAGTCCTTGAAGCGCCCCGGCATGGGTTTGTACATCTGGTGCAGCACGCCCAGCGACGTATAGCAGTCGATGATGCGCGGCACGATGATGCGAAAGCCGTAGATGTCGGTGACCTTGGCAAAGCTTTGCTGGTTCTTCTCCATGCGCAGGTACAGGGAGTACAGCGTGCTTTCGCGTCCGGCGAGGCGCACCTGCAGCCCCATGCGGGCAAACTCGGCGTTGACCTCATCCTGCACGCGCTGGACCAGATCGCGCCGGCGCGTGCGCGAACGGGCAATCGCCTTGGACAGCGTGGCATAGCGCCAGGGGTGCAGGTGGCGAAAGGCCAGGTCCTGCAGCTCGCGGTAGGTCTGGTTCAGTCCCAGGCGGTGGGCGATGGGCGCGTAGATCTCCAGAGTCTCCGACGAGATGCGTCCCCACTTGCTGCGCGGCATGTCGCCCATGGTGCGCATGTTGTGGGTGCGGTCGGCCAGCTTGATGAGGATGACCCGCACATCGCGTGCCATGGCCAGCAGCATTTTGCGGAAGGACTCCGCCTGGTTTTCCTCGCGGGTGTTGAACTGCAGCTTGTCCAGCTTGGTCAGTCCATCGACCAGTTCTGCCACGTCCGGGCCGAAGCGCTGGGCCAGGTCGGCCTTGGTGACGCCGCAGTCTTCCATGGCGTCATGCAGCAGCGCGGCCATCAGGGCCGGCGCATCGAGCTTCCAGCTGGCGCATAGCGCCGTGACCGCAATCGGGTGGGTGATGTAAGGCTCGCCGCTGCTGCGCCATTGGTCGCCGTGGGCCCTGTCGGCAAAGACGTAGGCCTCGCGCACCTGTTCGATGCTGGTCGCATCCAGGTAGCCCAGGCTTTCCATCAGTCCGGCAAAGGCATTGGCAGAAGCCGCTGCCGCCTCTTGGGCAGACATGCGCTCCGGCCGCTGGCTCGGGATGGTGTCAGAGGGGGCTGTGAACGAAGTCAGGGCCGCTTTCATGACTCAAATGTAGCGTGCATGCGAGTTTGTGAAGGCCAGATGTAAAAAAAGCACCGCATAGCGGTGCTTTTTTTGGCGTTTTTGTGTTGCTTTGCAGCAAATCAGCCTGGAACCTTCTTGAGCATCTCCAGGCCGACCTTGCCTTCTGCGATCTCACGCAGCGCCGTGACGCCGGGCTTGTTCTTGGTTTCGATCTTGGGCGTGTGGCCCTGGCTCAGCATGCGGGCGCGGTAGGTGGCGGCCAGCACGAGCTGGAAGCGATTGGGAATTTGCTCCAGGCAATCTTCAACGGTGATGCGTGCCATCAGGCTCTCCGGGAAACGTCAGTTGGGTTCAGAAATATTGAGCGACTCGAAGGTCTGCGCGCGGCGGCTGCGCTGGGCCGCGTACTTGAGCCGCTGGGCGTGGATGATCGCCTTGAGATCGAACAGCGCGGTCTCGAACAATTCGTTGATTATAACGAAGTCGAATTTCGACACCTGTGCCATCTCCTCGACAGCGTTCTTCAGGCGCAGTTCGATGACTTCGGGCGCGTCTTCGCCGCGGTTTTCAAGGCGCGCGCGCAGCTCGTCCCAGCTCGGCGGCAGGATGAAGATCAGCACGGCGTTGGGAAATGCCTGCTTGACCTGCAGCGCGCCCTGGTAGTCGATCTCCAGCAGCACGTCTGTGCCTACCCGGATGCGTTCTTCCAGCGCCTTCTTGGCCGTGCCGTAGCGTTTGCTGTGGACATGGGCCCATTCGACGAAGGCGTTGTTGGCGACCATGGCATCGAACTCCTGGTCGGAGACGAAGTAGTACTCGCGGCCATGCTTTTCCTGGCCGCGCGGGGCGCGCGTGGTGTGGGAGACAGAGGGCGACACGCGCGCGTCGAATTCGCGCAGCGCACGCACCAGGCTGGATTTTCCGGCCCCGCTGGGGGCCGAGACGACAAAAAGATTTCCGGGGTAGTCCATGGGGTTTTGCGCAGGGTGGTGACGCAAGGGCATCTGGGGTGGGCTTATTCGATGTTCTGCACTTGCTCGCGCATCTGCTCGATCAGCACCTTCATGTCCACGCTGATGCGTGTCAGCTCCAGCGTGGCGGATTTGGAGCCCAGGGTGTTGGCTTCGCGGTGCAGTTCCTGGATCAGGAAGTCCAGGCGCTTGCCGATCTCGCCGCCCTTCTTGAGCAGGCTCTCGATTTCATCGAGGTGCGAGCTCAGGCGCGTGATTTCCTCTGCTACGTCGATGCGGATCGCAAAGGCAGTTGCTTCGGTCAGTGCACGGTCCTGGGCGGCTTCCGGTGCCACCGAGCCTTCGCCCAGGGCCATCGCATCCTTCCAGCGCTCCATGAAGCGCTGGCGCTGCTGCTCCACAAGCTGGGGCACCAGCGGCCCTGCATGGGCGGCGAGCTTGCGCAATTGGGCGATGCGGTCGATGAGCATGGCCGACAGGCGCTTTCCTTCGCGCGCGCGGGCTGCGACCATTTCGGTCAGTGCCTGCTCTGCGAGCGCGGGCAGAATCTCGCTCCAGTCGGTGGCGGCATGGCTGCCGCCGCTGCAAAGGCGCAGCGCATCGGCGACCGACAGCGCACGCGCCTGCGGCAGCCACGCCTGGATGCTGTCCTGCAGCATGGCCAGCTGCTGCAGCTGTGTCGTGGAGGGGGTGGTCAGCGTGCTGCCGCTTTCGGTCTCGATGGCGGCGCGCACCTCGACCTTGCCGCGCTTGAGGCGCGCCGTCAGCAGGGCCCTCAGTGCAGGCTCATGGGCACGCAGTTCGTCGGACAGGCGGAACGACAGATCCAGGAAGCGGCTGTTGACCGAGCGGATCTCCAGGCCGAGCCGACTCGCGCGTCCCGGTGCTCCACCATCTTCTGCGGACGCGCCGTGCTGGGCACTGGCGTATCCGGTCATGCTGTAAACTGGCATTGGACTTTTGATGGATGCTTGCAATCGCCCGATTATCCGGGTTTCGCTCCATCCCTGAGGTTTACCCGAAAAAAATGTCTTCCAAGATCAAGCCGGCGCCATTGCCGCCAGGCAGCGCGATTGGTGGCTATCGGGTGGTGCGCAGGCTTGCTGCCGGTGGTTTCGGCGTTGTCTACCTGGCTCTGGATGCAGAGGGCAAGCAGGTGGCGATCAAGGAATACCTGCCCGCCTCGCTGGCCACCCGTGCTCCCGGAGAGCTGCAGCCCGTCGTGGCTCCCGAAAAACTGTCGCTGTACCGCCTGGGCCTCAAGAGCTTTTTCGAGGAAGGTCGTTCGCTGGCCCAGATTTCCCATGCGTCGGTGGTCAGCGTGCTCAATTTCTTTCGCGAGAACGAGACTGTCTATATGGTGATGAATCT
This sequence comes from Delftia sp. PS-11, assembly GCF_029870285.1. Classification (GTDB taxonomy): domain Bacteria; phylum Pseudomonadota; class Gammaproteobacteria; order Burkholderiales; family Burkholderiaceae_C; genus Comamonas. Next base: position 69,429 of record NZ_JACSYA010000020.1, read on the forward strand.
CCTGGAGGGTGCCACCCTGCAGGATTTCATCGTCACCGCCCGCGACCTCAAGGCCGAGAAGGTGTTTCGCGAATCGACGATACGCTCGCTGTTCGACGAGGTGCTGCGTGGCCTGCGCATTGTGCACCAGCACAAGATGCTGCACCTGGACATCAAGCCGGCCAACATCTTCATCACCAACGATGACCGGGCGGTGATGATCGACTTCGGCGCGGCGCGCGAGGTGCTCTCCAAGGAGGGCAACTTCATCCGCCCCATGTACACGCCGGGCTTCGCCGCGCCCGAGATGTACCGCCGCGATGCCTCGCTGGGTCCCTGGACCGACATCTATGCCATAGGCGCCTGCATCTATGCCTGCATGCAGGGCTTTCCGCCCAACGAAGCGCCTCAGCGCCAGGAAAAGGACCGGCTGTCGATGGCGCTGGCCAAGCTGCGCGGCGTTTACTCGGACAACCTCATCGAGGTGGTCGAGTGGTGCATGGCCATGGACCCGGGCTCGCGCCCGCAGTCCGTGTTCGCCCTGCAAAAAGAACTCAGCCGCGAAGGTGAGCGGCGCTATACCAAGCTCAGCGTGTCCGAGCGCATGCGGCTGCAGCTCGATACGCTGGTCAGCGATGCAAGGAAGAACATGCAGAAAATCAGCGGTGCCGCCGGGCTGCCGGCTGCTGGCCAGGAGCGCAAGCCATGAGGTTTTCGGTATTCCAGCTCAGCCGCCGCGGAGGACGCGCCCTCAACGAGGATCGCATGGGCTACTGCTATACCCGCGAGGCCGTGCTGTTCGTGCTGGCCGATGGCATGGGCGGCCACCCCGAAGGGGAGGTTGCCGCCCAGATGGCGCTGCAGGTGATGTCCGTGCATTTCCAGCGCCAGGCCAAGCCCGTGCTCGACGACCCCCAGGAGTTCCTGGTCGAGGCGCTGCTGCATGCCCATCGCCAGATTCTGCGCTATGCCAGCGCCAAGGGGATGGTGGATACGCCGCGCACAACGCTCGTGGCCGCCGTGATCCAGCAAGGCCGCGTGGTCTGGATACACTGCGGCGACTCGCGTCTGTATCTGGTGCGGGGCGGCGAACTGGTGGCGCGTACGCGCGACCACTCCTATATGGAAATGGGGGAGATCGCCGCCCAGCTCAAGACGGCCAACCGCAACGTGCTGTTCACCTGCCTGGGCTCGCCCTCCAAGCCCATCTACGATGTGTCCGAGCCCCGGCGCCTGGAGCAGGGGGACAAGCTGCTGCTGTGTTCGGATGGCCTGTGGGGCAGCGTGGACGAGGCGCAGCTGCTGCGCACCCTGCACGGGCGCGGCGTCTCGCATGCCGTGCCCCAGCTGGTGGACAACGCATTGCGCAACGCAGGCGATGCCAGTGACAACGTCACGGCCATTGCCATGGAGTGGGAGACGCCCGAGCAGTTCGAGTCCACACTCGGCATCTCGACCCAGGACATACAGGATGATGTGTTCGAGTCGACGATACAGGCTCCCGGGCCGATCGATGGACTGGAAGAGGAACTCGACGATGCCGCCATTGAGCGCTCCATCGCCGAGATCAACGAGGCGATACGCCGGTCCGCTGCGCGCCAGCTCAAGCGCTGAACGTTTTGTCCTGGGCCCGCGTTGCGGGCCTCTTGCTTTCGACAGGAGTGGGCGCGCAGGCGCCCTGTGGAATTTGTGATGAAGATTGTGTTGGCCTCCAACAACCGAGGCAAGCTTGCTGAGCTGCAGGCGATGTTCGCTCCGCTGGGCGTGGAGTTGGTCCGCCAGGGTGACCTTTTCGAGGGCGAAGCCCCCGAGCCCCATTGCACCTTCGTTGAAAACGCGCTGTCCAAGGCGCGTTTTGCGGCGGAGCGCACGGGGCTGCCTGCCATCGCTGATGATGCGGGCCTGTGCGTCTCGCACTTCGGCGGCCTGCCTGGCGTGGACACCGCTTACTACTGCACCCGCTTCGGCTACGAGAAAAGCGACGACAACAATGTGCTCGCCCTGCTCGAACAGATGCAGGGTGTGGCCGACCGCCGCGCGGCCATGGTCAGCACCCTGGTGGGCGTGCGCAGCCCCAGAGACCCAGAGCCGCTGATTGCCGTGGGCCGCGTGCAGGGCGAGATCACCACCGAGCGCCTTGGCACGCAGGGCTTTGGCTTTGATCCCGTCATGTACATCCCCGAGCTGGGTCAGACTTTTGCGCAGATGGAGCCCGCCCTCAAGCATGCGCACAGCCACCGCGGCCGTGCGACGCAGCAGATGCTGGAGCTGATCCGGGAGCGCTGGCTGTGATGATTGCCATACAGCCCGAAGACACCGGCGCGGCCGCGCCTGCGCAGGCGGCAGTGCAGCGCGACATCCAGCACTACATGCGCCCTGGCACGCTGCAGCTGGGCAGCCTGCCGCCGCTGTCGCTCTACGTGCATCTGCCCTGGTGCCTGCGCAAGTGCCCCTATTGCGACTTCAACTCGCACGAGCATGGCCGGGACGGGCCGGCCATGCCTGAAGACCGCTATGTCGATGCGCTGGTGGCGGATCTGGAAAGCGCACTGCCGCTGATCTGGGGCCGCACAGTCCACAGCATTTTCCTGGGCGGCGGCACGCCCAGCCTGTTCTCGCCCGAGGCCATAGACCGTCTGCTGGCGGCCCTGCGGGCGCGCCTGCGCATGGAGGCCGACTGCGAGATCACCATGGAGGCCAACCCCGGTACCTTCGAGACCGACCGCTTCCGGGCGTTCCGCGCAGCGGGTGTGACGCGGCTTTCCATCGGCGTGCAGAGTTTTGACGACCGCTTCCTGTCAGCCGTGGGGCGTGTGCACGATGGCGCCCAGGCGCGCGCAGCAGTGCGGGAGGCCGCCGACAGCTTTGAAACCTTCAATATCGACTTGATGTATGCGCTGCCGGGCCAGACCGAACTGGATCTGGCGCGTGACCTCGATGTGGCCCTGTCGTTCGCGCCGCCGCATCTGTCGGTCTATCACCTGACCATCGAGCCCAACACCTGGTTTGCCAAGTTCCCGCCCGCTGTGCCGGAGGATGACCTGGCCTATGCCATGCTTGACCGCATCACCTCGCGCACTGCTGCTGCGGGCATGCAGCGCTACGAAGTCTCCGCCTATGCCCGGGCAGGCCACCAGTGCTGGCACAACCGCAATTACTGGCAGTTCGGCGACTACCTCGGCATAGGCGCCGGCGCGCACAGCAAGCTCAGTTTTGCGCACCGCATCGTGCGCCAGGTGCGCTTTCGGGACCCTGCCCGTTATATGGACCAGGCACTGGCTGGCGCGCCGCTGGCCCAGGACAATGAGGTGCGCCGCGCCGATCTGCCCTTCGAGTTCATGCTCAACGCCCTGCGGCTGCGCGAAGGCTTTGCGCTGCAGGAGTTCATGGAACGCACGGGTCTGCCGCTTTCGGCCATTGCCAAAGGGCTGGATGCGGCCCAGGCCAAGGGTCTGATCACGCGTGAGATGGGGCGCGTGGTGCCGACCGAGCGCGGCTTCGATTTCCTCAGCGATCTGCAGGAGTTGTTCCTCTGATCAGCCGCAGCGCACGGCCGTGATGCGGCCTGCGCCGTCCACATGCAGGTTCAGGCGCTCCTGGTTGAACTCCTGGGACACCTGCTGGCCTTCGCGCAGAATGCGCGCCATGTAGGAGCCCGACTGCAGGCGGGCTGACTCCAGTGTGGCCGAGGTGTTGGACTTGCCGACGAAGGATTGGACCGCTGCCGCGTTGCAGATCTGCAGGGGGCGTGGCGCTGCCGCCGTGCCTGGGCTGGCGTGGCCTCTGGGGACCGTGCCTGTACAGCCTGCCAGCAGCGCCGCAGCGGCCAGCCATGCGGCGCCGGCGCTCAGGTGCAGATGTCGGGTGTGCTGTGGCATGGCTGGATCTCCTTCGGTAGTGTTCACGTATCGGGACTCCTACCTTAGCCGAAGGCCGTGGCAGCGTTAGCTGCCGCCACGGTAACAGCCGGTATGGACGGCTTGCACCTACACGGCCATGGCATCAGCGCCGGCTGCTGCGCGTCTCTTCCTGGGGCGCGTGGTGAAACACCGTGGCCTCCATTCCCATCTTGCGTATCTTGCCAGCCGCCTGGTCGGCGCGCTGTTGCTTGGCGAAGGGGCCTGAGCGCACGCGCACGATCTCGCCCTTGTTGCTGTGCAGTGTCTGCTTGAGCGTGGGAATCTTGGCTTTTTCGAGCCGTGCCACGACACGCTCTGCATTGGCGCTGTCCGAGAAGGCGCCGATGTTGATGTAGTAGTTGCCGGGCTCCAGAGCCAGGGCTGGCTTGGCCGCGCCGGCCTTGGTCGGCTCTGCCTGCTTGGCCGCCTTGGCCTGTTCTGCTGGCTTGGCCGTGCCGCTCTTGGCGGATTTGGCGGGCTCTGCTGGCGCAGGCGCAGCGTTCTTGGTCTTGGCCGGTTCAGCCTGCTTGGCTGCCTGTGGCTTGGCAGGCGCAACTGGTGCCGCTGATGGTTCGGCAGCCTTGGCTGTGGGCGTGCCTTGGGCTGGTGGCTTTGGCGCCGCTGCCTGCGCTGCAGCTTCTGTGGCTGGCGGCGTTGGCGTTGGTGTTGGCGCTGGCGAAGGCGGCAGTACGGCAGCAGGCTGCACGCCTGCCAGTGGCGCAGCAGGCAGGGGGGGCGCCATGCGTGCTTCGGCTGCAGCAGGGACCGGAGGCGCTGGCAGGGCCGCCGCTGCAGGCGCGGGTGGTGGCGCTGAGGGCGGCGTGGCTGCCGTAGCCATGGGCGGCGCAGGTTCGGTCACTGCGGGGGCGGTCACCACCGTGGAAATGGTCTGGGGCGCTGTCGCGGTACGCGCCGCCACGGCCAGTGCCGCTGCCGCCGCAGCGCCTGCTGTCAGGATGGATCCGCCCAGTACGGCCAGACGTTTTCGCATGGCCGTGGGCGCGTGGCGTGCCAGGCGCTCGTGGGCATCCGCCATGTTGGGCGCTTCGCCAATGATTTGCAGTGTGTGCTTGCGCACATGGCGCCAGTACACGGTGTTGGCGCCCAGGCCCGGAACGGCGATGGCCAGCAGCACCAGTGCGGCATCGATCCCATGGGCCATGGCTGGGGGCAGTGCCAGCAAAGGCCGCAGCTCAACCGTCCAGAGCAAGGCGGTGCCGCCTGCTGCCAGGGCATAGAGCGCGCCTTCGCGCCACAGGCCGCGCAGCCCGCACCAGGGCAGCGTGAACAGGCCGGCGCAGGCGTTCCAGGTTGGAAGGCCCTTGCCCAGTGCATCAAAACGCTCGAACAGCTTCAGGTAATAGTCGCGCGAGGGGGCGCCCACCATGCTGGCATACAAGCCAGGCATCAGGCCCTGTCCCGGCTGGCCCTGGTCGCGCTTGTCTTCGCCGCGCGGATCGCCATGCTGCAGGGCATAGGCGGCTGCAGCGAAGGCGCTCGCGATCGAGGGCGGCAGCTTGCTCGGCGCAGGCTCGGCCGTCTCTGCGGCGGGTGCAGCGCCGGCTGGCGCAGCGTCGGCTGCCGCAGCGCCGGCGGTTGGCGGCGCAGGAGGGGCCTGGGGTGCAGGAGAGGGCTGCCGGTCGGCGGCGGGAGGTGCTGAAATGGCGTCTTCCGTAGGGGCGGGCATGCGCGCGATTGTGTCATGCGCGCATGCCCGCCGGGCGCTCGGAGGTCAGGCGGGTTGCGCGAATCGTGCAGGCAGCACGGTGGCGCGGCATTCGCCGAAGCCGATGCGCGCGGCGCCCGGCTTTTCGCACCAGCCGCGCAGGATGATGGCATCGCCGTCCTGCAGGAAGGTGCGGCTCTCGCCATTGGCCAGCGCCACCGGCTTTTTGCCGCCTTCGGTCAGCTCCAGCAGTGCGCCGGCTTCGGTGGCGGTGGGGCCGGACAGCGTGCCCGTGCCCAGCAGGTCGCCGGGCTGCAGGTCGCATCCGTTGACGCTGTGGTGCGCCACCAGTTGGGCCATGGTCCAGTAGGCATGGCGGTAGCTGGTGTGGGTGATCTGCTGGGCTGCCTGGCCTTCGCTGCGCATGCGGCTGGTTTCCAGCGCCACGCTGAGCTGCACGTCCAGTGCGCCGCGCTCGGAGTTGGCAGCCGAGCTCAGGTAGGGCAGGGGCTGGGGATCGCCCTGCGGCCGTGTGAAGGCCGTGCGGTAAGGCTCCAGCGCCTCCAGCGTCACGATCCAGGGCGACAGCGAAGTGGCGAAGTTCTTGGACAGGAAGGGGCCCAGCGGCTGGTATTCCCAGGCCTGGATGTCGCGCGCCGACCAGTCATTGAGCAGGCACAGGCCGAAAATATGGTTTTCGGCCTGGTCCATGGGGATGGACTCGCCCCAGGCATTGCCTGCGCCGGTATAGATGCCCATCTCCAGCTCGTAGTCCAGGCGTGCGCAGGGCTTGAGCGCTGGCGCTGCATCCGGTCCCTTGAGCTGGCCCATCGGGCGGTGAAAGTCCACGCCCGAAACGCGCAGGCTGGAGGCGCGGCCATGGTAGCCGATGGGCACCCACTTGTAGTTCTCCATCAGCGGGTTGTCAGGGCGGAACAGCTTGCCCACATTGGTGGCATGGTGCACCGATGTGTAGAAGTCCGTGTAGTCACCCACCTGGGCTGGCACGGTGTATTCGACATCCGCCTGGGGCATCAGGCAGTCCTGCAGCTGCGCCTGTGCAGCTGCGCCCTCGCGCAGGGCGCGCGACAGCGCCAGGCGCAGCGCGGACCAGGCGGCCGGGCCCATGGCCATCAGGCCGTTGAGCCGGCTTTGCGCGGCGGCTGCCAGCGCAGGCTGCACCTCTGCGCCCAGAACGCCGCTTTCGGCCACGCGCGCCAGGTCCAGCACCTGGTCGCCGATGGCCACGCCGCCACGCCAGGCCTGCGTGCTGCCAGCGCGGCGCAACACCGCGAAGGGCAGGTTCTGTATGGGGAAGTCGCTGGCGCCGGTGTTGGCCGAGGCCACCCAGCTGCGCAGGCTGGCGTCATGGGTTTCGTTCAATGGCATATGTCTCTCCTGGTTGGATGCCTGTTTCGCTTGATAGGTGTGAAGGTGGGAATCAGGCGGCAGTGAAGCCGCCATCCATGTTCCAGTGCGCGCCCCGGACCTGGGCCGCCTGATCGCTGGCCAGGAAGCTGGCCAGCGCGGCGACCTGCTCCACGGTCACGAAGGCCTGGGATGGCTGCTTGGCGCCCAGCAGCTGCTGGCGTGCCTCGTCGCCGCCAATCTGCTCGCGCGCGGCCAGTGCATCGATCTGGGCCTGAACCAGCGGCGTCAGCACCCAGCCCGGGCAGATGGCGTTGCAGGTGACTGGCGTGGTGGCGAATTCCAGCGCCACCGATTTGGTCAGACCGATCAGCCCATGCTTGCTGGCCACGTAGGCGGGCTTGCGCGCCACGCCCACCAGGCCGCTGACCGAGGCGATATTGATGATGCGGCCCCAGCCGCGCTCCAGCATTGCTGGCGCGCAGGCCTGGATGGCGTGGAAGGGCGCTGACAGGTTGACGGCCAGCAGATCATCCCACTTGCCCGCCGGAAATTCGAGCAGCGGGCTCACATGCTGCATGCCCGCGTTGTTGACGAGAATGCCGATGGCGCCCAGCTCGGCGGCAATGCGCTGCGCCAGCGGCGCGATGGCATGGCCGTCGCGCAGGTCCAGCGTGTAGTGGCGCACCGGCACACCATATGTGCCGGCAATTTCTGCGGCCAGCGCCTCGGTCCCGGCCGAGGCCTGTCCCTGGCCGTGCAGCGCGATGGAGGCGCCTTCGCTGGCAAGCTGGCGCGCGATGGCCAGGCCGATGCCGCTGGTCGAACCCGTGATCCAGGCCACCCGGCCTGCATGTGGCCGGCTCATTTCAACAGGTCCATTTCCATGTGTACGTACTCGCTGAGAAAGCGCACCCTGGCCCAGTAGACGAGCAGCCCCTGGGCATTGCAGGCCCAGCGCAGCGCCTGCATCATCGGCGTGCCCAGTGCCACGCCCAGGTGCTCGGCGGCCAGCTCGTCGGCTGGCACCACGCTCAGGTGCTGGCGCGCCACGGCAATGCGCGAGGGGTCGCTGCCCAGCGCGACAGCCAGGGTGCTGCGCGCCAGCTGGGCTTCGATTTCGGGAAACAGCTGCTGTTCCAGATACAGCTGGGACAGGCAAAAGCGTGCTGCGTCATGGGTATGCACGCGCAGCAGGGAGACATAGGCAGGCGCGATGCTGCCGACCGGCGGGAATCCCTCAGGAATGGGGGGCAGGCAGTCGCGTGCGCTGTGCAGCGTGGTCTGGCCGATGTGCGCGCCGAAGGCCACCAGCTCTTTCCAGCTGGTGGGCAGCAAAAAGGAGGGCGGCCGGTAGGGCATGGCAACAACGCGGGTGCCGCCCCGCTTGTGCGTGCGCAGCAGGCCTTCGCTCGCCAGCGCGCCCAGGGCCATGCGCACCGTGGTGCGCGAGACGCTGTGCAGCGCCTCCAGCTCGGGCCCGGTGGGAATGGCGCTGCCCACGGGCCATTGCCCCGTGGCGATCTTGTTGCGGAACAGCCGCGCCAGTTGCAGGTGCAGCTTGTCCCGGCCCTGGGGGGCTGCGGCGGCGATGCTGGGAGGCATGGTTAATAAAGTATCTGTTTAGTACTTTTATTTTGGCACAAACCGCAGTGTCCAGTGCAGGGGCGGCCGCACGGCATTGACAAATCTCTTCAATTGCCCGGAACAAATGACTTTTACACTGCCATCTTTCCCACTTTTTGGCAGGCCGCCAGCCGGCACGCCGTTGGACATTCCATGCAGCAGCAACATGTTTGGCAGTTTTTCCGCGCGGGCGGCGTGGACCAGGTCGTCATCCGCACGGGGCAGGACATCGCGCACATCGGGCAGCTTGATCAGAAGCTGTGGGTGGCGCTGGCCTGCCCGACGAGGGGCATCGAGTTCGACAGCGCCACGCTGGACCTGATCGATGAGGACAAGGATGGGCGCATCCGCCCGCCCGAACTGGTGGCCGCCTGCCAGTGGGCCGTGGCGCGCGTGCGCGACCCCCAGGTGCTGGCCGATGGTGGCGATGTGCTGCGCCTGGACAGCCTGGACCCCGAGAGCACGCTGGGGGCTCCGCTGCACGCCGAGGCCCGGCGCATGCTGGCGCTGGCGGGCCGTGCCGATGCCTCTGCGCTGAGCCTGGCCCAGGTACGCGAGCGCCTTCAGTCACTGGCGGGCATGCGCTTCAATGGCGACGGCATCGTCCATGCAGCCACGGCTGGCGAGGATGCCACGCTGGCCGCACTGATCGATCACATTGCCCAGGCCTGCGGCACGGTGCAGGGTGTCGATGGCGTGGCAGGCATCGGGCGGGCCCAGGTAGAGCGGTTTTTCGCGGACCTGCGCGCCTTGCGCGACTGGCATGCCCGTGCCGGAGAACTGGGCTGTGTGCTGCAGCCGCATGAGCGCGCGCTGGAAGCGGCGCAGGCGCTGAAAGCCGTGCAGGCCAAGGTGGATGATTTCTTTGCGCGCACGCGGCTGGCCGCTTTCGATGCCAGGGCGCAGGAGCCGCTCAATCCCTCGGTCGAGGGCTATGCAGCCCTGGGCCGCGACATGCTGGCCAGCGGCTCTGAAGCCATTGCTGCGCTGCCCCTGGCCAGTGTGGCGGCAGGCCGAGCCCTGCCGCTGGTGCAGGGCGTCAATCCGGCCTGGACCGATGCACTGAATGCTTTGCGCGCTAAGGCTGTGGCGCCCCTGCTCGGCGAAGACCTGCAGGCGCTGGATGCGCTCCAGTGGGAGCAGCTCAAGGCGCAGCTGGCGCCTTGCCTGCAATGGCTGGATGCCCGCCCTGCAACGCCGCTGCAAGCCTTGGGCACAGCGCAAATTGCCGAGCTGCTGGCAGCTGACCGCGAGCAGGAGCTGCTGGCGCTCATCGCCCGTGACGAGGAGGAAAAGCAGCACAGCGAGCAGGCAATTGAATTGGAAAAGCTGATCCGGCTGCAGCGCGACCTGCTGGCGCTGCTCAATAACTTTGTCTCCTTCGGCCATTTCTACCGGCGCGAGGGAGCGGCCTTCCAGGCCGGCACGCTGTACCTGGACGCGCGCAGCTGCGACCTGACCGTGGAGGTCGGCGACACGGCGGCCCATGCGGCGCTGGCGGGCCGTGCCAAGACCTGCCTGGCCTATTGCGAGTGCCGGCGCGAGGGCCGCAAGAAAACCATCGTCGCCGCTTTCACAGCGGGCGATGTGGACTTCCTGTTCGTGGGCCGCAACGGCGTGTTCTACGACCGTTCAGGCCAGGACTGGGACGCGACCGTCGTCAAGCTCATCGAGAACCCGACCAGCATCGGCCAGGCCTTTTTCTCGCCCTACAAAAAATTCCTGCGCATGATCGAAGAGCAGGTGGCCAAGCGCGCCTCCGCCAAGGAAGATGGCGTGCATGCCAGCCTGGGGACGCAGGCCAGCCAGCTGGTGGCCGCGCCCAAGGAGGCAGCTGCAGCCGCCGCCTCGGCAGCGCCGCGCAAGACCGATGTAGGCACCGTGGCTGCATTGGGCGTGGCGATGGGTTCGATCAGCGCCGTGCTGGTGGGCATTTTCGGCAAGTTCATTGAACTGGGCCCCTGGATTCCGGTGGCGCTGGCGGGCCTGGTGGCAGCCATCTCCGGGCCCAGCATGATGATTGCCTGGCTCAAGCTGCGCCAGCGCAGCCTGGGCCCCATCCTGGATGCCAGCGGCTGGGCCATCAATGGCCGCATGTGCATCAACCTGCCGCTGGGGCGCAGCCTGTCACAGACTGCCAAGGTGCCCGCTGGCGCTCGCCGCAGCATGAGCGACCCCTATGCCGAAGACCATGGCCTGCGCAATGGCGCCGTGGTTCTGATGGCCGTGGTGCTGCTGGCACTGCTGGCATGGCGCCTTCACTGGATCGACGCGCTGCTGCCCGCCGCCTGGCGCCCGGCTGCGACCGCCCCGGCAGCGGCTGCACCGGCCACGCCGGCTGCCGCAGCACCGGCTGCCGCAGCGCCGGCTGCCGCAGCACCGGCTGCCGCCCCCTGACCAGGCATCGTGGGAGGCAGGGCGCGCGCGACAATAGCGCCATGAGCAATTCCCCCCACGTCAAAAGCAGCGCTGCGGCGCTGCGCACGCACGACACCACCCGCATCGACGATCTGCGCATCAAGGCCGTGCGGCCGCTGATCACGCCGGCCCTGCTGCAGGAATGGCTGCCCGCCCCCGAAGCCGCGCAGCAGCTCGTGGAATCGAGCCGTGCCGCCATCTCGCGCGTGCTCCAGGGCCAGGACGACCGGCTGGTTGTTGTCGTCGGTCCCTGCTCCATCCACGACCATGGCCAGGCCATGGACTATGCGCGCCAGCTCAAGGTCCAGGCCGATGCGCTGGCGGATGACCTGATCGTGGTCATGCGCGTCTATTTCGAAAAGCCGCGCACCACGGTGGGCTGGAAGGGCTATATCAACGACCCGCACCTGGATGGCAGCTTTGCCATCAACGAAGGGCTGGAGATGGCGCGCGCCCTGCTGCTGGACGTGCTGGCCCTGGGCCTGCCCGTGGGAACGGAGTTCCTGGACCTGCTGTCGCCGCAGTTCATCAGTGACCTGGTCAGCTGGGGTGCCATCGGTGCCCGAACCACGGAAAGCCAGAGCCACCGTCAGCTGGCCAGCGGCCTGTCCTGTCCCGTGGGCTTCAAGAACGGCACCGACGGCGGCGTCAAGGTGGCCAGCGATGCCATCCTCGCAGCCAGCGCACCGCACGCTTTCATGGGCATGACCAAGATGGGCCAGTCTGCCATTTTCGAGACGCGCGGCAACAGCGACTGCCACGTCATCCTGCGCGGCGGCAAGCAGCCCAATTACAGCGCAGCAGATGTGCAGGCCGCCTGTGCCCTGCTGCAGGGCGCGGGCCTGCGCCCCCAGGTGATGATCGACGTCTCGCACGCCAACAGCAGCAAGCAGCACCGCCGCCAGATCGAAGTCGCCGCCGATGTGGCGCAGCAGATCGCTGCTGGCGATGCGCGCATCACCGGCCTGATGATCGAAAGCCACCTGGAGGAAGGCCGTCAGGACATCGTGGCAGGCCAGCCGCTGGCACACGGCGTCTCGGTCACCGATGCCTGCATCAGCCTGGAGCAGACCGTGCCCGTGCTGGAGCAGCTGGCGGGGGCTGTGCAGGCGCGGCGTTTGAAACTGCGGGGGTGAGCTGACTGGATGGGGTCTGTTGTTTGACCCTGCCGGGTGCTGTCTGGTCCAGATCTCGCTCGTGGCTTGCATTTTAGATAAGTCGTTGCTAAAGTGTTTTCATGCCTGAGAACGACATCTTCAAGGCCCTGGCCGACCCCACACGACGCTCCATCTTCGAGAAACTGGCCGCTGGCAGCATGCATGCCAGCGCGCTGCGCGAGGGCATGGGCATCAGCCAGTCGGCCATGTCCCAGCACCTGGCCGTGCTGCGCAATGCGGGGCTGGTGAGCGAACAGCGCCAGGGCCGTTTCATGCACTATCAGGTCGATCCTCAAGGGCTGGCGCAGATCGCGGACTGGCTGGCGAAGTACCGCGCTTACTGGCCGCAGCGCGTGGATGCACTCAAGGGCTTGCTCAAGGACATGGACCAATGAACGACATGGATACCGACGAGCCGGCCTGCGAACTGGTGCAGGAGTACACACTCGATGCCCCGCCTGACAAGGTCTGGCGCGCGTTGGTTATTCCCGAGCTGCGCGCGCAGTGGCTTGCGGGCTCAGAGCAGGCCGAGCCTCTGGTCCAGGTGCCGCAGCAGGCACTGCGCCTGCGGCTGCGTGAGGCCGAGCCGCCTTTTCTTGAAAGCTTGGTGGACCTGCAGATCAGTCCTCTGGTCGATGGCGGCACGTTGCTGCGCATCGTCCATGTGCTGACCGACGTGCGGGCGCAGCCCGCCAGGCAGGCCGCCAACGACGGCGGCTTCCTCATGTACGCCACCTGAGCCGCAGCCTGTTTTTCCACCCATCACACAGGAGGCTCGCCCATGCGCGAATCGATGATGCCCATTCCCATGGTGGTCGAACAGTCGGCGCGCGCAGAGCGGTCCTTCGACATCTACTCGCGCCTGCTGCGCGACCGGGTGATTTTTCTCAACGGCGAGGTCAACGACACGGTTTCGGCACTGGTCTGCGCGCAATTGCTGTTCCTCGAAGCCGAGAACCCCGACAAGCCTGTTCATCTGTACATCAACTCGCCAGGCGGCGTGATCACCAGCGGCTTTGCCATATACGACACCATGCAGTTCATCAGATCGCCCGTGCACACGCTGTGCCTGGGCACTGCCCGCTCCATGGGGTCTTTCCTGCTGATGGCCGGCGAGCCGGGCCACAGGATGGCGCTGCCCAATGCCAGCCTGCACGTGCACCAGCCGCTTGGCGGCGTGCGCGGCCAGGCCTCGGATATTCGTATCCATGCCGAGGAAATGCTGCGCACCAAGCAGCGTGTGACGCGGCTGTATGCCCAGCACTGCGGGCGCAGCTGCGAAGAGGTGGAGCGCGACCTGGACCGTGACCGCTTCATGACCTCCGAAGAGGCGCGCCAGTGGGGGCTGATCGACCGTGTGCTGGAGCGGCGTTAGCCGCCTGTGCGGGCCGAGGCCGGCAGCAGGTGCAGGCCAGTGCGGCGCGTGAATTCCTCGTAGCTGATGGGTTCGCTCATGCGTGTGTCGGAGCGGTTGGCCTGCCAGTGGACCCAGGCACGGCCTGCGCTGGCGTCATAGACCAGCTTGAACAGGTGGCTGGGCACATGGACCTTGCCCTGGCCGATGGTGGCTGCCGGGCCGTCGAAGACCGGGCCCGTGAAAACATAGACATCGCCCTGCGCGCGCATGGCGTAGCTGCGCGTGTCCTGCTCGACCTTGCTCCAGACGCCGCCATTGTGGGTCTGGTCCTGGGGCACCATGTTGGCCAGGCTGAAGCTCTGGGCCATGCCTTCGGGCGAGTACATGTCGGCCGCCGGCGCCATGTGGCCGCGCGAGTAGCCCGATCCCTTGTAGTCGCCCAGTTCGGCGCGCTCTGCGCTGGGCAGGCGCGCGTCGGCATAGAACCTGTCGCCGCGCTTGAGGCCCTGGCCTTGCTTGAGTTGGCTGCGGTTGAGCCGCTCGGCAGCGAAGATGGGGGTCTTGGTCTCGCCGCTGTGCAGCACGGCGAAATTGCTGAAGCACAGATCACGCTGCAGGGGCCTGGGCGGCAGCACGGGCGGCTCGCCGCCAGGGAAAAATTCACGGCACTGTGAAAAGCCCGTGGATACGCCGCCGGGCGGCGGCGTGGGAGCGCTTTTGCCCGACTCCAGGCCGGGGATGGGCAGCGTGGACAGCTTGGGCAGGTTCAGTCGTTCGTTCCAGCCCGGATCGAGCATGCAGCTGGCAATCTGGAAGCTGGCCAGGGCCGCTGCCACGGCACCGAACAGGAAACGGCGCAGTCCGCTGCCGCGTGTGTTCTTGTTTTTCGAGGAAGAGGGGCGCTTGCGAGCGGCGGACATATTGTTCTTGGCAGTCATTCGGCGGCTGGGGCAGGCCGCGCCGGGCAATGCCCGGCTGTGGTGGGTTCGTGGGAGGCGCCGCGCACCGTCTGCGCGGCGGCTGGCGGAAACGATCCGCAGGCTTGCAATTGTCCTATGGGCGCAAGAAGTTGTTGATCATTTGCGCCATCTTGACAATATGTGGCGTGTTTGCGCCAAGAAACGTGTCTGTGGATGCAAATCTGGCTTGTTTGACCGCAACGCGGTTCAGGGATGGCAGGGCCAGTCCTAAGAAAGTGCCTGAGTCTTATAAGGTATTGATGTGTAAGGTTTTTATGCTGAGGGGTGCCAGATGCCACAAGGCTTGCTAGGCTCGCCACTGCTGCATGTGGCCTGGCTGCGCGCGCAGCCCCTGCTTTGGGGGCATGCCTGATGGTCTTGCGCCTTTCGCCTATAAAATTGCAGGCTTTTGGCTGCAAGCATGGGCTTGGCGAATGCAAGCAAAGCGCAAAAGCGAACAGGCCCGTCTTCCAACCCCCTTGCGTAGAGAGCGCTCAATATGCTGATTCCGTTCAAAGTCCCGCAGCATCCGGCCAGGCATGCCTGTTCACGGCTTGCCAGGCCCGTCGCCGTGGCGGCCATCAGCCTGTGCGCTATGCTGGGCGGGCTGACAGCCCATGCCGCTCAGGAGCATGTGGACGAAGTGTCCAAGCTGCTGGAGCAAGGCAAGGCAGCCCAGGCAGCCAAGCAGGCTGAAACCTATCTCAAGCAAAATCCTGCCGATGTGCAGATGCGGTTCCTGCAAGGGGTGATTGCCGCCGAGCAAAAGCAAAATGCCCAGGCCATCAAGATCTTCACGGCGCTGACGCGCGAATACCCGAACCTGCCAGAGCCCTACAACAACCTGGCTGTGCTGTATGCCGCCGAGGGGCAGGAGCGCAAGGCCTCGGAGGTGCTGGAGCAGGCCATCCGCACCAACCCCAGCTACGCGACAGCGCATGAGAATCTCGGCGACCTGTATGCTCGTATGGCCAGCGAAGCCTACGCCAAGGCCCTGCAGCTCGATGGCTCGCGCCAGGCGATACAGCCCAAGCTGGCGCTGATCACCCAGATTTTCCCCAAGCAAGGTGGTGCGCAGGCCAAGGTGGCCGTGGCGCAGAACGCCCGGGACGACCGTGCGGCTGCAGCCGCCAAGGCCGATCAGACCAAGGCGGCGGAAGCGCGCGCTGCCGAAGCCAAGGCCGCAGAGGCCAAGGCGGCCGAGTTCAAGGCTGCGGAAGTCAAGGCCGCCGATGCCAAGGCAGCTGAAGCCAAGGCCGCGCAGGCCAAGGCAGCGGAAGCCGCCAAGGTGGCACAGGCCAAGCCGGTGGATGCCAAGCCCGCCGACGCCAAGCCCACCGCTCCAGCTCCTGCCGTGGTGGCGCAGGCAGCGCCGCCCGCCGCCGAAGAAAAGAAGGTGGCCGACAAGCCCGCCAAATCTCCTGCCATTGACGAGGTCGAATCCGCCGTCAAGGCCTGGGCCAGTGCCTGGGCCGGACAGGACATCAACCGCTATCTGGACTCCTACAGCGAGCATTTCTCTCCGGCCGATGGCAGCAGCATTGCCAAATGGAAAGAACAGCGCCATCAGCGCATCGTCGGGCGCGCCAGCATCGTGGTGAGCCTGCGCGACCTCAAGGTTTCCGTGGATGGCGACAAGGCAACGGCCCAGTTCCGGCAGTACTACGCGTCCGGCGCGCTCAAGACAACGACCCGCAAGACCCTGCGCCTGCAGCGTGAAAAGGGCCAGTGGCGCATCACCCATGAAGGAACCGGGGCCTGATGCCTGAACGAGACGGCCTCGCTGTGAGGCCCTACGGTTTCTGGAAAAAGCTGGCCAAGCCTCTCGGCGCCGCCGGCTTTTTCCGTCTGAATGCACGGATGGCCATGGCGGGTGCGCTTGCCGCCGCGCTGTGTGCGGTGACATCAGTCCATGCCAGGCCTTCCAAGTCCCAGTCCGGTGGCTCGAAGGCTGAGTCTGCGAAAGCCACGCCTGCAAAAAACTCCCAGCCCAAAGCAGCTGCAAGGGCATCTGCCGGGGGGGCTACCAAAGCCAGGGTGCTGGGGGCCGCCGCTGTGGCTGCAGGTGCCGGTGCAGGGGTGGCTGCTGCCACGGCCTCGCCTGCGCAGCCCAAGGCTGCGCCGACACAAAGCCAGGCCGAAGCGCGCCTGCTGGCCATCATCCGTCAGGTGGAAAAGCGCGATCTCGATGGCGCGCTGAAAGCGGCGGCAGACCTGACGGCCGAGGTGCCCAACTTCCGTGCCGCCCAACTGGTCTATGCCGACTTGCTGCGCTTCAAGACAGGGCGTTCCAGCGAGGTGCTGGCGGCGACGCCAGTTGCAGCCAGCGCAGCAGCACAGGCCCCGGCGCGCGGTGGGGTGCTGGTCAAGCACAGCATTGCCGCAACCGCCGAGCCTGCGCCGACCCAGTTGCAATTGCGAGCCCTGCAGGATGAACTGCGCCAGCGGCTGCATGCCGACAGTGCGGCGCCTCCTGCGGGCACCGTGCCTGGCGAATTCCTGATGCTAGGCTCTTCTGTACGCCATGCGATCGCGGTGGATGCCAGCAAGTCCCGGCTTTATCTGTTCGCCCATGAGGCGGGCAGCCTGAAGCTGATCGGAGACTTCTATGTCTCGGTAGGCAAGCTGGGTACGGACAAATGGCAGGAAGGCGACCAGCGCACGCCCCTGGGCGTTTACTTCGTCGGGCGGCACATTCCCGGCCCCAAACTGCCAGACTTCTATGGCAAGGGGGCGCTGACGGTCAACTTCCCCAATGACTGGGACAAGGCGGTGGGCCGTTCGGGCAGCGGCATCTGGCTGCATGGCTCGCCTCCCGACCAGTTCTCGCGCGCGCCGGAGGCCAGCGATGGCTGCCTGGTGCTGGCCAACCCTGACCTGACGCTGCTGATGCAGACCGTGGACAGGCAGACGCCAGTGCTCATCCGCGACAAGCTGCAATGGGTTGCGCCGCGCGCCCAGGCACAGCAGCGTGCTGCCGATTCGTTCCTGCGCGTTCTCGACGAGTGGAAAAATGCCTGGCATGGCTCGGACCTGCGCAGGCTGGCTGCCGTCTACACGGACGACTTCCTGCAGTCGCCGTCGGCACGGGGTTCCCAGGAACGCCTGACCGCCTATTTCAGCAGTCCTGGCGTGACCCTCAAGGATCTCTCGGTCTACTCCTGGAAAGACGAGAAGGGCGAGATCCGCATCGTCAATCTGCGCGCCAGCAGCAAGTCCTTCGCCGAGGGACTGCCGCTGCGCCAGTACTGGCGCAAGACGGCCAGCGGGCACTGGCGGATCTTCTCTGAAGATGTGATGGGTTGAGATGGATGCCGCCTTGCGCGGCACAAAAATTTTCCGCCACCCCTCGGTTTCTGGCGAAGGACACCATATCAGAACTGTACTGCCCGCATGGGTTCTTTGATGTCCTCCAAAGCGGCTAAAGCGGTGTTCCGCTGTCCCAGCCTCCCGGCCAGCGCAAGCAGCACAAACGGCAGGCAGATGCCCATGGCCCTGAACTCGTCCCTGTAGCCGACGGCGATGAACAGCAGGGACATGATGGCCATGCACAGGCAGCCTGACCATGCCATGGGGCCACGCCGGCCCATGAGCGAAACAATCAACATCGGGACGATGCAAAGCAGAAAGAGTAGCCGGGGCAACGGGATGCCCTGAGCGTAGATATCGTAGGTGGCGGTCCAAGTGCCCGGCTCGCGCCAGAAGGCCAGGTTCTGGAACAGATGGAACTCGGCGCTTGCGCCTGGGTTGTCCGCGAAAAAGAGCCGTGTGCATTGGTAAATTGCCAGGCAAGCGGCCATTGCCAGGGTCAGCCATGCAAGTGCAGTGCCGGGCTTTTCACTGCTGCGCAGCTTGGTGTGTATCAACGGCGCGAGAAACACCGGCAGCATGATGGCGGTTTCCCGGTTGCACTGCATGGCCGTCAGCACCATGGCGAATGCCAGCCATCGTTGCCGAAGCACGCAGTGGATGACCAGCAGCGCGAAGCATTGCTCGAAAACATCGTAGAAATACCCTGCGTGCAGAAAAACGCTGGGATAGATCAGTGCGTAAGCCAGTACCAGCAAGGCTGCCTGCAGCCGTGTCGTGCCCAGCGCAAGGGCCATCTTGCCGATCAGGGATAGCGATGCTGCGGACGCCAGCCACAGCAGCCCGGCCATCAGGACATAGCTTGTGCGGTAGTCAGGTGCACCCCAATCCGCGCGGGCGCTTGCCATGAGACCGGGCAGTTGCGGGGCGTATTTTTGCAGCCAGGGGTCGGCAAAGACCTGGTAGAACAGTGGGGCAGCGTGGTCTGCAAGCAGGGCCTTCGGCCCTTCTGGCATCAGCGCAACCAGATGCTTGACTGCGACGGGGGCAAGCCAGCGATAGGCGAATGGCTTTTCTGCCTCGCTTTGCAGGTAAACGCCCAGGCTGTTTCTGGGAGAGCCGTCAAGCAGGCTCCATTGGCTGAGAAAGACATGGATCAGAAACAGTGCGAGCAGGCCGGTGCACAAATGCCGGATCGCCGTTTGCAGGGCTCCGGCAGAGGCGTGGCGCACCGGCTGTGCGTTCATGCTTGCCGCAGCAGATAGGACGGAACCTCGGGCTCGGGCAGCACCGACAGCACTTTCAATTGCAGCTGCGCGCGCTTGCGTGCCTGTGCCAGATAGTCCCGCAGGGCTTGTGCGGCCCGGTCTGGCGCCTGATCGCCCAGTGCATCGAGAACCTGCCTGCAATGCTCATGCAGGCCGGGATGGGGCGCCTGCGGGAACATGCGGCAGAAGATGCGATGTATGAGCCAGGGCATCTGGCACTGGTCCAGCATGGCCAGCAGCTTGTCGTTGGGGTGCTGTGCCAGGCAGGCGCCGTGCAGCTGCTGCTCGATGTCCTGCAGCTTGCAGGCGCTGGCATGGGCCTCGGACAGGTCACGGCGCAGTTGCCCGATCCACTCCCGGTCCAGCCTTGGAGCACTCTCACGCAGCGCCTCGGGCGCCAGCAATGCCAGCAGGTCGAAGTCCTGGTTCACGGCGCGCGCGGTCAGCGCCGCCACGCGCCAGGAGGCGTAGGTGCTCTTTTCCACCAGTCCACGGTCCACCAGGCGGCTCAGTACCTCCCGCAATGCGACCCGGTTGACGTTGAAATGCGCCATGGCGGCGTTTTCATCGATATGAAAGCAGCCGAAGATCATCGCCGTGCAAATCGACTGCTCCAGCTCGTCATGGATGCGCTCGCTTTCCGAGGGAATGCGGATGATGGCGTCGGTGGCATCCTGTCCCAGCGCATGGGCATCCAGCGGCAGGCGCTGGGGCAGCACATGCTGGCCGCGCTGGGCCACGAGATAGCCCCGGCCATCGAAGGTGGTCAGCAGCCCTTCCTCATGCAGCAGCTCGAAGGCCTTGCGCACGGGGATACGGCTGGTGCCGAACACCTTGGCCACAGGCCCTTCCAGCAGGACAAGCCCCGGCACGATACGCTGTCCCACGATGGCCGTGCGCAGCTTCTGCCGTATCAGCTCATAGCGCAATCTGCGTTCACCGTGTTCATCACCGTCTGCCCGTGCATCTGTGGCGCTCTGAGTGGAGGCTGGTATGGCTTGTCTCATTCCTTGGGTATCTGCTGGGGGCTGTAGAAAGCCCGTGGCTTTGGCTGTGCGTGGGGCGCCCGCTGCAACTCATCCCATCGGCGCACCAGGTAATTGTGCTCGTCCATGACGGTGTTCCAGACGGCAATGTGGCTCAGGCGCTGTTCGTAGGAACCCCCATCACGAACGCTGCCGCGCGCAATCAGCACCTGGCCATTGTTGCCCGAAAGGTCTTCTGCGGCAGGCTGGCCGGCATACCAGTAGTCCCATTCTGCGGTGCTCAGGTGCTCTTTGCTGCGCTGCGGGTTGGAGATGTAGTAGCCCTGGCGTGCCATGACCGCACCGGGCCAGCCCGATTGCCACCAGTTCAGATACCGGTAGGCCGCATCCAGGGTGTCACCGCGTGCCTGGCTGGAGATGCCTATGCCTCCATACCAGGCGCGGTAACCTTCGCGGGGGCACGCCAGCCGGTAGTCCAGGCCTGCTGCACGGTAGTGGGCAATGGCTGGGGACCAATGGCTCTGTATGGCAACATCCGACTCGATCATCAGCCGTGCCGCATCGGCGTAGTTGCCCCAGAAACCACAGAACTGGCCGTGGGCCTGCCTTTGCAGCAGGGCCTCCATCATCCGGTCGATCTCCTCGATGCTCAGATTGCTGATGTCGCCAAACGACATCTCTCCTGCCGCCTGCAGGGCCAGCGCCGCATCCAGCGCGCCAATGGCGGCGTCCGCCTGCAAGGCCGCACGGCCCCGGCAGGCGGGCGAGACCAGCCATGACCAGCTTTGCTCTGCCTGGCCGCAAAGCCCTGGAATCGCTGCGGGCAGGTAGACGAAGCTGTCCACGTTGTGCGTGAGTGGCAGCATCGCGATGCGCTCGCCGGGCACATCGCCGATGGAGCCATCGGGCTGCACGTACAGGCGTGTCACGGGGTTGCAGCCGGCGCCATAGGCCGCCCCAGGCGTGATGCGGCCGGTGCGCGGCAGGACGTTGACCTCGCTCCAGTAGGCCAGCCGGCTGGTTTCTATGGGCTGCAGGGCGCCGGCGGGCCACAGGCAGTCCAGGCTGTGGAACCACTGGTCGTAAAGGTCGAAGCTGTCCTGGCGCATCACGGCCTGGCGCTGGGCGTCGAAGCCGTCAAGCACCTCGAAATGGATGCGGATGCCCAGATCCTGCTGCGCGCGCAGGCGCAAGGGCTCGGTCAGCGTGACCGAGGTGCCCAGTACGCGCAGTTCGGGGGTGTTCTTACACATGGAGGGGTCCTTGCGGCAGCTCAGGCAAGCCGTGACGGGGCAGATTTTCTTGACATGGGCAGGCTATTGTCGTCTGACAGGAAGCGGTCGAACGAATACCATGATTCGCGCACCTGCCGTTCATCGAGCCCCGAGGTGATGAAGACCAGGCGCGAGCGCCTGTCCATGCCCGGCCATTCGGCCAGATGTTCGGGGGCATGCATCAGATGTCCTATGCCGTGCAGTACCGTGGGCTGTCCCTGCGGCCAGCCATCCGCAGCCACGGCAACCAGTCCTTTCAGGCGCAGCACATGCTTGCCATGGCAATGCAGCAGCAGGGTCAGCCACAGTGTGAGCGCACACAAATCCAGCGGAGCGTCAAACTGCAGGCAAAAGGACTGTATCCCGCCATGCACATGCCCGGCACGCATCGGAGTCCGGCCCAGCCCCGGCGCCTGCTGGCGCGGCGTGCCTGCAAGGGAGCGAGCCAGCCAGTCATCCACCTGACGGCTGTTTTCGGGTTGCCATGTTTCGGGTTGCCATGTCCACGGCGCAGGTGCCCTTGCTGCATCGGCCAGACTGGCAAGGGGGTTGAGCCGTGCCAGCATCCCGCGCAGGGCCTCTGCCTGCGCTGCCGTCGCCAGGTCTGTCTTGCTCAGATAAAGATGGTCGGCCGCAGCAACCTGGGCCAGCCATTGCGGGCGCTGCACCTGCTGGTGCTGCGCGTGCAGTGCATCGACCACCGTGCAGACAAAGGCGGGCTCGAATGCCTGGCGCAGCTGCGCATCTCCGATCAGCGTGGCAATCACCGGCCCCGGTGCCGCCAGCCCTGTGGTCTCGATCAGCACGCGCAGGAATGGTGGCAGCTCGCCACGCGCGCGGCGCTGATGCAGGCGCCACAGTGCGTCCTTGAGCTCGCCTCGGATGGCACAGCAGACACAGCCGTTGTCCAGCAGCACCGTATCGGCATCGATACTGCCCACCAGCAGATGATCAAGTCCCTCGGCCCCGAACTCGTTGATCAGCACAGCGGTTTGCCCTGTATCGCCGGCATGCAGCCAGCGCCTGAGCAGCGTGGTCTTGCCGCTGCCCAGAAACCCGGTGAGCACACCGACGGGAAGGCGCTGGGACTCGGTCATGGGCTGCCCTCCTGGCTGGCAGGCCATGGCATGTCGAAGGGGTCGATGGCGCGGCCCAGCAGTTGCTCGGCAGCGGGCCACAGCGCACCGAAGTCGGCGATCAGCACGCTGGCGCCCGTGGGGCCCGACAGCAGATAGGACTGTCCATGAAAATCACCGAGCCGCAGTCGCCACAGCGCAAGCAGCCGGTTGGCCCGCGCGATCTGAATCAGCCGCTGGCGGCGCCCGCCGGGCCCGGCCAGCGCCTGACTCCAGTGCCCCGAGCCCTGCAGCAGTCCGCACATTCCACACATGACATGGTCCTTTCTGCGGCAGTCCGCAGCGAAGCGGGCAGAGGGCAGCACCCGGCGTCATGGCATGACATCGCCGCAGTTCGGCCCCAGCGTCTGCCCCACGTAGAGATTGCCGCCCGGATCGGATGCCAGCAGCACGGCCGTGGGCGCCACTTCTTCGGCCTGCCCGAAGCGCTTCAGCGGCAGGCTTGCCTCCTTGGCGCGTTTCCACTGCGCGCTGATGCCATCGATCAGCGGCGTGGCAATCGGCCCTGGTGCAATCGCGTTGACCAGTACATTGTCGGACGCCACCTCCAGCGCCAGCGACTTGGTAAAGCCGATCACACCGGCCTTGGCCGCCGCATAGTGGCTCAGTTCCTCGCTGCCCTTGATGCCCAGCTGTGACGCAATGTTGATGATGCGTCCCCAGCGCTGCGCCTGCATGTGCGGCACGGCACGCCGCGCGCACAGGAAGACGCTGCGCAGGTCCACGCGCAGCATCTCGTCCCACATGCACGCGGGCATGTCGGCGCAGCGCGACTGGGTCAGCATGCCGGCGTTGTTGACCAGAATGTCGATGCCGCCAAAGGCCTGTACGCAGCGCTCGATGATGCGGTGGGCCGTGGCCTCGTCGCCGACATCGCCTGCCACGGTTTCAGCCTGTGCGCCCAGGGCGCGGCAGCGCCGGGCCACGCTGTCAGCCCGTGCGGCGTCCAGATCCGCCAGCAGCAGCCGCGCACCGGCCTGCGCGTAGGCCAGTGCGTAGGCCAGTGCGATGGCTTTGCCGATGCCGCTGCCAGCTCCGGTAATGACGGCACGGCGTCCGTCCAGCAATGCGAGGGTGTGATCGGAGATACCCATGGTGGATGTCCTCAGCAGGGCCAGTGCACGGTCAGGCCACTGCCCGCAGTGCTTGTGGATGAGGTCATGGCGGCTCACTTCACGGTGCGTGGATCGACATGGGGTGCCAGAAACATCAGCAGCCCCGAGGCCGCGCAGGGGATGGCGCCCCAGTACAGCGCAGCCTGCACCCAGTCCGCTCCCTGGGAGAGGGTCCACGTCACGCCAAAGCCCGCTGCGATGGCGCCCACCTGCCCCATGGCCTTGACAAAGGAGCTTGCCGTGGCACGGATAGCGTTGGGAAAGCTCTCGCCGATGAGAAAGAGGACAGCAGCGTAAGGCCCGATCAGGAAGAACAGCCCCAGCGAATACAGCGGGACGATGCGCCAGAAGTCACCCGATGGCGCGTTCAGCATGAGTGCGAATGCCACGCCGCCCAGTATCCAGCCGATGGCGACGGCGTTGCGCCGGCCGATGCGGTCACCCAGCCAGCCATGGAAGACATAGCCCATGAAGCCCGCGAGATTGGAGATGATGAGCACCTGCAGCGCATTGGAGAAATCCACGCCTTTGCCCGCCGTGCCGCCGGAGCCGCCAAGCACCGAGGTGCCGAGCACGGCAAAGATCACGATGGCGAACCAGTTCAGGAAAAATCCCAGCGACAGGGACAGCGTGGGCCGCAGCGAAGCGCCCCGGAACATGGCCGACAGACCTGTGTGGTGGCTGTCTCCCTGGTCCATGCCGTGGGCCTGGGCCAGCCGGATGGCCTCTGCCTCGCGGCCTGAGCGGCGCAGTTCAGCGATGCGCCGCGTGGTCAGGAACTGGGGCGTCTCCACCAGCCTGCGGCCCAGCACGGCGATCACCAGGGCCGGAAACATGGCGAACACGAAAGACAGCACCCAGCCGCCGCCCTGTCCGAACCAGCGCTCCCCCAGCGGGTACAGCAAGGCCACGAGCGCGGCCGTGAGCACTGCGCCCACGGGCCAGCCGCCCTGCACCAGAGAGTAGATGAAGCCGCGCCTGCGCAGCGTTGCGGGGTCCGTGTAGACCAGGGAGAACAGCTCGCTCAGGTAGGTGGCATTGATGCTTTGCTCCGCATAGCCCAGGCCCGCCAGCGAGCGCACCAGGATCAGCAGCACAAAACCCAGCCCCGCCGACAGCCCGATGACCCAGCCTGCCAGCGCAGTCAGGCCAGAGCACAGCGCAGCGCCCGCCACGGCGATGATGATGCCCTTGCGCCGGCCCAGCCGGTCGGCGATGGGGCCGATGGCAAAGGCCACGATCACCGTGCCCAGTGTCACCCAGGTATTCAGGCGCGCCTGCTGCTCGGCGCTCCATTGGAAATGCTCTCCCAACTGGGGCAGCAGGGTGCCGAACAGGATGAAGTCATAGACGGCGAAAACCCAGGCGAAAAAGCAGACCCAGGTGGCATAGCTGACCTGCTTGCGCGTCACGGCAGGCGCGCTCCAGGAAGCTGCGGGGCCGGTGGGGTCCAGATGGCCGGTGCCTGCTGCGGCCGGTGGCATGGCTGAGGTGTTCATGGTGTCCTCGCTCAATGGGCATGGTGTGGCGTCAGCGCGGCTGCCGGCGCAGAAAATCGTCGGCGATCTGGTCGCATGTCATGAAGCGCACGCCTTCGTGCGCTTTGAAATGCTCGATCAGGCGCTCCAGCATCAGCAGCACCTGGGGGCGTCCCGAGACATCGGGGTGGATAGTGATGGGAAACACCGCATAGTCATGCTCGCGGTAGACCCAGTCGAACTGGTCCCGCCACATCTGCTCTATGTCGCGCGGATTGACGAAGCCGTGGCTGTTGGGCGCCTTCTTGATGAACATCATGGGCGGAAGGTTGTCCAGGTACCAGTTGGCGGGAATCTCGACCAGACGCGTCTCCTGGCCCCGCTCCAGCGGCTTCATCCAGGTGTCGGGGTGCTTGCTGTAGTCGATGCGCGTCCATCGGTCACCCACGCGCACGTAGTAGGGGTGGAAGTCGTTGTGCATCAGGCTGTGGTCGTACTTGATGCCCTTCTTGAGCAGCAGCTCATTGGTGACGGGACTGAATTCCCACCAGGGCGCCACATAGCCCGTGGGCGCGCGGCCGGCCAGCTGTGTGATGACCTCGATGCTTTTGTCCAGCACGGCTTCTTCCTGCTCGGGCGTCATCGCGATCGGGTTCTCGTGGCTGTAGCCGTGGATGCCGATCTCGTGGCCCGCATCCACCACCGCCTTCATCTGCTCGGGGAAGGTCTGCGCGGAGTGGCCGGGAATGAACCAGGTCGTCTGCAGGCCATACCGCTTGAACAGTTTGAGCAGGCGCAGCGAACCCACCTCACCCGCAAACATGCCGCGCGAGATGTCGTCAGGGGAATCCTCTCCGCCATACGAGCCCAGCCAGCCGCCGACGGCATCGACGTCCACGCCAAATGTGATCTGGATATCCTTGCTCATGTCATGCACTCCTTGCTCCGGTCACGGTTGAGTGGGAAGGAAACAGCGCCTTTTCCACGCACAGGGCCGTGCGCAGCAGGCGGTCGTCATCGCCGCACGGGCGCATCAGCTGCAGGCTGGTGGGCAGCGGCTCGGGCTGTCCGTGCGGCCCCATTTCTTGCGCGATGCCGCTGGGCATGGCCACGGCGGGGGTGTCCAGGAAGCTGCCCGGCATGGTCAGGCGCAGCGTGGCGAGGTTGGTCTCGGCGAACAGCGTGTCGTCTTCGAGCAGCGGCAGCAGCAGCGGCGCCGGATGGCCGACGGTGGGCAGCACCAGAGTGGCCTCACCCAATTCCTGCGCGAACAGCGCCATCAAGGGCTTGCGCTGCGCCAGCAGTTCCAGATAGCCTGCATGGTCCAACTGCCGGGCCGCCTCCAGGCGAAGGCGCATACGCGGGTCCATGCGTGCGGCCTGATCCGGCGCATCCAGCCGCTGGCGGTGCGTGGCCAGTGCCTCATGGGCGCCCAGCCAGCCGTGGCGCTCCATCAGTGCCTGCATCTGCTGCAGGCTGCGCAGTCTGCGGTGTTCAATGCGTGCACCCTGCATTTGCAGCAGACCCAGACAGGCCAGCAGATTGGCCCTCACCCTGGCGTGGATGCGATCGTCCTGCAGCAGACGGGAGTCCACGGCAAACACCTGGCCGCGCAGTCCATCGCTGCCGGCATGCGCGCCGCCCGGCCTGGCGCCAGACTGCGGCACCAGGCCGCACAGCACCTGATCGAGTGCAATGCAGTCAGCCACGCTGGCGGCCAGTGGCCCCAAGGTGTCCAGCGAGGGGGCCAGCGGGAACACTCCCTGCATGGGGTAGCGTCCCCGGCTGGCGCGAAAGCCAGCCAGCCCGTTGAATGCCGCCGGAATGCGTACCGAACCTGCCGTGTCCGAGCCCATGGCCAGGGGGCAGCATCCGTGCACCACGGCCATCGCAGCGCCGCTGGACGAACCCCCTGGCACCCGGCTGCGGGCACCCAGGCGGTGATTCACTGGTGTGCCGAAGCCAGGGTTGAGGCCCAGGCCCGAGTAGGCGAATTCGCTGAGGTTGGTCTTGCCCAGACAGACCATTCCTGCCGCCGAGGCGCGTGCCACCACGGCAGCGTCTTCGGCGGCGGGT
>NZ_JACSYA010000021.1 GCF_029870285.1 Delftia sp. PS-11
TTCAGCAGCTCTCTTTGCGCATGCCGCAGGGAGCAGCGCCGCTACCATTGGCGCCATGACCCTGCCAGCACACACTCCCATCGCCCACCGCTACTGCATCGGCCTGATGTCCGGCACCTCGCTCGACGGGGTGGACGGCGTGCTGGTGGACTTTGCCGAAGGCACCCAGGTCCTGCAGCATGCCAGCTGCGGCTTCGATGCCGCGCTGCGCAGCGAACTGCTGGCACTCAACCGCACCGGGGGCCACGACGAACTGCACCGCGCCGCCCTGGCCGCCAACGCGCTGGCGCGCAGCTACGCCGGGGTGGTGCGCGAACTGCTGCAGGCTTCGGGCCTGCCGCCGGGACAGATAGCCGCCATCGGCGCCCACGGCCAGACCGTGCGCCACCGCCCGCACATGTTCGATGGCACAGGCTATACGCTGCAGCTCAACAGCCCGGCCCTGCTGGCAGAACTCTGCGGCATCACAGTGGTGGCCGACCTGCGCAGCCGCGATGTGGCCGCTGGCGGCCAGGGCGCGCCGCTGGTGCCGGCCTTCCACCAGGGCGTGTTCGGCCATCCTGGCAAGACCGTGCTGGTGCTCAACCTCGGCGGCATTGCCAACCTCAGCGTGCTGGACGCGGATGGCGCCACGGTGCTGGGCTTCGACTGCGGCCCCGGCAACGCGCTGATGGATGGCTGGTGCCAGCGCCATACCGGCCAGCCCTATGACGACGGCGGCCGCTGGGCCGCCACGGGCAGCGTGCTGCCACCGCTGCTCGACCGCCTGCTGGCCGAGCCCTTTCTGGGCGAGCCACCGCCCAAGAGCACGGGACGCGACCTGTTCCATGCCGACTGGCTGGCCAGCCATCTCGCTGCCGCTGCGCCCGGCGCATCCCCTGCCGACGTGCAGGCCACGCTCACCGAATTCACGGCCCGCGCCTGCGCCGACGCTGTGCAGCGCTTCGGGCGGGGCGGCGGCGAGCTGCTGGTCTGCGGCGGCGGCGCCTTCAACACACAGCTGATGCAGCGCATCGCCGCCCTGCTGCCCGGCGTGGCCGTGGACACCACGGCTGCGCGCGGCCTGCCGCCCCAGCAGGTCGAGGCTGCGGCCTTCGCATGGCTGGCGCGCCAGGCCCTGCTGGGCCTGCCAGGCAACCTGCCTGCCGTCACCGGCGCACACGGCCCGCGCATCCTGGGCGCCATCTACCCAGCTTGACAGCGCCAGCAAAAAGGCCCGTGCAAGGCATGACTGCCAGGCACGGGCCCCCCACCAATACAGGGCGAACTGTCAGCCGCCGATATAAACGAATTTGAACAGGAAGACGCCGCCGATCAGCCACACCATCCAGTGCACTTCCCTGGAACGGCCCGTGAACAGCTTGAGCACGGCATAGGTGATGAAGCCGAACGCCAGCCCATTGGCCACGGAATAGGTGAAAGGCATGAGCAGCGCCGTGACAGCGGCAGGAATGGCCTCGGTCGTCTCATCCCACTCGATCTCCGTCAGCTCCCTGAGCATCAGGCAGGCCACGAAAAACAGCGCAGGCGCCGTAGCGTAGGCAGGCACGACACCGGCCAGCGGCGACAGGAACAGGCAGCACAGGAACAGCGCGGCCACGGTCAGCGCCGTCAGGCCCGTGCGTCCGCCCGCCTGCACGCCGGCAGCGCTCTCCACATAGGCGGTGGTGCTGGAAGTGCCCAGCAGCGAGCCTGCGAAGATGGCGCCGCTGTCGGCCAGCAGCGAGCGGTTGAAGCGCTGCATGCGGCTGGGCACCAGCAGGCCCGCGCGCTTGGCCACGCCCATCAGCGTGCCCGTGGCATCGAACAGCTCGACCAGGAAGAACACCAGCACCACGTTCAGGATGCCGCCCGTCAGTGCTGCCTTGATGTCCAGCTGCAGGAAGGTGGGCGCAATCGAAGGCGGGGCCGAGACCAGGCCATGGAACTCATTGCCTGCGAAGAAGAAGGAAGCCACCGTGACGGCAACGATGCCGATCAGGATGGCGCCCGGCACCTTGAGCCGGTCCAGCACCACGATGATCAGAAAACCCAGCGTGGCCAGAATGGCCTCGGGCTTGTGCAGATCGCCCAGCGTCACATACGTGGCCGGCGAGGCCGCCACGATGCCTGCGCTCTTGAGCGCGATCAGCGCCAGGAACAGGCCGATGCCCACGGTGATCGCGATGCGGATGGACTGCGGTATGCCCTTGATGATCAGCTCGCGCAGGCCGAACACCGTCACCAGCAGGAACAGGCAGCCCGAGACGAAGACCGCGCCCAGCGCCGCCTGCCAGGTAAAGCCCATGTGCAGCACCACCACATAGGCGAAATAGGCATTGAGCCCCATGCCCGGCGCCAGCGCGATCGGGTAGTTGGCATACAGCGCCATGATGGTCGTGCCCAGGGCCGCAATCAGGCAGGTGGCCACGAAGACCGCCCCCTTGGGCATGCCCGCATCCCCCAGGATCGAGGGATTGACGAAGATGATGTAGGCCATCGTCAGAAAGGTCGTCAGGCCGGCGACCAGCTCGGTTCTTACATCGGTGCCATGCTCGCTGAGCTTGAACACCCGTTCCATCCAGTTCATCGCTTTGTCTCCGTGTTGTTTTCGCATGCGGGGCGCAACGGTTGTGAAAGCGCCCAGGGTGGTGCGCCGGCTGTCCGGGCCGGCACAGGGCATGGCACCCTGCCGGGCAGCCATGGACCAGGTTGCGCGCATGGCTGCGCGCAGATTCATGAGGAAAGGGGTGGCGCCGAGGCGCTCAGCCCCCGGCGGCCTGCACCGCCTCGATGGCGCGCAGGATGGACTCGGGCGTGGCCGGCGCCTGCAGCGGCGGGCTGGCACGGTGGCCGCCTACGGCCGAGACGGCATCGCGGATGGCGTAGAACACCGAGAAAGGCAGCAGCAGCGGCGGCTCGCCCACGGCCTTGCTCCGGTGGATGGAGTCCTCGAAGTTGTCGCCCTCGAACAGGCGCACATTGAACACCGGCGGGCAGTCATTGGCCGTCGGGATTTTGTAGGTGCTGGGCGCGTGCGTGGTGAGCTTGCCGCTTTGCGGATGCCAGACCAGCTCCTCGGTGGTCAGCCAGCCCATGCCCTGGATGAAGGCGCCCTCCACCTGGCCCACGTCCACGGCCGGGTTCAGCGAGCGGCCCACGTCGTGCAGCACGTCGGCGCGCAGCAGCTTGAACTCGCCCGTCAGCGTATCCACCACCACCTCGCTGACGGCCGCGCCGTAGGCGTAGTAGTAGAAAGGCCGCCCCTGCAGGGTATCCTTGTTCCAGGACAGGCCAGGCGTGGCGTAAAAGCCGTCGGACCACAGCTGCACGCGCTCGATGTAGGCCTCGCCGACCACCGTCCTGAAATCCAGCACCTTGCCATTGACATGGACCTGATCGTTGGCAAAGCGCACATCCTCGGCACGCCCGCCATGGCGCGCGGCAACGCAGGCCGCCAGGCGCTCGCGGATCTGGCGGGCTGCATCCTGCGCCGCCTTGCCATTGAGGTCGGCACCCGTCGAGGCCGCCGTGGCCGAGGTGTTGGCCACCTTGGAGGTATCGGTGGCCGTGACACGCACACGCGCAAACCCCACGCCCAGCTCATGCGCCACCACCTGGGCCACCTTGGTGTTCAGGCCCTGGCCCATCTCGGTGCCGCCATGGTTCACGAGGATAGAGCCATCGTTGTAGACATGGACCAGGGCACCGGCCTGGTTGAAGTGCTTGACGTTGAAAGAGATGCCGAATTTGAGCGGCGTCAGCGCCAGGCCGCGCTTGAGCACGGGGCTGGCCGCGTTGAACGCCGCCACCGCTTCGCGGCGCGCACGGTAGTCGCTGCAGGACTCCAGCTCGGCCACCAGCTCATGGATGATGTTGTCGGTCACGACCTGGCCGTAGGGCGTCACATTGCGCTCGGTCTTGCCGTAGAAGTTGATGCGGCGCACATCCAGCGGATCGTGGCCCAGCTCGCGCGCTACCGAATCCAGGATGTTCTCGATGGCAATCGCCCCTTGCGGGCCGCCAAAGCCACGGAACGCCGTGTTGCTCTGGGTGTTGGTGCGGCCGGAGTAGCCATGCATGGCGACATCGGGCAGCCAGTAGGCATTGTCGAAATGGCACAGCGCGCGCGTCATCACGGGGCCTGACAGGTCGGCGGAATGGCCGGCGCGCGACACCATGGAAATCTCGGCGCCCAGAATGCGGCCCTCGCCGTCATAGCCCACCTCGTACTCGTACCAGAAGCAGTGGCGCCGGCCCGTGACCATGAAGTCATCGTCGCGGTCCAGACGCAGCTTGACCGGGCGGCGCAGCCGCGTCGCCGCCACCGACGCCACGCAGGCGAACAGCGCCGACTGCGACTCCTTTCCGCCGAAGCCGCCGCCCATGCGCCGGCACTCCACCTGCACGGCATGCGAAGACACACCCAGCGCGTGCGCCACCAGATGCTGCATCTCGCTGGGGTGCTGCGTGGAGCAATGCAGATGCACGGCGCCATCCTCCTTGGGAATGGCGTAGCTGATCTGGCCTTCGAGATAGAACTGCTCCTGCCCGCCCACGTAAAACGTGGACTTCAGGCGGTGCGGCGCCTGCTCGATAGCCCGGCGCGCGCCGCCTTCATGGGTGCTGCGCTCCAGGTGCATGGGCGGCAGCACGTACCGGCCTTGCGCATGGGCCTGCTGGGGCGTGAGCACGGGCGGCTCGGCCGTGATGTCGGCCACAGCCTTGGCCTGTGCAGCAGCGCGCCGCGCAGCGTCGCGCGACTCGGCGACCACCGCAAACAGCGGCTGGCCCACATAGCGGATCTCGCCACTGCACAGAATCGGATCGTCATGGATGATGGAGCCGCAGTCATTGACGCCGGGAATGTCCTCGGCCGTGAGCACGGCCACCACACCGGGCATGGCGCGCAGGGCGTCCAGCCGCAGCGCATTGAGCCGGCCGCTGGCCACGGGCGACAGGCCCAGCGCGCAGTGCAGCGTGCCGTCCAGCTCGGGCAGGTCGTCAATGTAGGCGGCCTCGCCCGCCACATGCAGATGGGCCGACTCATGCGGGCGGCTGATGCCCACGCGCTGGCCCTGCGCATGCGCGCTGGCCTCGGCGCGCTCATCCACGCGGAAAGCCGTGTTCTTCAGATAATGGGCAAAGGCTTCGTTGGAATGCAGCAGTGCGGGATCGATGGGACGGTTCATTTCAGGCTCCTTGCACTGCGGCGTGGTGAGGCATGACGCTCCAGACGCTGGTGGCCTGGGCCGGCAGCGGCTGCTGAGCACGGGTCTCCAGCCACAGGCGCTGCAGCAGGTTCTGCGCCACCTTGAGGCGATAGCCGGCACTGGCGCGCATATCGGACAGCGGCTGGAAGTCCTGGGCCAGCGCGGCCTGGGCGGCCTGCACGGCGGACGCATCCCAGGGCCGGCCCACAATGGCAGCCTCTGCCAGGGCCGCGCGCTTGACCACGGCCGCCATGCCGCCGAAAGCCAGCCGCGCGGACTTCACCACCTCGCCATCCAGCTCGATGGCCAGCCCCGCGCACAGCGCAGAGATATCGCAGTCGAAGCGCTTGCTGATTTTGTAGGCGCGTACCTGGCGGCGCGCGGCAGCCAGCGGCACGGCCAGACCCTGCACGAACTCCCCAGGCTCCAGCCGGTTCTTCATGTAGTCCAGATAGAAGTCGGGCAGCAGCATGCGGCGCACGCGCGCGCCCTTGCGCAGCTCGATCTGTGCATCCAGCGCCATCAGCACGGGCGGCGAATCGCCAATCGGCGAGCCGTTGGCCACATTGCCACCCATGGTGCCTGCATGGCGGATCGGCAGGGAGGCAAAACGCAGCCAGACATCGGTCAGCCCCTCGAAGCGCTGCGACAGCGCCGACCAGGCTGCCTCCAGCGAGGCACCAGCGCCGATGTACAGCTCGCCGCCGTCGATGCTGCCTTCGCCATGGCGCTCCTCGACACGCTTCATCCCGGCCACATCGCCCACATAGATAACGTCGCCCAGATCACGGAACTGCTTGGTCACCCACAGGCCCACGTCGGTGGAGCCTGCCAGCAGGCGTGCACCCGGCTTGGCTTCGCACTGCGCCGCCAGCTCGTCCAGCGTGCGCGGCGCATGGAAGCTGTCCACGCGGCCGCCCTGGGCGGGATTGGGCGCCGCGTAGTCCAGGCCCGCACCCTGCGAGCGCAGACCCTGCAGGGCCTTCACCACCGGCTCGGTGGCCATGCGCGTGGCCGGCAGATCGAACATGCGCTGGCCTGCATCCAGAATCGGGCGGTAGCCCGTGCACCGGCACAGATTGCCCGACAGCTCATCGGCCAGTTGCTGGCGCGAAGGCCGCGTGCCAGCCTGCTGGTGGTGCTCGTAAGCCGACCACAGCGACATCACGAAGCCCGGCGTGCAAAAGCCGCACTGCGAGCCATGGCAGTCCACCAGCGCCTGCTGCACGGGATGCAGCTGCACGCTGCCGGCCGGCTGCCCCGTGGCGCAGCCTTGCTGGCCCGCGCACTGGCCCTTGACATCTTCGACCGTGAACAGCGCCTTGCCATGCAGCGTCGGCAGGAACTGGATGCAGGCATTGACCGTCTGCAGCTGCAGGCCGCCCACGGCATCCGGTGCACCATCTTCGGCCAGTTCGGCGACCACCACGGTGCATGCACCGCAATCGCCCTCGTTGCAGCCTTCCTTGGTGCCGGTGCAGCGCGCCTGCCCGCGCAGCCAGTCCAGCACCGAGCGCGTGGGATGCTGGCCCTGCACCTCGACGATCTGGCCTCGGTGATAAAAGCGAATGGGTTGGGAAGGGGGGCTGTTGTGGCTCATGCTCGTGGGGCTGCTGCTGGTGTGCGGACTATTCGAATGTCTGCAAGATTAATTCCAGCCCTGCTTCAACGCATAAGAGGGCCTCGATATTTCCTATGTGCGCCGCCATATATTCTTGCCAAAAACAAGGGTAAACCCGATATTTTTCAGC
Source organism: Delftia sp. PS-11 (assembly GCF_029870285.1). Classification (GTDB taxonomy): domain Bacteria; phylum Pseudomonadota; class Gammaproteobacteria; order Burkholderiales; family Burkholderiaceae_C; genus Comamonas. Next base: position 6,944 of record NZ_JACSYA010000021.1, read on the forward strand.
AAATTCCAGCAACCCAGGTTCAAAAAGCAGTGCACTACCGGGCCAGCCGCCAGCTGCACCGATCCAACATGCTGCTGGCTGTCTTCATACCCTCGGCACTGCAGGGCAGCCACCGAGCGCGGGCGCGGCTGCGCCATGGCCGAGGAAACGGGCCTGGCGAAACAGACTGCGCTTGCGGACATGAAAGCGGCATTTCCGGCCATGGCCGGCTGACGCATCACATCATCTTGCGCGTTGATGGCAAGATCACGCCGATCCGGCATTTCAGGAAGGCACGCTGATGCGGCAGGTTGGATTGATTCTCGAAGATGGCTTTCAACTCATGGGGCTGGCGGCACTGACGGCGTTTGAGCTTGCCAATGCCGAATTGGGCCAGGAGGGCTACCGGCTGACGGTACTGTCCGAACACGGGGGAACGGTTCGCTCCTCGATGAATACCGGCATCGAAACCCTGCCCATCGGGGTCATGCCGGATACCCTCATGGTGGCTGGCGAGTTGCTGCCCCAGGATATCTCGCCCGGCCTGCGCGATTACATCGCCCGTGCCGGCAGCGAAGCACGGCGGGTGGCGGGCGTGTGCACCGGTGCATTCGTCCTGGCGCAGGCCGGCCTGCTGGACGGACGCGCGGCCACCACGCACTGGGCGCACGCGCGCACGCTGCAGGCGCGCTTTCCCAAAGTGCGCGTGGACGAGGACCGCATCTTCATCCGCGATGGCAACATCTGGACCTCGGCCGGCATGTCCTCGGCCATCGACCTGACGCTGGCGCTGCTCGAAGAGGACCATGGCCCGGCACTATCGCGGTCCATTGCCCGCAAACTGGTGGTCTACCACCGCCGGCCCGGTGGCCAGTCGCAGTTCTCGGCCTTGCTGGAACTGGAGCCGCGCTCGGACCGGGTCAAGCGCGCGCTGGCGTATGCGCGCGAGAACCTGCGCAACCCGCTGTCGGTCGAGGAACTGGCCGACGCAGCCAGCCTGTCACCGCGCCAGTTCAGCCGGGTATTTCGGGAAGAAACGGGACAATCCCCGGCCAAGGCCGTGGAAATGCTGCGCCTGGAAGCTGCGCGCGCCATGCTGGAAGATGGCCGCCACCCACTGGACACCATCGCCCGCGACACAGGCTTTGCGGACCGGGATCGCATGCGCCGGGCCTTTCTGCGCAGCTATGGACAGCCGCCCGCAAGCCTCAAACGCCACCTGAAACTGATGGAAGACAGCAGCGCCACATGACCTGATACGCCGTTTTTATGTCATACAGGTCTTCGCACCCAGGAATAACCTGCATTCATCGCAACCCGATGGATGAATGACATGAACCACGCCTCAAGTATCGTCTGGCTCGACACACGCCATGGCCGCCTGGCCGTGCGCCAGGATGGACCCGATGGTGGCATTCCCCTGCTGCTGCTGCAGCGTTTTCGCGGCACCCTGGACGACTGGGACCCGGCCTTCATCGCGGCCTTGTCCGCAGACCGCCGGGTCATTCGCTTCGACAGTGCCGGCATTGGCCGCTCCGGGGGCAGGGTGCCTGACACGATCACCGGCATGGCCAGCGTCGCAGCTGACGTCATACAGGCACTGGGCCTGCCGCAGGCCGACGTGCTCGGCTGGTCGCTGGGCGGCGTCGTAGCGCAGCAACTGGCACTGGATTCGCCGCATCTGGTGCGGCGCCTGATTGTGGCGGGGTCCAGCCCCGGAGGCATCACGGACGGCCCGCAGCCCCACCCGCGCGTGCCCCAGGTCATGACACGCCAGGCCAATGATGCCGCAGACTTCCTGTTCCTTTTCTATCCGGAGACCAGCACCGCCATCGCGGCTGGCCAGGCATCGCTGGCACGCATCGCTGCCCAGCCTGGCATGGGGCCGCAGGTGACGGCCGAGGCCTTCATGGCGCAGGTCAGGGCCATCTCAGGCTGGCCCGGCGTCCTGCATCGGGCCAAGGAGCTGCGCATGCCCATCCTGGTCGCCAATGGCGCGCATGACGTGATGCTGCCCGCGTACCGCTCCTTCGTCCTGTCGCAGCAGGCGCCCGACGCCAGGCTGATCCTCTATCCCGATGCCGGCCATGCCTTCCTGTTTCAGGAGATCGAAGATTTCGCCGCGCAGGTGGAAAGGTTCCTGGCATAGCCGGTGACGCCATCCGCGCTCAGGACTTCTCACTGTCTCGCATCAGCCCGGCCACAGCGCCGGGCTTTTTACTGGTTGCCACTTTCATGACATGTCTTTTATTGACGTTTATATGTCATTTGAGACTTCCGCTTTGGCGCGCATAGTTCAGTCATCGACAAACAGCGCCATGCGGCGCAATCAAAGGAAGCAAACCATGCAGATGACAGGCAACACCATTTTCATCACAGGCGGCACCTCCGGTATTGGCCGCGCGCTGGCAGAGCAGTTCCACGCACTGGGCAACAAAGTGATCATTGCCGGACGCCGCCAGGCGCTGCTGGACGAGATCGCTGCCGCCTGCCCTGGCATCGAAGGCGTGGCACTCGACATCGCGGATGCGGCCGACATCGATCGCGTTGCCGCACAACTGATCCGCGACTACCCCAGCTTGAATGTGCTGATCAACAACGCCGGCATCATGCCCTTCGACGACCCCTCCAGCCGCATCGATGACGCCGTTTCGCGCAGCATCCTCGACACCAACCTGCTCGGCCCTATCCGCCTGACATCGGCACTGGTCGAACACCTCAAGGCGCAGCCGCGCGCAACCATCATCCACAACACGTCGGTGCTGGCCTACGTGCCGATCGCCACCAGCGCGGTCTATTCGGCCTCGAAAGCGGCGCTGCACTCCTATGCGCTGTCGCAGCGCTTCATGCTCAAAGGCACCAGCGTATCGGTGCAGGAAATCGCGCCGCCATGGGTGGACACGGACCTGATCAAGAAAAGCGGTGATCCACGGGCCATGCCGCTGGACGCCTTCATCGCAGAGACGATGAAGGGACTGGCAACTGACGCGCCGGAGGTGTTTGTCGAGGCGATCCGCGCACTTCGCGACAACCCGGGCCTGGGCGAGCATGCGCTGGTCGATGGTTTCAACGCCGAGATCGCCGCCAACCCCATCCCGGTCTGACACGGCGCCCGATGGCTTGAATCCGCGATCGGTGCTGATGAAACAAAAAAACCGCCTGCGCATCACTGCGCGGCGGTTTTTGGCCGTGGTACACGGGCTGCAGCGAGCCCGGCCCTGGCATTACACCGAGAAGCTCGATCCGCAGCCGCAGGTGGTCGTGGCGTTGGGGTTCTTGATCACGAACTGAGCGCCCTGCAGGTCTTCCTTGTAGTCGATCTCGGCGCCGACCAGGTACTGGTAGCTCATGGCGTCGATCAGCAGCGACACGCCATTCTTGGACATGGTCGTGTCGTCGTCGTTGGTGATCTCGTCGAAGGTGAAACCGTACTGGAAGCCCGAGCAGCCGCCACCCTGCACGAAGACGCGCAGCTTCAGGTCAGGGTTGCCTTCCTCGGCGATCAGGTCGGCCACCTTGGCAGCGGCGCTGTCGGTGAAGACGATCGGGGCGGGCATTTCGGTGGACGTGGCGATGGTTTCGGCGACGGCGCTCATGGGGATACTCCGAAGTTTCTCAGTTGGCCCGAATGCTACAGCAAAAGGCTCGGGAATTGCCGTAGCGCAAGGCTTGACGACAGTGCAAGTGGGGGCATTGCCCGTCTGAATGAGACAGGTTTGCATCGCCCACAAAAAAACCGCCGGCAAAGGCGGTTTTCTTGTGGGGAAAGCTCCTGGGAGCTTTCCTGCAGGTCCGGCGGATTAACGCTTGGAGAACTGCTTGGCGCGGCGAGCGGAGTGCAGGCCGACCTTCTTACGTTCGACTTCACGAGCGTCGCGGGTCACGAAGCCGGCTTGGCTCAGTGCGGGCTTGAGTGCTGCGTCGTAGTCGATCAGGGCGCGCGTGATGCCGTGGCGGGTTGCGCCGGCCTGGCCGGATTCGCCACCACCGTGGACGTTCACCTGGATGTCGAAAGCTTCCAGGTTGTTCGTCAGAACCAGGGGCTGCTTCGCGATCATGATCGAGGTTTCGCGGCCGAAGTATTCCTGAATGTCCTTGCCATTCACGGTAATCTTGCCGGAGCCCTTCTTCAGGAAGACGCGTGCGACGCTGGACTTGCGACGGCCGGTGCCGTTGTTCCAATCACCAATCATCTAGGCCTCCTTAGATTTCCAGCGCCTTGGGCTGCTGGGCGGTGTGGGGATGCTCTGCACCGCCATACACCTTGAGCTTCTTGATCATTGCGTAGCCCAGGGGACCCTTGGGCAGCATGCCCTTGACGGCCTTTTCCAGAGCGCGGCCGGGGAACTTGGCCTGCAGATCGCGGAAGTTGGTGGCAGTGATGCCGCCGGGGAAGCCAGAGTGGCGGTAGTACACCTTGTCCAGGTTCTTGGTGCCGGTGACCTTGAGCTTGGAGGCGTTGATGATGACGATGTAGTCGCCGGTGTCAACGTGAGGTGTGTAGATGGCCTTGTGCTTGCCGCGCAGACGGAGTGCCACTTCGCTGGCGACACGTCCGAGCACCTTATCGGTGGCGTCAATCACAAACCACTCGTGTTGCACCTCAGCGGGCTTTGCGCTGAATGTAGACATGAGTTTTCTCTTTCAAGAAGGTTTGGCAGGCCCTTTTCCGCGGTCGGTGCTTCTTCAAAAAGGAAGCCTCTTAGGCGGGGCTGTAAACTTCGCCGCGGGGCCCATAAAATCGCTGCGAAGCCCGCCATTATACAAAATTGGCCGCTGCACACCATCCCCCGGCACGCAAGCCCCCTTCCATTCCTCACAGACACCAGCCGCCACAGGCCCATGGGCAACCATGCGGCAGCGCGGCTGGTTACCATCACGCCTATGTTCAGTTACCGCCACGCCTTCCATGCAGGCAACCATGCCGATGTGCTCAAGCACACCGTGCTGATCGCCACCTTGCAATACCTCACGCAAAAGGAGGCTGCCCTCACCGTGCTGGACACCCATGCCGGAGCGGGCCTGTACCGCCTGGACGGGGACTACGCCAGCAAAAGCGGGGAAGCCGCCGACGGCATCCTGCGCCTGGCCCAGGCCAAGGAGTCCGAGCTGGCACCCGTGCTGCAGGCCTACCTGGCCATGGTGCGCGGCTTCAACCAGGGCGCGCAGCTGCGCAACTATCCTGGCTCGCCCTTCATCATCCAGTCCCTGCTGCGCGTGCAGGAGCGCGACAAGCTCAAGGTCTTCGAGCTGCACCCCACCGACATGCGCTCGCTGGCGGGCAACATCGCCCAGCTCGGGGCGGGCCGCCAGGTCGCGGTGCTGCACGAGGATGGCTTCGAGGGCGTGAAGAAATTCCTGCCGCCGCCCTCGCGCCGCGCCCTGCTGCTGTGCGACCCCAGCTACGAACTCAAGAGCGACTACGCCAAGGTGCTGGACATGGTGGCCGACAGCCTCAAGCGCTTTGCCACCGGCACCTACGCCGTCTGGTACCCGATCATTCCGCGCCCCGAGGCCCACGACCTGCCGCGCCGGCTCAAGACCATGGCCACCAAGGCCGGCAAGAGCTGGCTGAACGCGGAACTCACGGTCAAGAGCAACAAGACCTCCGAGCGCGGCGGCCTGCCGGCCAGCGGCATGTTCCTGATCAACCCGCCGTTCAATCTCAAGGAGCAGCTCAAACCGGCCATGCCGCAACTGGTCAAGCTGCTGGGGCAGGACGAGAACGCGGCCTTCAGCCTCGAATCCGGCGGCTGAAGCTGTCCGTCAGCGCACGCTCTGGGCCACCGTAGTGGCCGAGGCCACGGACGTCGCCCGGGCCGCAGGCTTGGCGGGGGGGCGGCTGGCCACCACCACGCGGGCCTTGGGCGCCGGCGCCTTGGCCAGCGCGCGCGGGCGGGGCTGGTTGCGGGCCTGTGCCACGCTCCGTGCGGGCGGCGGTGCTTTGGACTGAGCCTGGGCCTGGACCTGGGTCTGCTGAGCCTGGCGCTTTTTCATCGCCTCGGCCTTCTCCGCCGTGACCAGGGTTTCGGGGCATTCTTCCTCGCTGTCGTCGAGCTGCCACAGCTCCACCGGCTTGATGCCCAGGCCAACCAGACCCAGCTCCTGCGCGGCAGCCTGGCTCAGATCGATGACGCGGCCAGGCGAAAAAGGCCCCCGGTCGTTGATGCGCACCACCACGGTCTTGCCCGTGGCCGCGCTGCGCACGCAGACACGGCTGCCAAAAGCGAAGCTGCGGTGCGCAGCCGTGAATTCCTGCTTGTCGAAGCGCTCGCCGCTGGCCGTGAGCCGGCCATGCAGGCCGGGCCCATACCAGGAGGCCATGCCCTGCTGGTCGCTGTCACGCGAAGGGACCAGGGCAAATTCGGGATTCGCGTCTGCCGTCTCGCCAGCGCCTTCGGCAGGAGCAGCAGCGGAGGGCTGCGGGGGGAGATGGGACTCAGGCGCAGACCGGACAGTCCAGGCGGCGCGGCTGGCACGCTTGCCGGCAGACGGCGCTGCAGTCACGGCCGGTGCAGGCGCGGGCGCTGCATCGGCGCCCGACACCAGCGCCTGCGCACCGGCCTCGGCATCACCGTCACCGGATGCCACAGGCACCTGGGCACAGCCCACCAGGCTGGAGCACAGGGCGGCCAGCGCCAGCAGCTTCCAGTGTCGGCGTCGAAAATCACGATCCATGGGCACAACCTCCAGGGAGCGCATGCACGCTCCCGCGTTCTAGAGGGCCGCCCGGGGCCGGCGCGGTGGCCGCGCGCTCAAAGGCCCAATCGATCGCAGATTTCCAGCGTGGCGACGCTCTGGTTCATCGTATAGAAGTGCAGCCCGGGCGCGCCCTGGCTGCGCAACTGCTCGCATAGACGGGACACGACATCAAGGCCGAAGGCGCGGATGGACGCCGTGTCATCTCCGTAGGCCTGCAGACGCAGGCGAATCCAGCGCGGAATTTCGGCGCCGCAGGCATCCGAAAAGCGCATCAGCTGCGTAGAGCTGGTGATAGGCATGATACCGGGGACCACCGGGACATCCAGTCCCATGCCGCGCACCGCCTCCACGAAGCGGCAGTAGGCATCGGCATTGTAGAAATACTGGGTGATCGCGGAATCCGCGCCAGCGCGCACTTTAGCCGCAAATGCCTGCAGATCGCTCTGTGGGGACTTCGCCTGGGGGTGAACCTCGGGGTAGGCGGCCACCTCGATGTGGAACCAGTCGCCAAATTCCTGGCGGATGAAACCGACCAAATCACTGGCGTACTGGAACTCGCCGCCCAGGCCGTAGCCGCTGGGCAGATCGCCGCGCAGCGCGACAATGCGCCGCACGCCCATGGCCTTGAGTTCCTGCAGTTCGGCGCGCACTTTGTCGTGCGTGGCGCCCACGCAGGAGAAATGCGAAGCGGCGCTCACGCCCTCGTTCTGGATGTCGCGCACCATGGCAAAGGTGCCCGACTGCGTGGAGCCGCCAGCGCCGTAGGTCACGGAGCAGAACTGGGGCTTGCGCGCATACAGGTTCTGGCGCACCTGCACATGCTTGGCGGCGCCCTCGGGCGTCTTGGTCGGGAAGAACTCGAAACTGATCGGAAAGCTCATATCGGACTCGCTGCTCGGTAGGTCAGGCGTTGCGCTTGTGCAGTTTGGGGCGGCCCGGCCCGGGCACGCCGAACTCGGTGCTGGTGTCGATGACGCGCTCATTGCGCTGCTCGCGCTGCACGGTGCGGGACACACGCTTGGGCGCCGGCTTGGGCGCGGGCGCGTCCTCGTCCCGGGCTTCAGGTGCGGGCAGCGGCTGCACCACGGCAGCCTGCCGGGCATGGACGAAGAACTCGCGGTTGCCGTCGCCCCCCTCGATGGCCGAATCCAGCCAGGACAACACCTCCAGGCCCAGCTCGCTCAGGCAGGCGCGGATGCGCTGCTCGACCTCGGCAAACAGTGCCGCATCGCGCACGATGCCGCCCTTGCCGACCTGGCCCGGCTGCAGCTCGAACTGCGGCTTGACCAGCATCAGCAGCTGGCCATGGGGCTTGAGCAGCCGCGTGACCGCCGGCAGCACCAGCGTCAGCGAGATGAAGGAGACATCGCCTGTGACAAAGTCGAACTGCGGCGTGATATCCACATCGGCGAACTCGGCGCGGCGGCGGCGCTGCGTGGGCAGCGTGCCCTCCTCGCGGGCCCGGCCCTTGGCAGCGCGCTCGGCCTTGAAAGCCTCGATATCGGCTTCCTTGGCATCGTCGCTGTCGTCGTAGTCTTCGTCCACCACGCCGCCATTGCGCATCCAGGCATAGGGCGCCACGGGCTGGGTGTCGTTGTCGTCGGGGTCTTCCTCCCAGCGCTCGGACAGCACCTCTTCGCAGGCTTCCTGCAGGCTCTCGGCTGTCACGGAGCGGGCATTGAGCCCCTCGACGCAGACCACACGCGCATCCGCGCGCAGCCGCTCATGCAACTGGCCGTGGCCCACATCCACGCCAATCACCTGGGCCGCGCCAGCCTGCAGCAGGCAATCGGTGAAACCGCCCGTGCTCTGGCCCACGTCCAGGCAGCGCAGGCCCTGCACCGACAGCCCGGTGGCCGCCAGCGCGCCTTCGAGCTTGAGACCGCCGCGCGAAATGTACTTCGCCTCCGCGCCATCGAGCAGCTGCAGCTCGGCGCCCGCAGGGATCTCATCGCCGTTCTTGGCCACTTTCTTCCACGGCGTCAGCGGCGTCATCCGCCACTGCACCCCGCCCGCAATCAGCCGCTGCGCCTGCGAGCGCGTGGCCGCATGGCCGGCTTCCACCAAAAATACATCTGCGCGCATAGCGTCGCTCCAGGAAATCTCTAAACCAATGACGCCAAGCGGCGCCGCACCCCACAACTGGCAGGGCCCAACTCAGGGACACCGAGCAAGGGCCCAGGCAGGCCGCGCCGCCCCGCACCGAGGGTGTCGCCGGCTGCCCGTACGCCCCCTCCCCCGCGAAGCAAGGAGAGAGGGCGCCGTGCCACGGGGGAAGCGGCGCAAGCCGCTCAGGGGGTGCTTAGTAGCGATAAGTTTCAGGCTTGTAAGGGCCCTGCTTGCTCACGCCGATATAGGCCGCCTGGCTGTCGGTCAGCTCGGTCAGCATGGCGCCGACCTTCTTCAGGTGCAGGCGGGCCACCTTCTCGTCGAGGATCTTGGGCAGCACGTAGACCTTGCCGACCTCGTAGGCATCGGGCTTGGTGAACAGCTCGATCTGGGCGATTGTCTGGTTGGTGAACGAAGCGCTCATCACGAAGCTGGGGTGGCCCGTGGCGCAGCCCAGGTTCACCAGGCGGCCCTTGGCCAGCAGGATGATCTTCTTGCCATCGGGGAAGGTGATGTGGTCCACCTGGGGCTTGATCTCTTCCCAGTGGTACTTCTCGATGGAAGCCACATCGATTTCGTTGTCGAAGTGGCCGATGTTGCAGACGATGGCCTCATCCTTCATGGCAACCATGTGCTCGTGGCGGATGATGTCGCGGTTGCCCGTGGTGGTCACGAAGATGTCGGCCTTGTCGGCTGCCCACTCCATGGTCACGACCTTGTAGCCTTCCATGGCCGCCTGCAGCGCGTTGATCGGGTCGATCTCGGTGACCCAGACCTGGGCCGACAGCGCGCGCAGCGCCTGGGCGCAGCCCTTGCCCACATCGCCGTAGCCAGCGACCACGGCCACCTTGCCGGCGATCATCACGTCGGTGGCGCGCTTGATGCCGTCCACCAGCGACTCGCGGCAGCCGTACAGGTTGTCGAACTTGCTCTTGGTGACCGAGTCGTTGACGTTGATGGCGCGGAAGCGCAGCGTGCCCTTGGCCGACATCTCGTTGAGGCGGTGCACGCCCGTGGTCGTCTCTTCGGTCACGCCAATGATCTGGGCGCTCTTGCGCGTGTACCAGGTCGGGTCCTGGGCCAGCTTGGCGCGGATGGAGGCGAAGACGATCTTTTCTTCTTCGGAGCCGGGGTTGTCCAGCACGGACAGATCCTTTTCGGCACGCACGCCCAGGTGCATGAGCATGGTGGCATCGCCGCCATCGTCCAGAATCATGTTCGGGCCTTCGCCTTCGGTGCCGGCGGCGCCGAATTCAAAGATGCGGTGCGTGTAGTCCCAGTAGTCCTGCAGCGACTCGCCCTTGATGGCGAACACCGGCGTGCCGGTCGCGGCAATGGCGGCAGCGGCGTGGTCCTGGGTCGAGAAGATGTTGCACGAAGCCCAGCGCACCTCGGCGCCCAGCGCCTTGAGCGTCTCGATCAGCACGGCGGTCTGGATGGTCATGTGCAGCGAACCGGCGATGCGCGCGCCCTTGAGCGGCTGGGCAGCGGCGAACTCTTCGCGCGTCGCCATCAGGCCGGGCATCTCGGTTTCGGCAATCAGGATTTCCTTGCGGCCCCAGTCGGCCAGGGAAATATCGGCAATGGCCGTATCGGCGGCGATCGGACGAACAGCAGCGTTCATGGTTTTCTCCAAAGAATGAATGAAGAACCACGTTCTGCGGGAGACAGGTAAGGCTCACCGCACAGAAAGCGTGGGCGAGCGTCGTTGCGAGCATGACTCCGAGCCTCGCGGACCGCCAGGATGCGGGGTCCGCTGCAACGCTCCTCGGAGAGGACGCCATTATACCGGGCCTGCGCCGATTTCGCTGCCCAGCCCGACAAGGCGGTAGCCCACCTGCAGCTCAGTCACCAGGTGGCGCGGCTGCGCCGGCTCCTGCTCGATCTTCTGGCGCAGATTGGCCATGTGCACGCGCAGGTAGTGGGCCCGGCTCAGGTACTCGGGGCCCCAGACCTGCAGCAGCAGCTGGCGGTGGGTCAGCACCCGGCCCTGGGCGGCGATCAGGGCTGCCAGCAGCCGGAATTCGATGGGCGTCAGATGCACGGACTGCCCCGCGCGGCGCACCTCGTGCGTGGCCAGGTCCACCTGCACCTGGCCGAACTGCACCTGGCTGGATGCTGCCGCCCCGGCAGCCGCGCCCACCTGTTGGCGGCGGCGCAGCATCACGCGCAGCCGCGCCAGCAGCTCGGGCACGCCAAAGGGCTTGACCAGGTAGTCATCGGCCCCCGCATCCAGTGCAGCCACCTTCTCGTCCTCGCGCTCTCGCGCCGACAGCACCAGCACGGGCACGGTGGTCCAGCCGCGCAGCTCGGCCAGCACCTGCTTGCCATCGGCATCGGGCAGGCCCAGGTCCAGAATGACCAGATCGGGCTGGCGGCTGGCCGCCTCGATCAGCCCCCGGCGCGCGCTGTCGGCCTCGAAAACCTGCCAGCCCTCGTCCTCCAGCACCAGGCGCACGAAGCGGCGGATGCCGGGGTCATCCTCGATCATCAGGATGCGGTGGGCGGGCGTACTCAGCGGATTCATGGCCGAAACTCTAATCCAGCGCGGGCTGCTCGGGCACGGGAAAATACAGCGTGAACACCGTGCCCGGCCCCGGCTGCGCAGCCGCTGCCTCGATACGCCCGCCATGGGCATGAACAATGCTGCGCACCAGCGCCAGCCCCAGGCCTATGCCCGATACCGTGGACTCGGCCGTGCCGCGCGTGAAAGGCTCGAACAGTGTCTGCACCGGCACATGGGGCGGCAGGCCCGGCCCGCCGTCGCGCACGGCCAGCAGCACCTCGCCGCCCTGCACGCTCGCACGGATGTCCAGCGGCGTGCCGGGCGGCGTGTACTTGGCCGCGTTGTCCAGCAGATTGACCAGCACGCGCTCCATCAGCAAGGCATCGAGCTGCAGCAGCGGCAGATCGGCGGGCACATCGGTGCGCACCGGATAAGCGTCCAGGCGCGCGCGCATCTGGCGCAGCGCGCTGCCGACCACCTCATCCAGCGGCAGCCATTCCCGGCGCAGGTGCACGCCGCCCTGCTGCAGCCGGGCCATGTCCAGCAGGTTCTCCACCAGCCGCTGCATGGCCTGCGCCTGCGTGCACACCTGCTCCAGCATGTCGGCGGCGCCGCCGGGCGGCACATGGCGCTGCGCCGCCTCGGCGGCCCCCAAAATGGTGGTCAGCGGCGTGCGCAGATCGTGGGAGACGGCTGACAGCAGCGTATTGCGCATGCGCTCGCCCTCCATGGCGATCTGGGTCTGCTGGGCCACGGCCACGAAATGCTGGCGCTCCAGCGCCAGCGCAATCTGGCTGGCGCAGGCCTCCAGCAGCCGCTGCTCCTCGGGCACCTCCAGGCGCTGGGGGGCGCGCAGCTGCAGCACCAGCACGCCGCGCATGCGCACCGGCGCGGCCAAAGGCACATAGCGGGCCGCAGCGGCCGGCAGCGTATCCGTGCCCTGCCCGGCCTGGTGCCCATGGTCCATGGCCCAGCGCGCCAGGCTCTCATCCATGGCGCAGGCGCTCCCGCCAGCGGGGCGCAGGCGCTCATCGGCATCGGGCAGCAGCAGTCCGGCCTGGGCGTCGAACACCCCCGAGACCGTGCGCAGCGCAATCTCCACCACCTGCTCCTGCGCCAGCGCGCCCGACAGGTCGCGGGCCAGCCGCGCCAGCGCACCCGCGCGCCGCTCGCGCTCGGCCGCAACGCGCGCCTCATGGCGCAGCCGCGCCATGAGCTGGCCGCAGACCAGCGCCACGCCCAGCATCAGCACAAAGGTGAACAGGTACTGCGTGTCGTTGACATTGAACGAGCCGCGCGGCGGCACAAAGAAATAATCGAAGCACAGCACCGACAGCAGCGCAGCCCAGGCGCCGGGACCACGGCCCCAGCGCAGCGACGACAGCACCACGACCAGCAGGAACAGCATGACCACGTTGGCCGGCTCGAAGACCCGCAGCAGCTGCTCGGCCAGCAGCGTGGCCGCCAGACAGGCCAGGGTCACCCCGGCATAGCCCCGCCATGCCAGTGGCCGGGACCGGACAGGCGGCGGCATGCCGGCCTGCGCCTGACCGGGGGGCAGCCCGCCTGCCAGCACCAGCACATCGATATCAGGATGCAGCAAGGCAATGCGCTCCGGCATGGAGCGCGACCACCAGCGCCATGGCGACCACGCGGGCCGTGGCGGCTGCGCCAGCACAATGCGGCTGGCATTGCGCTCACGCGCAAAGGCTACCAGGGCCTGGGCCACATCGGGCCCCGGAATGGTGGCAGTCTCTGCGCCCAGGCGTGCAGCCAGCGCCAGGGTACGCAGCACGGCGGCCTGCGCGCTGCGCGGCCGGTGCTGGCGCGCAGGGGCATCCACGTAGACCACCATCCAGTCGGCATCGAAGCGCCGCGCCATGCGCGCCACCTGGCGTACCAGGGCGGCATCGCCGGGGCTGCCAGCCACGGCCACCAGCAGGCGCTCGCGTGCAGGCCACACCGTCCCGATGGCACGCTCGCGGCGGTAATCGCGCATATCCTCGTCCACGCGGTCGGCTGTGCGCCGCAGCGCCAGCTCGCGCAGCGCCAGCAGATTGCCGCGCCGGAAAAAATTGCGCGAAGCCCGCTCGGCCTGCTCCAGCATATAGACCTTGCCATCCTTGAGCCGGCGCAGCAGCTCATCGGGCGAGACATCGACCACGATGACCTCGTCGGCATCGTCAAAGACCTGATCGGGCACAGTCTCGTGCACCTTGATGCCGACAATCCCCCCCACCACATCATTGAGGCTCTCCAGATGCTGGACATTGAGCGTGGTCCAGACATCGATGCCCGCCTCCAGCAGCTCCTGTACATCCTGCCAGCGCTTGGGATGGCGCGAGCCCGGCACATTGCTGTGCGCCAGCTCGTCCAGCAGCAGCACACGCGGGCGGCGGGCCAGCGCCGCATCGAGATCGAACTCGTGCAGCACCCGCCCCTGGTAAGGCATCTCGCGCAGCGCCAGCTGCTCCAGGCCGTGCAGCTGCTGCGCGGTCTCCTTGCGGCCATGCGTCTCCACCAGGCCCACCAGCACCTCGCGGCCTGCCTGGCGCTCACGCTGCGCGGCGGCCAGCATGGCATAGGTCTTGCCCACCCCGGCGTTCGAGCCGAAGTAAATGCGCAGCTTGCCGCGCCGCGCCTGCTCCTGCGCCTGGCGCAGTCGCGCCACCAGGGCATCAGGATCAGGACGGGCCGCGCCAGGGACAGGCGGCTCGGAAGTGGCGGGCATCGGCATGGCCTCAGACTAGCACCAGAACAGGAACCCGGGCTCGATTCAGAACGCGGCCGACAGCGACAGCACCCAGCCGCTGCGGCCCAGGCTCTGCATCTGTCCTGCGGCGTTGGCCGCACGGTAATAGCGCGCATCGGCCGAAGTAGCGGCCCAGGCCAGTGTGGCGGTCCAGGGCCCCCAGCTGCGGGCCAGCGAGACGCGCCAGTCGGCGTACGACAGCTCGCCGTAATGGCGCACAGCGGTGTAGCCGGCGTGCAGCCCCAGCGTAGCCCAGTCGCCCAGCGGATGCTGGTAGTTGAGGTCCAGGTAGCTGCTGCCGCGCGAGCTGCCACGCGAGGCCAGCGGCTCGGCGAAGGCTACGCCCGCCGTGCTGTCGCGCAGCCCGAAATACGGCGTCAGGGCCAGCGACCATCGGGCGCTGACTCCCCCGTGGCTCAGGCCCAGGTAGGCCTCGGTGGTGTCATAGCGGACGGCAGGACCATCCGCCCTCGGAATGCGCGCCCCCGGGTAGTTGTAGTGCAGCAGTCCGATGTCGCCGGTCCAGCCTGGCGCCAGCTCGGTGCGCCAGCCACCGTACAGGTCCAGCTCCAGCGCCCGTCCGTCGAGATAGCTGTGCCGTGAAACGCTGGAACCGGACAGGCCCAGATAGCCACCGCGCGGCAGCGACAGCTCCAGCCCGCCTTGCAGCGCCGGCCCCATCCAGCTTTGCGAGATGCCACGAAAGCGGTAGTCGCTGAGCAGCGCCACGCTGCCGGTGAGGCCATGGGCCGTGGCAGGCGGCTGCGGAGCCTCCTGGGGAATGACGGTGGAGGAATGGACCGGGGAAGTCTCGGCCTGCGCATGGCAGGAGGCGCCCGCCAGCGACAGCAGCGCTGCCAGGAAGCAGTGGGACAGGGCGGTAGAGGCGATTGCGGAAGTCATCTTGTTTCTGGTTCGAAGAGGCGGGGGCCGCCCGGACCGGGCGGCTACCACGGGCAAAGGATCAGGCCAGGTTCAGGGCCACCAGCAGCATGTCGATCAGCTTGATGCCGATGAAAGGCACGGCCAGCCCGCCCAGCCCATAGACCAGCAGGTTGCGCCGCAGCAGCGCTGCAGCGCCCACGGCCCGGTAGGGCACGCCGCGCAGGGCCAGCGGAACCAGCACAATGATGATCAGCGCATTGAAAATCACGGCGCTCAGTATGGCCGACCCGGGACTGGCCAGCCCCATCACATTGAGCGCGGCCAGTTGCGGATAGGTCCCCACGAAGGCCGCCGGAATGATGGCGAAATACTTGGCCACATCGTTGGCCACGCTGAACGTGGTCAGCGCACCGCGCGTCATCAGCATCTGCTTGCCGGTCTCCACCACCTCGATCAGCTTGGTCGGGTTGCTGTCCAGGTCCACCATGTTGCCGGCCTCCTTGGCCGCCTGGGTGCCGCTGTTCATGGCCACGGCCACATCGGCCTGGGCCAGGGCGGGCGCGTCATTGGTGCCATCGCCCGTCATCGCCACCAGCCGGCCTGCGGCCTGGTGCTGGCGGATCAGGCGCAGCTTGTCCTCGGGCGTGGCCTCGGCCAGATAATCGTCCACCCCCGCCTCGGCGGCAATGGCGGCCGCCGTCAGCGGGTTGTCGCCCGTGATCATCACCGTCTTGATGCCCATGCGGCGCAGCTCGGCAAAGCGCTCGCGGATGCCGTGCTTGACCACATCCTTGAGCTCGATCACGCCCAGCACCCGGGCGCCATCGGCCACCACCAGCGGCGTGCTGCCGCGCCGCGACACCTCCTCGACCGCCTTGAGCACGGCCGCCGGAAACTGTCCGCCCAGCGACTCGACGTGGCGGCGCACGGCATCGGCAGCGCCCTTGCGCAGGCTGCGCACCAGGGCCCCAGGCTGGGGCATGTCCACGCCACTCATGCGCGTCTGGGCCGTGAAGGGCACAAAGACGGCCTGCAAGGCTGCCAGGTCCCGCTCGCGCAGGCCATGCCGCTCCTTGGCCAGCACCACCACGCTGCGGCCCTCGGGCGTCTCATCGGCCAGCGAAGCCAGCTGCGCCGCATCGGCCAGCTGCGCCACATCCACACCGGGCGCAGGCAGGAAGTCGCTGGCCTGGCGGTTGCCCAGCGTGATGGTGCCGGTCTTGTCCAGCAGCAGCACATCCACATCGCCTGCGGCCTCCACGGCGCGGCCCGAGGTCGCGATCACATTGGCCTGCATCATGCGGCTCATGCCCGCCACGCCAATGGCCGACAGCAGGCCGCCGATGGTGGTGGGGATCAGGCACACCAGCAAGGCCACCAGCACCGTCAGCCCCACCACCTGGCCGCTGCCCGCCAGCTCCACCGCGAAGGCCGAATAAGGGCGCAGCGTGACGATGACCAGCAGGAACAGCAGCGTCAGGCCAACCAGCAAAATGCTCAGCGCCAGCTCATTGGGCGTCTTGTGCCGGCGGGCCGACTCGACCATGGAGATCATGCGGTCCAGAAAGGACTCGCCCGGGTTGACCGTGATCTGCACCACCAGCCAGTCCGACAGCACGCGCGTGCCGCCCGTCACCGACGAAAAGTCGCCGCCCGCCTCGCGGATCACCGGCGCCGACTCGCCCGTGATGGCGCTTTCATCGACAGACGCCACCCCCTCGATCACCGTGCCGTCCAGCGGCACCGTATCGCCCGCCTCCACCAGCACCCACATGCCCGCGCGCAGCTCCTCGGCGCCCACCGGATGCCAGCGGCCCTGGCTGCCGGCCTGCTCCAGCTTCTTGGCCACGGTGCTGCGCTTCATGCTGCGCAGGCTGGCGGCCTGGGCGCGGCTGCGGCCCTCGGCCAGAGCCTCGGCAAAATTGGCGAACAGCACCGTGAACCACAGCCACAGCGCAATCGCCAAAATGAAGCCCGCAGGCGCATCCCCCTCGCCCGCCAGGGCCTGGGCCCAGAGCAGGCTGGTGAAAATCGCGCCCAGGTACACCACGAACATCACCGGATTGCGCCACTGCGCAGCGGGCGCGAGCTTGCGCACGGCATCTGCCAGCGCACCGCGCACCAGCGAGGGATCGAACAGGGACAAAGTGTTCTTGCGTGACATGGCTCACTCCTGGGTCACATGGCGGGCCGCTGGCTGCGGCGTGGCGGCCGAAAGATCGTCCAGCGCCAGATTCAGCAGCAGCACGTTCACACGCGGCTCGCCCAGCAGGCCCAGCACACGTGGCTGCACCTGCGCATGCAGCAGCGCCTGCACCTGGGCCACAGGCAGCTGGCGCTCATGCGCCACGCGCCGCACCTGCAGCTCGGCATTGGCCACCGAGATATGCGGATCCAGCCCGGAGGCCGAAGCCGTCACGGCATCCACGGGCACGGCAGCGTCCGCATCCAGGCCATTGAGCGCGCGGTACGCCTGCACGCGCGCCGCCACCGACTCCTGCAAGGCCGCATTCGTCGGCCCCTGGTTGGTGGCCGCCGACAGCGCGGGGTTGTAAGGCGAGGGCACCACCGCGTCCGCATCGGCAGGATCGGGCGCCGTCGTGGCGCTGGGACGGCCCTGGAAATAGCGCGGCGAGGCGAACCCCTGCCCCAGCAGGGCCGAGCCCACCACCTGCCCATCGCGCCGGACCAGGCTGCCGCCTGCCGCCTCGGGGAACACCGCCTGGGCCACCAGCGTGGTCGCCAGCGGGTAGGCCAGGCCCGTGACCATCGCCACGAACAGTGCAGCGCGCAGGCTGGGGCCGAACAGCGAGCGCAGTCCGCTGCCCTGCTGCGGCTCGGCACGCGGCACCGGCAAGGAGCCGCCATTGTGGGTTGTAGTTTGCATTTTGAGAGAACCTCCGCCGTGCCGCCCGCCTGGGCGCCATGCACGGCCATGAACAGGAAAATGGCTCAGCGATAGGTCTGCCCGGCGAGCATCTGCAAATGCTCGGCCACGGGGCCCAGGGCCAGCGCCGGCAGGAAAGTCAGCCCGCCCACCACCAGCACCACAAAGACCAGCAGCCCCATGAACAGCGGCGTGGCCGTCGGGAAGGTGCCGGGCCCGTCCGGCACCGTCGGCTTGGCCGCCAGGCTGGCAGCCAGGGCCAGCATGGGCAGCAGCGTCAGGTAGCGGCCCGCCAGCATGGCCAGGGCAATGGTGGTGTTGAAAAACGGCGTATTCGCGTTCAGCCCGGCAAAGGCCGATCCATTGTTGGCAGCGCCCGAAGCGTAGGCATACAACACCTCCGAGAAGCCATGCGCCCCCCGGTTGGCCAGGCTGGCCTGGGTATCGGGCCAGACGGCAGCCAGCGCCGTCAGACCCAGCACGGTCAGGGGGTGTGCCATCACAGCCAGCATCACCAGCTTGATCTCGCGCGCCTCGATCTTCTTGCCCAGGAACTCGGGCGTGCGCCCGATCATCATCCCCGCCAGGAACACCGTCAGGATGGCGTACTGCAGCAGATTGATCAGGCCCACGCCATCGCCGCCGAACACGCAGTTGAGCATCATCTGCGCCAGCGGCACCAGCCCGCCCAGCGGCGTCAGCGAGTCATGCATGGCATTGACGGAACCCGTGGTCGCGGCCGTGGTCGTGGCCACGAACAGCGCCGTATCGGCGATGCCAAAGCGCAGCTCCTTGCCCTCCATATTGCCGCCCGGCTGCGTGGCGCTGGCCTGCTGGTCGGCGCCAGCTGCCGCCAGCAGCGGATTGCCCGCCTGCTCGGCCGTGAATGCCAGCGCCAGAAACCCCGCGAACATCACCAGGCAGGCGCCAAACAGCACCCAGCCCTGGCGGCGGCGCAGCAGCATCGAGCCAAAGGCATAGGTCAGCGCCGACGGAATCAGCAGCATGCCCAGGATATGCAGGGCATTGGTCAACGGCGTCGGGTTCTCGAACGGATGGGCTGCATTCATGCCGAAAAAGCCGCCGCCATTCGTGCCGATGTGCTTGATGCTCTCCAGGCTGGCCACCGGCCCCAGCACCACCTGCTGGCGCGCACCCTCCAGCGTCGCTGCCCAGGCCTGGCTGTCCAGCGTCTGCGGCACGCCCTGCCAGACATAGACCAGCGCCAGCACGAAGCTCAGCGGCAGCATCACGCGCCACAGCACGCGCACATAGTCCACCCAGTAATTGCCCAGGTCCGATGCCCCCGCGCGCGCCAAGCCCCGGATGAAGCCCGCAGCAGCCACCACACCCGTGGTCGCCCCCGCGAACATCATGAAAGTGATGGCCACCATCTGCGTGGCATTGGACAGGCTGCTCTCGCCCGAATACGCCTGCCAGTTGGTATTGGTCACAAAGGACGCCGCCGTGTTGAACGCCAGGTCGGGCGGCTGCGCCGCATTGCCCAGCGCATTGAGCGGCATCCAGCCCTGCAGGCGCAGCAGCGCATAGCCCAGCAGCAGCATGGCGCCATTGGACAGCAGCAGCGCCACGCCATAACGCTGCCAGCCCATGCGCTCGTCCGGGACCACACCCAGCACGCGCAAACTCAGCCGTTCAATCCAGGCATGGTGCCCGCTCGTGAAACAGCGCGCCAGCCATTGCCCCATGGGCACGGCCAGCGCCGCCACCACCAGCAGCACCAGTCCATATTCCAGCCAGATCAGCCACATGATGCACTCTCCCTTGCGGCACTCACACGCGGTCCAGTGCCGCCACGAAGGCCAGCAGGCCCGCAAAGCAGCCCAGCCCCAGGGCCATGAAAATCAGGTCTTGCATGGACGCCCCCTCAAAACCGCTCGGGGTGCAGCAGCGCATAGCCGAGATAGACGAAAAGCGCCAGCGCCCCCAAAGCGCCCAGCCAGCCATTGAGTTCGGAAAAAGTCATAGGGATTGCTCCCGCTTCGGCACCATGCCGGCGCCCGTTGTTTCGATGGACTGACTCTAGGAGCGGGCCCGTCAAGAACGGGTTGAGATTGGCGGGCGCCATATCAAGACGGCATCAAGACGGCATGGCCGCGCCAACCCCTGGCGTGCCGATCGCGCGGCGCGAAAGTAGAATGGCGCCCGTTCGCGGCCTTCGCCTTGCCGGCATCGGCGGCCCCCGTGGCAGACCACGGCCTCCCCCTTCCTGACAGGCTGGCCCCCGCCAGCCCTAGCGCCCTCAAACGACTGTGTCATACGCCTCTGAAACCCGGCGCCGCCGGACCTTTGCCATCATTTCCCACCCTGACGCGGGTAAGACCACGCTGACCGAAAAGCTGCTGCTGTTCTCGGGCGCGATCCAGATCGCCGGCGCCGTCAAGGGCCGCAAGGCCAGCCGCCACGCCACCTCCGACTGGATGGAAATCGAAAAGCAGCGCGGCATCTCGGTGGCCAGCTCGGTCATGCAGATGAGCTACCGCGACCATGTGGTCAACCTGCTCGACACCCCCGGCCACAAGGACTTCTCGGAAGACACCTACCGCGTGCTCACCGCCGTGGACTCGGCGCTGATGGTCATCGACGCGGCCAACGGCGTGGAATCGCAGACCCGCCGCCTGATCGAGGTCTGCCGCCAGCGCGACACCCCCATCATCACCTTCGTCAACAAGATGGACCGCGAGGTGCGCGACCCGCTGGACATCCTCGACGAAGTCGAGCGCGAACTGGGCATGCCCTGCTGCCCCGTCACCTGGCCCGTGGGCCAGGGCAAGCAATTCGGCGGCATCATCAACCTGCTCACGCAAAGCATGACGGTGTTCCAGGCCGGCAGCGAACGCCGCCCGCAGGACTTCGAGGCCATCCCGCTGGCCGAAGCCGACAAACTGCGCGCGCGCTTTGGCAAAGCCTTCGACGACGCGCTCGAAAGCATGGAACTGGCCCAGGGCGCCTCGGCCCCCTGGGACCATGAAGCCTTCCTGGCCGGCAAACTCACCCCCGTGTTCTTCGGCTCAGGCGTGAACAACTTCGGCGTCATGGAAGTGCTGGATGCCGTGGTGGACATGTCCCCACCGCCCGGCCCGCGCAAAAGCTCGCTGCTGGTCAACAAGCAGCCCGTGGAAAAAATCATCGAACCGGCGGACGAAGGCTTCTCCGGCGTGGTCTTCAAGGTCCAGGCCAACATGGACGCCAACCACCGCGACCGCATCGCCTTCGTGCGCGTGGCCTCGGGCAAATACACCCCCGGCATGAAGATGAAGGTGCAGCGCACGGCCAAGGAGCTGCGCCCCACCTCCGTCGTGACCTTCATGAGCCAGCGCCGCGAGGCCGTGGAAGAAGCCTACGCAGGCGACATCATCGGCTTCACCACCCACGGCGGCGTGCAGCTGGGCGACACCATCACCGACGGCGCCAGCCTGCAATTCACGGGCCTGCCCTTCTTCGCCCCGGAAATGTTCATGACCGTGGTGCTCAAGAATCCGCTGCGCACCAAGCAACTGCAGCAGGGCCTGATGCAGCTCGGCGAGGAAGGCGCCATCCAGGTCTTCAGGCCCGAGGCGGGCGGCAACATGCTGCTGGGCGCCGTGGGCCAGCTGCAGTTCGAAGTCGTGCAGCACCGGCTGAACACCGAGTACGACTGCGACGTGCGCCTGGAAAGCTGCCAGTACACGGGCGCGCGCTGGATCACGGCCGACACCCCGGCCGAACTGCGCGAGTTCGAGAACGCCTACCCGCTGCGCATGGCGCGCGACGCGGCCGACACCCTGGCCTACCTGTGCACCTCGCCCTACGACGTGCGCCTGGCCCAGGAACGCTTCCCCAAGATCCACTTCCACCCGCTGCGCGAGCACGCAGGGCTGGCACTGCAAAAGGGATAAGCGCCTGCTGCGCGCGCAGCAGGACACCCACTGCGCCGCGCCGCTGGAAACTTACCTGACGGCCAGTGCGGCGGCGTCCTGCTGCGGCTGTGCAGGCCCCGCATCCAGCGGCGGCGCGCCTGCCACACGCTCCAGATGGGCACCTGCCGTCACACGCTCCAGCCGGGCCTGCGCCCCCACACGCCCGAGCTTGGACAAGGTGTCGTAAATCTCCTCGGACAGGCTGGCAACGCTCTTGCCCTGCTGCAGCTGGGCCTTGTAGTTCAGATTCTGGTCAATCCGCCCCTGCAGCCTGCTGCCATAGTCTTCGGGATACTGCGCCTGTTCGATTTGCGGCAAATCGTTGTAATGCTCCAGCGCCTCGGAAAAAAATTCAGTCATTTTCCCCGTGCTGTTGTATTCATTCATCGCTTTTTGAACGGTCTTTTGCCGCCACGCGAATTCCTGACGGTCAGCCTCCATTGAAGCAGCACGACGCTCATTGACTGTAAAAGTGCTGCCCTCGTCATAGGCAATCAACGCCAGCTGATCCCGTGAGACACCCTTGAACGGGTTGCTCATCCTGCCGTTCAGAAAGTCCGTGGCCTGCTGCGCACGGGCCAGCAGCGCCGGATCATCGGTATCGGGCACCTCGCTGTCATGCGCCTCCTTGTTGGCGTGGTAAGCATCGCCACCAATCTCACTGAGCAAGGAAGCAGCCTTCTGGCTCAGCTGCTGATACGTCATGCCACCCCGGGCATCGGCGCGGGCAGTTGCCTCGCTCAACTGCCGGGCAGATGCGGAAATACGGCTGCCACTATTATTTTCGCCAGATGCCATCCCCGACGAATCATCACCAGAAATGGTTTTGACCGCACCTGCTGCATTGGCAGCAGCCAGGCGCGTGCCGGAAAACGAGGTATAGGTGGTGACGATGGAAACCATTTTTTATATATTTGTCCGCATTTTCCAAAGGATTTTTCACATTTTCCGGATGGGCGGCGGTGGAAAAAACTCCGGATATTCCGCTTATTTCGGCAGATGGGTGCAGGCAGACCGCCCGGCATGCCATGCCCGGGCCGCCCGCAGCGCAGCACACCGGGCGCAGGTCACGTATAGTCCTGCGGCCACCCTGCCCTTGGCCGCAACGGCATGGACTGGCTTTTTTCTGCCGCACGGCGCCGCTTGCCGGCCTGTGATTTCCAACCCCTTTGCAACGCCCCTTCCCAGGCGTTGAGCCGGGGGCCCGGCCCCCCATGTGACCGCTGTGAACCCTCTTTCGCCCCTTGCTTCCTGGACCCCTCCGGCATCGCCACTGGGCATCCTGACCGATATCGACGACACACTGACCACCGAAGGCGTGGTACCCGGCCATGTGGTGGATGCGATGGCCGCACTCAAGGCCACAGGCCTGCGCGTGGTGCCCATCACGGGGCGGCCCGTGGGCTGGAGCGAACCATTCGCACAGGCTTGGCCGGTGGATGCCATCGTGGCTGAAAACGGCGCCGTGGCACTGCAGCGCAACGCCCAGGGCGGGCTGGACAAGCTCTACCAGCAGGACGAAGCCACGCGCGCCGCCAACTACGCGCGCATGCAGCAGGTGCTGGCCGACATCGAAGCCAGCGTGCCCGGCGCACTGCGCGCCACCGACTCGGCGGGCCGCGAATGCGATATCGCCGTGGACCACAGCGAATTCACGCAGATGCCCCAGCCGGACATCGACCGCTGCGTGGCCCTCATGCAGGCAGCGGGCATGAACGCCACCGTCAGCTCCATCCACATCAACGGCTGGTACGGCGCACACAACAAGCTCGAAGGCGCGCGCTGGATCGTTCGCACCCTGTTCGACCTGGACCTGGACGCCACCCTGGACCGCTGGATCTACATCGGCGACTCCACCAACGACCAGCTCATGTTCCAGCACATGCCCCACAGCGTGGGCGTGGCCAACATTGCGCGCTTCGTGCCCCAGCTGCGCCACCTGCCGCGCCATGTCACCCGGGCCGAGCGCGGCGACGGCTTCGTCGAGCTGGCCCAACACCTGCTGGCACGCCGGGCCTGACCCCGCCCGGACACCCGCAACCGGGCACGCACGCCGCCCGCACCCATATCCCGCCGTCACCGGCCACCCCTGCGTCTTGCCGTGCACGGGGCCCAGCGCCCCGTTTCTTTCCTCGACCCTGCACGAGCACAGACCCTGCGGAGCGCGTCTGTGCTCTCAGACTATTCTGATTTTTCGCCCAAAAATAGGATTATTCCTATCTGATTCCTACCCAAATTCAGACTACGCCCAATTTTCAAAGGGTCAGGGAAAGAGCAGAATTCACTCAGCCGACAGCGAAAACGAACACAGTATCCGTTTCATTCATTTTCAAAAAATAACCCCCAGCAAAAAACATTACCGGATTTAACAAAATCTGGTACCCACACACCATCTCTCTCTTGCCTGCAACATTGGGCAGGATCTTTCTTTTCCATCTGATTTACGGAGGAATCATGAACTGACCATGCCCCTCTCGCAGAAGTACATGCCGCCAGGCAGGACTTTCTATTCATTTTTCATATTCACAGGAATTTCAAAATGCAAAAATCTTTGATGACGGCTACACTGCGCGCCACCATGGCTGGCATGGCCTTTCTGGCACTGGGTGCCGCGCAGGCACAGACTGCCTCCACCATCGTCAACAATGGAACCATCGACTTCGCTGGCTCTATCTCCGCCTCGACCTGCTCTGTGAAAAGCGGTGACCGCAACAAGCGCGTCACATTGAACGCAGTCAAGCCTTCGGATTTCGGTGGGGCCAATGCCACCAAAGGCGAAACCACGTTCACCATCACGCTGGAAAATTGCACCGTCCCCGCTCAAGGAGCGACAGGCTCGACTCTTCCGACCCAAGCCACCGTCAAATTCAGTGGCAGCAATATCAACGCCAACGGCAGACTGGACAATCGAGGCACAGCCCAAGGGGTGGAACTCACACTCTCTACCCCGGCTCCAGTCACCCTCGTGGCGGGTGATAACAAACTGGAATTCACTACCGCCTACTACTCCACCTCCACAAATATCGTAGCGGGCTCCGTACAGTCCCAGGTGAATTTCGACATTACCTACCAGTAATCCGCACGCACTGGCGTGCAGCCCTGCGCCAGCCAACCCGGCACGGCTGGCTGGCGCCCTTGCCGAATACCGCCTGAGGGTCCTTTCCCATGCCATCCACTCATCTGCTCAGGCCATGCCTGCGCATTGCCTTGCTGTTGCCGCTTGTTTGGTGCCTGGCCGCACAGGCCAGCGTCGTGCTGCAAGGCACGCGCGTCGTTCTTTCTGGCGCCGAAAACGAAGCCACCCTCCAGATGACCAATGAGGGCGAAGTCCCGGCCCTGGTGCAGACCTGGCTGGAGCCCGAGAAAGAGCATGCCGAGGCCCTCAACACCGACGTGCCCTTTGTCATCACACCCACGCTGGCACGCATCGACGCAGGCAAGGGCCAGACCTTGCGCATCATCTACTCTGGCGAGCCCCTGCCCCAGGACAAGGAGTCCCTGTTCTGGCTCAACGTGCTGGAAGTGCCACCCAAGTCCAAGGCCTCGGGGGAGAACACGCTGCAGTTTGCCTACCGCACGCGCATCAAGCTCATGTACCGGCCGGCAGGCCTGCCCAAGCCGCAGGATCTGCCCGGCCAGTTGCGCTGGACGCTGGTGGACGATGCCGCCAGCGGCCAGCGGGCGCTCAAGGCCAGCAACCCCAGCGCCTATGTCGTCAACTTCGGCAATGTGTCATTCAAGGCAGCGGGCACGCTTCATGAGGCAGGGGCCGGCTATGTGCTGCCGGGCGCCAGTGCCGTCTTCCCCATCAAGCAGGCGCCCCAGAACGCATCCACGGCAGATGCCCGCGCCGTGTTCATGCTCCTCAACGACTGGGGCGGCGGCGAGGCCCATGAAGCGGCCTTGGCTCCCTGACCGGAAAGGATGGCGATGAGACGACGATCTGATGCCCGCGCTGGCGCCCCGCCGGGAGTCTTCCGACCCCGGCTGACCCACTGGCTGGTGCTGCTGGCCCTGACCTGCTGGCAGCTGGAAATGCAGGCCTCGCAGGTGGAGCGTGCAGCCCGGGACGCCGCACCGGGCCAGGCGCCCGTCGAGTTCGACAACAATTTCCTGCACGGCGGCAATGGGCTGGACCTGTCCCGCTTTGCGCATGGCAACACCGTGGCCGCCGGCACCTACCGCGTGGACATCTTCGTCAACGGCATCATGCTCAAGCGGGACGAGATGCGCTTCGCAGCCGTTGCCGACAAAGCAGACGCCCAGCCCTGCCTGGACAAGCCGCTGCTGCAGCGCGCCGGGGTGGACATGTCCCGCCTGACCGAGGCCCCGGCCACCACAACCCCTGGCTGCCTGCGCATCGACCAGGCCGTGCCGGGCGCAACAGCCAGCTTCGATCTCAACAGCCTGCGGCTGGACCTGAGCATCCCCCAGGCCATGCTGGAACGCACCCCGCGCGGCTATGTGGAGCCCGAGCAATGGGATGCAGGCGCCCCAGTCGCCATGCTGGGCTACAACTTCAACACCAGCCAATCCCAAACGCCTGGGGGCGCCAGCAATTCATACAGCTACCTGGGCATTGCGGGCGGGCTCAACTACGGGCGCTGGTATCTGCGGCACAACGGATCGCTGAGCCTGGGCCAGCAGGGCGGCCAGCGCCGCTACCAGAGCATCAACACCTATGTGCAGCGCGACCTCATCGGCTGGTCATCGCGCCTGCTGATCGGCGAAACCTATACCAGCGGCGAACTCATGGACTCCGTCGCCTTCCGGGGCCTCAGGCTGTACACGGACGACCGGATGCTGCCCGAGTCGCAGCGCGGCTATGCGCCCGTGGTGCGCGGCGTGGCCAACTCCAATGCCCGCGTGAGCATTCTGCAAAACGGCGTCAAGCTGCTGGAGACCACCGTGGCCCCCGGCCCCTTCGTGATTGACGACCTGTACCCCACCGGCTATGGCGGCGACCTGGAGGTACGCATCACGGAAGCCGATGGCAGCGAGCGGCGCTTTGCCATCCCCTACGCGGCCGTGCCCCTGTCGCTGCGCGAGGGCGCGCATCGCTACAGCCTGACGGCAGGCACCGTGCGCAACCTGCCCTACACCGCCCCGGCCTTCATGCAGGGCAACTACCAGTACGGCTTTTCCAACATGCTCACGGGCTATGGAGGCGCCTCCATCGCCCAGGGCTACCTGTCGGCTGCGGCGGGCGCCGCCCTGGCCACGCGCTGGGGCGCTTTCGGCCTGGACATCACGCATGCCAGCACCCAAATCCCCCAGGAAGGCCAGTACTCCGGCCAGAGCCTGCGCGCCAGCTACTCCAGGTCCTTCGCAGAATATGGCACCAATGTCGCACTGGCGGCCTACCGCTATTCAACCAACGGCTTCTTCAGCCTCAGCGACGCGATGCGTGCGCGCGACCTGGCCCGCACCGGCCAGCCCTCCGCCCAAATGCACCGGCTGCGCAACCGGCTGTCCATGACCATGAGCCAGCGGCTGGGCGAGCGCAATGGCTTTCTGAGCGCCACCGCCTCCGCCACGCAGTATTGGAACCGGCAAGGCAGCAATGCCGAATTCACCGTGGGCTACAGCAACGCGATCGGCCGCATTTCCTACAACCTGTCAGCCTCGCGCCAGCGCGATGCCAGCGGCCAGAGCAGCACCCAGCTCTATGCCGGGCTGTCCATTCCCCTGGAAACCGAGCGCCTTGCCACGATTTCGACCAACGTCAGCCGCAATTCGCGCGGTGCCACACAGGCACACGCCAGCGCTTCGGGCCTGCTGGACCATGAAAACCGGCTGGCCTACGGCATCAGCACCAGCTACAGCAATGTGGCAGGCAGCGCATCGAATGCCAACGGCAGCGCCAGCCTCAGTTACAGCGCCTCGCAAGCCCACCTGCAGGCGGGCGTGAGCGTGGGCACGGGCTACCGGCAACTGTCGGCCGGGGCCAGCGGCGCCATCGTCGCGCATCCTGGCGGCGTCACGCTGTCGCAGCCCGTGTCGGAAACCTTCGGCATTGTCGAAGCCAA
Source organism: Delftia sp. PS-11 (assembly GCF_029870285.1). GTDB lineage: Bacteria > Pseudomonadota > Gammaproteobacteria > Burkholderiales > Burkholderiaceae_C > Comamonas. Next base: position 34,713 of record NZ_JACSYA010000021.1, read on the forward strand.
GCATGCCAAGGGAGCCAGCATCAGCAACGCGGTAGGCGTCCAGGTGGACGGACGCGGCTATGCCATCGTGCCCTACCTGACGGCCTACCGCATGAACGAGGTCAGCATCGACCCCAAGGGCATTTCCACGGATGTGGAGCTGCAAAACACCAGCGAACACGTGGCCCCGCTGGCGGGCGCCGTGCCCATGATCGTGTTCAAGACGCGCTACAGCCGCTCGGCCGTGCTCCGCGCACGGTTGCAGGACGGCACACCCCTGCCCTTCGGCGCCCTGATCTCGGACCAGCAAGGCAATGACCTGGGCGTGGTCGGGCAGGCCGGCAAGCTGCTGCTGCTGCGCGGCCTGTCCGACCAGGGCAAGCTGCAGGCGCACTGGACCAACGGCAACGGCCAGTCCGCAAGCTGCAGCCTCGCCTATGTGCTGCCGCCCAGAAACACACAGGCCACCAGCCAGATTCCCCAGCGCCTGGACCTGCCCTGCACCGCCCCCGGCGGCCACCTGTTTGCCGATGCTGCAGCCGCCGCCCCCGCTGGTCCCACGACGGCCACACCGGCGCATGCCGCAGCCCAGCCCGTCCCCAGTGAGCCAGCAGGCAGCAAGCCCCACCTGGCCGGCCTGCGCCTGAGCATGCGGCTTGGCTCCTGGCTGCCCGCCGAAAAGACCTCGCAGCAACAGCCGCCTCCTGCGCCGGAGCAACCAGTGCCACAGCGCACGTCATTGCGCACGGGCGGACACCCGCACATGCTGAAGATCGAATGGGATCTTGATACAGGACGGACCTGACAGCCATGCCGGATGACATGCAAGCAACCTGACAAACCATTGAAATGCCAAATACCAAAAACTTTTCAGATGGAGTACATAGCAATGAAAAGTATCCCAGGAATTATTATTTTCTTTTTATTTTTCCTACATACCTCTTTGTTTGCACAGCAAAGATGCACAGTTTATACCAGAGATGGATCCGACTACTATAAGATAGGATTCATCCCGCCTCTCATCGATATAAAATTCAAAAATCATGAGATACCTATCGGCGGTGTAATTTATGAATTCGAAGGCAGACCCTCCTTTTATAAAAACAAAAAAGCACAAACGCATCCAGATACAACAATCGGAGAATATTCATGCCCTTATACAGTCACTCAAAACCTCATAAAAGTAATACGCCCTATCCAACGCGTAAAAAATGGCGTCATTTATTATGAAACCAGCATCCCGGGAATTTCAATGACAGTCTATGTATATAATGAATATACTGGATCCTATGTTGTTCCAGGACTATACCAAGTCAGCTCAACAAAAAAGTATCTGCCACAACAATTTCTGAAAATCACCTTCTTCCGAGAAGAAAAAGAAATCAAAGAAGGATTTATTTATGGCGATATCGCCTTTGAATTCATTGGCGGCTATTCCGCCACATTTCATTCCTCTGTCATTCAATTCGATCCAGATTATCGAATCAAAATTTCCCCTACCAATTCGACATGCTCATACAAAAATCAGACCATCCAACTTCCCACTGCATCCATCAAAATATTCAACGAAATTGGCAAAACATCCTTACCGCATCACTTCAATCTTCCAATCCAATGCGAAGCCATTAGCAATGGCTTAGACAACGACGTTCATATTCAACTGTTCGACGCACTGAATAATAGCAATAACAGCTCGGTACTGACCACCGCCAGCACCCCATCTCCAGGCAGTTCGGCCCCTGCAGCATCCGGAGTCGGCATCGAAATCCTCAAAGACGGCAGCCCCCTGCCCATGGGGACAAAATGGAAAGCTGCCACGCTGATCGATGGACAGGCGGCAGGTACGGTGCAAATTCCCCTGGCGGCCCGCTACATCCAGACCAGCGCCACCGTTTCTCCTGGCTCGGTACAGGCACGGGCCACGGTGACTCTCAGCTATCCATAAACCTGAAATGGTGCCATGGGCACCAGAAAACCGCCGACATGGATTGGCCATGCGATACATTTTTTCATTTTTTGCTCTTTTATCAGCATTCTTATCCAGCCCTGTATTTTCTCAAACAAAATGCAGTGTATATACCAATAATGGCCTGAATTACTATCAAGCTGTCATCAAACCTGACACGACCGTCATCCGCTTCGACCCTAATTCCATACCTGTAGGTGGACAGATTGCATCGATTGAAAAAACCGTTAGCTACGCAAATTCAAAGTATGGCGAATCCAGCAGTGCAGAATTCATATGCAACACCCATATCACAGAAAGCTACGTAAAAATAATACAACCACTTTCCCATTTCAGCGGGGGCCTGCCGCACTACAAGACAACAGTCCCCGGAATCACCATGACCATATTAATGAAGAGTTATACATTCAATAAATTCACACAACCAGGACTTTACAAACTCATGGGTATTGGCAACGAAGGTCACTTACCCCCGAACAAATTCAGAATTACATTCATTAAATCAAAAGAAACCATCAGCGAAGGGATTATTTCAGGAATATTTGCCCAAGAATATCTTGGAGGATATTCCACACAGCAATACTCATCTGTCATTCAGTTTGACAGTCGCGCACCCATTCGATTACAGCCCACCATATCAACATGCAAGCATGAAAACCAGCTTGTAAAAATCCCCACCGTATCAAGCTCCATTTTCGACGCCCCAGGAAAAACCTCACCCAGTCACAGCTTCGATCTTTCGCTCCAATGCGCAGCCGTCAACAGCGGTGCTTCCATCGATGTCCATGTCAAGCTCATCGATGCCCTCAATCAGGGCAACACCACCACCATACTGAAGACAGACAGCAGAGTGTCATCAGACAATCCATTTCCAGCCAAGGGCGTGGGCATCCAGGTGCTGAAAGACGGCACCCCCCTGGCATTGGGCTCATCCTGGAAAGCAACCACCCTGGCCCAGAGCCAGGCACAAGGCACGGTGCAGGTTCCCCTGGAGGTACGCTATATACAAACTGACGCCACCGTGACCCCAGGCTCGGTGCAGGCACGGGCCACGGTCACACTGAGCTACCAGTAGGACTGCAAACTGTATGGAGCTGGCATGAATGGCATGCCAGATAAATGCAATGGCCTGCTATGTAGCGGTGCTGCGCTAGGATACCCCTTTTCACAAAAAGACTGGGACATCCATGCTTAGAATTATCGTGTATGCATTGCTTGCAGTAGCCGCATGGAAGACGTACACCACCTACCAGGCCAAAATGGCAGCAACCGCCAGTGAGAATCTGCTGCTGACAGAACCACGAGCCCGAAACATTGACGTAGGCAGCAGTACGTCCAGCACGCCAAAGTACCGCTGTGATGGACGTACACACTGCTCACAGATGACTTCTTGCGAGGAAGCAACCTTCTTTGTGCGCAACTGCCCTAACACCAAGATGGATGGCGATGGCGATGGCATCCCCTGCGAACGTCAACTTTGCCAATAACGCAAGCCACGCCAGTCTAATTACGCAAACTTCGCTCTCTGACATGCGCACACTGCGCAATTAGAGGGCATGATGATCCACATCAATTTACGCCGAGCCTGGACCTCCTCTCCTCCCTCGACTTCCAAGGCACGCCACACGGCATCGGCTTTTTCCTCAGGGCCCGCAGCTTTGCAGCTTGCGGGCCTTTTTCATGTGTGAAGTGCAGTCCATTGGGCTGTCACACAAGCCAACGCCAGCACGATGCGCATCGTGAGCTGCGGGTCACAGGCCACAGTTGCCTGGGCCATGTACCGGCCAGCAGGTGCAGGCGTGGCGGGCAGGCGCAACCCTTGATTCAAATCAAGGGGTTTACCCTAGTTCAAAAAAGTGCAACCTCTGCGACATTTCACGGCAGAAAAGGTTGCACCTTTGCGATCTGATGATTTTCACCTGACCCCATCCACACCATGTCCACCACCGTAGGCATCAAAGTCGATGACACCCTGCGCGAGCGCATCCGGGCTGCAGCCCAGCAGATGGGCCGCACGCCGCACTGGCTGATCAAGCAGGCCGTGCTGCAGTATGTCGATGCGCTGGAGCGCGGCGCCACCACCATCAGGCTGGCAGGCTCGCATGGCGCCCCCGAAGAAATCGGCGCCGAAGAGGAGCAACCTGCCGACAACCATGAGGTGCAACCTTTTTTGGAGTTTGCCCAATCCATCCTGCCCCAGACCCCGCTGCGCGCGGCCATCACGGCGGCATGGCACCGGCCCGAGCCGGAGTGCCTGCCGGTGCTGCTGCCGCTGGCGCGCGCGCAGGATGCAGAGCAGGCGGGCAAGGTGCGCGAGCTGGCGACCCGGCTGGTGCAGGGCCTGCGCGATGCGCCAGCGGGCAGCGGCGTGGCGGCGCTGGTGCAGGAATTTTCGCTGTCCAGCCAGGAGGGCGTGGCGCTGATGTGCCTGGCCGAGGCGCTGCTGCGCATTCCCGACCGCGCCACGCGCGATGCCCTGATACGCGACAAGATCAGCAAGGGCGACTGGCGCGCCCATGTGGGCCGTTCGCCTTCGCTGTTCGTGAACGCGGCGGCCTGGGGCCTGGTGCTGACGGGCAAGCTCACGGCCACGAGCAGCGAGAAGAACCTGTCGTCGGCGCTGACGCGCGTGATCGGCAAGGGGGGCGAGCCGCTGATCCGCCAGGGCGTGCACCGCGCCATGAAGCTGATGGGCGAGCAGTTCGTGACGGGCCAGGATATTGCCGAGGCGCTGGCCAACAGCCGCGCTTACGAAAAGCAGGGCTTTCGCTACAGCTATGACATGCTGGGCGAGGCGGCGGCCACCGATGCCGATGCGCAGCGCTACCTGCAGGCCTACGAGCAGGCCATCCACGCGATTGGCGCGGCCTCCAACGGGCGGGGCATCTTCGAGGGGCCAGGCATTTCCATCAAGCTGTCGGCCCTGCACCCGCGCTACAGCCGTGCCCAGTATGACCGCGTGATGGGGGAGTTGCTGCCGCGCGTGCTGCGGCTGGCGGAGTTGGCCAAGCGCTACGACATTGGCATGAACATCGATGCCGAGGAAGCCGAACGGCTGGAGCTGTCGCTGGACCTGCTGGAGGCGCTGTGCGCGGCGCCTTCGCTCAAGGGCTGGAGCGGTATCGGCTTTGTGGTGCAGGCCTACCAGAAGCGCTGCCCGCAGGTGATCGACCATCTGGTCGATCTGGCCCGCCGCAGCCGCCGCCGCCTGATGGTGCGCCTGGTCAAGGGCGCCTACTGGGACAGCGAGATCAAGCGTGCCCAGGAGGGCGGGCAGGCCGGCTACCCGGTGTACACGCGCAAGGTGTATACGGACGTGAGCTATCTGGCCTGTGCGCGCAAGCTGCTGGATGCGCCCGATGCCGTGTACCCGCAGTTCGCCACGCACAACGCGCAGACGCTGGCCAGCATCTACCACATGGCCCAGGCCGTGGGCGGCAGCTACTACAGCGGCCAGTATGAGTTCCAGTGCCTGCATGGCATGGGCGAGCCGCTGTATTCACAGGTGACGGGCCCGGCCTCCGAGGGCAAGCTGGCGCGCCCCTGCCGCATCTATGCGCCGGTGGGCAGCCACGAGACGCTGCTGGCCTATCTGGTGCGCCGCCTGCTGGAGAACGGCGCAAATACGTCGTTCGTGAACCGCATTGGCGATGCCAGCGTGCCGGTGTCCGAGCTGGTCACCGACCCTGTGGACGAGGTGATGAAGATTGCGCGTGAGGAAGGCCGCCTGGGGGCGCCGCATCCGCGCATCGCGCTGCCGGCGGATCTGTTCGCAGGTCAGGGCCGCGAAGCGCGTGCCAATTCCCAGGGCCTGAACCTGGCCCATGAGCAGCAGCTGGCCTCGCTGGCTGCCGCACTGCTGCAAAGCACGCGCCAGACGTATCTGGCCGCGCCGCCCGATGCGGATCTGCCCGCCGATCCGGCCCGGGCCGAGGGCTGGCAGGCGCTGCGCAATCCGGCCGAGCTGTCCGACATCGTGGGCTGGGTGCGCGAAGCCAGCGAAGGCGAGGCGCAAGCCTGCGCCAGCCGCGCAGCGCAGGCCGCGCCGATCTGGGCCGGTACGCCGCCTGCGGCGCGCGCCGATGCGCTGGCACGCGCTGCCGATCTGCTGGAGCAGCGCAGCCAGCCGCTGATGGGTCTGATCATGCGCGAGGCGGGCAAGACGCTGCCCAATGCAGTGGCCGAGATCCGCGAGGCGGTGGACTTCCTGCGCTACTACGGCGCCCAGGTGGCAGCGCATTTCGACAATGCGGCGCAGCGCCCGCTGGGCGTGGTGCTGGCCATCAGTCCGTGGAATTTCCCGCTGGCGATCTTTGCAGGCCAGGTGGCTGCGGCGCTGGCGGCCGGCAATACGGTGCTGGCCAAGCCTGCCGAGCAGACGCCGCTGACGGCCGCTGCGATGGTGACCATCCTGCATGAGGCCGGTGTGCCCAGGGATGCGCTGCAGCTGGTGCCCGGCCGGGGCGAGACCGTGGGCGCCACGCTGGTGGCGCATGCGCAGGTGGCGGGGGTGATGTTCACGGGCTCCACCGAGGTGGCACGCATCATTTCGCGCGCGCTGTCACAGCGCCTGTCGCCTGCAGGCCGCCCGATTCCGCTGATCGCCGAGACCGGCGGCCAAAACGCGATGGTGGTGGATTCCTCGGCGCTGGCCGAGCAGGTGGTGGCCGATGTGCTGGCCTCGGCTTTCGACTCGGCGGGCCAGCGCTGTTCGGCCCTGCGCCTGCTGTGCCTGCAGGACGATGTGGCCGAGCGCACGCTGACCATGCTGCGCGATGCGCTGCAGGAGTGGACGCTGGGCAATCCCGACCGGCTGGGCACCGATGTCGGCCCGGTGATCGATGAGGCTGCGCGCGCGCAGATCGAGGCCCATATCGAGCGCATGGCGGCCGCAGGCCAGCGCGTGACCCGGGTGTCGCGCCGCGATGGCGCGCTCAACGGGCATTTCGTGGCGCCAGCGATCATCGAGATCGACAGCACCACGCGGCTGCAGCGCGAGGTCTTCGGCCCGGTGCTGCATGTGATCCGCTTCAGGCGTGAGCAGCTCGATGCGCTGGTCGATGGCATCAACGCCACGGGCTATGGCCTGACGTTCGGCGTGCACAGCCGCATCGACGAGACGATTGCGCACCTGACGCAGCGCGTGCATGCGGGCAACATCTATGTGAACCGCAATGTGATCGGCGCAATGGTCGGCGTGCAGCCGTTTGGCGGCATGGGCCTGTCGGGCACAGGCCCCAAGGCCGGCGGTCCGCTGTACCTGCACCGGCTGGCCCAGGGGCCGGCCAGCGTGGCGCTGACCGTCTTCCCACGGACCGACGCGCCGGTACAGCCACCCCAGCAATTGCTGGGCCTGCTGCGCGAGACGCTGTCCAAGGCGCCACCCCAGGACCTGTCCACCGAGGAGCAGATACAGGCTCTGACTGCCTGCGACACGGCGCTTGCCACCTCGCGCCTGGGTGCCAGCATGGCGTTGCCCGGCCCGACGGGCGAGTCCAACCGCTACCGTCTGCTGCCGCGCGGCCCGGTCTGGGCGCTGCCGCGCACGCCGCTGGGGCTGGTGGCCCAGGTGGCCGCAGCCCTGGCCAGCGGCAATCCCTGCCATGCGGTGCTGCCAGCGGGTGACAACCGCTGCAGCGCGGTGTGGCAGGCGCTGCGCGCCGCCGCCGGCGATGCCGGCGTGCACTGGCTGCATAGCGCCAGCCCGGATTCGCTGGCCGATACGGCGGCTCCCATGGCCGCCCTGCTGTTCGAAGGCGATGGCGATGCGCTGCTGCAGGTGGCCGCCCAGGTTGCCGCACGCGATGGCGCCCTGGTACGCATCGAGAGCCGCAACAGCGATGAACTGCATGCCGGCCGTGGCTACGACCTGGCTGCGCTGTTCCACGAGCAGGCGATCAGCACGAATACCGCCGCAGCAGGCGGAAACGCACAGCTCATGACCATGGCCTGACAGGCCGGGGCCGGTACCGCCGGCCCCTGGCGAGCGCCCCACGCAGCACGACAGACACACCCTCTACACAGGACACTTCATGCAATTCAACTGGAATGACCCGACGGCGATCATGTTCGCCATCTATCTGGTCGCCATGCTAGGCATCGGCGCCATCGGCTACTTCAGCACCAAGAATCTTTCCGACTACATCCTGGGCGGGCGCAGCCTGGGCAGCTTTGTGACCGCCCTGTCAGCCGGCGCCTCCGACATGAGCGGCTGGCTGCTGATGGGCCTGCCGGGCGCGATCTATGTGTCCGGCCTGTCGGAGTCGTGGATCGCCATCGGCCTGATCCTGGGCGCTTATCTGAACTGGCGGCTGGTGGCGGCGCGGCTGCGCCTGTATACCGAACGCGCCGGCAATGCGCTGACGCTGCCCGACTATCTGGCCCACCGTTTCGAGGACCGCTCCAATGTGCTGCGCATCGTGACGGCCATGGTGATTCTGGTGTTCTTCACGCTGTACTGCGCTTCGGGCGTAGTGGCAGGCGCGCGCCTGTTCGAGAACATGTTCGGCATGCCCTACCACACGGCTTTGTGGGTGGGCGCGCTGTGCACCATCGCCTATGTGTTCATCGGCGGCTTCCTGGCCGTGAGCTGGACGGACACCATCCAGGCTTCGATGATGATCACGGCGCTGATTCTGGCGCCCGCCATCGCCTGGCTGGCCGTGCAGGGCCATCTGCAGCCGGGCCAGGATCTGCACGCGATTGTCGCGGCAGAGAAGTTCGACCTGTTCCGGGGCGCCAGCTTCGTGGGCATCATCTCGCTGCTGGCCTGGGGCCTGGGGTATTTCGGCCAGCCGCACATTTTGGTGCGCTTCATGGCCGCTTCGTCGGTGCAGACCATTCCCTCGGCACGACGCATCAGCATGACCTGGATGATCCTGTGCCTGGCTGGCGCCGTGGCCGTGGGCTTCATCGGCATTCCCTACTTCGCGGCCCATCCCGAGGGGGCTGCCGCCGTGAATGCCAATGCCGAAACCGTGTTCATGGAAATCACCAAGCAGCTGTTCAACCCCTGGATCGCAGGTGCGCTGCTGGCGGCCATCCTGGCGGCGGTGATGAGCACGCTGTCGTGCCAGCTGCTGGTGTGCTCCAGCGCGCTGACCGAAGACATCTACCGCACCTTCCTGCGCAAGAATGCCAGCCAGACCGAACTGGTCTGGATCGGCCGTGCCATATGGTGATGCTGGTGGCCGTGGTTGCCATTGCCATCGCAAGCAACCCGGACGCCAAGGTGCTGGGCATGGTCAGCTACGCCTGGGCAGGCTTTGGCGCGGCTTTCGGCCCGGTGCTCATCCTGTCGCTGTTCTGGAGCCGCATGACGCGCGGCGGCGCGCTGGCCGGCATCATCACGGGAGCCGTCACCGTGCTGGCCTGGAAACAGCTCGGCTGGCTGGGCCTGTACGAGATCATCCCCGGCTTCATCCTGGCCTGGATCGCCACGGTGGCAGTCAGCCGCATGGGTCCGCCCCCTTCGCAGACCATGCTGCAGGCCCATGCAGCTGTGGACAAGGAGTTTGCGCAGATCGGCGCGAGCTGAGTCGGCCACAGCAGCAATCCTGCAATCATGTTGAACGCCCGATGTGGACGCATCGGGCGTTTTGCTTTGATGCACACCCTGGCGAAAAACGCGGTGGTTTTGCATCTTTCACAGGTTTGTATAAAATTTTATACAAGGATGTCTCATGGAACAAAGCAAGGAAATACTCTGGGTAGGGACAGCCTATGAGGATCTGAGAGACTTTCCTGCAGCCTCACGAAGAGATGCCGGCTTTCAACTGAGCAAAGTTCAGGCCGGGCTGGACCCTGACGACTGGAAGCCCTTCGACGACGCGGGTGCAGGCATCAGAGAAATCCGTGTGAGAGATCCTGGAGGGACATTCAGAGTGATGTATGTCGCCAAATTCGAAGAAGCTGTTTACGTGCTGCATTGCTTTCAGAAGAAAGCACAGTCAACAAGCAAGCATGACAAGGACATCACGTCAGCGCGCTATCGCGCTGTGGTTCGCATGAGAAAGGCCAAGCCATGAAAATAGACACGGATATACGCCATGTGACCAAGCCCGGAGCCAATCTTTTTCTGGAGCTGGGGTTTCCGGAAGATGAGGCCCGGCGGCTGCAGGCGGCATCGCAGCAGCAGATCAACGACATCCGCCTGCTCAAGGAGCAATTGATGGCTGAGCTGGCAGGCTGGATTGCACAGCACCATCTGAAGCAGGCCGAAGCAGCAGAGATTCTGATGGTGTCACGTCCGCGCATCTCTGACGTGGTGAACAAGAAAACCACCAAGTTCACCATCGACGCGCTGGTCGAGATGTTGAGCCGTGTGGGCAAGCCAGTGCATTTTTCAGTGGGCTAGACAACGCCAAACCAGAGGAGCCCCAACGCACATGACGACCCCTTGGTACGTGGTGCCCACAAGGGGAGTGGTTACTACAATCCATGGGCTCTTTTTCATCGCCGGGCTGTCCCCCGCATGAAAAGCCGTTGCCCCAGGAGACAGCAGACCTTGCGCAGCAAGGAGCGCCTGGGGACGCATTTTTCCGACATACAACCAATGAGACTGCCGCTATGCAATTGATCCGCCGCACCCTTCTTTCGACCTGCGTGGCCGCCATGGCCGTGGCTTCGGCCGGCACGGCCCTGGCCCAGTCCAAGGAGGTCAAGATCGGCTACGCACTGGCCGTGAATTCGCACTACGGCGCAGCTGCGCAGGCCTGGGCCGATGCGGTGGACAAGGGCACCAACGGCGCCTACAAGTTCAAGCAGTTCCCTGCCTCCGCACTGGGCGGCGAGCGCGAGCTGATCGAGGGCCTGCAGCTGGGCACGGTGGAGGCGGCCATCGTCTCCACGGGCGCCATCAGCAACTTCGTGCCCGATGTGGGCGTGGTGGACATTCCTTTCCTGTTCCGCGACACGCAGCATGCACGCGCGGTGCTGGATGGCGCCTTCGGCCAGGAGCTGCTGGCTAAGTTCAGCAAGCGCGGCCTGGTCGCGCTGGCCTGGGGCGAGCAGGGCTTTCGCCATCTGACCAACAACAAGCACGCGGTCAACAGCGTGGCCGATCTCAAGGGCCTGAAGATCCGTGTGACCGAGAACCCCGTGCATATCACGGCCTTCCGCACGCTGGGCGCATCGCCCACGCCCATGTCCTGGCCCGAGGTGATCGGCGCGCTGCAGCAGGGCACGATCGATGGTCAGGAGAACCCGATCTCGGTTCTGGCCTCGGCCAAGCTGTGGCAGGTGCAAAAGCATCTGACGCTGACGGCCCATGTCTATGCGCCTATGGCGCTGCTGGTGTCGCCCTCGTTCTGGGGCACGCTGAATGACAGCCAGAAGGCGGCCTTCACCCAGGGCGCCAAGTCGGGCGCTGCGGCTTCGCGCGTCTTTGTCGATACGGTCGAGAAGAAGGGCGTGGAAGAGGCCAAGAGCCACGGCATGCAGGTGGTGGAGAAGGTGGACCAGGCTGCCTTCCGCGCTGCGCTGGAGCCCGCCTATAAGGAATACGCGAAGAAGTTCGGTCAGAAGACGCTGGACACCATCGCCAACGCCAGGTAATTCCTGAATGAAACGCTGCAGGCACCCTGCCTGCAGCGGCGCGGCGCGCGTCCCGCAGCGGGCGGCTCGCCGTGCGCTGGGGGCAATCCCCATGGCTGCGCCCATCTCCCGCACCGATGATCTGACCTTCCGATGGCCGCGCAGCCTTTGCCGCTGTCTTTCCTGCCATCGCCCTACTCCTATGCTTGACCGAATCGAACGCGCCCTTGTGGCCTGCAACCGCTGGCTGCTGATCGTGCTGCTGCTGGCCATGGCCTGCATCGTCTTTGCCAATGTGGTGCTGCGCTACACCACGGGCGACTCCATCGTCTGGGCCGAGGAAGTGGCCCGCCACATGATGATCTGGGTCACCTTCCTGGGCGCAGGCCTGGTGCTGCGCTTCGGCGGCCATGTGGCCATCGACAACCTGCACCGCTCGGTCGGCACGCGCCCTGCGCAGTGGCTGCGCCGCATCGTGGTGCTGGGCGTGGGCGTGTTCTGCGCGGTGATGGCAGTGGCCTCGTCGCAGTATGTCTGGGCCACGCGCTTTCAGACCACGGCCGCCACGGACATTCCGATTTCCTTCATTTACGCGGCCATGCCTGTGGGCTTCGTGCTGATGCTGGCGCACCTGCTGTTCATTGCGCGCGGCTACATCGCGGATGGCTCTTTTGCCGAGTCCGACGAAATGGATGCCGACGCCGCAGCGTCGATCTGAGCCACCAGACGGACAACACACCATGGGTATCACGCTTTTCATCGCCATCGTCGTCCTGCTTGCGCTGGGCTTTCCGGTGGCCTTTGCGCTGGCGATCTCGGCCGCGCTGGCAGTCTTCGTGGGCGGACGCTATCCGCAGCTCGTCGTCTTCAAGGAGATGTTCACGGGCATCGACAGCTTTCCGCTGATGGCCGTGCCTTTTTTCATTCTGGCGGCCGAGCTGATGTCAGGCGGCGCGCTCACGCATGTGCTGCTGCGCTTCGCGGCCCAGTTCGTGGGCCATCTGCGCGGCGGCCTGGGCTATGCGAATGTGCTGTCGCTGACGCTGTTCTCGGGGATTTCGGGCTCGGCGCTGGCCGATGCGGCCGGCCCAGGCTCGATGATGGTCAAGATGATGGACAAGGCCGGCTATGCCCGCTCCTACGCAGCGGCGCTGACGGCGAGCACGGCCATTGTCGGGCCCATCATTCCGCCATCGGTGAGCATGATCATCTATGCGCTGCAGGACGAGCGCGTGTCGGTCGGCGGGCTGTTCATGGCCGGCTTCATCCCCGGCATCCTGATTGCGCTGGCCATGGCTGCCGTCAACTGGTGGGTGTGCAAGCAGCGTGACTACCGCTCGACCGAGCCGCGCCCCGATGGCCGCACCATGTGGATCAACAGCTTCAAGGCAATTCCTGCGCTGATGCTGATCGTGCTGATTGTGGTGGGCATCCGCTTCGGCATCTTCACGCCCACCGAGGCATCGGTGGTGGCCGTGTTCTACGCGCTGGTCTGCGGCAAATGGGTGTACCGCACGCTGCAATGGTCGGCACTGCCGGGCATTGCGGCGCGCTCGGCCATGCTGACGGCTTCGGTGCTGCTGGTGATGGCCACTTCGGCGGCCTTCGCCTGGGTGCTGACCGTGGAGGGCATTCCGCAGTACCTGTCCCAGCTGATCGTGAGCTGGCAGCTGTCGCCCACCATGTTCCTGATCGCGGTGAACATCCTGCTGCTGGTTTTTGGCATTTTCATGGAGCCGCTGCCCGGCGTGATGATTCTGGTGCCCATCCTGGCCCCCATCGCCTTCAGTCTGGGCATCGATCCCACGCACTTCGCCATGGTGGTGATCGTGAACCTGACGCTGGGCATGATCACGCCGCCCGTAGGCGGGCTGCTGTTCGTGACCTCGGTGGCCACGCGCGTGTCCATCACCGACCTCACACGCGAGATGCCGCTGTTCCTGCTGGCCCACTTCGCGGTGCTGTGCCTGCTGACCTTCATCCCCGAACTGTCCACCTGGCTGCCGCATACGCTGGGCTTTCAATGATGGCAAGGGCCTCGGGACGAGGCCCTTTTTCTTTCGGGCACCGGCCAACGGGCACTGTGCCTGACTATGGCGGCAGCAACCGCTCGGCATGCCGCAGATCCACATGGGCCTGCAGGAAGTCGAGCACGGCGCGGGTGCGCGGCGGCAGGCGGTCGGGGCGGCCCAGGTAGACGGCGTGGATGGGTTCCAGGTCGCCGGTGTTGTAGTCTTCCAGCACGGGCACCAGGCGGGCGGCCTGGATGTCTTCCCAGGCATGGTAGAGGGACAGGCGTGCCAGGCCGGTGCCGGCCAGCGCCAGCTCGCGCATGGCATCGCCGTCGTTGACGCGCACCACGTTGCCGATATCGACCGCCACGCGGCGGCCATCGACCAGGAAGGGCCAGTGCGGTATGGCGCGCGGGTAGTTCCAGCCCAGGCGGACATGGCCTGACAGCGCATCCGGGTGCAGGGGCCGGCCCATGCGCTGCAGGTAGGCGGGCGATGCCAGCACGACCTGCCGCGTATGGCCCAGCAGGCGTGCCACCATGTCCGAGGGCGGCAGCTGCCCCCAGCGGATGGCAATGTCGATGCCTGCTTCCACCAGGTCCACGATCTGGTCGGTCAGGTCGATTTCCAGGCGCAGGCCCGGGTGCAGGGCCAGCAGTTTCGGCACCAGGGGCAGCAACAGCACCTTGCCTGTGGATGAGCTGGTGCTGATGCGCACCAGCCCTCTGGGAGCGCTGCGCACGGCCACGCAGGCTTCGAGTTCGTCGAGATCGGCCAGCACGCGTTTGCCGCGCTCGTAGAGCTGCATGCCTTCGGGCGTGAGCTGCAGGCGGCGCGTGCTGCGCTGCAAGAGTTGCACGCCCAGGCGGGCTTCCAGCCGGGACATGGTTTTGCTCACGGCCGAGGGCGAGAGGCCCAGGCTCCGTGCGGCAGCCGACAGGCTGCCGCGCTCGGCGACCTGCACCAGCATTTCGAGTTCGGCAAAGCGGTTGGCGTCTGCGCCGCCCGCGCCGGATGCGGACGCGGAGACAGCAGGGGAAGGGGGCATGGCGGCTCCTGGATTGCCTTGATTTGTTCCACAGAGGAACAGATTCATTTCCATTATTCCATCTACACAAAGATGGGCGGCGGTGCGACATTCACCGGCATTCAGACAACGGACCATAAGGAAGCTGTCCATGCCTCTTTCCCTTCTTGCCCTGGCGGCCGGTGCCTTTGGCATCGGCACCACGGAATTCATCATCATGGGTCTGCTGACACAGGTCAGCCAGGATCTGCACATCAGCATTCCGACGGCGGGTACGCTGATTTCGGGCTATGCCATTGGCGTGGCCGTGGGCGCGCCCGTGCTGACGCTGCTGACGCGCCAGTGGCCGCGCAAGCGCCTGCTGCTGGCGCTGATGCTGATCTTCCTCGCTGGCAATCTGGCGGCGGCTTTTGCGCCCAGCTACGAATGGCTGCTGTCGGCGCGCGTGCTGACTTCGCTGACGCATGGCACGTTCTTCGGCGTGGGCGCCGTGGTGGCAACGGGGCTGGTGCCGGCCGACAGGAAGGCTTCGGCGATTGCGCTGATGTTTTCGGGCCTGACGCTGGCCACTTTGCTGGGCGTGCCTGCGGGCGCCTGGATCGGGCAGATGTTCGGCTGGCGCAGCGCCTTTCTGGCCGTGGCGGGTGTCGGCGTGCTGGCCCTGGCCATTCTGGCGGCCTTCGTGCCGCGCGATCAGGGCCGCCCCGCAGCCATGCCGCTGGGCCGGGAGCTGGCGGTGCTGGCCAACGGCCAGGTGTGGCTGGGTCTGGGGATCACGGCCTTTGGCTTTGCGGGGGTGTTCGCGCTGTACACCTATGTGGAGCCGCTGCTGACCCAGGTCACCCACATGGGCGACCATCTGGTCGCGCTGACCCTGCTGCTGTTCGGCGCAGGGCTGGCGGCAGGCAATCTGCTGGGCGGAAAGCTGGCAGACCGGGGGGTGATGCGCGCACTGGCGCTGAGCATTGCGGCGCTGATGGCGGTGCTGGCCGCTGGCCGCTGGGCCTTCGGCCACCAGGGGGTGGCTATGGCCTATGTGGTCGTGCTGGGCATCGTGGCTTTTGCCACGGTGGCGCCCATGCAGATGCGGGTGCTGGAGCAGGCCGGCCCTGATGGCGCCAATCTGGTGTCAAGCCTCAATATTGCGGCCTTCAACCTGGGCAATGCCATGGGCGCCTGGGTGGGCGGAATGGCACTGGCAGGCGGTATGGGCCTGGTCCATCTGGGCTGGACCGCTGCCGCGCTGACGGCGGTGGGGCTGGTGCTGGTTTTCTGGAGCAGCCGGCTGCCCAGCGCCCGCGCCCAGGCCGCAGGGCTGTCCTGCGCCTGAGAACCTGCTGACGATCTCAGCGGGACAGCACGGGGGCCAGGGCACGCCCGGTGTGCGTGCCCGCAGCCACCAGATCCTCGGGCGTGCCGGCGGCGACGATGCGTCCCCCCTCCTTGCCGCCTTCGGGGCCCAGGTCGATGATCCAGTCGGCCTCGGCGATCACGTCCAGGTCGTGCTCGATGACGGCCACGCTGTGGCCCGCATCGACCAGGCGGTGCAGCACACGGATGAGCTTGTCCACATCGGCCATGTGCAGGCCCACCGTAGGCTCGTCCAGCACGTAGAGCGTGTGCGGCGCCTTGTTGCCGCGCCGGCCCACGTCGTCGCGGACCTTGGTCAGTTCGGTGACGAGCTTGATGCGCTGGGCTTCGCCGCCCGACAGCGTGGGCGATGGCTGGCCCAGGGTGAGGTAGCCCAGGCCCACGTCCTGCAGCAGCTGCAGGGGGTGGGCGATGCTGGGCATGCTGGCGAAGAAGGCCACGGCTTCATCGACTTCCATGCGCAGCACGTCGCCGATGCTTTTGCCGCGCCAGGTGACGGCCAGGGTTTCGGGGTTGAAGCGCGCGCCGTGGCAGACTTCGCAGGGTACTTTCACATCGGGCAGGAAGCTCATTTCGATGGTGCGCATGCCCTGGCCTTCACAGGCCGGGCAGCGGCCCTCGCCGGTGTTGAACGAGAAGCGCCCGGCCGCGTAGCCGCGCGCCTTGGCCTCCAGCGTTTCGGCGTAGAGCTTGCGGATGGTGTCCCAGAAGCCGATGTAGGTGGCCGGGCAGCTGCGCGGCGTCTTGCCGATGGGGGTCTGGTCCACTTCCAGCACGCGGTCTATGCCTTCGAAGCCCTGCAGACCGGTGCAGCCGGACAGGGGTGGCGCCTTGCCCGCATCCATGGCATCGCGCCCGGCCTTGGTGGCGCGCTGGCCGACCCAGGCGGCCACGTTGGCCAGCATGACATCGCGCGCCAGCGTGGACTTGCCCGAGCCGCTGACGCCCGTGACGGCCACCAGGCGCTTGAGCGGCACACGCACATCGACGCTGCGCAGGTTGTGCAGGTGGGCGCCACGCACGGTGAGCCAGCCCAGAGCATCGGATGCGGGTGCGGATGGGGCTTCATCGGCCACGGCCGCTTTCTTGCGGGACTTGGAGGCTTTGGCCGGCGCAGGCGCGGCATCTGGCACCGCCTCGGGAGACGGCTGTTGGGGTGGCGCGCCTTCGCCCACCCAGCGGCGGGGCTGGAAGGGGTGGCGCATGGCGTGCAGCAGGTAGCGGCCCGTGACCGAGTCACCGGCGGCCATGATGTCGTCGGCGCTGCCCTGGGCCACCAGCCGGCCGCCACGGATGCCTGCGCTGGGGCCGATGTCGATGATGTGGTCGGCTCGGCGGATGGTGTCTTCGTCGTGTTCGACCACGACCAGGGTGTTGCCCTTGTCGCCGAGCTTGTGCAGGGCGTTGAGCAGGATCTGGTTGTCGCGCGCATGCAGGCCGATGGTGGGCTCGTCCAGCACGTAGCACACGCCCTGCAGGTTGCTGCCCAGCTGGGCAGCCAGGCGGATGCGCTGGGCTTCGCCGCCCGACAGGGTGGGGGCGCCCCGGTCCAGGGTCAGATAGCCCAGGCCGACTTCTTCCAGGAATTCGAGGCGGCCCTGGATTTCGGGAATGAGGTCGCGGGCGATGTCCGCCTCTCGGCCGGACAGGGCCAGGGCCTGCACCCAGTGGCGCACGTCGGTGACGGACAGGCGCGCGATGTCGGCAATGCCCACGCCATGGAAGCGCACGGCCCGTGCCGTGGCGTTCAGGCGGGTGCCCTCGCAGCTGGGGCAGGCCACTTCGGCCAGGTCTTCGACTTCCTGGCCTTCGAATTTGACTTCGCGGCCCCGGTTGTCTTCGACCAGCAGGGTGTCGTCGTAGACCTTGCGCTGCTCTTTGGTGAGCTTGACGCCCGTGCCCACGCAATCAGGGCACCAGCCGTGCTTGCTGTTGTAGGAGAAAAGGCGCGGGTCCAGTTCAGCATAGCTGGTGGCGCAGACCGGGCAGGCGCGCTGGGTGGAGAACACCTGCAGCTGGCCGATGCCGGCCGTGCTGCGCCCGCCCGCCATGGCGCCGGCCAGGTCATCCAGGCCCGAGAGCACATGCAGCACGCCCTTGCCCTGCTCCAGCGCCTGCGCCAGATGGGCGCGCAGCTCGTGCTCGCTGGATGCCGTGACGGTGAGGCTGGCCACGGGCAGCTCGATGGTGTGTTCCTTGAAGCGGTCGATGCGCGGAAAGCCTGTGGTCGGCAGGAATTCGCCGTCCACGCGCAGGTGCGTGTAGCCGCGCGGGCGGGCCCAGTCGGCCAGTTCGGTGTAGACGCCCTTGCGGTTGACCACCAGCGGCGCGAGCAGGCCGATGGTCTGGCCCCTGAACTGCGTGAGCAGCTGGGCCGCAATGCTTTCGGGGGTCTGCGGCTGTACGGCGGCGCCGTCGTGGATGCAGTGCTGCGTGCCCAGCTTGACGTAGAGCAGGCGCAGGAAATGCCAGACTTCGGTGGTGGTGCCTACGGTGGACTTGCGCCCGCCGCGCGACAGGCGCTGCTCGATGGCCACGGTGGGCGGGATGCCATAGACCGCATCGACTTCGGGACGGCCTGCGGGCTGGACGATGGAGCGTGCGTAGGCGTTGAGCGATTCGAGGTAGCGGCGCTGGCCTTCGTTGAACAGGATGTCAAAAGCCAGGGTGGACTTGCCCGATCCGGAAACGCCGGTGACCACGTTGAATTTGCCGCGTGGGATGTGCACCGACAGCTGCTTGAGGTTGTGCTCCTTGGCGTTGACGATTTCGATGGCGCTGCCGCACGCCTGCGCCGATGCGGCGCGGGCCTTGCGTTCGGGGCGGTAGAGCATGGGCGCGACTTCGCGCACGGCCTCGCCGCCCACGCCCATGGCCAGGTCGTATTCGCGCAGGGCCTGGGCCGTGTGCGAGGACGGCACCTGGCGCACTTCCTCGGGCGTGCCCTGGGCGACGATGGTGCCGCCGCCGTCGCCGCCTTCAGGGCCCAGGTCGATCAGCCAGTCGCTGGCGCGGATCACATCGAGGTTGTGCTCGATGACGATCAGCGAGTGGCCCGCCTCCAGCAGCTTGCGCAGCGCGCGCATGAGCTTGGCGATGTCGTCGAAGTGCAGGCCCGTGGTGGGTTCGTCGAACAGGAACAGGGTGCCCTTTTTGGCCAGTGCCTGCCTGGATTTGGCCTGGGCCTTGGCGGCCTCGGCCAGAAAGCCTGCGAGCTTGAGGCGCTGGGCTTCGCCGCCCGACAGCGTGGGCACGGGCTGGCCCAGCTTGACGTACTCCAGGCCCACATCGGCGATGGGCTGCAGGGCGCGGATAACGTCGCGGTCCTGGGCGAACAGCTGGGCAGCCTCGGCCACGGTGAGTTCGAGCACATCGGCCACGTTGAGCTGGCGCGGCTGCTGCTCGCCGGCGGCATGGCGCTCGATGGTGACTTCCAGGATTTCGGGGCGGTAGCGCGAGCCGTTGCAGTCGGGGCAGCGCAGGTACACGTCCGACAGGAATTGCATTTCCACATGCTCGAAGCCCGAGCCGCCGCAGGTGGGGCAGCGGCCATCGCCGCTGTTGAAGCTGAACTTGGCCGCCGTGTAGCCGCGCTGGCGCGCCAGCGGGGCGATGGCGAACAGTTCACGGATGCTGTCCCAGGCGCCCACGTAGCTGACGGGGTTGGAGCGCGCGGTCTTGCCGATGGGCGACTGGTCCACGAACATGACGTCGCTGAGGTGGTCGGCGCCCAGCAGGCGGTCGAAGGCGCCGGCCGCATCGGTGGGCTTGCCGAAGTGGCGCATCAGCGCAGGCACCAGCACGTCCTGGACCAGGGTGGATTTGCCAGAGCCGCTGACCCCGGTGACGGTGACCAAGCGCTGCAGCGGGAAGTCCACCGAGATGCCGCGCAGGTTGTGCTCGCGCGCGCCTTCGAGGACGAGGCGCGGCGTGGACTCGGTCACCATGCGCTTGAGGCCGAAGCCCACCTGCTTGCGCCCGCCCAGGTAGGCGCCGGTGAGGGTGTCGGCCCGGCGCAGGTCGTCGGGAGTGCCGTCGAAGACGATCTGGCCGCCGCGCGCGCCGGGGCCGGGGCCCATGTCGATCATGCGGTCGGCGGCGAACATCACGGCCGGGTCGTGCTCGACCACGACCAGGGTGTTGCCTGCGTCGCGCAGGCGCTGCATGGCCTCGGTGATGCGCTCCATGTCGCGCGGATGCAGGCCGATGCTGGGCTCGTCGAGCACGAACAGGGTGTTGACCAGCGAGGTGCCCAGGGCGGTGGTCAGATTGATGCGCTGCACCTCGCCGCCCGACAGGGTGCGGCTTTGGCGGTCCAGGGTCAGGTAGCCGATGCCCACGTCGCACAGGTACTGCAGGCGGGCCATGATTTCGGCGTGCAGCATCCTGAGGGCCTGGGCCTCGCCATCGTGCGCGGCCACTCCGGCGGCTGGCGCCAGCTGCTGGAAAAAGTCGCGCAGCCGCACGATGGGCAGCTGCATCAGATCGTGCAGGCACAGGCCGGGCAGCGCATCGAGCTGCTCGCGGCTCCAGGCCACGCCCTGGGGCAGGAAGCGGCGGTAGCGCCCGCCCGCCTCGCCCGGCGGCAGCACGGCATCGGCCGCCTGCTGGCTGCCCAGGCGCCACAGCAGGCTTTCGGTCTTCAGCCGCGCGCCGCCGCAGGTCGGGCATTCGGTGTAGCTGCGGTACTTGGACAGCAGCACCCGGATGTGCATCTTGTAGGCCTTGCTCTCCAGGTATTCGAAGAAGCGCCGGATGCCGTACCAGGTCTGGGTCCACTTGCCGTTCCAGTTCGGCGAGCCGTCGAGCACCCAGCGCTTTTGCGCCTCGGTGAGCTTGGCCCAGGCCGTGTCGCGCGGTATGCCTTCGGCTTCGGCATGGCGCATCAGGTCGTCCTGGATTTCCTTCCAGGCAGGCGTCTGCACGGGCTTGATGGCGCCAGTGCGCAGCGTGAGCTTGTCGTTGGGGATGACCAGTCCCCAGTCCACGCCGATCACGCGCCCAAATCCCCGGCAGGCCTCGCAGGCGCCCACGGCGGAGTTGAAGGAGAACAGCGAGGGGATGGGCTCCTGGTAGCTCAGGCCGCTTTCGGGGCAGTGCAGGCCCAGCGAGAATTTCCACTGCAGGGGCTCAGCGGGCGCAGCATCCGCTGCTGCCTCCGGCAGCACATAGACGGTCATATGGCCGCTGCCGCGCTTGAGCGCAAGCTCGATGGCCTCGTAGGTGCGGGCGCGCTCGACCTTGCCCAGGCGGAAGCGGTCGGCCACCACATCCAGTATCTTGACCTTGGACGGCGCGGCCGCCTTGGCCTTCTTTACCGTGGCCACAGGCTCCACGGCACCGGCCTTCTCGGCCTCGCGCTCGGCCTGGATCTTGGTGAAGCCGCTGGCCGAGAGCCATTGCTCGACCTCGACAGCCGAGGTATTGGCAGGCAGCTCGACGGGGAAGGTGATGGCGATGCGCGGATCGCCCTGGGCCTGGCAGCGGCGTGCCAGTTCTTCCAGCACGCTGTCGGGGGTGTCGTGGCGCACGGGCACGGCGGTATCCCGGTCGAACAGCCGGGCTGCGCGTGCGAACAGCAGCTTGAGGTGGTCGTTGAGCTCGGTCATCGTGCCCACGGTGGAGCGCGAGTTGCGGACCGGGTTGGTCTGGTCGATGGCAATGGCCGGGGGTACGCCTTCCACCCGGTCCACGGCGGGCTTGTCCATGCGGTCCAGGAACTGGCGCGCATAGGCGGAGAAGGTTTCCACGTAGCGGCGCTGGCCCTCCGCGTACAGGGTGTCGAATACCAGGCTGGATTTTCCCGAGCCGCTGGGCCCCGTGACCACCGTGAGCTCGCCGGTCCGAATGTCGAGATCCAGGTTCTGGAGATTGTGCTGGCGTGCGCCGCGGATTCGAATCAGGCCCTGCGTCATGGCGTTCTCTGGTCAGTGGGAGCCCCGCATTCTAGGCAGTCCGCACGACAGCCACCGGGGGCTCCCAAATACCTGTATTTGCATACAGACAAAGAGACAAAGACCCGGTTTTGCAGTAAGGCTGCCGCCCAGAAAAAAAGCCTCGTACCGCAAGGCACGAGGCTGGATGGCGGGCCATCCGGAGATGGCCTGCAGCACACGCGGCATGCGCCGCGCGGCGATCAGAATGCGTGACGCACGCCCAGAGCGAAGGACGAGAAGTCCGCGCCCTTGACACCGGTCATGTAGCTGGCGCCGGACTTGTTGTCCACCTTGGTGTAGTAGCCGTACACCTTGGTGCGCTTGCTCAGGTTGTAGTTGTAGCCCAGGGTCCACTGAGTGGCGCCGGAGTCGCCGACACGGCTCCATGCGTTGGCGTGGCCAACGTTGGCGTGGAACTCGGAAGCGCCCAGGGTGTACATGCCCGACAGGCGGAAGTTGTTGCGGGTGCCGCGCAGTTCTTCGTCGTTGCGCTGGTAGTAGCCGCCGACCACGAACTGGCCGAAGGTGTAGGCAGCGCGCAGAGCCAGCTGCTTGTCTGCGTCGAATTGGCTGTAGCCAGCGCCCAGGGCCAGAGCGCCCAGGTTGTAGTTGGCAGCCAGGTCGTAGCCGTTCTTCTTCTTGGCCAGGGTCGATGCCTTTTCGTGCATGGAGACCGAGCCTTCGACCGTCAGGCCGCCGAAGCTGGGCGTGGTGTAGGAAATCTTGTTGGCGGTGCCCAGGCCGCTGGCGAACCAGACGGGGTCGAAGTACAGCGCGTCGGAAGACGAACCCGTGTCATGGTTGTGCATGCTCACGTAGTCGGCGGTGGCGAAGTACGAGCCGGGGAAGAAGTTGCCCAGGCGGACCTTACCGAAGTTGCCCGACAGGTTCACTTCGCTTTGGCGGCCGAAGGTCAGCGCGCCGGTGGAGGACGAGCCCATGCCGGTGTCGGAAGCGAAGCCGCTTTCCAGCACGAAGCCGGCCTTCAGGCCGCCGCCCAGATCTTCGACGCCGCGGATGCCCCAGCGCGAAGAGTTGTTTTCCATCTTGTTGACGTTGGTGTTGCCGATTTCCTGGCGCTCGATGGTGGTGTTGATGCGGCCATACAGCGTCACATTGCTTTGGGCCATCACGGTGCCAGTGCCCAGCACGGCCAGCACGGCCAGGGCGACGCGGTTCATCTTGATCATTCGGATCTCCTTGGGATTGTGGAGTGGGTGTTCTTGGAATCTCAGGGCCGGCTCCGGCTCCAGATCAGTGCCATCTACGGCTGCTGCGGATTCTAGGTGCGGGCATCGCCAAAAATGCAGGAACGCCTCTGAAAATGCGAGTTCTGATGCTTTGCTGCCACAGACATGACATGAAAAGCGCCTAAAAACACACATACAAGAACCCATGGCGGATCACCATGGGCATTGGCTGAAGGCATGCAGCAGCGCACCGCACAGGCCCCTGCGGGTAGCTGCTGCGCTTCAATCGTTCGCGTAGATATCGACTTCCCTGGTTTCCGGCAGAAACAGGATGCCGATGACCGCTGTGGCGCCCGCAATGACGATGGGGTACCAGAGGCCGCTGTACATGTTGCCGGTCTGGGCCACGATGGCAAACGACATGGTCGGCAGCAGGCCGCCGAACCAGCCGTTGCCGATGTGGTAGGGCAGGCTCATGGAGGTGTAGCGGATGCGGGTGGGAAACAGCTCCACCAGCATGGCGGCAATGGGCCCATAGACCATGGTCACGAGGATGACCAGATAGGCCAGGATGGCGACCATCAGGGGCTTGTTCATTTTCCCGGGGTCTGCCTTGGCGGGATAGCCATCTTCGGCCAGCACCCTGGCCACGGTCTTTCTGAATTCGGCGTCCCGGGCCCTGGCCTGTTCAGTGCTCAGTCCCTTGAGCGGGAACGAGGCAATCTCGGTGCGGCCAATGCGCACGAAGGCCGTGGCGCCGGGGGCGGCCGTCTCCAGGTCGTAGCTGACGGAGCTGGCTGCCAGTACCTGCCTGGCCACATCGCAGGAGCTGGTGAATCGGGAAGTGCCGGTGGGGTTGAACTGGAAGGAGCATTCGCCAGGGTCGGCGACGATGACCACCTTGCTGCGGGCCTGTGCTGCGGCCAGGTCGGGGTTGGCCGCCTCGGTCAGCGCCTGGAACACCGGGAAGTAGGTCAGCGCAGCCAGCACGCAGCCCAGCATGATGATGGGTTTGCGGCCGACCTTGTCCGACAGCGTCCCGAAAACCACGAAGAAGGGCGTGCCGATGAGGAGTGCGGCGGCGGTCAGGAGGTTGGCCGTCACGGCATCCACCTTGAGCTGCTGCGTCAGGAAGAACAGGGCATAGAGCTGGCCCGTGTACCAGACCACGGCCTGTCCGGCGGTCAGGCCGACCAGCGCCAGCAGCACGATCCTGAGATTGCGCCACTGCCCGAAGGATTCGGACACAGGCGCCCTGGAGACCTTGCCTTCGGCTTTCATTTTCTGGAAAGCCGGCGATTCGGACAGCGTCATGCGGATCCACACCGAAACGCCCAGCAGCACGATGGACAGCAGAAAGGGAAGGCGCCAGCCCCAGTCCGTGAAGGCCTGCTCGCCCAGCACGGTGCGCACACCCAGGATGACCAGCAGCGACAGGAACAGGCCCAGCGTGGCCGTGGTCTGTATCCATGAGGTGTAGGCGCCGCGCTTGCCATGCGGCGCATGTTCGGCCACATAGGTGGCAGCGCCGCCGTACTCGCCGCCCAGCGCCAGGCCCTGCAGCATGCGCAGGCCGATGAGGATCACAGGCGCGGCCACGCCGATGCTGGCGTAGGTGGGCAGGATGCCGACGATGAAGGTGGACAGGCCCATGATCAGGATGGTCACCAGGAAGGTGTACTTGCGTCCGATCATGTCGCCCAGGCGGCCGAACACCAGCGCGCCGAAAGGCCGCACGATGAAGCCTGCGGCAAAGGCCAGCAGCGCGAAGATGAAGGCAGAACCTGCATCCAGCATGCTGAAGAACTGCCGGGCGATGATGGCCGCCAGCGAGCCATAGAGATAAAAGTCGTACCACTCGAATACCGTGCCCAGCGATGACGCGACGATGACCCTGCGTTCCTGCGGCGTCATCGGGCGTGGCTGCGCCTTGGCGCCAGCGCCATGCGTAGCGTTGTAAGCCATGTCTGTCTCCTTGTTGGATGAATCGTGGCGGGTTGGCCTGGGCCCGCAGGACCACTATCCAATTGGCGGCTGACTCGGCTCTGACTTTTCACGCACAGAGATGGACGGTTTGCTGAACGGATTCTTACGAAATCAGCAGCAACCCTGAGGCCGTCTTTTTCGATGTGAAAACCACGGTACAAACCCTGGCAAACCGCACCCCGTTGCGTAAGGACGCGGTCAGACGCGCTTTCCAGAATGGTTCCAAGGCTGTCGATCCATGGGCTTGCAGCCGCGATTCCAACTTCAGGAGACAAACCATGACCGATCCGGTGGTAGACAAAATACAGCGCCATCCCAAGTACCAGGAGTTGCGCTCCAAGCGCAATCGCCTCGGCCTGTTTCTGACGGTGCTGATGCTGGTCGTCTATTACGGCTATATCGCACTGATTGCCTTCGACAAGTCCTTTCTGGCACAGCCCATGGGCGCCGGAGTGACCTCGATTGGCATTCCCATCGCGATCGGAGTCATCGTCTTTTCGGTGCTCATCACCGGCTTTTACGTGCGCCGCGCCAATGGCGAGTACGACAAGCTCACGCAAGACATCCTGAAGGACGCCACAAAATGAAAAACTCCACACAACGCATGCTGCTGGCACCCGCTGTGGCGCTGGCACTGACCGGCCCGGTGCTGGCCGCTGGGGGCGACGTGGGCGTGGCTGCCAAGCAGGCCACGAACTGGACTGCCATCATTTTGTTCACGGCCTTCGTGGTTGCCACGCTGTGGATCACCAAGTGGGCTGCGGGGCGCACCAAGTCGGCGGCCGATTTCTACACGGCGGGCGGCGGCATCACGGGCTTTCAGAACGGCCTGGCCATCGCGGGCGATTACATGTCGGCCGCGTCCTTCCTGGGCATTTCGGCCTCGGTCATGGCCAACGGCTATGACGGCCTGATCTACTCCATCGGCTTCCTGGTGGGCTGGCCCATCCTGACCTTCCTGCTGGCCGAGCGCCTGCGCAACCTGGGCAAGTTCACCTTCGCCGATGTGGCCGGCTACCGCTTCGCCCAGACGCCGTTCCGCGCCTTCGCGGCCAGCGGCACGCTGGTGGTCGTGGCCTTCTACCTGATCGCCCAGATGGTCGGCGCCGGCCAGCTCATCAAGCTGCTGTTCGGCCTGGACTACTGGATCGCCGTGGTGCTGGTGGGTGCGCTGATGATGGTCTATGTGCTGTTCGGCGGCATGACGGCCACCACCTGGGTGCAGATCATCAAGGCCTGCATGCTGCTGGCAGGCGTGACCTTCATGGGCTTCATGGTGCTGGCCAAGTACGGCTTCAGCCCCGAGGCACTGTTCGCCGAGGGCGTGCGCGTGCGCACCCAGATCGCGGCCAACAACGGCGCCGATGCGGCGGCGGCTGCCAAGGCCGGCCTGGCCATCATGGGCCCCGGCGGCTTCATCAAGGACCCGATCTCGGCCATCAGCTTCGGCATGGCGCTGATGTTCGGCACGCTGGGCCTGCCCCACATCCTGATGCGCTTCTTCACCGTGCCCGATGCCAAGCAGGCGCGCAAGAGCGTGTTCTGGGCCACGACCTGGATCGGCTACTTCTACGTGCTGATCTTCATCATCGGCTTTGGCGCCATCACCCTGGTGCTGACCAACCCCGAGATGGCCGATACGGCCAAGGGCGTGATCCACGGCGGCGCAGGCACGGCCAACATGGCGGCGGTGCTGGTGGCCAAGAGCGTGGGCGGCGACGTGTTCTACGGCTTCATCTCGGCCGTGGCCTTCGCCACCATCCTGGCAGTGGTCGCTGGCCTGACGCTGTCGGGCGCCTCTGCCGTGTCCCATGACCTGTACGCCACGGTGTTCAAGAAGGGCAAGGCAGACAGCGCCGCCGAGCTGCGCGTCTCGCGCCTGACCACGCTGACGCTGGGTGTCATCGCCGTGCTGCTGGGCATCGTGTTCGAGAAGCAGAACATCGCCTTCATGGTGTCGCTGGCCTTTGCCGTGGCCGCATCGGCCAACTTCCCCGCGCTGCTGCTGTCGGTGCTGTGGAAGGACTGCACGACCAAGGGCGCGGTGATTGGCGGCTTCATGGGCCTGATCTCCTCGGTGGGCCTGACCATCGTCTCGCCCTCGGTGTGGGAAGGCACGCTGGGCAACCCCGCCGGCTCGGCCTGGTTCCCCTACGCCTCGCCCGCGCTGTTCTCCATGAGCATCGGCTTCATCGGCGTGTGGCTGTTCTCGGTGCTCGACAAGAGCGGCCAGGCCGCCAAGGAACGCGCCGCCTTCGCAGCGCAGCAGGTGCGCTCCGAAACCGGCCTGGGCGCATCGGGCGCATCCGGCCACTGATCCACCACAACGCAGGCCGCAAGGCCATGCGCAAGAGCCGGGCCCTGCGCCCGGCTTTTTTGTGGGCGCATGCAAGGGCAAGGACGCAGCCGGATACAGGGCAGCGGGCTAGACTCACGGTGTGCCTTTCAACACACAGGACCAATCCGACATGCAACTCATCAGCCAAAGCTTTCAGGATGGCCAGGCGATTCCTGGCGAATTCGCGTTTGCAGTACCCGACGCGGCCACGCATGTGGCGCTGTCGTCCAACCGCAACCCGCATCTGGCATGGAGCGGCGCGCCCGAGGGCACACAGTCGTTCGTGGTGGTCTGCCATGACCCCGACGTGCCCAGCCGGGGCGACGACGTGAACCAGGAAGGCCGCGAAGTGCCGGCCAGCCTGCCGCGCGTGGATTTCTTTCACTGGCTGCTGCTGGACATTCCGGCAGGGACCACGCAGATTGCGGCAGGCGCGCAGTCCGATGGCGTGACGGCACGCGGCAAGAGCGGCCCGGCAGCGCCCGGCGGCCTGCGCCACGGCATCAACGACTACACGGCCTGGTTCGCGGGCGACGAACAGATGAAGGGCGACTACTATGGCTATGACGGTCCCTGCCCGCCCTGGAACGACAGCATCGTCCACCACTATGTCTTCACGGTCTACGCGCTGGCCACGCCCACGCTGCAGGTCCAGGGACCGCTGACCGGCGCCAATGTGCGCGCGGCGCTGGCTTCGGCCCAGGTGCTGGGCCAGGCCAGCATCACGGGGCTGTACAGCCTCAATCCTGCGGTGCCTGCCGCCTGAGAACCTGTTGCGGCCCGGCAGGGGCGTCCTACTTCGCGCCGCGCAGCCGGCGCAGCTTGATGAAGGCCAGCGCCGCCATCACGGCATCGTTGAGCGCGTCATGGGCGTCGCGCTGGGGCAGGCCGAGATCGGCCATCAGCGTGGCAAAGCGCAGGTCGATGTCGGGCGCCTGCTGCTGCCAGGGCGGCATCTGCTGGAAGCGGTGGTCGTAGTAGAGGGCCGAGACCTCGATGCGCTCGTTGGGCAGGCCAATGCCCAGCCAGGGCTGCATGGCCCGCTCTATCATGGCCACGTCGAATTCCAGGTAGTAGCCCACCAGCGGCCGGCTGCCGATGAAGCGCAGCAGCCGCGCCAGCGCCTCCTCGATGGACAGGCCCTGGGCCAGATCGCGTTCACGCAGCCGGTGGATGCGCACGCTGTCGCCGGGCACACCACGCGAGGGGCGCACCAGCAGTTCCAGGCGCTGGCTCGTCAGAATGCGCTCGCCCACGATGCGCACGGCACCGATGGAGATGATTTCATCGCGGCGCACATCCAGGCCCGTGGTTTCACAGTCCAGCGCCACCCATTCGCCGGGCGGCGGCGCATCCAGAAGAAAGGCATAGGCCGGGTCGGCCAGGCGGCGGCGCATCCGGCGCAGGCGCAGGCCCTGCATCCAGCGGCCCCAGGGATGGGCGTTCATGCTCATACCGCGTCCAGCCGCAGGCGCTGGCGCAGCAGCACCTTGAAGCGGCGCACCACGGCCAGCGTGTCCTTGAGCAGGTCGCGCTCCAGGCTGCTCAGGCGCGCAGGCTCGACATGGCCGGTCACGGGGCGGCCCAGGTCGATTTCCGCCAGGCCCGCCTGCAGCCGCAGTCCCATGAGAAAGTGCAGGCCTTCGAGCAGTTCCCGGCCCAGGGACTCGTCCAGCACGCCTTCGGACACCAGGGCCGCGATGCGTTCGGCGGTACTGGTGGCCACGATGCGGTGCGCCAGCGCCAGGCTGCGCACGCCATGGACGATGGGAAAGATGCCCGCTTTCTTGAGATGCACGGCACCGTCCCCGTCGCCGCGCCCCAGCAGCCGGCTCCACCAGTTGCCCGGCTCCTCGCCGAAGGCATCGGCGGCCGAGGCGAAGCGGGCGATCAGCGCATCATTGTCGATGGCCAGTGCCACCAGGGTCTGGCGCGCGCCGGCCAGCAGCGCGGCATCGCCAGCCACGGCGTGGGCGTCCAGGAAGATGGCCAGCCGCATCAGCCCCTCGGGGCCTGGCAGGATCAGCCATTCGCGCACGCGCCGGGCAAAGTCGGAGGCCGATCCCCGCCACTCGGGATTGCTGAGCATGATGCGGCCCGGGCATTCGGGGTAGCCGAAGCGCTCCAGCACCTGCGAAAAGCGCTGGCAGATGGCATCGAGATCCTCGGGCGGCACATAGCCATCGCGCAGCAGCAGGCCGTTGTCCTGATCGGTCTTGAGAAGTTGCTCGCCCCGCCCCTCGCTGCCCATGACGAACAGGCAGCTGTGAGCGACCAGCTGCGGCGGCGCCAGCATCTGCCAGGCCCGCTCGAACAGCCGCGCATTGAGCTGCTGCACCAGCCGCGCCATGAGCCCCACGCGCGTGCCGCCGCGCTGCAGCGCAGCCACCAGGCGGGTGACCTGGGCGGCCGCCTGCTCCAGCGCAGGCAGGTCCTGGGCCTGCTCGATCTGCACGGTGATCAGGTGCGACTGGTTGGCCAGGAAGCTGAACAGGTCCAGCGCCTCCAGGATGCCCATCACCTGGCCACCATCATCGAGCACGGCCAGCCGGTGCACGCGCGCGCGCAGCAGCATCACCATGGCGTCGCCGAGCTGGTCGGATGCGCGCACCGTGACCACGGGGCTGCTGGCGAACTCGCCCACGCACAGGTGCTCCAGCGCCCGGCCATCGAGGATGGTCCGCTGCAGGGCCGTGGCCGTGAAGATGCCCAGGCCGCCGGGCAGGCCCGCCACCAGCACGCAGGTCGTGCGCTCGGCCTGGAAAAGCCGCGCGACGGAGACGATGTCCGTGGCCGCATCGACCACATGGGCCGGGCGCAGATAAGCCTGGTCCACACGGGCCAGCGTCAGCGACTGGCGCTCATGGCGGTCGGCCCGGCGGGCCAGGGTGCCGAGCTTGTGGCCCAGGTCCGAAAACAGCAGGGCGCCAAAGGCTGCGTTGCAGGCGATCAGTTCGTTGACGGTTTCGCGCGCGAGCTGGTAGGCCACCAGCTCCTCGGCTACGGTGAAGCGGCTGCTGGCGCGGCCCGCGACCAGGGCCCGGCCATCGAAGCTGTCATCGGGGCCGTAGGTGGCCAGCACTTCGTCGCCCTCGGACTGCACCACATGGCCTTTGATGATGATGAACAGGTGCGTGGGCGCGGAGCCCACGTCCAGCACCACGGCCCCTTCAGGGTAGTAGGCGATGTCCACGCCATCGCGCACCAGCGCCTGTTCGCGCGGCGTGAGGCAGTCGAAGGGCGAGGCAGCAAAGTTGAAGGCGCTGGGCATGGGGCAGGTGCGTGGATTGCGGCCCTGCCATTCAACCTTTCAGGCCTTGCTCCACGCTTGCAGCGGCATCCCAGCCACTGGCGAACCAGGCATCGCCCTGCAGATAGGCGCGCAGCATCGGCAGGCTGTCCAGCCCCCAGAAAACACGGCCATCGACCTCCCAGGCCGGCACGCCGAAGATGCCCTGCGCAGCGGAGGCCTCGGTGTTCTCGCGCAGCAGGCGCCTGGCGGCATCCGCCGCATCGGGCCGCAGCTGAGGCGCCAGCGCATCGCGCAACGCCTGCAGCCGCGCAGGCTCCAGCGCATCGGCGCCACCGATCCAGACATGGCGCAGCACCGTGCCCGCGACAAAGCGGTTGACCGTGCCGTCGTCGCTGCACTCCAGCGCCAGGCGCAGCAGCGGCAGCGGGTTGAACGGATGGCGCGCCGGCATGTCCAGGCCCACGCCCGAGGCATGGCCCAGCCAGCTCACATGGCGGTAAGTCCATTCGCGCTTGCCGGCAATGCCCGCCGGGCCGGGATTGCCCGCCGGGCCGGGATTGCCCAGGCGCTGCAGCAGCGCGCCCAGCAGCACGGGCCGGTAGCGCATATGGTGGCTGATGCCTTCGAGCGCCTGCGGCAGCTGCTCGAAGGCCAGCCAGGCATAGGGCGAGACAAAGTCGAGGTGGAAGGTGATCTGCTTCATGGCCGTGGTGTCTCCTGCGGGGGAATGCGCCTGCCTACTCCTGGGGCACGGCCAGCCCGGCGCGCTCCAGCAGCGCATGCCAGATGGCCAGCCGCTGCGGCGTGTCGGACTTGGACCAGGCGCGGATTTCATCAATGGTGCGGAAACACCCTTGGCAGTGGCTGCGGTCAGGCGTCATGCGGCACACCGAAATGCAGGGCGAGGCCACCGGTTCGGCAGTGGCACCCAGCGCATCGGCGCCCGACGCATCGGCGCCCGACGCATCGGCGCCCGACGCAGTGGCGCCCACCGCGAACACGGCACGGGCCTTGTGGGCCAGCAGGTCCTTGGCATCTGTCATGGCGCAGCCTCCTGCACCACATCCGCCCAGGGCGCGCCAGCCAGCGCCTGCAAGGCGGCAGGCGTGGCCGAGAACACCGCATGCGGATGGCCGGCAGCCGCCCAGACGGTGTCGAAGCGCTGCAGTTCGCGGTCCACCAGAGTCACGGGCTTGCAGGCATGGGCCACGGGGCTGACGCCACCAATCGAAAAGCCGGTCTGCGCCTTGACGAAGTCGGCGTCGGCTCGGCCCACGGGGCCCACCAGGGCCGCCACCTTTTTTTCGTCCACACGGCGGTCGCCCGAGGCCACGACCAGCACAGCCACGCCATCGCTGCGGCGCCGGAAAATGATGCTCTTGGCCACCTGGCCCACGAGGATGCCCAGCTGGTCGGCCGCCTCCTGGGCGGTTCGCGCTGCGCCGTCCAGCATGCGGGGAGTCTCGCCATGGCCGGCCTGCTGCAGGAAGGCCGCCACGCGCTGCACGCCCTCGGGCAGGGTCTGGAGTTCAGCTGCGCACATGTTCACACCGCCTCGCATGCAGCTGCGCTGGCGCGCCGGGTCAGCAGGGCTTTCGCCACGCGCGACTGGGTGGGACGGCCCAGATGCCCGCTGATGAACTGGCCGGCGTCGATGAGCCTGTCCAGGTCGATGCCGGTATCGATGTCCATGCCCTGCAGCATGTAGACGACATCCTCGGTGGCCACATTGCCAGTGGCGCCCTTGGCATAGGGACAGCCGCCCAGGCCTGCGACCGAGGTATCGAACTGCCACACGCCCAGGGACAGGGCGGCCAGCGTGTTGGACAGCGCCTGGCCGTAGGTGTCATGGAAATGGCCCGAGACCTCGTCGATGGAGAAATGCGCCAGCGTGGCCTCGAAGGCCTTGCGCACCTTGACGGGCGTGCCCACGCCGATGGTGTCGGCCACGCCCACATGCTGCACGCCGATGCCCTTCATGAGGCCGGCCAGATAGCCCACGCGCTCGGGCGCGATCTCGCCCTCGTAGGGGCAGCCCACGGTGCAGCTCATGGCGCCGCGCACATGGATGCCCTGGGCACGCGCGGCCTCGGCCACGGGCGCGAAGCGCTCGATGCTCTCGGCAATGGAGCAGTTGATGTTCTTCTGGCTGAAGGCTTCGCTGGCCGCGCCGAAGACCACGATCTCGTCGGGCCACAGCGCGCGCGGCGCCGACAGCGCGGCCTCCAGGCCCTTCATGTTGGGCGTGAGCACGCTGTAGCGCACACCGGGGCGGCGCACGATGCCGGCCATGACCTCGGCGTTGTCGGCCATCTGCGGCACCCACTTGGGGCTGACGTAGCTGGTGACCTCGATGTCGCGCAGGCCGGCCTCCTGCAGGCGGTGGACCAGCTCGATCTTCACGGCGGCGGGCACAGGCTGTTTTTCATTCTGCAGGCCGTCGCGGGGGCCGACATCGACGAGTTTGACGCGGGAAGGAATGCTCATGGTTTTTTGACCGGAATGACGGGTACGGCCCCCATTGTCCAGGCTTGCGGGCCCGGACACCACCCCATATCCTGCCGGGCCAGGCACAACGGCTGCCAGCACCGCCCCACCGGCAGGCTCTCAACCGGGCAGGGCCGCCATTTCCTCGCGCAGCATCTGCACCATGCGTCCGGCCGCAGGCGACAGGCGCCGCCCGCTCAGGCTCACCAGACCGATGGGCCGGCGCAGCAGGGGCCGGGCCAGCGGGCGCAGCACGACCTCGGGCCGCTGCACCACCTGGGCCGCCAGCAGCGGCAGCGCGCTGACGCCCAGGTTGGCTGCCACCATGGCCGCAATGGTGGCCAGGTGCTCGACCGCGTACTGCGGCGCAAAACGGATGCCATGGGCCAGCAGGGCCTCGTCGGCGTACTGCCGCACGCTGGTGCCTGCAGGCATGGAAATATGGGGCAGATGCGCCACATCGGCCCAGCCCAGCGCGCCGCGCCCGCGTGCCAGCGCATGGTCGCGGCCCAGCAGCAGCACGAAGCGGTCCGATGCCAGGGGCAGGTAGCCGAGATCGGCATAGGCCGGATTGGCGGCCGTCAGCGCAAAGTCCACGCGGCCCGCCCGCACCATGTCGAAGGCGGGCCCTGCCAGGCTGTCGAACAGCTCCAGGCGCACGCCCGGATGCTCGGCCGCAAAACGCGCCAGCACCCTCGGCAGCAGGCCCGCCGCCAGCGATGGAAGGGCTGCCAGCGCCAGCCGGCCGGCCTGCACCTGGGCGACTTCCTGGACACGGCGCACCGTCTCATCCATCTGCTGGCGCAGGATGCGCGCCTGCTCGGCAAACACCTCGCCTGCCTGGGTCAGTTCCACGGCGCGCGTGGTGCGCTCGAAAAGGCGAGCGCCCAGCATTTCTTCCAGCCGTGCCAGCGTGCCCGAAACGGCCGACTGGGACAGGTGCATCTGCAGCGCCGTGCGCCGAAAGCTCAGCGTCTCCGCCAGCGCCAGAAAGACATCGACTTCGCGGGCCGACCAATTGATCTTCATGGCCGATCAGTTTATCGAAAAATGCGGCTTTACCGTTCAATGGCACCTGCCTAGACTGCACCCCAGATCGGGCCTGGCATACCGCAGGCCTGCAACAGGCAGCAAGGAGACAGCATGCACAGCAGTTCACCGCGCCATGCGCGCACGGTGGTCGTGGGAGGTGGCACCATGGGTGCCGATGTGGCCGTGGTACTGGCCCGAGGCGGGGCCCGGGTGACCGTGGTGGACCCGCACGCAGCCCGGCGCGAGCTGCTGCCCCGGCATATCGCGGCCGAGCTGGCCGCAGCCGGCTTTGCCGATTGCGCGGCCCAGGTCACGGTCTGCGCGGCGCTGGACGAAGTGGCCTGGGAGGGCGTGGCCCTGGTGGTCGAGTGCATCACCGAGCGGCTGGACGCCAAGCAGGCGCTGTTCGCCGAGCTGCAGGCGCATGCACCCGCCGATGCGGTGCTGGCCAGCAACAGCTCGGGCTTTCCCATCAGCGCCATCGCCAGCGGCCTGGCCACGGCGCAGCGCATGCTGGGCCTGCACTTTTTCATGCCGGCCCATCTGGTGCCGCTGGTGGAGGTGGTGCTGGGCGAGCGCAGCGATCCGGCGCTGGGCCAGTGGCTGCACTGCTTCATGCGCGGCTGCGGCAATGTGCCGGTGCTGGTCCGCAAGGACAAGCCGGGCTTTCTGGCCAACCGCATGCAGCATGCGCTGTCGCGCGAGGCCTTCGCGCTCATCGACGAAGGCATTGCCTCACCCGAGGATGTGGACGCCGCCGTGCGCTTCGGCTTCGGCTTTCGCTATCTCGCAGCCGGCCCCGTGCTGCAGCGCGACCATGCGGGCATCGAGGTGCATTGCGCAGCCGCCGCCACCATGTACCCCACGCTGTCCAACACCGATGTGCCCTCCCTGGCCCTGCGCGAGCGCGTGGCGCGCGGCGAACTGGGCATGAAGACCGGCAAGGGCTTTTTCGACTGGCCCGAGGACCAGCGGCGTGCCGAGCGCAGCCGCTATGACGCCCTGCTGCGCCAGGGCCTGGCCCTGCTGGCCAGCGAATTGCCCGTCCCCGAAGGTGGAGGCAGCGCAGCATGAACACCGCAGCAACGCATGCACAGTGGAGCGACCCGCTGATCATCACCGTGGCACCCAACGGGGCCTACAAGCAGCCTTCGGACCACCCTGCCCTGCCAATCACGCCCCAGACCCTGGCTGCGACGGCGCGCGCCTGCCGCGATGCGGGCGCGGCCATGATCCACATGCATATCCGCGACGCCCAGGGCCGGCACAGCCTGGATGTGGACGGCTACCGCGAAGCGCAGCGCGTGGTGCGCGAGGCCGTGGGCACGCAGATGGTGATCCAGATCACGAGCGAGGCCGCAGGCGTCTACCAGGCCCTGGAGCAGATCGCCATGGTCGAGGCGCTGCGCCCCGAGGCGGTCTCCATCGGCCTGCGCGAGATCGACCGGCCCGAGGTCGGCGAAGAGGGGCTGGCGCGCTTTTTCGCAGGCCTGGTGCGCGAACGCGCCATGGTGCAGGTCATCCTGTACGACGTGGCCGACCTGCGCCGCTGGCAGGCGCTGCGCGCACGGGGCGTGGTGCCCGAGGCGCCCTGGTTCCTGCTGTTCGTGCTGGGACGCTACAGCGCGGGGCAGACCTCGCGGCCCCAGGACCTGCTGCCCTTTCTGGCAGCCCACGATGGCGGCGAGCCCTGGGCCGTATGCGCCTTCGGCGCGGCGGAAAACAGCTGCGTCGCGGCGGCAGCCGTGTTTGGCGGCCATGCGCGCGTGGGCTTCGAGAACAACCTGCTGACCAAGGATGGCCTGACCGCGCCTGACAACGCCGCCCTGGTGCGCCAGGCGGCAGATGCTGCCCTGGCCCTGGGCCGTCCCCTGGCCACGGCCGACGACATCCGCCAGCGGTTCACCCCGCGCTGAATCTCGACACAGCCCGCGCCAGACGGGCGATGACACCCCAGCACAGCAGGAGACACACCATGCAACAGTTCACCCACGGTACGCGGCGCGGCGCAATCGCTGCGCTTTCACTGGCCTTCGCAGCCCTGGGCCTGGCCGGCCAGGCAGCGGCCCAGGCCCCGGCGGCGGCATACCCCAGCAAGACCATCCGTTTCGTCGTGCCCTACCCGCCCGGCGGCCCGACCGACCTGATGGCGCGCATGCTGCAGCCCGAGCTGCAGCAGCGCCTGGGCGTGACGGTCATCGTGGAAAACAAGAGCGGCGCAGGCGGCAACCTGGGCAGCGCCGAAGTGGCACGCCAGGCCCCGGCCGACGGGCATACCCTGCTGCTGGCGGCCAGCGGCCCCATGGCGGTGAACGCCTCGCTCTACAAGAGCATGCCCTTCAACCCGCTCAAGGACCTGGAGCCCGTGGTGCAGCTGTCGGCGTTTCCGCTGGTGCTGGAGGTACACCCTTCCCTGGGGGTGAAGACGGTGGCCGAACTCGTGGCGCTGGCCAAGTCGGGCAAGACGCTGAGCTTCGCCTCGGCGGGCAACGGCACGCCCCAGCACCTGGCAGGCGAGTTGTTCAACACCATGGAGCAGGTCAAGCTCGGCCACGTACCCTACCGGGGTGCGGGGCCTGCGCTCAACGACCTGATCGGCGGCCAGATCGGCGTGATGTTCGACATCGTGGGCAGTTCGCTGCAGCACATCCAGGGCGGGCGCCTCATCCCGCTGGCCGTGACTTCCTCCGAACGCATCAAGGTGCTGCCCGACGTGCCCACCATGGCCCAGGCCGGCGTGGCCGGCTACCAGATCACCGGCTGGCATGGCATCGCCGTGCGCGCCGGCACGCCGCAGGCGGCCATCGACAAGCTCAACGCCACGGTCAATGCCATCTTCAAGGACCCGGCCTTCCGCACCCGCTGGGAGGCCATCGGCACACCGGCCGTGGGCGGCACGGCGGCCGAGTTCGGCGCGCTGATCAAGAGCGATGCCCAGCGCCTGGGCGCGCTGGTGCGCAGCACCGGCGTCACCCTGGACTGATCGGGCCCGGCCCGCTCAGGCCTGCAGCCGCAGCAGTTCGGCGCCTTCGGCAACCTGGTCGCCGGGGGCGTACAGCAGCTCGGACACCACGCCATCGCCAGGGGCCGCGATGGTGTGCTCCATCTTCATCGCCTCCATCACGGCCAGCGGCTGGCCCTTGGCCACCTTGTCGCCGGCCTTGACCGCGAAGGAGACGACCTTGCCGGGCATGGGCGCAGTCAGCCGCCCGCCTTCGGACTGCGCATCGCCGGCATGGGCCAGCGGATCGGCCAGCCCCAGAATAGCTGCGCCCTGGGGCGTGAACACATGGCATTGCTCGCCCAGCACATGGACCTGGGCCCGCAGGCGCTGGCCGGCGAACTGCAGGTCCAGGACGCCATCCTCGCGCAGCTGCCAGGACAGCGGGCCCTCGGACAACGCATCGCCCTCGCCCACAGCCAGCTGCAGCGCGCCGCCGTGCAGGTAGCGCAGGCGTGCGGTCACAGCGGCATCGCCCAGGCGGAAATCCCAGCGGCGCAGGGCCACGCCATGCGAGCGCCAGCCATCGCGGCGGCTGAAAGGGTCGCTGGTCTGCAGCGCCCGCTCTGCCTGCAGCACCTGGGCCACGGCGGCGGCCACGGCCTGGGGCAGCGGCAGGCGCTGCTGCTGGAACAGTTGCGCCTTCTCGCGCTCGATCAGCGCCGTATCCAGCCGTGCCGAGGCGAAGGATTCGCTGGCCACCACATGGCGCAGGAATTGCACATTGGTCGCCAGCCCCACGATGCGCGTGGCGGCCAGGGCTGCATCGAGCCGTGCCAGCGCCTGCCCGCGCGTGTCGCCGCGCACGATGAGCTTGGCGATCATCGAGTCGTAGAAGGGGCTGATGGCATCGCCCTCGCGCACGCCGTCGTCCACGCGCACGTCGCCAATCTCAAAGCTGGTGCATGCGGGCTTGCGGTAGGCATG
Source organism: Delftia sp. PS-11 (assembly GCF_029870285.1). GTDB lineage: Bacteria > Pseudomonadota > Gammaproteobacteria > Burkholderiales > Burkholderiaceae_C > Comamonas. The sequence continues at coordinate 72,752 of NZ_JACSYA010000021.1, forward strand.
CAGGGTGCCGGTGGCGGGCAGGAAGCCGTTGTCGGGGTTTTCGGCGCAGATGCGCGCCTCGATGGCATGGCCGATGATGCGCAGCTCATCCTGGCGCTTGGGCAGGGGCAGGCCGCTGGCCACGCGCAGTTGCCAGGCCACCAGGTCTTCGCCGGTGATGGCCTCGGTGACCGGATGCTCGACCTGCAGGCGCGTGTTCATCTCCATGAAGTAGAACTTCATGGCATCAGGCTGGTCGTAGCCGCCGGGCTGCTCGACGATGAATTCCACCGTGCCCGCCCCCACATAGTTCACCGCCTTGGCGGCAGCCACGGCCGCCTCACCCATCTTCTGGCGCAGCGCGGGCGTCATGCCGGGCGCAGGCGCTTCCTCCAGCACTTTCTGGTGGCGCCGCTGCACCGAGCAGTCGCGCTCGAACAGGTAGACGCAGTTGCCCTGGGTATCGCCAAAGACCTGGATTTCGATATGGCGCGGACGCAGCACGTATTTCTCGACCAGCACGGCATCGTCGCCAAAGCTGTTGATGGCCTCGCGCTGGCAGCTGGCCAGAGCGGCTGCGAAGTCCTCGCTGCGCTCGACCAGCCGCATGCCCTTGCCACCGCCGCCTGCGCTGGCCTTGATCAGCACGGGGTAGCCGATGCGGTCTGCCTCGCGCTGCAGCAGTTGCGGGTCCTGGTCGGCGCCGTGGTAGCCGGGCACCAGGGGCACGCCGGCCTTTTCCATGAGCTGCTTGGAGGCAGCCTTCAGGCCCATGGCACGGATGGCCGAGGGCGGCGGGCCGATGAAGACCAGGCCGGCGTCGGCGCAGGCCTGGGCGAAGTCCTCGTTCTCGCTCAGAAAACCGTAGCCGGGGTGGATGGCCTCGGCACCCGTGGCACGGGCGGCCTCCAGGATGCGCTCCCAGCGCAGATAGCTGTCCTTGGGCGCGCTGGCGCCGATATGCACGGCCTCGTCGCAGGCCTGCACATGCTTGGCGCCGGCATCGGCATCCGAGTACACGGCCACCGTGCGCACACCCATGCGGCGCGCCGTGGCGGCCACGCGGCAGGCGATTTCGCCACGGTTGGCGATCAGGATCTTCTTGAACATCGTCTATCTCCAGTGTCTTTGTTACAGCCCGCCCCATACCGGCAGCCCTTGAAACTGGCGCGCCCCAACACAGGGACGCCGAGCAAGAGCCGCCTCGCAGCGAGGGCGTCGTCCCCCTCCCTTGCGAAGCAAGTAGAGAGGGGGAAGGCGCATCAGCGCCTCAGGGGGTGTCACTCAAGCCATCCCGGCTTGCGCTTTTGCAGGAAAGCCTGCACGCCCTCCTTGCCTTCGGCACTGGCGCGGATATCGGCAATGCTCTCGACGGTGGATGCGATCAGCGCCTCGTCGATGTCGCGCCCGGCCACATCGATCACCAGCCGCTTGCAGGCACGCACGGCGGCCGGGCTGGCACTGACCAGATGCTTGAGCAGGCCATCCACGGCCGCATCCAGCTCGTCGGCCGGCACCACGCGGTGCACGAAACCGATGCGCAGCGCCTCCTGTGCATCGAAGCGCTCACCCGTCAGGAAGTAGCGGTGCGCTGCGCGCGCGCCCATGGCGCGGATCACATAGGGGCTGATGGTGGCCGGGATGAGGCCGATCTTGACCTCGGACAGGCAAAAGCCCGCGCCCTCGGCTGCCACGGCCATGTCGCAGGCTGCCACCAGGCCCATGCCGCCCGCATAGACATCGCCCTGCACACGCGCAATGGTGGGCTGCGGGCATTCGTAGATCGTGCGCAGCATCTCGGCCAGCAGGCCCGCATCCTCGCGGTTTTCGTCGCGCGAGTAATCGGCCATGCGCCGCATCCAGTGGAGATTGGCGCCGGCGCAAAAAGCCGGCCCCTCGGCGGCCAGCACCACGGCGCGTACATCGCTGCGCTGGGCCACAGTGCGGAAGGCCCGCGTGATCTCGGCGATGACCTCGTCGCTGAAGGCGTTGCGCACCTCGGGCTGGGTCAGCGTGATAGTGGCCAGGGGGCCCTGGAACTCAAGGGTCAGTGCGGTAGTGGTCATGATGAGCCTCGCTGCAGTCGGATGGGTGCCGCCGTCACATGCGGAACACGCCGAAACGCGTGTCCTCGATGGGCGCGTTGCGCGTGGCCGCCAGACCCAGCGCCAGCACGCGGCGCGTGTCGGCAGGGTCGATGACGCCATCGTCCCACAGCCGCGCCGTGGCGTAATAGGGGTGGCCCTGGTCCTCGTACTGCTGGCGGATGGGGGCCTTGAAAGCCTCTTCCTCATCGGCCGACCATTGCCCGCCCTTGGCCTCAATGCCATCGCGCTTGACCGTGGCCAGCACGCTGGCCGCCTGTTCACCGCCCATGACCGAGATGCGGGTGTTGGGCCACATCCACAGGAAACGCGGCGAATAGGCGCGCCCGCACATGCCGTAGTTGCCCGCGCCGAAGGAGCCACCGATGATGATGGTGAACTTGGGAACAGCCGCCGTGGCCACGGCTGTGACCAGCTTGGCGCCATGGCGCGCAATGCCCTCGTTCTCGTACTTGCGGCCCACCATGAAGCCAGTGATGTTCTGCAGGAAGACCAGGGGAATTTTGCGCTGGCAGCACAGCTCGATGAAATGCGCGCCCTTGACAGCCGACTCGCTGAACAGGATGCCGTTGTTGGCGATGATGCCCACCTGCATGCCCTCGATGCGCGCAAAGCCGCAGACCAGCGTCGCGCCAAAGCGGGCCTTGAACTCGTCGAAGCGGCTGCCGTCCACGATGCGGGCAATGATCTCGCGCACATCAAAGGGCTTGCGCGTGTCCGCAGGGATGACGCCATACAGCTCGCCGCAGTCGAACAGCGGCGGCTCGGCGGGCAGGTCCGCAGGATCGGCCGGCTTGCTGCGGTTGAGGTGGGACACCGCCTGGCGGGCCAGCGCCAGCGCATGGGTGTCGTTGTGCGCCAGATGGTCGGCCACGCCCGACAGCCGGGTGTGCACATCGCCGCCGCCCAGGTCCTCGGCGCTGACGACTTCGCCCGTGGCGGCCTTCACCAGCGGCGGGCCGCCCAGGAAAATGGTGCCCTGGTTCCTGACGATGATGGACTCATCGCTCATGGCCGGCACATAGGCGCCACCGGCCGTGCACGAGCCCATGACCACGGCGATCTGGGCAATGCCCTGGGCGCTCATGTTGGCCTGGTTGAAGAAGATGCGCCCGAAGTGCTCGCGGTCGGGGAACACCTCGTCCTGGTTGGGCAGGTTGGCGCCGCCCGAGTCCACCAGATAAATGCAGGGCAGGCGGTTCTGCGCGGCGATTTCCTGGGCGCGCAGATGCTTCTTGACCGTCATGGGGTAGTAGGTACCGCCCTTCACCGTGGCGTCGTTGCAGACGATCATGCAGTCCACGCCTTCGACGCGGCCAATGCCGGCAATCAGGCCGGCGCCGGGCGCCTCGTTGCGGTACATATTCAGCGCGGCCAGGGGCGCGATTTCCAGAAAGGGCGTGCCAGGGTCCAGCAGCATGGCCACGCGCTCGCGGGGCAGCAGCTTGCCGCGCGCCACATGCTTGGCGCGCGCAGCCTCGCCGCCGCCTTCGGCGACCTGCTCCACACGGGCGCGCAGATCATCGACCACGGCGCGCATGGCCGCGGCATTGGCCTGGAAGTCCGCCGAGCGCGGATTGAGTTGGGTGCCCAGAATGCTCATGTGTGGCCTCTTCTTGTGTTTGCCCGATGCGGGCGCTTGGTTTTTGCGACTGTGGTGCAAAGTGCGGCGTCGCGGCCTGGGGAAAATGCCGCATGCACACCGTTGAAATCGTCTTGCTCGTCCTGCTGCTGGGGGCGCTGACGGGCATCGTGGCGCGCTATATCCGCGCCATTCCGCTGCCACTGATACAGATTGCCCTGGGTGCGCTCATGGCCTGGCCGCAACAAGGCCTGCACATCGCCTTCGATCCCGAGCTGTTTCTCTTGCTGTTCATTCCGCCGCTGCTGTTCGCCGACGGCTGGCGTATTCCCAAGCGCGAATTCTTCGCGCTGCACCGCCCCATCCTGCGCCTGGCGCTGGGTCTGGTGCTGTTCACGGTACTGGGCCTGGGCTGGCTGATCCACTGGCTGGTGCCCGGCATGCCGCTGACCGTGGCTTTCGCGCTGGCTGCTGTGGTCTCGCCCACGGATGCGGTGGCCGTCTCCGCCATCACGCGCAACCTGGGCATGCCCGAGAAGACCATGCATATCCTGGAAGGCGAGTCCCTGCTCAACGATGCCTCGGGCCTGGTGGCGCTCAAATTCGCCGTCGCTGCGACCCTGACCGGCCTGTTCTCGTGGACCGAAGTGGCCAAGGAGTTCCTGTGGATGGCCCTGGGTGGCCTGGGCGTGGGCACGCTGATCGGCTGGGGCTTTTCCTATGCGCGCAGCACCATCACTCGGCGACTGGGCGATGTGGCGGCCACGCAGATGGTGCTGCTGCTGATCCTGCTGCCCTTCGCGGCCTACATCGTGGGCGAAAAGATCGGCGTCTCGGGCATCCTGTCGGCCGTGGCGGCAGGCATCGCCACCAACTTCGCCGACCTGGAGCGCAGCAGCTACATCAGCGAACGGCTGCAGACCGAGGGCACCTGGAGCATGGTCGAGGCCTCCTTCAACGGCGCCATCTTCCTGCTGCTGGGCCTGCAGCTGCCCTCCATCATCGGCGTGACGCTGCGCGACGCGGGCAGCCGCTGGTGGGTGCTGGTCGGCTATGTCGCCATCATCTCCTGCGCGCTGCTGCTGATGCGCTGGATCTGGCTGACACTGGGCGTCAAGCGCAGCCTGGCACGCGCCCACCGCCAGGGCAAGATGGCCGAAAGCCCCTCGCACCTGCTGAACCTGGCCACCACCATGGCCGGCATCCGTGGCGCGGTAACCCTGGCCGGCGCACTGTCCGTGCCCATGCTGATGCACAACGGCCAGCCCTTCCCCGGCCGCGAGATGCTGGTCTTCCTGGCCACGGGCACCATCTTGTTCACCCTGGTGCTGGGCAGCATCGCGCTGCCGCTGATCCTGCGGCGCATGCCGCCGCCCGGCGAGTCGCCCACGGTGCGCGAAGAGCGCCTGGCGCGCGTGGTGGCATGCCAGGCCGCCATCGGCCAGCTGGCGCTCAGCGAAGAGGAAATCCAGGGCCACACGCCCGAGTGGGTGGCCATGCACCAGGAAGTCATGGGCCATCTGGCCCAGGAATACCGCAACCGCGTCCAGTTGCTGGACGACGGCAGCGGCACGGCCACCAGCATCGAAAGCCAGCGCGAGGCGCCCGAGGTCGTGCGCCAGCGCAAGCTGCGCTACCTGCTGGAGATCGAGCTGCGCCTGCGCTGCATCCACCAGGAGCGCGACACGCTCTACGCCGAGCGGCAGGCCCACCGCATCAACGACGAGTCGCTGCGCCAACTGGTCAGCGAGCTCGACATGCAGGAAATTTCGCTGCGCAAGCGCCTGATCGCGGCACGCCGGGCAGTCTCCACCGCAGGAGCGCACGCGCCGCCGGCCGCCGAGGGCAGGCACTAGGCACGTGTTCATGGTCTCCTGGCGGCGGCGCATGGGCAAGGCTTTCAGGCCGTCTTGGCCGGGCGCAGATCCAGCATGGCGATCATCTCGTCGCGGATCTTGAATTTCTGGATCTTGCCTGTCACCGTCATCGGGAAGGACTGCACGAAGCGGATATAGCGCGGCACCTTGTAATGGGCAATCTGGCCCTTGCAGAAGTCGCGTACCTCGTCCTCGGACAGCGTCTGGCCGGGCTTGACGATGACCCAGGCGCACAGCTCCTCGCCATAGCGCGCATCGGGCACGCCCACCACCTGCACATCCTGCACCTTGGGGTGGCGGTAGAGGAACTCCTCGATCTCGCGCGGATAGATGTTCTCGCCGCCACGGATCACCATGTCCTTGATGCGGCCGACGATGTTGACATAGCCCTGCTCGTCCATGGTCGCCAGGTCGCCCGTGTGCATCCAGCCCTCGCTGTCGATGGCTTCGCGCGTGCGGGCCTCATCGCCCCAGTAGCCATGCATGACCGAGTAGCCGCGCGTGCACAGCTCGCCCGAGACGCCGGGCGCCACAGTCTCGCCCGTGGCCGGATCGACGATCTTCACCTCCAGGTGCGGCTGCACCTTGCCGACGGTCGATACGCGGCGCTCCAGCGGCGTGCCGGCATCGCTCTGGCAGCTCACTGGGCTGGTCTCGGTCATGCCGTAGGCGATGGTGATCTCGGACAGATGCATGTCGCTGACCACGCGCTTCATGACCTCGATGGGGCAGGGCGAACCGGCCATGATGCCGGTGCGCAGCGTACCCAGGTCGAACTCGCCAAAGCGCGGATGGTCCAGCTCGGCGATGAACATGGTCGGCACGCCATGCAGGCCCGTGCAGCGCTCGGCCTGCACCGTCTCCAGCACCAGCAGCGGGTCGAAGCCGTCATTGGGATAAACGACGGTCGCGCCATGCGTGAAGCAGGCCAGATTGCCCAGCACCATGCCGAAGCAGTGGTACAGCGGCACAGGAATGCACAGCCGGTCCTCGCATGTCAGGCGCATGCACTCGCCGATGAAAAACCCGTTGTTCAGGATGTTGCGGTGCGTCAGCGTGGCCCCCTTGGGAAAGCCCGTGGTGCCGCTGGTGAACTGGATGTTGATGGGGTCGGTGTTCCTGAGTGTCGCGGCCACCGCGTCGATGCGCGCATCCTGCGCGTCGCCGCGCGCCAGCAATTCGGAAAACCGCAGCATGCCCGGCTGTTCGGCACCCTGGCCGGCCACATCGATCCAGACCACGCTGCGCAGCGCAGGCAGGCGGGCCGCCTGCAGAGCGCCAGGCACCGCCGTGGCCAGCTCGGGCGCCAGTTCGCGCAGCATGCCCAGGTAGTCGCTGGTCTTGAACTGCGCCATGCTCACCAGGGCCTTGCAGCCCACCTTGTTGAGCGCGTACTCCACCTCGGAGCTGCGGTAGGCCGGATTGATATTGACCAGCACCAGCCCGACCTGGGCCGTAGCCAGCTGCATCAGCACCCACTCGGCATTGTTGTGCGACCAGATGCCGATGCGGTCGCCCTTTTCCAGCCCCAGGCCCAGCAATGCGCTGGCCAGCCGGCGCGCCTCGGCCTGCAGTCCGGCATAGCTGTAGCGCAGGCCCTGATGGCGGCTGACCAGGGCTTCGCGCTGCGGCTGGCGCGCGGCCATATCCGCAAAAAAATCTCCGATGGTCTGCTCGATCAGCGGCACATCGGTGCGGCCTCGGGCATGGCTGAAAGCGAGCGGGGCATTCTGGGGGGGCATGCGTTGTCTCCTGTATCGGCGGGACCGGGGCGGGCTGCGTGGGCGCATGGCACGAGCGCATTGCGCAAGCGCGTTGGCCCGCCAAGCCTGCTGCTGTGGGCAGCATAAGGGCCAATCCCGAGCGCAACAGGCCAGGAAGGTTGCAATAATTGCCAGCATGTTCACCCCCTCACTGGTCAAGACTCCCCTGCCCCAGGCCGCCGCCGCCATGGCCTCCGCGCACCCTGCAGTCACCCCCATGGCCTTTGTGCAGGCCATCCTGCTGGCCTATGAACGCAGGGGTCTGAGTCCGCTTGGCGCACTGGAAAAGGCACAAATTGCGCCAGATGCCGTCCATGATGCCACGCAGCGCATCACAGCCCTGCAAATGGAGGCTCTGTCCGATGCCGCCATGCGCGAACTCGACGACGAGGCCCTGGGCTGGTTCTCGCGCCGCCTGCCCTGGGGCAGCTACGGCATGCTGGCGCGCGCCAGCATGGGCAGCGAGCAGCTGGGGCTGGCTCTGGCGCGCTGGTGCCGCCACCACGGCCTGCTGGCCGAGGATATCCGCCTCACCCTCACCAGCCAGGATGGCGTGGCCACGCTGGCCATCGAAGAACGATCGGACCTGGGCGCCATGCGCGAGTTCTGCCTGCTGTCGGTGCTGCGCAATATCCACGGACTGGCCAGCTGGTTCATTGACGAGCCGCTGCCGCTGCTGCGCGCCTGCTTTCCCTTCGGCCCGCCGCCGCATGCAGGCGTCTACACGCTGCTGTTCCCCCCCGGCGAGGTGGACTTTGGCACCCCCCAGGCCTGCCTGCAGTTCGATGCACGCCTGCTGGAGATGCCGCTGGCCCGCGACGAAGCCGCGCTCAAGCGCATGCTGCAGCGCGCCCTGCCACTGCAGGTGCGGCCCTACCAGCGCGAACGCCGGCTGGTGCAGCGCGTGCGCCAGCTGCTGGCCGCCGATGCCGAGTGCCAGCAGACCGCCGACACGCTGGCGCGCCAGCTGCACCTGTCACAGCGCAGCCTGCACCGCCAGCTCAAGGAAGAAGGCGCATCGCTGCAATCGCTCAAGGACGAAGTGCGGCGCGAACGCGCCATCGCACTGCTGCTGCGCACCAGCCGACCCATCAAGCGCATTGCCCAGTCCTGCGGCTTTCTCAACGACAAAAGCTTCATCCGCGCCTTCCGGCTGTGGACCGGCCTGTCACCCTCGGAATTCCGCAAGACAGCCCGCGCCAGACCCGGCTGAGCCCCCTGCCAGACGGCACGATGGCGCGATTTGCATCCTGCGCGACAGCTGCCGTGCGCGGGCCGGGCATAGGCTGAGGGGATGCACCATCTCCACCACTGTGTCAGCGCCCGCTCTTTTCGCGCGCTGTGGATGCTTGAAGAACTGCAACTGCCCTACCAGCTGCACATGCTGCCGTTTCCGCCGCGCGTACGGCAGCGCAGCTACCTGGAGCTCAACCCGCTGGGCACGGTGCCGCTGCTGTGCCATGGCCAGGCGCGGCTGACGGAATCTGCAGCCATTTGCGAGTATCTGGCGGCGCTGCACCCCGAAGCCGGCCTGTCGGTCGGGCCGCAGGAAGCAGACTTTGCGGCCTACCTCAACTGGCTGCACATGAGCGATGCCACGCTGACCTTCCCCCAGACCCTGGTGCTGCGCTACGCGCATTTCGAGCCCCCCGAGCGGCGCCAACCCCAGGTGGCCCAGGACTACCAGCGCTGGTTCCTCGCGCGGCTGCGCGCCGTGGAGCTGGCCACGGCTGAGCGCGACTGGCTGAGCGCGGGCCGCTTCACGGCCGCCGACGTGGCCGTGGGCTATGCGCTGATGCTGTCCACGCACCTGGACATGCAGACGCAATGGGGCACGGCGACGCAGGCCTACTGGCAGCGGCTGCAGGCGCGCCCGGCACTGCACCGCGCACTCCTGGCCGAGCAGCAGGCTGCGCGCGCGCAGGACGTGGACGCAACACCTTCACCGCTGCTGCGCACCTGAAGCCTCAGGATGACTGCGCCTGGCGGATCGCGGCCAGCATGGCAGGCAGCTCACCCATGCCGCCGAACACGCAGCTGGCGCCCGCCTGCAGCAGCTGCTCGGCCGATGCATGGCCCTGATCGGCCGGAAAATAAGCCCAGACCGTGGCGCCTGCAGCGACACCCGCCGTGACGCCAGTCACCGTATCTTCGATGACCAGGCAGCGGGAAGGCGCCACGCGCAAGGCTGCGGCAGCGGCCAGGTAAACATCCGGGAACGGCTTGCTGCGTGGCAGCTCGTGGCCGCTGAACACCCGCCCCTCGAAGTAGGGCGCCATGCCGGCCTGCGCCAGCTGCATCTCGACCTTGGCGCGGTCGGCGCCCGAGGCACAGGCGATACGCCCCCCGCACAGCGCGTGGGACTGCCTGACGGCCTCCAGCGCGCCGTCGATGGCGACCAGCTCTGCACGCAGCGCAGCATTGCGCCGCTCATAGAACGCCGCCATCCACGCATCGGTCAGCGGCTTGCCGGTATGCGACTCGATGAGCGCAGCCTGGCTGCGCACGGTCTTGCCGATGAATTCGCGCAGGCACTGCTCAGTGCTGATGGCCCAGCCCGACTCGTTGAGCATGGTGCACAGCACGCGGTTGGTGATGGATTCACTGTCGACGAGCACACCGTCGCAGTCGAAGAGCACAGCCTCGAAAACAGTCATGGGATGGATAGGCTATCAGGGCGCGCGGCAGCAATTGCGCCTTGCGCGCATGGCAGGCACAGGAACGCGTGGCAGCGCACCTGCTGTGGATCGCCACCGATTATGCGCCGCAGCGGCGCACGGCAGTGTCGGAGATGGCCTCAGAACAGATCGCCATCCACATAGAACCAGCGCCCGCCTTCGCGCACGAAGCGGCTTCGCTCGTGCAGCCGCACTGCGCGGCCAGCCACGCGGTAGCGTGCGACAAACTCCACCTCGGCATGCTCTGCGTCCACGGCGCGCGCGTCCTTGACGGCAAGGCCCAGCCACTTGGCCGCAGGCTCGAAATCCAGCACGGGCGGGCGATGGCTGGCATGCCATGTGGCCAGCAGGTATGCGGCATCCTCGCGCACAAAGGCGCAATAGCGCGAGCGCATCAGGGACTCGGCATCGGGAGCCGGCTCCTCGTCGAAATGGCCGAGATACCGGCCGCAGCATGCACCAAAGGGCAATGGCCGGTGCCGGGCATCGGCGCGGCCACAGGGACAGGGGGCGGAATCAGCGGGAGAAAAAGTGGATTGCATGTCGGCCACGGCCGCCTTTGCGCGGCCGGCTTCTTGAAGGAGAGCAGCCGGGCCATGATACTGGGCCAGGGCCCAGCTGCCCGCAAGGAGCGTCCATGTTTTCCATGTCGGTCCCCTGGTGGGAGTTTGTTGTGCGCGGCATCGCCGTCTATCTGTTCCTGCTGGTCTTCCTGCGCCTGACGGGCCGGCGCCAGACAGGGCAGTACGCCCCCTTCGATCTGGTGCTGCTGCTGATCCTGTCCAACGCCGTGCAGAACTCCATGAATGCGGGCGACAACTCGCTGCTCGGCGGCATGGTGTCGGCCTCGACGCTGATCCTGTGCCACCTGCTGCTGTCCTGGCTGGCCTTTCGCTTTCCAGCACTCGCCCGGCTCATCGATGGCAAGGCCAGGCGCTGATCACCAACGGCCACCTGAACAAGGACCTGATGCGCCAGGAACGCCTCACGCGCGACGACATCGAGGCCGCGCTGCGCGCCGGCGGCTGCCTGCACCTGCGCGAGGTCGAGCGCGCCACGCTGGAAACCGATGGCCGCATCACCATCGTGCTGCGCAGGCGCGACAGCGACAAGGACAGCGGCCCGCCCGTCTGAGCATCAGCGCATCCCTGTGGCCTCAGCCCAGCCGGGCCAGAAACGCCTCGATGGCGGCATTGACCGGCCCGGGATGCGTGAGATTGGCCGCATGGCCTGCGCCCGGCACCTCCACCCACCGTGCATCCGGCAGAGCCTGCGCCATCGCAAAGGCACGGTCAGGCGTGATGGCAATGTCCTGGCTGCCATGGATGACCAGGGCCGGCACCCGGATCTCGGGCAGGCGCGGGCTGATGTCATCGCGCTGGGCCAGGGCCAGGAAGCTGTGGCCCAGGTTGATGGGCGTGGCCTTTTTCCACTTGGCGCGCCAGGCAGCCGCTCCACTCCAGCCCTGGCCGAGCACGGCATGCTCGACCGTAACAGCCATGTCATCGCTCAGGCCATGCTCCATCCAGGCGCGCAGCAGGGCCTCGTGGTGCGGCATCTGCTCGGGGTCCTCCAGCATGGCCTGGGTGTCGATCAGCACCAGCGCCTGCACCACCTGCGGGTGGATGAGCGCGCAGCGCAGCGACAGATAGCCCCCCTGGGACATGCCGACGAGCACGGCGCGCTTGACGCCCAGATGCGCGAGCAGCGCCGCCAGATCATCCGCAGAGTCGTAGTAGTCGAAGGGCGCGCAATGCTGCGGGTCCGCCGTCTGCCCATGTCCGCGCTCGTCCCAGCAGATGCAGCGAAAGCGACCTTGCAAAGCCTGCACCTGGGGGGCAAACATGGTGTGGTCCATGAGCAGCCCATGCGAGAACACCAGTGCCGGGCCTCGCCCTCCCGTATCTTCGTAGTACAGGTTCTGGCCATTGACGGAAGCAAAAGGCATGTCGGGATCTCCTGCGAAGGTGGTCACAAACCTGCCGGAACAGACGCTCCCCTCCCGAAGCGCATGCACCGGCCAGCCCCCATGCTAACGCCTGCCGCAGACATGGTCACCTGGCCCGGAAGGCGCAACCCATGCGCTCAGGCGAGCGCCCTCTGGATGAGGATTTTCTGCACGTCGCTCGTGCCCTCGTAGATCTGGCACACACGCACATCGCGGTAGATGCGCTCCACGGGGAAATCACTGACCACGCCATAGCCGCCCAGCGTCTGGATGGCGGCGCTGCACACGCGCTCGGCCATCTCGCTGGCAAACAGCTTGGCCATGGCCGCCTCCTTCAGGCAAGGCTTGTCCGCATCGCGCAGGCTGGCAGCATGCCAGATCAACTGGCGCGCCGCCTCGATCTGGGTCGCGCAGTCGGCCAGCCGGAAGCCCACCGCCTGGTGGTTGAAGATGGGCTGGCCGAAGCTCTCGCGCTCCTTCGCATATTGCAGCGCGCACTCGAAGGCCGCGCGCGCCATGCCCACACTTTGGGCCGCAATGCCGATGCGCCCGCCCTCCAGCGCCGACAGCGCGATCTTGTAGCCCTCGCCTTCGGCGCCAATCAGATGGCTGGCGGGAATGCGGCAGTCCTCGAACTGGATCTGGGCCGTATCCGAGCTGTGCTGGCCCAGCTTGTCCTCCAGGCGCAGCACCTGATAGCCGGGCGTGGCCGTGGGCACGATGAAGGCACTCATGCCCCGCTTGCCTGCCGCCTTGTCGGTCACGGCAATCACGATGGCCACATCGCCATTTTTGCCGCTGGTGATGAACTGCTTGACACCGTTGATCACGTAGCCATCGCCATTGCGCGTGGCCGTGGTGCGCAGCGCCGAGGCATCCGAGCCCACATGCGGCTCGGTCAGGCAAAAGGCACCCAGCATCTCGCCGCGCGCCAGCGGCGCCAGCCATTGCTGCTTTTGCGCCTCGCTGCCATAGCGCATGAGGATGGCATTGACGGGGCAGTTGGTCACGCTGATCACGGTGCTGGTGCCACCATCGCCGGCCGCGATCTCCTCCAGCACCAGCGCCAGGCTCAGGTAATCCAGGCCTGCACCGCCATATGCCTCGGGCACGCAGATGCCGTAGGCACCCAGCGCGGCCAGGCCCTGGTGCACCTCCTTGGGAAAGTGGTGTTCCTTGTCCCAGCGCGCGGCATGGGGGGTGATCTCGGTGCGCACGAAGTCGCGCACCGCATCGCGGATCATTTCCTGGTCTGCATTGAGCAGCATGTCTCTGTCTCCTGTGTCGTTCTCTGGTCTTCGTCGATGGCCTTACCAGCCGATGCGCTGCCCGTCGTGGCGCAGCATGCGGCCCCGGTCGGCCGGCGTGACGCCGGCCAGCGTGCGGACCAGCCCCTGCACGCTCTGCGCGACGGTGAAGGTGGCGCCCGCACCGCCCATGTCGGTCTGCACCCAGCCGGGGTCCACGGCAACCACGGTGGCGCCGGGCCACTGCGGCTGGGCGCTGGCCACGACCATGTTGAGCGCGGCCTTGCTGACGCGGTACAGCCAGGCATCGGAGTCGGCCTGCGCCAGCAGCGACATCTCGCTGGAGAACAGGCCGAAGACGCCACCGGCGGCCTCCACCAGTGGCGCCACCTGGGGCAGCACCTGCATGGCGCCCAGCACATTGGTGTGCATGATGCGGTCGAACTGCTCGCGCGTGGGCGGCTGGGCAGCGCCATGCGCGTCCCACAGGCCGGCCACGTACAACGCCAGCGCGATCTTTTCGCCGTCCAGCTGCCAGGCCAGGCCGCTGACGCTGGCCGGGTCGCCGAAGTCCACCTGCAGCACCTGGGCGCCTTCGGCCTGCACGCGCTCGCGGTCGGCCGCATTGCGCACCGTGGCCACCACGCGCCGCCCCTGTGCCACATAGGCGCGCACCAGCGCCAGACCCAGCCCGCGAGAGGCTCCCATCACCAGTGTCAGCGCCATGGCTTCATCCTTTTCATCCGTTGCGCACTCAGCGGCCCTGCTCACCAGCGATCTGCAGGGTGTAGCGCTCGACCATGGCCTCCTGCGTCTCCACAGGCACCGGCAGGCCGATCTGCTGGTGGATCATCTGGTTCATGGACGGCATGGCATTGCGTGGCACCTGGGCTTCGGGCTTCCACAGGCGCGAGCGCATCAAAGCCTTGGCGCAGTGCAGGTAAGCCTCCTGCACCTGAACCTCGATGACGATCCGGGGCCGGAACCCCTCGCTGGCGAACAGCGCCGTGTAATGGGCCTCGTCGCGCAGCTTCGCCACGCCGTTGACGCGCAGCGTCTCGTCGAAACCCGGCACCATGAACAGCAGGCCGATGCGCGGGTCGGCCACCAGATTGCTCAGACTGTCCAGGCGGTTATTGCCGCCCGCATCAGGAATCAGCAGCGTCTGGTTGTCGGGTGCCTTGATGAAGCCCGGCTTGCCGCCACGCGGCGAGGCATCCATGAGCGCGCCTGCAGCCCCCCCGGTGGCCACGATGCACAGCGGCGCCAGCGCAATGAAGCGCAGGCAATGACGGTCCAGGTCCACCTGCTGCTTGAGCAGGGCACGCTCGGCCGGCATCGCATACAGGCTGCGCAACTGTTCTTCACTGGTGATCATGGTCGGTATGGTGGAAAGTGAAAGCAGAAAAGACCGGCCTTCGCGCAAAGGCCGGCCGCTGCCGCGAGCTTAGACCAGTTCTATCGCCATGGCCGTTCCTTCACCGCCGCCGATGCACAGCGTGGCCAGGCCGCGCCTGGCGCCACGCGCCTGCAAGGCGTGCAGCAAGGTGACCAGGATGCGCGCGCCGCTGGCGCCAATGGGATGGCCCAGCGCGCAGGCGCCGCCATTGACATTGACCCTGTCGCGCGGCACGCCCAGCTCGGCCATCAGCGCCATAGGCACGACGGCGAAGGCTTCGTTGACCTCCCACAGGTCCACATCCTCGGCCTTCCAGCCGGCCTTCTTCAGCGCCTTGAGCGTGGCGCCCACAGGCGCCGTCGTGAACCACTCGGGCTCCTGGGCATGCGTGGCATGGGCCACAATGCGCGCCAGCGGCTTGCAGCCCATCTGCCTGGCGGTGGACTCGCGCATCAGCACCAGGGCAGCAGCGCCATCGTTGATGCTGGAGCTGGAGGCGGCCGTGATCGTGCCGTCCTTCTTGAAAGCCGGCTTGAGGCTGGCAATCTTGTCCAGCTTCGCCTTGGCAGGGCCTTCGTCGATGCTGACGGTGACATCGCCCTTGCGGGTGGAGACAGTCACGGGCGTGATCTCGGCCTGGAAGGCGCCGCTCTCGGTGGCAGCCTGAGCGCGCTTGACGCTCTCGATGGCATAGGCATCCTGCTGCTCGCGCGTGAACTGGTACTTGGCGGCGCAATCCTCGCCGAAAGTGCCCATGGAGCGGCCGGGCTCGTAGGCATCCTCCAGGCCATCGAGCATCATGTGGTCAAAAATCCTGTCGTGGCCCATGCGGTAGCCGCCCCGCCCCTTCTTGAGCAGGTAGGGCGCATTGGTCATGCTCTCCATGCCGCCGGAAACCATGACATCGCGGCTGCCCGCAACCAGCTGATCATGGGCCAGGATGGTGGCCTCCATACCAGCGCCGCACATCTTGGACAGCGTCACGGCACCCGTGCTGCGCGGCAGCCCGCCCTTGAAGCCGGCCTGGCGCGCAGGCGCCTGCCCCTGGCCCGCCATCAGGCAGTTGCCGAACAGCACCTCGTCCACCTTCTCAGGCGCGATACCTGCGCGCTCCACGGCCGCCCTGATGGCAGCACCACCCAGATCATGGGCGGCGAGATCGGCGAAATCGCCCTGGAATGCACCCATGGGGGTGCGGGCGGCGCCAACGATGACGATGGGGTCTTGCATGCTTATCTCCTTGGTTGTCGTGGTGATGAAAAGGTTGGCATTGCACACAGCGGCTCAGGGGTATGTCACACCAGCCAGCGACTGCGTTCGTAGGGAAAAACATCGTGCACATGGCCCTGCCGGATGCGCTGCTGGTGCGACTGCCAGAAGGCCGGGTCCAGCAGATCCGCGTGGTGGCGCATGAAAACCTCGCGCACCACCGGGTTGCCCAGCAAAAAGGGGCCAAAGGTCTCGGGGAACACATCGCGCGGCCCCACTGGATACCAGACCTCGCCGCTGAGCTCGTCCTCCTCGCTGCGCGGCGCAGGCACCTGGCGGAAGTGGCAATCCGTCAGGTATTCGATCTCGTCATAGTCATAGAACACCACCTTGCCGCCACGCGTGATGCCGAAGTTCTTCCACAGCATGTCGCCCGGAAAAATATTGGCGGCCACCAGATCCTTGATGGCATTGCCGTACTCCAGCACCGCGTTTTCCAGCCGCTGGCGTGGCCCGCTCTGGTCCAGCCCGGCATCGAAACACTCCTGCAGCAGAATGTTCAACGGCACCATGCGCCGCTCGATATAGAGATGCGAGATGATGACCTCCTGGCGGCCATCGCCATCGCGGTCGCTGATCTCGATCTGGCTGGGCGCATGCGCCAGGATCTCGGCGATCAGCTCCTCTGAAAAACGCTCGCGCGGAAAAGCCACCAGGCTGTACTCCAGCGTATCGGCCATGCGCCCCACGCGGTCATGGTGCTTGACCAGCCGGTACTTGGCCTGGACCTGCTCGCGCGTGATCTCCTTGGGCGCGGCAAAGCGGTCCTTGATGAGCTTGAACACATAGGGAAAACTGGGCAGGTCGAACACCAGCATCACCATGCCCCTGATGCCCGGCGCAATGCGGAACTGGTCGCGCGAATGGCGCAGATGGTGCAGGAAATCGCGGTAAAACAGCGTCTTGCCCTGCTTGGCCAGGCCCAGCGCGTTATAGAGCTCGGCACGCGGCTTGCGCGGCATCAGGCTGCGCAGGAATTGCACATAGGCGCTGGGCACATCGGTATCCACCATGAAATAGGCCCGCGCAAAACTGAACAGCCCGTGCAGGTCGTCCTCGCCGAACAGCGCCGCATGCAGCACCAGGCGGCCGCTGCCGCCATGCAGGATGGGCACGGCCCAGGGCAGCTCGGCAAAGCCGTTGATGATCTTGCCAACGATATAGGCGCCCTTGTTGCGGAAAAACAGGCTGGACAGCACCTGGATCTGGAAGTTGGCATACAGGCGCATCGCCTGCAGTTGCGGCTCCAGGCGCTCGGCCAACCGCTGGATATCGCGATCCAGATCCTCGAACGGGCGCTGCAGCGCAAACTGCTCGACGATCTCGCGCAATGTCTGCTGCAGTGCCTGGCGTGTCGGGTAGAACGCCAGATAGGCGGGGCGCGCTCCAGGGTCCTGGTTTTCGATGTACTCCGTGCTGACCGCAGGCCGCACAAAGATGAAATCATTGTGGAAATGCGTGCGGTGCAGGATCTGGGTCGTGACCGAGTTGAAAAAAGTCTCGGCCAGCTCGGGCTGCAGGTGGTCCACCATGAGCCCGATGTAATGGCGCTTGACCTGCTGCCACAGCGCCATGGGCTGCGAGCCTGCCGCAAACTCCTTTTCCAGCCGGCGCACGCACTCGCGCACGCGCAGGCCGTAGAACTCGATGCGCTCGCGCTGGGCGCGCTGCTGCCCCTGCCAGTCCGCCGTCTCGAAGCGGTGCTTGGCTCGCGCCGACTCGGCACGGAACAGGCGGTAATGGCGGTTGAAGCCATCCATCATCGCCCGCGCGATGCCATGGGCAAGCTGGACATCCTGGGCAGCCATCGGCATCGGTCCTCCTGTGTGTCCCGCCAGCCCAGGACGCTCAGTCGCGTTGGCGGCTGGCTACCAGCGCGACGGCCTGGGCATGGACCTCGGCAAGGCCGCCCACGCCGGGCACCGTCATCTGCAGATCGGTGATCAGGCCATTGCTCAGGCTGTAGCACCAGCCATGCAGCGTGACCTTCTGCCCGCGCGCCCAGGCATCGCGCATGACCGTGCTCTGGGCCACATTGATCACCTGCTCGATGGCATTGAGCTCGCACAGCGCATCATGGCGCCACTGGGGCGACAGGCTTTCCAGCAGCACACCGTGCTTGTCGCGCACATCCTTGACATGCCGGATCCAGTTGTCGGCCAGACCGACGCGCGCATCCTCCAGCGCGGCCAGCACGCCGCCGCAGCCATAGTGGCCCACGACCATCAGGTGCTCCACCTTGAGCTGGTCCACCGAGTACTGGATGGTCGAAAGACAGTTCAGATCGCTGGGCACGACCACATTGGCCACGTTGCGGTGGACAAAGACCTCACCGGGCTCCAGGCCCGTGATCTGGTTGGCAGGGACACGGCTGTCGGAACAGCCGATCCACATGTAGCGGGGTTTTTGCTGCGCCATCAGCCCGGTGAAGAAACCAGGCCGGTCACGCTCCATCTGCTGCGCCCATTCGCGGTTGTGGACAAACAGCTCTTCGATGGAGGTTGTGCTCATAAGCAATCCTTTGTTGTGGGTCAAAACTCAAGAACGGCGCCGCGACCCGCGAAGTCAGCAGGTCTCTGCAAACAGCTCGCGGCCGATCAGCATGCGACGGATCTCGCTGGTGCCGGCGCCGATCTCATAGAGTTTCGCATCCCGCCACAGGCGGCCCAGCGGGTATTCGTTGATATACCCATTTCCGCCATAGATCTGCACCCCCTCGCCAGCCATCCAGGTGGCCTTCTCGGCACACCACAGAATGACGCTGGCGCAGTCCTTGCGAACCTGGCGTACATGCTCCGTTCCCAGCAGATCGAGGTTTTTAGCGACCGTATAGGCAAAAGAGCGGCCAGCCTGCAGCACGGTGTACATATCGGCCACCTTGCCCTGGATCAGCTGGAACTCGCCGATGCTCTGGCCGAACTGCTTGCGGTCATGGATGTAGGGCACCACGTTGTCCATCACCGACTGCATGATGCCCAGCGGCCCGCCCGTCAGCACGGCACGCTCGTAATCCAGGCCGCTCATCAGCACCTTGGCGCCATTGTTCACGCCACCGAGCACATTCTCGGCAGGCACCTCGACGTTCTCGAACACCAGCTCCCCCGTATGGCTGCCGCGCATGCCCAGCTTGTCGAGCTTCTGGGCGATCGAGAAGCCCTTCATGCCCTTCTCGATCAGAAAGGCGGTCACGCCACGGGCACCCAGTTCGGGTTCGGTCTTGGCATAGACCACCAGCGTGTCGGCATCGGGACCATTGGTGATCCACATCTTCGTGCCATTGAGCAGGTAGTACCCGCCCTTGTCCTCGGCCCGCAGCTTCATGCTGATCACGTCCGAGCCAGCGCCAGGCTCGCTCATGGCCAGAGCGCCCACATGCTCGCCGCTGATCAGCTTGGGCAGGTACCTGGCCTTTTGCGCCTCATTGCCATTGCGGTTGATCTGGTTCACGCAGAGATTGCTGTGCGCGCCATAGGACAGTCCCACCGATGCGCTGGCGCGCGAAATCTCCTCCATGGCCACCATGTGCGCCAGATAGCCCATGTTGGCGCCGCCGTACTGCTCCGGCACCGTAATGCCCAGCACGCCCAGGTCACCAAACTTGCGCCACAGATCCATCGGGAACTGGTCATTGCGGTCGATCTCGCCAGCGCGCGGGGCGATCTCGGCCTGCGCAAACTCGCGCACTGCATCGCGCAGCGCATCGATATCCTCACCCAGCTGGAAATTCAGGCCCGGCAGGTTGGAAAGGCTCATCTCGTGTCTCCTGTGAATGGTGAAAAAAACCGCCCGGCTCAGTCGGCCAGGTCGCGGCCCTGCACACACATCAGCGTGCAGCCCATGGTGGCAATCAGTTTCTCGTGGCCCTCGTCGATGGCATAGGCACGGCCCTCGGTCACGGTGATGGTGCGGCCCGGCTTGAGTACGCGGCCCTCCATCCGGAAGCGCTGGCCCTTGGCCGGAGCCAGCAGATTGATCTTGAACTCGATGGTGAGCACGGCCGCATCTGCCGGCATCAGTGTCAGGCCCGCATAGCCACAGGCAGAGTCAAGCGCCGTGGACACCATGCCGGCATGCAGGAAACCGTGCTGCTGCGTCAGCCCTGGCGCCCAGCCCAGCGACACATCGACCATCCCGGGCTCCAGCCGTGACAGCTCGGCGCCCAGGGTCTGCATCGCTCCCTGGCGCGCAAAACTGTCCTGCACGCGCCGGGCAAAGCCGCTGTGGACAGGTTCCAGTCGGTGCAGGGTCAAAGCAGGCCTCACAAATTACGTTTACGTAAACGTCAATTATGAAGCATTTTTTCCATCCAGTCGCTTCAACAGAGCACGGGCCTCGGATTCCTGGTCCCGCACCTCGGCCAGGTTGGCCTGCAGATCGGCCAGCCGGTCTTCAAGCTGGCGACGGTGCGAGGCCAGCACCTCCAGGAACTTGCGCAGCTGCGCACCCGTATCGCGCGGGCTGTCGTAGAGATCGATGATCTCCTTGGCTTCGGTCAGCGACAGCCCCAGCCGCTTGGCGCGCAACGTCAGGCGCAGGCGCGTGCGATCCCTCGGACTGTAGATGCGGTTGCGTCCGCCAGGCCCGGCACGCTCGGGCTCAAGCAGGCCCATGTCTTCATAGAAGCGGATGGCACGGGTCGTGAGATCGAACTCTTTGGCGAGATCGCTGATGGTGTAAGTGGTCGGCATCGCGGAAGAATCCTTGTGCATCCACAGCCGGTGGCCATGGACAAGAGACGTTGACGTTAACGTCAATGCTAGCGGAATTGCCCCGGAAAATCCGCCGTGCTGCACATGCCCTGCGGCCAGAGGCGGGGCATCAAAGAGAGCGCGCAAGCGCTCTCTTTTTTGTTTTCCGGCTTTCCTGCCCGCATATTGGATAGATCCGCA
>NZ_JACSYA010000022.1 GCF_029870285.1 Delftia sp. PS-11
GAGCTGAATCAGGCTTCAGGCTGCTGCTGCGCTTCACCTGCCTCGGCGTCTGCTGCAGGCGCTTGTTCGCCGGACTGGTTCAGCGCCTGGCGCACGCCTGCCTTTTCGCCAGCGGTGGCGAACTTGCTGTACTTGCCCACGATGGACACCAGCGCGCCGTAGATGCGCGGGTTGCCGGCCAGGCATTCCTTTTGTTCGAGGAAGTCGGCCTCGCCCGTGAAGTTGCCGACCAGGCCGCCAGCCTCGGTCACCAGCAGGCTGCCGGCGGCCACGTCCCAGATTTGCAGGCCGCTTTCAAAGAAGCCGTCGGCAAAGCCTGCAGCCACGTAGGCCAGGTCCAGCGCGGCAGCGCCGGGGCGGCGCACGCCTGCGGTTTCCTGCATCACGTCGCCCAGCATGTTCATGTACTGCTTGAAGTTGTCGCCACGGCGGAAGGGGAAGCCTGTGGAGATCAGGCTGTCCTTGAGCTGGATGCGCTTGGACACGCGGATGCGGCGGTCGTTGAGGTAGGCGCCACGGCCGCGCGTGGCCGTGAACAGGTCGTTGCGCGAGGGGTCGTAGACCACGGCGTGTTCGACCTTGCCCTTGAAGGCCAGCGCGATGCTCACGCAGTAGACGGGGAAGCCGTGGATGAAGTTGGTGGTGCCGTCCAGCGGATCGATGATCCAGACGTAGTCCGAGCTCTTGGCGCCGTATTCGCTGCCCGATTCCTCGGCCAGGATGCCGTGGCCGGGGTAGGCGCCCAGCAGTGTCTCGATGATGGCCTGCTCGGCGGCCTTGTCCACCTCTGTCACAAAGTCGTTGACCTGCTTTTGCGCTACGCGCACGGATTCCACGTCCAGGGCCGCGCGGTTGATGATGGCGCCGGCGGCGCGAGCGGCCTTGATGGCCACGTTGAGCATGGGATGCAGGTTGGTCGACATAGATTGTGAGGCGTAGGCGGGGCAGCGGCTGTGCAAGGGCTCTTGCGAAAAGCGGGCTGTCCGACGCGGATAAGAACGGAAAAAGCCGCGTCCGGCGATGCGGTGCGGCGACAATAGCGCGCAATTTTAACCGGCTTGCCCGATTTGTGCTGCGCAACCTCTCCCGCGTGGGGACTCTGCCCGCTGCGCGCCGCCCTGTGATGCCATGAAAACCCGATTCGTACTGATAGAAACCAGCCACGCCGGCAATGTGGGCGCCGCCGCCCGCGCCCTCAAGACCATGGGCTTCGATGATCTGGTGCTGGTGCGCCCGCGCTGGCCCAATGTGCTGCGCAAGGAAGAAACTATCCAGCGTGCCAGCGGCGCCCTGGATGTGCTGGGCCATGCGCGCGTGGTCGAGACGCTGGAGGAGGCGCTCGATGGCATCAGCCATCTGTGCGCCACGGCCATGACGCCGCGCGACTTCGGCCCGCCCACGCGCACGCCGCGCCAGCATTTCGAGCTGCTGCTCAGCGGCGCGCTGGATGTGCTGGACGAGGGGGCCGAGCCTGCGCCGCAGGAGTCCGCGCCGCGCTGCAACCAGGCGGGCGTGGCCTTTCTGTTCGGCTGCGAGCGCTTTGGCATGAGCAATGACGATGTCTACCGCTGCGATGTGGCGCTGTCGATTCCGTCCAATCCGCAGTTCGGCTCGCTGAACCTGGGCGCGGCCATCCAGGTGGTGGCCTATGAGTGGCGCCAGGCCCTGGGCGGTTTTCCCGTGGTGGAGCACACGCCCGCGCCGCAGCGCGCCGATGCGGCCCAGGTGGCCGGTATGCTGGGCCACTGGGAGCAGGCGCTGGCCCATATCGGTTTTCTGGACCCGGCCGCGCCCAAGAAGCTCATGCCGCGCCTGAATCAGCTTTTCAACCGCGCGCAACTGACGGCCGAGGAAATCCACATCCTGCGCGGTGTTGCCAAAGCCATGCTGCAGAGCACACCGCCGAAACGCTAGACTGATCGGTCTTGTCAACAATAACCCACCCCGTTTGATGCTTGCCCGCCTGCGCTCCGACATCCAGTGCATCCTCGACCGCGACCCTGCGGCCCGCAGCACCTGGGAGGTCATCACCTGTTATCCGGGTCTGCACGCGATCTGGCTGCAACGTCCGGCGCACTGGTGCTGGAACCATGGCTTCAAGTGGCTGGGGCGCTTCATCTCACACATGGGCCGCTGGCTGACCGGCATCGAAATCCACCCGGGTGCCGTCATTGGCGAGCGTGTTTTCATCGACCATGGCATGGGCGTGGTGATCGGCGAAACCGCCGTGGTCGGTGACGGCTGCACCATCTACCACGGCGTGACTTTGGGCGGCACCTCGCTGTACAAGGGCGCCAAGCGCCACCCGACGCTGGGCCGCGATGTGGTGGTCAGCGCGGGCGCCAAGGTGCTGGGCGGCTTCGAGGTGGGCGATGGCGCCAAGATCGGCAGCAATGCCGTTGTCATCAAGCCTGTGCCCGCAGGCGCCACGGCGGTGGGCATTCCGGCGCGCATCATCCCCAGCAAGAACGGCCTGAGCGCCGATGTGACCGAGACCGATGCCGCCACCGCCAGGGCGGCCGAGCCGGCCAAGGCCCGCGACTGCGCCGAGCCCCAGCCTTTCACGGCCTATGGCATCACCCAGGAGGTGGACCCCGTGGCCCAGGCCATGCGCGGCCTGAGCGATGGGGCGGCCGCGCACGAGCAGCAGATTGCGCTGCTGTGGGAGGCCATTGCCAAGCTGTCGGCCAGCAGCAAGGTGGGCGACTGCGTGCCTTGCGAGTCCGAGCGCCCGCAGGCCTTCCGCAAGGACAAGATTGACCAGATCATGGGCAAGTAGGCCCGCCGCCGATGGATCACCCACAGGAAACTCTGCCGAGCATGAACGTTGAACAGGCCTTGCATGCGCGCCGCTCTGTGCGCGCCTTCCTGCCCCAGGCGCCCGATGCGGCCCTGGTGCGCACCCTGATGGAGCAATCGGCCCAGGCGGCCTCGGGCGGCAATATGCAGCCCTGGCGCGTGCTGGCCTTGACAGGCCAGCCGCTGCAGCAACTGCTGGAAGCTGTTGCCCAGGCCGAGCCGCAGGACAGCCAGCCGGGCCTGTCCTATCCGCCCAACCTGTGGGAGCCGTACCGCAGCCGGCGTTTTGCCAATGGCGAGGATCTGTACCGCGCGCTGGGCATTCCGCGCGATGACAAGCCTGCGCGCCTGGAGCAACTGGCGCGCAACGGCCAGTTCTTTGGCGCGCCTGTGGGCCTGATCGTGGCGGTGGACCAGCGCATGGGCCTGCCCCAATGGGCGGACCTGGGCATTTACCTGCAGTCGTTCATGCTGCTGGCCTGCTCTCATGGCCTGGCCACTTGCGCCCAGGGCTTCTGGCGCCGCTACGGCGATACGGTGGCCCGCACGCTGGCGCTGCCCGAAGGCTATCAGGTGGCCTTTGGCGTGGCGCTGGGCTATGAAGACAAGAGCGCGCCCATCAACGGCTGGCGCTCCACGCGCGCGCCTTTCGCCGAGTGGGGCGAGATGCGCGGCTTTGCCTGATCCGGGCGCAGCCATCGGGATAAACCCGGCCCGGACCTGCCAGCGGCCCGGCATGGCCTATACTGGCCGCTGCTCCGGGGTGTGCTGACGCACTGAGATGCCAACCGGTCCATGCATTGCATGGGCCGTGCGGCGAACCCGACGAACTTGATCCGGTTCATACCGGCGGAAGAAGAGCGGGACCCTGAAGCAGGGCCGAAGTCAGAGGATGTGCAGTCCGCCACGGCGGACACATGCATGCCGCGCAGGCGGCCATCCCGGGCACCTCGGTCCTTGCCACCCAAGGCTGCTCGCGCACCTTGGCGTGCGCGGCAGTCAGGGGCCAAGGCCATGACGGCCCTGGCGAAGGCCCACACCGGCATCGGTGCGCGGCCCGTGGCATAGCCCAAGGAGTGTCCGGTTTCCCGGAGCGTTGATGAGCAACGCTTTGACTGCAAGGAAACGACATGAACGCTCCCGATCCCATCTTCACCCCCGCCGCAGGCGCTGCCCCCGATGCCCAGCGCTTTGCCGAACTGCTGGCCCAGTCGCGCCAGCCCTTCCCGGCGTCCACCAAGAGCTACCTGCAGGGCGCGCTGCACAGCGACCTGCGCGTGCCTGTGCGCGATATCCGGCTGACCAATGGCGAGCAGGTCAGCGTCTATGACACCTCGGGCCCCTACACCGATCCCTCTGTCGCCATCGATGTGCGCAGCGGCCTGCCCGGCGTGCGCAATGCCTGGATTGAGGCGCGTGGCGACAGCGAATACTACGCAGGCCGGCTGCGCCAGGCCCTGGACGATGGCGGCAAGCGCGGCGAAGAGGACGAGCGCGTGGCCCGCCTGCGCGCCGAGGCCGCCTCCCTGCAACGCCAGCCCCGCCGTGCCCGCAGCGGCGGCAACGTCACCCAGATGCACTATGCGCGCAAGGGCATCATCACCCCCGAGATGGAGTACGTGGCCCTGCGCGAGAACGGCCGCCGCGAATGGATGGCCGAGTACCAAAAGGATGCCGCCCGCGAGCTGCGCCTGGCCGGCAACAGCCTGGGCGCTGCCATCCCCAGGATCATCACGCCCGAGTTCGTGCGCGACGAGGTGGCGCGCGGGCGCGCCATCATCCCGGCCAATATCAACCACCCCGAGATCGAGCCCATGGCCATCGGGCGCAATTTCAAGGTCAAGATCAACGCCAACATCGGCAACTCGGCCGTGACTTCCAGCATCGAGGAAGAGGTCGAAAAACTGGTCTGGGCCATCCGCTGGGGCGCGGACAACGTCATGGACCTGTCCACGGGCAGGAACATCCACACCACGCGCGACTGGATCATCCGCAACTCGCCCGTGCCGATTGGCACCGTGCCCATCTACCAGGCGCTGGAGAAAGTCGGCGGCATCGCCGAGGACCTGACCTGGGAGATCTTCCGCGACACCCTGATCGAGCAGGCCGAGCAGGGCGTGGACTATTTCACCATCCATGCGGGCGTGCGGCTGGCCTACATCCACCTCACGGCCCAGCGCCGCACGGGCATCGTCTCGCGCGGCGGCTCCATCATGGCCAAGTGGTGCATGGCGCACCACCGCGAGAGCTTCCTCTACGAGCATTTCGAGGACATCTGCGACATCATGAAGCAGTACGATGTCAGCTTCTCGCTGGGCGACGGCCTGCGCCCCGGCAGCGCCTCGGATGCCAACGATGAGGCCCAGTTCGCCGAACTTCAGACCCTGGGCGAGCTGACCCAGCTGGCCTGGAAGCACGATGTGCAGACCATGATCGAGGGCCCTGGCCACGTGCCCATGCACATGATCCAGGCCAACATGACCGAGCAGCTCAAGCACTGCCATGAGGCGCCGTTCTACACCCTGGGCCCGCTGACCATCGACATCGCCCCCGGCTACGACCATATCGCCAGCGCCATCGGCGCGGCCATGATCGGCTGGTTCGGCACTGCCATGCTGTGCTATGTCACGCCCAAGGAGCATCTGGGCCTGCCCGACCGCGACGACGTCAAGCAGGGCATCATCGCCTACAAGATCGCCGCCCACGCCGCCGATGTCGCCAAGGGCCACCCCGGCGCCCGCGCCCGCGACGATGCGCTCAGCCAGGCGCGCTTCGACTTCCGCTGGGAAGACCAGTTCAACCTGGGCCTGGACCCCGACACCGCGCGCTCCTTCCACGACGAAACCCTGCCCAAGGACAGCGCCAAGGTCGCCCACTTCTGCTCCATGTGCGGACCCAAGTTCTGCTCCATGAAGATCACCCAGGAAGTGCGCGAATTCGCCGCGGCCAAGGGCGTGGCCGAGGAAGAGGGCATTGCCGCCGGCATGCAGGCCAAAGCCGATGAATTCAACCGCGCGGGCGGCGAGTTCTATATCCCCATCGCGCCGGTCAGCAGCGATACGACGGCGCGCTGATGCCCGCAGGCACTGCTGGGGCGGCGGTGCCTTTGTGAAGCCTGTCCAGAAAGCGGGTCTTGCACCCGCTCTCGAACGCACCGCTGTGCCGCATTTTCTGCCACAGCCCTTTCAGCCCGGTGCGTTGTAGTCGAACACTTTGCCCCGGTTCAGCAGGCCCTTGGGGTCCAGCGCGGCCTTGATGGCCCGCATGGTGGCGATTTCGGCGGGCGTGCGTGTCAGGCCCAGCACATGTTTGCGCTTGAGCCCGATGCCGTGCTCGGCCGAGACCGAGCCGTTCATCTCGCCCGTGATGCCGAAGACGGTGGCCTGCACCGCTGCGCGGCTGGCTTCGCTCCAGCCGGGCTCCTGCACGACGATATGGATGTTGCCGTCGCCCAGGTGGCCGTAGACGAGGATGCTCGCCTGCGGCCAGCCGGCGCGCAGCGCAGCCTGGCAGCGCCGGGCGGCTTCGCTGATGTCCGAGATGGCGAAGCTGATGTCGAAGGAGACGCGGCCGGGAAGGTATCTCTCGTATTCGCCGGGTGCGTCGCGGATGGCCCAGAAGGCGGCTGCGTCCGATTGCGAGGCAGCGATGGCGGCATCTTCGATGATGCCGGCCTGCAGCATGTCGCCCAGGAAGTCCTCGAAGTCCTGGGCCTGGCGCTGTGCATTCGCTGCACTGCTTTCCAGCAGCACGTAAAAGCCGTGGCTGCCGGGCAGCGGCGGGCGCATGCCGTGCATTTGCGTGGTCACGAAGTCGTAGTAGCCGGGCCACATGACCTCGAAAGCCGATACCCCGGCGGGCAGCGCGGCCTGCGCACGTGACAGCAGCGTGGTGGCCGCCGCGCAGTCCGCCAGGCCGCAGAAGGCGGTGCACAGGGCCGCAGGCCGGGGGTGCAGCCGCAGCACGGCGCGGGTGATGACGGCCAGCGTGCCTTCGCTGCCGATCAGCAGCTGGCGCAGGTCGTATCCGGTGTTGTTCTTGATCATGCGGTGGCGCCCGCCGATGACCTGGCCGTCCGCCAGCACGGCCTCGACGTCCAGCACCTGCTCGCGTGCCATGCCGTAGCGGATGACACGGTTGCCGCCGGCGTTGGTGGCCAGGTTGCCGCCGATGGTGGCGCTGCCGCGCGCGCCCAGGTCCAGCGCAAAGAGCAGGCCCGCCGCATGGGCGGCTTCCTGCACGGTCTGCAGGGGCGTGCCTGCCAGCACGGTCATGGTCGCAGCGGCCGTGTCGATGTGTTCGATGCCCCGCATGCGCTCCAGCGACAGGGCGACTTCTCCTTCGCCCAGGCAGGCGCCGCCGGACAGGCCGGTCAGCCCACCCTGGGTGACCACGGGCTGGTCCAGGCTGTGGCAGATCTTCAGCGCCAGCGCCACCTGCTGCGTGTCTGCCGGGCGCACCAGCGCGATCGGGTCCGCGCAGGGCATGCGGCTGGCGTCGGCATGCCGCCTTCCGGCGAATTCCCCGGGGCCTTGCACGGCGCTGGCACCCAGCGCATCGCGCAAGGTGCCCAGCACACGTGCATGCCGCGCGGCATCGGCGTGGGGGGCTGCTTTGGACTCTGTGGAGTGCTGCGTCATGGGCGTGCTCGGGTCAGGGCCTGCAGTACGTGTCCGCGTGGGCGCGCTGCAGGCGGGTCATGAGGGGGCTGTGGTGCGGACAGCTTGCGATGGGTTGATGCTAAACATTTGTAAAACTACTTTTTATGGGTGTTAACCAGAATAATTTTTATTATTGATGGGAAATATTATTAGCAAAACTTAACTTGTGTGTGTCTGCTGTGGCAGGCGCACGGAGGGTATGGAGATACCATGCAGTGGCCTGAACCTTGTGTTTTCACCGTGGACCTGGATGCCGGGCGGATGGCCGGGCCTGTCCACCGCTACCGCAAGCGCCTGTGCGATCTGCAGGGGCTGTATGCCGATGAGGCCGCGTTCGCTGCGCTGCTGGCGCAGCAGGGCCAGGAGGTGGTGTATGAGGTCACCGACCACCGTCCCAGCGGCGAGCCGGGCGATCTGATCACCGGCGTGACGCGCATGGCGCCGGGCAAGGTGGGTGACGAGTACTTCATGACGCGCGGCCATATGCATGCGGTGGCAGACCGGCCCGAGCTGTACTTTGGCCTCAAGGGCCATGGGTTGATGGTGATGGAGTCCGCCGATGGCCAGACGCGCACCGTGGAGATGGCGCCGCAGGTGGTGTGCTATGTGCCGCCCCTGTGGATTCACCGCAGCGTCAATACCGGCACGCAGGATCTGGTGATGCTGTTTTGCTACCCGGCCGATGCGGGGCAGGACTACGGCATCATCGAGCGCTCCAACGGGCTGCGCACGCGCATCGTCGATGATGGCCAGGGCGGCTGGCGCATCCAGGCCAACCCCGGCTATGCCGGGCGCAGCGCCGCCCAGGTGCTGATGCTGCAAGGCCTGCTGCGCCAGGGTGGGGAGGCGCAGCCATGAGCGCGGTTCACGGCGCCCTCGCGGGCCAGGACCCGGCTGCCCTGCGGCCTGCCACGCACCCGAGCCTGTATTTCATCGGGGTCTCCACCGGGCACAGTTCTATCATGCAGGTGTTCCCGGCCTGGGCGCGCCACCTGGGCCTGGGCGATGTGCGCATCGTGGGCATCGATCTGCCCTTGCATGCGCCGCCTGCCGACTACCGCCGCGTGGTGCAGTTTCTCAAGACCGATCCGCTGTCGCTGGGCGCCCTGGTCACGACGCACAAGATCGACCTGTACGCGGCCTGCCGCGATCTGTTCGACGAGGCCGATGCCTATGCGCTGGCGCTGGGTGAGACCAGCTGCCTGTCCAAGCGCGGGGGACGGTTTGTCTGCCATGCCAAGG
Organism: Delftia sp. PS-11; assembly: GCF_029870285.1. Lineage (GTDB taxonomy): Bacteria > Pseudomonadota > Gammaproteobacteria > Burkholderiales > Burkholderiaceae_C > Comamonas. The sequence goes on from NZ_JACSYA010000022.1 coordinate 8,703, forward strand.
ACCCGGTTTCCGCAGGGCTGGCGGTCGATGGTTTTTTGCCGCCAGGGCATTTCGAGCGCACCGGGGCGGCGGCCTTTCTGATGGGGGCGGGCGGCGCCTCGATTGCGCTGAGCTGCCATCTGATGCAGGCTGCGCGCGGGGCGGACCGGCCAGGCCGGCTCGTCATCTCCGACCCCAGCGCGCAGCGCCTGCAGGAGATTGCGCGCATTCATCAGGCGCTGGGTGCTCTGGATATTCCCTGCGAGTACCGTCTGGTGGATGGCAGCGCCGGCAACGACGCGCTGCTGGCGCAGCAGCCGCCCGGCACTCTGGTCGTGAACGCGACCGGGCTGGGCAAGGACCGCCCGGGCTCGCCGCTGAGCGATGCCGCCGAGTTTCCGCTGCGTGCGGTGGCCTGGGAGTTCAATTACCGGGGGCATTTGCGCTTTCTCGATCAGGCGCGGCGCCAGCAGGCAAGCCGTGGCTTGCAGGTCGAGGACGGCTGGACATATTTCATCCATGGCTGGACGCGCGTGATCGCCGAGGTTTTCGGCATCGGGATCGCCACGGATGGCCCAGGGTTCGATGCGCTCAGTCGCATCGCCGGGCAGGTCCACCAGCCTGCGCCTTCCGATGCCGCGATGGCTGCGGCCACATCACATACCCATACCACCAGGAGACACTCATGAAACTGCAACGCCGCACCCTCGCCACGCTGGCCGCCTCGGCCGCAGCCCTGTCGCTCTCGGGCACGGCCCGCGCCCAGGACAAGTTCAGGATCGGGGTCTCCATGAAGACCTTGTCTGCGCCTTACTTTGCCGCGCAGATGCAGGCCGCCCAGGCCCGGGCCAAGGAGCTGGGCCACGAGGTGATCGGCACGGATGCCCAGGGCAAGCTGCAAAAGCAGATCGCCGATGTCGAGGACCTGGTCACCCGTGGCGTGAAGCTGCTGCTGATCAATCCGGTGGATGTCGATGGCATGGTCCATGCCGTCAACAGCGCCAGCGCGCGCGGCGTCAAGGTGATCGTCATGGACAGCACGCTCAACCCCAAGGCCAACTTCGTGACCCTGGTGCAGTCGTCCAACAGCCGCAATGGCCAGCTCGTGGGCAACTGGGTGGTCGATGAGCTGGGGGACAAGCCCATCCGGATCGCGCTCCTGTCCGGCGAGAAGGGCAACCCCGTGGGCCAGGAGCGCCGGCTGGGCGTGCTCGCCGGCATCATGGAGGCGCAGCTGCGCAAGTTCGGCAAGGCGGGTGTCGAGGTGGTCGGCCAGGGCTGGGGGGCGTGGAACGACGAAGGCGGGCTCAAGGCCATGGAAGACCTGCTGGTGGCCCACAAGGATTTCAACATCGCCCTGAGCGAGAACGACAGCATGCTGCTGGGCGCGCGCCGTGCCATTGACAGCGCCAAGCGCCAGGGCGTGCTGCTGGTGGCCGCCGCCGATGGGCAAAAGGAGGCTCTGGCGCTGATCAAGCAGGGCAAGTATGGCGTGACCGGGCTCAATGATCCGGCCCTGGTGGCCCGCACCGCGCTGGAGCTGGGCATCCAGGTCGTCAGGGGCGAAGCCAAAAATGTGCCCAAGCTGACCTTCACGCCGTCGGCGGCCATCACCCGCGCCAATGTGGACAAGTACTACGACCCCAAGGCCGTGTTCTGAGCGCTCGCGCCCTGCAGTGGACGGGCACGGTGGGAGCGTGCAACAGGCGCGTGCAGCAGGCGCGTGCAATAGGCCCCACGCACGAATACAAGGAGAGACAACCCATGGCAGCATTCCTGGCATTGCGGGGCATCCGCAAGCATTTCGGCGGCGTGCAGGCGCTCAGGGGCGTCGATTTCGAGTTGCATGCCGGCGAGGTCCATGCCCTGGTCGGTGAGAACGGCGCAGGCAAGTCCACCCTGATGAAGGTCATGGCCGGCAATATCCGGCCCACGGCGGGCGAGATCGAGATCGGGGGGCAGGCGGTGGCGCTGCGCAGCCCGCACGATGCGCTGTCGCGCGGCATTGCGCTGATCCACCAGGAAACCGCGCTGGCGCCGCATCTGTCGGTGGCCGAGAACGTGATGCTGTGCCAGCTGCCGGGCCTGATCCGCTGGCGCACCATGGGCGAGCGGGTCCGTGCGCTGATCCAGGATCTGGGCTTCGATATCGATCCGCGCCTGCCGGTGGCGCGCCTGTCTGCGGCGCAGCGCCAGGTCGTGGAGATTGCCAAGGCCCTGAGCCTGGATGCGCGGCTGCTGGTGCTCGATGAGCCCACCGCATCGCTGTCCCCAGCCGATGCCCGGCGCCTGCTCGATACCGTGCGGGCACTGCGCGGGCGCGGCGTGGGCATCGTCTACATCTCCCACCGGCTGGGGGAGGTGTTCGAGCTGGCCGACCGCATCACGGTGCTCAAGGACGGGCAGACGGTGGCCACGGTGGCGCCTGGCGATATCTGCATGGACCGGCTGATCCGCCTGATGGTCGGCCGTCCGCTGGCCGCCCTGTTTCCCGCGCGGCAGGCGCGCATCGGCGCCGAGCCGCTGCTGCAGGTGCGGGGGCTGGGCCGCAGGGGCGCGGTCGCGGATGTCAGCTTCGATGTCCGGCCCGGCGAGGTGGTGGGCCTGGGCGGCCTGATCGGCTCGGGCCGCACCGAGCTGCTGCGCCTGATCTTTGGTGCCGACCGCCCCGATGCGGGTCAGGTGCTGGTGTCCGGCCGCGAGGTGACGCCGCGCACCACCGGCCAGGGCGTGCGCGCGGGCGTGGGGCTGGTGCCGGAGGACCGCAAGGGCCAGGGGGTGCTGCTGTCGCTGCCGATCCGTCTCAATACCACCCTGGCACGGCTGTCCGATGTGTGTGGCCCCCTGGGCCTGCTGCGCGCCGCACGCGAGCGCAGCACGGTCGCTGCGCTGATGCGCGCGCTGCGCGTGAAGGCGCATGACATGGAGGCCAGCGTGTCCACGCTGTCCGGCGGCAACCAGCAGAAGGTGGCTCTGGCCAAGTGGTTCCATGCCGGCGTGCCGGTGCTGCTGCTGGACGAGCCGACGCGCGGTGTCGATGTGGGCGCCAAGGCGGAGATCTATGCCCTCATCAACGAGCTGGCAGGCCGTGGCCATGCCATCGTCGTCGCCTCGTCCGACCACCAGGAGCTGATGGGGCTGGCCGACCGCATCCTGGTGATGGGCGGCGGCCGCCTGCGCGGGCAGCTGCATGCGCCCGACTACAGCGAGGAAAACATCGTCGCCATGTCGCTGGGCGTGCCCGTGCAGCGGGCTGCCTGAGCGTGCCGCGCACGTGCGTGCCGCGCATATGCATGCCGCACATATGCATGCCGCGCACATGTGCGCTGGCGCTGTCCATCAAAGATAGGAGACTGCCCATGAATCTTTCCATCTTGCGCATTGCGGCCGTGGCGAACGCCGTTGCTGGAACTTCTGCAGGTCTTGCCGGAGCCTGGTCCCGGGTGGCCCGCATCCCCTGGATTGGCCGGGGTGCAACCCTGTTCATTCTGGTGGTGCTGATTGCCGGGGCATCGGTGGCTTCGCCGGACTTCCTGACAGCGCCCAACGCTGCCAACGTGGCGCGCCAGGTCGTCGGCGTGGGCATCATGTCCATGGGCATGCTGCTGGTGGTGCTGACGGGCGGCATCGATCTGTCCGTGGGGTCGGTCGCGGCGCTGTCCAGCGTCGTCGCCGCGCTGCTGCTGCCAGGACAGGGGCTGGTGCTGGCGATGGCCTCGGGGCTGGCGGTGGGGGCGGCCTGCGGCCTGGTCAATGGCGCGCTGATCGCCATCGGCAGGCTCAGTGCCTTTGTCGTCACGCTGGCGATGATGACGATTGCGCGCGGGGCGGCGCTGATTGCCTCCAACGGAGCACCCATCCTGGTGGGCGATGAGGGGCAGGCCTTGCTCGACTTCGGCCGTGGCGCCTGGTGGCACCTGCCGCAGACCACGCTGCTGATGCTGGCGGTCTTTGCGTGCGGAGCCGTCTTCCTGGGGCTGACGCGCGCCGGGCGCATCGTGCGCGCCATCGGCTCCAACGAAGAGGCGGTGCGCCTGTCCGGCGTGCCGGTCGCGCGCCATGTGATGCTGGCCTATGCCGTGTGCGGCGCGCTGGCGGGCATGGCCGGCATGGTCTCCACGGCGCGTGCCGGTGTCGGTGCGCCGGCCAGCGGCGTGGGCGACGAGCTGACGGTGATTGCCGCCGTGGTCATCGGCGGCGCCAGCCTGGCCGGTGGCCGGGGCACCGTCCTCAATACGCTGGTCGGCGTGCTGATCCTGGGCGTGATCTCCAACATCATGAACCTGACCAGCGTGCCCGGCTACCACCAGCAGGTGGTCATGGGGCTGATCATTCTGGTGGCCATCGTCGTGCAGCGCGGCGCCGGCGCCGGCCCGCGCTGACAGGGGGGGTCCATGGCACACGAAGAGCTGACCCTGGCCATCGATGTCGGCACCGGCAGCGTGCGTGCCGCCCTGGTCGATGCGCGCGCCGGCGTACAGGCCATCGCCACGCACGAGCACGCGCAGATCGTGCCCGCCTTTGGCTGGGCCGAGCAGCGGGCGCAGGACTGGTGGCTGGGCGTGCAGTCCTGCATACGGCAGGTGCTGGAGCAGGTGCCCGGTGCGCGCGGGCGGGTGGGCATGGTCGTGGCCTGCGGCCAGATGCATGGCACGGTGCTGATCGACCGCCAGGGCGCGCTGGCGCGGCCGCTGGTGCCGCTGTGGAATGACAAGCGCACGGCGGCCCTGGTGCATGGCTACGAGGCCGCGCATGCGCCTGCCGATTACCTGCCCCGCACCGCCAACCCCGCCACGCCGGCCTGGCCGGGCTTCAAGCTGCAGTGGCTGCGCCAGCACGACCCGGCTGCCTATGAGCGCACGGCATGCGTGTGCGCGCCCAAGGATTACATCAATTTCTGCCTGACCGGCGTGCTGGCGACCGACCGCACCGAGGCGGCCTGCAGCTTTCTCATGGACCCGCGCACGCAGCAGTGGTCGGCGCAGACCTGCGCAGAGCTGGGCATAGACCCCGGCAAGCTCGCGCCCATCCGCGCACCGCTGGAACTGCTGGGCAGCGTCACCGCCAGCGCCGCCTCGGCCACGGGCCTGCGCGAGGGCACGCCGGTGCTGGTAGGCGCAAGCGACTTTGCCGCCGGGCTGCTGGGCAGCGGCGCCTGCCGTACCGGCATGGCCTCCGAGATGCTGGGCACGTCGTGCATCGTCACCCTGCTGGCCGATGCGCCACTGCTGCACCCCGAGGTCTGCAACCTGGGCACGGTGCAGGGCGGCTGGGGGGCTTTCATGCTGCTGGAGTCCGGTGGCGATGCGGTGCGCTGGGCGCGGCGCGCGCTGCATGGCGGTCTGCTTGGCGATGCGCAGCTGATGGCACATGCCGAGGCCGCGCCACCGGGCGCGGGCGGCCTGCTGTTCATGCCTTACCTGGGCGGCCAGCGGCTGGGTGCGCAGCGCAACGTGCGCGCCCAGTTCTTTGGCCTGGGCGCCGCGCATGGGCCATCCCATCTGGCCCGCGCCGTGCTGGAAGGCGTGGCGCTGGCCTGCCAGCGGCATCTGCAGGCGCTGCAGCAGGCCAGCGGCACGCGCATCGAGCGCATCATTGCCTCGGGCGGCGGCGTGCGCAATGCGCTGTGGCTCAAGATCAAGGCCAGCGCCTATGGCCTGCCCCTGCTGGTGCCGGGCGAGGCCGAGTGCGGTGTGATCGGCTGCGCGGCCATGGGCCAGGCCGCCATGGGGCGCTATGCCGATGTGCAGGCCGCCGCCCAGGCGCTGGTGCGCTGGGAGCGCGAGATCCAGCCGGACCCTGCCTGGCAGGCGGCCTACGCGCGCATGCAGCCTGTGTTCGACCGGCTGTACCACCACTCGCAGGCTCTGTGCGACGACCTGGATGCGCTTTCGCAGGCGCTGGAGCCGGCATGAGGGCCCCCGCGCCCTGCCGCGTGCGCGCCGTGCTGTTCGACATGGACGGCACCCTGGCCGACAGCGAGACGCTGCACCAGCGCGCCCTGGAGGATGTGATGGCTGCGCAGAGCATTGCCCTGCCCGAGCGCTTTCACGCGGACTGCACCGGCATGGCGATTGGCGCCGTGCACGAACGCCTGCTGGCGCATGCGCCCGGCCTGCGGCTGGACGTGCAGGCGCTGGCGCGTGCCAAGTACCGGGCCTTTCTGGCGCATGCCGGCGGGCTGTGCTGGCGCCCTGGCGCGCGCGAAGCCGTCGAGGCCGTGCGCCGGGCAGGCGTGGCCATGGCCGTGGTCTCCAATTCCGACCGCACGCTGCTCGATGCGGCGCTGCGCGCGCTGGAGCTGCAGGAGCCTGGACAGGTCAGCGTCAGCCGCAACGATGTGCGCGAAGGCAAGCCCGCGCCCGAGCCCTACCTGCGCGCAGCCTGGCTGCTGGGCATTGCGCCTGGCGACTGCCTGGTGGTCGAGGACAGCCCCACGGGCGCCTGCGCGGGCCTGGAGGCCGGCATGGCGGTGCTGGCCTGGCCCGAATCCACAGGCCAGGGCGCGCAGTTCGCGCCCACGTGCTGGCAGGCAGAGCCGCTGGCGCTGGCGCCTGCGCTGCGGCCCTGGCTTGCGACGCAGGAGCCCGGGAGCAGTGGGGCAGGCATGCCGTTGCACACAGGGAGAAACACCTAAACGGTTTTGCCGGAAATCTATCAGCGCGTGTCAGAACACGTTAGATGCCCGCAAGGCATCTTCCGAGAATCGGATGGCTTCGTCTCCGGGCCCCGTTCCCTGGACACATGCCTGGGTCCTGCAAGGCCCGCTGGCTCTGATTGCATATGGCGCGGTGGCATGGCAGCCATTGCGCCGGGTTTTTGCCGGTCATCGCTGTATGGCCTGGTGGCGGATTTCATCGCGTCTCTCGCAAGGGAGGCTTTCGTCAACTGGTGGTTCAGAGGAGGGTCAGACCATGAAAAAAATGGCAATTGCAGGGCTTGCCGCTGCGGCGCTGTGGGGGGCTGCTGCCCACGCGCAAAGTTCGGTGACGGTGTACGGGCGCGTGGTCGGGGGCATCGATTACCAGACCAATGTGTATGACCCGGCCACGGGCAAGAGCAGCAGCCTGCTGCGCGGCGTGGGCAACCAGTGGGGCACGAGCATCCTGGGGTTCAAGGGCGAGGAGGATCTGGGCGGCGGGCTCAAGGCTCTGTTCACGCTCGAATCCGGCTTCACCCTGGACGATGCGCAGTTCAACGCGCCCGGCCTCTTCAACCGCCGCTCCTACGTGGGCCTGCAGGGGGCATGGGGCACGCTCAAGCTGGGCAAGGACCTGCCGCTGGCCGATGCCTACTGGGCGCTGGACCCTGTGGGCCAGCAGTTCATCGGGTCGGCCACCCTGGTGCGCGGGCGCAACTGGCAGGGCCATGACAACCTGATCTCCTATGCCACGCCGGACCGGGGCGGCCTCAAGGCTTCGGTGGTGACCAGCCTGGGCGAGCGACCCGGTGGGGCCAGCCGGCTGCGCAAGGACATCATGACGCTGACCTATGCTGCGCCCACGTTCGAGCTGCGCGCCATCTACGATGTGGCGCGCGACGCCGACGGGCGTTACCGCGACCTCTACAGCACCTCGAAGAACCTGGCCCTGGGCGGCACGGTGACGCTCGACGCGCTCAAGCTGTTCGCGGCCTACGAGCAGCTGTCCGCGCCGGACGGCGCTGCCAGCAGGCCGGACAAGGCCCGGCATTACTGGATGGGCGGGCGCTACCGCGCCACGGGTGCACTGACGCTGATCGGCGCCGCCTACCGCACCACCGTCAACCGGGGCGGCGGCAGCGCCAGCCTGTTCATGCTGGGAGCCGACTACAACCTGTCCCGGCGGACCCTGCTCTACGCAAGCGTCGGCACCGTGCGCAACGGCGGCAACGCGAACTTCTCGGTCGAAGCCACCAACAACAACCCTGCCCCTGGCCGGGGGCAGTCGGGGCTGTACCTGGGCATGGCGCACTCATTCTGATGCGCACGATGCCTGGCCGCCGTGCGGCGGTCAGGCATCAGGCTCAGCGCCAGTACTGGCACTTGCTCTCGGCCTTGGTGGTCCAGACCTGTTCGGCGGGCAGCTTCTTGACCAGCTTGTAGTAGTCCCAGGTGCCCTTGGATTCGGCGGGGGACTTCACCTCCATCAGGTACATGTCGTGCACATAGCGGCCATCCTCGCGCAGGTAGCCGCTGCCGAAGAAGTCATCCATCTTCATGCCGCGCCAGGTGGCCATGACCTTGTCGGCATCCAGCGTGCCGGCCTTTTCCACGGCCTTGAGCCAGTTCATGGTGGCCGAGTAGTCGGCGGCATGGATTTCGCTGGGGCGGCGTTGGGTCTTGGCCATGAAGGCATCGGCGAACTTGCGCGTGGCATCGTTCATGTCCCAGTACCAGCTGGTGGTGAACTGCATGCCCTGGGTGTTTTTCAGGCCCAGGCTGTGCACGTCGGTGAAGAACACCAGCAGGCCCGCCAGCTTCATGTCCTTGGTCACGCCGAATTCGCGCGCGGCCTTGATGGAGTTGATGGTGTCGCCGCCTGCATTGGCCAGGCCCAGGATCTGGGCCTTGGAGTTCTGCGCCTGCAGCATGAAGCTGGAGAAGTCGCTGGCGTTCAGCGGCGTCTTGACCGAGCCCAGCACCTTGCCGCCGCGCGCCTCGATGATCTTGGTGGTATCGGCCTCCAGCGCATGGCCGAAGGCATAGTCGGCGGTCACGAAGTACCAGCTCTTGCCGCCGGCCTCGACCACAGCCGCGCCCGTGCCCTTGGCCAGCGCCACAGTGTCGAAAGCGTAGTGCACGGTATAGGGGCTGCACTGCTCGTTGGTCAGGGCCGAGCTGCCCGCGCCGTTGTCGATGAAGACGCGCTTTTTCTCCTGCGCCACCTTGGCCATGGACAGGGCGGTGGCCGAGTTCGTGCCACCGAACACCAGGCTGATGCCCTGGGTGTCGATCCACTCGCGCGCCTTGCTGGCGGCGATATCGGCCTTGTTCTGGTGGTCCGCCGTCAGCAGTTCGATGGGCTTGCCCAGCAGCTTGCCGCCGTAGTCGTCGATGGCCATCTGGATGGCCACGGCGCCATTCTTGCCCTCGACATCGGCGTACAGGCTGGACATGTCGGTGATGAAGCCGATCCTGACCTTGTCCTGCGCCAGCACGGGCGTGGCCAGGCTGGCGGCGCACAGGGCCAGGGCCAGCGGTGTCATCAGCGATGTCTTGGGGCGTTGCGGCATGGAGTCTCCTTGGCAGGGATGGAAAAAGCCCGCTGCGGTCTGTGCGCAGAGGGCAGGGTGATTCCATGCTGGCAGGCGCGGGCGTGCACCGCATCGGGGCAAGCACGGGCTTGGTGGCCTGTGCGCGACAGTGCAACGGCCGCCCAAAGAAAAGGCAGCCCGCAGGCTGCCCAGGTGTTTGCGCGCGGCGGCGCTCAGGCGTGCGGGCGCGGCGCGCGTACGGCGTTCTTGGGCCGGAAGGCCTTGCACACGCTGTCGTCCGTCTCCAGGTAGGGACCGCCGATCAGGTCGATGCAATAGGGCACGGCTGCAAAAATACCGTTGACCTTTTGCGTGCCGTCGGGGTTTTTCAGTCCCTCCAGCGTCTCGGCAATCGCCTTGGGCTGTCCGGGCAGGTTGATGATGAGGCTCTGGCCCCGGATCACGGCCACCTGGCGCGAGAGGATGGCCGTGGGCACGAAGGCCAGGCTGATCTGGCGCATCTGCTCGCCAAAGCCCGGCATTTCCCTGTCGGCCACGGCCAGCGTGGCCTCGGGCGTGACGTCGCGTGGCGCGGGGCCGGTGCCGCCCGTGGTCAGCACCAGCGAGCAGCCGGCATCGGCCAACTCGATCAGCGTGGCGCTGATGCCCGCCTGCTCGTCCGGGATCAGGCGCGGCTCGAAGTGGATGGGGTTCTTCAGCGCGCGCGAAAGCCAGTCCTGCAGCGCCGGCAGGCCCTTGTCTTCATAGACGCCGCTGCTGGCGCGGTCGCTGATGGAGACGATGCCGATGCGCACGGCGTCATGCACGGACTCACTCATCGCCGGCTTCCTCGTCCTGGCCATCCTCGGCTTCGGCCTTGCCGGCGCCGCTGAGCTGGGCCCGCACGAGCTGGAACAGTTCGCGGTAGGCACGGCCCTTGCGCGCGGCCAGGCCCGTGGATTCCTGCACGTTGGCCTCGTGGGTGCCGGGCATGTCCTTGCGCGCCTGGCGGATCAGGGCGCGCAGCTGCTGGATGTCGGTGCCGGGGAAATGGTCCAGCCAGATGGACAGGGCCGACTCTTCGGCGATCAGCCGGTCGCGCCACTGCTCGGCTGCGTGCAGGGCCATTTTTTCGGCGGCCGAGCCGTTGTGCTGCTCGTCCAGGGCGGCGCGCACGGCCGCAATCTGTGCCTCGTCGAGCTTGCGCATGAGCTTGCCGACGTACTGCATCTGCCGGCGCTTGCCTTCGAAGTTGGTGATGCGCTTGGCCTCGGCCAGTGCGTCGGCCAGCTGGTCGGGCAGCTGCAGGCGCTTGAACAGATCGGCGCGCAGCGTCAGCAGCTCCTTGCCCAGATCCTGCAGCGCGTCCATTTCGCGCTTGAGATCGGTCTTGCTGGAGTCGGGGGTGCCTTTGAGTTCGGCCTTCAGTTGCAGGTCCAGTTCGCTGCCTTCAGCGACGAAATGGCCTTTGACGTAATAGCCTTTTTTGGGTTTGCGTGACATGGGGTAAGGGACAAATGCAGTGGCGGCACGGGGAGCGCCGCAGTGGCGGCTATCATATCCGCCGCTATGAAAAAACCCCGTCCCAGCCCGGCAAGCACCGCCAAACCGCAGGCCGATTCCGGCTTCAGCTACAGCCAACCGTTTTTTGAAGACCTGGTGGACCGTGCCCTGGCCCATGCCAAGAAGCTGGGCGCCACCGATGCAGGCGCCGAAGCTTCCGAAGGCTGCGGCCTGAGCGTGAGCGTGCGCAAGGGCTCTCTGGAGACCGTGGAGCGCAACCGGGACAAGTCGCTGGGCGTGACCGTCTATCTGGGCAACCGGCGCGGCAACGCCAGCACCTCCGATTTCTCGCAAGCGGCCATCCAGCAGACCGTGCAGGCCGCCTACGACATCGCGCGCTTCACGGCAGAAGACCCCATGGCCGGCCTGCCCGATGCGGCCGACATCGCCGAGCCCGGCAGCCACCGCGACCTGCAGCTGTTCCATCCCTGGGCCATCACCAGCGAGGAAGCCGCCCAGCTGGCGCTGCAATGCGAGCAGGCTGCGCTGCGCACGCACAAGCGCATCACCAACAGCGAGGGCGCGAGCGTATCGGCCCAGCAAAGCCACTTCTTCAGCGCGCACACCAATGGCTTCCGTGGCGGCTATGCCAGCTCGCGCCACAGCCTGTCGGTGGCGCCCATTGCCTCGCTGCCGGGCAGCAACGGCGAGATGCAGCGCGACGCCTGGTATAGCTCCATGCGCAACGCGGCCGATCTGGCCTCGCCCGAGGCGGTGGGCCGCTACGCCGCCCAGCGCGCGCTGAGCCGCCTGGGCAGCCGCAAGATCCCCACCACCGAATGCCCGGTGCTGTTCGAGTCCACGCTGGCCGCCGGCCTGCTGGGCAGCTTCGTGCAGGCCGTCAGCGGCGGCGCGCTGTACCGCCGCAGCAGCTTCCTGCTCGATTCGCTGGGCAAGCAGGTCTTTCCCAGGCATATCGACATCGCGGAAGATCCCTTCATCCTCGGCGGCAAGGGCAGCTCGCCCTTCGACGAGGAAGGTGTGCGCGTGCAGCCGCGCAAGGTGGTGGATGCGGGCCGCGTCGGCGGCTATTTCCTGTCGAGCTACTCGGCGCGCAAGCTGGGCATGAAGACCACGGGCAACTCCGGCGGCTCGCACAACCTGGTGCTGAGTTCGCGCCGCACCCAGGCCAGCGACGACCTGCCCGCCATGCTGCGCAAGCTGGGCACGGGCCTGTTCGTGATCGAACTCATGGGCCAAGGCGTGAACTACGTGACCGGCGACTACTCGCGCGGCGCCAGCGGCTTCTGGGTGGAAAACGGCGAAATCGCCTTCCCCGTGCACGAGATCACCATCGCGGGCAACCTCAAGGACATGTTCAAGGGCATCGAAGCCGTGGGCGCCGACGCCTACAACTACGGCGCCAAGACCGTAGGCTCGGTGCTGATCAACCGCATGAAGGTGGCTGGCAGCTGAGCGCTGGGCCGCTGACTTCTGCGCAAAGCGGCCCGAGGGCCGCTTTGCTTTTGCAGCGACCGCTACACCACGCGCTGCTTCTGCACTCCCAGCCCCTCGATCCCCAGCTCCATGACATCGCCCGCCTTGAGAAAGCGCGGCGGGCGCATGCCCATGCCCACGCCGGGGGGCGTGCCGGTGATGATGAGGTCGCCGGGCTCCAGCGTCATTACGCGGCTGCAGTAGCTGACGAGTTCGGCGCAGCCGAAAATCATGGTGCGCGTGCTGCCGCTTTGGCGGCGCTCGCCGTTGACATCCAGCCACAGTTGCAGCGCCTGCGGGTCGGGCACTTCGTCGCGGGTGACCAGCCAGGGGCCGATGGGGCCGAAGCGGTCGAAGCCCTTGCCCTTGCTCCACTGGCCGCCGCTGCGCTCGATCTGGTATTCGCGCTCGGAGACATCGTTGGCGACACAGTAGCCCGCCACATATTCCAGCGCGCTGGCCTCGGGCACATTGCGCGCGCGTTCGCCGATGACGATGCCCAGCTCCACCTCCCAGTCCATGCGCGTGCTGCCTTCGGGCAGGGGGATGTCGTCATCCGGGCCGCAGGCGCAGCTGGGCCATTTGGCGAAGAGGATGGGCTCTTTCGGTATGGGCATGCCGGCTTCCTCGGCATGGTCGCGGTAGTTCAGGCCGATGGCGACGCATTTGGACATGCCGCTCCAGGGCATGCCGATGCGCACCGGTGCCTGGACCAGCGGCAGCTTGCCGGGGTCGATGGCCGCCAGCGCCTGCAGCGCTTCGCGGCCCAGCCGGCGGGGCGTGTAGTCGTCCACCAGCGCGGACAGGTCGCGGATGCCGCCGCTGGCATCGAGCAGGCCGGGCTTTTCCTGGCCCTCGGGGCCGAATCGCAGCAGTTTCATGGAGTCTCCTTGTCAATCAACCTGGATGCCTGCCTGCTGGATGAGGCGGCTCCAGCGTGTCAGGTCGGCCTCGGTCTGCGCGCGCAGCTCCTGGACCGTGGGCGCATGGACGCTGGCGCCCATTGTGCGGAATTTTTCCTGCAGCGCGGGCGATGCCTGCGCCTGGAGTACGGCCTGGCGCATGCGCTGTACCTGCTGCGGTGGCGTACTTTGGGGCGCATACAGCGCGATCCACAGGTCGCCGACCAGTCCGGGTACGGTTTCCCGGGCCGTGGGCAGGTCGGGCAGGAAGGCGCTGCGCTGCTCTGAGAACACGGCCAGGGCCTTGACGTCGCGGCTGTTCAGGTAGGGCATGGCCGAGGGCAGGGTGCTGATCAGCATCTGGATGCGCCCGGCCATCAGTTCGGTCATGGCAGGGGCCACGCCCCGGAACGGGACATGGGCGGCATCGACCTTTTCCGCGCGCTTGAGGAACTCCATGAGGATGTGCGAGTAGGTGCCGTTGCCTGCCGAGCCGAAGAAATACCGGCCGGGCTCGCGGCGCAGCGCAGCCAGCAGCTCGGGCAGGCTGGCAGGGGCGAAGTCCTTGTGGACCAGCAGCACGTGGGGCACGCTGGCGATGCCCGCCACGGGCACGAAGTCGCGCAGCGTATCGAAGCCGGGGCTGGCGAACAGGCCGGGGTTCATGGTGATGATGCTGGCCGAGGTCAGCAGCCAGAGGTTGCTGCCGGCATCTGCGCGCGCCACGTAGGCCGCGCCCACGTTGCCGCCGCCGCCTCCCCGGTTCTCGACTACGACGGGGCGGCCAAGTTCGCTGCGCAGCAGCGGCTCCATGACGCGCGCCATGATGTCGTTGGAGCCGCCCGGCGCGGCGGGCACGACCAGGGTGACCGGCTGGGGCGTGGCCGCGCGCGCGGGCAGCGCCGCCAGTGCAGCCAGTGAGATGGCAGCCACCGCTGTGGCAGCCATCGCTGTGGCGGCCAGGGCGGACCGTTTTCTGATAAGCGCCATGGTGTGTCTCCGTTGTCGTGTGTGCAGGCAGGTGATCCAGGTGCGGGGCAGGGCCGGGCCGCAGCCCAGACCGGGTTTCAGGGGGCGGCATCGCTCCTGTGCGGCACGAGGCTTTGGTGCTCGCCCAGCGCGGGTCCCAGGCTGCGGATGGAGCCCGGCGTGCGCGAGAGGCGGGGAAAGACGTTGTGCATGGGCAGGGGGTGGCCTTCGGCATCGGGGATGTCGGTGATGCAGGCCCGGGCGCGCACATGCGCGTCGGCCAGCAGTTGCTCCACGTCCTGCACCGGTCCAGCCGTCACTTCCCATGCGCCGAAGTGCCGCAGGTTGTCCTGCAGGCTGTGCCGGGCCACAAAGCCGCCGATCAGCGCGTCCAGCGCATCGGCATGGCGCAGGCGCGCTGCGTTGGTGGCGAACCTGGGGTCGGCGCACAGGTCTGCGTGGCCGATGGCCTGCAGGATGCGCTCGGCCATGCGCTGGGTGGAGCCCGAGATCACCAGCCAGCGCCCGTCGGCGCATGGGTAGGCGTTGCGCGGTGCGGCGATGCCTGCGCGGTTGCCCATGCGCTGCGGCAGCCGCCCCGTGCGCCGGAAGATGGCCGGGTCTGGTCCCAGCACGGCCAGCAGGGGCTCCAGCAGCGACAGGTCCACGACCTGGCCCTGGCCGCCGTGAACCTCCACTTCCCGCAGCGCGAACATGGCCGCGCCCGCGCCGGCCAGGCCCGCGATCATGTCGGCCAGCCCCAGGTTGGGCAGGGCGGGAGGCTTGTCGGGAAAGCCGTTTTTCTCGGCAAAGCCCGAGAACGCTTCGACCAGCGTGCCAAAGCCTGGGCGGCTGGCATACGGCCCCGTCTGGCCCCAGCCCGAGATGCGCACGATGACCAGCCGGGGGTTGCGCTGCAGCAGCACATCGGGGCCCAGGCCGAATTGCTCCATGGCGCCGTGGCGAAAGCTCTCGACGAGGATCTGTGCGGTTTCTGCCAGCTGCAGCAGGCTTTGCACATCGGCGCTGTTGCGCAGGTCCAGGCAGATGCTTTTCTTGTTGCGCGCATAGATCTGCCACCACAGCGGCTGGCCGTCGTCCTTCCAGTCGCGCAGGGTGTCGCCGCCGGGGGCCTCGACCTTGATGACTTCGGCGCCGAAGTCGGCCAGTTGCAGCGTGAGCATGTTGCCTGCGGCCAGGCGCGAGAGGTCGAGCACGCGGATGCCGCGCAGGGGCAGGGCGGTGGCGGTCATGCGTGTTCTCCGGCATCTTGCAGCAGGCGGCGCGCGCGTTCTGCGATGGGGGCATCGACCATGCGGCCATCGACGGCCACGGCCCCCTGTCCCCGGGCGAGGGCGAGCCCGTAGGCCTGCACGATGCTGCGCGCCTGGTGCAGCTCTTGTGCGCTGGCGCCAAAGGCGGCATGCAGCGCGGGCAGCTGTGCCGGGTGGATGCATGCGGCACCGCGCATGCCCAGCGCGCGTGAGCGCCGGGCCAGTGCCGCGAAGTCCGCGAGGTCGGTGTAGTTGCCGATCGGGCCCGCCAGTCCCATGGGGTGCAGTCCTGCCGCCACAGCCGCAATGGCTACGGCCTGCGCGGGCAGTGCCAGCGTGTCCGGCATGGGCTCCATGCCCATCGCGGTGGCGAAGTCCTCGCCGCCGAAGGCCAGCGAGGCCAGCTGGGGCGAGGCCTGCGCGATTTCTGCGAGCCGCAGCAGCGCCCTGGGAGTCTCCACGATGGCGTGCAGCGGCATGTGGCCTGCGCCCAGGGCATCGGCCAGTGCTGCAATGCCCTGTATGTCGGCGGCCGATTCGGCCTTGGGGATGATCAGGCCGTCGCAGCCCGCGCGCAGCGCGGCCCCGGTGTCTGCCTGTCGCAGTGCCGGGTCGGCATTGATGCGCACGAGCACGGGGACCTGCCCACGCAGGCGGGCGATGGCCGCAGGCAGCATGGCGCGGGCCTGGGCCTTTTGTGCGGGAGCGATGGCATCTTCGAGGTCGAGCACGATGGCGTCGGCGCCGCGCTGGCCGGCGCGCTCCAGCAGCCGCGTGGCGGTGGCAGGGATGTAGAGCAGGGATCGGGGATGCAAGTTCATGGGGCGGGCGCTGTGGCGCTGGCAGGGGCGGTCCGCACAATGTAGGCAGCCGCCCGCCCGCCGTGGCTGAGGAATTCAGAACCGGCCTTCTCGCAAACCGAACAGGCTCCAGCAGGGAGATACGCCATGGAATTGCGCCAGCTCCGTTACCTCGTCGCCGTGATCGATGCCCAGAGCATCACGCGCGCCTGCGATGCGCTGCATGTGGTGCCCTCCGCCGTGAGCCACCAGCTCAGGCTGCTGGAGCAGGAGCTGGGCAGCACGCTGCTGGTGCGCGGGCCGCTGGGCATGCAGCCCACGGCCACGGGCCGGCTGCTGTACGGCCAGGCCCAGGCCATCCTGCGCCAGGTGGCCGATGCCCGCGCCCAGGTGCAGGCGGGCGGGGCGCAGGTGGCGGGCGCCGTGTCCGTGGCGATTGCGGGCAGTATTGCCCGGGCGCTGTCCGTGCAGCTGCTGGCGGCCTGCCGCGAGCGCTGGCCGGCCATCGCGCTGTCCATCCACGAAGGGCTGAGCGGCCATCTGGTGGAAGGGGTGCACAGCGGCCGCTTCGATATGGGCGTGCTTTACGCCTCGCAGGCTACCGAGAAGCTGCAGACCCGGCAGGTCGTGCGCGAGCCGTTCTTTTTCGGCTGCATGCGGGCGCTGGCGCCAGAGGGCGGCCATGCGCCAATGCCCTTGCAGGAGCTGGCGCGCCAGCCGCTGCTGCTGCCCAGCCAGCCCAATGCCACGCGCGGCGCCCTGGACCGGGCCTTTGCGCCGCTGGACATCCGCTACCAGGTGGCGGGCGAGGTCAATTCCACGGCCACCCAGGTCGGCGCGGTGCTGGCGGGCCTGGGCGCCAGCGTGTTTCCCTGGGTCAGCCTGGAGCTGCTGCGGCCGCGCCGCGCCCTGGTGGTCCGGCCCCTGGATGCGCAGCGCATGTACCGCGATGTGGTCATGGCCACCCGGCCCCAGGGCCTGCGCAGCCGTGCCGCCGAGGCGGTGCAGGAGACCGCCGGGCAGTTGCTGGCCGCGCTTTACCGGCCGCTGCTGGCCGCAGCCTGAGGCGCAGGTCCGTGTGCCGCCTGTGCCGTCTGGGCGGGCGGCAGGTCGCGCACATGCAGGTCCAGCTGGGGGAAGGCCACGGCAATGCCGGCGGCCTTGAGCCGCTCGTTGATGCGCTGGTTGAGTTCGCTGCGCACCGGCAGCCGGTGGTCCACCTTGCCCACGTAGGCGCGCAGCTCGAACCTCTGGCCCTGGCCCTCCAGCGCCATGAACCAGCAGTTGGGCTCGGGTTCGCGCAGCACCTGCGGATGCTCATGGGCCACGGCCAGCAGCATGTCGCGCACTTGCTGGGGGTCGTTGCCGTGGGCCACTGCCACGTCGATGACCAGGCGGGTCACATCGTCGCTCAGGGTCCAGTTCGTCACCTGGCCGGTGATGAAGGTCTTGTTGGGGATGACGATTTCCTTGTTGTCGAAGTCCAGCACCGTAGTGGCGCGCGTGCGGATGCGCGTCACGGTGCCGGTGAGCGTGTCGATGGTGATGACATCGCCCACGCGGAAGGGGCGCTCGACCAGCAGGATCAGCCCCGAGACGAAGTTGGCGAAGATTTCCTGCAGGCCGAAGCCCAGGCCCACGGTCAGCGCGGCCACCATCCACTGCAGCTGGCCCCAGCGCAGGCCCAGCAGCGTGAAGGCGCCGACCGTGCCCGCAATGGTGATGGCGTAGCGCGCCAGCGTGGCCACGGTGTAGCGCGCCGAGCTGCTGATGCGCGAGGACGCCGACAGCATCACTTCCAGCAGGCCAGGCAGGTTGCGCGCCAGGCTGAGCGTGAGCAGCAGCACCAGCACGCCCAGCAGGGCATCCATGAGGCTCACGGGCGCGGCCTGCGCCACGCCGTCGGCGGCGGTGTTCGTGGTGTACCACAGCACCACGCCGTCGGTGCGCAGCAGGGCGGGCAGCACCGGCAGCCAGGCGTAGATCAGGGTCAGCACGATCAGCACCTTTTGCAGCAGGCCCAGCAGCCGGTGGGCCTGGTTGCCCACGGTCACCAGTGCCATCTGGCGCGCTTCGTCTGCGGGGGCTTTGCCGGTGTCGGGCGCCGCGCTGCCCGGCAGCTGCAGTGCGGCCTCGCGCAGCCGGTTCAGCGCCAGGCGGCGCTCGCCCAGCAGCAGCCAGCGCCGCAGCAGGCTGACCAGGACCTCGACGGCGCCCAGGAAGACGAAGCTGGCCATCATGGCCTGGATGAATTCGGTGGCCGTATAGACATAGCCGAGCACGATGCCCACGGCCAGCGCGCTGAGCAGCAGCATGAGCACCACGCTCACGATCTGGCCCCAGTGGATGGCCGGGTGCTTTTGCCGGGAGACGCGCCGGAAGTACAGCCATGCCATCCAGGCCAGGCCCAGCAGCAGCATCAGCGTGGAGATGCGTCCCCAGGTGCTGATGGCGTGGTTGTCGCGGCTGTAGAAGGCCAGGCCGCCCAGCAGTTCGGCAGGCACGATCAGCCATGCGGCGCGGCGCACCATCTGGCGCAGCATCTGCACGCGCCCGGCAGGCCAGCCGAAGTGGGCCAGCGCCAGCCCGCCCGGGCAGAACAGGGCATTGAGCAAGGTGGCCACGAAGATGAAGTCGCTCAGCTGCACCAGGGTGGCGCCCAGCGGCTCCAGGGCCGTGCCCACGGCGTCCGGCCCCTGCAGCAGGCCGCCCAGTGCCGCCGTGGCAAAGCTCCAGGGCAGGGTGTAGAGCAGGCTCCAGCCCAGCGCCAGCAGGCTCAGCCCGAAATGGTCCCGCGTGAAATCGCCGACGCGCACGGCAATGGCCTGCAGCTGGCGCAGCGCATGGCGACGCAGGCCCAGCAGCAGCGCCACGATCACGGCGACGCCGCCAAAAGCCCAGGGGTCGTTCCAGATGCTGGCGCCCAGGGCGCGTGCGGTTTTCCAGGGCGAGCTGCTGCCTTCGATGTCTTGCTCAAGCGCATGCCATTCATCGAGCCAGGCGCGGTCCATGGGCCGGTGGCTGGGGAACCACAGCAGTTCCTTGTCCAGCACCTGGCGCAGTTCGCCGCCGCTGCGCAGGGCGGCTCGCAGCGCGTCGTCGGTCTGCTCCAGCACGGCGATGCGCCGCAGCAGCACGGGCTGCAGCTGGTCGGTCAGTGCGGCCTGCCGGTTCAGCAGCGCGGTCTGCCGCGCGGAGCCGGAGGCATCCTGCAGCGCCATGGCAGGGCCGGGGTCGGCCTCCGCTGCGGAGGCCTGCGTGCTGCCATCCGGTGCCTGACGCCACTTGTTGGCATTGAACAGCGCCAGCCGCAGCTCGGCCAGTTGGCGCTGCACGGCCTTTTGCCGTGCCTGGGTGGCGCTGGCCGATGACAGCGCCACCCGCTGCTGCCACAGCCACAGCCCCACGGCCGCGCTGCCGCCGCCCAGCCGCAGGCGGGCCTGGGTGTCGCGCAGGGTGGCGGTGAGCTGGTCGCGCAGGTATTCATCGCTGGCCAGGGTCTGGCGCTCCTGGGCCAGCAGGTTGGCGTTTTTCAGGATCTGGGCAGCCAGGGCCGCATTTTGCTGGGCCAGCTCACGGGTGGCCGGATCGGCCGTGGAGGCATGCGCGGCGGCCAGCTCGGCCTCCTGCACCTGCTGCTCCAGCCGCTGGCGGCTGCGCTCGGCGATGCGCTGGTTCAGCCAGGCCGCGCGCGGCATGCGCTCGAGCAGCTCGCGGCGCTGCGATTGCAGTTGCGCCGCCAGCAGGCGTTGGCGGGCCTCCAGGGTGGATTGCTCTTCCTGGCGCAGCGCCAGCTCCAGCAGGGCACGCCGGTGCTCGGCGCTGCGCCGCGACTGGCGCGCCTGTGTCAGAGCGGCCGGCTCGCCGGGTTCGGCCGTCACGGGCTCCGCGCTTTCCTGGATGCGCTGCTGCAGGATGGACAGGTCCAGCCTGCCCGGGCCGGGCTGGGACACCAGATTGGCCTGGTCTGCCGCGGATTTCTCGATGCCGGCCTTGAGCGTGGCGATGGCATCGCGCTCGTCGGTCAGCAGGCGCTCCAGCACCTCCTGGCTGGCATGTGCGGGGATGCGCTCTTTCCAGCGCTCGAACAGGCTGGCCAGCTGCTCTTCGCTCAGTGGCGGCGGCAGTGTGGGCACGGCGGCCCTGGCGCTGGCGCGCAGCCGGTCCAGCTCCTGCGCCAGGGCATCGGCCTCTTTGCTGGCCGAGGCCGCTGCATCGAGCTGTGCCTGGATGGTCTGGCTGCGCTGCGCATCCTTGCCGGATGTGCCTGTCAGCGCGCCCTGCAGCGGTCCCAGCGGGCCTGCTGGCGCCGCGCCGGCCATCCAGGGCTGCAGCAGCCCGGCAGCGCACAGCAGCCAGAGGGCCGCCAGCCGCCAGAGCGCGCACGGGCGCAGGGCCCGCAGTGCAAGGCCGGGCAGGGGCGCAGCGGCAAGGGATGGAGTACCGGCAGAAGGCATGGTCGCAATATTCGGACAGTACGCCGCCCTGTCATTGCGGCGCATCATAGGTGCAGAAATGATAGCGCCTGGTCAAGGACACACAGGGACTGGGCGCAGCGCAGGGCAACAACAGGTCATTGTCTGTCAACAAGATGGCGCACAGTCCGGGCGTTGACGGCCTGTTCAAACCGGCGCCAAGGTGCTACAACGTTTGCATGTGGCAGCGATTGGATTGCAACTTTGCGGTACCGCCAGCCACCGCGTGCCGCCATGGGAGGTCGTATGGATGTCATCAGCAACTCCGCAGCCCGCTATGTCCGTCTGCGCGAAGAGGAAATGTCGCTGGACGAATACCTGGCCCTGTGCCAGCGCGACCCGATGGCCTACGAGAGCGCGTCCCATCGCATGCTGGCAGCCATCGGCGAGCCCGAGATGGTGGACACCCGCAACGATCCGCGCCTGTCGCGCCTGTTTGCCAACAAGGTCATCCGCCGCTACCCGGCCTTTGCCGAGTTCTACGGCATGGAGGACTCCATCGAGCAGGTGGTGAGTTTTTTCCGCCACGCGGCCCAGGGGCTGGAGGAGCGCAAGCAGATCCTGTACCTGCTGGGGCCTGTGGGCGGGGGCAAGAGCTCGATTGCCGAGCGGCTCAAGTACCTGATGCAGAAGGTGCCGTTCTATGCGCTCAAGGGCTCGCCGGTCAACGAGTCGCCGCTGGGGCTGTTCGACCCCGTCGAGGACGGTCCGATCCTGGAGTCGCAGTTCGGCATTCCCCGGCGCTGCCTGCAGCATGTGCTGTCGCCCTGGGCCGTCAAGCGCCTCGATGAGCTGGGCGGCGATATCCGCCAGTTCCGCGTGGTCAAGCGCTACCCCAGCATCCTCAAGCAGATCGCCATCGCCAAGACCGAACCAGGCGATGAGAACAACCAGGATATCTCCAGCCTGGTGGGCAAGGTGGATATCCGCCAGCTGGAGAATTTCGCCCAGGACGACACCGACGCCTACAGCTACTCGGGCGGCCTGTGCCTGGCCAACCAGGGGCTGCTGGAGTTCGTGGAGATGTTCAAGGCGCCCATCAAGGTGCTGCATCCGCTGCTGACCGCCACGCAGGAGGGCAACTACAAGGGCACGGAAGGCTTTGGCGCCATTCCCTTCGAGGGCATGGTGCTGGCGCACAGCAACGAAAGCGAGTGGAAGGCGTTTCGCAACAACCGCAACAACGAGGCCTTCCTGGACCGCATCTACATCGTCAAGGTGCCGTACTGCCTGCGCGTCTCCGAGGAGGTGCGCATCTACGAGAAGCTGATCCGCGAGTCGTCGCTGGCGCAGGCCGTGTGCGCACCCGGCACGCTCAAGATGATGGCGCAGTTCGCCGTGCTCACGCGGCTCAAGGAGCCCGAGAACTCCAGCATCTTCAGCAAGATGCAGGTCTATGACGGCGAGAGCCTCAAGGACACGGACCCGCGCGCCAAGAGCTACCAGGAGTACCGCGACTACGCGGGCGTGGACGAAGGCATGTCGGGCATTTCCACGCGCTTTGCCTTCAAGATCCTGTCCAAGGTGTTCAACTACGACAGCACCGAGGTGGCGGCCAATCCCGTCCATCTGATGTATGTGCTGGAGCAGCAGATCGAGCGCGAGCAGTTTCCTGCCGAGCTGGAGACCAAGTACACCAGCTACATCAAGGAGTATCTGTCGCCGCGCTATGCCGAGTTCATCGGCAAGGAAATCCAGACGGCCTATCTGGAGAGCTACAGCGAGTACGGCCAGAACATCTTCGACCGCTACGTCACCTATGCCGACTACTGGATCCAGGACAGCGAGTACCGCGACACCGACACCGGCGAGGTGTTCGACCGCAGCGCGCTCAATGCCGAGCTGGAGAAGGTGGAGAAGCCCGCCGGCATTGCCAACGCCAAGGACTTCCGCAACGAGATCGTCAACTTCGTGCTGCGTGCGCGCGCCAACAACCAGGGCAAGAACCCGAGCTGGACCAGCTACGAGAAGCTGCGCCTGGTGATCGAGAAGAAGATGTTCTCCAACACCGAGGAGCTGCTGCCGGTCATCAGCTTCAATGCCAAGGCCAGCGCCGAGGACGCGCGCAAGCATGAGGACTTTGTCACCCGCATGCAGTCCAAGGGCTACACGCCCAAGCAGGTGCGCCTGCTGTGCGAGTGGTATCTGCGCGTGCGCAAGAGCAGTTGACGGGCGCCTCGCGCCGGCATCCGGCGCGTCCTGGCAGGGAGGCACAGATGGCATTGCAAATCATCGATCGCAGGCTCGCGGGCAAGAACAAGTCGGTGGGCAACCGCGAGCGCTTCGTGCGCCGCTACAAGCAGCAGATTGCCGAGGCGGTGCGCCGCGCCGTGGCGCAGCGCGATATCCGCCATATCGAGCAGGCCGAGAACATCACCATTCCCCGCAAGGACATCCGCGAGCCCCTGTTCCGCCATGGCCAGGGCGGCGTGTCCGATACCGTGCATCCGGGCAACAGCGAGCATGTGCGCGGCGACCGCATTGCCCGGCCCCAGGGCGGGGCAGGCGGCGCAGGCGGGCAGGCCAGCGATTCGGGGCAGGGCGAAGATGACTTCACCTTCACCCTGACCAAGGAAGAGTTCATGGAACTGTTCTTTGAAGACCTGGCCCTGCCGCGCCTGCTGCGCACCCATATCGGCAGCACGCCGCAGTACAAGACGCGCCGCGCCGGCTACCGCCAGGACGGCACGCCGCACAACCTGGCCCTGCTGCGCACCATGAGCGGGGCCCTGGGGCGGCGCATCGCCCTGACCAAGGCGCCGCAGCGCGAGCTGCAGGCCCTGCAGGAGCAGCTCGATGCCCTGCTGGCGCAGGACGGCAGCGGCGCCAGCGAAGATGTGGCTGCGCTGCAGCAGCGCATCAGCGTGCTCAGGTCGCGCATCGCCAAGGTGGCCTTTCTGGACCCCATCGACCTGCGCTTTCGCAACCGTGCGCGGCTGCCCCAGCCCAGCAGCCAGGCCGTGATGTTCTGCGTGATGGACGTGTCCGGCTCCATGGACCAGGCGCGCAAGGATCTGGCCAAGCGCTTTTTCATCCTGCTGTACCTGTTCCTGACGCGCCATTACGAGAAGATCGACATCGTCTTCATCCGCCACCACACCCAGGCCTCGGAGGTCAGCGAGGATGCGTTCTTCCACTCGCAGGAAAGCGGCGGCACGGTGGTCAGCAGCGCCCTGGTGCTGCTCGAACAGATCATGCGCGCGCGCTACCCTGTGGGCGACTGGAACATCTACGTGGCCCAGGCCAGCGACGGCGACAATTTCGGCGACGACAACGTCCAGTGCCGCACCCTGCTGGCCGGCAAGATCCTGCCGCTGGTGCGCTACTTCGCCTATCTGCAGGTGGCGCAGGAGGAGCAGGGCCTGTGGCAGGAGTACAGCCAGCTGGCACGGCTGTTTTCCCACTTTGCCATGCGCAAGGTGTCCGGTCCGGGCGAGATCTACCCTGTGTTTCGCGACCTGTTCAAGAAAGAGGGGGTGTCGGTATGAACCTGTCACAGTACCCCGTGCTGGAGCCCCGCCAGAGCGCCCAGCACTGGCGCCCGGCGCTTTCTGGCGAACGCATGCACCGGGGCGTGCCTGAAACCCCGCTGCCCGCCGGCCAGCGCCCGGCGCATCCGCTGCCGGACCCCAGCGACTGGACCTTCGAGCTGATCGAGCGCTACCACGCGGCGATTGCGGCCACGGCCGAGCGCTTCGGCCTGGACACCTATCCCAACCAGCTGGAGGTGATCTCCGCCGAACAGATGATGGATGCCTATGCCAGCGCCGGCATGCCAGTGGGCTACCGCCACTGGAGCTATGGCAAGGACTACCTGGCGACCGAGCGGCGCTACCGGCGCGGCCACATGGGCCTGGCCTACGAAATCGTCATCAACTCCAACCCCTGCATCAGCTACCTGATGGAGGAGAACACCACCGCCATGCAGGCGCTGGTGATCGCCCATGCGGCCTACGGCCACAACAGCTTTTTCAAGAACAACTACCTGTTCGGCATGTGGACGGATGCGGGCGGCATCATCGACTATCTGGTCTATGCGCGCGATTTCATTGCGCAGTGCGAGGACCGCTACGGGCTGGAGACCGTGGAGCAGTGGCTCGACTCCTGCCATGCCCTGGCCAACCTGGGGGTGGACCGCTACCGCCGCCCTACCCGCAAGAGCCTGGCGCGTGAGCGCGCCGAGCGCGAACAGCGCGAGGCCTATGCCCAGCAGCAGATCAACGAGCTGTGGCGCACCCTGCCAGCGCGCCCCGGCAAGGAGGACAGCGCTGCCCTGGCCCATGAGCGGTTTCCCAAGGAGCCGGAAGAAAATCTGCTGTATTTCATCGAGAAGAATGCGCCGCTGCTGGAGTCCTGGCAGCGCGAGATCGTGCGCATCGTGCGCAAGATTGCCCAATACTTCTACCCGCAGCGCCAGACCCAGGTGATGAATGAGGGCTGGGCCACGTTCTGGCACTACACCCTGCTCAACACCATGTACGACGAGGGCTGGCTCACCGATGGCGTGATGATCGAGTGGCTGTCCTCGCACACCAACGTGATCTACCAGCCGCCGGCAGGGCACCGTGCCTACAGCGGCATCAACCCCTATGCGCTGGGCTTTGCCATGTACCGCGACATCCAGCGCATCTGCCAGGAACCGACCGAGGAAGACCGGCGCTGGTTCCCTGATCTGGCGGGCACGCCCTGGCTGCCCGCGCTGCACCATGCCATGCAGAACTTCAAGGACGAGAGCTTCATCGGCCAGTTCCTGAGCCCCCGGCTGATGCGCGACATGCGCCTGTTCGCCATCCACGACGACGCCCGGGAAAGGCAGCTGCTGGTCAGCGCCATCCATGACGAGGACGGCTACCGCACCCTGCGCCAGACCCTGTCCAGGCAGTACGACCTGGGCACGCGCGAGCCCAATATCCAGGTCTGGAACGTGAACCTGCGCGGCGACCGCTGCCTGACCCTGCGCCATACCCAGTACCATGGCCGGCCGCTGGCCGACGATGTGCTGGAAGTGCTGCGGCATGCCGCGCGCCTGTGGGGCTTTGGCGTGCGCCTGGAAAGCGTCCAGGGCGATGGCTCTGCGCCCGTGCTGCTGCATTCCGTGCCGGCTCCCGCTGGCTGAGGGCTGAGTGCGGCTGCCGATGCAGCGCTGTGCAGGGCCGTGTGGCCGGTGGTACAAACGCTGGGGGCGCATGCCACACCGGTCCGCCCTTTCATACCCCCCGCCATGCCCTCCTCCTACTGTCTTTTGCCGGCGCAGCCGGCCTGCGCCTGCGGGCGTTCCATTGCCTGCCATGCGGGAGGTCCGGCATGAGCGCCCCGCACCTGAGCCGGGGCGACTGGGCGCGCGCGCTGCTGGTCATCGTCATCTGGGGCACCAACTTCGTGGCCATGAAGTTCGGCCTGCAGACCCTCTCGCCCATGCTGCTGAGCGCGCTGCGTTTCGTGGCGGCTTCGCTGCCGTTTTTGCTGTTCGTGCGTCCGCCCCGGTCCGTAGGCTGGCGCTACCTGGCTGCTTATGGCGTGGTCCAGGGCGTGGGCCAGTTCGGCCTGCTGTTTCTGGGGCTGAAGCTGGGCATGCCGGCCGGCATGGCTTCGGTCGTGCTGCAGACCCAGGCTTTTGTCACGCTGCTGCTGGCAGCCTTTTTTCTGAACGAGCCTGCGCGCCTGTGGCACTGGCTGGGGCTGGTGGTGTCGCTGTGCGGACTCATGGCCATCGGCAGCGCCCATGGCGAGGGCAGCGATGCGATGACCCTGGCGGGCTTTCTGCTGACCGTGGGCTCGGCCTGCATGTGGGCGGTGTCCAACCTGATCACGCGCTATGCGGCGCGCAGCGGCCCCTATGAGCCGTTTGCGTTCATTGTCTGGAGCAGCGTCTTTCCGATTGCACCGCTGCTGGCGCTGGCGGTCTGGACTGATGGCGTCGATACCGTGGTGCGCCAGCTTCAGGGCATTGACCTGACGGCGATTGCCGCCATCCTCTATCTGGCGCTCCTGGCCACGCTGCTGGGCTATGGCCTGTGGACACGGCTGCTGCAGCGCTACTCGGCCGGCACGGTGGCGCCGCTGTCGCTGATGGTGCCCGTGGTCGGCCTGCTGTCGGCCATGCTGCTGCTGGGCGAGCGGCCCACGCCCATGCAGTGGCTGGGCACGCTGGCCGTGCTGGCGGGCATGTGCATCAACCAGTTCGGCGGACGCTGGCTGGCCACGGGCCGGCGCTGAGGGGCAGGGGAGGATGCCCCCTTGCTGGCCGCAGGGGCATGCTTTGCATTTCTTCAAGTGACTTTGGTAATAAAAATCATTATCATTGTTTTTATTTGATGCGGCAGACCCTGGGGCCTGCCACCTGTCGGCGCCGCGCAGGCCAGTCCTGTGGCGGCGCCTTGTGCGTCCGGGGGCGGACGCTCCGCCATCGTGCGGGGCGCGGGCCGCCGGGCCGAGAAAGGCCATCCTCATGCAAGCTCCCTCCATCGGGGGAACCCCTTCGCTGCTGCGCTACCGCGCGGCCGTGGCGTCGCGCGCCGTGGCTGCCATCGGCGGCGGCTATCTACTGTCGGCCGCCTGCGCCGCCACCGGCGCGCGCGCCCTGGTCTGGCTGGGCATGGAGCGCGCCGATGCGGCGCTGGCTTCGACCATGCTGGCTTTCATCATCCATGCCGTGGCTGCGATGTGGGCTTTCGGCTGCGCCAGCGCCTGGCGCGCCTGGGCCGTGATCGGCCTGCCGGGCGCAGGGCTGGCGGCGCTGGCCTGGATGCTGGCGCGTGGAGCGGCGGCATGAGGGCGGACGGCAAACCCGAAGGACTGCGCCAGTCCATGTCCTGGCTGCATACCTGGAGCGGCCTGCTGCTGGGGTGGCTGCTGTACGCGGTGTTCTTCACCGGCACCCTGAGCTATTTCCGCGAGGAGATCAGCGACTGGATGCGGCCTGAACTGCACGGCTCGGTGCAGGACGCAGCAACCGCGCAGCGCGCGCTGGATGCGATGGAGCACATCGCTGCCGGCGCCACCACCTGGACCCTGGGCCTGCCCGGCCCGCGCCAGGTGGCAGTGGCGGCCTCCTGGCGCCAGCCCGGCGCTGCGGCGGGCCGCGCCGGCACCCAGCGCGCGGAGATCGATGCGGCCACGGGCGAGAGGCTGCAGCCGCGCGAGACGCGCGGCGGCAATTTCTTCTACCGCTTCCACTTCGAGCTGCATGCCATGCCGCGCATCTGGGGCCGCTGGATCGTGGGCTTTGCGACCATGATGATGTTCGTGGCCATTCTCAGCGGCGTGATCACGCACAAGAAAATCTTCACGGACTTCTTCACCTTCCGCCCGCGCAAGGGCCAGCGCTCCTGGCTGGATGCGCACAACGCCACGGCCGTGCTGGCGCTGCCTTTCCATATCGTCATCACCTTCAGCGGCCTGGTGCTGCTGATGTTCATCCTCATGCCCTGGGGCGTGCAGGGCGCCTACAACGGCGACAGCGAGGCCTATTTCGCCGATGTGCGCGCCTCGCGCGGACAGGCCCCGGCCCAGGGCGGCCGCCCCGGGCGCGAGGCTTCCGGGCCTGCGCCGCTGGCGCGCATCGCGCCCATGATGGCCGAGGCCGGGCGCCGCTGGCCCGAGCATGGCGTAGGCAGCATCACCGTGACTGCGCCGGGCACGTCGCGCGCGGTCATCGAGCTGCGCGAGGGCGGGGCCGAAAGCCTGATCAACCGGGGCCAGCCTGACAGACTGGTGTTCGATGGCGTCACGGGTCAGCTGCGCGAGCCGCCCGAGGCGCCTCCCATCTCCTGGGTGCGCGCCACGGGCAATGTGGTCACCGGCGTGCACATGGGGCGCTTTGCCGATCCCGCCGTGCGCTGGCTGCTGCTGATCAGCGGGCTGATCGGCACCTGCATGGCCGCATCGGGCATGGTGCTGTGGGTGATCAAGCGCCTGCCCGAGCGGCGCAAGCTGGGCCGCACGCCTTTCGGCCACCGTCTGGTCGAGGTGCTCAACGTGGGGTCGATCGCGGGGCTGTCGGTGGCCGTGGCCAGCTATTTCTGGCTCAACCGCCTGCTGCCCGTGTCCCTGCCGGAGCGCGCCGATGCGGAGATCAGCGGCTTTTTCATCGTCTGGCTGCTGTGCCTGCTGCACCCGCTGCTGGTGCGCCACCGCACCGCCTGGCTGCAGCAGATGGGACTGGCCGCGCTGATGTATGCGCTGCTGCCGCTGCTGGGCATGTGGACGGGTGGCGCTTCGCTGGCCTCCAGCGTGCTCAACGGTCAGTGGAGCCTTGCCAACTTCGAGCTGCTGGCGCTGGCGCTGGCCGCCATCCATGCCAGCGTGGCCTGGTGGCTGCTGCGGGGCAAGCCGGCCGCTGCTGCACAGAAGGCAGCGCACCATGCGCCGAAAGCGGCGGCGGTGGCCCAGCCTGTGGAGCGCGCATCATGATGGCGCTGGCTGCGGCTCTCCTGGCCTTTGCGGCCTTTACCGTCATCGCCGCTTGCATGGAGCGGCACCAGGATCAGCTGGGCACGCAGCAGTTGCTGCCTGCGCGCCTGCTGGCCTGGCGCTGGGCCGGCTTCGCGCTGCTGGCCGTGTCACTGGCGCCGTGCCTGGGACGCTGGGGCCCCTCGGTGGCCGTCACCGCCTGGCTGGGCCTACTGACGCTGGCGGCCATGGCCCTGGGCCTGCTGCTGACCTATGCGCCGCAGTGGGGGCGGCGCGTGGCGCCTGTGGCGGCGGCAGCGGGCCTGCTGGTCTGGGTGCTGGCGCTCTGAAGCCGAGGCCGGTTGGCTGACCCCGCAATGGCAAAGGGCCTGCCCCGCGATGCAGCGCGGGACAGGCCCTTTTCACGCCTTGAACGGCCGTGTCAGTAGGCGGCGCCGGGGCGTGCGGGCTCGGCAACAGGCGAGTCCGGGAATTGCGTGCGCAGCTTGCGTGCCGCGTTGGCGAACAGCAGCACATCCACGCCCACGGCCACGAAGCTGCAGCCCAGGCCGAGGTAGCGCTGCGCCAGGGCCGGGTCTGAGGTCAGGGTGCCTGCGGCCTTGCCGCTGGCGATAATGGTCTTCATGGCGCCTTCGATGGCCGCCTGCACCTCGGGGTGCCCCGGGTTACCTCGGTGGCCCATCGATGCTGCGAGATCGGCCGGCCCGATGAAGACGCCATGCACGCCGTCCACCGCGCAGATGGCCTCCAGATTGTTCAGCGCGGCCACGGTTTCGGCCTGCACCAGCAGGCAGACCTCGTCATCGGCCACCTGCAGGTAGTCGGCGCGGGCGCTCCATTGCGAGGCGCGGCCCACGGCGCTGCCCACGCCGCGCACGCCCAGGGGCGGGTAGCGTGTGGCGGCGACCACGGCGCGCGCCTGTTCGGCGGTATCGACCATGGGCACGAGCAGGGTCTTGGCGCCGATGTCCAGCATCTGCTTGATCAGCGCCGTGCTGCCTTCGACCACGCGCACCACGGCCTGGGCCGGGTACGGCGCCACAGCCTGCAGCGCGGCCAGCGTGCTGCGCAGGTCATTGGGCGCGTGCTCACCATCGATCAGCAGCCAGTCGTAGCCGCAGGTGGCGGCGGCTTCTGCCAGGTACGGGTCGGCCATGGAAAGCCACAGGCCGATCCGGGGCTGGCGTGCGGCCAGTGCGGTCTTGAAGGGGTTGTGTGCGGGCATGGAACGTATGGGAAAAGGGGTCACAACAGGTGGCCGGCCGGCAGGGGCCTGCCAGCCAGATGATCCACGATATTGGCCGCAGTGAGCGTGGCCACGCGCAAAGCAGCCTGGCGCGTCACGCCCGCCACGTGCGGGGTCAGCAGCACCTGAGGCAGCCGTGTCAGGGGGTGGCCCTGCGGCAGCGGCTCGGTGTCGAAGGTGTCCAATCCGGCGCCCGCCAGATGGCCGCTGTCCAGTGCAGTCAGCAGCGCGGCTTCGTCCACCACGGGACCGCGCGCGGTGTTGATCAGCAGGCTGCCGGGGCGCAGCAGCGCCAGTTCGCGCGCGCCGATCATGCCCCGGGTCTGCTCGGTCAGCGGGCAGTGCAGGCTCAGGATGTCCACCTGGGGCAGCAGTTGCTGCAGATCGGGGGCGGTCCCGAAGCCGTCGGCCTCGCCCTGCGGGCGCAGGACCAGCACCTTCGCGCCCAGGGCTGCGGCCAGCTGCGCCGTGGCGCGGCCGATGGCGCCGTAGCCGATGATGCCTACGGTGCTGCCCCGAAAGTCGCGCCCCTGCCAGCTGCTGCCGGCCCAGCCGCCAGCGCGCACCATGTGGTCTAGCTGGGGCAGCTGGCGCACCAGGGCCAGCATCAGCGCCAGCGCATGTTCGGCCACGGCCGGGGCATTGGCCGCCAGTGCCACGGCCACGGCCACGCCTTGCGCGCGGGCGGCCTGCCGGTCCACGCTGTCCACGCCAGCGCCGTTCTTGGCCACGATGCGCAGGGCCGGTGCCGCCTGTAGCACCTTGGCCGTTACCGGCCAGGAGCCGCGCAGCACCAGGGCCTGGGCGCCCGTCTGCGCGAGCTGCTCAGCCAGGCTGTCTTCGGTGATGGGGCCGGTCATCCAGTGGATCTGGCCGCCAGCGGCATGGATCATGGCCTGGGCTTCGGGCGCCCAGTGCCCGGCGGTGACGAGCACCTGCAATGAGGAGGATGGAGTAGATGTCATGGTTGTGCGGTCACCCAGTCCGGCTGCACGCGCACATGGCGGATGTGCTGGCGGAACACGGTGTAGGCCAGGTGCAGCGCGCCGTCTGCGCCTTGCCGGATCGAGGGATAGGAGTATTCGCGGTTGCGCCCGCGTTCGGAGTCATTGCTCATGCACCAGCCGTCGCCCACTTCGAGGTTGCGCTGCCAGGGCCAGGTCAGGCCGTCATCCGCCGACAGGGCCAGCGTCATGGGCGCCCGGGGGGCGCCCCAGAAGGCGCGGCGGCCTGTGGCCTGGGCCGCAGAGGGCGATGATGCGTCGTCGAGCTCGTCATACAGCGACTCGCGCCGCTCGGTGGCGTCGGCGGCGCTGCTGGCATTGAAGATCATGGCCAGGCGCCCGTCGGCCAGCCGCAGGGCCTGGATGGACGAGTTGTTGTTGGGCAGCGGCGTGGGCTCGGGGGCCTGCCAGGTCAGGCCGCCGTCATCGCTGCGGCTGCGGTACACATGGTCGGCCCAGCGGCTGCGGAAAAATGCCAGCAGGCCGCCGTCCGAGGCCGCCACGATGTTCATGTGCACGCAGCCCAGGCTGCCGGGCACGTCGATGCGCTGCCAGCTTTGGCCCTGGTCCGTGGAGCGCAGCACGCCGCTGTCGTCATGGCTGCCATCCCAGGCCTGACCGGGCAGGGCGCGGCAGTGAAAGACCGGCAGCAGCCAGCTGCCGTCGGTATGGACATGGATGGGCTGGCGCACGAAGGTGCCTGTGGCTACATCGTTCAGTGTCTCGGTGGGCTCCCAGTTCAGGCCCTGGTCGCGCGACAGGCGCCGGCGCACCACGGCGGTATCCTGGTGGCCCGAGCGCTGCGCCGTGTGCAGCAGCCACAGCTGGCCGCCGGGGGCCGGGAACAGGATGGGGTTCTGTTCCGAGCGCTCGGCGTCGTGCGACAGCTGTACTGGCTGCGACCACTGGCCGCTGCCCGGCTCCAGCCGCGACATGAACACCGAGATGTCACTGCGGCCTTCCATGGAGCCGCCAAACCAGACGCAGCCCAGCGCGCCGCCGTCCAGTTCCATGAGGTTTGCGGCGTGGGCCTGCACGCAAAGCGATGGCAGGTCGGCCACCAGGCGGGACGGGTCTTCGGGGTGCGGGCGCAGCAATCCATCGTTCATGGGTGTTTCCTCAGTCTGCCTTGATCTTGGCGGTTTTGATCAGATCGCCGACGCGCTGGTACTCGCGGGGCACGAAGGCGCGCAGCTCGGCGGCATCGCCGCTGCCCGGGCTCACGCCCAGCTCGCGCAGCTTGCCGGCCACATCGGGTTGTTTCAGGGTCTTGGCCAGCGCGCCGGAGAGCTTGGCGGTGACGGCGGCCGGGGTCTTGGCCGGAGCGAACATCGCATACCAGGCCGAGAACTCGAACTGCGGGTAGCCGGACTCGGCGAAGGTGGGCACGTTGGGCAGATCGGGCAGGCGGGCCGCAGCGCCCACGGCCAGCGCGCGCACCTTGCCGCCGCGCAGCAGCGGCATGGAGTTGGTGGCCGTATCGAAGATGACCGGCACGCGGCCACCGATCAGGTCCACGATGTGGGCGTTGCCGCCCTTGTAGGGAATGTGCGTCATCTCGACCTTGGCGATCGAGACGAACAGCTCGCCGGCCAGGTGCAGCGGCGAGCCGTTGCCCGAGGAGCCGTACATCATCGCCTGTGGATCCTTGCGCGCGGCGTCCACCACATCCTTGAGCGACTTGTAAGGCGAGTCGGCGGCCGTGATGACAATGATGGGTGCGCTGCCGATCATGCCAATGGGTTCGAAGTCCTTGAGCGGGTCGTACTCGGCCTTGATCAGGTGCGGGCTGGCAGCATGGGTGGCCAGGCCGCCCACCAGCACCGTGTGGCCGTCGGCCGGCGCGCGCGCCACGATGCCCGCGCCCAGCAGCGCGCCTGCGCCCGGGCGGTTGTCCACGATGCCGCTGGTTCCCAGGGTCTCCGCCATCTTCTGGCCCAGCAGCCGGCCCAGCATGTCATTGGCGCCACCGGCAGGGTAGGGCACCACGAAGGTGATGGGCTTGCTGGGGAAGGCGTTTTGCGCATGCGCCAGGGGCATGGCGCCGGCAAGCGCCAGCGCCGCCAGGGCGCCCAGCACGGGCCTGCGGGAGAGGTGTGGGAAGTGGCTCATGGTTTTTGTCTCCTGTGATGAATGGTTCTGGCGACCGTTTGGGGTAACTGCTGCTTTGCTGCGTGTCAGTCCAGCAGGCCCTGGCAGACGTATTTGGTGTGCAGGTAGTCGTCGAGGCCGTGGGTCGAGCCCTCGCGGCCATAGCCCGATTCCTTGACGCCGCCGAAAGGCGCTGCCTCGGCGGCCAGCGCACCTTCGTTGATGCCGACGATGCCGCTCTCCAGCGCATCGGCCACGCGCCAGATGCGGCGCACGTCGTTGCTGTAGAAGTAGGCGGCCAGGCCGAACGGTGTGTCGTTGGCGGCGGCGATGACCTCGGCTTCGTGGTCGAAGACGGTCAGCGGCGCCACGGGGCCGAAGGTTTCCTCGCAGGCGCAGGCCATGGTGGCATCAGCGCCGGTCAGCACCGTGGGCGCGTAGTAGTTCGGACCCAGCGCCTGAAGGCGTTGGCCGCCTGCGAGCACGGTGGCGCCGCGTGCCACGGCGTCCTGCACATGGCGTTCGATCTTTTCGACGGCGCGCGCATTGATCATGGGGCCGATCTGCGAGGCCGGGTCGCTGGCCGGGCCGACATGCAGGGCCTGCACGCGGGCGGCCAGCTTCTGCGCGAATGCATCGTGCACCGTGCGGTGCACGAAGACGCGGTTGGGGCAGACGCAGGTCTGGCCGCCGTTGCGGAACTTGGCGGCCATGAAGCCTTCGACGGCGGCGTCGATGTCGGCATCCTCGAAGACGATGAAGGGCGCGTTGCCGCCCAGCTCCAGCGACAGTTTCTTGAGCGTGTCGGCGCTGCGCCGCGCCAGGTGCTTGCCCACGGGGGTGGAACCGGTGAAGGTGATCTTGCGCACGCGGGCGTCATCGAGCCAGACATCGACCACTTCGGGCGTCTTCTCGCGCGAGGCGGTGACGATATTGAGCACGCCGTCAGGCACGCCCGCTTCCTGGGCCAGCAGCACCAGGGCCAGCGAGGTCAGCGGCGTGTCTTCGGCGGGCTTGCAGACCACGGTGCAGCCTGCAGCCAGCGCGGGCGCGATCTTGCGCGCAATCATGGCGGCCGGGAAATTCCAGGGCGTGATGGCGGCGACCACGCCCACGGGCTCGCGCAGGGCGAACATGCGCCGGCCCGGCACGGGCGCGGGAATGATCTCGCCGTTCATGCGCGTGGCTTCCTCGCCAAACCACTCGATGTAGCTGGCCGCATAGGCGACCTCACCCTTGCCTTCGGCCAGGGGCTTGCCCTGTTCGCGGCTGATGAGGCGCCCCAGGTCTTCCTGGTGGGCCAGCACCAGATCGTTCCAGCGCTTGATGATGGCGGCGCGCTGCTTGGCCGGGACCTTGCGCCAGGCGGGAAAGGCCGCATGGGCGGCGTCCAGTGCGGCGCGCGCCTGGGCAGCGCCCGAGTCGGGCACTTCGGTGATCACGGCGCCCGTGGCCGGGTCGGTCACGGCCAGGCGCGCGGCCGGCTCGGCCGTCCATTGGCCGGCGATGAAGTTGGCGCTGCGCAGCAGCTCGGAGCGGGTCAGGGTCAGTGGCATGGTGCAGGCAATGAAATAAAAAGAAGAACCTTAGCGCTTAGCTGACGATGCCCATATGCCAGGGCACGAACTCATGGTCGCCCAGGCCCAGGATTTCGCTCTTGGTGGCTTCGCCGCTGGCGTGGCGCAGGATCTGCTCGAAAATGCGCTGCCCCATCTCGGGCACGCTGCACTCGCCGTCCACGATCAGGCCGCAGTTGATGTCCATGTCTTCCTCCAGCCTCTGGTACATGGGCGTGTTGCTGGCCAGCTTGATGGTGGGCGCGGGCTTGCTGCCGAACATGGAGCCGCGTCCCGTGGTGAAGCAGATCAGCTGGGCGCCGCTGGCAATCTGGCCGGTCGAGGCCACGGGGTCGTAGCCCGGCGAGTCCATGAAGACGAAACCGTGCTCGGTGATGGGCTCGGCGTATTCATAGACCGCGCGCAGCGGCGTGGTGCCGCCCTTCATGGCCGAGCCCAGCGATTTCTCGAAGATGTTGGCCAGGCCGCCGGCCTGATTGCCGTGGCCGACCACGCCGTTGAACTGCGCGTTCTGGCCTGCTGTATAGCGCTCCCACCAGGCCAGGCGGTCCAGCAGCTTCTGGCCCACGGCCTGCGAGATGGCGCGGCGCGTGAGCATGAACTCCACGCCGTGGATTTCGGGCGTCTCGGACAGGATGGCCGTGCCGCCGTGGCGCACCAGGATGTCCATGGCCGCGCCCAGCGCCGGGTTGGCCGTGATGCCCGAAAAGCCATCGGAGCCGCCGCACTCCAGCCCGATCTTCAGATGGCTGGCGCTGACCGTGCTGCGCCGCGCGGTATCGGCCTCGGGCAGCATCTCCTCGATGGCGCGGATGCCCGCTTCAATGGTGGCGCGCGTGCCGCCCACATCCTGCATCACCAGCGTGCGCATCAGGCGCCCCTCGGTCAGGCCCTGGGATTCGACCAGTGCATCGACCTGGTTGCGCTCGCAGCCCAGGCCCACGATGAGCACGCCCGCCAGGTTGGGGTGGCGCGCGTAGCCTGCCAGCGTGCGCCGCAGCACGTCGAAATGCTCGCTGGGCGAGGACATGCCGCAGCCGCTGGTCTGTGCAAAGGCCACCACGCCGTCCACGTTCGGAAATGCCGCCATGCGCTCGGCCGTGAAATGCGCGGCAATGTTCTTGATCACCGTAGCCGAGCAGTTCACCGACGACAGAATGCCGATGAAGTTGCGCGTGCCCACGCCGCCGCCGGGGCGCACAAAGCCCTGGAAGCTGGCGCGCTCGCCTTCGGGCACATAGTCCACGGGGCGCACATCGGCGCCGAAGGCCGGGTCGCGGTAGTAGTCCACCAGGCGCAGGTTGTGGCTGTGCACGTAGTCGCCGGGTTCGAGGTCGCGCGTGGCGACGCCGATCACGGTGTCGTACTTTTTCACCTGCTCGCCTTCGGCGATGCGGCGCGCGGCGATCTTGTGGCCAGCGGGCACCTGGGCGCGCGTGCGCACGCCCAGTCCGGGGATTTCCTGGCC
The DNA here is from genome assembly GCF_029870285.1 of Delftia sp. PS-11. Taxonomy (GTDB): domain Bacteria; phylum Pseudomonadota; class Gammaproteobacteria; order Burkholderiales; family Burkholderiaceae_C; genus Comamonas. The sequence goes on from NZ_JACSYA010000022.1 coordinate 45,074, forward strand.
CAGCGACAGCGCGGATCGGGCGACCAGGACATTGTCGTTGGGGTGCAGGTGCAGAAAGGGGCTATCGGTACGGGACATGCGCAGCTTTCATCGTTGTTTGCCGGGAGGGGGCATCAGCCCTTCATCAACTCGCGCAGTTTCAGCTTGTCGATGAGTACGGTCTCTTTCTGATAGACCGCGTTCACGTATTTCTCATAGTCGGGGCCGTCCAGGTACAGCAGCGGCGCATCGAGCTTGTCGGCCACGGCCTTGAACTCGGGGCTGGCGACAGCCGTGCGGAAGGCTTCGCGCAGCCTGGTGGCGATGGCCGGGTCGATGCCGCGCGGCGCGCCGATGCCGTTGGGCGCATCGACCACCACGTCGTAGCCGCTCTCGCGCAGCGTGGGCACATCCTTGAAGCGCAGGGTGCGCTGCTCGCCCCAGGTGGCCAGCAGGCGCAGCTTGCCGGCTTCCACGTGCGGCGCCCAGGAGCTGGAGTCCGCCAGCGCATCCACATGGCCGCCGAGCACGCCCTGCAGCGCCTCGGCGCCGCCCTTGTAGGGCACATGGTTGAGCCGTATGCCAGCCACGCCCGCGAACTCTTCCATGCCCACATGCGTGGCGCCACCCACACCCGCATGGGCGTAGGTCACCTGCCCGGGCCTGGCCTTGGCGGCGGCCACGAAGTCCTTGAGCGTCTTGAAGGGCGAGTTGGCCGGCACGGCGATGCCGAAGGTCTGACCCGAGGTGCGCGCGATATAGGTGAAGTCCTTGCGCGGATCGGCCTGCAGGCTGCCCAGCTGCGAAAAGCGCGTGACCGAGATGGGGATCTGGCCGATGGTGTAGCCGTCGGCCTTGGCCGCCGCCAGCGCCTTGGCGCCAATCATGCCCGAGGCACCCGCACGGTTTTCGACGGCAATGGCCTGGCCCAGTACCTTGGCGGCCACGGCGCACAGCGCGCGCATGGACTGGTCAGCCGTGCCGCCTGCAGGCCAGGGGCAGATGAAGGTGATGGGGCGCTCGGGCCAGTTCTGTGCCCGCAGCGGGCCTGCTGCCGCCAGCGCGCTGGCGCCAAGGCTGGCGAGCACGAAGCTGCGCCGGCTGGTGCGTGGTGTATTCATCGCTTGTCTCCTGTGTGGGCCTGGCAGTCCTGTGGTCCGGACTGTGTGCCTATGGCGCGATTGTTCAGCGCCTGATCATGACAATCCAATGAAAAGATAGACTTGCTGCATAACCAAAAGGTAATGAAGCCCCATGAGCAAGATCGATCGCGTGCTGCGCTCCAATCTCAAGCTGCGCCATCTGCAGCTGCTGGTCGCGCTGGACCAGTTCCGCCACCTGGGCCGCGCCGCCGAATTCCTGGCCGTGACCCAGCCGGCCGTCTCCAAAACCCTGGCCGAGGTCGAGCGCATGCTGGGGATGGCGCTGTTCGAGCGCTCCACGCGCGGCACCGAGCCCACGGCAGCCGGTGTCAGCATGGTGCGCTTTGCGCGCTCGGTGCTGGCCGGCTTCGAGCGCACGCGCGATGAGATGGCCGCCGAGGCCAGCGGCGCGCGCGGGCGCACCAGCGTGGGTGCCATGGTGGTGGCCACGCCCGTGCTGCTGGCACGCGCCGTCGAGCAGCTCAAGGCGCGCTCGGCCCAGACCACGGTGCTGGTCGAGGAAGGGGACCTCACCCGGCTGCTGCCCAAGCTGCGCATGGGCGAGCTGGACCTGTTCGTGGGCCGGCTGGAGCCCGGCTACGCTGCCCCCGACCTGGAAACCGAGGCCCTGTACGACGAGCCCATGGTGGCCGTCGTGCGGCCGGACCATGCCTTGCTGCAGGCCCCGGCCAGCTGGCAGGCGCTGGTGGATCTGCCCTGCGTCATGCCGCCGCCCTGGGCGTCGCTGCGCGTCAAGCTGGAGCAGCAGTTCTTCGCCCATGGGCTGCATCCGCCGGCCGATCTGGTCGAGTCCGCTTCGTTCCTGAGCCAGATCAGCTTCATCCACCAGCGCGGCGCCGTCGCCTTCATGGCGCGCGGCGTGGCAAGGCATTTCGCGGCGCAGGGTCAGCTGGCCGTGCTGGATCTGTCCGTGCCCATCGAACTGCCGCCCGTGGGGCTGATCACGCTGCGGGGTCAGCCCATGACGGCGACCACGGGGCTGCTGGTCGATGGCCTGCGGGAGGTGGGGCTCAGCCTGGCGAGCGGGTAGGGCGGCGGCCTTGACATGGCGCAGGTCCGGGGCCCCGGGCGCCTGCTGCCCTGTGCTAAATTGCCCTGGCACCCGCAGTGGTGCATACGGCCCGTGCTGGCGGTGCCCGAGCGAGATCCAGCCCTATGCAAATGACTTTCCATGGCGCGGCCCAGCAGGTGACGGGCTCGTGCTTTCTGGTGGAGGCCGGCAGCTGCCGCTTCCTGATCGACTGCGGCATGGTGCAAGGCGGGCGCGAGGCCCGCGACCGCAACTACCTGCCGTTTGCCTTCGATCCCCGGCATATCGATTTTGTGCTGCTGACGCATGCGCACATCGATCATTGCGGCCTGCTGCCCCGGCTGGTTGCGCAGGGCTTTGCCGGGCCGGTGTATGCCACTGGCGCCACGGCCGACCTGCTGGAGGTCCTGCTCAAGGACAGCGCCCATATCCAGGAGATGGAATTCGAGCGCAGCGAAAAGCGCGCCGGCAAGGGCAAGGCCGCGGGCCGGGGCCGCCATGCGCCCGTGCGCCCGCCCCTGTACACGCTGCGCGATGTGGACCGCTGCCTGGCGCGGGTGCGCCCCGCAGACTATGGCCAGGAGTTCATGCCGCATGCGGGCGTGCGGGCGCGCTTTCGCGATGCCGGGCATATCCTGGGCTCGGCAATTGCCGAGATCTGGGTCACGGACGCCGGGGGCGCCACCCGCAAGATCGTTGCCAGCGGCGACCTGGGCCAGCCGGGCCGCCCCATCCTGCGCGATCCCGAACCCATTGACGAGGCCGATGTGCTGCTGATCGAGTCCACCTACGGCGACCGCCTGCACAAGGACATGCCGTCCACGCTGGACGAACTGGTGGCCGTGGTGCAGGGCACGCTGGCCAGGGGCAATGTGGTGATTCCGGCCTTTGCCGTCGGCCGCACGCAGGAGATGCTCTACCACTTCCTGCAGCTGTCGGCCCAGGAGCGTCTGGGTCCGCTGGACATTTTTGTCGATTCGCCCATGGCCGTGGCTGCCACGGAGATCACCCTGCGGCATTTCGAAATGTTCGATGACGAGGCGCGCCAGCTGTTTGCGCAGGCCCGGCAACTGCAGCAAAAGCTGCGCATCCATTTCGTCAGCGATGTGCAGGACTCCATGCGCCTGAACCGTGTGGGCGCGGGCGCGGTGATCATCTCGGCCAGCGGCATGTGCGATGCCGGCCGCGTCATGCACCACCTGCACAACAACCTCGGGCGCCGCGAGTGCGCCGTGGTGATCGCAGGCTTCCAGGCCCAGGGCACGCTGGGGCGCCGCCTGGTGGACGGAGAGCGCCATGTGCGCCTGCTGGGCGACGATATCGAGGTGCGGGCTTCGGTGCACACTTTGGGCGGTTTTTCGGCCCATGCCGACCAGAAAGCCCTGCTGGGCTGGGCGGGTGCATTCAAGCGCGCGCCAGCGCGGACCTTCGTGGTGCACGGCGAGGCCGCCGCATCCCAGGCGCTGGCGGCGGCGCTGCGCCAGCAGTCCGGCTGGCAGGCCGCCGAGGTGGTGGTGCCGCGCGAGGGCGAATCCTTCGCGCTTTAAGGCCAGCCCAGGTCTTGCTGCAAGGCTTGCCGTAGGCTTGCCATCGGCTTGCGCAGGGCAGACGGCTGGCAGGCTGAACGCGGCGGACCCGCTTGCCGGCGTGCCGGCTCAGTGGGCGGCCGCTTCGAGGTGCCGCTGCCTGACCCACAGGAAAAGTGGCAGGGCGAACGACACACCGACCATCAACCCCAGCAGGCACCAGGGGCCCGAACGCAGCGAAAGGCGCCGCGATTCCAGCAGCGTGAAGGCGATGGTGACGGCGCCGGAGACCAGCACATCCATCGCGAAAAAGCCGCTGATCCGGTTGGCGAACAGCTGTGCCAGGAATAACGGCACATCCGGGCCCTCTGCAGCTACGAATGGGAGCAGGAAGGCCAGGGGCAGGACCGCCCCCAGGATCGTCAGTATCAGATACAGCGTGCTTTTGTTCATTGGCCTGCAGGGATTGCTGGGGAAAGTGTACCCATCCCCATGGCGTGCCTGCGCCCTCTCAGCCGCAAACCTCCGGCGCAGCAGGAGATGGCGCCATGGGCGCCTGGCGCGGCGGCAGCAGGACCGTTTCGCCAATCGCCAGCGTACCGAAGGCCTGCTGCGCTATCCCGGCCTCGCAGCGTGCCCGCTGCAGGTCTTTGGGCGCCTGGTCCAGGGGCTCGTCTGTCAGGGGGAAGGTCCCCCAGTGGATGCCGATGCTGCGCTGGGCTCCCAGGTTGCGGTGTATCTGCAGGGCCTGCGCCGGATCGACATGCTGGCGCTGCATGAACCACCGGGGCTCGTAGGCTCCGATCGGGATGAGCGCCAGATCGAACCCCGTGCCCGGCTCGGGCCAGCGCTCCTGGAAATGCCTCCGTGTATCGGCGAAATCCTGGCTGTAGCCAGTGTCGCCGGCAAAATACCAGTGCAGTGTCGGGCCGAACACCGACCATGCGCCCCACAGCGTCTCCTCGGCGTCATGCAGGCTGCGTGCCGACCAGTGCTGTGTGGGCGTGAAGTGAAATTCCGTGCCCTGCACGACGGTCTTGTCCCACCAGTCCAGCTCCTGCACGGACTCGATGCCCCAGCTTTGCAGGAGCGGCTTGACTCCGAGAGGGACCAGAAACACCGTGGTGCCACTGCGTTGGTCTGCCAGGGCCTTCAACTGCACCACGCTCGCCTTGTCCAGATGGTCAAAGTGGTTGTGGGACACGACCACCACATCGATCGGCGGCAGATCCGCCAGCGCGACGCCGGGCGGCTGGGCCCTGCGGGGGCCTGCAAACTGCACCGGCGAGGCCCGTTCGCTGAATATCGGGTCCGTCAGTATGTTCAAGCCACCGGCCTGCACCAGCACGGTGGCATGTCCAATCCAGGTCAGCATGGGCGCGTCGGGGCCGTGGCTTGCAGGGCTGCCGTGGCGTGGGTAGCCGGCCAGTGCCTGCACATCTGCAGCCACGGCAGGCGTTGGTGCTTGCGGCGGCAGCGGCAGTCCATTGAGCCAGGCGTTCCATTTCCATCGCACAAGATTCGGCAGGCTCTGGCGCACGCTTTCCACATGGTTGTTGCGAAACCCCGTTGGCGTGTGGTGTGCCTTTTCCGGGTCGAAGTAGGGGTTGGACGCGGCGTGCGCCGCCGCCATACACCCGAGGGCTGCCAGGGCAAATGCTTTTCTGAACATGCTGAAGATCAAACCCATGAAGATGCTGTGATTGTCCCGTTCTGCGGCGCCTGCTGCGCTGCATCGGGCCATGGCGTGCCTTGCGGGCGCTGACCATCGGCCATCAGCCGCACATGCGCGGCCTGGACCATTCCGCCCAGGAGCGGCCATGCCTGCACGCGCGCATGGCCGATGCCGGCTTCGTCCACCCATTGCTGCAGCCGGGCGGCGGGGATTTTCCTGGCCAGGCGATGCCATGCCATGTAGGCGGCGGCCTCCCGGGGGGAGAGTGCCTGCGCTGCCGTCCAGCGCCGGGCCTGTGCGGTGCCGAATCCTTCCACTGGCACCAGGATCACCAGCACCCCCGCCGGGCGGCAGACGCGGGCCATCTCGCGCAGCACCCTCACGGGGTCATCCACCACATTGAGCAGGGAGGCGGCATAGACGATGTCGAACCCGGACTCCCCGAAGGGCAGCGCCAGGGCATCGGCCTCGGTGAAGCGCACGCCGGGATGGGCCTGCCGGGCGCGGCGCACCATGTCCGGCGACCGGTCGATGCCATGCACGCGGGCTCCCTGCGCCGCCAGGCCGCCGCAGAAGTCGCCTGTGGCGCAGCCGATTTCCAGGCAGGAGGTCGCGGCCAGATCAGCCGGGGCGAGGCGCAGGGCTTCCCACAGGGCGTGGCGGTACCAGTCCAGGCCATGCAAATGATGAAACAGCGCAGGCGGGTGCAGCAGCAGCCTTGCCATCTCCAGCCAGGCGGCCCAATCGGCAGGGCGCATCACAGGGCCTTCGGGGAAGTGCGCTCCCGGCCCGACGGCCAGAGGCGGCCGGTGGTGCCAGGACAGACAGCATGGGACACGGGTGAGGTCGAAACGGGATGCATGGCAAGCGGCAGGCAAAGTCGAGAGGAGCCCATGGTATGGACTAGACTTCCCATAGTGAAGTAGTTACCGAAAGGGAAGCCATGGAAGAGCCCACCCGGCAAGCCGCCTGCGATGCGGGCTGTCCCGTGCAGCGGGCGGCACAGGTTCTGGATGGAAAGTGGACCATTCTGGTGCTGCGTGACCTGCTGGGCGGTACCCGGCGCTATTCGGAGCTGCAAAGAAGCCTGTCTGGCATCAGCCCCCGCCTGCTGGCAGCCAGGCTCAAGACGCTGGAGCAGCAAGGCCTGGTCAGGCGCACGGCGTTTGCCACCGTGCCGCCCACGACCGAGTACGCCCTGACCGCGCAGGGCCTGCAGATCATGCCGGTGGTGCAGGCGATGGCGGCCTATGGGCAGACGCTGCTGCAGGCGGACGCGCAGGCCGCATCCGCCCCCGCGCCTGCAACCCGGGCCGCAGCGGGCGTGACCCGGGTGCGTGCAGGCAAGGTGCTGTCGCGTTAGCGCATCAGCGCATCAGCGCATGGTCACGAATTCCTCGGCGGCCGTCGGGTGAATGGCCACGGTGTTGTCGAAGTCGCGCTTGGTGGCGCCCATCTTGAGGGCGACGGCAAAGCCCTGCAGCATCTCGTCCATGCCGAAGCCGATGCCATGGATGCCCACGATGCGTTCTTCGGCGCCCACGCACACCAGCTTCATGCGTGCGGGCTGGCGGTGGCGTGTGACGGCCGTGTACATGGCCGTGAAGGCTGACTGGTAGGCCCTGACCTGGCTGTCGCCAAAGCGCTCGCGCGCCTGGGGCTCAGTCAGGCCCACGGTGCCTATGGGCGGGTGGCTGAAGACCACGGTGGGCACATTCTCGTAGTCCAGGTGCTCATCGGCCTTGCCGTTGAACAGGCGCTCGGACAGGCGCCTGCCCGCAGCCACGGCCACGGGCGTGAGTTCCACGCGGCCTGTGATGTCGCCCACGGCGTGGATGCCGGGCACATTGGTGTCCTGGAATTTGTCCACGGCGATGTGGCCGCTGTCCGTCAGGGCCACGCCTGCCGCCTGCAGGTTCAGGCCCGAGGTGTCGGGCCTGCGGCCAATTGCCCAGACCACGCAGTCCACCGTATGGCTGCTGCCGTCCTGCAGCTGAAGCTGCAGACTGCCGTCGGGGTTGCGCACCACGGCCTTGGGCGTGGCCTGGCGGTGCAGGGTGGGGCCTTCGGCGGCCATGATTTCCATCAGGGTCTCGCTCAGCAGCGGATCGAAGCCTCGCAGCGCCGCATCCTGGCGCATGAACAGATGGGTGTCCGAGCCCAGGGCGTGCAGCACGCCGGCGATCTCCACAGCGATATAGCCTGCGCCGACCACTGCCGTGCGCCGTGGCAGGGCCTGCAGGGCGAAGAAGCCGTCCGAGTCGATGCCCAGGTCCGCGCCCGGAATGTCGGGCCATGCGGGGCGCGTGCCGGTGGCGATGAGGATGTGGTCCGCCGTCAGGCGCTGGCCGCCGGCCTCGACGGTACGGGCGTCCACAAAGCGGCCGAAGCCCTGGATGACATCGACCTTGTTGCGTGCCAGCCCGCTCTCGTAGGAGCCATGGATGCGCCCGATATAGGCGCTGCGGCTGTCCACCAGACGCTGCCAGTCCAGGCGCTGTACGGTGGCCTCCCAGCCGTAATCGGGGCCGTAGCGGTGCATGGCCTCGGCAATCTGGGCCGCATGCCACATCACCTTCTTGGGCACGCAGCCCACGTTGACGCAGGTGCCGCCAATGGCGCCGGCCTCGATCAGGGCGCAGCTGCGCCCGTGCAGGGCCGCGCGGTTGGCCGAGGCGATGCCGCCGCTGCCGCCGCCGATGACGATGTAGTCGTAGTGCTTCATGGAAGATCCCAGCTCCTTGTGGGCGGCTCACATGCCGCCAGCGCAGGATCTTGCCTTCTTGTGCGCACCAGGGCGCTGGCTGGGGGCAATCCTCAAGCGCGCTGCGGCTCCAGGGTCTTCGTATAGAGGGCCTTGCCGTCCAGGTCCTTGAGCACCACGGTCAGTGCCTGGCTGCGGTGGTCGATGTCGAGCTGGCCGAAGAACTGGAAGCCTTCGCTGGGCGCTGAGTTGTCATAGCCAGCGCTTTTTTGGAACACCACCTCGCCGCCAAAGGTCTTGTCCATGGCGTTGGGGCCGAAGCCGCCTGCGTTCAGCGGACCCGAGACAAATTCCCAGAACGGGTCGAACTCCTGGAAGCTGGCGCGTTCGGGGCTGAAATGGTGGGCCGCCGTGTAGTGCACATCGGCGGTGAGCCAGACCACGTTCCTGATGCCGGCGTCCTTGATGCCCTTGAGCAGGCGGGCCATCTCCAGCTCGCGGCCTTTGGGCGCGCCGTGATCGCCGTTGGCCACGGCTTCCCATTGGGCACGGCCTTCGGCATCCTTGCCATCGGGCACGAAGAGGCTGATGGGCATGTCGCTGGCGATCAGCTTCCAGGTGGCGCGGCTGCGCTTGAGGCCGTCCAGCAGCCATTCGATCTGGGGGCGGCCCAGCATGTCGGTATCCGGCCCTTCGCTGGCCTGCAGATTGTGGCTGTTGGGGCCCCGGTGACTGCGCATGTCGATGACGAAGATGTCCGCCAGCGGGCCCTGGGGCAGGTGCCGGTACAGGCGCTGGTGCGTGGCCGCGCCGAAGGGGCGCATGGGCGCGTATTCCATGAAGGCGCGCTGGCCGCGCGCAGCCAGCAACTGCACGTTTTTCTCGGTGTAGCGCGCGTCGTGGATCACGCTTTTGCTGTCCGAATAATTGTTGGTGACCTCGTGGTCGTCCCATTGCCAGATCTGGGCCACTTCGCTGCCCAGGGCGCGCACATTGGCATCCATGAGGTTGTAGCGGTGGCGGCCCCGGAATTCATCCAGCGTCTCGGCCACCTTGGCGACCTCGGGCGTGACCAGGTTCTTCCACAGCGTGCCGTCGCGCAGCCTGACTTCGGCGGCGATGGGGCCGTCAGCATAGATGGTGTCGCCGCTGTGCAGAAAGACATCGGGGTTGGTGCGGCGCATGGCTTCGTAGATGCGCATGCCGCCAAAGGCTTCGTTGATGCCGAAGCCCTGGCCTGCGGTGTCGCCGCTCCAGACCAGACGCAGTGGCCGCGTGGCGGGCATGCCCGCAGCCTGCGGCGTACGAAAGTGTCCCTGCATGGCCGGGGAGCGCACATTGGCGCTGGCCAGGTCTTCCAGCACCACGCGGTAGAAAATGTCCTGGCCTGCAGGCAGTCCCAGCAGGTCGATGCGGCCCGTGCCATCGGCGCTGCCGGTCAGCAGGTCGGGGCCACGCACGCGCGTCGGGTCGGCGAAGCCGGAAGTGGTGGACCATTCCAGCCACATGCGCGCATCGCGGCTGGCGCGCGCCCAGACGATGGCGCGGTCGGCCAGCACATCGCCGCTTTGCAGGCCCGAGGGCAGCAGCGGGCGTGCGCTATCGCGCGTGATGGCTGCGGGCGCAGTCTGGGCCCGCAGAATGGAAGGCAGCAGACAGGCGCCTGTGGCGCTGATCAGAAGGTGGCGACGGTCCATGGGCAAGGCATAGGAGCAGGAAGATCCTGCCAGCCTATGCGCGCCACATGACCGCGCCGTGACTCAGCCCCGCGCGATGGCGTCCGCGATGGCCTGGCCCACTTCGGTGGTGTTGGCCGTGCCGCCCAGGTCGGGTGTGCGCGGGCCGCTCTTGATGACTTCCTCGATGGCGGCGACGATGGCGTCATGCGCGGCGCGGCCTGCGCCCTGGCCCTGGGTCAGGAAGTCCAGCATCAGCGCTGCCGACCAGACCATGGCGATGGGGTTGGCGATGTTCTTGCCATAGATGTCGGGCGCCGAGCCGTGCACGGGCTCGAACAGGCTGGGGAAGGTGCGGTCGGGGTTGAGGTTGGCCGAGGGCGCCAGGCCGATGGTGCCCGTGGTGGCGGGGCCCAGGTCGCTGAGGATGTCGCCGAACAGGTTGGTGGCGGCCACCACGTCGAAGCGGCCCGGCTGCAGCACGAAGCGCGCGGTCAGGATGTCGATGTGCTGCTTGTCCAGGGTGACCTCGGGGTAGCTCTTGGCCACGTCTTCGGCGCGCTGGTCCCACCAGGGCATGCTGATGGCGATGCCGTTGCTCTTGGTGGCCAGGGTGACATGCTTGCGCTGGCGGCTTTGGGCCAGATCGAATGCGTACTTGAGCAGGCGCTCAGCGCCCTTGCGTGAGTAGACCGACTCCTGGATCACGATCTCGCGGTCCGTGCCTTCGTACATGATGCCGCCCAGCGAGGTGTATTCGCCTTCGGTGTTTTCGCGCACCACGTAGTAGTCGATGTCGCCGGGCTTGCGGCCGGCCAGCGGGCAGGGCACGCCCTCGAACAGGCGCACGGGGCGCAGGTTGATGTACTGGTCGAACTCGCGGCGGAACTTGAGCAGCGAGCCCCACAGCGAGATGTGGTCAGGCACGGTGGCCGGCCAGCCCACGGCGCCGAAGAAGATGGCATCCATGCCCGACAGTTGGGCCTTCCAGTCGTCGGGCATCATCTTGCCGTGGGCCAGGTAGTAGTCGCAGTGCGCCCAGTCGAAGTGGTGGAATTCGAGTGGCAGCGCAAAGCGCCTGGCGGCTGCTTCCAGGGCGCGCAGGCCCTCGGGCATGACTTCCTTGCCAATGCCGTCGCCGGCGATGACGGCAATCTTGAATGCGTTTTGCATGGTGTGTGTCCTTGGATCGGTGGGTGCAGTGAATGGCCGTGGCCGCATGGATGGCATTGTTGGCCCTTCTGACACCAAATACAATCGGCCGACTGTGGTTCCATTGTTTACAGATCGTGAATAAACAGCCTGCGCCCGAGGATTTGCGCGTCTTCACCGTGGTGGCCCGCAAGTCGGGTTTTGCAGCAGCCGCCCAGGAACTGGGCGCCTCACCTGCCTATGTCAGCAAGCGCATCCGCCTGCTGGAAGATGAACTGGGCGTGAAGCTGCTGCACCGCACGACGCGGCGCGTGGCCGTGACCGAAGAGGGCGAGCGCGTCTTCCATTGGGCGCAGCGCATCCTGGATGACATGGATCAGCTCATGCAGGAGGTGGCTGTCACCCGCAGCGAGCCGCGCGGCCTGCTGCGCGTGAGCAGCAGCTTCGGCTTCGGGCGCCATGTGGTCGCGCCCGCGCTGTCGCGCCTGGTGGAGCGCCATCCGGGCCTGCAGGTGCGGCTGGATGTGTTCGACCGGCTCGTGGACGTGGCGGGCGAGGGGTTTGATCTGGATGTGCGCGTGGGCGATGAGATCGCGCCGCACCTCATTGCGCGGCGGCTGGCCGACAACCACCGCGTGCTGTGCGCGGCGCCGGCCTATCTGGCGCGCCGTGGCATGCCGCGCACGCCGGCCGAGCTGTCAGCGCACGACTGCCTGGCCATCAAGGAGCGTGACCAGGCCTTTGGCGTGTGGCGCCTGCGTTGCGGCGCCATGGAGCAGACCGTGAAGGTCACAGGGCCGCTGTCGGCCAACAACGGCGAGATGGTGGTGCAGTGGGCCGTGGACGGGCGCGGCATCGCGCTGCGCTCGCTGTGGGATGTGGGAGCGCACCTGCAGGCCGGGCGCCTGGTGCAGCTGCTGCCCGAGTGGCGCCAGGAGGCCAATGTCTGGGCGGTGTATCCGACGCGGCTGCAGCTGTCGGCCAAGGTGCGGGTGTGTGTGGAGTTCCTGCAGGAGCATTTCCAGCAGGAGCAGTGGGCAGCCGCACCCCGATAGAGGGGCGGCTGCCTGCAAGGCTTAGCCTGCCAGAGCGGCCTTGACGGCGGCGGAGACCTGGCCCATGTCGGCCTTGCCGGCCAGCTGGGTCTTGGCAGCACCCATGACCTTGCCCATGTCGCCAGGGCCCGAGGCGCCCAGTCCGGCCACGATGGCCTTGACGGCGGCAGCCACTTCCTCGGCCGACATGCGCTCGGGCAGGTAGGTGGTCAGCACGGCCATTTCGGCCTTTTCCTTGTCGGCCAGGTCCTGGCGGCCTGCGCTTTCAAAAGCGGCAATGCTGTCCTTGCGCTGCTTGATCAGCTTGTCCACGATGGCGACGATGGCGGCATCGTCGAGTTCGATGCGCTCATCGACTTCCTTTTGCTTCATCGCGGCCTGCAGCAGGCGGATGGTGCCCAGGCGCTCGCTGTCCTTGGCGCGCATGGCGGTCTTCATGTCTTCGGTGATCTGGGCCTTGAGGCTCATGGCGTTTCTCCTGAGAGGGTGGCGAAAAACAAAAAACCCGCGCCTGGCGTCCCGAGCGCGGGTTTTGCGGCTGACGAGAGCCGGCTGGTCAAGAGCTGATTAGTACAGCTTCTTGGGCAGCTGCATGCTGCGAACGCGCTTGTAGTGGCGCTTGACGGCGGCAGCCTTCTTGCGCTTGCGTTCGGCAGTGGGCTTCTCGTAGAACTCGCGAGCGCGCAGGTCGGTCAGCAGGCCGAGCTTTTCGATGGTGCGCTTGAAGCGGCGCAGGGCAACTTCATAGGGCTCGTTTTCTTTAACGCGGATGGTGGTCATTAGCTAGATTTCCAGATATCTGTGCTGACAGCGGGTTCCCGGGAAGATCGGGCCTGGGAGCCATGAACAGCGGTTTGTGCCCGTCATGAGTTAACTAGTATTGGCCGACGGGGCAATTGCCAGCAAAGCCGGTCATTATACGCGAGTCAGATGCGGCGTGACAAATCAGGCCAGGGGCAGCGCCTGGGCACACGCATGCCCGCTGGCCCATGCCCACTGGAAGTTGTAGCCGCCCAGCCAGCCCGTGATGTCCACCACCTCGCCAATGCAGTACAGGCCCGGCTGGGCCTTGCATTCCATGGTCTGCTGGGACAGTGCGCGTGTATCCACGCCTCCCAGCGTGACCTCGGCCTTTTTGTAGCCCTCGGTGCCCGTGGGCACGATCTCCCAGCGCGACAGGCGCTCGGCCAGCTGGTTCAGGGCCTTGTCCGAGGCTTCGGCAATCGGACGCTGCCATGCGCTGTCCTGCTGAACCCAGGCATCGGCCAGCCGCGCGGGCAGCCACTGCGCCAGTTCGTTGGCGATGAGCTTGCGCGAGCGCGACTTGGCCTTGAGCAGCTCGGCCTGCAGATCCACCTCGGGGGCAAGGTTGATGCACAGGGGCGTGCCGGGCTTCCAGTAGCTCGATATCTGCAGCACGGCCGGACCCGACAGCCCCCGGTGGGTGAACAGCAGGTCTTCCATGAAGGCGATGCGCTCTTTCCTGCTGCCCGTGCTGATTTCTACGGGCAGGGCCAGGCCGGCGAGCTGGGCGTAGGGCGCCCAGGCGTCGCCGTCGAAGGTCAGCGGCACCAGGCCCGGTGTGCGCTCGACCAGGGGCAGGCCGAACTGCTGGGCCAGGCGGTAGCCGAAGTCGGTGGCGCCGATCTTGGGAATGGACAGGCCGCCCGTGGCGATGACCAGGCTGGGCGCCTGCACTGCGCCCCGGCTGGTGCGCAGGCGGTACAGGCCATCCGCGTGCTCGACGGACTCCACCTTGCAGGGCTGCCAGCGCTGCACGCCACCGGCCTGGCACTCTGCCTGCAGCATGGCGATGATGTCCTCGGCCGAGCGGTCGGCAAACAGCTGGCCCTTGTGCTTTTCATGGTGGGCAATGCCGTGGCGGTCCATCAGCGCGATGAAGTCGGCCGGCGTGTATCGTGACAGCGCCGAGCGGCAGAACTGCGGATTGGCGCCCACGAAGTGCTTGTGCGGCGCACGCACGTCCAGATCGCGGTTGGTGAAGTTGCAGCGGCCGCCACCCGAGATGCGGATTTTTTCGGCCACTTTTTCCGCATGGTCGATGAGCAGCACGGACAGGCCGCGCTGGCCGGCCTGGGCCGCGCAGAACAGGCCGGCAGCGCCGGCGCCGATGATGACGGCGTCGAATGGGAGTGCAGTGGTCACGGGGGTGTCACATTGGGGGCAAAAAGGGCGCCCATTCTCGCGTACAGCGGCTTTTTCCTAGAATCACACCATGAATTTTCCCTCGCATCAGCTGAGCATGACCGTGCTCATGTCGCCCGATATGGCGAATTTTTCGGGCAACGTCCACGGCGGTGCCATTCTCAAGCAGCTCGACCAGGTGGCCTATGCCTGCGCCAGCCGCTATGCGGGCCGCTATGTGGTCACGCTCAGCGTGGACCAGGTGATGTTCCTGCAGCCCATCCATGTGGGCGAGCTGGTTACCTTTCTGGCCAGCGTCAACCACACGGGTAAGTCGTCGATGGAAATCGGCATCAAGGTGGTGGCCGAGGACATCCGCACCCAGGTGGTGCGCCATGTCAACAGCTGCTTTTTCACCATGGTGGCCGTGGACGAGAACAAGCAGCCTGTGACGGTGCCCGCGCTGGTGCCGTCCACCGACGAGGAAAAGCGCCGCTGGCAGGCTGCCTTGATCCGCAAGGACCTGCGCCGCGAGCTGGCCCAGCGCTTTGAGCAAAGCCGCGTGACGGCCAGCAGTTCGGTCCGGCCCGCCTGAATCCCCGGGCGCCGCCCTGGCTTCAGAGCGGGCTGGCTGTGGGCTTGATGTGCGGCGCCATCATGGTGTCGAAGTGGCGTGAGCCGTCGGGCGCGCCCGGCGCGGCGGCGCCCGGCACAGCACCGGCACGCAACCGGTTCGCCACGTCCAGGATGATGCGGGCAAGGTCGTGCGTGGTGATGGGTTTGCACAGCACCTCGTCGGCGCCTGCGTCCAGGTAGCGTTGCACTTCCTCGGCTTCGGTGCTGGCCGTCAGCGCGACGATATGGCATGGCGGCTGATCGCCGTGCGGGTGGCTGCGGATCTGGCGGATCAGTTCGGCACCATCCATGTTCGGCATGCGCCCATCGGTGATCAGCAGCTGGAAATCACCGCGCTGCCACAGCTCCCAGGCCTGCAGGCCATCGTGCGCCATGGCCGGCGCCTGGCCCAGTGCGACCAGCTGGCTCTTGAGCAGTTCCCGGTTGAACAGGTAGTCCTCTGCGGCCAGGATATCGAGCCGCGGCTGCGGCTGCGGCTGCCCGCTGCCCTCCGGCACGGGCTGCTGGGGCAGCGCCGCCGGCGAAGCCAGCGGCAGGCACAGGTGCACGCGAAAGCATGACCCCTTGCCAGGGGTGCTGTCCAGCGTCACCCTGCCGCCCATGTGCTCCACCAGCCTGCGCGTGATGCTCAGGCCCAGGCCGCTGCCCTGCCGGGCGTGATCCACCTGTGTGAACGGCTCGAACAGGCGGGCCTGGTCCTGCGCAGAGATGCCGATGCCCGTGTCGGTGACATCGATGCACAGCTGCAGCTGCCCGTCACTGCGCTGCCCTGTGGCGCGCAGATGCACGCCGCCGCGTTCCGTGAACTTGATGGCATTGCCCAGCAGGTTGAACAGCACCTGCTTGATGTGCAGCGGATCGGCCCGCACCCAATGGTCGGCCGATGGCTCCACCAGCGTGTCCAGCGACAGCTGCTTGCGCAGTGCCAGTCCCTTGAGCAGCGGCGCCATGTCCTCGATCAGCGGCTTGAGCGCGAAATCCTGGGGGGTCGAGTCGATGTGGCCTGATTCGATGCGGTGCAGGTCCAGCACGTTGCCCAGCAGCAGCAGCATGCCTTGCGCAGCCTCCTGTGCCGTGCGCAGCGAGCGGCGGTCTGGCAGGCCGACCTCTGCCTTTTTCTGGGCGATCTCCAGCAGGCCGATGATTGCGCTCAGCGGCGTGCGGATCTCATGGCTGGCCGTTGAAAGAAAGACGCTCTTGGCCTGGTTGGCGGCATCGGCCCGCCGCTCCGCCTGGCGCGTGCGGCGGATCTGGCGCATCAGGTAAAAGCCCCAGACCAGGGAGACGGCTGCCAGCAGTGCCAGCAGCAGCACGCCGCGCAGCATCTGCTGGCGGTAGTCCCGCCAGAGGCGGCTGCTGCCCATGGGGTGGCGCGGCTGCCAGTGGTGCACGATGCTGGCGACTTCCTCGGGAGAGATCGACAGCTGGGCTTTCTCCAGGATGCCCAGCAGCTCGGGCGCGCTGGCTTGCACTGCCATGCTGATGGGGCGCGTGTAGTCGTCGAGGATGTCGGCCAGCTGCAGCCGGCTGCCGAACTGCTCGGCATTGGCATAGCGGGCTGCATAGTCGTTGCCGATGAAAGCGTCGTTTCTGCCTTCATCCACGCTGCGCAGCGCCTGCGTGAGGTCCGGGTAGGCCTGTATCCGTATGGAGGGGTGCTGCTGGCGCAGGGTTTCGGTCAGGAAGAAGCCTTCCACCAGTGCCACGCGCTGGCCGGCCAGCTCGTCGAGGCGGCGGGTGCGCAGATGCCCGGACTGCGCAGCCTGGGTGCGTGTCATGACCACTACCGAGGTGCGCAGATAGGGGGGCAGCAGTTCGAGGTCAGGCGGCGCGCCAGGCGCTGGCGCATACACGGGCGTCATCGATACCTTGCCCTCGCGCAGCAGCGCATCGAGTTCCGTGTAGTTGCGAGCCTGTACGTACTCGAAGACCAGTCCGGTGCGGCGGGCGATCAGTTCCATGTAGTCAGGGCCTATGCCATGGGCCTGGTTGTCCGCATCGAACTGCCCCAGTGCGCCCAGCGAGCCATTCAGCGCGACCCGTATGCGCGGGTGCGCCGACAGCCAGCGGCGTTCGGCAGGCGTCAGGGCCACGCGCTCGTCGCTGAGCCGGGGGCGTCCACCGCTCCAGCTGCGCATGATGTCATCGCCATGCTGTGCGGAGATCTGGGGCAGGGCCTGATTGAGGTAGCTCAGCAGCCTGTCGTCGCCCGGCGCCAGCAGAAAGCCCATGCCGGTGCTTTCTATGGGGGCGAAACCCTGGATCCGCAGGTTGAGCATGTAGTTGGCCTGCAGCAGGTAGTTGGCCGATACCGCGTCGCCGACGAAGGCATCGGCTTCACCCAGGCTCAGCGCCTCCAGCGCCTGTTTGGGGCTGTCATAGACCTGCAGCCGGCTGTTCGGGTAGGCGCTGACCAGCAGCGGTGCCGGCAGGCGGTCCTGTGTCACGGCCAGCCGTGTTGCGGGCCGGGATGCATCGAAGGGCGCATCGACCACAGAGACCAGCACCTGCTGGCTGCGCAGGTAGGCTGCGCTCAGCTGCAGGCCGGCACGCCAGGCTTCCTGTGGCGTGCCCCCGCCCAGCAGATCGACTTCACCATGCAGCAGCGCCTCCAGCGCCGCCTGCCGCGAAGGATAGGCGCGAATTCTGACCGGCGCGGGCAGCAGCAGCCCCAGGTAGTCTGCCGTGATACCCTGAAAGCGCTGTGCGTCGAGGATGGACAGCGGGGGCGAGTCGCGCATTGCAACACCCAGCGTCAGCGGGCCGCGCTCGTCCAGCCACTGCCGCTGTGCCGCCTTGATCCATGGCTGGGCGGCCGATGCGGTGCGCGGCGCCGGCGTGAAGTGGGGGTCGGCCCCGGCGTTGCGCGCCTGCGCCGCCATCGCGATGACCATGGCGCAGCACGCCAGTGCGCGCCCTATTCGAGCCCTCATGGTGAATCCCTCGTTGTGCCAACGCCTTGTGAGGGCGATGGAACATTGCTGCAGACATCGCCCGGGTGGCGTTTTAAAAAAACAATTCAACTTCTAGTTTAATAGCTAAAAGCAATTGTCTGCAGTAACCCCCTTACTGCAGGGGGTGAGGGATTCCGTGGCGGACAGGTGCGTGCGGCCCGCGCTGCTTCAGGCTGTGGCCGCTGCCAGGGCCGTCATGGCGGTCGTGTCGGTAGCGGCAAGGGCCCGCACACCGCGCACCACATCACCGACGACGATGACGCTGGGGCTGCCCAGCCCTGTCGTGGCCAGGCAGGCCGGCAGTTCACCCAGCGTGGTGATGGCATGGCGTTGGTGCGCCAGGCTGGCATGCTGGATGACGGCGACGGGCGTTTCACCGGGCAGGCCATGCATCAGCTCGGTGCTGATATGGTCCACGCTGCTGACGCCCATGTAGATCACCAGGGTCAGCCGTGCATCGCGCGCCGTGGCTGCCAGCTGTCGCCAGTCTGTCCCCCGGTCGCCGGGTTTGGCATGGCCTGTGATGAAGACCACGCCATGCGCGTGATCACGGTGGGTGAGCGGCGCGCCCAGGCTGGTCAGGCCGGCCAGGCCTGCCGTGATTCCGTTGACGACCTGTACCTCGATGCCGGCTTCGCGCAGGTGCTCCACTTCCTCGCCGCCACGGCCGAAGATGAAGGGATCGCCCCCCTTGAGCCGCACCACGGTCTCGCCTTCCTGCACGGCGGACAGCATGAGTTTTTCGATGAAGGCCTGCGGCGTGCTCTTGCAGCCGCCGCGCTTGCCCACGTAGACGATGCGGGCCGTGGGCGAGGCGTGGGCGACGATGGCGTCGCTGACCAGGTCATCGACCAGCAGCACGGTGGCCGCCTCGATGGCCCTGAGCGCCTTGATGGTCAGCAGTTCCGGGTCGCCGGGGCCGGCGCCGACCAGGGTGCAGCTGCCGCGGCGTGCGGCATTCACGGGAGTGTGGGACGGGGTCGTCATGGCATGGCTCCGTTATCTGTATGTTTCAGCGGATCTGGTCGGCAAGGTGCACGATGTGCGCCACCTGGCGCATGAGGGCGGGCGGCACGGGAAGCCGGCCTGCGAGCACGGCCTCGGTGTAGCGCGCCGTGGTATCCACGTCGATGGCGATGGGCAGGCCGGGCACTTCGCTGGCTGTGCCGCTTTGCTGCTCGGCCAGCAGCTGGTGCGTGCCTGCGATGAAGCCGTCATAGCGTGGCAGCCGGCGCGGGTCGGCTGCCACCTCGCCTTCGAGTCCGCGCGAGAGCAGGGCGTTCATGCGCAGCGCCTCGAAGCTGCCATGCAGCATGGGCAGGTATTCAGGATGGGTGTATGCGCTCACCAGCAGATGGGGCCCGTCGCAGGGCGCCAGCAGCTTGACCACGCTGTGGCCGGGGTTGCGCAGTCCGATGACCTCGCGCACGGACAGCAGCCGGGCCAGCCCCGGATGCAGGAGCCTGGTGTGGATGTGCGCAACCTCGCCGCCTGCGAGCTGCCGGGGCGCCTGCAGCGGCGCGATGCCCAGGGCCTGCAGCACGTCGCTGGCCAGGATGCGGCGCGCCTCGGTGCGCATGCCGTGCAGCAGCACGGGCAGGCCCTCGCGGGCCAGTAGCAGCGCCAGCAGGGGCGTGAGCACGGGCAGCTTGCGCGCGCCGTTGTAGCTGGGCAGCACGACGACGGGGCGGTCCATCGAGGCCAGGCGTGCTGTGCGGGCCTGTATCGCATCGATGAAGCCGCACATCTCTTCGCTGGTTTCACCCTTGATGCGCATGGCGATGCAGAAGGCGCCGGTTTCGAGGTCGCTGACGCGGCCGTCCAGCACCTGGCCGAACAGGTCTGCTGCCTGTGCGCGGTCCAGTGCCTTGGCGCCGCGTGCGCCGCGGCCTATTTCCTTGATGTAGTGGCTGATGCCCATGGCGTAGTCGTGGGGGAAGAATCCTGTGGGGGCATATTTTCAGGCAGGTTTCATTACTTTCCGATATATGTGCAAATCCCCAACTCATTCAGTGGCCATGTCTGCCGTCGCCGGTATCTGGCGCACGAGCTGCTTGAGCTCGGGCAGGCACGAGCCGCAGCGGGTGCCGCAGTGCAGCCTGGCCTGCAGCGCACCCAGGCGCTGCGCATCGCCACCTTCGCCGTGGGCGCTGCAGGGCAGCGTGGCGAGCACGCTCCGGATGGCGTCCTCGTCCACATTCAGGCAGGCGCAGACCTGGCGTGCGCGCGGCTTGAGCGCCAGCGGGGCCGTGCCGCCTGGCTGCAGTAGCAACAGCCCGAAGTCCTGGGCCGGCAACTGGTCGCGCAGCAGCGTGGCGAGCCAGCTTTCAGCACGTGTGTCACCGGCCAGCATCAGGGCCTGCACCCGCGTCACGGTGGGGCTGCGCTCCAGCCGCAGCGCCCGGCTGTGCTGGCGGCTGCTGTCGCTATAGCGCAGCGTGTCGGCGCTGTCCAGGCCCAGCAGCGAGGCGATGCGCTGCAGCAGCTGCGCATCCGGCGCCTCTGTGGCGGCGGCGCGCAGCAGCACGCCGTGGCGTGCCTGCTGTGCGGCCAGCTCCAGGGGAACGGCATTGCCGAAAGGCACGCAGCTGGCGAAGGCGAACCCGGGCATGAGCGCGGCCAGCGTCTGGCGGGTGGCCAGGACCTGGTCTTCGGGCAGCCAGGCCATGGCCAGCAGGGTCCAGGGCAGCTCTGCCTTGATCACCTGCACGGCAGTGTGCTTGAGTTCGGGCTGCTTGGAGCTGGGGCAAAAAGCGGGCGTGGTCAGCGTGTTCACGCCGGCGCCGCCGCCCAGGTATTCCCCGCCCCAGTGCATGGCCAGGAAGGCCTGGGCCGGTGCCAGGCCGGCATCGGCCTGCACGGGCACGACAAGTGCGCCGCGCCGGCTGCTGACCTGCACCAGGTCGCCATCGCGCAGCTGGCGCTGCTGCATGTCGCCGGCATGCATCTGCAGGCAGGGCTCGGCGGCGTGGCCGAACAGGCGCCCGAGCTGGCCGGTGCGGCTCATGCCATGCCACTGGTCGCGCAGCCGGCCCGTGGTCAGTGCCAGCGGATAGCGGTCATCGGCTGGCTCCGCCAGGGGCTGCCAGGGCAGGGTGCAAAAGCGCGCGCGGCCATCGGGGGTGGGAAAGCGCCCGTCCTCGTAAAGCCGGGCGCGGCCCGTGTCCGCGCCCTGCGGGAAGGGCCACTGCTGGGGGCCGCGCTCTTCGAGCAGCGCCCATGACAGTCCGGTGATGTCCAGATCGCGGCCGCGCGTGCTCTCGCGGTGCTCGTTCCAGATGGCTTCGGCCCCCGCCGCCGCATTGCCGGTGTCGTAGGCAAACAGGCTGGGCAGGCCCGGGCGCAGCCTGCGCTCCAGGCGCCGCGCGCACTGGACGGCGATTTGCCAGTCGTGGCGCGCGGCGCCCGTCGCCGGCACGGCGGGGCGCACGCGGGAGATGCGCCGTTCACTGTTGGTGACGGTGCCGATTTTCTCGCCCCAGGTGGTGGCCGGCAGCAGCAGGTCGGCATAGGCGCAGGTGGCTGTGGTGGCGAAGGCCTCCTGCACGATGACGAATTCGGCGCGCTGCAGCGCGCGCCGCACCAGTGCCTGGTCGGGCATGCTTTGCGCGGGATTGGTGCAGGCGATCCACAGCGCGCGGATTTCGCCTTCGGCGGCAGCCTCGAACATCTCGACGGCGGTCTTGCCAGGCCGTGCCGGCACATCGGGCACGCCCCACAGCGCAGCCACCTCGGCGCGGTGCGCAGGGTTGGCGAGATCGCGGTGGGCCGACAGCAGGTTGGCCAGCCCGCCAACCTCACGCCCGCCCATGGCATTGGGCTGGCCCGTGAGTGAGAAGGGGCCCGCACCCGCCCGGCCGATCTGGCCCGTGGCCAGGTGCAGGTTGACCAGGGCTGCGTTTTTGGCCGTGCCATTGCTGCTCTGGTTCAGCCCCTGGCAGTACAGGCTCAGCGTGGCGCCCCGTTGCACCGCATTGCCGCCCTGCGCCATCCAGCGCGCAGCCAGGAACAAATCGCCTGGCGGCAGGCCGCAGGCCTCGGACACGCGCTCCGGCGTGGCGCCGTGCACCAGGGCTTCGAGTTCGGCAAAGCCGCTGGTGTGGCGGGCGATGTAGCCGGCATCGGTCCAGCCTTCGCGCAGCATGATGTGCAGCAGTCCGTGAAACAGCAGCGTGTCGCTGCCGGGGCGCAGCGGCAGATGCAGGTCGGCCAGGGCGGCTGTGTCCGTGCGGCGCGGATCGGCCACGATGATCTTCATGCCAGGGCGTGCCGCGCGCGCCTGCTCCAGCCGCCGCAGCAGCACGGGATGGGCCCAGGCCATGTTGCTGCCGGCAATGAACAGGCAGTCCGCATGGTCCAGGTCTTCGTAGCAGGCGGGCGGGGCGTCTGCACCCAGGGTGAGCTTGTAGCCGGCCACGGCGCTGCTCATGCACAGGCGCGAGTTGGTGTCGATGTTGTTGGTGCCGATCAGGCCCTTGGCCAGCTTGTTGAAGACGTAGTAGTCCTCGGTCAGCAACTGGCCGCTGACGTAAAAGCCCACGGCGTCCGGGCCATGGCGCTGCACGATGTCTGCCAGGCGCGTGGCGGCCATGTCCAGCGCTGCGTCCCAGCCCAGAGGCTGCGGCTCGGCGCCGCGCCCGGCACGCAGCGCAGGCTGCAGCAGCCGTGTCTGGCGGGCAAGCGCGGGGGCGGCCGTCAGGTGCAGGGTACTGCCTTTGGTGCACAGCCGGCCGAAGTTGGCCGGGTGGGCGGGGTCGCCGCGCACGCCCGTGATGCCTTGGCCATCGCTTTCGATGATGACGCCGCAGCCTACGCCGCAGTAGGGACAGGTGGACTTGGTTTCTTGCATGGCATGCTGGGGTAGAGGGTGGCAGGAATGGCGCTCAGCGTGCCGCCTGGTCGGGGCCGAACATCAGGGCATCCCGGATGGCGGCGATGTCGCGGCCCGAGCGCAGCAGCTCGAAATACCAGGCACTGTCGCCGGTGTCGCCGTACAGGCAGGCGCCGACGAGCCGGTCTGCGCGCAGCACCAGCTTCTTGTAGATGCCGCCTGCAGGGTCGCTGAGCACGATTTCCTCCGTGCCGGCGCCTCCCCGGAAGTCGCCGGCGCTGAACAGGTGAATGCCCGTGACCTTGAGCTTGGCCGAAACCTGCGATCCCGGATAGCGGCCGATGCCGATCCCGGCCAGATGGTTGGCCAGCACCCGGCCCTGTTCAAACAGCGGCGCCACCAGGCCGTAGGCAATGCCGCGATGGGCTGCGCATTCCCCTACGGCATAAATGCGCGGGTCGGTGACCGTCTGCAGCGTATCGCTGACCACAATGCCACGGTCCACATGCAGGTGCATCTGCTCGGCCAGGGCGGTGTCTGGACGGATGCCCACGGCCATGACCACGAGTTCGGCGTCTGCCTGCCGGCCGTCTTGCAGGTGGACCGAAGCCACCCGGCCCTGGCCATCGCCCATCAGGGCCTTGGTCTGTGCCTTCATCAGAAAGCGCATGCCCTGCCCGGCCAGCGTCTGCTGCAGCATGGCGGCTGCCGTATCGTCGAGCTGGCGGTCCAGCAGCCGCTCTCCGGCATGGACCACGGTGACCTGCATCCCCCGCTTCATCAGGCCATTGGCTGCCTCCAGCCCCAGCAGGCCGCCGCCGATGACCACGGCATGGCGGTAACTGGCGGCCGCATCGATCATGGCCTGCGTATCGGCGATGTCGCGGTAACCCAGCACGCCTTCGAGCTCGCGCCCCGGCACGGGCAGCATGAAGGGCCGCGAGCCGGTGGCCAGCACCAGCCGGTCGTAGCCTGCGCTCACGGGCTGCCCCTGTGCATCTGTGGCATGAACGACCCGGCGCGCGCGGTCCACCCCGTGCACGCGGCAGCCCGCATGCAGCCGTATGCCGTGCCGGGTGTACCAGGCCCAGTCGTTGAGGATGATGTCTTCGAGCTGCTGCTCTCCAGCCAGCACCGGCGACAGCAGGATGCGGTTGTAGTTAGGGTGCGGCTCTGCGCCGAACACGGTGATGTCGTAGCGCTCGGGCGCGATCGCCAGCAGTTCCTCCAGCATGCGCACGCCGGCCATGCCGTTGCCCACCACCACCAGCCTTGGCTTGTCCATGGAGCCTCCGTCGATTCCAGTGCAAAAAAAGGCGTCCACACCCTGGGCCCCGGGTTGCGAGACCGCCAGTGTGGACGCCTTTGTCCGTGCTCTCCAGGTGCGCCGTTGCACGCAGAGTGCCTGGCCCGTGCTGGGCCATCAACAATTCATAAGCAATATGCATGCCAGATTTTTGGCACCTGTTCGGTGCATTTCTGGGGGCATCGGAGTGCTGGTTGCCGTGCTCCCGCAGCGTCTTGCACAGCAGCGGGGCGTGTTGTCCACGCACGCGCAGATGTGCAAAAAATCCAACATGTCTCAAGGATTTTGCTGATGGTGATCAATTTGCTCAGGTTTTTTAAGTCCTTGCCCTTATCAAATAAAATGATAAAAATAATAAAAATGGAAAAAAGGAAGTGTGCAAACTCAAGGCATGCGTACGCTTCTACGGCCCATTTGGTTTTTTGTCATCCCACAAATAGCGCTTGCTGCCTGCATCACTCTGTCTGTAAGCTCATTGCAACGCGTAGGTACTGCTGGGATGTTGGTCAACGGCATTTTTCGAGGAGATAGCCGATGAGAGTGAATCTGCCTGTCAGCACGCATGAGTACGCTTTTCCCAAAGGGCAGACGCTGGTGTCCACCACCGATCTCAAGGGGCGCATCCTTTACTGCAACCCGATGTTCATCGAGGTCAGCGGCTATGCACGCGATGAGTTGCTGGGCCAGCCGCACAGCATGATCCGCCACCCCGACATGCCGGAGGAGGCCTTCCGCGACATGTGGGAGACCATCGCCAGCGGTCTGCCCTGGTCGGCGCCCGTCAAGAACCGGCGCAAGAACGGCGATTTCTACTGGGTCATGGCCAATGTGACGCCGCTGATGGACGGTGACCAGCCCACGGGCTACATGTCGGTGCGTACCGAGGCCACGCGCGAGCAGATCCAGGCCGCAGAGAGTCTTTACCAGACCATGCGTGCCGAGAAGGACGCCGGCAGGAAAATCCATGTGCTGCACCGCGGACACCTGCTGCGCAACAACCTGCGCGGCCGTCTGGGCCGTGCGCTGAGCCTGGGCCTGGCTGGCAAGCTGGGGCTGGTGTTTTCACTGGTGATGGCTGCTGCCTTCGGGGCGGCCACCGCAGGCGGGCAGACCCTGGGCCTGTGGTCCGGACTGGCCTGGCTGGCCGCCTGCGCGGTCATGGTTCTGGCCGTCTCCTGGGCCTACCGGCTCACCGTGGCGCCGCTGGGCCAGATGGTGCGCCTGGCCAACCGCATGGCTGCCGGAGACCTCACGCAGACCATCCGCAATACGCGCAATGATGTGGTGGGTGATCTGGAGAAGGCGCTGGCACAGCTCAATGTCAACCTGCTGTCCATCGTGCGCGATGCGCGTGAGGAAAGCGAAAAGATGAGGGTTTCCGCCCGCGAGATTGCCGCCGGCAACCAGGACCTGTCCTCGCGCACGGAAAGCCAGGCCAGCAATCTGCAGCAGACGGCTGCCTCGATGGAGGAGATCACGGGCACGGTCAAGCTGACAGCGGATGCCGCGCGCCAGGCCAGCGATCTGGCGACCCGCGCCACCGATGTGGCCGAGCGCAGCAGCGGCGCGGTCGATGGCGTGGCCGACACCATGCGGCAAATCCAGGCCGCCTCGGGGCGCATCGGCGAGATCACCCAGCTGATCGATTCCATCGCCTTCCAGACGAACATCCTGGCGCTGAACGCGGCCGTGGAGGCGGCCCGGGCGGGCGAGCAGGGCCGGGGCTTTGCCGTGGTGGCCACCGAGGTGCGCAGCCTTTCGCACCGCACGCTGGCGGCTGCCAAGGAGATCCGCCAGCTCATCGATGACTCTGCTGCCAAGGTACTCGATGGCAACCAGCGCACGGGGCTGGCGCAAAAGACCATGGCCGAGTCACTGGATCTGGTGCGGCGCGTGAACCTGCTGATTGGCGAGATCAACAGCGCTTCCGGCGAGCAGCTCAGCGGCATCTCCCAGGTCAACTCTGCTGTCTCGCATCTGGACAGCATCACGCAGCAGAATGCTGCCCTGGTCGAGCAAAATGCGGCTTCCGCCATGTCTTTGCAGCTTCAGGCGCAGACGGTGGCCGAAACCGTGCAGGTTTTCCGCCTGTCGGGCCAGCCCCAGGGCGAGGCGGCCGATGCGGTGGCGCTGCGCCGCGCCATGAAGACCCAGAGGTCCGCCTTGCCGGGCCAGACACCGCCTGCGCTGCGCGCAGCCTGACCGGCTGGCAGTGCCTGCGGCTGGCGGCTGGCGGCTGCGGCCCCGCTGTGCCGGGGGCTCAGGCGGCTTTTTCCACGTGCGCCTGGCGCGTGTAGAGGAAGTCGATGACGGCCTTGCGGCACTGCAGGTAGCGCGGGTCCTCGGCCAGGGCCACGCGGCTGCGCGGGCGGGCGATGCCGACTTCCAGCACCTCCCCGATGGTGGCGGCCGGGCCGTTGGTCATCATCACGATCTTGTCGGACAGCAGCACGGCTTCATCCACATCATGGGTGACCATGACCACAGTGCTTTGCGTGCGCGCCACGATCTCCAGCAGCTCGTCCTGCAGCTTGGCGCGCGTGAGCGCATCCAGCGCGCCGAAGGGCTCATCCATCAGCAGCACCTGGGGCTCCATGGACAGGGCACGGGCAATGCCCACGCGCTGCTTCATGCCACCCGAAATTTCGCCGGGGCGCTTGTGCGCGGCATGCGCCAGGCCCACCAGCTGCAGCGCAGCCATGGTGCGCTCCTTGAGCTGGGCGCGGCTTTCTGTGCGGCCGAAGACGCGCTCCACCGCCAGGTGGATATTGCCTTCGCAGGTCAGCCAGGGCAGCAGCGAGTGGTTCTGGAACACCACGGCGCGCTCGGGTCCCGGGCCCTTGATCTCCTTGTTGCCGCACAGCAGCACACCGGCCGTGGGCGTGGTCAGCCCCGCGATCAGGTTCAGCAGCGTGGACTTGCCGCAGCCCGAGTGGCCGATCAGGGCCACGAACTCGCCCTTGGCAATCGTCAGGTGGATGTCGCGCAGCGCAAGGAATACGCCCTTGGCGGTCTTGAAGCTTTGCTCCACGGACTGGATTTCGATGAATTTTGCCGATGCGCTCATGATTTCACCTCTTCGAAAGTAAAGGCCGTTGCCAGCTTGACCAGCGCCATCTCCAGCAGCAGGCCCACGATGCCGATCACGAAGATGGCAATGATGATGTTCTTGACGTTGAGGTTGTTCCACTCATCCCAGACCCAGAAGCCGATGCCCACGCCGCCCGTCAGCATCTCTGCCGCGACGATGACCAGCCAGGCCGTTCCCACGGCCAGACGCACGCCCGTCAGCATGTAGGGCAGCACGGAGGGGAACAGGATGGTGGTGGCGATCTTCCACTCGCTGAGGTTGAGCACGCGCGCCACGTTCATGTAGTCCTGGGGCACGCGCTGCACGCCCACGGCGGTGTTGATGATCATGGGCCAGATGGAGCAGATGAAAATGGTCCAGATGGCCGCCGGGTTGGCGCCTTTGAACACCAGCAGGCCAATGGGCAGCCAGGCCAGGGGCGAGACCGGGCGCAGCAGGCTGATGAGCGGGTTGAACATGCGCGACAGAAAGGTGAAGCGGCCGATCACAAAGCCTGCCGGGATGCCCACCACAGCCGCAAGGCCGAAGCCCACGGCCACACGCTGCAGCGAGGCCAGCACATTCCAGCCCACGCCCTGGTCGTTGGGGCCGTTGCTATAGAAGGGGTCGCTGAAGACCTCCAGCGCCTGCAGCCAGGTTTCGTGGGGGCCGGGGATGCTCTGGCCCGAGCCGGCTGCAACCAGGGACCACAGTCCCACAAGCAGGCCCAGGCCGCACAGCGGCGGCAGCACGGCCAGCCAGAAGGCGCGCGATAGCGCATGCCAGTCGCGCGCTGGGGCAGAGGGGGGCTGGGGCTTGGCGGATGCGGCTGGCATGGCGGATGTGGCTGGCATGGCGGATGTGGCTGGGGCTGCGCTGGGCGTTTGCGTGCTGGTGGCCACCTGTTCGGCGGGCTCTGTGGAGAAGTGGAAGACGGCGCTGACCATGGTGGGTTCCTCTATGGAGTGGGGCGTCATGCCTTGATGGAGAAGCTGTCGGCGTACTTGCGCGGGTCCTTGCCATCCCAGACCGTGCCGTCCATGAGCTTGCTGCTGCGCATCTCTGCCTTTGGCAGCGGCGCCTTGGCGACGGCCGCAGCCTGCTGGTAGATATCGGTGCGGTTGACCGCCCTGGCCACGGCCAGGTAGTCGGGATGCTCCTTGAGCAGGCCCCAGCGCTTGTGCTGGGTCAGAAACCACATGCCATCGGACAGATAGGGAAAGCCCACGCTGCCGTCGCCGTAGAACTTCATGTGGTCGGGGTCGTCCCAGGTCTTGCCCATGCCGTCCTGGTAGCGGCCCAGGATGCGCTGGTTGATGGCGTCCACGCCGGTATTGACATAGGCCTTGCCCGCGATGGTGTCGGCCATGCGGCTCTTGTTGGCCAGGCTTTCGTCGATCCAGCGGCCGGCCTCGATGATGGCTGCCGTCACGGCACGCGCCGTGTGGGGGTTCTGGCGCGCGAAGTCCGACGTGGTGCCCAGCACCTTCTCGGGGTGGTCTTTCCAGATCGCTTGCGACGTCGTGGCGGTCACACCGATGCCATCCATGATGGCGCGGTGGTTCCATGGCTCACCCACGCAAAAACCGTCCATGTTGCCCACGCGCATGTTGGCGACCATCTGCGGCGGCGGCACGGTGATGACCTTGGCATCCTTGAGCGGATGGATGCCGTGGGCCGCCATCCAGTAGTACAGCCACATGGCGTGCGTGCCGGTGGGGAAGGTCTGGGCAAAGGTGTATTCGCGCTTGTCACTGGCCATCAGCTTGGCCAGCCCTGCACCGTTGACCGCACCCTTGTCGGCCAGCTTCTTGGACAGCGTGATGGCCTGGCCGTTGTGGTTGAGCGTCATGAGCACGGCCATGTCTTTCTTGGGTCCGCCCAGGCCCAGGTGCAGGCCATAAACCAGGCCGTAGAGCACATGGGCAAAGTCCAGCTCGCCGTTGACCAGCTTGTCGCGCACGCCGGCCCAGCTGGCCTCCTTGGACAGCACGAACTTGACGCCGTGCTTGACGTCCAGCCCCAGCACCGACGCCATGACGACACTGGCGCAGTCGGTCAGCGGAATGAAGCCGATGCGCACCTCTTTCTTTTCGGGGGCGTCCGAGCCCGCAGCCCAGGCGCCGTGGTGGCCCAGGCTGGTGTACAGCGCTGCGCCACCAGCGAGTGCACCGGCCTGGCGCAGGAAGCCGCGCCGGGGCAGTGCCGGGGCTGCGGGCGTGGTGCGGCCAGTGTCTTCGGGGGACGGGTGTGAATGCGCCATGGTCGGACTCCTTCGATCGTGAGAGTGGAATGCGGTCAAGCCGGGGCTCCATGCAAAACGGCGTCTTTTCCTGCCCGCACGCAGCGGGGGAAAGAGACGCCGTTGTCATGTGGCCCTTGGCAGAGCCGGGTCCCGACCGCCTTTGGCCGGGGATTGCAAAGATCAAAGCACAGAGCGTGCCAGCCTGGATTCCGCAGAGGCCGCTCTGGGACAAGGCTCCTGGTTCAGTGCCTGGGCCGCGTTCTGGTGCGTGCTGCGCACCATGCCGGTGCTGCGCTGCAACATGATGCGCGGCGGCGGTCCGCGCATCAGCCTGCAGGCGGCAGCAGATCCGCCATGGCCAGCACGGCCTCGGCCACATCGATCAGGCGCCGGTTCTGGTTCATGGCGGTCTGGCGCAGCAGCTTGTGGGCCTCGCCCTCGCCGAGCTGCCGCCGGGCCATGAGCAGGCCCTTGGCGCGCTCGACCGTCTTGCGCTCGCCGAGTGCGGCGCGCACGGTCTCCAGCTCTGCCTGCATGGCCAGCAGGCGCTGCGACTGGTCCTGCACCAGCTCGATCACCGAGCGGTCCAGCTGCGGGCCCAGCCGGGCGGAATGTGCTTGTCCATCCCCATCGGCCAGGAAGCCGCTGGCCTGAGGCATTGCAGCCTGCGATGGCTCGGCCTGCAGCGCCTGCAGCGCGGCACGGGCCTCGGTGATGCGGCGCGCGCATTGCTGCTGCAGCTCAGTGGCCAGCAAGGCCTCGATGGCCTGCATGGCGTCCATGCGCAGTGTGTAGCTGTCGAACCACGGCATGGCCATGTCGCCATCCAGGGGCATGCCCGGCGCTGCCGTGCAGCCCACGCGGCGCAGGCGTTCGATCACGGCCACGGTGGCATCGGCTGCACAGGCTTCGCGCCACAGCGCCAGCGGCAGCGGCGGTGAAAACTCGGCAAAGACCTGCAGGCACCGTTCCTGCGAGGCGATCAGGTGCAGCCAGTGCTGCTGGCGCTGCGCATCGCTGATGCCTGCGCCAAAGGCTGCAACGCCCGTTGCGCGCTCCTGGCCTGCGAACTCCTTGCCCTGCATGAAGTTGAACATCGCCACCAGCAGCCGTGAGATGCCGGGGTCGGGCGCGCTGTCGGCGGCTTCAAAAACCACGGCCAGCAGCCCGGCCACCAGTTGGATGAAGGCGGCCGTAGCCGCTTCGGGCGACAGGTCGCGGGCATCGATGCGCGCGCGCAGCGCGGGCAGGGCGTCCAGCTCCTGCAGCACGTAGGCAATGCGGCTGAACAGCCTGGCGCCATGGCCCCAGTGACCGGCGGTGGTGTCCATCCCGAAAAAACTCTCGCGCACGGCTTCGGCAATGGCATCACATTCAGCCATCTGTGCCTGCCGGGCATCTCCATGCCGGGCATCGCCATGCCCGCCGGCGTTGTAAAGGAAAACGTTGGAAAGTCCTCGCTCTTTCTGCAGCGCGTGAATGAACTGGCTCAGCCGCTCCACCAGAGCGCTGGTGCGCTGCAACTGTTCCAGCTCGGCGATTTCGCATTGGCGTGCTGCCACGAGGAAATGGAGTGCGGATTTCATGGGATGGTGCCTGTATAAGCTTGTTTGCTGCAATTCTCATGCCTGTGCGGCAGGGTTGTCCCCGGTGGCGCAGACATTGCATTCGGGCGCGCAGCCCGCGACACTGGCATGTGTGCGCAGCTTGCGCGGACTTTCAAGGAGGATCCCATGACCACAGTGGCCGACATCCTGCGATCCAAGGGCCATGGCGCCATTCACAGCGTTGCCCCCTCGGACACCATGCTCCTGGCGCTGCAGCGCATGGCGGACCAGAGCATCGGCGCCCTGCTGGTGCTGGAGGGCCCGGGCATCGCCGGCATCGTCACCGAGCGCGACTACGCGCGCAAGATCGCGCTGCACGGGCGCAGCTCTGCCAGCACGACGGTGGGCGAGGTGATGACGCGCAAGGTGCACTGCGTCGCTCCCCACCAGACCAGCGAGGAGTGCATGTCGCTGATGACCACGCACCGCATCCGCCACCTGCCGGTGGTCGATGGCCACCAGCAGTTGCTGGGCCTCATCTCCATCGGCGATATCGTCAAGGAGATCATCTCAGCGCAGCAGTTCACGATCCAGCAGCTGGAGCACTACATCTCCGGAACACCTGCCGTCCAGCCCTGAGCCAAGGGCCATTGCCTGCTCAGCCGTGGACCGGGCTGCGCAGGTTCTACACTTCAGGGCATGAGTTTGCTGATCCTGGGAATAGAGTCCTCCTGCGATGAAACCGGCGTGGCCCTGGTGCGCGCGCCTGGCGATGGCGCCGTGCCGGTGCTGCTGTCGCATGCACTGCACAGCCAGATCGAAATGCACCGCGCCTATGGCGGCGTGGTGCCCGAGCTGGCCAGCCGCGACCATATCCGCCGCGTGCTGCCACTGACCGAGCATGTGCTCGGCGAAGCCGGCCAGTCGCTGTCCCAGGTGGACGTGGTGGCCTTCACGCGCGGGCCGGGCCTGGCCGGCGCGCTGCTCGTGGGAGCGGGCGTGGCTTGTGCCATGGCGGCTGCGCTGGACAAGCCCGTGCTGGGCGTGCATCACCTCGAAGGCCACCTGCTGTCGCCCTTCCTGAGCGCCGATCCGCCCGAGTTTCCTTTTGTGGCCCTGCTGGTCTCGGGGGGGCACACCCAGCTGATGCGCGTGGACGGCGTCGGCCGCTATGCCATCCTGGGCGAGACCATCGATGACGCGGCAGGCGAGGCTTTCGACAAGTCGGCCAAGCTCATGGGCCTGCCCTACCCGGGCGGTCCCGTGCTCTCGCGCCTGGCCGAGGGCGGCGACGCCCAGGCCTTCAAGCTGCCCCGGCCGCTGCTGCACTCGGGCGACCTGGATTTTTCGTTCGCGGGCCTCAAGACGGCCGTGCTGACCCAGGCCAAGAAGCTGGGCGCTGACCTGCAGGCGCGCAAAGCTGATCTGGCGGCGAGCACACAGGCAGCGATTGTCGAGGTGCTGGTCAAAAAGACACTGGCGGCGCTGCAGCAGACCGGCATGCGGCGCGTGGTCGTGGCGGGTGGCGTAGGAGCCAACCGGCTGCTGCGCGAGCAACTCAACGCAGCCTGTGCCAAGCGCCAGCTGCGCGTGCATTACCCCGAGCTGCACCTGTGCACCGACAACGGCGCCATGATCGCCATGGCCGCCGCCATGCGCCTGCAGGCAGGGCGCGAAACGGCGCAAAAGCACTACGCCTTCGACGTCAAGCCACGCTGGCCGCTGGATTCGCTGGCCTGATACTGTTGCCGGGGCGCTGTGCCCCGCTGGTTGGCGCAGGTTTCACCCCACCGAGGCGCTGCGCCACGGGTGGCAGGATGAAAAAAAGCCCGGCATGTGCCGGGCTCTGAAAACGGGCTGCCACCTTGCCAAGAGGATGGAAGAAAGGGTGGCCGGCAGCCCGGGGTGCGGGGTGGTTCAGTCGATGCGCAGCGCGACGGCCTTGCTCTGGGGCTCCAGGCGGGCCAGGGTCAGCGTCAGCACACCGTGTTCGAGCCTGGCGCTGCTGGCTGCGGCATCGATTTCATGGTCCAGCTCCCAGGCGCGCTGCACCTGGCGGGGCGCGCCTTCGACGCTGGACAGGCGGACCACGGCGCCTTCGATGTGCAGCTGCAGCTGTTCGCGGGACAGGCCGGGCACATCCAGCTGCAAGGTGGTGGTTTTGTCGCCGCGCTGCACCTGAACCGGAGAGGCCGAGGGCGCTGTGGCGCCCAGGGTGCCTTGCAGGAAGCGTTGCAGCGCCAGATCGGCGGCTTGGGGGGCGAAGGCGTTGCGGCGGAGAACGGGTGTGAAGATCATGGTGTACAGGCTCCTATGGGCTGGGCGGCTTCGTCATGTTGTTGCCGCATGGTCCATAGTTAAGCGGTGTTGATGGCATTTCAAGGGGTTTTCGATGCAGAAACAATGATTTTTTCCAGCCTTGAAAACCACTGCCATGGCGCCATATGGTTTGCCCGCCATGGTTTGCTCACCGCCCGCCAGGCCTGTCAGCGCCTCATGGCTGCCGCCACTTCCTGGCCCAGTTCTGTCACGGACAGCGCGTAGTAGCTCGACCAGTTGTAGCGTGTGATCGCATAGAAGTTCTCGGTGCCGGCGATGTACAGCGGCTGGCCTTCGGCGCCGTTTTCGAGCTTGACCAGGGCCAGCGGCCCCGGGTGGGCTGCGGCGCCGGATGGCAGTTGCACGCCGCGCGCCGCCATGTCGCTGGCCGTGAACTGCGGCAGGATGTCCGGTGCCAGCAGGGCGGCCAGATCGCTGCCCTGGGCCCGCATGACCACAGGGTAGTGGGTCGGCATGCCGGGCTTCCAGCCATGGGCCACAAAGTAGTTGGCGACCGAGCCGATGGCATCGGCGGCGCTGCCGAACAGGTCGATGCGGTTGTCGCCGTCGAAATCCACGGCCCATTTGACCCAGCTGCTGGGCATGAACTGGCCCATGCCCATGGCGCCTGCATAGCTGCCGCGCAGAGAGAACGGGTCCATGCCCGCGCGGTGCGTGAAGCGCAGGAACTGCTCCAGCTCGCCCCGGAAGTACTCGGTGCGTGCCGCTGCGCGCGGATGGGCGGCAGGGAAGTCGAAGGACAGGGTGGCCAGGGCGTCGATGACACGGAAATTGCCCATCTGCTGGCCGTAGATGGTTTCCACGCCGATGATGCCAACGATGATTTCCGCCGGAACGCCA
This sequence comes from Delftia sp. PS-11, assembly GCF_029870285.1. Classification (GTDB taxonomy): domain Bacteria; phylum Pseudomonadota; class Gammaproteobacteria; order Burkholderiales; family Burkholderiaceae_C; genus Comamonas. The sequence continues at coordinate 78,948 of NZ_JACSYA010000022.1, forward strand.
TAGGTTTTTTCCGCGCGCGCCAGCGCTGCGGCGTTGGCCTGCCAAAAGCGCACGCCTGCGCGGATGCGCACGGGCTCGACAAAGCGGCTGCGGTAGACGGTCCAGTTCTTGGCTGCGCCCTGTGCAGCAGGGGTCATCAGGCGCGGCACCTGTGGCAGAAAACGTGCCTGTGCCATGGTGGAGCGCACCCACTCCACTGGCAGGTCGTGGCGCGCGGCAATGTCGGCGGCCATCTGCATGGCGTCGGCGCGCTCGCCGTAGGGGGTGCTGCCCTGGACGGTCTTGGCCGCCGGGGCTGGCTGCGCTGCGCCAGCGCCAAGGCTCAGGGCACTGGCGAGGCCCAGCAGGCAGGAGGAAATCAGTCGTTGCGTGGTCATTGATTCGAAGCGTGATGGTATCGGTGCTGGCGCAGGCAGGGTGGGGCAGGCGGCTTGGCCAGGGGGGAACGCCGCTGTATCCTGCTTGCGCCAGTCATGGGTGTCGGTCGGACGGTGTGCGCAGGGGGCGTGGCCAGCGCAAAGCCTTCCATTGGCGGCGCAGCGCGCGCAGGTCGCCGTGCTCCCCCGGGGGGGCGTAGCGCTGGCGTTCCATGCGCAGCAGCCAGTCGCACAGGGCCTGTATCTGCGTGGCCTGCAGTTCGTCTTGCGCGAAATGCGCACGCAGCCGCAGGGCCAGCGCCCTGGGCGGCAGGCTGGCATCGGTCGGCAGGCCCAGGCGCCGCAGCCGCAGGCGCGTTGCATCCATGAGCCGCAGCCATTCGTCGCGGCCCCGCTGGGCCCAGGCCATCCAGCCCAGCCACAGCAGGGCTGCGATGCCAGCGCACGCGCCCAGCAGGCGCATCAGGTCCACCCAGGAGGGAGCCTCTACGCCCAGATTGCGCAGCAGATCCAACTGGCGGCTTTGCGTGTAGTTGAGTACCCATTGGTTCCAGCCGTTGTTCATGGCTTCCCAGACGGCGCGCAGCTGCTGCAGCCGGCCCTGGCCCACGAAACCGTCCACGGCAGCGGCCACGGCGCCGCGCGGCACTGCCAGCCGCTGGAACTGGCCGACGCGGCCCGGTGCCACCGCGCCCGTGGGGTCGATCCGCACCCAGCCCTCGCCCTGCAGCCAGACTTCGGTCCAGGCGTGGGCGTCGGCATTGCGCACGGTCCAGTAGCCATCGACGGGGTTGCGGTCGCCGCCCTGAAAGCCTGTGACGATGCGTGCCGGCACGCCCATGCCGCGCATCAGCACGGCAAAGGCCGAGGCGATGTGCTCGCAAAAGCCCTGCTTGCTGTCGAACCAGAAGACATCGGCCGTGTGCGGGCCGTCCACCACGCCGGGCTCCAGCGTGTAGGTGTAGCCGCCGTCGCGCAGGCGCTGCAGCGCCGCTTCGACCCAGGCCCTGGCGGGGGCGTCGGCCAGGGCGGGGTCTGCACGCATCTGCCGCGCCAGCGCCAGCGTGCGCGGGTTGCTGCCCTGGGGCAGGTCGGTATAGCGGCGCAGGGCCGGCGTGGGCTGCAGCGGGCCGTGGCGAAAGTCCGTGTAGCTTTGCGCTTCGGTGCGCAGCACATCGGTGATGGGCCGGGGCGTCAGCCACTGCAGCTGCGGCGTCATGCGCGCCCGGCCCATGCCCTCTGGAAGCTGCGGGGCCTGGGGGGCTGCGTCCAGCAGCGTCAGCCAGGGGCGGCGGCTGGGCTCCAGGGTCATCTGGTAGCGCACGGGCTCGCCCGCCACGCGCAGCTGTGCATCCTCCAGCATGGCCGAGGGGTCGGCCTGCCACTGGCGGCCATCGAATTGCGACAGCACGGGCCCCCGGAAGTACATCATGCTGGCGGGCGGCGCCGCAAGCGGGGGCTCGAAGCGCAGCCGCAGCGCAATGCCTTCATCGAGCGCCAGCGAGGCCATTGAACCCACGGTCATGCTTTCCGACAGGCCGCTGCGTCCGGCCAGGTCGTTGCCTGGAACGCCCCACAGCGGTGCCATGCGCGGGAAGAACAGGAACAGCGCCACCATGACGGGCGTGCCCCACAGTGTGAGCAGCGCCGCCGTGCGCAGCGATTGCGCCAGTGGGGGGCGGCCCACGGTCATGTGTGCATTGACCAGGGCGGTGAGCAGCCCCAGCAGGCCCAGCACCATGGCCAATGCCAGCGGCAGCGACTGCGAGTGCATGAAGTTGGCCAGCAGCGCGAAAAAGCCCAGGAAGAAAATCACCATGGCATCCCGGCGCGCGCGCAGCTCCAGTGTCTTGAGCGCCAGCAGCAGCACGACCATGGTCACGCCCGCGTCGCGCCCCACAAAGCTGCCGTGCGAGGACCAGGTGGCGGCCATGGCGGCCAGCAGCATGGCCGCCAGCATCCAGCGGCCGGGCAGCGGGCGGCCACTCCAGGCCAGCCACCCCCGCCACAGCAGGATGCCGGCCGTGAAGGCCGTGGTCCACCAGGGGGTGTGCGCCGCCTGGGGCGCCAGCACCCAGGCGATGACGGTCAGCAGGAACAGGGTGTCGCGTGCGTCGCGGGGCAGGGTGGACAGCCGCTGGCGCCAGCCAGGGCGGGGCAGGGAGGATGTCGGCATCGGGGTCATGGGCAGGCGGCCAGGGCTTCGAGGCAGCGCGTGGCATGGGCCGCGCCCTGGTCGGGCGCGATCTCGCGCCCGTCGGGCAGGCGCAGGCCCCAGGTCAGGTCCTGCTGGCGGGCCATCAGCACCCAGGCCGCGAGCCGGCTCAGGCGTGCTTCGGGGTCAGCCAGGCCCGTGGCCCTGGCGTCGAGCCACAGGCGGTGGTGCTGTGCCAGGGGGCGGTCGCGGCTGATGAGCTGGCCGCTGCCTGTGGCAAACGCCTGTGCGGCCTTCTTCCACACCACAAGCTTGAGCGGGTCGCCGCGCCGGTAGGCGCGCACGCCATCAAATTCATCGCCATGCCGCGTGGCCGCCGCGCTGCGGCCGCCGGCATCTGCACTGGCGGCAGGCAGCGGGGGGGGATTGTGCTCGGGGGCTGGATAGATCCAGACCTCGCTGGCGGGGCGCCACAGCGCCCAGACACGGAAAGTGCCCAGCGGATAGCGCGTGGCCGCCGTCAGCGTGGGCAGCGGCTGCAGGCCACGGCGCACAGGGGTGAAGGCCAGATGCGCCGTGGCGCTGCCCTGTCCTGGCACATCGACCCATGCCCAGTGGGTGTCGCCCTCACTGCCGTGCACTGCCAGGCCCAGGCCCCAGCGGGTCTTGCGCTGCGGGTTGTGCAGCACGACTTCGATGCGGCAGGGCTGGCCCGCGAAGCTGCCGGCAGGCTGCTGCAGGTGCAGCGCCGTGCCGCGCAGGTTGCCATGGCCCACGACCATGCCTGCGGCGGCGCTGCCGGCCAGCAGGAAGGTCAGCAGGTAGCCGAGGTTGAGCTGGTAGTTGATAGAGGCCAGCAGCAGCACGCACAGCGTCAGCGCCAGCGCCCACCCCGCGCGCGAAGGCAGGATGTAGACGTTGCGCTGCGTCAGCTGCAACTGGTCGGTGCGCGGCAGGCGCAGATGCCACCACTGGCGCAGCCGGCGTGCCGGCGACCAGCGCTCAGGGCCGGACGATGGCCGGGCCGGAGTGGGGTGGGCCTGGGGCGCTGAAGGTGGGCGCATCAGCGCAGCGCCACTGCGTCCAGCATGGCGCGCACCTGCTCCAGGGCGCCACGGCCAGAGGAGCCGACAGGCACCAGCCTGTGGGCCGCCGTCTGCGGCAGGATGGCCTGCACATCGTCGGGCGCCACATAGTCGCGCCCCTCGATCAGCGCCACGGCCCTGGCGGCGCGCAGCAGCGCGATGCCCGCGCGCGGCGACAGCCCCTGCACGAACCACTGGCCCGAGCGCGTGGCATCGAGCAGGTCCTGGACATAGTCGAGCAGCGCATCGCTGGCATGGACCTGCAGCACGGCGGCCTGCAGCTGCTGCAGCTCGTCCGTGGTCAGCAGCGGCGCCAGCGCGTCGGCCTGGGCGCGCCGTCCGTTGCCGGCCAGCAGCGCACGCTCGGCTGCACGGTCGGGGTAGCCCAGGCTGATGCGCATCAGGAAACGGTCGAGCTGGCTCTCGGGCAGAGGGAAGGTTCCCAACTGCTCCTGGGGGTTTTGCGTGGCGATCACAAAAAACGGCTCGGGCAGGCGGTGCGTGCGGCCTTCGGCCGAGACCTGGTGCTCTTCCATGGCCTCCAGCAATGCGCTCTGGGTCTTAGGGCTTGCGCGGTTGATCTCGTCGGCCAGCAGCAGTTGTGCGAAGACAGGGCCTGGGTGGAAGACGAAGGATTCACTGGCACGCTCATAGACCGACACCCCTGTGAGGTCGCTGGGCATGAGGTCGGCCGTGAACTGCACACGCGAGAACTGCAGTCCGAAGCTGTGCGCCAGCGCATGGGCCAGCGTGGTCTTGCCCACGCCGGGCACGTCTTCCAGCAGCAGGTGGCCTCCCGCCAGCAGGCAGGCCACGCTGTCGCGCACCTGTGCCGGTTTCCCCACAACCACCGTGTTAAGCTGGTCCAGAAGCGCTCTGATCTTTTTCTGTGCTTGCATGGCGCGACGTTATCCTAAAAAAATCACTGCGGAGACATGACTGTGGGCAAGACGGGTTATTTCACCCATAGGGAATGCTGGCGGCATGAAATGGGGCCGGGGCATCCCGAGTGCCCGGCACGGCTCGATGCCATCGAGGACCGGCTGCTGGTAACGGGTGTGGGCGATGCGCTGGAGCGCTATGACGCGCCGCAGGCGTCGCTGGCGGATATCGAGCTGGCGCACGACCGCATGCATGTGGCGGCGCTGCAGGGGCTGACCCAGCGATTGATCGAGGAGCAGCAGGCTGGCGGGCCTGCATATTCGCAGATCGACACGGACACCTCGATCAACAGCCATACCTTCTCTGCGGCCCTGCATTCGGCGGGGGCTGCTCTGGCAGCCGTCGATGCCGTGATGGCCGGCGAGCTGGAAAACGCCTTCTGCGCCGTGCGCCCGCCAGGCCACCATGCCACGCGCCATCAGGCCATGGGTTTTTGCTTCTTCAACAATGTGGCCGTGGCGGCCCGGTACGCCCTCAGCCGCCACCATCTGCGGCGCGTGGCCATCGTGGACTTCGATGTGCACCATGGCAACGGCACCGAGGACATTCTGGCCGGTGACGAGCGCGTGCTCATGTGCGGCATCTTCCAGCATCCGTTCTATCCGTTCTGCGGCGACCACGATCCTGCGCCCAACATGGTCAATGTGCCCGTGGCGGCCTATACCAAGGGCATGGATATCCGCGAGATCGTCGAGATGATGTGGATTCCGCGCCTGGAGGCCTTCAAGCCCGAGCTGATCCTGATCAGCGCGGGCTTCGATGCCCACCGTGACGATGACATGGGACAGCTGGGCATGACCGAGCAGGACTTTGCCTGGATCACGATGCGCGTCAAGGATATCGCACGCCGTTTCGCCAAGGGACGCATCGTCTCCTGCCTTGAGGGCGGCTATGTCATGGAGCCGCTGGCGCGCAGCGTGGAGGCCCATGTGCGCGTTCTGGCCGACCTGTGACCTCACTGAAGGAGCCCGCGATGCACACTGACAACGTTTCTGGCGAGGCCCTGGTGGACGTGCGGCGCGATGCGCGGGGCGCCGTCTGGCTCACACTCAACGATCCGCAGCGCTTCAATGCGCTGGGCGAGCAGATGCTGTCCCAGCTGCAGCAGGCGCTGGATGCCGTGGCGCGCGACGCGTCGGCGCGCGTGGTCGTGCTGGCCGCTGCCGGCAAGGCATTCTGCGCCGGGCACAACCTCAAGGACATGGCGGCCCATCCGCAGCTGGCCTACTACCAGGCGCTGTTTGCGCAGTGCAGCCGGGTGATGCTGAGCATCCAGCAACTGCCCGTGCCCGTGATTGCGCGTGTGCAGGGCATTGCCACGGCGGCAGGCTGCCAGCTCGTGGCCCAGTGCGATCTGGCCGTGGCCAGCGAACAGGCGCGCTTTGCCACCAGCGGCATCCACTATGGCCTGTTCTGCGCCACGCCCAGCGTGCCGCTGGTGCGCAATGTGCCTGCCAAGCAGGCCATGGAAATGCTGCTCACGGGCGACTTCATCGACGCGCGCCAGGCCTTGCAGCAGGGGCTGCTCAACCGCGTGGTGGCCGAGGATGCGCTGGACGATGCCGTCGAGTACTTCGTGCAGTCCATTGTCAGCAAGCCCCGCGCAGCCGTGGCCATGGGCAAGGCCCTGGTCTACCGCCAGCGGGAAATGGGCACCGAGGCGGCCTACCAGCTGGCGGGCCAGACCATGGCTGCCAACATGATGGATGCCGACGCCCAGGAAGGCGCGCAGGCCTTTGCGCAAAAGCGCCCGCCGGTCTGGAAGCAGGGCTCCTGACCGGGGACCTTGCCGGTGCCTGTCGCTGCGGCGGCGGGGCACCCCAGCGGGCAGCGAATCTGCGCGATGATGTCGGCCTCGCGCCAGCCATGGCGCACTGACCCGCACCCATGGACATCTTCGACAAGCTCCTGCATGACTTCCAAAGCTCCAGCGCCTGGCTGGAGTTCTCCGTACTGATCGGCTGCCTGCTGCTGGCCTACGCCGCCATGCGCGGCTTGCAGGCGCATATGGGCCCCTGGGACGAGGCCAGGCCTTCGGTATGGATCGGGCGCCATGCCATGGATGGCGCCCTGTTTCCGCTGCTGGCGCTGGCACTGGTCTTCACGGGCCAGGAGATCCTGGTGCGCTTTTCCCCGGTATTCTGGCTGCGTGTGGCCGTATCGCTGCTGGTGTCGCTGTCGGTGATCCGCTTTGTGGCGCGCGTGCTCAGCCGCACTTTCCCGGACTCCACGGTTGTGCGGCTGATCGAGCGCATTGTTTCGTGGCTGGCCTGGGGCGCTGCCGTGCTGCACAGCATTGGCCTGCTGCCGCAGGTGCTGGATGAACTGCAGGCCCTGCAGTTGAGCATCGGCAAGACGCCTGTCAGCCTGCTCAACCTGATCGAGGGCACGCTGTCGGCGGGCCTGATGATGGTGGCTGTGTTGTGGCTGTCCACGCTGCTGGAGCAAAAGCTCATCAACCCGTGGGTCAGCGATCTGTCCATGCGCAAGGTGGCCATGAACCTCATGCGCAGCCTGCTCATTCTGGTGGGCCTGCTGGTGTCACTGTCCATGGTGGGGGTTGACCTGACGGCGCTGTCTGTCATGGGCGGCGCCCTTGGCGTGGGCCTGGGCTTTGGCATGCAAAAGATTGCCTCCAACTACGTCAGCGGCTTTCTGGTGCTGATAGAGCGTGCGCTGCGCATTGGCGACAACGTGCGCGTGGACGGCTTCGAGGGCCGCATCACCGATATCCGCACGCGCTACACCGTGATCCGTGCATCGAACGGGCGCGAATCCATCGTGCCCAACGAGAGCCTGATCACCCAGCGGGTGGAAAACCTCACGGGCTTCGACAGCCGCTTCGGCCTGTCCACGACCATCGTGGTGGGCATGGACAGCGATGTGGACCAGGTGCGCTCCATCCTGCTGGCCGCAGCCTCCTCCCAGCCCCGTGTGCTCGATACGCCCGCGCCCTCGGTCAATCTGGTCGATTTCGTCGAGCATGGACTGCAATTCAGCCTGGGCTATTACATCAATGATCCCCACAACGGCCAGGCCAATGTACGCTCGGATGTCAATCTGGCCGTGCTGCGTGGCCTGCGGGAGGCGGGCATCAGTCTGCCAACGCCCAGGCCGATGGCGCCTATCGCCGAGCGCGTGGGGTCGGTGTCCGAGAAAAAGGGCTAGGATTTGTTCTAAGTGGATACCCTGATTTTCCCCCTTTCCTCTGGGTCAAATCACAGGGTCCATGCTTAAAATGGCACGGTCGTTCGTTTTTGTGCGCACATGTGCTGGCAGCGGCTGCCAAGGATTCCTGTCACAGCTGCTGCAGTGCCGCATACAATGAATCCGGTTTACGTAAACGTCAATCTATCAATCAATCAGGAGCCGCTGCAATGAAGGTTTTGGTCCCGGTCAAGCGCGTGGTGGACTACAACGTGAAGGTCCGCGTGAAGTCGGACGGCACGGGTGTGGACATCGCCAACGTCAAGATGAGCATGAACCCCTTCGACGAAATCGCT
>NZ_JACSYA010000023.1 GCF_029870285.1 Delftia sp. PS-11
AACCTGTTCACGGTCTCCGGATCTCCAGGCCCCGCAATGCGGGGCCTTTTTTTCGCCTGGCGCATACCGCAAGGGGCACGGGGTGGCGAATGTGCATCGGGTTTTCCCTTGATCCGATGGGCTGTTGCACGTCCTAAACTCCATCTTGTTTCAAGAAAAAAGTATCATTTCATATTTGAAACAAAATAAATCCCCTGATGGAGCCCTCTCATGAACACCCCGCCTTCCACCGGCCTGCTTGCAGGCCGCCGCATCCTGGTCACCGGCGCTGCGCGCGGGCTGGGCTTTGCATTTGCCCAGGCCTTGTGCGAGCAGGGCGCGCGGCTGGCCATGGCCGATCTGCGCGAAGAGCTGCTGGCCCAGTCCGTGGCGCGGCTGTGTGCGCAGGGCTTTGAGGCGCACGGCTTCGGCCTGGACGCAGGCGATCCGCAATCCATCGCGCTCTGCGCACAGCAGGCCGTGCAGGCGCTGGGTGGGCTCGATGGCCTGGTCAACAACGCGGCCGTGACCGATTCGGGTGGCAAGGGCATGGACGACATCGGCCTGGACAAGTGGGACCAGGTGATGAACGTCAATGTGCGCGGCGTCTGGCTGATGACACGGGCCTGCCGCGCCGCGCTGCGCGGCAGCGGCCGGGGTGCCATCGTCAATCTGGCATCCGATACCGCGCTGTGGGGGGCGCCCAACCTCATGGCCTACGTGGCCAGCAAGGGCGCGGTGATGGCCATGACGCGCTCCATGGCGCGCGAGCTGGGCGCCGACGGCATCACCATCAACGCCGTGGCTCCGGGCCTGGTGCTGGTGGAGGCCACGGAGTACGTGCCCGAGCACCGCCACCGCCTCTACATCGACCAGCGCGCGCTGCAGCGCGAGCAGCGCCCCGAGGATGTGTCCGGCGCCGTGGTCTATGCGCTGTCCGATGGCGCGCGGTTCGTGACGGGCCAGGTGCTGCCCGTCAACGGCGGCTTCGTGATGCATTGAGGACAAGCCATGACGGACCTTGCTTCCTCCGACGCCGCCGACGGCGTCTCCGACAGGTACATGGTGCCCGCGCTGGAGCGCGGCCTGCGCCTGCTGCAGGAATTCGGGCGCGGCAATGCCACGCTGGGAGCGCCCGAGCTGGCGCGCCGGCTGCAGCTGCCGCGTGCCACCGTGTTTCGCATGCTCAACACGCTGGAGGCCATGGGCTTTTTGCAGCGCGCCGGGGGCGGCAGCGACTACCGCCTGGGCCTGGCCGTGCTGCGCCTGGGCTTCGAGTTTCTGTCCGGCCTGGACCTGACCGAACTGGGCCAGCCCGTGATCGCGCGGCTGTGCGCCGAGATCCGGCTGCCCTGCAACATCGTGGTGCGCGATGGCCGCTCCATCGTCTATGTGGCCAAGGTCACGCCACCCACGCCGCTGACCAGCTCGGTGCGCGTGGGCACGCGGCTGCCGGCCCATGCCACGGCCCTGGGCCGCGTGCTGCTGGCTGACCTGCCGCTGCCCGAGCTGCGCGCCCTCTATCCCGAGGAGCACCTGGAGGTGCACACGCCCAAGACGCCCCGGACCGTGCTGGAGCTGTTCAACCTGGCCGAGGCCGACCGCGAGCGCGGCCATGTGTTCAGCGAAGGTTTCTACGAAGCGTCCATCAGCACCATCGCCGCCCCCGTGCGCGACCACAGCGGCCATGTCGTCGCTGCGCTGGGCACGACGATTCCCGCACCCCATGTGGAGCCCGGCCGCGTCCAGGCCCTGATCGCCAGCGTGTGCGCTGCGGCGGACGAGCTGTCGTGCCTGCTGAATTACCGGCCGCAGACGGCGCAGCTGCTGGCCCTCACACCACGGCACGCAGGAGGCAGCCATGTTTGATTTCCATCTCAAGGGCACCACGGCGGTTGTCACCGGCGGATCTTCGGGCATTGGCCTGGCCACGGCCGAGCTGCTGCTGTCGCAGGGCGCGCGCGTGGCCCTGTGCGGGCGCAGCGCCGAGCGGCTGCAGCAGGCCGAGCAGCAACTGCGCGATCGCCATCCCGGCGCCCGCCTGTTTGCCCAGGCCTGCGATGTGCTCGACGCCGCCCAGGTGCAGCAGTTCGCGCAGGGCTGCGAGGCCGCGCTGGGGCCGGCCTCCATTCTGGTCAACAACGCGGGCCAGGGCCGGGTCTCGACCTTTGCCAGCACCGACGATGTGGCCTGGACCGAGGAGCTGCACCTCAAATTCTTCTCGGTGCTGCACCCCACGCGCGCCTTTCTGCCGCAGCTCGAAAGCGCGGCCCATCCGGCCATCGTCTGCGTCAATTCGCTGCTGGCCTCGCAGCCCGAGCCGCACATGGTGGCCACCTCGGCCGCGCGCGCCGGTCTCAAGAATCTGGTGCGCTCCATGGCCACCGAGTTCGCTCCCAGGGGGGTGCGCGTCAACGGCATCCTGGTCGGCCTGATCGATTCCGGCCAGTGGCGCCGCCGCTTCGAGGCCCGTGAGGACAAGTCACAGGACTGGGCTGCCTGGAGCGCCGATCTGGCGCGCAGGAAGTCCATCCCGCTGGGCCGCCTGGGCTCGCCCGACGAGGCTGCGCGCGCGATTGTTTATCTCGCCACGCCGCTGTCCTCGTACACGACCGGCAGCCACATCGATGTTTCCGGCGGCCTGTCCAGGCAAGCGTAGCGCCTCCAGTCTTTCCACCCGATTCCCAGCAGAACATGACACCCACCGCTGCCCCCATCACTGTCGGCGCCGTCGTTGCCGAATTCCTCGAACACTGCGGCGTGAAGGCCGCGTTCGGCGTGATTTCCATCCACAACATGCCCATCCTCGATGCAATCCATGCGCGGGGCAGGGTGCGCTTCGTCATGGCGCGCGGCGAGGCCGGGGCCGGCAACATGGCCGATGCCTGCGCCCGCTCCACCTCCAGCCTGGGCGTGTGCATCACCAGCACCGGCCCGGCTGCCGGCAATATCGCGGGCAGCCTGGTGGAGGCCTATACGGCCGGCACACCGCTGCTGCACATCACGGGCCAGATCGAGACGCGCTACCTGGACCAGAAGCTGTCGTACATCCACGAGGCGCCAGACCAGCTGACCATGCTGGGCGCCGTGTCCAAGGCGGCGTTCCGCGTGCGCAGCGCCGAGACCTGCCTGTCCACCCTCAAGGCGGCGGTGCAGGCTGCGATGACCGCGCCCACGGGGCCGGTGAGCGTGGAGATCCCCATCGATATCCAGCAAACCGTGATCGGCAGGCCGGCGGACCTGTCCCCGCTGCCGGTGGCCGTGCTGGCGCCCAGCGAAGCCGCTCTCGATGCGCTGGCAGACACCCTGGCCAAGGCCAGGCGTCCGCTGCTGTGGCTGGGCGGCGGCGCGCGCCATGCGGGCCCCGCCGTGCAGCGGCTCAAGGCCATGGGCTTTGGCATCGTCAGCACGGGGCAGGGGCGCGGCATTGTCGCCGAGGATGATCCGGCCACCCTGGGGGCCTACAACATCCAGAAGCCCGTGGAGGCTTTGTACCAGCGCTGCGACGCCATGCTGGCCGTGGGCACGCGCCTGCGCAGCAACGAAACGCTCAAGTACGAGCTCAAGCTGCCGCGCCCGCTGCTGCGCATCGATGTGGACGCCGCACAGCAGGGCCGCTGCTATGTGGACGACGGTTTTGTCTGCGGCGATGCCGCCCTGGCGCTGTCGGGGCTGGCCGACCGGCTGCAGGCGCGCGGCTACCAGGCCGACCCTGAACTGCTGGCCGACCTGCGCCAGGTGCGCTGCGAGGCGGTGGCGGCCATGCGCGATGGCCTGGGGCCCTACAGCACGCTGGTGCATGAGTTGCAAAAGGTGGCGGGCCGCGATTTCAACTGGGTGCGTGATGTGACGGTCTCCAACAGCACCTGGGGCAACCGCGAGCTGCGCGTGTTCGCGCCCAACGCGGGCGTGCATGCCACGGGCGGCGGCATCGGCATGGGCATGCCCATGGCCATCGGTGCGGCCGTGGGTGCGGCGGTCACGGGCTCGGGCCGCAAGACGCTGGGCCTGGCGGGCGACGGCGGCTTCATCCTCAACCTGGGAGAACTCGCCACGCTGGTGCAGGAGGAGTGCAACGCCCTGATCGTGCTGATGAACGACCAGCGCTATGGCGTGATCCAGAACATCCAGGACGCCTCCTACGGCGGCCGCCGCTGCTATGTGGAACTGCACACGCCGGACTATGCCCTGCTGTGCGCCTCCCTGCATCTGCCCCACGCCCGTGTGCGCAACCTGGACGAGCTGCCTGCCGTGCTGCATGCCGCCTGGTTCAGAAAGGGCCCCTTCCTGCTGGAGATCGACATGCGTTCCATCGGCGGCTTCAAGGCCACGTTCTCGGGGCCGCCTGTGAACCAGCTGGACCAGATTCCCCCCACTGCAGCCCGCTGAGTGCACCGCAGCGCAAGCCACGAGAGAAGCACACCATGCCGAACCCCGAACTGCTCCCGATCAATGTTGCCGGCGAATGGCGCCTGGGCGGCGGCGCCGAAACCGCCACGCTCTACCCCGCCACCGGCGAAGTCGTGGGCCGCCTGCGCGCGCCCAGCCTGGACGATGTGCAGGAGGCCATCGACCAGGCCGACCATGCGTTTCGCACCAGCGGCTGGGCGCAGCGCAAGCCGCACGAACGCGCGGCCGTGCTGCACCGCGTGGCTCAGATGATCCGCGAACGCGCCGAGCCGCTGGCCCAGCTGCAGCGCCTGGACAACGGCAAGCCTATCAACGAGACGCGCGCGCTGGTGGCCAGTGCCGCCGGCACCTTCCAGTACATCGCTGCGGCCTGCGAAACCCTGGAGGAGGCCCTCACGCCCTCACGCGGCGACTTCATGAGCATGAGCGTCCACGAACCCATGGGCGTGGTCGCGGCCATCACGCCGTGGAACTCGCCGATTGCCAGCGAAGCGCAAAAGCTGGCCCCTGCGCTGGCGGCAGGCAATGCCGTGGTCGTCAAGCCCGCCGAGGCCACGCCGCTGCTGGCGCTGGAGCTGGCGAAAATCTGTGAGGAGGCCGGCGTGCCCAGGGGCCTGGTCAGCGTGCTGCCGGGCCGGGGCTCGGTGATCGGCGATGCCATCACCCGCCATCCGCTGGTGCGGCGCGTGTCGTTCACGGGCGGCACGGCCACCGGCAAGCACATCGCCCACATCGCCGCCGACAAGATGATGCCCGTCTCGCTGGAGCTGGGCGGCAAGTCGGCCACCATGGTGCTGGCCGACGCCGACCTCGACCATGCCGTCAACGGCGTGCTCTACGGCATCTTCAGCTCCTCGGGCGAATCGTGCATCGCGGGCTCGCGCCTGTTCGTGGCGCGCAGCCTCTATGACGGCTTCATGCAGCGCCTCACCGCCCGTGCCGCTGCGCTGCGGGTGGGCGATCCCGCCGACGAGCGCACGCAGATGGGCCCGCTGATCACGGCCCGGCACCGCGAGTCCATCGAAAGCCATGTGGCCCTGGGCCTGGCCGAAGGCGGCAGGCTGCTCACGGGAGGCTGCCGGCCCGAGGGAGCGCAGTTCGAACGCGGCTACTACTACCGCCCCACCATCATCGACGGCGTGCAAAACGACTGGCAGATCTGCCAGCAGGAGATCTTCGGCCCCGTGCTCGTGGCCATGCCCTTCGACAGCGAAGCAGATCTCATCGCCCAGGCCAACGACAGCCTCTACGCGCTGGCCGCAGGCATCTGGACGCGCGACTACAAGGCCGCCTGGCGCATCGGCCGCGCGGTGCAGGCCGGCACGGTCTGGATCAACACCTACAAGCAGTTTTCCATCTCCACGCCCTTTGGCGGCTGGCGCGACAGCGGCCTGGGCCGCGAGAAGGGGCGGCTGGGCATACAGCAGTACATGGAGCAGAAAAGCCTGTACTGGGGCCTCAACGACAACCCCCTGCCGTGGGCCCATTGAAGGAGCACGACATGAGCGTACTGGGCATCGACGAAATCACCTACGGCGCGGACGACCTGCCGGCCTGCCGCCGCTTCTTTCTGGACTGGGGTCTGGCGCTGGTGCAGGAAGCGGCCGACCGGCTGGTCTTCGAGACCCTCAACGGCTGCCGCGTCATCGTGGCGGCCAGCGGCCATCCGGACCTGCCGCCCGCCATCGAGGCCGGCCCCACGCTGCGCGAGGTGGTCTGGGGCGTGGAAAGCGACGCCGATCTGGCGCTGTACGCAGGCCGCATTGCCGCGCTGCCAGGCTTCATGCACAGCCATGGCCGCATCGGCTGCACCGACCCCAATGGCCTGGCCGTGCGCCTGCAGGTCACGCAAAAGCGCAAGGTGGATGTGCGGGGCGCAGCCTGCAACACCTGGGACCGCAAGGACCGCATCGACCAGGCCAGTCCGGCCTACGAGCGCGCCCGGCCCATCGAGGTCGGCCATGTGGTGTTCTTCGTGCGCGACGTGCAGGCCTGCGAGCGCTTCTATGTGGATCACCTGGGCTTTGCCGCCTCGGACCGCTACCCCGGGCGCGGCGCCTTCCTGCGCTGCGCGCCCGACGGCGGCCATCACGACATCTTCCTGCTGCAGCGCCCCGCCAGGGACGCGGGCCTGAACCATGTGGCCTTCACGGTGCGCGACATCCATGAAGTCTTCGGCGGCGGCATGCACATCTCGCGCTGCGGCTGGGACACCCAGCTCGGCCCGGGCCGCCACCCGATTTCCTCGGCCTACTTCTGGTACTTCAGGAACCCGGCTGGCGCCCTGGTCGAGTACTACGCCGACGAGGACCAGCTCACGGCCCGCTGGCAGCCGCGCGAGTTCGAGCCGGGCCCCACGGTCTTTGCCGAATGGGCCATCGACGGCGGCATTGACGGCCATACCCGGCGCCAGAAGGGGGCCAGTGCCAGCGACGGGAAATTCATCACCGACAAGCGGCATTGAGGTCGCACCCGACGGCCCCGCAATCCCCCAACCCACCTGACTGCCTCACCATGAACAAGATACGTCGCCAGGTTTCCCTTGCCGCTGCATTCCTGGCTGCAGCCGCCACGGCCGGCAGTGCGCTGGCCCAGGCCTATCCCGCCAGGCCCATCACCATCGTGGTCGCCTACCCGGCGGGCGGTGACACCGACGCCATGGCGCGCCTGTATGCCGAGAAGCTGTCCACGCGCCTGGGCCAGCCCGTGCTGGTGGACAACCGCCCCGGCGCCAGCGGCACCATCGGCAGCGCCCATGTCGCCAAGGCGGCGCCCGATGGCTATACGCTGCTGCTGGCGCCCAATACCTTTGCCATCGCGCAGTTCGTGCTCAAGACGACCTCCGGCTCCAGCTACGACGTATTGCATGGCTTCACGCCCATCGTGCAGACCAGCATCCAGCCCATGTTCGTGGCGGTCAACCCGGCCTCGGGCATCAGGGACATGAAGGCGCTGATCGCCCAGGGCCAGCGCGACGGCCTGACCTATGCCAGCCCCGGCAGCGGCTCGCCCATGCACATCCTGGGCGAGATGTTCAACCGGGCCGCAGGCACCCGCATCGCCCACATCCCCTACAAGGGCGTGGCGCCCGCCGTCAACGACCTGATCGGCGGCCATGTGCCCGCCAGCTTCATGACCTGGGGCCCGATTGCGCCCCACATCGGCAGCAAGGTCCTGCCCCTGGCCGTGGCCGACAGCCAGCGCAGCGCGCTGGCGCCGGGCGTGCCCACGCTGGCCGAGCAGGGCATCAGGGACGTGGAAGTGTCCGCATGGCAGGGCCTGTTCGGCCCCAGGGGCATGCCGCCCGAGACCGTGAAGCTGCTCAACACGCATCTCAACGAGATCCTGAAGATGCCCGACGTGGTCTCCAGGATGGCCACCTTCGGCGCGCTGCCTGCGGGCGGCGAGCCCGCGCGCCTGGACAAGACCAACGCAGCGGACTTCAACCGCTTTGGCCGGTTGATCAAAGACCTGGACATCCGTGCCGATTGACGCCCGCACCCGATCATTTTCGAAGGAGAGAACCATGGCTGCTGACCGATATCTCGAACCGCATCAGGCGCGCCAGCGCCCCCCCACCCTGTTCGAGGACCTGCTGGGCGATGCCATCGAGCGCGCCTTTGGCGAAGGCGTGCAGACCCTGCCCGAGCTGGTGGCCTGCCTCAACCGCAGCGGCCCTGCCGGCGAAAGCGGCGAGGCCTGGACCGAGGAGAGCTTCCAGGCGCTGATGGCGCGCCTGGGGCAATAAGACAGAACACGACAGGAGCGCCCCATGAACGTACACACCCTCACCATCGATCCGGTGGACAGCCTGCTCGGCAAAGGCCTCAAGAACCTCTGGTACGCCGTCTGTCCCTCGGATTTCGTCAAGACCCAGCCCGTGTCGCTGCGCCGCTTCGGGCGCAAGATCGCGCTGTGGCGCGATGCGTCCGGCCAGGTCCATGCCCTGGAAGACCACTGCCCGCACCGTGGCGCGCCGCTTTCCCAGGGCGTGGCCCTGGGCGACCGTCTGGCCTGTCCCTACCACGGCGTGGAGGTGCGCTGCGACGGCACGGTGACCAAGGTCCCCGGCAGCCCCGGCTGCAAGCTCGAAGGCGCGCGCGCGGCCCTGGCCTTTCAGGTGCACGAGGCCCACGGCGCCATCTTCCTCTACAACAGCGACAAGCCTGTGGACGAGGCGCCCGCGTTCACCCTGCCCGAGGAGCTGACCTCGCCCGAGTACGCGAACTTCCTGTGCTATGCCGAATGGCGCAGCGACTACCGCTACGCGCTGGACAACGTCATGGACCCCATGCACGGGGCTTTCCTGCATAAGCAGTCGCACTCCATGGCCGAGGGCGACAGCCAGGCCACTTTCCAGGTGCGCGAAACCGCCAACGGCTTCATCTTCGAGAAGGTCGGCCAGCGCGGCGTGAACTTCGACTGGACCGAATGGGGCAGCACCGGACTGCACTGGATGCGCCTGGAGATTCCATACCCCAGGACTGGCGGCCCCGGCGGCAACTTCGCCATCATCGCCTGCGTCACGCCCATCAGCGCCGACCTGTGCGCCGTATTCTTCTGGCGCTGCCGCAAGGTGCAGGGCTGGATGCGCGACACCTGGCGCTTCCTGTACCGCAACCGCCTGGAGGCGCGCCACTGGGCCGTGCTGGAGCAGGACCGCGTGATGATGGAGCAGATGGAACTGGACGCCAACCAGCGCGAAAACCTCTACCAGCACGACATCGGCCTGGTGCGGCTGCGCCGCCACCTGCGCCGCCTGGCCCAGGAGCAGATCGGCGAAGGCGCCGCATCATGAGCACGCATCTCCAGGCCTTCGTGCACACGTTGCGCTTCGAGGCACAGGACACCATCAGCGTGGAACTGCGGCCCGTGGACGGCGGTGATTTCCCCGCCTTCACGCCGGGTGCGCACATCGACCTGCACCTGCCCAACGGACTGGTGCGCAGCTACTCGCTGAGCAACTCCAGCCAGGAGCGCCACCGCTATGTGGTCGGCGTGCTGCGCGACCGCGCCAGCCGGGGCGGCTCGCGCTGCGTGCACGAGTCGCTGCGCGTGGGCATGCCCATCACCATCTCCGTGCCGCGCAACCATTTCGCGCTGGATGAGGGCGCTGCGCACACCGTGCTGGTGGCCGGGGGCATCGGCATCACGCCGCTGCTGTGCATGGCGCGCCGGCTCCAGGCCCTGGGGCGCCCGTTCGAGGTGCTGTACTTCGCGCGTGAACGCAAGGGCGCGGCCTTTCTGCAGGAGCTGCAGGCGCTGGGCATGCCGCTGCACCTGCATCTCGACAGCGAAGCCGGCGGCCCGCCCGACCTGCGCGCACTGCTGGCGCAACGCCCACCTGATGCCACCACGCACCACTACGCCTGCGGCCCCGCGCCCATGCTGGATGCCTTCGAGAAATTCTGCGCCGAACTGGGCCACGCCAACGCCCACATTGAACGCTTCGCGCCCGTGCAGGTCCAGGCAGCTGCCGACGCGCGCGGCCACTACACGGTGGAGCTCAGGCGCAGCGGCCGCTGCATCGGCATCACGCCCGAAAAATCGCTGCTCGACAGCCTGCTGGAGGCCGGCATCCCGATGGACTACAGCTGCTGCGAAGGCGTCTGCGGATCGTGCGAAACGCGCGTGCTCGAAGGCGAGCCCGACCACCGTGACGCGGTGCTCAGCGCCCAGGAAAAAGCCAGCAACCAAGTGATGATGGTCTGCGTCTCCGGCTGCAAGAGCGAGCGGCTGGTTCTGGACTTATGACCCCCCAAGCCACCATCCCAGAGGAGATCAACCCATGAAAACCATCCCTGTCCATCTGCCGGTGCTCGGTGCGCTGGCCTGCCTGGCCGTCCTGCCCGGCGCTGCATCGGCTCAGTCCAAAGTCGAGATCTTCGGCGTCGCCGATGTCGGCATCGCGCACCTGAATGGCTCTGGGCCGTCCCGGACCGGCCTGTCCACGGGCGGCGCCAATATCAGCCGCCTGGGCTTTCGCGGCACGGAAGAGCTGGGCGGCGGCCTGCGCGCAGGCTTCTGGCTCGAAGCGGGCATGGACGTGGACAGCGGGTCGGGCAAAGCCAGCGGTGGCGGCCTGAGTTTCAACCGCCGCTCCACCGTGAGCCTGTCGGGCGACTTCGGCGAACTGCGCCTGGGCCGCGACGATTCGGCCACCTTTCTGAACACGCTGATTTTCGACCCCTTCCTGACCAATGGCGTGGGCGGCACCATGGGCTTTGCCATGCTGGGCATTCCCGGCGCGGGAACGGCCACCGGCGGCGCGCCCATCCAGATCAGCAACGCGGCCAGCTACTTCCTGCCCCAGAACCTGGGCGGTCTCTACGGCCAGGTCCAGGCGGCCATGGGTGAGCAGGCGCGCAGCGCGCCCAACAAGAACCAGGGCGACTACCGCGGCCTGCGCTTGGGCTATCGCCAGGGGCCCTTCAACGGCGCGCTGGCTACCGGCAAGTTCTACGGCGACAGCGATGCGACCCACCTCACGGCCAGCAACGTGGGCCTGAGCTGGGACTTCGGCGTAGCCAAGCCCATGCTGCTGTGGGCCAGCGAAAAGCGCGGGGCGCTCAAGGTCACGGCGCTGCAGATCGGCGTGACCGCCCCCGTGGGCATGGGCGAGCTGCGCGCTTCCTACGGGCACTACCACACCAGCGCCAGCAATGCCGACTGGAACAAGATCAGCGTGGGCTACGGGCACAACCTGTCCAGGCGCACCCAGGTCTACGGGACGGTGGCCTTCCTCAGGAACCAGGACGGCGCGGCCAGGTCCATCGGCGTGCAGGGACTGTCCGCCCCGGGCACCACGCCCGGCGGGCGCTCCAGCGGCCTGGAGGTGGGCATCCGCCACTTCTTCTGAACGGGATGGCCCTGCAGCCAGCTACTTGAGCCAGCCGCGCTTGCGGAAGTACAGCATGGGGCCCACGGCGCTCATGATCATCAGCAAGATGACATAGGCGTAGCCGAACTCCCATTCCAGCTCGGGCATGAACTTGAAGTTCATGCCGTAGACGCTGGCGATCAGCGTGGGCGGCAGCAGGGCCACGCTGGCCACCGAGAAGATCTTGATGATCTTGTTCTGGTTGATGTTGATGAAGCCGACCGTCGCATCCATCAGGAAGTTGATCTTGTCGAACAGAAAGGCCGTGTGGCTGTCCAGCGACTCGATGTCGCGCAGGATCTGGCGCGCCTCCTCGAACTGCTCGGCATTGAGCATCTTGGAGCGCATCATGAAGCTGACGGCGCGGCGCGTGTCCATGACGTTGCGGCGGATGCGGCCGTTGAGGTCTTCCTGGCGCGCGATGGCGCCCAGCACCTCGCGGGCCACATCGTCGGTCACATCGCCCGACAGCACCATCTTGCTGGCTTGTTCCAGGTGGTCGTAGATGCTCTCCAGCGTATCGGCCGAGTACTCGGCATCGGCATCGAACAGCTTGAGCAGCACATCCTTGGCCTCGTCGATCAGGCCCGGCGCGCGGCGCGCGCGCATGCGCAGCAGGCGAAAGACCGGCACATCCTCGTCGTGGATGGAAAACAGCACGCCGCAGCTGCGCAGGCTCTTGTTGTGCTCGTTGACGATAAAGGCCACGCGCACAGAGCGCGGATTGGCGTCATCGTCGATCAGAAAGTCGCTGCGGATGTGCAGCTCGCCGTTGTCTTCCTCGTAAAAGCGCGCCGACTCCTCGATGTCGTCGTCCATCGCATCCTCGGGGATGGACAGCTCATAGTGCTGCTTGATCCAGCGCTTTTCCTCGACCGTGGGCGACTCCAGGTCCACCCAGATGGGCTTGAAGCGTGACAGCTCCTCCAGCGACTCGATCTCTTCTTGGACCAGGCGGCCATTGGCCAGCGTAAAGATGTTGAGCATAGGCTCACTCCCAGGTGTTCTTCTCAGGCGTGCGGGGGACTCGGGGTGCTTTCAACCCCACAGGCCAACCGGGAGTTGAAAGCTACCAACTGGGGTAGGTTTCCACGGAGCTTTCTCCAAGATTCGAGGCTTCGGATTATGCAGCGTTGCGCTGCAACATGCCGGCCGGCACCTTATTCGGCGGCCGCCGCAGGGGGTATGCGCATGCCTGCCGCCAAAGCCTGCGCATGGCACAGATCGGCCCAGGCGCCCGCCTTGGCCTGCGGCGCGCGCAGCAGGTAGTTGGGGTCATAGCTGACCACGGCAGGCACATCCGCGATGCGGTGGGGCTCGGCGCGCAGGTGGCCCAGCGCCTCATGGCGCTGCAGCACGGCCCGCGCTGCCGCCAGGCCCAGCACCAGCACGCAGGCCGGGCGCAGATCGCGCAGCATGGCTTCCAGTGCCGGTTGCAGCAAAGGCGGATGCTCCTGCGCCTCGCCGGGCACCACGCGGTGCAGTGCCGCGCTGTACACGCGCGGGTGGCGCTCCAGCTGCAGCGCGCGCAGCATGTTGTCCAGCAGCCGTGCCGCATCCCCTTCCAGCGCCGTGCGTGCGCAGTCGGGGCCGGGGCGCTGCGCAGGCGGCAGCGGCAGCGTATTGGCCGGTGGCTCCAGCAGGATCAGCCAGCCGCCTTCCGTCAGCGCCGGCTGCAGCGCATCCGGATAGACGGGCCGGGCACGCCCCAGGCGCCAGCCCAGCCCCGGCGCGCCGGCCGCAGGCTGCTGCACATAGCTGCGGGCCGGACGTACGCGGTCATCTGCCGCCACAGCAGGCGCCCGTGTCCGCGCTGGCGCGGGTGCGGGAACGGGGTGGGGGACATGCGCTGGCACTGAATTCGGCAGAGCCTCTTCGGGCTCACGCGCAGCCGCAGCGGCGGGCATGGGCGCCGGGGCGGGCCGCACGGGCAGCGGCTGCACAGGGGCTGTGGCAGGCGGGGCAGGGCGTGCCACGGGCGGCTGCGCCATGGCCATGGCAGGCAGCGGCATGCCGCCGGCCATCGCTTCTTCAGGCAGTGCGGCAGCAGCAGGCGCAGCCTCAGGCTCCGGCAGCCAGACAGTGATGCCCATGGCATGCAGCATGGCGCGCTGCCGGGCGTCGAGGTTCAGGGTCATAGCTGCAGACTCATCAGTACGGCATGCTCGCGCGGGCCGTCATGCATGGGATAGTAGTTCTTGCGCATGCCCACTTCGCCAAAGCCATGCGTGGCATAAATGGTGCGTGCCCGGGTGTTGCTCTCGCGCACCTCCAGCCAGATCCACTGCGCCTTGCGCTGGCGCGCCCACAGGGCCAGGGCATCCAGCAGCACGCGCGCCCAGCCCTGGCGCTGGTGCGCCGGGGCCACGGTGATATTCAGCAGGTGCACCTCATCGAGCACCGCCATGGCCACGAAGTAGCCCAGCAGCTCACCCTGCCCATTGACCAGCAGCTGGCATTCGTAGCCGGCGGCCATGGCATCGATGAAGTTGCCGCGCGTCCAGGGGTGGGAATAGGCCTGCTGCTCCACCGGCAGCAGGCTGTCCAGCCACAGCACGTTCAGCGGCTCGAAGCGCACATGACCGTGCCCGGCCATCCCGCAAGGGGCCTGCGCTGGCGTGGCGGACTGTGGCGGATGAAGGCTCATGCGGAAGGGGGCGTTGCAGGGGCTGCGGCCTGGCGGGCCGCCTCGCGTTCGGCGGTCGTCTGCGCCACTTTATCGCGGATGTACAGTGGCAGGGCCTCGCCAGCCGCCAGGGCGCCGCCTGCCGCCAGCAGGGCTGGCGCCAGGCGCAGCATGGCCGTGGCCGTAGGCAGGGCCGCCACATGGCGCGCCTGGGGCGCCAGACGTTCGCCGTAGGCGGCCTGCGCATTGCCGGCCACCACGGTCTCTGCGGGCAACTGCAGCGCCTCGGGCGCGCACAGCCCGAAATCACCGCCGGCATCGCCCGGGCTGCTCCAGCGGCCATCGCGGAAATGGTAGCGGCCATGGTAGACCTCGTTCATGCGCGCGTCGAGCACGGCCACCAGCTCGGTGCAGCCATGCTGCACACGGGCCTGCTCGGCCACGGCCAGCAGGGTGTCCATGGGCAGCACGGGAATCTGCGCGGCAAAGGCCAGCCCCTGGGCAATCGAGCAGGCCGTGCGCAGGCCCGTGAACGAGCCCGGCCCCCGGCCGAAGGCAATCGCCTGCAGATCGGTGAACTGCAGGCCGGCCTCGGCCATCAGGGCCTGGATGGCGGGAATCAGGTGGGTCGATGTCTGCGCCGCGCCGGGGCCGCTGTGCTGCCACAGCGCATCGCCGCGCTGCACGGCGATGGAAAGCATGTCTGTACTGGTATCGAGGGCGAGGAGGTTCATGGCTTGGGCAGGCGGCGGTGGCGCCACCGCGAGGCCCCGATTATCGTTGCCGCGCCCGGTGCCTGCGCGCCGGCGTGCGAATGCCCGGCGTAGACTTGCCCGCCATGTCCCATCTGCCCGTGTTCCGCGTTTCTCTCCCCCGTGCCCCGCTCCGCCGCCGCCCCGGATGGCGCCAGGCGCTGGCAGCCTGTGGCCTGCTGCTGGCCACGGGCCTGGCCCAGGCCCAGGCCGCCGTGCCTGCACCACCAGTTTCACAGCCCGCCAGGGCGGCGCGTGACAGCCTGCCGCCTGCCGTCGAAGCCGCGCTGGCCCGCGCCAAGCTGCCGCGCGAAGCGGTTTCCGTCCTGGTGGCCGAGGTCGGCGGCCAGGCCGCGCCCCGCCTGGACTGGCAAAGCCACGTGCCCATGAACCCGGCCTCGGTGATGAAGCTGGTCACCACCTATGCGGCGCTGGACCAGCTCGGTCCGGCCCATGTCTGGCGCACGCCCGTCTTCCTGGGTGGCCCCGTGCAGGACGGTGCGCTGCGCGGGCCGCTGTACATCCAGGGCCAGGGCGACCCCAAGCTCGTGATGGAGCGCCTGTGGCTGATGATGCGCCGCCTGCAGGGCATGGGCATCCAGGTCATCGTCGGCGACATCGTGCTGGACCGCAGTGCCTTTTCCGTGCCCGCGCATGACCCCGCCCGCTTCGACAACGAACCATGGCGCCCCTACAACGTCGCGCCCGATGCACTGCTGGTCAACTACAAGGCCGTGACCGTCGGCTTCGCCCCCGATCCGGCGGCCGGCGTGGCGCGCCTGCAATACGACCCGCCGCTGGCCGGCATGCAACTGCAGGCCAGCGTGCCCCTGGCGCCCGCAGGCAGTGAATGCGGCGACTGGCGCAGCCGTCTGCAGCTGGACATGGCCGATCCGCAGCGCATTGCCTTTGCCGGGCCGTTCCCGGCCAGCTGTGGCGACAAAAGCTGGTCCCTGGCACCGGCACAGCCTGAGACCTTCGCGGCCCGCGCCATCGAAGGCATGTGGCGCGAGCTCGGCGGCAAGCTCACGGGCACGGTGCGCGATGGCCGCGTGCCCGCCGGGCTGCAACCTGTGTTCCAGGCCGAATCGCCGTCGCTGGCAGAGGTGGTGCGCGACATCAACAAGTACAGCAACAACGTCATGGCCCAGCAGGTCTTCCTCACCCTGGGCATGCAGCGCACGGGCGTGGCCAGCTTCGAAGCGTCGCGCCAGGCGCTGGGCCAATGGTGGCAGGCCCGCTGGGGCCAGGGCGGGCAGCCCGTGGCGGACAACGGCGCGGGCCTGAGCCGCGAGGCGCGCATCACGGCGGCAGGCCTGGGCCGCATGCTGCAGCATGCCTGGTCCTCATCCGTCATGCCCGAGTTCGTTGCCTCCCTGCCCATCGTCGGCGTGGACGGCACGCTGCGCCGCAGCCTCAGCCAGTCCCAGGGACTGGCCCACCTCAAGACCGGCACGCTGCGCGACGCCTCGGCCCTGGCCGGCTACGTCGATGCCGCCAGCGGCCGGCGCTACGTGCTCGTGGCCATCGCCAACCACGCCAACGCCGCTGCCGCCCGCGCCGCCTGGGATGCGCTGGTGGACTGGACCGCGCGCGACCGCTGAGCCCGGGCCGCCCCACGGTCAAAACGATTCCCCTGGGGCTGAAATAACGCGCGCGTTGCGTCGCGCGCCCATAGCGCGGGTCGTTCATGCCGGTCATGCACATGCCATCAGTACTTGCCCCTGTAGCGCCCCCTTGCCAGTGTCGCTACGATTGCGTCCATTGAAAAAAGCACGGTCGTGCTATTTGTAACGCTTTGCGGAGGTACCATCGTGGCGACACATTTCCGAACTCTGGCGGCCGCTCTGGCCACGACTGGCCTTCTGGCTGCCTGCGGCGGCGGCAGCGGCGCCGACACCACGCCCAAGGCCAAGGTCACGGCCGTCAAGGTGATGGGCGACAGCCTGTCCGACAGCGGCACCTTCGGCTACAAATTCACGGTGCAGAACGCGACGCCCACAGGCGCGGGCTCCAATCAGGTCTGGGCAGAGCGCGTGGCAGGCCTGTACGGCATGTCGCTGTGCCCCCGCTTCAATGGCACGGCCTTCACCCCCAACACCGCATGCACCAATTACGCAGTGGGCGGAGGCCGCATCAACTACACCAAGGCACCTACGGCGCCCATCTCCATCACGCAGCAGATCCTGGCAGCGGGCGCGGCGGGCTTCACGGCCGATGACCTGGCCGTGATCGATGGCGGAGCCAATGACGCCGCCGACGTGATCGGCGCCTTCCTGTCCGCCTCCCAGGACCAGGGCGCCAGCTTCCAGGCCCTGCTGGGCACCAAGATCGATGCGGCCACCCTGGGCACCCTGCTCAAGCAGGGCCAAAGCGGCATGGCCCAGGCGGGCGGTCTGTACATGCAGACCCTGGCCAAGGGCTATGTGGCGAGCATCCAGACCCATGTGCTGGGCAAGGGCGCGATGCGCGTGGCCATTCTCAATGTGCCCGCCATCACGCTGACACCCCGCTTCCAGATGGTGCTGCAGTCCATCTCCCAGAAGCAGGGCTCGGCAGCGGCTGACCAGCTGGCGACCGTGTTCGACGGCTGGGTCCAGGCCTTCAATCAGCAACTGTCGGCCAGCTTCGCGGGTGACAGCCGCGTGGCCATTATCGATTTCTACGATGAGTTCAAGCGCCAGATGGCCGATCCCGCACAGTACCAGTACACCAACGTCAAAAAGGCCGCCTGCCCCGTGGCCGGCATAGGCTCCGACGGCCTGCCCAACTACGACTTCCCCACCTGCACCGAGGCAGTTCTGTCCAAGTCCATCCCCGTGGGAGAAACCAGCGCCGACTGGTGGAAGAGCTACAGCTTCTCCGACAGCTTCCATCCCACGCCCTATGCCCACCAGCAGATCAGCCAGCTGGCCTCCCGCACGCTGGCCCGCGCTGGCTGGCTGTGACCGCAGGCATGCCGCAAGAGGAGACAAGACCATGAAGCCATTTCTGCGCATCACTGCTGCCGCCGCCTTTGCCACCGTCTGCGTGGCTGCCAGCGCCCAGTCCGCCGGCACCTGGAGCGTGCGCCTGGGCGCCACGCGCATCGATCCCCAGACCCACAGCGGCTGGCTGACCACGCCCAGCTTCCACAACACCCGCGTGGATGTGCAGGCCAACAGCCAGCTCACGGGCGGCGTGACCTACATGGTCACCAACAACTGGGCCATCGATATGCCTGTGGGCCTGCCGTTCAAGCACGATTTCGTGGGCGATGGCGCCATCTCGGGCACAGGCAAGCTCGGGCGCACCAAGGTGCTGCCCGCCACCGTGTTTGCGCAGTACCGTTTCGGTGAGGCCAATGCCGCCTTCAGGCCCTACGTGGGCCTGGGCGTGACCTACGCCAAGTTCTTTGGCGAGCGCACCACGGCCGCGCTCAACGGCCTGACTGGCGGCACTCTGGCCAACCCCACCACGGCTTCGGTGGACAGCAAATGGGGCCTGACACCGCAGATCGGCTTCGTCTACAACTTCAACGAGCGCTGGTTCGTGGACGTGGCCTTCTACAAAAGCTATCTGAAGACCACGGCCCACCTGTCCTCGGGCCAGAGCATCGCGCTGCGGCTGAACCCGAACGTCTACGCCATCGGCGTCGGATACCGCTTCTGAAACCGCCTGCGGCCCGGGCCATGCCAAAGAAAAAACCAAGTCCTCGGACTTGGTTTTTTCATGGGCAGGGCCTGCCTTTTATTTGGCCGTGGGCATCACGAATTCGGCGCCCTTGGGCGTGCTCTCGGGCCAGCGCTGCATGATGCTCTTTTGGCGTGTGTAAAAGCGCACGCCTTCCTCGCCGTAGGCATGCATGTCGCCGAACAGGCTGCGCTTCCAGCCGCCAAAGCCATGCCAGGCCATGGGCACGGGAATCGGCACATTGATGCCGACCATGCCGACCTCGATGCGGCGGCCGAACTCGCGCGCCACATTGCCGTCGCGCGTAAAGCAGGCCACGCCGTTGCCGAATTCATGCTCGTTGACCAGCTGCACGGCCTCGGCGAAGTCCTTGGCGCGCACCACAGCCAGCACCGGGCCGAAAATCTCCTCCCTGTAAATGCGCATGCCGGGCGTGACATGGTCGAACAGCGTGCCGCCCAGCCAGAAACCGCCCGAGGTGTCCGTGCCCGTGCCGGCGCCAGCCGCTTTGCCGTCGAAGCCACGGCCATCGACCAGCAGCTGCGCGCCTTCCTGGATGCCCAGCTCGATATAGCCGCTGATGCGCTCATGCGCGGCGCGCGTCACGATGGGACCCATCTCGGCGGCCAGATCCTCGCCGTCCAGCACCTTCAGGGCCCTGGTGCGCTCCACCAGCCGGGGAATCAGCTGGTCGGCCACATCTCCCACCAGCACCGCCACGCTGATGGCCATGCAGCGCTCACCGGCCGATCCGTAGCCGGCGCCGATCAGCGCGTCCACGGCCTGATCGATGTCCGCGTCGGGCATGACCACCATATGGTTCTTGGCGCCGCCCAGGGCCTGCACGCGCTTGCCGTGGCGGGCGCCGGTCTCGTAGATGTAGTTGGCAATTGGCGTCGAGCCCACGAAACTCACGGCCTTGACATCAGGGTGCTCGATCAGCGCGTCCACCGCCTCCTTGTCGCCCTGGACTACATTGAACACGCCATCGGGCAGGCCTGCCTGCTTGAGCAGATCGGCGATCAGCAGCGAAGGCGTGGGATCGATGGGGCTGGGCTTGAGCACGAAGGTATTGCCCGCCGCAATCGCCACGGGGAACATCCACATCGGCACCATCACCGGGAAATTAAACGGCGTGATGCCCGCCACCACGCCCAGGGGCTGGCGCATCGTCCAGTTGTCGATGCCCGTGGAAACCTGGTCGGTGAAATCACCCTTGAGCAACTGCGGGATGCCGCAGGCGAACTCGACGATATCGATGCCCCGGCTGACCTCGCCCTGGGCATCGGTGAACACCTTGCCGTGCTCGGCCGTGATGGCATGGGCCAGCGCGTCCTTGTGCTGATTGAGCAGCTCCAGGAAACGCAGCAGCACGCGGGCGCGGCGGATGGGCGGCGTATCGGCCCACGCGGGAAAGGCCG
Source organism: Delftia sp. PS-11 (assembly GCF_029870285.1). GTDB lineage: Bacteria > Pseudomonadota > Gammaproteobacteria > Burkholderiales > Burkholderiaceae_C > Comamonas. The sequence continues at coordinate 19,741 of NZ_JACSYA010000023.1, forward strand.
CCTTGGCGGCCGCCACGGCGGCATCGACATCGGTGCGCGAGGCCAGGGCCACGCAGCCCGTCACCTGGCCGGTGGCGGGGTTGGTCACGTCCTGCACGCGGCCACCGGCGCCTGCCGTGCGCTGGCCGTGGACATAGTGGACGATGGAGGCGGGAGCGGTGGTTGCAGTGTTCATGCAATGCAGTCTAGGAGCGTGCCCCCGGCCTGCCTAGGCGCTGTGCTTGAATTGATTGTTCATATTGCTGAACAATTCAGGCATGGCCAATGAAATGATCGATGCCAAGGCCGATGCCTTGTGGAGCCACCTGCACTGGCTCATCGTGCTGGAGCAGCAGGGCAGCTTCACCTCGGCGGCCGCACGCCTGGGCGTGAGCAAGGCCGCCATGAGCCAGCACATTGCCGAACTGGAGCGAGCCGCCGGCCTGGCCCTGGTCACGCGCACCACGCGCAGCGTGCGCCTGACGGAAGCGGGCCAGCGCCTCGTGGACCAGACACGCGGCGCCTTCGAGCACATCGCCCACAGCTTCGCGGGCGTGCGCGACCTGGCCGCCGAGCCGCGCGGCCTGCTGCGCGTCACGGCGCCCGTGGCTTTCTCGCGCCAGCAGCTCATGCCCCGGCTGCCCGACTTTCTGCGTGCCCATCCCCAGATCCGGCTGGAGCTGGACCTGTCGGACCATCTGCGCTCACTGGCGCTCGAAGGCTTCGATCTGGCCATCCGCCATGTCACCGCCCCGCCCGAAACCCATGTCGCGTGGGCGCTGACGCCCACGCGCTCGCTGCTGGTGGCCAGCGCGCACTACCTGGCGGCGCATGGCATGCCACGCACGCCCCAGGACCTTGCCGCCCACCACTGCCTGCATTACCCGCGCACCCAGGGCGCCATGGCCTGGAGCTTCGTGCCCGCCGATGCCGGTGCGGACGCCGTGCGCGTGGTCATCCCCGTGGCCGGCGGCTTTGCCGCCAACAACAGCGAAATGCTGCGCGACGCCGCCATGGCGGGCCTGGGCATTGCCCTGGTACCGGACTTCAGTGCACAGTCCGGGCTGGCATCGGGCCAGTTGCGCGAGGTGCTGCCCGGCTGGCGGCCTGTCGATGCCTTCGGCGATCAGTTGTACGCGATCCGCCCCTATGCCAGCCATGTGCCGCGTGCAGTGGCGGTGTTCGTGGAGTTTTTGCGGGCATCGTTTGCGCAGGGGTTCATTCGTTGAGAAAGCCGTTGCCCCTGCGGCCAGTCTCAGCCGGCCGCTGCCGCGCGTTGCAGCCGGTCGCGCACGCCTTCCCAGTCGGCAGTGTCCGGCGGCGTTTCGATCCAGATCAGGCGCGCGCCCAGTTCGTCGAAGTCCCTCAGTGCGCCGAACAGCTCGCGCGCGGCGCAGGCCGCATCGGCAGGCATGGCGCGCAGCGTGGCGCCGCGCGAAGCTGTGCGCAGCGGCGTGCGGTGGTAGACGGCCAGGTGCCGTGCATCGGCGCCCAGCACATCCAGGCCGGCCTGCAGCTGTCTGGCATCCATCAGGCGCACCTTGGCGTTGGGCGCATAGTGGGCCAGCAGCGTGCCCGAGGCGCGCGGCGTGTCCTTGAGCATTTCGTCCTTGGACAGCGGGCGCAGGCCGCAGGCGCGTTCGATATCGTCGCGCGTGATGGCGCCGGGGCGCAGCAGCACGGGCACGCCGCGCGTGCAGTCCACGATGGTCGATTCGATGCCCACCTCGCAGGCGCCGCCGTCCAGCACCAGCAGCGCATCGCCGAATTCCGCCGCGACATGGGCGGCCGTGGTCGGGCTGACGCGGCCGAACTTGTTGGCGCTGGGCGCAGACACGCCCCAGACGGGTGGCTCCAGCCGCTGGCAGGCCTGCAGCACCGCATGGGCCACGGGGTGGGACGGGCAGCGCAGGCCGACGCTGTCCTGGCCGCCGGTCGATGCCCTGGCGGCCTGTGGCAGGCGCGGCAGGATCAGGGTCAGCGGGCCAGGCCAGAAGGCGTCGATCAGTTGCTGGGCGAACAGCGGCACCTCGCGCGCATAGCGCGTGATGGCGGCGCTGTCGGCCACATGCACGATCAGCGGATGGTTGGCCGGCCGGCCCTTGGCCGCGAAGATCTGGGCGACGGCCGCGTCATTGCCGGCATCGGCCGCGAGGCCATAGACGGTTTCCGTCGGCAGGCCCAGCAGTTCGCCGCGCTGCAGTGCCTGCGCGGCCGCCTGCACCGCGTCCGCCCGCGTTCCATCGAGAATCATCGCGCAGCCTTCAGAACGGCGCGATGCCCAGGATGGCAGCGGCCTGCAGCGCAGTGGCGCGCACGGCCTCGGGCGTGGCGCCAGTGACGTTCAGGTGGCCCATCTTGCGGCCGCGCTTGGCGTCGTGCTTGCCGTACAGATGCAGGTGGCAGCCGGGCAGGGCCAGCACCTGGTCCCAGGCGGGGGCCTGGGCCTCGCTGCCGTCCTTGAACCACAGGTCGCCCAGCAGATTGAGCATGATGGACGGGCTGTGCTGGCGCGGCTGCGTCAGCGGCAGGCCGGTCATGCAGCGCACCTGCAGCTCGAACTGCGAGACATCGCAGGCGTTCTGGCTGTAGTGGCCGCTGTTGTGCGGGCGCGGCGCGATCTCGTTGACCACCAGCATGCCGTCCTGCAGCACGAAAAATTCCACGCACAGCACGCCCACATAGCCCAGGCCATCGGCCACGGACTTGGCGGCGGCCAGCGCCTGCTCCACCTGGGCCTGGGGCAGGTTGCCCGTGTAGACCTCGGTGACGGCCAGAATGCCTTCGCGGTGCAGATTGCGCTGCACGGGCAGGTTGACCATGGCGCCGTCGCGCCCGCGTGCCACGATGACCGAGCACTCGTGCGCCAGCGGCAGCATCTTTTCCAGCACGCAGGCCACGCGGCCCAATTGCTCCCAGGCTGCGGCCAGCTCGGCGGCGTTCTTCACGCGCACCTGGCCCTTGCCGTCATAGCCCATGCGCGCGGTCTTGAGGATGCCGGGCAGCAGGCTGGCATGCACGGCGGCCAGCTGCTCTGGCGTTTCGATCACGGCGTAGGGCGCGCAGGGCACGCCGCAGCGCACGAAATGCGCCTTTTCCTGGGCGCGGTCCTGGGCAATGGCCACGGATGTGCCAGCGGGCGAAACCGGCAGCTGGGCCGACAGCAGATTCAGCGCCGCTGCCGGCACGTTCTCGAATTCGGTGGTGACGGCGGCCGACAGGCGGGCCAGCTCGGCCAGGCCCTGCGGGTCTTCGTAGCCGGTGCGGATATGGTGGTGGCTGACCAGGCCTGCAGGGCTGGTCGGGTCGGCGTCGAGCACGGCCGTGAAATAGCCCATGGCCTGGGCCGACTGCACGAACATGCGGCCCAGCTGGCCGCCGCCCAGCACGCCCAGCGTGGCGCCCGGCAGGATCACTTGCGCAGCGCTCATACAGCCACCGGGGGAAGTGTCATGGCGCGTGCCGCAGCCGTCTGCTCGGCGCGGAAGGCTTCGAGCCTGGCGCGCAGTGCCGGGTCCTCATTGGCCAGCAGCGCCACGGCGAACAGCGCCGCATTGGCCGCGCCGGCCGCGCCGATGGCGAAGGTGGCCACGGGCACGCCCTTGGGCATCTGCACGATGGAGTGCAGCGAGTCCACGCCCTGCAGGTGGCGGCTGGCCACGGGCACGCCGAGCACGGGCACCACGGTCTTGGCGGCAATCATGCCGGGCAGGTGGGCAGCGCCGCCCGCTCCCGCGATGATGGCCTTCAGGCCCCGGCCGGCGGCCGCCTCGGCATAGGCAAACATGTCGTCGGGCATGCGGTGGGCCGATACGACCTGTGCTTCGTGGGCGATGCCGAACTGCTCAAGGATGGCAACTGCGTGCTGCATGGTCTCCCAGTCGCTGCTGGAGCCCATGACCACGCCGATCTGGATGGGGTTCATGTCGTGAGGGCGCCTGCGGCCCGGCCTAGTTGAAGGCCGCGATTTTACGTTTTTGCTCCAGGCCGGCGGGCCGTACCCCCTAATTCACTGTGCCGACGTATGCCGCTTGCTGCGCCAGCGCGGGGCAAATGCCTTGAAATGCAGGCCAATGCCTCCCATTTGCCTGGGCGCGCCATCTGCCACTGCCCGGCCATGGAATTGCTGGAGAATTGCGGGCTACACCATTCGCGCGCACTGGCCGCGCGCCGTGCCACCACAGGGTCTGATCACATGATTGATGTCACCATTGAGAATTTCGAAGCCGAAGTCGTCGCTGCCTCCATGCAGGTGCCGGTGCTCGTCGACTTCTGGGCGCCCTGGTGCGGCCCCTGCAAGACGCTGGGCCCCATCCTCGAAAAGCTCGAAGTCGCCTACCAGGGCCGCTTCAAGCTGGTCAAGATCGATTCGGACCAGGAGCAGCAGCTGGCCGGCATGTTCGGCATCCGCTCCATCCCGACCTGCATTCTGATGATCGGTGGCCGTCCCGTGGATGGCTTCATGGGTGCCCAGCCCGAAGGCAAGCTGCGCGAGTTCCTCGACAAGCACCTGCCCTCCGAGGGCGAGCTGGCCGCCGAGGCCGAGGCAGACGAGGCCCACCAGCTGCTGGAAGCCGGCGACACCCAGGCCGCGCTGCAAAAGCTGGCCGACGCCCTGGCTGCCGACCCGGCCAACGATGACGCGCGCTTCGACTATGTGCGCCTGCTGATCGCCACGGGCGGCTATGAGGAAGCGGGGGCCCTGCTGGCCGAGCCGCTCAAGCGCATCCCCCAGCCCACGCGCTTCGAGGCGCTGAACCAGTGGCTGCAATGCATGCTGTTCGTGCAGCACGATGAGCGCGGCAACTGGGAATTTGCGCAGTTCGATGCGCTCATCGCCCAGAACCGGCGCGACTTCGACGCCCGCTTCGGCAAGGCCCGCGCGCTGGCCGCCGAAGGGCAGTGGACCGCCTGCATGGACGAACTGCTGGAGATCGTCATGCGCGACAAGGAGTGGAACGGCCAGGCCGCGCGCAAGCTGTACGTGGGCATCCTGGAGCTGCTCACCCCCCCGAAGCCCAAGAAGCAGGACGCCATCCCCGGCAAGAGCAGCGGCGGCATCGAACTGCTGGGCAAGGGCTCTGCCGAGCAGGACGAGGCCACGCAACTGGTCAGCAGCTACCGGCGCAAGCTCAGCATGGCGCTGAACTGATACACGGCCATCCCGTGGATGGCGCAGCAAAGGGAGCCAGCGGCTCCCTTTGGCGTTTCATGGAGCAGACCGGCGGTTGAGACCGCCCCTGTCTCAATCGTGGCTGATGCGCGTGCCCAGCAGCGCCAGGAACTGGGCAATCCATGCCGGGTGGGCGGGCCAGGCCGGGGCGCTGACCAGGTTGCCTTCGGTGTGCGCCTGGTCCACTGCGATATCAGCATAGGTGCCGCCTGCCAGCTCCACCTCGGCACGGCAGGCCGGGTAGGCCGAGCAGGTGCGGCCCTTGAGCACGCCTGCGCCTGCCAGCAGCTGGGCGCCATGGCAGACGGCGGCCACGGGCTTGTTGTTGTCGAAGAAATGGCGCACTGCGGCGCGCACGGCGTCGTAATTGCGCAGGTACTCGGGGCCACGGCCGCCGGGGATGACCAGGGCGTCGTAATGCTCGGGCCGGATGTCGGCAAAGCTGGCGTTGAGGGTGAAGTTGTGGCCGGGCTTTTCGCTGTAGGTCTGCGCGCCCTCGAAATCATGGATGGCCGTCTTGATCTGGTCGCCCGCCTTCTTGTCAGGGCAGACGGCGTGCACCGTGTGTCCCACGGCCTGCAGGGCCTGGAAAGGGACCATGGTTTCGTAGTCCTCGCAATAGTCTCCGCAGATCATCAGAATTTTCTTGCCAGCCATGCGCTTGCTCCTTCGGAAAAAGGCCAGAGGGAACACCCATTGTGGCAGTGCCCGTGTCAGGCGCGTGAACGGCGCATGACCGAAGATGCAAAGGCCGGTAACGAAAAAGAGAGCCGGAGCTCTCTTTTGCGGGGTAAGTGTGCGTCAGGCGTTCAGGCCGTCAGGCGCTCCAGGGCCTCGCGGTACTTGGCGGCGGTCTTCTCGGTCACCTCCTGGGGCAGACGCGGCGCCGGGGCCTTCTTGTCCCAGGGCTTGCCGTTGACCTGGGCCTGCTCCAGCCAGTCGCGCACGAACTGCTTGTCGTAGCTGGGCGGGTTCTCGCCGTTGGCCAGCGCCTGTGCATAGCCTTCGACAGGCCAGTAGCGCGAGCTGTCGGGGGTCAGCACTTCGTCCATGAGCACCAGCTCGCCGTTCTCGTCCAGACCGAACTCGAACTTGGTGTCGGCGATGATCATGCCCTTTTCGAGTGCGATGGCTGCCGCTTCCTTGTAGATGCGGATGGCCGTGTCGCGGATCTGCGAGGCGAGCTTTTCGCCGACCATCTCCACGGTACGCTCGTAAGTGATGTTCTCGTCATGGTCGCCCATCTCGGCCTTGGCGGCCGGCGTGTAGATGGGCTCGGGCAGCTTGGCTGCGTTGGTCAGGCCCTCGGGCAGGGGCACGCCGCAGACCGAGCGCGATTCCTGGTATTCCTTCCAGCCGCTGCCGGCCAGGTAGCCACGCACCACGGCCTCGATCAGCACGGGCTTGAGGCGCTTGACCAGCATGGAGCGGCCCCGGACCTGGGCCACTTCTTCGGGCTTGACCACAGACTCGGGCGCATCGCCGGTCAGATGGTTGGGGCAGATGTGGCCGAGCTTGCCGAACCAGAACAGTGCCATCTGCGTGAGCAGTTCGCCCTTGCCGGGGATGGGCTCGCCCATGATCACGTCGAAAGCGGAGAGGCGGTCCGAGGCCACCATCAGGATGCGGTCATCACCCACGGCATAGTTGTCGCGCACCTTGCCGCGCGCAAGCAGCGGCAGCGAGGCGATGTTGGAGGTGTGCAGGGCGGAGGGACGGGACTGGGTGGTCATGTGAGGCAATGGGCAATCTGGCAAGGAGGCCGCGGCTGCCACAGAGGGCTGGAAACGGCGCGCTCGGGAGCGCGATTCTAACGGTGCCGGGACGGCAGGCTCCGTGCGGGCAGCCCCAGGCGGGCCGCCCCGGCATGGCGCCGCCTGGCAAACCCATCGATTGTGCGCCCAATTGCGCTGCCCGCCAAACGCGCCGGCAAGGCCCTGCACGGTCCTGCGCTATCGCTGGACTGCGTTGCTTTTGGCCGGAGGCCGGCGCATAGTGGACTCGCAAGCAAACGAATGCGCATTCCAGTCTGCAAGCACCTGCCCCCGGCGTATTTGTGCCGGGCAAAGGTCAGTTTCCATCCAGAGCACAGGAGTGTTGAGATATGAATCTGAAGATCAGCGGACACCACTTGGAAGTCACTCCCTCGCTGCGCAGCTACGTCATGGCCAAGCTCGAGCGCATTCTTCGGCACTTTGATCAGGTGGTGGATGTCAAGGTCTTGCTGACCGTGCACAACCAAAAGGAGAAGGAAAAACGCCAGCGCGCCGGCTGCACGCTGCGCGTCAAGGGCCAGGATCTGTTTGTCGAAACTTCCCACTTCGACCTGTATGCCGCCGTCGATGCGCTGGCTGATAAGCTCGACCGGGTGGTCGTGCGCTACAAGACCCGTCAGCAAGGCAGCCGCTACGCCTCTGCCAAGCGGCTGGAAAGTGCTGGCATGGCTTTGGCGTCAGCCTGATGACAGCCGGGCGCCAGCACTGCGCAGGCGCCCTGTTTCAAGGCCTGTTGTGGCTGCTGCGCCACGGCAAAGCACCGCCCCTCGGGGCGGTTTTTGTTGGCAGTCAGGGTTTCCCCACGGTTTTCGGTCCTCAGGTGCATAATCGTTTCTCGAACCATGAACCGTCTTGCCTCCATCCTGCCCGCCGCTCAAGTGCTTGTGAGCGTCGATGTCACCAGCAAAAAGCGCGCTTTCGAAGAAGCAGGTCTGCTTTTCGAGAGCTTGCATGGCCTGTCCCGCGCGCTGATCACTGACAGCCTGTTTGCGCGGGAACGCCTGGGCTCGACGGGCCTGGGCCATGGCGTTGCCATCCCGCACGGACGCATCAAGGGCCTGACCGCTCCCATGGCTGCCGTGTTCCAGCTCGATCGCCCCATCGGCTTCGACGCCCCCGATGAGCAGCCCGTGGGGCTGCTGATCTTTCTGCTCGTACCAGAGGCCGCGACCCAGAAGCACCTGGAAATTCTCTCGGAAATCGCTGAACTGCTCAGTGACAGTCCGCTGCGCGAACGCCTGAAGTCCTGTGGCGATGCGGCCCAGCTGCACGGCATCATTGCCGGCTGGCAGTCCTCCGCCGCGCCCCTGGTCTAGTTCCGGGCCTTGTCATGCGACCCAGCGCCATCAGTGCCGATGTACTGTTCGAGGAGTTCCGCTCCAGTCTGCGCTGGGAGTGGGTTGCGGGCCTGGGTGCTTCCGAGCGCCGCTTCGACGAGATGGCAGTGCGCTCGGCACGTTCCGGCGCCGATCTCGTCGGCTACCTGAACTACATCCACCCTTACCGGCTGCAGGTGCTGGGCGAGCGCGAGATCGCCTATCTGTCCAACGCCACGCCCCAGGACTGCCAGCGCCGTGTGGCGCGCATCGTCACGCTGGAGCCGCCCGTGCTGGTGCTGGCCGATGGCCAGACGGCGCCCGATGCACTGCTGTCCATGTGCGAGCGCGCCCACATCCCCATGTTCTCCACGCGCGAGCAGTCGGCCTTTGTCATCGATGTGCTGCGCGCCTATCTGGCCAAGCATTTCGCCGACCGCACGACCATGCACGGGGTCTTCATGGACATCCTGGGCCTGGGCGTGCTGATCACCGGCGAGTCGGGCCTGGGCAAGAGCGAACTGGGGCTGGAGCTGGTGACGCGCGGCAACGGCCTGGTGGCCGACGATGCCGTGGACCTGTACCGCATCAACCAGACCACCATCGAAGGCAAGTGCCCTGAGCTGCTGCAGAACCTGCTGGAGGTGCGCGGCATCGGCCTGCTGGACATCCGCGCCATCTTCGGCGAGACGGCCGTGCGCCGCAAGATGCGCCTCAAGCTCATCGTGCATCTGGTGCGCAAGGAAACCATGGAGCGCGAGTACGAGCGCCTGCCGGCCGAGCCCCTGACCCAGGACGTGCTGGGTGTGCCCGTGCGCAAGGTCGTGATCCAGGTGGTCGCAGGCCGCAATATCGCCGTGCTGGTCGAGGCTGCCGTGCGCAATGCCATCCTGCAGCTGCGCGGCATCGACACCTACCAGGAATTCGTGCAGCGCCACCGCCGCGCCATGGAGCGCGGCGACACCTTCTAGGGCGGCACCGGGGCCCCGTGGCCCGGCGCCTGCCGGTCAGGCCGTGCGCCTTTTCAGGATCATCGAGTCGCCATAGCTGAAGAAGCGGTACTGCTGCGCGATGGCATGGCGGTACAGCCCCATCACATGCTCGTAGCCTGCGAAGGCGCTGACCAGCATCATCAGCGTGCTCTTGGGCAGGTGGAAGTTGGTGATCAGCAGATCGACCACCTGGTACTGGAACCCCGGGGTGATGAAAATCCGCGTGTCACCCGAGAGCTGGCCTGTCTGGGCCCAGGATTCGAGTGTGCGCACCGTGGTCGTGCCCACGGCAACGATGCGGCCGCCGCGCTGGCGGCAGCGTTCCATGGCAGCCAGCGTGGGCAGCGGGATCTCGTACCACTCGCTGTGCATCTGGTGGTCTGCGAGGTTTTCCGTCTTGACGGGCTGGAAGGTGCCCGCGCCCACATGCAGCGTGACGCTGGCGCGCTCGATGCCGCGCCCGGCCAGGCGCGACAGCACTGCATCGTCGAAGTGCAGCGCAGCCGTGGGGGCTGCCACGGCGCCTGGGCGTGCCGCAAAAACGGTCTGGTAGCGTTCGCTGTCCTGGGCGGCATCGGGGTCGTTGCCGGTTTCCTGCTGGCGTTCGATGTAGGGTGGCAGGGGCAGGTGGCCAAAGCGCTCCATCAGCTCATGCGGCGCCTCGCCGCGCGCACCCTCGAAGCGCAGTCGGAACAGCGGGCCATTCTCGTCGGGCCAGCGGCCCAGCAGCACGGCATCGAAGCCGCCACGGTTCTTGCCGTCGCACAGGTGGATGCGCGACCCCGGCAGGGGCTTCTTGCTCACGCGCATGTGCGCCACGACCTCGTTGTCGGTGAGCACGCGCTCGACCAGCAGCTCCAGCCTGCCTCCGCTGGCCTTCTCGCCGAAGATGCGCGCCTTGATCACGCGCGTGTCGTTGAACACCAGCAGATCGCCCGGCTGCAGCAGGTCGGGCAGTTCATGGAAGATGCGGTCAGTGGGCGCGCCATCATCGCGGCCGTCGAGCAGGCGCGATGCGCTGCGCACGCTGGCAGGATGCTGGGCAATCAGGTTCTCGGGAAGCTCAAAATCGAAGTCGCTGAGCGAAAAAACGCGGGGCAGGGAAGACATACAGTGCTTGAGGGCCGGACGGGCCCGTTCCAAGTTTCGTTGAACGGAAAGCAAGAGTCGGTGATTGTCGCAAACCCTGGGGTGTCAATGCAGCTTGCCGTGCATTGCACGGCGCTGCTGCAGGGGCCAGGCCTCAGTTGCCCTGCCGCTCGAATTCCAGCCACAGGAATTCGAGGTCCGGGAAGTCCCATTGCCTGGGGTCTTCGCGCGCGATGATGCGGTCGTTGGTCTGGCTATCCGACAGGTCCACGACTTCGGGCGTGATGCGGCCTTGCTGGCGCAGCGAGTAAAAGACCTTGACGCGCGGCGCCACCAGGCTGGTGGGCGAGGCATCGAGAACGACGGCCAGGCGTTGCGAGTGCAGGCGCACCAGCGAACCCAGAGGGTAGATGCCCACCGTCTGCACGAATTGCTCGAACAGCCGCTTGTCAAAGTGATTGGGGCTCCATTGCGCCATCTGGCGCAGCGCCTCTGCGGGCTGCCAGCCTTTCTTGTAGGGGCGGTCCGAGGTGATGGCGTCATAGACGTCGCAGATCGCCACCATGCGCGCCAGCAGGCCGATGCTGCCCTGGCTCAGGCCATCGGGGTAGCCGCTGCCATCGACTTTCTCATGGTGGTGCAGGCAGGCGTCCAGCACTTCGTCATCCAGGCTCAGGGTCTGCAGCAGTTGCATGCCCCGGCGCGGATGGGTGCGCATCAGTGTCCATTCGGCATCGTCCAGCGGGCCGGGCTTGTTGAGCACTTCGATCGGTATCGCGGTCTTGCCCAGGTCGTGCATGAGCCCGGCCATGCCGGCCTTGCGCACGCTGTGGTCATCCAGCCCCATGCGGCGTGCCAGCGCCACCATCAGCGCGCACACCGCCAGGCTGTGCATGTAGGTGTAGTCGTCTGCGGTCTTCAGGCGGGCCAGGCCGATCATGGCGTGGGGGTTGCGGGTCACAGAGGCCGTCACATCATCGACGAGCCGGCCTGCGGCCTTTGTATCGAGCGGCCTGCCCAGCCGCGCATCGCTGAACAGGCGCGCCAGCAACTGCTTGGCCTGCGCGCAGGTCTGTGCCGCGCGCCGCAGCTCCGTGGCCGTGCTCGACGGCGCTGCGCTCTGCTCCGAGACCGGGCGTGCGTTGTCGGGGATCTGGTGGCGCAGCTCGTCCTGGGGGTCAAAGCGCACGCAGGGCACGTTGATGCCCACGTCCAGGCCTTTGCGCACATCGATCCATACTTCCTGGATGGATGTGGAACGCAGGCGCTGCAGATCTTCCGGCGAGTTCAGCAAAAAGCGGGTTCGCCAGAAGGGATGCTCCATCCAGGAGCCACAAAATTCGTGCAGGTACATGCCCAGTGTGACGTACTGGACATTGATGCGCTTCAACATGGAGATTCGGTGCCGGTAACACGACGTAACGTCTGCCGGCATGTTATCTGCTTCGCCGGTGTCCTGGGACGGGAAAGGTCCTTTTAGGGTTTGACCTTATCAGAACGTGGTGCGCTGCACACAGCTGTACATGCATACACTATGCTATATGCTGCGCGCCCGCTTTGAATCAGGATAGCACATGTCGCCGAACGCCCCAGCCGCCCTCCCCGATCCCGGGCGCGATGCCGCCAGCGGCCAGCCTGTGCCCGCGCGCAAGAGCAAAAGCAAGGAGGGGGCGCAGGCCAAGGCCGGTGCGCCGGCCCGGCCCGCCGCCAGCGCGGCGCAGCAGGCGCTGCAGAAAATGGGCCTGGTGCGTGACATCGACCTGGCCCTGCACCTGCCCCTGCGCTACGAGGACGAGACGCGCATCACGCTGCTGCGCAATGCGCGCGAAGGCGATACCGTGCAGATCGAGGCGACGGTGATCCATAGCGAGGTGCAGCTGCGCCCGCGCCGCATGCTCAAGGTCACGGTGGACGATGGCACGGCCGAGTGCGTGCTGACCTTCTTCAGCTTCTATCCCTCACACCAGAAGACCCTGTCCGTGGGCGCGCGGCTGCGCATACGCGGCGAAGTCAAGGGCGGATTCTGGGGGCGGCAGATGATGCACCCGGCCTTTCGCGCGGCGGGCGGGGAGCTGCCCACGGCGCTCACGCCGGTCTACCCCACTGTGGCCGGACTGCCCCAGGCCTATATCCGCCGTGCTGCGGCCACGGCCCTGCTGCGCGCCGATCTGTCCGATACGCTGCCTGCGGGCGAGCAGCCGCCCGTGGCCCGGCTCCATGGCCATGGCGGCCTGCCGGCACTGTTCAGCCTGCACGACGCGCTGCAGTTTCTGCACCACCCCACGCCCGAGGTGGCGCTGTCCACGCTGGAGGATCACTCGCACCCGGCCTGGCAGCGCCTGAAGGCCGAGGAACTGCTGGCCCAGCAGCTGTCCCAGTACGAAGCCAAGCGCGAGCGCGCGCGGCTCAGGGCGCCGGTGCTGCGCGCCGGCGCGCAGCCGGACGGGCTCACGCAGCGATTCCTGCAGCAGTTGCCATTCGGGCTGACGGCGGCCCAGCAGCGCGTGGTGGCAGAAATCCGCGCCGACATGGCGCGCCGCGTGCCCATGCACCGGCTGCTGCAAGGCGATGTGGGCTCGGGCAAGACCGTGGTGGCGGCGCTGTCGGCGGTGGCCTGCATCGATGCGGGCTGGCAGTGCGCGTTGATGGCGCCCACGGAAATCCTGGCCGAACAGCATTTCGGCAAGCTGGTCGGCTGGCTGGAGCCGCTGCTGGCGCCCCTGGGCAAGCGCGTGGCCTGGCTGGCCGGAGCGCAGAAGAAAAAAGAGCGCGCCCAGATGCTGGCCCTGGTCGAAAGCGGCGAAGCGGCCCTGGTCATCGGAACGCACGCGGTGATCCAGGAGCAGGTGCAGTTCAAGAACCTGGCCCTGGCGGTCATCGACGAGCAGCATCGCTTCGGCGTGGCCCAGCGCCTGGCACTGCGGCAAAAGCTGGCAGCCACCGGCATGGAGCCGCATCTGCTGATGATGAGCGCCACTCCCATCCCCCGCACGCTGGCCATGAGCTACTACGCAGACCTGGATGTGTCCACCATCGACGAGCTGCCACCTGGCCGCACGCCCATCGTCACCAAGCTCATCGCCGATAGCCGCAAGGACGAGGTCATCGAGCGCATCGGGGCCCAGGTCGCGTCCGGGCGCCAGGTCTACTGGGTCTGCCCGCTGATCGAGGAAAGCGAGGCGCTGGATCTGTCCAATGCCACGGCCACCCATGCCTACCTGAGCGAGATGCTGCCGGGTGTCATGGTTGGCCTGCTGCACTCGCGCATGCCCACGGCGGAGAAGAAGGCGGTGATGGAGCTGTTCTCGGCCGGCGTGATGGGCGTGCTGGTTTCGACCACGGTGATTGAGGTGGGCGTGGATGTGCCCAATGCCTCGCTGATGGTCATCGAGCATGCCGAGCGCTTCGGCCTGTCCCAGCTGCACCAGTTGCGCGGGCGTGTGGGGCGCGGCGCTGCGGCTTCGGCCTGCGTGCTGCTGTATTCCGTGGGGGATAGTGGCCGCCTGGGCGAGACGGCCAAGGACCGGCTGCGTGCCATGGCCGAGACCAATGATGGCTTCGAGATTGCGCGCCGTGACCTGGAAATCCGAGGGCCTGGCGAATTTCTGGGTGCCCGCCAGTCAGGAGCACCCATGCTGCGCTTTGCCGACCTGGAGCAGGACACCCTGCTTCTGGACTGGGCGCGCGAACTGGCGCCGCGCATGCTGGAGCAGCACCCGCAGCTGGCCCAGCGCCATGTGAGCCGCTGGCTGGGCGGCAAGGCCGAATTCCTCAAGGCCTGAGCGCGTGGGCGGCTAATCCGGAAAAATCCTGGCCTTTGCGCGGCATCCATACGGTGTTTGGTTACGTATTATTACCTTACTGTCGGACCCTTGCAGCGGGGCACCGGGCCAGTCGGCATGCACGGCTGTTTATGTGTTCAACCTCAAAAAATACCCAGCCAGTACCCGTGCGGCGGCGGGCAACATGAGCACCGCAAAGACCAGAAAATGCAGCCCGCCGAGCACTTCGGGCAGGCGCTCGTAATCCCGCGAGAGTCTGCGAAATCTCGCCAGCCACCCAAAGCTGCGCTCCACCACCCAGCGGCGCGGCAGCAGCACAAAGCCCTTTTTCGCTTCGGGCAACTTCACGATCTGCAGCTCGATCCCGTTGTCCTGTGCTGCCTGCACGTGGGCCGCTCTCGCAACTCGATTGCAATGTGCGCCCATCCATCACCACAGCGCTGGGCTGGCCCTGGCGCCCTTGGGCCACGCGAATGATGGAGCGCAGGTCAGACACCATCGCCTCGAAGCAGCCCGCGTCCAGCCAGCGTCGGCTTTGCTGGTAGACCGCCTCCCAAGGCGGCAGATCGTTGGGCAGCATACGCCAGGGCGCTCCTGCGCGAACCAGCCAGCGTAGGGCGTTGAAGACTTCGCGCAGATCGTGCTCGCGCTGAGGTGCGTGCTGGTCCATCAGGGTGAGGTATGGCGCAGCGAAGCTCCATTCTTCATCGCTGACGTCCGTGGGATAGGGCTTGCGAGGCATTCGCGAACTCTAACCCTCAGCTTTGGGCTCAAGGAGCAAAGTTCATAACACGGTAAGTACATGCTTTACCTATGCCAAAGGGCATGTACGCTGACCATTTTCCCGGATACATTGTCAGGTCTTTGCGATTGCCGCTTTGGGCGCTGTCCATTGCCTTGACTGAATTGACGGCAAAGGCGGGTATTGGCAGTGCGCTGCGGTCGTCC
The DNA here is from genome assembly GCF_029870285.1 of Delftia sp. PS-11. Taxonomy (GTDB): domain Bacteria; phylum Pseudomonadota; class Gammaproteobacteria; order Burkholderiales; family Burkholderiaceae_C; genus Comamonas. The sequence continues at coordinate 34,795 of NZ_JACSYA010000023.1, forward strand.
CTTGATTGCGTGTATTTTTCAGTGCCTGAATCGGCATGAATCAGCCCGCTGTGCGCAGGCATACCCGGCGTGCTGTCCCGCAACGTGGACGCAGGCGGGGCTCAGGTGGCTATGCCAGTGAAGGGGTGTACCACCAGTAGGGTACTGTGGACTGGCACAATCGTAAAAACATACCCAAGTCGCAAGACGATAGATTTTCTCTTCGAGGCTCGCCCCCCGAACCAGCTCGCCAATGACACTCACCGAACTTAAATATATTGTGGCCGTGGCACGTGAAAAGCATTTTGGCCGTGCTGCCGAGGCCTGTTACGTGTCCCAGCCCACGCTGTCCGTGGCCATCAAGAAGCTGGAAGAGGAGCTGGACGTCAAGCTCTTCGAGCGCAGTGCCGGCGAGGTTTCTGTGACTTCGCTGGGAGAAGAGATCATTCGCCAGGCGCAGAGCGTTCTGGAGCAGGCGGCCGAGATCAAGGAAATCGCCAAGCGCGGCAAGGATCCGCTGTCGGGCGTGCTGACGCTGGGCGTGATCTACACCATCGGCCCCTATCTGCTGCCCGATCTGGTGCGCAACTCCATCATGCGCACTCCCCAGATGCCGCTGATGCTGCAGGAGAACTTCACGGTCCGGCTGCTGGAGATGCTGCGCACCGGAGAGATCGACTGCGCCATCGTGGCCGAGCCTTTCCCCGATACGGGCCTGGCGCTGGCCCCCTTGTACGACGAGCCCTTCATGGCCGCCGTGCCCAGCAACCACCCGCTGGCCCAGCAAAGCCATGTCTCCACCAGCGAGCTCAAGAACGAAACCATGCTGCTGCTGGGCGCGGGTCACTGCTTCCGCGACCATGTGCTCGAAGTCTGTCCCGAATTCGCCCGCTATGCGAGCAATGCCGAAGGCATTCGCCGCACCTTCGAGGGCTCGTCGCTGGAGACCATCAAGCACATGGTGGCTGCAGGCATGGGCGTGACCCTGGTGCCGCGCCTGTCCGTGCCTGCCGATGCACTGGAAGCGACGGCGCGCCGGCGCAAGACCGATGAGCCGCATATCCGCTACCTGCCCATCCAGGAAGACGACGGCTCCGCACCGCCCTCGCGCCGCGTGGTGCTGGCCTGGCGCCGCAGCTTCACCCGCTACGAGGCGATTGCCGCCCTGCGCAACGCGGTCTATGCCTGCGCTCTGCCTGGCGTGAACCGCCTGTCCTGAGTCCGGCTGCAGCACACTTGCGGTATCGTTGCAATGGCTCCGCCGGGGTTCAGCCCCCGGAGCCTATCCGTTCGTACGAAGCAGAAAGGGATTCCATGGCCAAGAATGCCAGCAAAGACAAGTCCGTCGCAAAGAAACCCGAGGCCGAGGCGGCCGCCGTGGTGCCGGCACCTGCGCCTGCACGCGGCATGGCGATTCATATCGGCATCAGCGACAAGGATCGTGCAGCCATTGCCAAGGGCCTGTCGGCTCTGTTGGCCGATACCTATACGCTGTATCTGACCACGCATAATTTCCACTGGAACGTCACAGGCCCTATGTTCAATACGCTGCACACCATGTTCATGGGGCAGTACACGGAACTGTGGAATGCGGTCGATCCCATTGCCGAGCGCATCCGCGCGCTGGGCCATTTCGCGCCGGGCTCCTACGCTGACTTCGGCAAGCTCACCAGCCTGGCCGATGTGCCCCATGAGCCGCCCAAGGCGCTGGAGATGGTGCGCATCCTCGTGGCCGGGCATGAAGCCGTGGCGCGCACCGCGCGCAGCCTGTTCCCGCTGGCCGACAAGGCCAGTGATGAGCCGACCGCCGACCTGCTGACCCAGCGCCTGACCGTGCACGAGCAGGCTGCCTGGATGCTGCGCGCACTGCTGGAAGATTGATGAGCGGCCAGGAACAGCCACGCATGGGAGAGATGTCCACGCATGCTCTGGGCCTGGATTGACGCACATGCCGCCCTGAGCGGCCTGTGTCTGGTACTGGCCGCCTTTGGCGGCCTTTTTTTCTATCTGCGCAGGTCTGGCGCAGCCGCTGGCGGGCCGCGCATGCCGGTGGCCGCATGGCGTGCGCTGGGGGTGGCGGGCCTGGCATCGGCTCTGGCGCTGGCCTCCATGGTGCGCGGCATGCTGTGTCTGCCCGCGAGCTGCGCCGGCCAGCGCGACTGGCCTGCCATGGACGAGGCGCTGCAGCAGTGGCTGTCCGGCCATGCCACCGATGCCTGGGTGCGGCCCGTGGCCCTGCTCACGCAGCTGGGCCATGTGGGCTGGATGGCAAGCCTGGCGGTGATGGTGCTGCTGGCGCTGCTGTGGCGGCGCGACTGGCTGCGCGCGGGCGCCTGGCTGGTGGCTGCGGCGGGCGTGGGATTGTCCGTCCGGGGCATCAAGGCGGGCGTGGGCCGTCCGCGTCCTGCCGAGGGCCTGGTGCCTGAGGCGGGCTTCAGCTTTCCCAGCGGCCATGCCGCAGGCACCCTGGTGCTCTACCTGATGCTGGCCTGGCTGCTGCTGCCGTACCTGCGGCGCGCCTGGCGCTTGCCTGCGGGCCTGGCGGCGCTGGCCGTGGCTCTGGGCGTGGGCGCCAGCCGCGTGCTGCTGCGCGTGCACCATCCCAGCGATGTGCTGGCCGGCTGGTTGCTGGGGCTGGCCTGGGTGGCGTTCGTGGTCTGTGCCGTCGAGTGGGCGCAGCGCAGAGCCGTCGCGCGCTGGTGAGGGCCTTGGCCTGACAGGCGACAATCCGGGTATTTTGAATGATGCCTGCAATGGCAGGGCTGCTGCCCTGCCATCTGCCATCTGCCACCGCCATGTCCACCACGTCCTCGCCCATGCCTGCACCCCGGCGCAGCCGGCTGTCGCTTTACCTCGATCTGATCCGTTTCAACCGGCCAGCCGGCTGGCTGGTGCTGGTCTGGCCCACGCTGGCCGCGCTGTGGGTGGCATCGGGCGGTTTTCCGGGCTGGCATCTGCTGGCGGTGTTCGTTCTGGGCACGGTGCTGATGCGCAGCGCGGGCTGCTGCATCAATGACATTGCCGACCGCGACTTCGACCGCCATGTCAAGCGCACCACGCAGCGGCCCATCACATCGGGGCAGATGTCGGTGGCCGAGGCCGCCATGGTCGGCGTGGTGCTGGCCCTCGCTGCGCTGTGCCTGGTGCTGACCACGCGCTGGGAGGCGGTGGCCTGGTCGGTGCCGGCCGTGCTGTTCACCATCCTCTACCCATTCACCAAGCGGTTTTTCGCCATGCCCCAGGCCTTTCTGGGCATTGCCTTCAACTTCGGCATCGTCATCGCCTTTGCGGCCGTGCAGGGGCAGGTGCCGGCCACGGCCTGGGTCCTGTGGTGCGCCAACATGTTCCTGGTGCTGGCCTATGACACCGAGTACGCCATGGTGGACCGTGACGACGATCTCAAGATCGGCATGAAGACCTCGGCCATCACGCTGGGGCGCTTCGACGTGGCGGCCATCATGGGCTTTTTCGTGCTCTGCGGCCTGCTGACGGTATGGGCCCTGGCGCCCTATGCCCTGGGCTGGCCTTTCTGGCTGGGCCTGGCCGTGGCTGCTGCCCAGGTGGGCTGGCATTTCACACTGATCCGCCACCGCACGCGCGAAGGCTGCTTCGTGGCCTTCAGCAAGAGCCACTGGATCGGCGCCAGCCTGTTCGCGGGCATCGCCCTGGGTTTCGCTGTGCGCTGAGAGCCGCTGCCTGGAATGCAAAAAGGAGGCCGACGGCCTCCTTTCTTTCATGCTGCGCGGATGGTCACTTGCCGAACTCTGCGGCCAGTTCCTTGGCCCGGGCCTCGGCCGCGCGCATGGCCGCCACGAAGTGCGCGGGCACCTGCTGTGCCTGCATGTGGGTGATGGCGGCGTGGGTGGTGCCGCCCTTGCTGGTCACGCGCTGGCGCAACACCTCGGCGCTTTCGCTGGAGCGCGCAGCCAGCTCCGATGCGCCCTGGAAGGTGGCCACGCCCAGGCGGTAGGCCTGCTCGGCCGTCAGGCCCATGTCCACGCCGGCCTGCGTCATGGCTTCCAGGAACAGGAACACATAAGCCGGGCCCGAGCCTGACAGCGCGGTCACGGCGTCGAGCTGCCCCTCCTGATCCACCCAGACGAACTGGCCCGTGGTCGCCACCACCTGTTCGATGGCTGCCTTGCCTGCGGCATCGACTTCGGGGCGCGCGAACAGGCCCGTCATGCCCTTGCCTACCAGGGCCGGCGTATTGGGCATGGCGCGCACGATGCGGCCCGTGCCCAGCCATTGGGCGATGCTGTCCGTGGGGATGCCGGCGGCCACGCTCAGGTGCAGGGCCTGGCCCGTGTGCGATGCCACGGCCAGCGCGGCCTCCTTGAAGGTCTGGGGCTTGACGGCCCAGACCACGGTGGCGGCGCCAGCCAGCGCGCTGGCAGCGGCCGCCGCGTCGGCATGGGCCTCGATGCCGAAGTTCGCACGCAGCGCATCGCGTGCGGCCTCGAAGGGCTCGACGACAACGATGCGGTCTGCGCTCTGGCCCTGGCCGATCAGGCCACCGATGATGGCGCTGGCCATGTTGCCGCCGCCGATGAAGGCGATGGTGCCCAGGGAGTTCAGTGCAGGAGTGGGAGAGGAGACAGTCATGGTGCGCAGCGCTCTGGCGGTAGGTAGGCGGTGATCAGGACCTGATTGGCCTGTGCAGGATTGAAATTGTCATCGCTGGCGAAGACCAGCAGGCGGCGGCCATCGGGCAGTGCAGGCCCCCAGGCCATGGCCTCCATATTGTCCAGCCGTCCGCGCTGTATGGTGGACAAGTCGGCGATCAGTTCCTTGGCCGCCACTGGCTGTGGTGCCCGGGCGAGGCTGGGCTGTGCCAGGGTATCCGGTGCGTCCAGGGCGATACGGTACAGCCGCGCGCCAAAGCCATGGCCGGGGCTGTAGGAGCGCTCCAGCACCAGCAGATGGCCGGGGCCGTCCAGCAGGATTTCGCTGATGCCGTTGACCTCGCGCCTGCGCAGCGGTGCCCACAGGGTGGCCGGCGCAGCGTCGGGCTGGTAGGCCAGCTGGCGCAGCAGCCGGCCATCGGCCAGATCGGCCAGGCTGATGCGCACGGGCGCCCCTGCCGAGCTGCCGCTGGCGCGCGGGCCGTCCTGGCGCAGCGGCGCCTCCAGCGCCACCCAGGCCTGGTGTCCGTCCGGCGTGACTGCCAGTCCCTCGAAGCCGAAGTTCGAGCGCACGCCCGGCACGCCGGCTTCGTCTTTGAAAGGGTAGAACCAGCGCGCGTGCTGGCGGCCCTGGCCGTCGGCGCGAATCAGCGAGGGGCCGAAGCCGCGTCCCAGGTCGCCTTCCTCGGTCCACACCAGTCCGCCGCCGGGCAGCAGGCGGATGGCCTCCGGGTCGGGCACGGGCTGGCCGGGCGCAGCCGCATGGCGCGGGCGCAGCGCCTGGCCCTCGGCATCGCGCAGCGGGTGCACCTCGGTGACTTCGGCATGCCAGGGATTGGGGCCTGCGCGGCTGCCGGTTGGCACCTGCCCGATGCGCAGGCGCATCCAGCGTGCGGGGCCATGGGCCGAGCGGTCATCGCTGATGGCCACATAGTCGCCGCGCTGGGCATCGTAGTCCAGGCCCGAGATGCCGCCAGTGGTGGCGCCTGCAACAGGCTCGTCCCGTGCGATGGTAGTGCTGCCCAGCCATTGCAGGCGTGCGCAGGCCGTTGGCTGCAGCGTCTGTGAAGGCGCTGCGCAGCCGGCCAGCACCAGACTGGCCAGCACCGTGCAGGTGGCTTTGAACAAGGCCTCAGCCCGCCAGCGCAGCCTGTGCCACTGCATGCTCCCAGCGCGCCATCAGCGCATCGGCGCGGGATCTGTCCAGCGTGGGCACGAAGCGGCGTTCGGCCTTCCACAGCGCCGACAGTTCTTCGGTGCCCTGGTAGACACCCGAGGACAGGCCTGCCAGGTAGGCTGCGCCCAGGGCCGTGGTTTCCACGCAGGCCGGGCGCACGACGGGAATGCCCAGCAGATCGGCCTGGAACTGCATGAGCAGGTTGTTGACGCAGGCCCCGCCGTCCACGCGCAGCTCGCTGACCGGCGCGCCGCCGCTGGCGACCGCATCGCGGCTCATGGCCAGCAGCAGGGCTGCGCTCTGGTAGGCGATGGATTCGAGTGCCGCGCGTGCGATGTGGGCCAGGGTGGTGCCGCGTGTCAGCCCCGTGATGGTGCCTCGCGCATCGGGCTTCCAGTAGGGCGCACCCAGGCCCGTGAAGGCCGGCACCATCATGACGCCACCCGAGTCGGGAACGCTTTCGGCCAACTGCTGGACCTGGCCGCTGTGCTCGATGGCGCGCAGCCCGTCGCGCAGCCACTGCACCACGGCGCCGCCGACGAAGACGCTTCCCTCCATGGCATAGGCCCGCTCTGTGGGCTGCGCGGTACGCGAAGCGGCAAGCGCAGGGGACACTTGCGCTGCGCTGGTAGTCAGCAGGCCGTTGGATGAAGTCTGGAAGGCGCTGCCCGTGTGCATGAGCATGAAGCAGCCTGTGCCATAGGTGTTCTTGGCCATGCCGGCCGCAAAGCAGGCCTGGCCGAAGAGGGCGCTTTGCTGGTCGCCGGCCACGCCGCCGATGGCGATCTCGCCGCCCAGCACGTCGGCGGCCGTCCTGCCGAAGTCCGCCGCCGAAGGCAGCACTTCGGGCATCAGCGCGCGCGGGATGTCCAGCAGTGCCAGCAGTTCGTCGTCCCACTGGTTGGTGTGGACGTTGAACAGCATGGTGCGGCTGGCGTTGGAGACATCGGTCACATGGCGGCGCCCGCCCGTGAGCTGCCAGATGAGCCAGCTGTCCACGGTGCCGAAAGCCAGCTCTGCGCGCTCGGCGGCTGCGCGTGCGCCACGGACGTTGTCCAGCAGCCAGCGCAGCTTGCTGCCCGAAAAATAGGCATCGATCCGCAGGCCTGTCTTGCGCTGGATGGCATCGGCATGGCCACTATCGCGCAACTGCGCGCACAGCGGCTCTGCCCGGCGGTCCTGCCAGACGATGGCGTGGTGTATGGGCTGGCCCGTGGCACGGTTCCAGACCACCGTGGTCTCGCGCTGGTTGGTGATGCCCAGGGCACGGATATCCGAGGCCGCCAGGCCCGCCTTGGCCAGGGCTTCGCGCGCCGTGGCCAGCTGGGTGCGCCAGATCTCGCGCGGGTCATGCTCGACCCAGCCCGGCTGCGGATAGATCTGCGGCAGCTCCAGCTGGGCCGAGGCCACGATGCGGCCCTGGGTGTCGAAGACGATGCTGCGTGAGCTGGATGTGCCCTGGTCCAGGGCGAGCAGATAGGTCATGGTGCGGTATCCAAGAAAAGCAAAGCGGCCGTGTGCATGCTCTGGGCAGCAGTGGGCATGGCCGCTGCCGGCAACTTACTGAGCCACCACGCACTGCACCTCGGCCTCGCGCAAGAGCGCGTCGAACGGTGCAGGTGGCGTGGCATCGGTGAACAGGCGGTCGATCTGGTCCAGGCGTGCCAGTTCCACCATGGCCTGGCGGTGGAACTTGCTGTGGTCGGCCGCCAGCCAGACCTCGCGCGACTGGGCGATGATGGTCTGGGCCACCTTGACCTCGCGCATGTCGAAGTCGCGCAGGCTGCCGTCGGGCTCGATGGCCGAGATGCCGATCAGGGCGATGTCCACCTTGAACTGGCGGATGAAGTCCACGGCCGCCTCGCCCACGATACCCCGGTCGCGCGTGCGCACCACGCCGCCGGCGACGATGACCTCGCAGTCGGCATTGGTGCTCAGGATGGCCGCGACATTGAGGTTGTTGGTGATCACGCGCAGGCCCCGGTGCTTGAGCAGGGCCTGGGCCACGGCCTCGGTGGTCGTGCCGATATTGAGGATCAGCGAGCAGCCGTTGGGGATCGCCTCGGCCACGGCGCGCGCGATGCGGGCCTTGCCTTCGGCATGCAGCACCTGGCGCTGGGTATGGCCCAGGTTTTCCACGGTGGCGCTGGGCACGCGCACGCCGCCGTGAAAGCGCACCAGCAGGCCGGCATCGGCCAGCTTCTGGATGTCGCGGCGCACGGTCTGCAGGGTCACGCCCAGGGTATCGGCCAGTTGTTCCACCGAGGTGGACTGGCGGCTTCGCACTTCGTCAAGCAGCTGTAGTTGTCTGGGGTTGGTATTCACGGCGATTCCATGGCTGGTGCGTTGGGATGCAAACGGAGCGGAGCGACCGGTTTATAGCGCATTTGCCTGCGGCAGGCCGTGGGCTGCTGAACTTTAAAACGAAGGCAAAAGAACAGCACCTAGGGTATGTGTCGATGGGTTGCGATCCTGAAGGAACAAAAATAATCGGTTTCTTGCGTTCGGATGTGGCGCCACCACGGATGTCTAAGCGGTGCTTGCGCTGCGCCGACCGCCAGTGTGGGTTGTTAGGGCACAAAACGAAAGATACCGAAGAAAAAAATACAAAAACGAGCGAAAATAACGGAAAACCCGATTCCGTCCCCTTCGCATTGGGCGCAGGCGTGGCGCACCGGGTGCTGACATGGCGGCTACATGGCGCCTTGTTAACTTGCTCCCACATCTTCCCCTGTCGACGATCCATGTCCCACGCTGCTTCCCCTTTGCCCACCGGCCGTGCTGCCTTGCTGGAACGCCTGGCCCAGCCTGAAACCTATGACCTGGCCATCATTGGCGGAGGCGCCACCGGCCTGGGGGTGGCGCTGGATGCGGTGGCACGGGGCTTCAAGGTGGTGCTGGTCGAGTCGCACGACTTCGCCAAGGGCACCTCCTCGCGTGCCACCAAACTGGTCCATGGCGGTGTGCGCTATCTGGCCCAGGGCAATATCGCGCTGGTGCGCGAGGCCCTGCACGAGCGCACCACGCTGCTGCACAACGCGCCGCACCTGGCCCAGCCGCTGGCCTTTGTCATGCCGTCCTACCGGCTGCTGGATACGCCTTTCTATGGCGTGGGCCTGAAGATGTATGACGCGCTGGCGGGCAAGGCCGGCTTGGGCGCCACCGAGTTCCTGTCGCGCGCCCGTACCGTGCAATGCCTGCCCACCGTGCGGCAAAGCGGCCTCAAGGGCGGGGTCAAGTACTGGGATGGGCAGTTCGACGACGCACGGCTGGCGCTGGCGCTGGCGCGCACCGCAGCGGCCAAGGGTGCTTTGCTGGTCAATTACTGCCCGGCGCGCGAATTGCTGCACGAGGATGGCAAGCTGGCCGGCCTGGTCTGCGAGGACAGTGAGACCGGCAACCGCTTCACTCTGCGTGCCAAGTGCGTGATCAATGCCACAGGCCCCTGGGTGGACCTGTTCCGCCAGCAGGATGCCGAGGCCCAGGGGCGGCCCGTCAAGCCCATGGTCGCGCCCAGCCAGGGCGTGCATGTGGTCGTGGACGGCGATTTCCTGCCCAGCGACCATGCGCTGCTGGTGCCCAAGACGGCCGATGGCCGCGTGCTGTTTGCCGTGCCCTGGCTGGGCAAGGTCATCCTGGGCACGACCGATACGCCGCGCAGCGATCTGGCGCGCGAGCCCCTGCCTTTTGCCGAAGAGCTGGATTTCATTTTGACCGAGGCCGGGCGCTACCTCACGCGCCAGCCCACGCTGGCCGATGTGCGCAGCATGTGGGTGGGTCTGCGTCCGCTGGTCAAGCCCCAGGACGACGACGGGGAGAACACCAAGAAAATCAGCCGCGAGCACACGGTCATGTCCAGCCGCACGGGCCTGGTGACCGTCACGGGCGGCAAATGGACCACTTACCGCGCCATGGCTGAGGATGTGCTGTCCGAGTGCTTTGCCATTGGCCGCCTGCCCCGCCGCCCCGGCGGTGTGACCGTTCATCTGCCCCTGGTGGGTGCGCCGCAGGAGTCTGCAGTGCGCCACCGCATGAACCAGGCCCAGGGCCTGCATTCGTACGGCACGGAGGCGCCCGCCGTTGCGGCGCTGCCGGGCGCCGACGCATGGCTGGCCGAAGGGCTCAGCGAGGCCATGGTGCGCTTTGCGGTGCGTTTCGAGTATGCGCGCACCGTGGAAGATGTGCTGGCGCGCCGCAGCCGCCTGCTGTTTCTGGATGCGCGCAAGGCCGCCGAAGTGGCGCCGCGCGTCGCGGCCATCCTGGAGCAGGAGCTGGGCCGTGATGCAGACCTGCCAGCGTTCCAGGCGCTGGCGGCGCAGTACCTGCCGGCCTGAGGCGCTGGATTTCTGCGGGCTGCCGCACGCTGTCTGCACTTTGGCGGGTATGCAACAGTCCCGCCAGCGACTCTGTGCTGGCCGGAGGAAGGATGAAAATTTATTTTTCCTTTTGAATCAATGGCTTGTGTTGATATTGCACAGGATGTGCACAGGTGTATGCGGCAGCCCGGTGCCAGCCATCCTCCAGGGTCTGGAAAAAGCTGCTAAGGGTTTGACGCTCAAGGGATTTCCTGCGACAATCTCATGCTTCACGTTTCAAACCGTGAAGTTATCTGCCCAGTGGAAGCGCCGAGAAATGGTTTTCGGCGTGGACGACGGGCCCAAGACTGACTGGCTGCTCGCGGCCCTTGAGAAGACTCTGGGGCTGTCGAGTGTTTGCTGGAGCAAGTTGGGAATAATGAAATGATCCAAACAGAATCTCGGTTAGAGGTTGCCGACAACACCGGCGCGAAGTCTGTTCAGTGCATCAAGGTGCTGGGCGGTTCTCATCGTCGCTATGCGAGTGTTGGTGACATCATCAAGGTGAGCATCAAGGAAGCTGCTCCGCGTGGCCGCGTCAAGAAGGGCGAGGTCTACAGCGCGGTTGTGGTGCGTACGGCGAAGGGCATCCGCCGCGCCGACGGCTCGCTCGTCAAGTTCGACGGCAATGCCGCTGTGCTGCTGAACGCCAAGCTGGAGCCTATCGGCACCCGCATTTTTGGCCCCGTGACCCGTGAACTGCGCAACGAAAAGTTCATGAAGATCGTGTCCCTGGCACCTGAAGTTCTCTAAAGGAAGCACCATGAACAAGATTCGCAAGGGCGACCAAGTCATCGTGCTGACCGGCCGTGACAAGGGCAAGCAAGGCGTGGTCTCGGCACGCAAGGACGACTCCCACCTGTTGATCGAAGGCATCAACCTGGTGAAGAAGCACGTCAAGCCGAACCCCATGAAGGGCACCACCGGTGGCATCGTGGAAAAGGCAATGCCGATCCACCAGTCCAACGTGGCCATCTTCAATGCAGCGACCGGCAAGGCCGATCGCGTGGGCATCAAGGTGCAAGCCGACGGCACGCGCGTTCGCGTGTTCAAGTCCAACGGCGCCGAAATCAAGGCGGCCTAAGGGGTAACACATGGCACGACTGCAAAAACTGTATCGCGAAAAGATCGCGGCTGAACTCAAGGAAAAGTTCGGCTACACCTCCACCATGGAAGTGCCCCGCCTGACCAAGATCACCCTGAACATGGGTGTGAGCGAAGCCGTGGCCGACAAGAAGGTGATGGACAACGCTGTGGCTGACCTGACCAAGATCGCTGGTCAAAAGCCCGTGGTGACCAAGGCCAAGAAGGCTATCGCCGGCTTCAAGATCCGTGAAGGCCAGGCCATCGGCTGCATGGTGACCCTGCGCGGCGTTCAGATGTACGAATTCCTGGACCGTTTCGTCACCGTGGCTCTGCCCCGCGTGCGTGACTTCCGTGGTATCTCCGGCCGTTCGTTCGACGGTCGCGGCAACTACAACGTCGGCGTCAAGGAACAGATCATCTTCCCCGAAATCGAATACGACAAGGTGGACGCTCTGCGTGGTCTGAACATCAGCATCACGACAACGGCTAAGACCGACGACGAGTGCAAGGCACTGCTCGCCGCTTTCCGTTTCCCCTTCAAGAACTGAGGTGGCGCATGGCTAAAGTTGCATTGATTCAGCGCGAACTCAAGCGCGAAAAGCTGGCAGCCAAGTACGCTGCCAAGTACGCAGAACTGAAGGCAGTCGCCGCTGACGTGAAGCGCAGCGACGAAGAGCGCGAAGCCGCTCGCCTGGGCCTGCAAAAGCTGCCCCGTAACGCGAACCCCACCCGTCAGCGTAACCGCTGCGAAATCACCGGTCGTCCCCGCGGCACCTTCCGCCAATTCGGCCTGGGTCGCGCCAAAGTCCGTGAAATGGCCTTCGCTGGCGACATCCCCGGTGTCACCAAGGCCAGCTGGTAAGCAAGCAGGAGAGATTAAACATGAGCATGAGTGATCCCATCGCTGACTTGCTGACCCGTATCCGCAACGCACAAATGGTGTCCAAGGCCACCGTGACGGCTCCTTCCTCCAAGGTCAAGGTTGCCATCGCCCAGGTGCTGAAGGATGAAGGCTACATCGACGGCTTCCAAGTGAAGACCGACGCTGGCAAGTCCGAACTCGAAATTACCCTGAAGTACTACGCCGGCCGTCCGGTGATCGAGCGCATCGAGCGCGTGAGCCGTCCCGGCCTGCGCGTGTACAAGGGCCGCGACGCAATCCCTCAGGTCATGAACGGCCTGGGCGTGGCTATCGTTACCACTCCCAAGGGCGTGATGACGGACCGCAAGGCTCGCGCCACCGGCGTGGGCGGCGAAGTGCTGTGCTACGTGGCCTAACGGACATTAAGGAGAAATACTGAAATGTCTCGCGTAGCAAAGACTCCCGTGGTCATCCCCGCTGGCGTGGATGTGTCCATCAAAGACGACCAGATCAATGTGAAGGGTACTGGCGGCGCACTGTCGCTGGCCCAGAACGTGCTGGTCAAGATCTCCAACAACGAAGGCAAGCTGTCGTTCGACCCCGTCAACGACTCGCGCGAAGCCAATGCCATGAGCGGCACCATGCGTCAGCTGGTGAACAACATGGTGGTGGGCGTGAGCAAGGGTTTCGAAAAGAAGCTGTCGCTGGTTGGCGTGGGCTTCAAGGCCGCTGCCTCGGGCAACAAGCTGAACCTCGCGATCGGCTTCTCGCACCCGGTGAACTTCGAAATGCCGGCCGGCATCACCGTCGCCACCCCGACCCCCACGGAAATCGTGGTCAAGGGTGCTGACCGCCAGGCCGTTGGCCAACTGGCTGCTGAGATCCGTGCCGTTCGTCCTCCCGAGCCCTACAAGGGCAAGGGCATCCGTTACTCGGATGAGAAGGTCGTGATCAAAGAGACCAAGAAGAAGTAAGGAGCTGCATTATGTTGACCAAGAAAGAGCAGCGTCTGCGCCGTGCGCGCCAAACCCGCATCCGCATTGCACAGCAAGGCGTGGCGCGTCTGAGCGTGAACCGTACGAACCTCCACATCTACGCCAGCGTGACGTCGGAAGACGGCACCAAGGTGCTGGCCTCGGCTTCTACTGCCGAAGCCGAAGTGCGCACCCAGCTGGGCGCCTCTGGCAAGGGTGGCAACGTGAATGCCGCCACACTGATCGGCAAGCGCATTGCCGAAAAGGCCAAGGCTGCCGGCGTGGAGAAAGTGGCTTTCGATCGCGCTGGTTTCGCATACCACGGCCGCGTGAAGGCCTTGGCAGAAGCCGCCCGTGAAGCGGGCCTGCAGTTCTAAGCGGAGCGGATAGAAATGGCAAAGTTTTCTCCCAAGGTGCAAGACGAAGGTCGTGACGACGGTCTGCGCGAAAAAATGATCGCGGTCAACCGCGTCACCAAGGTCGTGAAGGGCGGTCGTATCCTCGGCTTCGCTGCACTGACCGTGGTTGGCGACGGTGACGGCCGTGTTGGCATGGGCAAGGGCAAGTCCAAGGAAGTGCCTGCTGCCGTGCAAAAGGCGATGGAAGAATCCCGTCGCAACATGATCAAGGTGTCCCTGAAGAACGGCTCGATCCATCACACCGTGATGGGTCACCATGGCGCAGCATCCGTGATGCTGAACCCCGCTCCCAAGGGTACCGGCATCATTGCTGGCGGCCCGATGCGCGCCGTCTTCGAAGTGCTGGGCATCACCGACATCGTGGCCAAGAGCCATGGCTCGTCGAATCCCTACAACATGGTCCGCGCGACTTTTGACGCTCTGAAGAACTCCACGACCCCCGCGGAAGTGGCAGCCAAGCGCGGCAAGTCGGTTGAAGACATCTTCACCGCCTGATCGGAGTCAATGACATGACAACGCAACAAACCGTGAAGGTGCAACTGGTGCGCAGCCCCATTGGCACCAAGCAATCGCACCGCGCCACTGTCCGTGGCCTGGGCCTGCGCAAGCTCAACAGCGTCAGCGAACTGCAGGACACCCCTGCCGTGCGCGGCATGATCAACAAGATCAGCTACCTGGTCAAGGTCCTCTGAAAGGATTGATGATGGAACTCAATAGCATCAAGCCTGCAGCGGGTGCCAAGCATGCCAAGCGCCGTGTCGGCCGTGGCATCGGCTCCGGCCTGGGCAAGACTGCCGGCCGTGGCCACAAGGGCCAGAAGTCGCGTTCGGGCGGCTACCACAAGGTGGGCTTCGAAGGCGGTCAAATGCCTCTGCAGCGCCGTCTGCCCAAGCGTGGTTTCAAGTCGCATCTGCTGAAGTTCAATGCAGAAGTGACTCTGACCGCCCTGGAGCAGCTGGGCCTGGCCGAAGTCGATCTGGCAGCTCTGAAGCAAGCCGGTCTGATCGGTGAAATCGCCAAGGTGGTCAAGGTCATCAAGAGCGGTGAAATCACCAAGGCTGTCAAGCTCAACGGCATCGGCGCTACCGCCGGCGCCAAGGCTGCCATCGAGGCTGCCGGCGGCAGCATCGCCTGATTAAAGTTCTGAAAGAAGACATCCGTGGCTACTAGCGCAGCTCAAATTGCAAAAACCGGAAAGTTCGGCGATCTTCGCCGCCGCCTGGTTTTTCTGTTGCTCGCGCTGGTCGTTTACCGCATCGGGGCGCATATCCCCGTGCCGGGCATCGATCCAGCGCAGCTGCAGCAGCTGTTCAATGGCCAGCAGGGAGGCATTCTCAATCTGTTCAACATGTTCTCGGGTGGGGCGCTGTCGCGCTTCACGGTGTTCGCACTGGGGATCATGCCGTACATCTCGGCATCGATCATCATGCAGCTCATGACCTACGTGGTCCCGGCATTCGAACAGCTGAAGAAGGAAGGTGAAGCGGGTCGTCGCAAGATTACCCAGTACACCCGCTACGGCACTCTGGGCCTGGCGATTTTTCAGTCCTTGGGAATTGCAGTGGCTCTGGAAAGCTCCGCAGGTCTGGTTCTGAGCCCTGGCTTTGGCTTCCGCCTCACGGCGGTGGTCAGCCTGACGGCCGGCACCATGTTCCTGATGTGGCTCGGTGAACAGATCACGGAACGTGGTCTGGGCAACGGCATCTCGATCCTCATCTTCGGTGGGATCGCCGCAGGTCTGCCGAGTTCGATCGGCGGTCTGCTGGAGCTGGTGCGCACCGGTGCGATGAGCATCCTGGCCGCTATCTTCATCGTCCTCGTGGTGGCAGCCGTGACGTACTTCGTCGTGTTTGTCGAGCGGGGACAGCGCAAGATCCTGGTGAACTACGCGCGTCGTCAGGTGGGTAACAAGGTGTATGGCGGCCAGTCTTCGCACTTGCCGCTGAAGCTGAACATGGCCGGGGTCATTCCTCCCATCTTCGCTTCCTCGATCATCCTGCTGCCTGCGACCGTGGTGAACTGGTTCAGTGCAGGAGAGTCGATGCGCTGGCTCAAGGACATCGCTAGCACGCTGACCCCCGGTCAGCCGATCTATGTGATGCTCTATGCCACAGCCATCATCTTCTTCTGCTTCTTCTACACGGCCCTGGTGTTCAACAGCCGGGAAACCGCCGACAACCTGAAGAAGAGTGGTGCCTTCATCCCCGGGATCCGTCCTGGCGACAATACGGCCCGCTACATTGACAAGATCCTGGTTCGCCTGACCCTGGCTGGCGCGGTGTACATCACATTCGTGTGCTTGTTGCCCGAGTTCCTGATCCTGAAGTACAACGTTCCGTTCTACTTTGGCGGCACATCACTGCTGATCATTGTGGTGGTGACCATGGACTTCATGGCTCAGGTGCAGAACTACATGATGTCGCAGCAATACGAGTCGCTCCTCAAAAAGGCGAACTTCAAGGCGACACTTGGCAATTGAACTAAGTGATGGGACTGTCCGGCAGGTTTGCCGGGCATCCCGGTAAGAGTTAGTAGACGCCCATTCGATCTATCCATCGCGGGCAAGTATCCCGGTCGGTAGGCCGCAACGGATGTAGAGTTTTAGGAGAATGAAATGAGAGTTTCGGCTTCGGTCAAAAAAATCTGCCGTAACTGCAAGATCATCCGCCGCAAGGGTGTGGTGCGAGTGATCTGCACGGACCAGCGCCACAAGCAGCGCCAGGGTTGATAGGAAAGTTTGAGGACGAATAATGGCACGTATCGCTGGCATTAACATCCCGCCGCATCAGCACGCTGAAATCGGCCTGACCGCTATCTACGGTATCGGTCGCACTACTGCACGCAAGATCTGCGAAGCCTGCGGCATCGCTTACTCCAAGAAGATCAAGGAACTGACTGACGGCGATCTGGAAAAGATCCGTGATCAGCTCGCTTCCCTGACCCTGGAAGGTGATCTGCGTCGCGAAACCACGATGAACATCAAGCGCCTGATGGACATCGGCTGCTATCGCGGTTTCCGTCATCGTCGTGGCCTGCCCATGCGTGGTCAGCGTACCCGCACGAATGCCCGTACCCGCAAGGGTCCGCGCAAGGGTGCCGCGGCTTTGAAGAAATAAGATTGAAAGATCACTATGGCTAAGTCTCCCGCAAACAACGCTGCTCAGCGCGTTCGCAAGAAAGTCCGCAAGAACATTTCGGACGGCATTGCCCACGTGCACGCTTCGTTCAACAACACGATCATCACCATCACCGATCGCCAAGGCAACGCTCTGTCGTGGGCTTCGTCGGGCGGCCAGGGCTTCAAGGGTTCGCGCAAGTCGACTCCCTTCGCTGCCCAGGTGGCTTCGGAAGTGGCTGGTCGTGCCGCCATCGAACAGGGCATCAAGAACCTGGACGTCGAAATCAAGGGTCCCGGTCCTGGCCGTGAATCCTCGGTTCGCGCCCTGGGTGCTCTGGGCATCCGCATCACTTCCATCTCGGACGTGACGCCGGTTCCCCACAACGGCTGCCGCCCTCAAAAGCGCCGTCGTATCTAAGCTTTTTCACCAAGCCCACCGCCGCCCAGATGTGTAACATCGCGGGCGGCTCCCGTGCTTGTGCACGGTAGATGACACAAAGGAAATCAAGTGGCACGTTATATCGGCCCCAAGGCCAAACTCTCCCGCCGTGAAGGCACCGACCTGTTCCTGAAGAGCGCACGCCGCTCGATCGCCGACAAGTCCAAGTTCGACTCCAAGCCCGGCCAGCACGGCCGCACTTCGGGCCAGCGCACTTCCGACTTCGGCCTGCAGCTGCGTGAAAAGCAGAAGGTCAAGCGCATGTACGGCGTGCTGGAAAAGCAATTCCGCCGCTACTTCGAAGCTGCCGACAAGAAGAAGGGCAACACCGGTGCCAATCTGCTGTCGCTGCTGGAGTCGCGTCTGGACAACGTGGTGTACCGCATGGGCTTCGGCTCGACCCGCTCGGAAGCTCGCCAGCTGGTGTCCCACAAGGCCATTCTGGTGAACGGCCAGTCGGTGAACATCCCCTCCTTCCTGGTGAAGGCTGGTGACGTGGTTGCCGTGCGCGAAAAGTCCAAGAAGCAGGCCCGCATCGTCGAAGCCCTGCAACTGGCTTCGCAAGTCGGTTTCCCGGCATGGGTGGAAGTGTCTGCCGACAAGGCTGAAGGCACGTTCAAGAAGTCGCCTGACCGCGACGAATTCGGTGCAGACATCAACGAATCCCTGATCGTTGAGTTGTACTCGCGTTAATTCCGCGCAGCGACATTTCTGTAAAACCGTCCCCCAGCCGCGAGGCATCGCGCTGGGGTGCTTCACCAGCCTTACCGGTGTAACGAGCCGGGGGTATTGAGAGGAAGTCTGCATGCAAACCAATTTGCTGAAGCCCAAGACTATCAATGTCGAGCAGCTTGGCCACAACCGCGCCAAAGTTGTTCTGGAGCCGTTTGAGCGCGGCTACGGCCATACGCTGGGCAACGCCCTGCGCCGTGTCCTGCTCTCGTCCATGGTGGGTTACGCAGCGACGGAAGTGACGATTGCCGGTGTGCTCCACGAGTACTCGTCGATCGACGGTGTCCAGGAAGATGTCGTCAGCATCCTGCTGAACCTCAAGGGTGTGGTGTTCAAGCTGCACAACCGCGACGAAGTCACGCTGTCCCTGCGCAAGGATGGCGAAGGCGTCGTGACGGCACGTGATATCCAGACGCCGCACGATGTGGAAATCATCAACCCTGACCATGTCATCGCCAGCCTGTCGCAAGGCGGCAAGCTCGACATGCAGATCAAGGTCGAGAAGGGCCGCGGCTATGTGCCCGGCAACGTGCGCCGCTATGGCGATGAGTCCACGAAGTCGATCGGCCGCATCGTGCTGGACGCATCGTTCTCGCCCGTCAAGCGCGTGAGCTACGCCGTCGAATCGGCCCGCGTGGAACAGCGCACCGACCTCGACAAGCTGGTGGTGGAGATCGAAACCAATGGTGCGATCACTGCCGAGGATGCAGTGCGCGCTTCCGCCAAGATCCTGGTGGAACAGCTCGCCGTGTTCGCGCAGCTCGACGGTGGCGACATCGCCAGCGTCTTCGACGCACCGGCCGGCGGCCGTGGCGCCGCGACTGCCTTTGATCCCATCCTGCTGCGTCCCGTGGACGAGCTGGAACTCACCGTGCGTTCGGCCAACTGCCTCAAGGCAGAGAACATCTACTACATCGGCGACCTCATCCAGCGTACCGAAAACGAGCTGCTCAAGACCCCGAACCTGGGCCGCAAGTCGCTCAACGAGATCAAGGAAGTCCTGGCTTCCCGCGGTCTGACGCTGGGCATGAAGCTCGAAAACTGGCCGCCTGCTGGCCTGGAAAAGCGCTAAGCGCTACAATAGAGGGCTTCGCATTTTTTGCGAAGCCAGTGCATCGGGCAGTACCTGACACGGCTGCCCGATTTAATTACATACTTTAGGAATAAAGCACCATGCGTCACGGTCACGGCCTCCGCAAACTGAACCGCACTTCTTCGCACCGCCTGGCGATGCTGAAGAACATGATGAATTCGCTCATCGAGCACGAAGCCATCAAGACCACCCTGCCCAAGGCCAAGGAACTGCGCCGCGTGATCGAGCCCATGATCACCCTGGCCAAGGTGGACACTGTTGCCAACCGCCGCCTGGCATTCGACCGCCTGCGCGACCGCGACAGCGTGACCAAGCTCTTCAACGAGCTGGGCCCGCGTTTCGCCAAGCGTCCCGGCGGCTACACCCGCATCCTGAAGATGGGCTTCCGCGTGGGCGACAACGCCCCCATGGCCTATGTCGAGCTGGTCGAGCGCGCTGAAGAAGCCGCCGCTGAAGCCCAGGCAGCTGAATAATCTGCTATAATATTGGTCTACCGCGCGATGGAGCAGTCTGGTAGCTCGTTGGGCTCATAACCCAAAGGTCGGAGGTTCAAATCCTTCTCGCGCAACCAAATTAAAAAGGGTCACGACAATGTCGTGACCCTTTTTGTTTTGGTGCACTGAAACTCAGTGCTCTGTATCTCCCAATTGGCGCCCAACGCTGGGGCTCAGGCGCGAGCGCAGGCGCTCGCGCACGCGGTGTGCGATTCCGTTGGCGATCTCCGGGCTCAGCACCTCGCTGATGTGGACCACCTCGTTGTAGTGCATGTACAGCAGGCCGCGCAGCGTGCGGAAAGAATCACGGTGCTCCGATCCGCAGATGCCTGTGTCGTCTGCCAGCACGCGTTCGACCATGCCATGCTCTAGCAGCGCGATCTTGCAGATGAGTGCCTGGCGTACGATTTCCAGGTCGATCTCCTCCAGGCGGCTTTCCCATTCCTCGGGCAGAAAGCGGTTGGGCGGCATCATGGCGAAACTCCTGTTGGGCGTTTGTAGGGGCGAGGCTGGCGCGGCCCAAGGGCCTGGGCCACCAGGATCACCTGGGCGGTCCTCTGGGGTGAAACGAAGAAGGCCTGAGCGTTCAGGCCACTCTGCAGCTGTCGTGCCCGTGCCACCTGACCCGGTAAAACAGCCATGGGTCCACGGGCTGCAGGGCAACTGTGGGCAGACCTTCTGGCGTGGGCATGGGTCGGGGCTGGCTTACAGCAAATTGTGCGCAGGATCCATTGCACTCCCTTTATGTCCTGAGGCTCTTGATGTGGGTCAAGCATGCGTGGCGCCGTCCCCATGGAGTGCGTTTTGCGATGCTGCACTGCATCATGATGACACCATGCCGCAGCCATGGCCAATGCCCTTTCAGTGTTGCTGGCCTTTGCCAGCGAGTCACAGGGCCGCTGATTGACCGGGTGGCGCTGCGGCGCACTCTGGTACAGAAAGGATGACGCGCATGCTCCAGAAAATCGTGGCGATGTTTCGCTACTTCAACGCGGCCGTGCCCTTTAGGCTTATCCCGGCCCTTGTCACCACGCTGGTGCTGGTGGGTATGCTGCTCATTCCCGCGCCGGCGGATCTGACGCCCAAGGCCTGGCAGTTGGTGGCCATCTTCATCACCACCATCGTGGCCATCATTCTCAAGGTCATGCCCATTGGCGTCATGGCCCTGATGGCCATTGTCATTGTGTCGCTGTCGCAGGTCACCTCTGATTCGTCCAAGGGGGCCATTGCCGATGCGCTGGGCAGCTTCTCCAGCCCGCTGATCTGGCTGATCGTGGTGGCCATCCTGATTTCACGCGGCCTCAAGAAAACCGGCCTGGGCAACCGCATCGGCCTGATGTTCATCGCGCTGCTGGGCAAGCGGACCTTGGGCATTGGCTATGGCCTGACCATCTGCGAGCTGGTCCTCGCCCCCTTCACACCCAGCAACACCGCGCGCGGTGGCGGCATCGTCCATCCGGTCATGAAGTCCATCGCCAACGCCTTCGATTCGGACCCAGCCAAGGGTACGCAGGGCAAAGTGGGCACCTATCTGGCCCTGGTGAACTATCACGCCAATCCCATCACCTCGGCCATGTTCCTCACGGCCACGGCACCCAATCCGCTGGTGGTGAACTATGTGGCCAAGGCCACGAATCAGGCCTTTCACCTGAGCTGGGGCACCTGGGCGCTGTGCATGCTGCTGCCTGGCTTGCTGTGCCTGCTGCTGATGCCGCTGGTCATCTATCTGCTGTCGCCGCCAGAGGTCAAGGCCACACCGAATGCGGTGGAGTATGCGCGCAGCGAGATGGCGCGCATGGGGCCTTTGTCAGGCAGCGAGCGCGTCATGCTGGGCACTTTTGCCCTGATGCTGCTGCTGTGGGCCAATGTGCCGGCCATGCTGCTGGGGCCCGCCTGGACGCTGGACCCTACCGTGGTGGCTTTCCTGGGCCTGTTCGCGCTCATCATCACCGGCACCATTGACTGGGACGACGTGCTGTCGGAGAAAAGCGCCTGGGACACGCTGGTGTGGTTCGGTGCCCTGGTCATGCTGGCCGAGCAGCTCAACAAGGTGGGCGTGACGGCCTGGTTTTCGCTGGGCATGAAAAATGCCATCGTGGCCAGCGGCCTGGGCTGGCTGCCCGTGGCCTGCGTTCTGGTGCTGGCCTTCGTCTTCTCGCACTACCTGTTCGCCAGCACCACGGCCCATATCAGCGCCATGATGCTGGCTTTTCTGACGGTCGCAGTGCAACTGATTCCGCAGGAATACGTGGTGCCCTTCATGCTGATGATGACGGCGGGCTCGGCCATCATGATGACGCTGACCCACTATGCCACCGGGACTTCTCCCATCATCTTCGGCAGCGGCTACGTCACCATGGGCAATTGGTGGCGCGTGGGTTTTGTCATGTGCGTGTTCGAGCTGCTGGTCTTCGCCGTGGCCGGCAGCGCCTGGTGGAAGCTGCTGGGGTTTTGGTGAGCACTGTACGCGGGGCAGGCTGCGGCCTCACGGCCTGCGTTGCCCCGCCTGGCCGTGATCAGGCTGCCGCTGCGCGCTGCGGCTCGCCCAGCGACAGCATGAGGCGGTTGGCCCAGTTGAAGAAGGCCGCGCCATGCAGCACATCGGAGATGGCTGCGTCATCCAGTCCGGCGGCGCGCAGTGCGTCGATGTGGGCGGGCTCCAGCGCCGGCGGCGTCTGTGTCAGCGCCACAGCGGCGGTGACGATGGCATTCCAGCGCGGGCCCAGGTCCGTGCCAGGGCCCTCGTCCAGCAGGCGGTCCACATCGCCGCCACGGCGCGAGAAGTGCGTGGCAAAGCGCGCATGGACCGAGGCGCAGTAGATGCAGCCATTGGCGCGTGAGGTGGCCGCTGCGGCCAGTTCACGCTCGGCACGCGGCAGGCCGGCGTCGGGGTTGTAGAAGATGTCCTTGTCGGTGCGCGTGCGTGCGCCCAGTGCGTCCGGGTCGCGTGCCAGCAGCCGGAAGTAGGGCGATTGCGCGCGCGAGGCATCGACCAGCCCGGCGTAGTGGCGCTCGGTCAGTTCGCTCTCGTCCAGCGGCGCAATCCAGGGCAGCCAGTCGAGCTGCTCCTGGGTGAAGACCTGGGGCGCGGCGGTGTTGGATGTGCTCATGGCTGGGTGTGCTCCGCAGTGGATGGGGTGGCTGCCGGGGCGGCCGGCCGTGCGGCAAGCACGCGCAGTCCCGCCACGACGCGGATCTGGAAAGACAGGAAGGAGGCGAGCTGCGAGAGGATGACGATGTCCGTTTCGCTCCAGCCTGCCTGCTGCAGCGCCTGCAGGGCCGCAGCGCTGGCATCGCGCGGGTGATAGGCCAGCAGGTGGGCATGCGCCAGCGCGGCTGTCAGGCGCCGGCCCAGCAGGGCGGCATGCGCCGGGTCCACGGCGTAGGACGGGCCGGGCTGGTCTTCGCGGCTCAGGGGGCCTGCAGGGTAGCGGCCATAGGGGCCATGCGGGCCGCTGCCTGCCTGCAGGCTTTGCGCCCGGCCCCGCACCACTTCGGAGGCGATGGCGGCGGCCAGCTCCGCATCCTCGGCCGCCAGGGCCTTGGCATAGAAGCTGGCGCTGCGCTGCTCGCCGTGCAGGCCCGCAGTGAAGGCCGCCAGCGCCAGCCGCTCGCGCCGCGAGACGGACCCGGCCACCGGCTCTGAGGGAGTGAACAATGCGGCAAAGCTTTGCTGCGCCTGGCTGCGCGCCTGGGCGCGGTGTCGGCGCACGCTGTCCAGCGTGCTGCCGGGTTCAATGCCCGCGAGGTGGTCTATCACGTCGTCGGGAAAGTGCAAGGTCGCGGAGGTGTTCATGGTCAGGCGGGTTGGAGCAGTCCGGCTCGGGCTGCTGGTGGATGTGTCGGAGCGGACGCATGCGCCGGGCCGGGGGTGCGGCGCCAGCCCAGCGCGGGCGCCACGTCCGAGGCCGTCAGTTCGATGGAGCGCAGGATGGCCTCGTGCGGCGGGTCGATGGAGTGCACCTGGAAAACGATGTCGGTGGCGCGCGCCAGCGCCGTATCGGCATGCAGCGAGGCGATCACATCGTCCGGCGTGCCCACATGCGCGTCATAGGCGGCGATGAGTTCGGCCAGCGGCGCTTGCGGGTCCACGCGCGCTGCCCATTGCGCAGGCGATGCGGCATGGCGCTGGGCCAGGCGGCGCAGGCCTGCCTCGGCCCAGCGCAAGGCCTCCTGGCGGCTGTCTGCGACGAACAGTGTGCGCGAGCCCAGGATGCGCGCGCCCTGGCCTGCCGGCAGTGCCGAAAGATAGGCATCGATGATGGGGTTCTGGATGTCGGACAGCGTGGCCTGGGGTGCGCCTGCGGGGCGTGGCTGGGTGCGCGACAGCATCAGCCCGTCGCCGTTGGCGCCGGCGCGTGCGCCGCCTTCGGCGGAGAAAGTGGCTTGCCAGATACGTTGCAGCAGCTGGGGCGCAGCCGGGTACAGGCGCACGCCGCCGGCGAGTTCGCGCCCGGCCCATGCATCCTGCAGCACCGCGAAGTTGCGCGCAAAGACTGCGCCGCGATCGATGCCCTGCACGCCGAAGGCTTCGAAGGATTCGGCGGTGCCGCCCGTGCCCAGGCCGACTTCGAGCCGTCCGCCCGACAGCAGGTCCAGCACGGCTGCATCTTCGGCCACGCGCAGCGCGTTTTCCAGCGGCAGCGTGACCACGCCCGTGCCGAGGCGGATGCGTTGCGTGCGTGCCGCCACATGCGCCAGGAAGACAAAGGGCGACGGCAGGCCGCCTTCGTTTTCATGGAAATGGTGCTGCGCGATCCAGGCCGAATCAAAGCCATGGGCTTCGGCATGGGCGATCTGAGCGGCCACCAGGCGGTAGCGCTCGCCAGCGGGCACGTCGTCGAGCAGGCGGCTGAAGAAGCCCAGGCGCGGGCCGCTGCGCGTGCGGGAGTCAGGCGGGGTGAGGGACAAAATCGATGCTCCTTTTGCCGGGAATGGCGTCCATGAGTTCACGTGTGTAGTCGCTGGCGGGGCGCAGGAAGACGTCCTCGACGCTGCCCGCATCGACCACCCGGCCCGCGCGCAGCACCGACACCGTGTCGGCAATCTGCCGCACCACGGCCAGGTCGTGCGAGATGAAGAGATAGGTCAGGCCCAGGTCCTGCTGCAGTTGCGCCAGCAGTGCCAGGATCTGGGCCTGTACGGTCACATCCAGTGCCGAGACGGCTTCGTCCAGCACCACCACTTCGGGCTGCAGCACCAGGGCCCGTGCGATCGCCACGCGCTGGCGCTGGCCGCCCGACAGTGCATGCGGGCGCCGCTGCAGCACGGCAGGCGGCAGGCCCACGCGCTCCAGCATGTCATGCACGCGGCGGCTGCGCTCCCCGGGCGGCAGCGGCTCGAAGTTGCGCAGCGGCTCTTCGATGATGTCAAAGATGCTCTGGCGCGGGTCCAGCGAGCTGAAGGGGTTCTGGTAGACCAGTTGCACCTTGCGGCGCAACTGGCGCAGCGCCTCGCCGCGCAGGGCCGTGACTTCGGTGCCCGCGACGCGGATGCGTCCTGCCGTGGGCCGGCCCAGGCCGACGATGTCGCGGATGGTGGTGGTCTTGCCCGAGCCCGATTCGCCCACGATGGCATGCGTGCTGCCTCGGCGCACGCGCAGCGAGACGCCATCCACGGCGCGCAGGATGGCGCTGCCCCGCGCCTGGCCGGGTACCGCGAATTCATGCACCAGGTCTTCGACTTCGATGGCCCAGTCATCGGCAGCGGCCGGCGCCTTGACGCGGCGTGGCGCCGGTGTCAGGGATGGCGCATCCGACAGCAGTCGCCGGGTGTAGGCGCTTTGCGGGTTGCGCAGCAGGTCCAGCGTCGGGCCTTGTTCCTGGATGCGGCCACCTTGCATGACGACGAGGCGGTGGGCCCGGTCGGCTGCCACGCCCAGGTCATGGGTGACCAGCAGGACCGCAGTGCCGGTTTCGCGGCGCAGCTCGTCGATGAGGTCCAGGATGCGCCGCTGCACCGTCACGTCCAGCGCGCTTGTGGGTTCGTCGGCAATGATGAGGGCGGGCCGCAGCGCGACGGCGATGGCGATGAGCACGCGCTGGCGCATGCCGCCAGACAGCTCGTGCGGGTACTGGCGCGCGCGCAGCGCAGGCTGTGACAGGCCGACGCGCGCCAGCAGCTCCACCACGCGTGCCTCGATGGCCGCACGGTCGCGCAGGCCGTGGATGCGCAGGATTTCGCCGACCTGCTCGCCGACGGTGCGCACCGGGTTGAGCGAGGTGGTCGGGTCCTGCGGCACCAGGCTGACCACGCGGCCACGGATGCTGTTCCAGCGCGCGGCTGGCCAGTCCGAGACTTCGGTGCCCTGCAGCTGGATGCTGCCCTGCTGGCGGCGGCCGTTGCCGGCCAGCAGTCCGATCACGGCCTGTGCCGTGGTGGTCTTACCCGAGCCCGACTCGCCCACCAGGGCCACGACTTCGCCGGGGGCGACCGAAAACGATACGCCATGGACCACGCGCTGCTCCTGGCCCGCATGGTCGCGGTAGGCGACGGCCAGATCCCGCACGGCGAGCACAGGCGTGGCTGCGGCGGCGCCTGCCGTATCGGCGGCGCGTTCTGCGAGGATGGCGCTCATGCCTGCCTCCCGGTGAATGCCGTGCCGATGCGGTTGGCGGCCAGCACCACGGCCACCACGATCAGACCCGGTGCCGTGGTCAGCCACCATGCGGTGGCGATGTAGTTGCGGCCCTCGGCGATCAGCAGTCCCCACTCGGGGGTCGGGGGCGGTGCGCCGTAGCCCAGAAAGCCCAGCGTGGAGATGGCCAGGATGGCCGAGCCGAACTGCAGCGCCGCCAGGGCCGCGACCGAGGTCAGCGAATTGGGCAGCACATGGCGCCACAGCACGGCGGCAAAGCGTGCGCCGCTGCCGAATGCGGCCTCCACATAGTCCGAGCGGCGCACGCGCACCACCTCCGAGCGCACCAGGCGCGCAAAGCTGGCCACCGAGACTGCGCCCACCGCGATGGCCGCATTGATGGTGCCAAAGCCCAGCACGATGATGATGGTCAGCGACAGCAGCAGCGAGGGCACGGCCAGCAGCACATCGACCAGGCGCATCAGCGCATCTTCGGTGCGCCCGCCCGTGGCGCCGGCCAGCAATCCGATCAGCGTGCCCGCCAACAGGCCTGTGGCCACCGCCACGAAGGCGCCCGACAGCGAGTGGACGGCGCCATGCACCACGCGGGCCCACAGATCGCGCCCCAACGCATCCGTGCCCAGCCAGTGCGCTGCGCTGGGGGCCAGCAGCTGCTGCCCGACCTGCCCGGCGAGCGGGTTCTGGTGGGCGAACCAGCCCGGCGCCAGCGCCCACAGCGCGGCCAGGCCGATCACCAGCCAGGCCAGGGCCAGTGTGGGCGGCGTGTGGCGCAGACCTTGCAGCCGGGTGCGCACGGCGGCGTATGCGCTGGTGCGCAGCGCGGCCGGACGTGCCGCAGCCGGTGCTGGCAGTGCGGTGGGCGTGGCCGGTGCACTCCCGGCGTCGAAGGTCTGGGGCAGGGCATTCGAGGCGGCGGTATTCATGGCCGGTTCTCCACGGAGTGGCGCAGGCGCGGATCGAGCAGCGGGTACAGAAGATCCACGGCGAGGTTGATGAGCACGAAGGCTGTGGCAGAGACCATGACCACGGCCTGGAGCACGGCAGTGTCCTGATTGCCCACGGCCTGCTGGGTCAGCGTGCCCAGGCCGTTGAGGCCGAACACGGCCTCGGTCACGACGGCGCCGGCCAGCAGCTCACCGAACAGCACGCCGGCAATGGTCAGCGTGGGCAGCAGGGCGTTGCGTGCCACGTGGCGCAGCAGCACCCAGCTGCGCGAGGCGCCCTTGGCGCGTGCCACGGCCACGAAAGGCTGTGCCAGTACGGCATCGATATTGCGCAGCAGCACCTGGGCCAGCGGCGCCGAGATGGGCACGGCCAGCGTCAGCGTGGGCAGCACCAGTCCTTCCCAGGGGCCGGGGTGGATGACGGCGATCCAGCCCAGGCGGAACGACACCACCTGGATCAGCATGATGCCCAGCCAGAACACGGGCACCGAGACAAAGACCGAAGGCAGTGCATGCAGCGCACGGCGCAGCCCGGACCATGGCGCGAGGCTGGCGGCCGCCGCCAGCGCCAGGGCCAGCAGCGAGGCCGTGGCAAAGCCCAGGGCAGCGAGCCGCAGCGTGGGCGGCAGGCTGGTGGCCAGGCCCTGGCTCACGGGCACGCCCGCCTGCAGCGAGTAGCCGAAGTGGCCTGTGAGAAACTGGCCCAGCGTATGCAGGTACTGTTGCCACACCGGCTGGTCCGAGCCGTAGGCGGCCCGGATGTCGGCGATCTCCTGCGGACCCAGGCCCAGTTCGGGGTTGAGGAACTTGATCAGCACGGCGTCGCCCGGCAGCAGCTGCAACAGAACGAACGAGACCGTGAAGGCCGCCCACAGCACCAGGATGGCCTGGGCGATGCGGCTCAACAGATAGCGGCGCGGCATGGCGGCAACTCCTGGCAGGTGCGGCAGCGGTCAGCGCTTCAGCGCTTGGCCAGCCAGGTGCTGTAGAAGCTGGGCCGGCCCACGGCCTCGAAGCCCACCTCGCGCACCCAGGGCGCGCCCGCGAAGGCCTGGGGCTCTTCGAAGATGGGGATGACGTAGGCCTGGTCGATCAGGTAGTTCTGCACTTCGCCCGTCAGCGCCAGGCGTTTGGCGGGATCGGTCTCGGCCGCGATGGCGTCGAGCAGGCCATTGAGCCGCGTGTCCTCGAAGGACTGCACCTTCTGGCTCACGCCGCCCTTTTGCAGCAGTGCGTTGCGGTTGGTCGGGTAGAAGTTGCTCTTGATCACGTCGGGATCGGCGCGGCCCACCATGCTGGGCAGCACGGCTGTCTTTTCGGGGTCCAGTGTGTCCACCGCGCGGCTGCCGGCATCGCCGGACAGCACATTGAGCTTGATGCCCAGGCGCGCCCACTGCTGGGCGACGAGCTGCAGCGTCTCCTTGTTCTGCGGCTGGGGCAGGGACTCGTAGGTCGAGAGCACCAGTTCCTTGCCGTCTTTCTGGCGCAGGCCATTGGCCCCCAGTGTCCAGCCGGCGTCTTCGAGCAGCTGCCTGGCCTTGACCTCGTCATAGGCCAGCTTGGCCGACAGGTCCACGAAGCCGGCCGCCGTCGAGGCGATGACCGAACGGGCCTGTGGATAGCGCGCCGAGAACAGGGTCTGCACGATTTCCTGGGCGTTGGTGCCGTGCAGCAGCGCCTGGCGCACCTTCAGGTCGGCCACCAGCGGATTGTCGGGACGGATGGCCACGCTGTTGTTCACGCCGCGCGTGGACGGGGCATAGATGGTGAACTTCTGTTCTTCCACGCGTTTTTCGTCATAGGCCTGGATCTGGCGGATCAGGCCGGCCTGGCCGGCGAGCAGGGCGCCGATGCGCACGCTGTCTTCGGGCGTGACGACAAACTTCACTTCGTCCAGGCGTGCGCGGCCCTGGTGGGCCAGCTTGGCCGGACCCCAGGCGTAGTCCTTGCGCGCCTTGAGCACCAGCTCCTTGCCCAGCGTCTCGCTGGCCACCACGAAGGGGCCGGAGCCGATGATGCGCGTGGCGTCGCCCAACTCGTCGAAGGGGCGGTCCAGCGTGGCCGGCGAAACCAGGCCCGAGCCGATCACCGAGGTGCCCTGCAGGAAGCCCGGCGAGGGTTTCTTGAAGAAGAACTTCACTGTCAGCGGATCGACGACCTCGCTGCGCTCGTAGTTGTTGATGACTTCGGAGACCGGCTGCTTGAGCGCCTTGTTGCCCAGGCCGTAGGTGTCGAAGTTGCGGGCCACGGCAGCTGCATCCAGCGGCGTGCCATCCGAGAAGGTGACGCCCGGGCGCAGCTTGAAGCTGTATTCGGTGGCATCGGCGTTGATGGTCCAGGACTCGGCGATCCAGGGCTGGATTTCCAGCGTCTTCGGGTCCTGGTAGGTCAGCTTGTCGGTGATCTGGTTGAGCACGCCGCCATTGGGGTAGAAGCCCCCGGCCGGCGGATAGAGGTTGGTGTGGGCCTGCTGCTCCAGATACACCAGGGTGCCGCCCTGAACGGGATCTGCCGAGGCCTGCGCCTGGGCGTTGTCGGCCGTCTTGGAGCAGCCCGCCAGCAGCAGGCCGCCTGCCACCGCTGCGATGGCTGCCCAGAGTACGGATTTTCTGGCCGATCTGCCCGTCTTCGAATGGGAAAACACGTTCATACCTCGTCGCCCCTCGGGCGCTGAAAACAAGACCCCCGGCGGTCCTGCCCCAGGTGGTGCGCAGTGCCGGTTCCATGGTCTTCATGCTATCGAGGACAAATAATCTTGCTCATATATTGGGTAGCATCGTTATTCAAAAAACGACTAAGAAATGGTGGCGGCGCCATATCTGAAGTGCGCATAAGCGCAGACGAATTGCGTCCTTTGGCCGCAGCGGCGCGGCCTGAACAATGGCCTGGCACTTCCTTCTCTTGCCCTGCCTGCGGGGCGCATCGAAAGCCAGTCCATGAGCGATCTCAACGAATACCTTGCCGAAAAGCGTGCCGCCGTGCTCGCGCGCAGTGCCGCCATCGCGGCCGGCACGGCCCAGCCTGCCCACCTCAAGGCCCATGTGCGTGCCGAGGGCCGCAGCGGCGTGCGCCGCCTGCGCATCCGCGAGCACCAGATCATCAGCGACAGTCCGCCGGATTTCGCGGGCTACAACCTGGGCCCCAGCTCGCCCGAGCTGCAGCTGGGCGTGCTGGGCACCTGCGTGACCCACATTTTTCTGATCCAGGCGGCCGAGCGCCAGGTGCCGGTCGAAAGCCTGGAGGTGGAGGTCACGGGCATCATCGATCCGCGCGGCGGCAAGCCCGGCCATGAGGCCACGCCCATCTGGCCGCACGAGATCGGCTACACCGTGCATATCGACTCGCCTGCCAGCCGGGCCGAGATCGATGCGCTGTTCGAGGCCGTGGAGCGCACCTGCCCCATCCTCAACCTGCTGCGCAATCCGCAGTCCATCCGTGCCCAGGTGCGTCACACCGACTCCAGCGCCGCAGCCTCCGAGCGCCTGGCGGCCTGAAACCCGCGCAGAAAGCACATTGCCATGAGCCTGCCTCTCGACCATATCGTCATCGCGGTCCAGGACCTGGAACGCACCATTGCCGACTACACCGCCCTGGGCTTCAACGTGCTGCGTGGCGGCGAGCATCCGGGCCGCGCCACGCACAACGCCCTGGTGGTGTTCGCCGACGGCGCCTATTTCGAGCTTATCGCCTGGCGTGCGCCCGCGCCCGAGGAACGCTGGTGGCAGCAGCTGCAGGCCCATGGCGAAGGTCTGGTCGATTTCGCCCTGCTGCCCACCGAAACGGGGGCCGTGGTCGCCGCAGCCCAGGCGCGCGGGCTGGACTACGGGGCGCCCCATGACGGCGGCCGTCTGCGGCCTGATGGCGCACAGCTGCGCTGGCGCAATGCGCGCCCCCATACCCAGGACCTGCCTTTTCTTTGCGGCGACCTGACGGACCGCGCATTGCGCGTGCCCGAAGGCGCTGCGCGCGTGCATCCCAACGGCGCCACTGGCGTGGCGCGCCTGGAGATCGCCGTGCACGACCTGCAGGCCAGCCTGGCACGCTGGCGCGCGCTGCTGGGCCCGGGCGTGGACATCGGGCCGGTGCACACCGCCGCCGATGGCAGTGCGCGCCAGATTGCGCTGCAACTGGGCCGCACCGAGCTGGTGCTGGCGGCGCCGGCCCAGGCATCGGGTGATCTGGCGCATCGCCTGGCCACGCGTGGCGAAGGCCCTTATGCCGTTGTGTTGGCCGTGCCGCAGCAGGCGGCGGCCCAGGCGCTGGATGGGGCCGCCACCCATGGCGCGCGCATTGTGCTGGACCGGCTGGCACAGGCCGAGGAAACCGCCACCGCATAGGCGAAATACGGCGGCGCTAGAATGGCGCCCCCGCTGACACCCATGCCCACTCCGGTGGGCGTTTTCGTTGCTGCCGTGGCCTGCCTGCGCAGGGCTGCGGCGCTGCGCCGCTTGCCATGACGACTGCTTCCTCCCCCGCCACGCTGGGCATCGATTTCGGTACCTCCAACTCCGCCATGGCCTGGCGCGCTCCCGGACAGGCCGCGCGCCTGCTGCCGATCGAGGGCCAGGCCTGTGGCATGCCCACGGCCCTGTTCTTCCACACGGACGAGCACAGCACGCACTTCGGGCGCGATGCCATGGCCCAGTACCTGGACGGTGAGCCGGGCCGCCTGATGCGCTCGCTCAAGAGCCTGCTAGGCAGTGCGCTGCTGCAGGAAAAGACCGCCGTGCATGACCAGTTCGTCAGCTACCAGGACATCATCGGCATGTTCCTGCGCCGCGTGGCCGATCAGGCGCGCGCCGCGCTGGACGGCCGCCTGCCCGAGCGCGTGGTGCTGGGCCGGCCCGTGCATTTCGTGGATGAGCATCCCGAGCGCGACCGCCAGGCCCAGCAGGCGCTGGCCGAGGCCGCGCGCGCCGCCGGTCTGGGCGAGGTGGACTTCCAGATGGAGCCCATCGCCGCTGCGCTGGACTACGAGCAGCGTCTCGCGCAGGAGTCGGTGGTGCTGGTGGTGGACATCGGCGGCGGCACCTCGGACTTCACTGTCGTGCGCCTGGGGCCCGGACGCGCCGGACGCAGCGACCGCCGCGACGACATCCTGGCCACCAGCGGCGTGCACATCGGCGGCACGGACTTCGACCACCGCCTCAATCTGGCCCAGCTCATGCCGCTGCTGGGCTACCGCCACATCGGCCCCAGCGGCCGCGAAGTGCCCAGCCGCGTGTTCTTCGATCTGTCCACCTGGCATCTGATCCAGTGGCTGTACTCGCCCAAGGCCCTGGCCGAGGCGCGCAGCCTGCGCACCGACTACAGCGACCAGCGCCTGCACAAGCGCCTGATGGAGGTGCTGGAGCTGCGCGAAGGCCACCGGCTGGCCGCCATCGTGGAGCAGGCCAAGATCGAGGCGTCCACGCGCCATGCCGAAGCCGCCATCGATCTGGGCTGGCTGGAGACGGGCCTGGCGGCCGCCATCTCGCCCGAGGTGCTGCATGCGCAGTTGCAGGGCCCGCTGCAGCAGGTCGTGGCCTGTGCACAGAGCTGCCTGTCCCTGGCCGGCGTGGCGCCCCAGGCGCTGGATGCGATCTACCTGACGGGCGGCTCCTCGGCGCTGCGCACGCTGCGCGAGGCGCTGGCGCAGGCCTTGCCCGGCGTGCCCCAGGTCGAGGGCGATCTGTTCGGCGGCGTGGCCACGGGCTTGGCGTACGCCTGATGGGCTGTAGTGGCTCTCATGGCCCGTTGCCGTCCTCTTCGGCGGCCTGCTTGATGGCCAGGGCCGCGTCGTAGAGCCGGTTGCGCGGCGCGCCCGTGATGTCGGCGGCCAGGCGCACGGCGGTCTTGGTGGGCAGCTCGGCCAGCAGCAGGCGCAGCACGCGCAGCGCCTCGCCGTCTGCGCCATCGCCGGTGGCCGCCACCGGATGCAGCACCACGGCGAATTCGCCCTTGCTGCGCTGGGGCGAAGCCTGCAGCCAGGCGGTCAGTCCGCTGGCCGGCATGGTGGCGATTTCCTCGAATTGCTTGGTGATCTCGCGTGCCAGCGTCACCGGGCGCGTTCCCAGCGTGGCCAGCGCGGCCGCCAGATCGGCGATGCGGTGCGGCGCCTCCAGCAGCACGGTGCAGCGTGGCTGGGCTGCCAGCTGCTGCACGGCGGCCAGCCGCTCGGCGGATTTGGTCGGCAAAAAGCCCGCGAACACGAAGCCGCCCTCGCCTTGCGAAGGGGGGACTGCGCCCGCCACGCTGATGGCGGCCGTGATGCTGCTGGCGCCGGGCAGCGGGATGGCGCGCAGGCCCGCCGCCTGCACAGCGGCGCACAGGCGCGCGCCAGGGTCGCTGACGCCGGGCGTGCCGGCGTCACTCACATAGGCGATGCGCTGGCCCTGCTGCAGCCGTGCCACCACCTGCTGAGCTGCCTCGGCTTCGTTGTGCTGGTGCACGGCCAGCAGCTGGCTGCCGGGACGGTCCAGGCCATACGAGCGCAGCAGGCCCTGGGTGTGGCGCGTGTCCTCGCAGGCCACGCAGTCGGCGATTTGCAGCACATGCAGCGCGCGCAGGCTGATGTCGGCCAGGTTGCCGATGGGAGTGGCCACCACATAGAGTGCACCCTGCGGATAATGCTGGGATGCGGCGGCATCCTTGGCTGCGCCCAGCGCGGCGGCGAAAGAGGTAGTCAATGGGTTTCCTTGGGAAAAAGCCGGCAGGCGCAGCGGCGCCCGCCATCACGACCCGGCTGCGGGGGCAGCAGGCCGAGGATGCGGCGCTGGTCCATCTGCAGGCAGCCGGGCTGCGCCTGGTCGAGCGCAATTATCGGACGCCGGGCCGTGGCGGCGGCGAGATCGACCTGATCGTGCGCGAGCGCGACGGCACGCTGGTCTTTGTCGAGGTGCGCAGCCGCAGCTCGCCAGCCTTTGGCGGTGCCGGCGCCAGCGTGGGTGCCGCCAAGCAGCGGCGCATCGTGCTGGCCGCGCGCCACTATCTGATGCGCTGCGCCTCGCCGCCACCGTGCCGCTTCGATGTGGTCCTGGTCGAGCCTGTCCGTGCGGGGCAGGCCGCGCATGTGCAATGGCTGCGGGCGGCCTTCGATGCCGATGGCGGCTGAGCCGCCCTGTGCCGTGGCACAAATAACGTCTCGCTACCCAAGGCATCGGGCCCCGCAGGTATCATCGGGCCTCCATGCTTGAGCAACGTATCCAACAGCATTTCATCGACAGCGCCGACCTGAAGTACCAGGCCGCCCAGGCGCTGAGCCAGCCCATTGCAGCGGCCGTGCAGGCCATGCTTGCGTGCGTGACCAGCGGCGGCAAGGTGCTGGCCTGTGGCGCTGGCGCATCGGCCGGTGATGCACAGCTTTTTGCCTCGCTGTGCGTGGCGGGCTTCGAGCGCGACCGCCCCGAGCTGGCCGCCGTGGCCCTGGTCTCCGATGGCGGGCTGCTCGGCACCGTGGGCGCCACGGGCTCGGGCGGCAATGCCACCCAGTATCTGGCGCGGCAGGTGCGTGCCCTGGGCCAGCCGGGCGACCTGCTGCTGCTGATGTCGGCCAGCGGCAATGACGCCGCCGTGCTTGAAGCCCTGGACGCAGCCCATGAGCGCGACATGATGGCCGTGGCGCTGACAGGCCGCACCGGCGGCACCCTGGCAGCCCGGGTGCGCGAAACCGATGTGCTGATCTGCGTGCCTCACGACCGTGCTGCCCGGGTGCGCGAAACCCACACGCTGGTGCTGCACTGCCTGTGCGACGGCGTGGACGCCCAGTTACTTGGTGAACAGGAGATGCCGCTATGAAGTTTCGTTGGTCCCATGCCGCCTGTGTCGTGCTGGCAGTCGCCTCGCTGTCGGGCTGTGTGGCCCTGGTGGGGGGCGGCGCCGTGATGGCGGGCATGTCGGCAGCCGACCGCCGCACCACCGGCACCCAGGTGGAGGATGAGGGCATCGAGCTGCGCGCCAGCAACCGCATCGCCGAGGTGCTCGGCGACAAGGCCCATATCAATGTCACCAGCTACAACCGCCAGGTGCTGCTGACCGGCGAAGCGGGCAATGAGTCCGACCGCCAGACCATCGAGAAGCTGGTGCGCGAGCATGCCTCTGTGCGCAATGTCTTCAACGAGGCCGTGGTTGCGCCCTTCACCTCCACGCTGGGGCAGCGTTCCAAGGATGCGCTGATCACCGCCCAGGTCAAAGCCAGCCTGCTGGACGCCAAGGACATCCAGGCCTCGGCCTTCAAGGTCGTGACAGAGAACAAGGTGGTGTACCTGATGGGCATCGTCACGCCGCGCGAAGCCAAGCGCGGCGCCGAGGTGGCGCGCGGCGTCAACGATGTGACCAAGGTGGTGCGCGTGCTCGAAGTCATCTCCGAGGACGAGCTGGCCCGCATGCAGCCCGCGCCCGTGAGCAGCGACGATGCCGGCAGGTCCGCCGTCTCCAGCCCCTCGGAAAGCGGCATGTCCACCCCGCAGCCTGGCGCAGCCGTCACCCCTGTGGTCACCCCGGTGAAGTAGATCGCCCGCTCCAATGAAAAAGCCGGAAGATGTTTCCGGCTTTTTTGTTTGTCCGCCTGACCTGCCAGGCGGGCGTCCGCCGCTCAGGGGGTGAGCCGCTTGATCAGGCTGGAGGTATCCCAGCGGCGCCCGCCCATCTGCTGCACATCGGCGTAGAACTGGTCCACCAGAGCCGTGACCGGCAGGCGCGCGCCGTTGCGCTGGGCCTCGGCCAGCACCAGGCCCAGGTCCTTGCGCATCCAGTCCACGGCGAAGCCGAAGTCGAACTTGCCTTCGGCCATGGTGCGGCCCCGGTTGTCCATCTGCCAGCTCTGGGCTGCGCCCTTGCCGATGACGTCGAGCACGCTGGGGATGTCCAGGCCCGCGCACTGGCCGAAGGCGATGGCCTCGGACAGCCCCTGCACCAGGCCGGCGATGCAGATCTGGTTGACCATCTTGGTCAGCTGGCCTGCGCCGCTGTCGCCCATGCGGGTGCAGGCGCGCGAGAAGGCCATGGCCACGGGCTGCATGGTGGCGAAGGCTTCGGCATCGCCGCCGCACATCACCGTGAGCTGGCCGTTCTGGGCGCCGGCCTGGCCGCCCGAGACCGGGGCATCGATGAACTGGATGCCCAGCGGCAGGCCTGCAGTGTGCAGCTCGCGCGCCACTTGCGCCGATGCCGTCGTATGGTCGGCGAAGATGGCGCCACGGCGCATGCCGGCAAAGGCGCCGTCAGCGCCCAGCACCACCGAGCGCAGATCGTCGTCATTGCCCACGCAGCAAAACACGATGTCGGCGCCGGCCGCAGCCTCGCGCGGCGTGGCGGCATGGCCGCCGTTGAATTCTTCGCACCAGGCGCGTGCCTTGGCCGGTGTGCGGTTGTAGACCGTCACCTGGTGGCCTGCGGTGGCCAGGTGGCCGGCCATGGGGTAGCCCATGACGCCCAGCCCCAGAAAGGCGACGGAGAGGGGGGCGATGTCCGCATAGCTGCGGGCGGCGATGGAGGAGTCTGACATGGGGGGTCCTGATGGGTGGGGGGTGGACAGGTGGGTGGTGCGGTGCAGCGCCGTGCGTCAGACGATGGCGAAATGCTCGGTGCCCGCCGCCAGGTCCAGCGACTTGGCGCGCTGGCTGCCCAGCTTGATCTGCAGCCGCAGGTCGTTGACCGAGTCGGCGTTGCGCAGCGCATCCTCATAGGTGATCAGGTTGGCCTCGAACAGGTCGAACAGCGCCTGGTCGAAGGTCTGCATGCCGAGGTTGCGGCTTTTCTTCATGATTTCCTTGATCTCGGTGACCTCGCCCTTGAAGATCAGGTCGGAGATCAGCGGCGAGTTGAGCATCACCTCGATGGCTGCCACGCGGCCCTTGCTGTCTTGCTTGGGCAGCAGGCGCTGCGAAACCATGGCGCGCAGGTTCAGCGACAGGTCCATGAGCAGTTGCTGGCGCCGTTCTTCGGGGAAGAAGTTGACGATGCGGTCCAGCGCCTGGTTGGCGCTGTTGGCGTGCAGTGTCGCCAGGCACAGGTGGCCGGTTTCCGAGAAGACGATGGCATGCTCCATGGTCTCGCGGTCGCGGATTTCGCCCATCAGGATCACGTCCGGCGCCTGGCGCAGCGAGTTCTTGAGCGCCGCGTCCCAGCTGTCGGTGTCCAGGCCCACTTCGCGCTGCGTGACCACGCAGTTCTTGTGCAGGTGCACGAATTCGATGGGGTCCTCGATGGTCACGATGTGGCCATAGGAGTTTTCGTTGCGCCAGTCCACCATGGCGGCCAGCGTGGTCGATTTGCCCGAGCCCGTGGCGCCGACCAGGATGCACAGGCCGCGCTTGGTCATGGCCACTTCCTTGAGGATCTGCGGCACGCCCAGGCTGTCGATGGTGGGCAGCGATACGGGAATGGTCCGCAGCACCATGCCGACGCGGCCCTGCTGGATGAAGGCGTTGACGCGAAAGCGCCCGATGCCGGACGGCGAGATCGCGAAATTGCACTCCTTGGTGCGCTCGAAGTCGGCGATCTGCCGGTCGCTCATGATGGAGCGCGCCAGCGTCAGCGTGTGCGCGGGCGACAGCGGCTGCGGCGAGACCTTGGTCACCTTGCCGTCGATCTTGATCGCCGGCGGGAAGTCCGCCGTGATGAAGAGGTCGCTGCCGCTGCGGCTGACCATGAGCTTGAGCAGGTCGTTGATGAATTTACTGGCCTGATCTCTTTCCATTGCATCTCTCCCAGGCGCTGCGGGCTGTGCGCGCAGACGCCAGTGTGGTGGCGGGCGCCCCTGTCCTGCCGCAGCCCTGGCCGGGCCGGGCACTGCGTGGGGCTAAGTATGCTGCTCTTCGCCCAGGCGCACGCTGATGGCACGCAGCCGGAACGACAGTTTGCGCGCCAGCAGTGCCATGAGCTTGGCCGCCAGTGCGGCGTTGCGGGTCATCATGTCATCCAGGGCCTCGGCGCTGAGCACGCCGATTTCGCAGTCGGTCAGCGTGGTGCAGCTCGAAAAGCGCGGCCCGCCGTCGAGCAGCGACATCTCGCCCAGAATGTCCCCTGGCCGGGTCTGAGCCAGGCGCATGCGCTCGCCCCAGGGCTGCTGGCGCTCCACGGCGATCTGGCCCGACAGCACGACGGCCATGAAGCTGCCATTCTCGTCCTGGCGGATCACGTCGCGCTGCGCTGCGACGGAGGCAAAGTAGAAGTACTCGCCCAACTGCCTGAGGCTGGCGCTTTCGAGCTGGCCCAGGTAGCGGTCCCGCTCCCACAGCTTGGCCAGCTGGGGGCCCGCGTCGCGCTGGGGCAGCCGGGTGGCGCCCACTTCGATGGCTCGCGCCTCCCAGGGCACGGGCGGCGTGTGCAGGTCCAGGTAGCCGTGGGCGGCCAGCGTGGTCGTGAAGAACGCCGATTCCGGCGAGGCGCTCTGGGGCGGCCCGGCTTGCCGGAGTCTGCGCAAGAAGCTTTTCACGGCCTGGCTCCTCCTGTGTTCAGCCCGGGAAGTTTTCCGGGATCTTGGCCTTGCTGCGCGCTTCGGCAGGGCTGATGAGGTTGCGCCGCACCAGGTCGGTGAGGTTCTGGTCCAGCGTCTGCATGCCGATGCTCTGGCTGGTCTGGATGGTCGAGTACATCTGGGCCACCTTGGCTTCGCGGATCAGGTTGCGGATGGCGCTGGTGCCCAGCATGATCTCGTGGGCCGCGACACGGCTCTGGCCATCCTTGGTTTTGCACAGCGTCTGAGAAATCACGGCCTGCAGCGATTCGGAGAGCATGGCGCGCACCATCTCCTTTTCCTCGGCCGGAAACACGTCAATGATACGGTCAATGGTCTTGGCCGCGCTCGACGTGTGCAGTGTGCCGAAGACCAGGTGGCCGGTTTCCGCCGCCGTCATGGCCAGCCGGATGGTTTCGAGGTCACGCATTTCACCGACCAGGATGGCATCAGGGTCTTCGCGCAGTGCCGAGCGCAGCGCTGCGGAGAACGACTGCGTCATCGGCCCCACCTCGCGCTGGTTGACCAGGCATTTCTTGGAGTCGTGCACGAATTCGATGGGGTCTTCCACCGTGAGGATGTGGCCGTACTCGGTTTCGTTGAGGTGGTTGACCATGCCGGCCAGCGTGGTGGACTTGCCCGAGCCTGTGGGGCCGGTCACCAGCACCAGGCCGCGCGGCTTGAGTGCCAGGTCGGCAAAGATCTTGGGCGCGTTGAGCTGCTCCAGCGTCAGGATCTTGCTCGGAATCGTACGGAATACGGCGGCCGCGCCCCGGTACTGGTTGAAGGCATTGACGCGAAAGCGCGCCAGGCCCTCGA
This sequence comes from Delftia sp. PS-11, assembly GCF_029870285.1. Taxonomy (GTDB): domain Bacteria; phylum Pseudomonadota; class Gammaproteobacteria; order Burkholderiales; family Burkholderiaceae_C; genus Comamonas. Next base: position 73,946 of record NZ_JACSYA010000023.1, read on the forward strand.
TCTCGAACGAGAAGTCCACTTCCAGGAATTCCTCGTAGGCCTTGCGCTGGGAGTCCGTCATGATGTCGTAGACCATGGCGTGCACTGTCTTGTGGTCCAGGGGGTCCACATTGATGCGGCGCACGTCGCCGTGCACACGGATCATGGGCGGCAGCCCTGCGGACAGGTGCAGGTCGGAGGCCTTGTTCTTGACACTGAATGCCAGCAGTTGGGTGATATCCACGGATTCGCTCCCTCGTTTGGTACGCTGGCGGCAATTATGACGATTGAAAACACGCTTCAACATATTCATGCGCGCATCGCGGCGGCTTGTGCCCAGGCGGCGCGTTCGCAACAGGCAGTCCAGCTGCTGGCGGTCTCCAAGACTTTCGGCGCCGATGCCGTGCGCGAGGCCGTGCTGGCCGGGCAGCGCAGCTTTGGCGAAAACTACATCCAGGAAGGTGTGGAGAAGATCGCTGCCGTGCGCGCCATGGGCCTGCCCGGCGGCGATGCCCTGCAGTGGCACTGCATCGGCCCCATCCAGAGCAACAAGACGCGGCTGGTGGCCGAGCATTTCGACTGGGCCCAGACGGTGGACCGCCTCAAGATCGCCGAGCGCCTGTCGGCCCAGCGCCCCGAGGGCCTGGCGCCGCTGCAGGTATGCATCCAGCTGAACGTGGACGGCGGCGAAACCAAGGCCGGCGTGCCGCCCGCGCAGGCGCTGGAGTTGGCAGCCGCCATCGTGCGCCTGCCGCGTCTGGTGCTGCGCGGGGTGATGAGCATTCCCGACGATGTGCCGGGCTTCGAGGCCCAGCGCGAGGTCCACCGCCGCGCCGCCGCCGTTTTCGAGGCCATCCGCGCCAGCGGCCTGCCGGGGCTGGAGCGCTTCGATACCCTGTCCATGGGCATGACTGGCGATCTGGAGGCCGCCGTGGCAGCGGGATCGACCATGGTGCGCGTGGGCAGCGGCATCTTCGGACAACGAAACTACGCCCCGCGTTGAGCGGGGCGGAGCCAGTGGGGCGCGCTGTTTCAGCGGCTGCCGGGCCGCTTCATCTGGCAGTCCGTGGGCTGTTCGGTCTGCTCTGCCGTGTAGACGGCATCGGTGCGAAAGCCGTAGTCCGTGCCTTCCCAGCCGGTCTTGACCAGCCTGCCGTCCACGGGCGCGATGGTGTTGACCACCTGGGGCAGCAGCAGCTGGTGGTCCTTGCCGCGCATGCGCACGGGGCCGGCCACGGTGTCCATCTGCAGGTCTTCCAGCGCCAGCGCGATCTTCACCGGCTCGGTGGACCGGGCCTTGGCCATGGCGGCGGCCAGCATGCGTGGCACCAGGTCCATGCGCGGCGAGAGGAAGTCCTTGCCCATGCGTGCCTTGTAATCGCGGGCGCGGGCCTCGGCCAGCGGGCGGCCGGCCTGGCCCGGGTGCCATTCGGCCACCCAGGTCAGCTGGCCGATGCGGGTCTGGGCGAAGGAGGTCACGGTGCCGGGCATGCCGCCTGCGCTGTGGTTGAAGTAGCGCAGGTCATGGCCCGCGTCGGCCGCTGACTTGAGCAGCAGCGTCAGATCCTGCCCCCAGTTGCCCGTGATCACGGAATCCGCGCCGCTTTCCTTGATCTTGGCCACATAGGGCGCGAAGTCCTTGACCCTGCCGATGGGGTGCAGCATCTCGCCCGTGAACTCGATGTCAGGCCGCGCCGCACCCACCATCTGGCGCCCGTAGGCAGCCCATTGCTTGCCATGGGCGTAGTCCTGGTTGAGCAGGTAGATCTTGCGGATTGCGGGCTGGGCCTTGATGTAGCTGGCAATCGCCTGCATGCGCATTGCGGTGTTGGCATCGAACATGAAATGCCAGAAGCTGCAGGATTTGCCCGTCAGCTCGGGGTCGATGGAGGAGTGGTTGAGCACCAGCACCTCCTTGCCCGGATTGCGCTGGTTGTGGCGCGATGCCGCCTGCACCAGGGCCGCCACGACCGAGGAGCCCGAGCCGCCCGTGACCACCACGCGTGCGCCCTGGTCGATGGCCGCCTGCAGCGCGGCCTGGCTTTCCTGGGCCGAGAGCTTGCTGTCGAACTGCAGCAGCTGCAGCTTTGCGCCGTTGAACAGCCCGCCCTGGGCATTCACGTCCTCGACGGCAAACTGCACATGGTCGCGCATCAGCTCTCCCGTGCTCACGAAGGGGCCTGACAGCGGGTCGATGAAGGCGATCTTGAAAGGCTCGGCACCCTGGGCATGGGCGCCGCCTGCGCACAGCAGTGCAGCGGTGAAGGCAATGGATGGAAGGCGCATGGGCATGTCTTGTCTCCAGTCAGAGGTCGGTCAGGCCTTGCCGGGCGGCTCGGCCGCAGGCCGGCTGCGCCGTGCAGGCGTCTTTTTCGCGGGGGATGCAGTGCGGGGGCGGGGCGCTGGCGTGGCAGCGCGCGCGCCGCCCAGGCCCAGCACGCGGCCGGCCAGATGCGTCAGCTCGGCCACCATTTCGGCCGTGCCCAGGCGTCCGTCTGGGCGGTACCAGTGGTAGAGAAAGCCCGGCAGACTGCAGGCGGCCTGCGCCGTGATGCGTGTCTCCCGGAAGTCGAAATGGCCGCTGGCGCGGCCCTCTTCCAGCAGCGCGCACAACTGGCGGTAGAACTGGCGCGCCAGCGCGCGCGAGGCCTTCATGTAGGCGGGACTGAAGGCCTGGGGTTCGCGGTAGGGGAAAAACGCCGCCGGGTAGTGGGCAATGGTGGCCGCGATCAGGCGCTGCAGTCCGTCCATGGCCTTCTCGTGCGCGGGGCGGGTGTCGTCGGCGGCAAAGTCCAGCACCGTGAAGCAGGCCTCGGTGGGTGCCCAGCACAGGGTCTCGAAGATCTCCTGCTTGTTGCGGAAGTAGTAGTAGACAAAGGGCTTGGTCACGCCCAGGGCCTGCACGATCTGCTCCATCGTGGTGTGGCTGTAGCCATTGCGGTCGAACAGGGCCTCGGCCGCCTTGAGGATGCGTTCGCGCTTTTCATCGGAGCCGGCCGTGGGAAGGCGCTGGCGGCCGCGCGGGGTGACAGGGGGCTTGGGCATGCGGTAAATCTCGTGTCGCGTCTGTGGCAGCGGTGGTTATACCAATGGGTAGCAATGTTCTACCGGTGGGTATATATTTGCAAGGCGCGGTTTGCAAAATCAGATCAAGGCTATCCCTGAGACAGCCACAGGCCGCGCCCATCACAGACCTCCAGGAGACAAGCCATGGCGGATTCCCAAGCCCTCATCCCCTTGCATGAGGCCCTGCGCCGCAATGCGCGCGAGCATCCGGACCGCGACGCCCTGATCTGGTATGGCCGCCACATCAGCTGGGCCGAGCTGGACGCGGCCAGCGATGCCTTTGCCGCGCGGCTGCAGGCGCTGGGCGCGGGCCGGGGCGAGCCCGTGGCGCTGTTCATGAACAACTGCCCGCAGTACATCGTGGCCCACTACGGCATCCAGAAGATCGGCGCCATCGCCTGTCCCTGCGGGCCGCTGAACAGGGAGCATGAGCTGGACTATCAGCTGGGTGACCTGAAGGCCCGGATCATCGTCGCGGCCGACGTGCTGCTGCCCGTTGTGGACAAGGTGCGCGCCCGCACGGCGATCGCCCATGTGCTGGCCGTGCGCTATGGCGACTGGCTGCCCCCGGCCCCGCAATCCATCACGCTGGCGCTGCCGCCCGAGCTGCAGGCGCCTGTGCAGCCCCTGCCCGAGGGGGTGGAGTCGTTCTGGGATGTCATGCACAGCGGCGCCCGGCCCGCGCCTGTCGAGGTCTCGATGGACGAGGTGGCGCTGATGACGTACACCTCGGGCACCACCGGCATGCCCAAGGGAGCCATGCTCAGCTACGGCAACGCGGCCAGCAAGACGGCCGGCGCCTGCAGCGCGACCGGCGTGGGCAGCGCGGACATGCTGCTGGCCGTGGCGCCGCTCTACCATATCGCCGGCATGTCCATGGGCGTGAACATGCCTGTGCACAGCGGCGCCACCTGCGTGCTGCTGCACCGCTTCGACCCGCTGGCCGTGGCGCAGGCGCTGCAGCGCTACCGCGTGACCTGGTGGTACAGCATTGCGCCCATGAACGTGGCCGTGATGCAGGTGCCCGGCGTGGAGGCCATGGACTTTTCCGCACTGCGCCGCAATACCGTGACCAGCTTCGGCATCGCCTACACCGAGGCGCTGGCGCAGCAGTGGCAGCGCTTCGCGCCGAACTGCATCTCCAGCGAGGCCGCCTATGGCCTGAGCGAGACCCACACCATGGACACCAGCATGCCCGCCGATGCCATCCGCTGGGGCACGCACGGCAAGCCGCTGCCCGGCAACGAGGTCCGCATCATCGACCCGGAGACCGGCGCGCCGCTGCCCGCTGGCGAGGTGGGCGAGATCATCGTCCGCGGCCCTGGCAACTTCAAGGGCTACTGGAACCAGCCCGAGGCCACGGCCAGGACGCTGCGGGACGGCTGGGTGCACACGGGCGACATGGGGCGCATGGATGCCGAGGGCTATCTGACCTTCATCGGCCGCTTCAAGGAGATGATCAAGGTCTCGGGCTACAGCGTCTTCCCCGAGGAGGTGGAGGCCATTCTCATCAGGCACCCGGCCGTGGCCCAGGCGGCCGTGATCGGCGTGCCCGACCCGCACAAGGGCGAGGCCGTGCGCGCCTTCATCGTCACCCGGCCGGGCCAGCAGGTGCTGGCCGAAGACCTGGTGCAGTGGGCCCGCGAGAACATGGCCAGCTACAAGGCGCCGCGCGAGGTGCGCTTCATCGATGCGCTGCCGGCCACGGGAGCGGGCAAGGTGCTGCGGCGCCTGCTGCGCGACCAATGAGAAAGACCACAGACCCCATGTTCCAGAAGATCCTGATCGCCAACCGTGGCGAGATCGCCCTGCGCATCGTGCGCGCCCTGCAGGAGTTGGGCGTGCCCAGCCTGGCGGTCTATGCCGATGACGATGCGCAGGCGCCCCATGTGCGCGCCGCCGATGCGGCCGTGGCCCTGGGCGGGAGCGGCGCACCGGCCTACCTCGATAGCGCGCGGCTGCTGCGCATTGCGCGCGAGCAGGGCTGCGATGGCATCCATCCCGGCTACGGGTTTCTCAGCGAAAGCGCGTCATTTGCCCAGGCATGCGCCGATGCCGGGGTGCGCTTCATCGGCCCCACGCCGGCCCAGCTGGAGTGGCTGGGCGACAAGGCCCGTGCGCGCGATCTCGCCCGCAGCTGCGATGTGCCCCTGCTGCCCGGCAGCCCTGAGGCTGTGTCGCTGGAGCAGGCCCAGGCATTCTTCGCCGCGCAGCGTGCCGATGGGGCCAGCGGCATCATGGTCAAGGCCATCGGCGGCGGTGGCGGGCGCGGCATGCGCGCCGTGCTGCGCGCCGAGGACCTGCCCGCCGCCTATGAGCGCTGCCGCAGCGAGGCGCGCGCCGCCTTTGGCGTGGACGGCGTCTACGTGGAGCGGCTGATGGCGGACGCGCGCCACATCGAGGTGCAGGTCCTGGGTGATGGCGGCGCTTCGCCCATCGCGCTGGGCGAGCGCGAATGCACGCTGCAGCGGCGGTTTCAGAAACTGGTCGAGATCGCGCCCAGCCCCAGCCTGGCGCAGCCGCTGCGCGAGCGCATCACGCGCGATGCGCTGCGCATGGCCGCCAGGATCGGCTACGAGGGCCTGGGCACCTTCGAGTTCCTGGTCGATGGCGCCTGCGCGGCGCTGCCCTATGTGTTCATCGAGGCCAACCCGCGCCTGCAGGTCGAGCACACCATCACCGAAGAAGTCTTCGGCATCGATCTCGTGCAGGCCCAGATCCGCGTGGCCGCAGGCCAGCGCCTGCAGGCCCTGGGTCTGGATGCCCATGCGCCGCCCGCGCCGCGCGGCTACGCCATGCAGTGGCGCATCAATGCCGAGACGCTGGACGCCTCGGGCCAGTCGCGCCCCGGCGGCGGCAGCATCCGGCAACTGCAGTGGCCTGCCGGGCCCGGCATCCGCATCGACACGCATGCGTGCACAGGGGCCAGCCCCTCGCCGCACTACGACACGCTGCTGGCCAAGCTCGTCGTGCACAGCAGCGCGCCGCGCTTTGACGATGCGCTGCGCCGCGCGCGGCGGGCACTGGCCGAATGCCGCATCGATGGCCTGGAGACCAACCTCGGCCTGCTGCAGGCGCTGGCCCAGCGGCCCGAGATGGCGTCCCAGGCCGTGCATACGCGCTGGCTGGAAGAAGTGCTGCCCGAGCTGCTGGACGCTGCGCGCCGGCTGAAGCCGCCGGCGCTGTCCGGGCCTGCGCCGGCGGCTTCAGCCGGGGGCCAGGAGGGCGCCCAAGCGCCAATACCCGACGGCGCCATCTGCGCCCCCATGCCTGCGCGCATCGTGCAATGGAGCGTGGCCGTGGGCGATGCCGTGGCCGCCGGTGCCGAGCTGGGTGTGCTCGAAGCCATGAAGATGGAGCATGTGCTGCTGGCCCCGCAGGCCGGCACCGTCGCGGCGCTGCTGGCCGGGGCAGGCGCCTATGTGGCGCAGGAGCAGCCGCTGCTGGTGCTGGCCGCTGCCAGCGCCGGGCAGGCCGGTGCGCGCGAGGAGCTTGCGGCGCCCGACCCGGACCATCTGCGCGATGACCTGCGCCGCGTCATCGGCCGCCACGCCTTCACGCTGGACGCTGCCCGGCCCGAGGCCATGGCCAGGCGCCATGCCCAGGGCGGGCGCAGCGCGCGCGAGAACATCGCCGACCTGTGCGATGCGGGCAGCTTCATCGAATACGGCGCGCTGGCGATTGCCGCGCAGACGCGCCGGCGCAGCATCGAAGACCTGGTCGCCAGCACCCCGGCAGACGGCATGGTCACGGGCATGGGCTCCATCAACGGCGCGCAGTTCGGCGAGGAGCGCGCGCGTGCCGTCGTCATGGCCTATGACGCCACGGTGCTGGCCGGAACCCAGGGCATGCGCAACCATGCCAAGACCGACCGGATGCTGGGCATCGCCCTGGCGCAGAAGCTGCCCGTGGTGCTGTTCGCCGAAGGCGGTGGCGGGCGCCCCGGCGACACCGACATGCCTGTGGTCGCGGGCCTGCATGTGCACACCTTCGCAGCCTATGCGGCGCTGTCGGGCCAGGTGCCCGTCATCGGCATCGCCCATGGCCGCTGCTTCGCGGGCAACGCGGCGCTGCTGGGCTGCAGCGACGCCATCATCGCCACCCGCGCCAGCACCATCGGCATGGGCGGGCCGGCCATGATCGAAGGCGGCGGCCTGGGAGTGTTCCGCCCCGAAGAGGTCGGCCCCAGCGCAGTCCAGCACGCCAATGGCGTGATCGATGTGCTGGTCGAGGACGAGGCCCAGGCCGTGGTGGCCGCGCGCCACTATCTGTCTTTCTTCCAGGGCCGTGCAGCCGCCTGGACTGCGCCCGACACCCGCGCCCTGCGCCATGTGGTGCCCGAAAACCGGCTGCGCGCCTACGATACGCGCGCGGCTCTGGCCCACCTGGTGGACGCGGACAGCCTGCTCATGCTGCGCACGGGCTTTGGCGCGGGCATCCATACGGCGCTGGCACGCATCGAAGGCCGGCCCGTGGGCCTGATGGCCAGCAACCCCCTGCACCTGGGCGGCGCCATCGATGCCGATGCCGCCGACAAGGCCGCGCGCTTCATGCAGCTGTGCAATGCCCACGGCCTGCCCATCGTCAGCCTGGTGGACACGCCCGGCTTCATGGTCGGCCCCGAGACCGAGAAGACTGCCCAGGTGCGCCATGTCAGCCGCCTGTTCGTTGCCGCCGCCAAGCTGCGCGTACCCTACTTCAGCGTGGTGCTGCGCAAGGGCTATGGCCTGGGCGCGATGGGCATGACGGCGGGCAGCTTCCATGCCCCGGTGTTCAACGTCGCCTGGCCCACCGGCGAGTTCGGCGCCATGGGCCTGGAAGGCGCCGTGCGCCTGGGTTTCCGCAAGGAACTCGAAGCCCTGCCCGAGGGGCCGCAGCGCGATGCGCTGTTCGCCCAACTGCTGGCCCGCCAGTACGCCCATGGCGAGGCCATGCACATGGCCAGCACGCTGGAAATCGATGCCGTCATCGACCCTGCCGACACGCGCACCTGGCTGGCGCGCGGCCTGGCGGGCGCACGCGTTGCGCCCGCTCAAGCGGGCTTCGTGGACACCTGGTAGGCCATGAAAATGCCGGGGTCGGCGTGCTAAGCTGGCCCTCTTTTTCTACGAACAACGATGGCGGGCCTGCGCAGCAGGCCCTGCCGCCTCTGGAGAATTTTCCATGCCCGGACTGTTGCCTGATATCGATCCCGACGGCCTGCTCGAATTCTCGGTGGTCTACACCGACCGCGCGCTCAACCACATGTCCAAGCGCTTCACCGGCGTCATGCGCGACATCCTGACCACGCTGCAGGAGGTCTACCGCGCCCACACGGCCGTGCTGGTGCCGGGCAGCGGCACGTTCGGCATGGAGGCCGTGGCGCGCCAGTTCGCCAACCGCGAAAAAGTGCTCATCGTGCGCAACGGCTGGTTCAGCTACCGCTGGACCCAGATCTTCGAGGAAGGCGGCCTGGGCGGCGGCGCTGTGGTCTGCAAGGCCCGCCGCCAGGGCAGCGGCAGCCAGGACCCCTGGGCGCCATGCCCGGCCGACGAAGTGGCCGCCGCCATCCGCGCCGAGCGCCCCAAGGTCGTGTTCGCTCCCCATGTAGAGACGGCCAGCGGCATCATCCTCGGCGACGACTACCTGCGTGCCGTGGCCGACGCAGCCCATGAGGTGGGTGCGCTGTTCGTGCTCGACTGCGTGGCTTCGGGCGCCATGTGGGTTGACATGGAAAAGACCGGCGTGGATGTGCTGATCAGCGCGCCGCAAAAGGGCTGGAGCAGCTCGCCGTGCTGTGCCATGGTCATGCTCTCGGCCCGCGCCCGCGAGGCCATCGAGCACACCAAGAGCTCCAGCTTCTCCTGCGACCTCAAGAAGTGGATGCAGATCGCCGAGGGCTACGAAAAAGGCCAGCACGCCTACCACACGACCATGCCCACCGATGCCCTGGTGCGCCTGCGCGACGTGATGCTGGAAACCCGTGCCTACGGCTTTGCCAAGGTGCGCGACGAGCAGATCGCGCTGGGCGCCAAGGTGCGCGCCCTGCTGGAGTCGCGCGGCTTCCCCAGCGTGGCAGCCGACGGCTGGAAAGCCCCTGGCGTCGTGGTCAGCTACACCACCGACCCCGGCATCCAGAGCGGCAAGAAGTTCCTCGAAGCCGGGCTGCAGACTGCCGCAGGCGTGCCGCTGCAGTGCGACGAGGGCGCGGACTTCAAGACCTTCCGCATCGGACTGTTCGGCCTGGAAAAATGGCACAACGTGGACCGTACCGTCGGCCATCTGGCCAAGGCGCTGGACGATATCGGCGTGCCGCCGGCCAAGGCATGAGGACCATGATGATGCGCAAGACATCCACCGCCCTGGCCGCCTGCGCCCTGCTGCTGGCCGGCATGGCCGCCCAGGCCGCCGCGCCTGTCACCACGGCCAGCGGCCTGGTCTATGAAAGCCTCAAGGAAGGCACGGGCGCCAGCCCCAGGGCCAGCGACACGGTGCGCGTGCACTACCGAGGCTACTTCCCCGATACCGGCAAGGATTTCGACAGCTCCATCGCGCGCGGCGAGCCCATCGAGTTTCCGCTCAGCGGTGTCATCCCCTGCTGGACCGAGGGCGTGCAGAAGATGAAGGTCGGCGGCAAGGCCCGCCTGACCTGCCCGCCGTCCATCGCCTACGGCAGCCGTGGCGCGGGCCGTGTCATTCCGCCCAACGCCACGCTGAACTTCGAGGTGGAACTGCTGGGCATCAAGCAGTGATGGCGGGGCCGCCTGCCGGCCCTCTGCCACGGTATGCCATGCCGGCCTGCGCGCCGGCTTTTTCCTGCCGACACGGAAGATATTGTGGACTCACGCCAACCCCTGGATGCGCGTGCCAGCGCGCTGATGCTGGCGCTGTGCCTGGTCTGGAGCCTGCAGCAGATCCTGCTCAAGGCCACGGCCGATGCCATCGCGCCCACATTGCAGATTGCGCTGCGCTCTGGCACGGCCGCCGTGCTGGTGTGGCTGTTCATGCGCTGGCGCGGCATGCGCGTGCAGTGGAGCGACGGCAACTGGCGCGCAGGCGTGCTGGTGGGCGTGCTGTTCGCCTTCGAGTACCTGCTGGTCGGTGAAAGCCTCAACCACACCTCGGCGGCCCATGTCGTGGTCTTCCTGTATTCGGCGCCCGTCTTCGCTGCGCTGGGCCTGCACTGGAAGCTGCCCTCCGAGCGGCTGGCCGCGCCGCAGTGGCTGGGCATCGTGCTGGCTTTTGCCGGCATCGCGCTGGCATTTCTGGGCGGTGGCCAGGCTGCGCAGGGCGCTGCGGCCGCCTCCCTGCTGGGCGACCTGATGGCGCTGGGCGCAGGCGCGGCCTGGGGCGCGACCACGGTGGTGATCCGCAGCACCCGGCTGTCGGCCCTGCCCGCCGCCCAGACCCTGCTGTACCAGCTGGTGGTGGCCTTTTTGCTGCTGCTGCCGGCGGCCTGGCTGCTGGGCCAGACGCGCTTCGAGCCCACACCGCTGGCCTGGGCTGGCCTGGCGTTCCAGTCCGTGCTGGTCTGCTTCGTGAGCTTTCTGGTCTGGTTCTGGCTGCTCACCCGCTACCTGGCCTCGCGCCTGGGCGTTTTTTCGTTCATGACGCCGATCTTCGGCGTGGTCATGGGCGCCTGGCTGCTGAACGAGCCGATCGAGCCCAACTTCCTGGCCGGGGCGCTGATGGTGCTGGCCGGCGTGCTGCTGGTCAGCGGCCACGGGTGGCTGCGCTCGCTCAGGCGCCGGGCCTGACGCAGCCCAGCCGCTTCGCCAGCCGCTGCAGATTGGCGCGGTCCATCTGCAATTCACGCGCGGCGGCGGCCCAGCTGCCCTGATGGCGCCGAAGGCTTGCCTCGATCAGGCGGCGTTCATGGTCTTGCACGGCTTCGCGCAGGCCCTGCGGCGGGGCATCGCTGGCAGCGGCCTGCTGCTGCGGCGCCAGCGCAGCGGCGGCAGGCGGCTGCGGCGCATCCCAGAGGTCCGCAGGACCCAGCGTGACAATGCGCGAGCGCCCGCCTGCCTGCGCGCCGGCGGGGGCGCGGCTCAGCGCCCGCAGCACGCCCCGGCTGAGCAGATGCTCCAGCTCGCGCACATTGCCGGGCCAGGCCTGGGCCAGCAGGGCCGGCTGCGCCGCTGGATGCAGGCGCAGGCCGCCCAGGCCCAGGCGCGAGCGGTTTTCCTCCAGGAAAAAGCCCGCCAGCACCAGCACATCGCTGTCGCGCTCGCGCAGCGGCGGCACGCGCAGCGGGTAGACGCTCAGCCGGTGGAAAAAGTCGGCCCGCATGCGGCCCGCCGCCACCTCGGCCGCCAGATCGCGGTTGGTGGCCGCGATCACGCGCACATCCACATGGTGCTCGCGGTCCGAGCCCAGGCGCTGCAGCTGGCCGCTTTGCAGCACGCGCAGCAGCTTGGCCTGCACGGCCAGCGACAGCTCGCCCACCTCGTCGAGAAACAGCGTGCCCTGGTCGGCCTGCTCGAACTTGCCGCCGCGCTCGGACAGTGCGCCCGTGAAGGCGCCGCGCACATGGCCGAACAGCTCGCTTTCGACCAGATTGTCGGGCAGTGCCGCGCAGTTGATGCTGACCAGCGGCCGGCCTGCGCGCGCGGACTGCGCATGCACGGCCTGGGCCACGAGTTCCTTGCCCGTGCCCGTCTCGCCCGTGATGAGCACACTCAGATCGCTGGCCGCAACCAGGTCAATGTCCTTTTGCAGCGCGCGCATGGCAGGGCTCTGGCCCGTCAGCGCCCGTGCAGGCGTGGCCGCCTGGGCGGTGCTGCGCGCCGGCAGGCCCCGCCGGCTGTGGGCAAGCTGGCGCAGGCGCTCCGCCGTAGCCACGGTGGCCGCCGCGAGGTGGCTGAAGGCCTGCAGCGTCGCCAGCGCCGCCGGATCGGCGAAGCGCCCCGTGTCCAGCGCATCCAGCGTCAACAGGCCCCAGGGCATGCCGTCGGACTGCAGCACGCAGCCCATGCAGTCATGCACTTGCAGCGGCGCATGGCTGCGGGCGATCAGGCCGTCATAGGGGTCCGGCAGCGGGCTGTCGGGGGCAAAGCGCATGGCCTGGCCTGCCGCCAGCAACTGGGCGAAGCGCGGATGCTCGGCAATCCGAAAGCGCCTGCCCAGCGCATCGGGCACCAGTCCATCGATGGCCACCGGCCGCAGCCATTCGCCCTCCAGCTGCAGCAGGGCAGCTGCATCGGCCGGCAGCACGGCGCGCAGCGCGGCCAGAAGGCGGCGCAGGCGCTCGCGTTCCGGCAGGTCCAGGGCCAGATCGGCCACCAGAGGCGTCAAGGCATTCAGTGCGATGGATGTTGTCATAAAGACTGCGTTCTGAGTCAAAAAAACTCTTTTTGACAGGAGTCATATTGACTCATGAAATGCCAATCCCTTGTTTTGCAAGGGGCTGGGCACTGGCACGGTGCTTGCCTCTGCTGCAGGCATGTGCGGCACCGCACCGCGCATCTTTCCGACCGTCTACCCCAGGAGTCCATCTTGCTGACCGAACGCCAACGCGCCATTGTCCAATCCACGGTTCCGCTGCTCGAAACCGGCGGCGAGGCACTGATCACCCACTTCTACAAGACCATGCTGGGCGAGTACCCCGAGGTGCGCGCATTGTTCAACATGGCCCACCAGCAAAGCGGCGCCCAGCCGCGCGCCCTGGCCTACAGCGTGCTGATGTACGCCAGGCACATTGACCGGCTCGACGCCCTGGGCGACCTGCCCGCGCAGATCATCAACAAACATGTGGCGCTGCAGGTGCAGGCCGAGCACTACCCCATCGTTGGCGCCTGCCTGCTGCGCGCCATCCGTGAAGTGCTGGGCGCCGAGGTTGCCACCGACGAGGTGATCGATGCCTGGGGCGCGGCCTACCAGCAACTGGCCGATATCCTGATCGCCGCCGAACGCCAGGCCTACGAGCGCACTGCGGCTGCCGAAGGCGGCTGGCGCGGCGAACGCGCCTTCGTGGTTGCGGACAAGGTGGCCGAAAGCGCCGAGATCGTGTCGCTGCATCTGGTGCCTGCCGATGGCGGCGCGGTCATCGCTCACCAGCCGGGACAGTACATCGGCCTGCGCCTGGTGGTCGATGGCCAGGAGCAGCGGCGCAACTACTCGCTGTCGGCGCCTGCCGATGGCCGCAGCCTGCGCATCAGCGTCAAGCGCGAGGCCGGCGGCAAGGTGTCCAACTTCCTGCACGACCAGGTCCAGGTGGGCGATACCCTGCAACTGTTCCCGCCGGCCGGCCATTTCACGCTGCAGCCCGGCGAGCGTCCGCTGGTGCTGATCAGCGCCGGTGTGGGCATCACGCCGACCCTGCCCATGCTGGATGCCGCCCTGCCTGGCAAGCGCCCCGTGGTCTTCATTCATTGCGCGCGCGAGCGCGGCGTCCATGCCTTCCGTGAGCACATCGATGCCCTGGCCGGGCAGCATCCCCAGCTGACGCGCTACTACTGCTACGACAGCGTGCAGGAGGGCGATGGCGCGGATGCGCAGGGCCGGCTGACGACGCAGCAGCTGGGCCAGTGGCTGCCGTCCACCGATGCCGATGTGTACTTCCTGGGCCCCCGGCCGTTCATGCAGTCGGTCCGCCAGTCGCTGCGCGCGCTGGGGGTGCCGGATGCGCAGGTCCGGTATGAGTTTTTTGGGCCGGCGCAGGCGCTGGCCTGAGGCGGGTGCAGGTCTTCAGGCCCTGACGCCAGGGCCTGAAAGCGCCTGCGCAATCAGCGATAGAACGCCTCGACAGTGCCCTTGAGCTTGATCAGCAGCGGCCGTCCCTTGCGGTCCAGCGTCTTGCCCGCCGGCACCTTGATCCAGCCCTCGCTGACGCAATACTCCTCGACATCGAAGCGCTCCTTGCCGTTGAAGCGGATGCCGATGTCGTGCTCGAACACTGCCGCCACATGGTGCGGGCTGCGCGGGTCGATGGACAGATGGTCGGGCAGTGCAGGGCGATCGGCGGGTGCGTTGGCGTCGGTCATGGTCTGGTTCTCTCAAGAGGGTTCTGGGAAAAGCCGGTATTGTCCGCGCAATCGCAGGTCAGGCGCCGGCTGACAGGGGCTTTGGCATGCGCGCCGTCATGCCGCCCGCGCTGGCCGGCGCTATGCTGCGTCCATGCTGTCTGCGCAACAACGCCAAACACTGAACGCGGCCAAGCGCCTGCCCCTGGCGCTGCTGGTATGCGTGGCCCTGGGCTTTGCGGCCTCTTCGGTGGCTGCGGCCCGCTGGCCCCAGGTGCCGCTGTGGCTGGCCTGCATCAAGGCCGTGACCGAGGCCGCCCTGGTCGGCGCGCTGGCCGACTGGTTCGCGGTGTCGGCGCTGTTTCGCCGCATTCCGTTGCCTCTGGTCGGGCGTCATACGGCCATCATCCCCCGCAATAAGGACCGCATCGGCCAGAACCTGGCCCATTTCGTGCGCGACAAATTCCTGGACGGCCCCTCGCTGATGGCCCTGATCGAGCGCCACGATCCCGCACGCGCGCTGGCCGGCTGGCTGACAGCACCGGCCAACAGCGCGCTGCTGGGGCGGCAGGTGGCGCGGCTGGCGCTGGCCGCGCTGGAGATGGTGCAGGACCGGCAGGTCGAACGCTTTCTGTCGCAGTCGTTCAAGGCCCTGCTGGCACATGTGGATCTGCCGCGCGCGGCGGCGGACCTGCTGTCCGGGCTGACCAGGGACGGACACCATCAGGCCGTGCTCGACGATGTGCTGGCGCGCGTCAGCGCCGTGCTGCGCGAGTCCGAAACCCATGTGCTGATCGCCCGCACCATCGTGCTGTGGCTCAAGCGCGAGCATCCGCTCAAGGAAAAAATGCTGCCCACGGACTGGCTGGGCGAAAAGGGCGCCAGCGCCATCGCGGCAGCGCTGGACAGCCTGCTGCAGGATATCGCCAGCGATCCCGGGCACCATATGCGCCAGGCCTTCGACGCCAGCGTGCAGCAGTGGATTGCCCGGCTGCATTCCGACCCCGCCATGGCCGGGCGCGCCGAGCGCCTGCGCCACTACCTGCTGCATGACGAAAAGCTGGCCAGTTACCTGCGCGCGCTGTGGCTGGGCCTGCGCGCCAGGCTGCAGGCGGATCTGGCCAACGAGCATTCGCAGGTGGCGCGCAAGACGGCGGCCATGGGCCGCTGGCTGGGCCAGTCGCTGGCGCATGACGAGGCACTGCGCCACTCCATGAACGAGCGCCTCAAGCGCTGGGCCCAGGCGCTGGCTCCCGATGTCTCGCAGTTTCTGGCCCAGCACATCGCCGACACGGTGCGCCGCTGGGATGCGCGCGAGCTGTCCGAGCTGATCGAGCTGCACATCGGCAAGGACCTGCAGTACATCCGCATCAACGGCACGCTGGTGGGCGGCGCCGTGGGGCTGCTGCTGTTCGTGGTCAGCAACGTGGGCCGGCTGTGGCCCTGATCACCGGCCCCAGCGGGCGATCACGCGCACATAGGCCAGCTCGGCCAGCAGTTCCACCAGCGTCTGCGTGACGATGACGGCAGGCAGCACCGGAATGGCGCCCGGCACGGCCAGCGCCAGCGGCAGCACGACCAGCGCGTTGCGCGTGCCTGCGCTGAATGCCACCGCGCGGCCTGCAGGCGCCTGCAGCCCGAAGGCGCGCGCCACCAGCCAGCCCAGCGCCGGAGCCGCCACGGCAAAGGCCGCATAAATGGGCGCCACGCTCCATGCCGCCTGCCGGGCGGGCCCCAATTGCGGCAGCACGGCAGCGATCACCACGAACAGCACCAGGGCGGTCGCAGGCACAGGCAGCAGCCCCAGCCATGCGGCGGCGCCTGCGCCACGAGCGCTCCTGGCGGCCCAGCGCTGCGTGGCGGCGGCCAGCGCCAGCGGAAGGGCGATCAGCCAGACAAAGGCATGGACGAAGGGAGTGGCATCCACCAGGCGGGCCACCTCTGCGCCCAGAAACAGGCCCAGATAGCCGGGCAGGGCCAGCATCTGCGCGATCAGCAGGACCGGCGTGGCCGCCAGCAGCAGGCGCGCATCGGCGCGGCCCAACTGGGAAAAGGCCACCACATAGTCAATGCAGGGCGCCAGCAGCACCATCAGCACGCCCAGGCGGACCAGGGGATCAGCCGGCAGAAACTGCGCCAGCCCCCAGACCAGTGCCGGAATCGCAAGGAAGTTGGCTGCCATCAGCGCGGCCAGAAACCGCACCTGCCCGAACGCCTGCCGCAGCTCGGCCACGGGCACCTGCACAAAGGTCACATACAGCATCAGTGCCAGCGCGGGATCGATGGCCCGCTCCAGCCCCGCCGTGCCGGGCACGGTCCATGCGGCAGCGGCTGCGAGGGCAGCTGCCGCGAAATAGATGGGGGTCTGGCGCTGTTCGAGCGTGTCTCGGAGGTGGTGCATGCAGCAAGCGGCCTGTGGTGTGCAGGGCGCCTAAGCGTCCTCGCCCTCTGCCGCTTTGGGCAGCAGGTGCTGGCCGATCTGCTGCCACGCCTTGGCCGCATCGTGCTGGCCTGCGAACAGGTGGCAGCTGGCTGCGGTCATGGCCAGGCGGCCGTTGTCGGGCTCCAGGTCGAAGGCCAGTTCGCACTGGGCGGCAGCGTTGCGCCACATCACGGCGGCGTTGGGCGAGTCTTCCTTTTGCAATGCGTGGGCCTCGGCCATCCAGGCCTGGGCCAGGCGGAAGGCGCCTTCGGCCTGTTCCGGGTCTGCCTTGTGGGCCAGGTAGAACTGCTTGCCGGCCTGCTGCCACAAGGCCCGGGCCTGTGCGAAATCCTGGGTGGCCAGCCGCTGGGCCTGGGCCACGAGGGCATTGCCTGCGGCCAGCAGGCTGGCGTAGGTGCTAGCGTCTTGCGTCATGGGGCTGTGCTTCAAGAAAAATGCGGGCCGCCATTGTGCCGCCATCGCGCTGCAGCGCCTGCGCCCGGGCTCAATCGCCCGGCCGGTTGTCGGGCAGCTCCAGGCCGATGCGCGTGTGGCCGCCGCGCGATTCGGCGAAGCAGTGGCCGCCATGCATGCGGGCAATGGCCGCGACGATGGCCAGGCCCAGGCCATGGTTGCGGTCGGCCTGGCTGCGCGCGGCATCGGCGCGGTAGAAGCGGTCGAACAGGCGCGGCAGGTGCTGCTCCTCGATGGCGGGGCCCTGGTTGACCACGGCCAGCATCACTTGCGTGCCATGGCCGGGGGCTGGGCAGCGGCGGGCGGAGATTTGCACCTGGATGGCCGAGCCGGCGTGGGCATAGCGCGTGGCATTGCCCAGCAGGTTGGACAGAGCGCGGCGCAGCAGCCGTGCATCGACTGCCGCTGGGGCATCGCCCTCCACAGCGACCTGGACCCCGGCTTCCTGCAGCGCCGCCTCATGGAAATCCACCACTTCGCTGGCCAGTTCGGCCAGGCTGGGCACCATGGCCAGGCGCGCGCCCTGGCCCCGGTCTGCATGCGAGAGAAACAGCATGTCGGCGACGATGCCGGCCACACGCCGCAGGTCCTCCAGGTTGGAGGACAGCACTTCGCGCAGCTCCGCCTCGCTGCGTGGCTTGCGCAAAGCCAGCTCGCAACTGCTGATCAGGGTGGTCAGCGGAGTATTGAGCTCATGGGCCACATCAGCGTTGAAGGCCTCCATCTGCCGGTAGGCCACGGCCAGGCGTTCGAGCAGCGCGTTGAACTGGGCGATCAGCGGGCGCAGCTCCTGGGGCTGCCCGGTATCGTCCAGCCGCCGCTGCAGGTCCTGGGCCGAGAGCTGGCTTGTCTGCTCTGCCAGCAGGCGCAGCGGCGCCAGGCTCAGGCGCACCAGCCAGGCGCTGGCCAGGGATACGAGCAGGGCGCCGCCCACAGCCGCCAGCGCCAGTGTCCAGGCGATGCGTGACAGCAGCGTATCGTCGCTGCTGCGGTCCAGCAGCAGGTCGGCCCGCACGGACTGCGCCACGCCGGCAGGCGTGACCTCGAAATGGCGCTGCAGCGTGCGCTCCGGGTCCAGGGGCAGGCGCAGGCGTTCGTAGATCACGCTGCCTTGGGCATCGGTGACGCGCAGGGACAACTCGTCATGGCCCGCCAGAAAGTCATCCAGCATGTGGGGCAGGTTGGCGGGGGCATGCGTGCTGCGGCCCTCGGTCATCAGGTGCATGGCCGCCTGCTGCTTGTGGTCCAGGGTTTCGCGCTGGCGCTGCGCCAGGGTCAGCGAGATCACCAGGTAAACGGCCAGACAGACGAGGCCCAGGCCCAGCATGGTCTGCAGCGCCAGCCACAGCGACAGCTGCCGCCCCAGATGGGGCACTGCGGCGGTGTCGGTCACGGTGTGCGCGACTCCAGCACATAGCCCATGCCGCGCACGGTGTGCAGCAGCGGCTGGGCGAAGGGCTGGTCCAGCTTCAGGCGCAGGCGCCGCACGGCGACCTCGACCACATTGGTCTCGCTGTCGAAGTTCATGTCCCAGACCTGCGAGGCCAGCTCGGTGCGCGACAGCACCTCGCCCTGGCGGCGCAGCAGCAGGCTCAGCAGGTTGAATTCCTTGGCCGTGAGATCCAGGCGCTGTCCGGCGCGCGTGGCGCGGCGGCGTATGAGGTCCAGCTCCAGGTCGGCCATCCGCAAAAGGGTGGCCTCGGGCGTGGGCTGCGCTGCCGCGCCCCTGCGCAGCAGCACATGGATGCGTGCGACGAGCTCGGAGAAAGCAAAGGGCTTGACCAGATAGTCGTCGGCGCCGCCCTGCAGGCCCTTGACCCGGTCTTCGACCTGGCCGCGCGCCGTCAGCATCAGCACGGGCGTCTGCCTGGACTGGCGCAGCGCCGCCAGCACGGCCAGCCCGTCGATGCCCGGCAGCATGCCGTCGAGCACGATGAGGTCGTAGGACAGTTCAGTGGCCAGGTGCAGCCCGTCAATGCCATCGTGGGCCACATCGACCACGAAGCCCTCTTCGGTCAGCCCCTTGCGGAGGTAGTCGGCCAGCTTGACCTCATCTTCGACAACCAGCAGTTTCATGCGGTGCATTGTCGATCAAGGCCACAGTTTTTGCGGATGACAAATTTGTCATTTTCAGGTCAGGAGGCGGTCGCAGCGCCGTTTCTAGAGTTGCCAGGGTCTGCATGCTTTGCGTGTCTTCGCCCATTCTTTCCCCGTTTCCACCATGCCCTGGCACTGGGGTGTGCCTGTTGACCGTCACGGCCGGGGACTGCATGCCCATGGGCATGTGTCCGTGCCAGGAGATGTTTCCTATGCTTTTCTTTTCGTCCAGTCTGCCGGGGATGCCCCGCCACAGCCGTCGCTGGGCTGCCCTGGCGGCTGTGGCATCCATGACCGTGGGAGGGGCACTGGCCGGGCCTGCTGCGGCCGCCAGCGAGGGCCCTGTGGCCGTGCAGGCGCAGGCCGCGCAGGCGCCTGCGCTGTCGCTGCAGCAGGCCACAGCCCTGGCGCTGGAGCACAACCCCGGCCTGCGTGCGGCCCGCCAGGCGCTGGCGGCCAGTGATGGCGCCGTGCTGCAGAGCCAGGCCCGGCCCAACCCTGAGCTGGCCTATTCGCAGGAAGATGCGCGGCGCGCCACGCGCAGCGTGACGCTGCAGTGGAACCAGACGGTGGAGGTCGGCGGCAAGCGTGCCGCCCGCATGCGCGTGGCCGAGCGCGGCCGCGATGTGGCTCAGGCCGAACTGGCTGCGGCCGAGGCCGCCTTGCGCGCCGATGTGCGGGCCGCCTTTTACGGCCTGCTGGCCGCCCAGCAGCGTGTGGACCTGTCAGGCCAGACGCTGGAGATTGCCCGTGGCGCCCGCGAGGCAGCGGCCAAGCGCGTGGCTGCCGGCAAGAGTGCGCCGCTGGAGGAGACCAAGGCCCGCGTGGCCGAATCCGGCGCGCAGCTGGAGCTGGACCGCGCGCGCTCGGCCCTGCGCGTGGCGCGCAGCCAGATGCAGGCGCTGTGGGGCGATGCCGTGCGGCCTTTTGGCGAGGCCGATGGCGCTGTCGATGCCCTGCCCGAGGTGCCCTCGCTGCAGGCGCTGCAGCAGCGCATGCAGGAGGCGCCCGCCGTGCTGCGCGCGCGCCAGGCACTGGAGCAAAGCCGCGCCGCAGCCGATCTGGAGCGCGCGCGCCGCCTGCCTGATCCCACGGTGAGCCTGGGCGTCAAGCGCGCCACGGAGGTGGGGCGAAATCAGCTCGTCATTGGCGTTTCAGTGCCGCTGCCCGTGCTCGACACCAACCGGGGCAACCAGCTGCAGGCCTTGCGCCTGGCAGACCAGGCCGAGGACCAGCTGCAGGCCACGCGCATCGATTTGCAGGCGCAGCTGTTCGAGGCGCGCGAGCTGCTGCAGACCAGCCGCAGCCAGGCCAGCCAGCTGGCGGGTGAGGTGCTGCCGGCTGCACGCTCGGCCTATGAACTGGCCTCGCGCGGCTTTGCACTGGGCAAGTTCGCCTATCTCGATGTGCTCGATGCCCAGCGCACCTGGTCCGAGGCCCGTGCCCAGTACCTGGACCAGCTGCTGGCCACCCACCGTGCTGCCGCCGACATCGACCGTCTGCTGGGCGGTGAGTCCGCCCCGACCCAACGACCCGCATCCGACCGCTTTGCACCATGAACACTCCTGTCTCTTCCACCCCCAGGCCGGCACGCCGCACTGCCATTGCCATCGCCGCCATCCTCGCTCTCGGAGCGCTGGCCGCCGTGCTGATCCTGCGCAATGGCTCCAGTGGAGCTGCCACGCAGTCCGAAGGCCACGGCCATGGCCACAGCGAGGCGGCAGGCCACGCCGACACAGAACACCACGGCGCTGCAGCGGCGCCCGGCGCTGGCGACGGGCACAAGCATGACGAAGGCCATGCGGACGGCGAGCACCATGACGAACCGCAGGCTGCCCAGCCAGCCCAGAAGGCCAAGGCCGGGCAAGAGCATGGCGAAGAGGAAGGCCTGATCGCCATGGATGCGCAACGCATGAAAACCGCCGGGGTCTCGCTGGCCGAAGCCGGACCCGCCACGGTGCGCACCCTGCTGCAGTTACCTGGTGAAATCCGGTTCAACGAAGATCGCACGGCCCATGTGGTGCCGCGCGTGGCGGGCGTGGCCGAAAGCGTGCCCGCCAACCTGGGCCAGGCCGTCAAGAAGGGGCAACTGCTGGCCGTGCTCAGCAGCGTGACCGTTTCCGAGCAGCGCAGCGAGCTGCTGGCGGCGCAAAAGCGCCTGGCGCTGGCGCGCACCACCCATGCGCGCGAAAAGCAGCTGTGGGAGGAGAAAGTGTCGGCCGAGCAGGATTTCCTGCAGGCCCAGCAGGCGCTGCGCGAGGCCGAGATCGCCGTCTCCAACGCCCAGCAGAAGCTGGCCGCCACGGGGGCGGGAGCCGGTGGTTCGGGCGCGCTCAACCGCTTCGAGCTGCGCGCGCCTTTTGACGGCGTGGTGGTCGAAAAGCACCTGTCGGTGGGCGAGGCCGTGCAGGAGTCCACCCAGGTGTTCACGGTCTCCGACCTGCGCTCGGTCTGGGCCGAGATGCGCGTGGCTGCGCCCGATCTGCCCGCCGTGCGCGTGGGCGAAAAGGCTACGGTGCGCGCCACGGCCTTCGATTCCTTGGCCACGGGCGAGGTGGCCTATGTGGGCTCGCTGATCGGCCAGGACACGCGCACAGCGCCCGCGCGCATCACGCTGCCCAACCCCGATGGCGTGTGGCGCCCGGGCCTGTTCGTCAATGTGGAGCTGACGGCCTCCGCGCAGCAGGTGCCGCTGGCCGTGGCCAGCGAGGCCATCCAGCGCCTGGAAGGCCAGAAGACCGTGGTTTTCGTGCCTGTGCAGGGGGGCTTTCGTCCCCAGCCCGTGCGTGTGGGCCGTGCCGATGCCAGGGCCACCGAGGTGCTCGAAGGACTCAGGCCAGGCCAGCCGTATGTGGCCGGCGGCAGTTTCGTGCTCAAGGCCGAGCTGGGCAAGGCCACGGCAGAGCACGCCCATTGATGCGTTCGTGAACGGAGCACTCCATGTTTGAACGCATCATCCGATTCGCCATAGAGCAGCGCTGGCTGGTGCTGCTGGCCGTGCTGGCCATGGCAGGGCTGGGCATCTACAGCTACCAGCGCCTGCCCATCGACGCCGTGCCTGACATCACCAATGTCCAGGTGCAGATCAATACCCAGGCCAGTGGCTATTCGCCGCTGGAGACCGAGCAGCGCATCACCTATCCCATCGAGACGGTGATGGCCGGCCTGCCCAATCTGGAGCAGACGCGCTCGCTGTCGCGCTATGGCCTGTCCCAGGTCACCGTGGTGTTCAAGGACGGCACGGACATCTATTTCGCGCGCCAGCTGGTGGGCGAGCGCATACAGCAGGCCCGCGACAGCCTGCCCGCAGGCATCACGCCCACGCTGGGGCCGATTTCCACGGGCCTGGGCGAGATTTACCTGTGGACCGTCGAGGCCGAGGAGGATGCGAGAAAGCCCGACGGCACGCCCTACACGCCGATGGACCTGCGCGAGATCCAGGACTGGGTGATCAAGCCCCAGCTGCGCAATGTGCCCGGCGTCACCGAGATCAACTCCATCGGCGGCTTTGCCAAGGAGTACCTGGTGGCGCCGTCGCCTGAGCGGTTGTCGGCCTACGGCTTCACGCTGGCCGATGTCGTCAACGCCCTGCAGCGCAACAACAACAATGTGGGAGCGGGCTATATCGAGCGCCAGGGCGAGCAGTACCTGATCCGCGCGCCGGGCCAGGTGCGCGGCATCGAGGATATTCGCGAGGTCATCGTGGGCTCTGCCCAGGGCCTGCCCATCCGCATCCGCGACCTGGCCGATGTCGGCCTGGGCCGCGAGCTGCGCTCGGGCGCGGCCACCGACAATGGCCGCGAGGTGGTGCTGGGCACGGTGTTCATGCTGATCGGCGAGAACAGCCGCACGGTCTCGCGCGCTGTGGACAAGCGCATGGCCGAGATCAACCGTGGCCTGCCGCACGGCGTCAAGGCCATCACAGTCTATGACCGTACCAACCTGGTGGACAAGGCCATCGCCACGGTCAAGAAGAACCTGATCGAGGGCGCGGCCCTGGTGGTGGTCATCCTCTTCCTGTTCCTGGGCAATCTGCGCGCGGCGCTGATCACGGCGCTGATCATTCCGCTGTCCATGCTGTTCACCTTCACGGGCATGGTGCAGTACAAGGTCAGCGCCAACCTGATGAGCCTGGGCGCGCTGGATTTCGGCATCATCATCGATGGCGCCGTGGTCATCGTGGAAAACTGCGTGCGCCGCCTGGCGCATGCGCAGGAGTCGCGCGGGCGGGTCCTGACGCGCAGCGAGCGCTTTCATGAGGTCTTCGCTGCCGCCCGGGAGGCGCGCCGGCCCCTGCTGTTCGGCCAGCTCATCATCATGGTGGTCTACCTGCCCATCTTTGCGCTCACGGGCGTGGAGGGCAAGATGTTCCATCCGATGGCGCTGACGGTGGTCATTGCGCTGGCCGGGGCAATGCTGCTGTCCATTACCTTCATTCCCGCCGCCATTGCGCTGTTCATCGGCAAGAAGGTCGGTGAGAAGGAAAACCGCCTCATGGGCTGGGCACGCCGCGCCTATGCGCCCGTGCTGGCACGCGCCATGGCCGAGCCCGCCGTGGTGCTCACAGCCGCCGCTGTGGCCGTGGCGCTGTCGCTGCTGCTGGCCACGCGCCTGGGCAGCGAGTTCGCGCCCAACCTCAACGAGGGCGATTTCGCCATCCAGGCGCTGCGCATTCCCGGCACCAGCCTGACCCAATCGCTGCAGATGCAGATGCAGATCGAGAACACGCTCAAGCAGGAGTTTCCTGAGATCGACCGTGTGTTCGCCCGCACGGGCACGGCCGAGATCGCCTCCGACCCCATGCCGCCCAACATCTCGGACGGCTACATCATGCTCCGGCCCCGCCGCCAGTGGCCGGACCCGGCGCGCCCGCGCGAAGACCTGCTGGCAGCCGTGCAGGCGGCGGTGGACCGTCTGCCGGGCAATAACTACGAGTTCTCCCAGCCCATCCAGCTGCGCTTCAACGAGCTGATCTCGGGCGTGCGCAGCGATGTGGCCGTGAAGATCTTCGGCGACGACATGGATGTGCTCGAAAAGAATGCGCAGACAGTCGCCGGCATGCTGCAGCAGATCAATGGCGCCTCCGAGGTCAAGATCGAGCAGACCACGGGCCTGCCCATGCTCACCGTGCACATCGACCGCGAGAAGGCTTCGCGCTATGGCCTGAACATGGGCGATGTGCAGGACACCATCAGCACGGCCATGGGCGGTACCGAGGCCGGCACGGTATTCGAGGGCGACCGGCGCTTCGACATCCAGGTGCGCCTGCCCGAGGACGTGCGCAGCGACATGCAGGCGCTGGGCCGTCTGCCCATTGCGCTGCCGCGCGGCGCGGACGGGCGCATCGGCTACGTGCCGCTGTCGGCCGTGGCGCGCTTCGAGATCGCGCCGGGCCCCAACCAGGTCAGCCGCGAGGATGGCAAGCGCCGCATCGTCGTCAGCGCCAATGTGCGCGGGCGCGATATCGGCTCCTTTGTCAGCGACGCGCAGCAGCGTCTGGAAGGGCTGGCGCTGCCGCCCGGCTACTGGACACGCTGGGGCGGCACCTTCGAGAACCTGGAGTCGGCAGCCCAGCGCCTGCAGATCGTCGTTCCCGTGTCGCTGCTGCTGGTGTTCGTGCTGCTGTTCGCCATGTTCGGCAATGTGCGCGACGGGCTGGTCGTCTTCACGGGCATACCGTTCGCGCTGACGGGCGGCATCCTGGCGCTGTGGCTGCGCGATATACCGCTGTCCATTTCGGCGGCCGTGGGCTTCATCGCGCTGTCGGGCGTGGCGGTGCTCAACGGGCTGGTGATGATCTCCTACATCCGCTCGCTGCGCGAGGCCGGCAGCAGCGTGTCCGATGCCGTCACCGAAGGCGCGCTCACGCGCCTGCGCCCGGTGTTGATGACGGCGCTGGTGGCCTCGCTGGGCTTTGTGCCCATGGCGATTGCCACGGGCACGGGCGCCGAGGTGCAGCGCCCCCTGGCCACGGTGGTGATCGGGGGCATCCTGTCGTCCACCATGCTGACGCTGCTGGTGCTGCCCCTGCTGTACCGGCTGGTGCACCGCAATGATCCGTCGGAGAGCCTGCAGGAAGAGGGTGACGATACCGGTTCGGGGGGGGCGAGCCCCCGAGATGGCACTGCGCACGCATAGCGTCGCATCTGCCTTTGACAGGCCACGGCGTCATGCCGTGGCCTTTTTTACGGGTGCGCCCAGCATGGGCGCACACCTGCTTACTTCAACCTGAGTGACGACAAAATCGTTCTCCTGGTTGCGGTGTACACCAAGGCCGAGCGCTCAAACATCCTGCCCGGCGAAATCAAAAGGAGCTAAACATGGTCAAGTCACTCAAGGCCCTTCAGGGCATCGATAC
Source organism: Delftia sp. PS-11 (assembly GCF_029870285.1). Taxonomy (GTDB): domain Bacteria; phylum Pseudomonadota; class Gammaproteobacteria; order Burkholderiales; family Burkholderiaceae_C; genus Comamonas. Next base: position 99,282 of record NZ_JACSYA010000023.1, read on the forward strand.
CGAAAAGCTGGCCAAGGCGATTGAAGCCGATGCCGGCATGGCCGTGCCGGACCTTCGCCAGGCACTGGCGCAAGCGAAGGCCGGGGATTTCGCGGCGATTCACACTCCGGAACAAATCGCGACTCGTAAGCCGGGGCGGCCCGCTGGAACAGTAAAGACCCATGCCAAGGTCGCCACCAACATCCGATTTGATCCGGACGTTCTGGCCGCACTCAAGGCCACCGGGCGAGGCTGGCAAACCCGGGTCAACGAACTGCTGCGGGCGGATATTGAGTCTGGGCGTCTGGCCAAGGTGGGATGACCGCGCTGTGGGCGGTGTCCAGGGTGGAGATGCCGTCATCCGTGCCGGTTGCTGACAGCAATGTCACCCTCCTGTGGGGCTGGTGTTGGGGCCCGGTTTCTACATTGGAGTCCTCTCCCCGGCGCTCTGCTTTGCGGCGTGTGGGGAGAACGAACAACAACCCATCAGAAAGGAACCTGACCATGGCACAACGCCGACGCACCTCCGCTTCCCTGATCGCCAGCCTGGCGGCCGCTGCCGCCCTGGCGCTGCCCGGCGCCGCCATGGCCGCGGGCTACATCCATCCTGCCAACAACGAGGCTGGTTCCACCATCCATCCTTCGCACTTCCAGAGCGGCAAGACACGTGACCAGGTCCGGGCCGAGGCTGCGGAGGCTGTGCGCCAGGGCGGCAGCTCGCGCTTCAACCAGGGGGCATATCCGGCGCCTGCGCCGCAGGCCGGCCCTGGCCGTACACGCCAGGAAGTGATCAACGAGCTGCTGCAGGAGACGCCTGCGCAGCGCGATGCGCGCCAGCTCGCCATGGGCGGCTGAGTTCAGTATCTGGGCAAATCGGGGTGGCTGATCTGCCCGCCGCGCACCAGCATCCTGCCGTATTCGGCACAGCGGTGCAGCGTGGGCACCACCTTGCCGGGGTTGAGCAGCGCCTGCGGGTCGAAGGCGGCCTTGAGCGCGAACATCTGAGCGTTCTCGGCCGTGGTGAACTGCGTGCACATGGAGTTGAGCTTTTCCACGCCTACGCCATGCTCGCCCGTAACGGTGCCGCCCATGGCCACGCTGGTTTCCAGGATGTCGGCGCCAAACAGTTCGCAGCGGTGCAGCTCGTCGGGGTCGTTGGCATCGAACAGGATCAGCGGGTGCAGGTTGCCGTCGCCGGCATGAAAGACGTTGGCGCAGCGCAGGCCGTACTTCTTTTCCATGTCCTGGATGGCCAGCAGGATGTCGGCCAGGCGCTTGCGCGGGATGGTCGAGTCCATGCACATGTAGTCCGGGCTGATGCGGCCGCTGGCGGGAAAGGCGTTCTTGCGCCCGCTCCAGAAGCGCAGGCGTTCGGCCTCGCTTTCGCTGACGGTGATGGCTGTGGCGCCCGCGCCGCGCAGCACCTCGCTCATGCGGGCGATTTCTTCCTCGACTTCCTCGGGCGTTCCATCGCTCTCGCACAGCAAGATGGCTTCGGCCGTGAGGTCGTAGCCGGCCTTGACGAAGTCCTCTACAGCCGCTGTCATGGGCTTGTCCATCATCTCCAGCCCTGCCGGAATGATGCCTGCTGCGATCACGGCGGCCACGGCGTCGCCGGCCTTGCGCACATCGTCGAAGCTGGCCATGATGCAGCGCGCCAGCTGCGGCTTGGGGATCAGGCGCACGGTGACTTCGGTGGCCACGGCCAGCATGCCCTCGCTGCCGATCAGCACGGCCAGCAGGTCAAAGCCCGGCGTGTCCAGCGCCGTGGAGCCGAATTCCACAGGCTCGCCTTCGACCGTGAAGCCGCGCACCTTGAGCACGTTGTGCACCGTCAGCCCATACTTGAGGCAGTGCACCCCGCCCGAGTTTTCGGCCACGTTGCCGCCGATGGTGCAGGCGATCTGGCTGCTGGGGTCGGGCGCGTAGTACAGGCCGAAAGGCGCAGCCGCCTCGCTGATGGCCAGGTTGCGCACGCCGCACTGCACCACGGCCGTGCGGCTGGCAGGGTCCACCTGCCGGATTTGGTTGAACTTGGCCAGCGACAGCGTCACGCCCATGGGGTGGGGCAGGGCGCCACCCGACAGTCCGGTGCCGGCGCCGCGCGCGATCACCGGTGCCTGGATCGCATGGCAGGCGCGCAGCACTGCCTGCACCTGGGCCTCGGTCTCTGGCAGGCAGACCACCAGCGGGCGCTGGCGGTAGGCCGTGAGTCCGTCGCATTCGTAGGGCGTGGTGTCTTCGGCGTTCCACAGCAGCGCATGGGCGGGCACATGGGGGCTGAGTGCGGCGACGACCTCGGCCTGGCGGCGGGCGCGCTCGGAGGGCGTGGGCTGGCGATGCGCGGCATCGGCTGCGGCCGACGCCAGTGCGCCTTGGGCGTTGCTGGCTGTGGGGTTGGCGCAAGTCATGGAACGTGACTGTAGGCCATGCGGCCCGCTTTGTCGCGGGGGCAGGTGCTGATGTTTATTGCAACGGCCCGTGAAATCCGCTGCAATCGGGCCGGCTTCAGGAGGCCATCGCCTTTTTCAGCCATTCGGCAAAGGCCGCGCATTCCCAGCGGTCCATGGTGCCGGTGCGCCAGCACAGGTAGTGCGCGTGGGGGCTGGCCGTGTCCATGTCGAACAGGCGCACCAGACTGCCGTTGTCCAGCCAGGGCGCGCCCAGCTTATGGCGCACCAGGGCGATGCCCATGCTGGCGGCGGCGGCGTCGCACATCAGGCCGATGTCGTTGAACTGCGAGCCCTCGTGGGGTTCGGGCCAGTCCAGTCCGGCCGCGCCAAACCAGGTGCGCCAGGGCTCCAGCGGGCTGCGCAGCAGCGGCATGCCCTCCAGGTCCTCGGGCCTGTCGAAGGGGCCGTGCTCGCGCAGAAAGCTGGGCGATGCCAGCGGCGTGACGCTGTCGCGCGCCAGCTCGATATGCTCCACGTCCGCGTAGTGGCCGGGGCCGAAGCGCACCATCAGGTCCGCATCTTCTGCGACCACATCCAGCAGCGGGATGGACACCTGCAGCGCCAGGTCGATTTCGGGATAGGTCTCGGTGAACTGGCGCAGGCGCGGGATCAGGATGGCGCGCGCAAAGGTGGGCGTGACGGCCAGCTTGAGCCGCCGCCGCCCCGGCGCTGACGCCGCGCCGGGAAAGCGCTGCAGCGCGCCCAGCCCCTCGCGGACATGTGCCAGGTAGGCGCTGCCCTCGGTGGTCAGCGAAAAATCCGAACGGCCGAACAGCCGCGTGCCCAGCAGCTGTTCGAGCTGCTTGACGCGGTGGCTGACGGCGCTGGGCGTGACGCACAGTTCCTCGGCCGTCTGGGTGACGCTGCGCAGCCGCGCCAGTGCCTCGAAAGTGAGCAGACACTGTATGGGCGGAATCCGGCGTGCGCCCCCGCCCGCCGGCGTGAATGCGCTTGCTGCCGGGGTGGTCACGGTTGCCATGGCGGGTCTGCGCCAGGCGTCAGCGGAAGATCACGGTCTTGTGGCCGTTGAGGATGACGCGGTGCTCGCTGTGCCACTTCACGGCGCGGGCCAGCACCTGGCTTTCGGTGTCGCGGCCACGGGCGGTCAGATCCTCGACGGTGTCGGTGTGGTCGGCGCGGGCCACGTCCTGCTCGATGATCGGGCCTTCGTCGAGGTCGGCCGTCACATAGTGGGCGGTGGCGCCGATCAGCTTCACGCCACGGTCATGGGCCTGGTAGTAGGGCTTGGCACCCTTGAAGCTGGGCAGGAAGCTGTGGTGGATGTTGATCGCGCGGCCCGCCAGCTTGGCGCACAGGTCGTTGGACAGCACCTGCATGTAGCGGGCCAGCACCACGAGTTCGGCGCCTTCGGCTTCGATGATCTCGAACTGCTTCGCTTCGGCCTGCGCCTTGGTCGCTGCCGTGACAGGGATATGGTGGAAAGGGATGTTGTAGCTGGCTGCCAGTTGGTAGAACTCGCGGTGGTTGCTGATGATGGCGCGGATGTCCACGGGCAGCAGGCCGCTTTTCCAGCGGAACAGCAGATCGTTGAGGCAGTGGCCTTCCTTGCTGACCATCAGGACGGTCTTCATGGCCTCGTCCTTGGCGTGCAGGCGCCACTTCATCTGGTACTGGCCTGCCAGGTCGGCCAGCGCCGCCTTCAAGGCAGCAGGGTCGCAGCCATTGCATGCAAACTGCACGCGCATGAAGAAAAGGCCGGTGGCCTGGTCGTTATACTGCGCGGCTTCTTCAATGTTGCCGCCCTGTTCGAGCAAAAAGCCCGAAACGGCATGTACCAGACCGAGCCGGTCGGGGCACGAAAGGGTAAGAATATAGGCTTGGGTCATAGCGGCGCCATTGTCGCAGCATGGACGCGACCCTGCGGACATTGACTGTTCTGAGGAACCACATGCAAGATCAGGGAACGCGTCCCCGAATATCACTCAGGGGAGCCATAGCCCTGTATATCTGTACCGGGCTGCTGGGGCTGTGCGCCGTGCGCTGGCTGCTGGACTGGCTGCAGCTGTCGCCTGGCCAGTCCTGGGGCTTTGGCCTGCTGGCCATGGCACTGTGGCTGCTGGCCACAGCATTGGCTGCCACAGCATTGGCTGCCACAGGCCCGCTGGCGCGCATGCGCCGCGCCGACGGTGTGCATACGCAATCGGTACAGGAGCTGGCGCTGTTGGCCCGCCATGCCCCCGCAGGTATGGCGCAAGTCCTGCTGGGCGGCGCCCGCATCGGCTGGGCCAACGAACGCCTGGCTGGATGGCTGGGCCGCAGCGCCGAGTCGCTGCAAGGCGAGGATTTCCGCCAGCTCGTGCCGCCGGACGACCCGCAGGAGACGCTGCGCCTGTTCGACGCGCTGATTGCCGGGCATATTGACAGCTTCCAGGTGCAGCGCCGCTGCGTACATGCCGGCACAGGCCAGATCACGCCTGTGCTGTGCACTGCCAGTCTGGTCGATCCGCACAGCCCCGGGCCTGCCACCATGGTCTGCGTATTGCAGGATCTGGGCGCGCTGCTGGGCGCGCGGGCCGCGTTGGCCGATGAGCGCCAGCGCCTGGCGGCCACCGTGGTGGACAACACGATTGAGGGGGTGGTGGTCACCGATGCCCACAGCCGCATCCTGTCTGTCAACAGCGCTTTCACGCGACTGATGGGCTACACGGAAGAGGAGATGCTGGGCAAGACGCCGCGCATGTTCAAGTCCGGCCGCCACGACCAGGCGTTCTACGACGCCATGTGGGCCAGCATGAGCACCACGGGCCACTGGCAGGGCGAAATCTGGAACCGCCGCAAGAGTGGTGAGATTTTCCCCGAGCACATGTCGCTGAGTGCCGTCAAGGATGCGACTGGCGCGGTGACGCACTACGTATGCATGTTCACCGACATCTCGGCGGAGAAGGCGCGCGAGGCCCAGCTGGAGTTTCTGGCCCACCGCGACATGCTGACCGGACTGCCCAACCGGGCGCGCTTTGCAGCGCTGCTGGGCGATGCCGTGGCGGAAGCCGCTGCCGCAGGCTCCGCGCTGGCCGTGATGCTGATCAACATCGACCGCTTCAAGGATGTCAACGACAGCTATGGCCATGCCATCGGCGACCAGGTGCTGCGCCATATCGCCGCCCGTGTCCATGACTCGCTGGGCGAAGATGGCGTCATCGGGCGCATGGCGGGCGACGAGCTGGCCGTGCTGTTCAAGGGCGTGGGCGAGCGTGGCGAGGCCATTGCCCGTGCGCGCCACCTGATCGCTGCGGCCGGCCAGCCCTGGCGCTCTCCCGATGGGCTGTCTGTGGTGGCGGGTGTCAGCGTTGGCATCTGCATGTACCCTGCCCATGCTGACAATGCGCAGGATCTGCTGCAGGGCGCCCATGCGGCCGTCTACGGCGCCAAATCGCGCAGCGGGCGCGCCTGGTGCTTCTTCCAGGAGGACATGACCCATGCTGCCCGCGAGCGACTGGCTCTGGAGGCCCGGCTGCGCCAGGCGCTGGACCTGGGCCACCTGCGCCTGTATTTCCAGCCGCAGATCGATCTGGGCACAGGCCGCCTCGTGGGGGCCGAGGCCCTGGTGCGCTGGCTGGACCCCGAGGAGGGTCTGATCTCCCCGGCACGCTTCATTCCTGTGGCAGAAAGTTCGGGCGTGATCGGCCCGCTGGGCCTGTGGGTGCTGCGCGAAGCCTGTGCTATGGGACAGCGCTGGCGCGAGCAAGGCCTTCCCGAGATGACGATTGCCGTCAATGTCTCGCTGCACCAGTTCCTGCTGACCGACATTGCGGGCGCCACGGCCGATGCGCTGGCGGCCACAGGATTTCCGCCGCACTGCCTGGAGCTGGAGATCACCGAGAGTGCGCTGGCCGAGCGCCCCGAGGAGGCGATGGCCGTGATGCGCCGTCTGCGCGCCCAGGGCCTGCGCCTGGCCATCGACGACTTCGGCACGGGCTACTCGTCGCTGGCCCACCTCAAGCGCTTCCCGCTGGACCTGCTCAAGATCGACCAGGGCTTCATCCGCGACATCCCGCACAGTGCCGATGACATGGCCATCAGTGGCTCGGTGATCGCGCTGGGCCATGCCATGGGCCTGAAGGTGCTGGCCGAGGGGGTGGAAACACGCGAGCAGCTGGAGTTTCTGCGCAGCAAGGGCTGCGACCACTTCCAGGGCTACCTGTGCAGCCGGCCCCTGCCTGCCGAGGATTTCGGCCAATGGGTGCAGGACATGCAGGGCCAGTGCCCGGCCGTGCCCTGAGCAGGGCTTTCAGCTGGCGTCCGCGCGCGGCGCCGGAGGGTTTCTGAAGCGCTCGCGCAGCTCGGCGCAATGGTCCTTTTCCAGCAGGGGCTCGGTGCGCTGCAGCCAGTCGGCATCTCCCCCCTGGGTGAATTGCTCGGTTCCCGACTGGGCAATGGCCACCTTGGCGCCGGCAGTGGCAGGCAGCCAGGTCGGAATGCCCACGCTGCGCAGCACATGGCCTCGGCCAGCCACCAGCAGCACGCTCTTGCCCGGCTGCATGGCGCTGAGCGCGGCCTGCGCAAGGCTGGCATCACGCGCCAGCTGCACACGGGCCATTGCGGGCAGCTGACTCTCGGGCAGCAGGCCGCAGTGGCCATCGCGGATGGCATTGAGCTGGCGCTGCCAGCCTGCCGCTGGCAGGTGGGCATCCAGTTTTTCGTCGCGCATGGCCTCGCCCATGGCGGTGCGCGGCAGGTTGCCGCCCAGCACCGGAACGCCCGCGCGCACTGCCGCCATCACCACGCCACGGTAGCGCTGCCAGGGCCAGGCGGCCTCATGCCAGCGCAGCGCCTGCTGCACATCCTCCTCGCCGGCATCGCTGCGCAGCGTGGCGGTCGATGCCGCACGTGGCGCCATCTCGATGACCAGAGCGGCCAGGCGGCCCTGTGCAGCCAGCTGCTCCACGCTGGATTGCTGCCATGCCTGGTGTGCCGGGGCATCGTGCTGCTCGCCCAGCAGCACGATGGAGGCATCGGGCCATGCCTGAAGCTGCTCGTTCCAGTTGCGTGCGGCATCTCCTTTGCTGGCGCAGCCAGCCAGGGCGGCGGCCAGCAGACTGGTGGCTGCCAGGCAGCGGAGGCGAAGGTGCGTGCGTGGATTGGGCATCCTTACATGCTAAACACCACGCGTGCCAGCGCCTGCATAGGCCCTGCGTGCGGTGGGGGCAGTGTGCAGTCAGTCTTGCCCAGTGCTGCTTTGCGCGGCCCACCCATCGCCCGCGCAGCGCCACGCCCACAGCCAGGCCAGCGTGGCGGCCGCTGCCAGGCCTGCCAGCATGGCCGCCGCGCCCATGGCGTCCATCGCCACGCCTGCTGCCAGCGGCACCAGCATGCGGCTGGCCGCGAACAGGCTGGCCTGCAGGCCGTAGTCGAAAGCCTGCCAGCGTGGCCGTGCGAACTGCATCATCAGGCCGAAAAGGCAGGCCGAGGAGGCGCCCATGGCCGCTGCCACGCAAACCACGGCGGTGACCAATCCGGGGGGCGGGCCACCGGCCGCGATGACGGTGGCCAGCAAGGCCAGCGCCATCACATTGCAGCCCGCGTACAGGGGCAGGGCGCGCTGCATGCCCAGGCGGCGTGTGAGTGAGGCCGATGCTGCAGCCGCCAGCGCGGCCACCACGCCGCCGCCCATGCCCGCCAGCAGGGCGGCCTGGGCGGGGGCAAAGCCGTGGTCCAGCATCAGCGGCTTCAGGTAGAACCAGGCCGCGCCGATGAAGGGAAAGCCGCTGACCAGCACCAGGGTCCAGCGCCAGGCGCCGGGCTGGGCGCCATAGCCACGGACCATGGCGGCCAGGCCTTCGCGCGCTGGAGCCTGTGCACCGGATGGCACGTCGTTCGGCTCGCTGCCAACGATGCACGCCAGCAGCAAGGTGCCCAGGGCCAGCGCACCGGCCAGGCAGAGAAAGGGCGCGCGCCAGCCCCATTTCACCTGCATCAGCAGCATCATCCCGCCGCCCACGATGGCGCCCAGCGACAGCGCCGCCGCACGCACGCCGCCGGCGCGCATGCGTTCCTCGGGCGGCAGCAGGCGGATGGCCAGGGCGCTGACGGGGATGTCGGCCCAGGTCGCGGCCAGCGCGGCCGCGCTGGCCAGGCCAAACAGCCAGGCGCGCTCGGCCAGCAGCTCCTGCCAGCCCAGGGCCAGCAGCACGGCTGCATAGCCCAGGCACAGCGCCAGGCCCCAGGCGCGGTAGCGTGATCCGCCCGTGGCGCTGCGTGCCTCCACGGGCGCGGCCAGTGCGAACTTGATCAGCGCGGGCAGGCCCGCGAGCTGGAACAGGCCAATCGCCGTGCCCGACCAGCCATGCTGGCGCAGCACCAGCGGCAGACCCAGCCACAGATAGACGCTGGGCGCCGTCAGCGCCAGATGCAGCCAGCCAAACAGGGCCTGCAGCAGCCAGGCAGGGCGTGGTGCCGGCGCACTCATGCCGCGGCCTTGCGCGCCACGAGCACGGCCAGCGGCGCCATCGGGAAATCATGAGCTTCGATGCGGTCGATGCGCTCGAAGCCGGCCTGTGCCAGCAGTTCTTCCAGCACGCCGCGCCGCGTCACGCTGCGGCCCAGCAGGCGCATGGGCAGGTAGTAGGGCAGGGTGCGCAGCGCGGCCTCGGGCGTTTCCTGCACTTCGGCATGGGCGCAGACGAAGACGCCGCCCGGCGCGAGGGCGCCGAAGACCTTGGTGAGCACGGCGGCCGCATCGGGCACGAAATGCAGCACCGAGGAGCACCAGACCAGTCCGTAGCCAGTGCCGATATCGTCCCGTGCCAGATCACCGCCCAGCGCGGTAAAGCGCTGCGACAGCCGCGCTTGCTGCGCATTGTGCGCGGCCACGGCCACGGCCTCGGGCCAGTCGAAGACGCTGGCCTGCAGCGCAGGCTGCTGGCGCAGCAGGGCCAGGGCAATCCAGCCGGGGCCGCCGCCCAGGTCCAGCATGCGGTGTGCTGTGGCGGCCTCGGGCACCTGCTGCAGCACACGCAGCGCGGCGGGCACGCTGATGGCGCGCTGTTCCTGGCCGATCTGGGCGCGTGCGGCAGCCGCCCAGCCTTCGGCACTGCCTGTGGCCATGGGGGCGCCGGACGCCGCGCCCTCGCCCGCAGGCCCGTGCGCAACCAGGCCACGCAGCCGCTCGGATGAATGCCGCAGCGAACGCAGCCGGAACAGCCAGGCCGCGCCGCAGGTCTCGGGCGATGCGCTGTGCAGGTAGCGCAGCGCATCGGGGGCCAGCAGGTAGCTTTCGGGCAGGGCTGTGCCGCGCTGCAGCAGGCCCATGGCCCACAGCAGCTCCAGCCAGTGCGCGGTGTTGGCTTCGTGCCAGCCCTGGGCCTGGGCCAGTTCGGCCGCCGTGTGCGGCGTGGCAAGGCGGTCCAGCGCGCCCGATTCCAGCGCCAGTGCCAGGGCCTCTGCCTGCACCTGTGCGGCCGCGAGGTTCCACAGCGGCTGCAGGGCATGGCCTGCGGTGGCGTGATCGGTATGGTGAGTCGTCATGGCAGTTTCCTGGTGTATGTGTTTCACATGCGCCATGTCAGGCGCAGGCCGAATTCGCGCGGCGGGCTGTAGACCACGACCTGTCCGTTGAGGTAGCCCACGGCGTCATGGCGCCGGTCTGCCGCGTTGCGCAGGTAGGCAGCGATTTCCCAGGGCCCCTCGGCGTAGCCTGCCGACAGATGGAGCAGTCCGTAGCCGGGGCGGCGGTAGCTGTTGGCGGCATCCAGGTAGGCTTTGCCCGTGCCCTGCACGGCAGCCTGGGCCCACCAGCCCCGGGGGGCGTCGTAGCGCAGCGCCACATGCAGGTTCAGGTCTGGCACGAAGGGGTTGCGGTGGCCGTCATAGACGGCGGCGCCGTCGCGGAACGCGCCAAAGCGCGTGCGGTTCAGGCCCAGCGCTGCCTGCAACTGCCAGCCGCTGCCCAACACATAGTCCAGTTCGAAGTCCGCGCCTGTGGAGCGCGCCCGCGCCGCGTTGGTGATGTAGACCACGCCCGGCAGGCCCATCTGCTGCACCTGCATGTCGCGCACCTGCTGGGTGTAGAGCGAGGCCGCGTAGCGCAGGCGCTGGCCCGCCAGCCGGCCCTTGGCGCCGATCTCCCAGGCGCGCACGGTCTCGGGCCCGTAGGGCGCATGGCCCATGGCGGGGGAGAACACGTTGAAGCCCCCTGCGCGGTAGCCTTCGCTGAGGCTGGCGTAGACCTGGGCCTGGGGCGACCACTGGTACTGCAGCGACAGCTTGGGGCTGAAGCGTGTCCAGTCGTCGCTGTGGGCCGCCGCGCCCATGGGCGCGAGCTTGACGCGGTTGCGCTCGATGCGCCCTCCGGCGGCCAGCGTCCAGCGCTCGGCCAGGGGAATCGTCCAGTGCGTGAACAGCGCCGCCGTGCTGCCTTGGAGAGCGGCTGTGGGCCGCATCAGCGCGGCGGGCAGCCTCTGCTCGTAGCGCAGGTCGTGATCGTCGCGGTCCAGGTACAGACCCGCCAGCCAGCGGGCACCGCCCAGGGCCTGCGATTCACCTTCCAGGCGCAGCTCCTGCGAGGTCGTGGCCAGGCGGTAGTCTCGGCCCACGTGCAGCAGGTCAGCCGGCTGGAAATCCGTGTCCTGCAGCACGCGGTCGTCAAAGACATTGCGCGCGGTGATGGAGCGCAGCTTCAATCCCGAGGCGAAGCGGTGCGATACGTCGAGCGACAGCGTCTGCCCGCGCGAGCGGTTCCAACTGGATGTGCCCGAGTTCACCGTGGCGCGCGGCGCGCTGATGCTGCCCCATTGTGCGGCGCCATCGTCCCAGCGCTGCTGCGCGTAGCGCAGCGTGGCTTCGGTCTCGGCCGTGGGTGTCCAGCGCAGCGCCAGGCGGGCGCTTGCGCGCTCGCGGCTGTCCACACGCTCGCCCGTGCCCTGCTCGCGTATGAAACCGTCCTGCGCACGCCATTCGCCCGACAGGCCCAGATACCACTGACCCGGCACCAGGGCACGGCCCAGTTCGAAGCTGCCCGCACGCTGGCCCTGGTTGCCTGCCTCTGCGCTGGCCGATGCATAGGGCGCTTCGCCGGGCTGGCGCGTGGTGATGCTGACCACGCCCGCCTCGGCATTGCGGCCGTACAGCGTGGACTGCGGGCCGCGCAGCACCTCCACCCGGTCCACGCCCTGCAGGTTGTGCTCAAAGCCCTGGGCCATCAGCGTGGGCACGCCATCGACCAGCAGCAGCGTGGAGGATGAAAACGACACGAAGTTGGCCGTCAGCCCGCGCATCACGGGCGGCTGCACGCCCGATTGGCCAAATGCCTGGAAGCCGAAGCCCGGCACCTGGGCGGACAGGGCATCGAGCCCGCGCACGCCGGCCGACTCCAGTGCCGTGCCGTCGAAGACGGAGACGCTGGCGGGCACGGCGTCCAGGCTCTCGGCCTGCTTGTTCACGGAAACCGTGATCACGGGCAGGGCGGCGTCGGGCGTCTGGCTCTGGGCCGCCGCTGCCAGCGGTGCCAGGGCCAGCACCGCTGGCCAGCGAAGGGGGAATGGCATGATGTTCTCGTCCTCTCCAAATGGGCATCTCGTCGGCTTTTGATGCTAGATTGGATGAGAATGGGTATCATTTGAAAATCTATGCGCACCGGAACATTTCGTATGCGAAGCGCGTACCCGGCCTCTGTCCATGTCTGTCCGCATCCTGTCCTCGCTGGCCCTGCCACAGCCCTGCGCTCCGGGCTGGACGCGCCACGCGCTGCCTGCCGAGCTGGGCGAATGCGCTTGCGAGCGCTTTACGCTGGGCGACGGCATCGTGCTGGCGCGCTCGCACTACCGCCCGCTGCGCGACCTGGTGGAAGAAAGCGTGCATGCCGACGGCTCGGACCAGGGCCGAACCCTGGTCATCACGCTGGGACTGGCAGGGGAGTCGGGGTTTGTCGCCCGCAGCGGGGCAGCCTTGCGCTTTGGCGTGGGACAGACGACGTTGGCGGCCTTTCGGGGCAGCCGTGGCGAGCGCCGCTATGCCGCCGGCCAGAGCGTGCGCCAGTTGCGCCTGCTGCTGTCGGGGGCGGCGCTGGACCGCTACCTGGGGCCCGAGCTGTCGCGGCGGCTGACAGACGCCGATGGCGTGCGCGCCCTGGACCGCCGCGCCAGCCTGCCCGCCAGCCTGGCACTGGCGCGGCGACTGGTCCAGCCGCCAGGGCCTCAGCCCACCGATGCGCTGGACCGCCATATCGCCATGCTGAGCCTGGCTGCGCTGGAGCTGCGCCATCTGGCGCCTGCGCCCCAGGCTCTGCCGCCCCGCTGGTCCGACGATGAACTGGCCCGGCTGGAGCAGGCGCGCGAGCTGCTGTCCGCCCAGATGGACCGTGCGCTGACGCTGGCTTACCTGAGCGCTGCTGTGGGACTGGGCGAGCACCGGCTCAAACAGGGCTTTCGCGCCGTCTTCGGCAGCACGCCCCAGGCCATGCTGCTGGAGCTGCGCATGCGCCGTGCCTGGGCGCTGCTGGAGAGCGGCTGCCAGGTGGCGCAGGCCGGCTGGCAGGTGGGCTATGCCCATCCTTCCAATTTCAGCGCAGCTTTCACGCGGTTTTTCGGACGCAGCCCCAAGTCGGTGTCCGGGCGGCGGTCCTGATCCGCTGGCAGCGGACTGGCGCATCTATGCCATGGTGCGCGCGAGGTCGGAGGCGGGGCAGTCCGGGTGGCGCGGATGGCACCATGTCACCGAAGACGGCAAAGTCCATGCCGCCGGTGTCCGTATCAGCCGCTTTGTTGCGGCACCGCAAGCTGGCCAGTGGCGGCCCTGGCCATACCCGCTCCGGGTGGAGCATGATGGATGGCCGCTTGCCGGCCGAGGCCCGAGCCAGTGCCAGGGAAGGCGGCAAAGCGTCACAACGGGAGCCATGCCAATGCATCGCGAAAACCTGGGCCGCGCACAGGATGCGGCCGAACTGCAGCCCATCAGTCTGGATGTCCTGCAGGAAAAGTACCTCAAGAACGGCGAGACCGGCGTGGGCGAACTCTACGCCCGCGTGGCCCGCGCCCTGGCCTCGGTCGAGCCTGAGGCGCGCCGCGCCGAGTTCGAGGCGCTGTTCCTGGCCAACCTGCAGGCGGGCGCCATCGGCGCCGGGCGCATCATGAGCGCGGCTGGCACCGGCCTGCAGGCCACGCTGATCAACTGCTTTGTGCAGCCTGTGGGCGATTGCATCCAGGGCCAGGACGAGGGCGGCCATCCCGGCATTTACGAAGCCCTGCGCGAAGCCGCCGAAACCATGCGCCGTGGCGGCGGCGTGGGCTACGACTTCTCGCGCATCCGTCCCCGGGGCGCCGAGGTCCGCGCCACGGCCTCGCTGGCCTCGGGTCCGTGCAGCTACATCAATGTCTTCGACCAGTCCTGCGCCACCGTGGAAAGTGCGGGCGCACGGCGCGGCGCCCAAATGGGCGTGCTGCGCATCGACCACCCCGACGTGCTCGAATTCATCACGGCCAAGCGCACGCCGGGCCGCTGGAACAACTTCAATGTCTCGGTCGGCGTCAGCGACGCCTTCATGCAGGCCGTGGCCGAAGACCGGCCCTGGGACCTGGTGCACCGCGCCCGCCCCGGCACCGCGCTGCGCGAGCAGGGCGCCCGCCAGCGCGAGGACGGACTGTGGATCTACCAGACCGTGCAGGCCCGCACGCTGTGGGACACCATCATGCGCTCGGCCTACGACTTCGCCGAGCCCGGCATCCTGTTCCTGGACCCTATCAACGGCGACAACAACCTGCGCTACTGCGAGGAGATCGCGGCGACGAATCCTTGTGTTACGGCGGACACCTGGGTGCTCACGGAGTCAGGGCCAGTCCAGGTGGCAGACCTCGTCGGTAAGCCATTTGGCGCCGTGGTTGACGGCCAGGTTTACGCCACTGAAAGCGCGGGCTTCTTTGCCACCGGCCGCAAGCCGGTGCTGCGGCTGACCACACGCGAGGGCCAGACGCTGCGCCTGACCGCAGACCATCTGGTGCGGCGTGTCGCTCGCCGTACGCGCCATGCGCTGCAGGCTGAATGGACTGCGGCCGCCCAACTGAGGGCAGGGGACGAGGTACTGCTGCACAACCACCGTGCGCTTCAAGGCTGGGATGGGCACGGTACCGAGGCCGAAGGCTACCTGTTGGGCCTGCTGATAGGCGATGGAACCCTCAATGCCGACAAGGCCGTGATCAGCGTATGGGCGCCCGAGCTGCGCCAGGTCGCAGGCAACGCCAGCGGTGCGGTAGCCTATGCCGCCACGGGCTCGGCAGGCATCATGCAGGCCGCTGAGGCTGCAGCAGCCAGCTTGCGCCACCGTGCAGATTTCCGTGGATTCCAGCGGCCAGTGACGGGATGCGCAGAGGTGCGCATGGCTAGCGCCGCATTGCGCGATCTGGCGTTTGGCATGGGGATGGAGCCAGGGCGAAAGTACATCACCAAGTCCATGGAGGCGGCCTCTTGTGCATTCTCCGCAGGACTGCTGCGCGGCCTGTTTGATGCCGATGGATCAGTCCAGGGCACACAGGACAAGGGCGTGAGCCTGCGCCTGTCCCACAGCGATTCTGAGTTGCTGCGTACCGTGCAGCGCATGCTGCTGCGCCTGGGCATGGCGTCGACGATTGATGAGAACCGTCGGCCAGCCCAACTGCGGGCAATGCCCGACGGCAAAGGGGGCCAGCGCGACTATGCAACACAGGCACAGTATGAACTGGTCATCAGCGGCGACAACCTTGGCATCTTCGCCGACCGCATAGGCTTTGCGGACACCGGCAAGGCCGAACGGCTTGAGCAGGCACTGGCCCAGTACCGGCGCACCCCGAACCGTGAGCGCTTCACTGCCACCGTCCAGGCGCTGGAGAGCGACGGCGAGGAAATGGTCTATGACGTCACGGTGGCAGACTGCCACGCCTTTGACGCCAATGGCCTGTATGTGCACAACTGCGGCGAACAGCCGCTTCCCTCCTACGGCTGCTGTGACCTGGGCCCCATCATCCTCACCCGCTTCGTGCGCCACCCCTTCGGCTTCGCCGGCGAGCCTGCGTTCGATTTCGAGGCCTTCGAGCGTGCCGTGGCCGTGCAGGTGCGTGCGCTGGACAATGTGCTGGAGCTGACCTGGTGGCCGCTGCCCCAGCAGCGCGCGCAAAGCGATGCCAAGCGGCGCATTGGCGTGGGCTTCACCGGCATGGGCAATGCCCTGGCCATGCTGTGCCTGCGCTACGACGCACCCGAGGGCCGTACCATGGCCGCGCGCATCGCCGAGTGCATGCGCGATGCGGCCTATTGCGCCTCGGTGGACCTGGCGTGCGAAAAAGGGGCCTTCCCCGAATTCGATGCCGACGGCTATCTGGCCCCGGGCACCTTCGCCAGCCGACTGCCCGAGGCACTGCGCCAGCGCATACGCGCGCACGGCATACGCAACAGCCATCTGCTGTCCATCGCGCCCACGGGCACGGTGAGCCTGGCCTTCGCCGACAACGCCTCCAACGGCATCGAGCCGCCGTTTTCCTGGACCTACAAGCGCAAAAAGCGCACGGCCGATGGCGGCAGCACCGAATACGCGGTCGAGGACCATGCCTGGCGGCTGTACCGCGCCCTGGGCGGCGATGTGGAGCAGTTGCCCGGCTACTTCGTCAATGCGCTGCAGATGCCGGCAGCGGACCATATCGCCATGATGCAGGCCGTGCAGCCCTTCGTGGACACAGCCATCTCCAAGACCGTCAACGTGGCCGCCGACTATCCCTACGAGGACTTCAAGGACCTGTACCGGCAGGCCTGGCGCGCGGGCCTCAAGGGCCTGGCGACCTACCGGCCCAACGCCATTCTGGGCGCTGTGCTCGAAACCCATGCGCCGCCACCGGCCCAGCCGGCCGCGCCTGAGCCAGCCGCACCTCAGCCGGCCGCACCTCAGCCGGCCGCACCTGAGCCTGCTGCGCAGATGGCGCTGACCCCGGTGGCCGACCCGCTGCGCACGGTGATCGAAAGCCGCCCGCAGGGCGCGCTGGATGCCGTGGCCGAGAAGATCGAGTACTGGACCCAGCAAGGCCCCAAGCGCCTGTACCTGGTTGTCTCCTTCCTGCCCGTGGCGCTGGCCGATGGCCGCACCGTGGATCGCGCCATCGAGTTCTTCATGCCCGTGGGGCAAAGCGGCGAATCGCAGCAGTGGGTGACCTCCAGCATGCGCCTGCTGTCGCTGGCCGCGCGCGGGGGCTTCCTGGAGCGCGCACTCAGCGACATGCGCAAGGTGGCCTGGGACCGGGGGCCTGTGCGCCTGGGCACGCACCGGCGCGATGACGGCACGCAGGTGCCCATGTGGCATGACTCCGAGGTGGCGGCCATCGCCTATGCGGTGCAGAACATTCTCGCGCGGCGCGGCAGCGGCGCGGCGCCAGCGCCCCAGGCCGGCCCTGTGGCGCCAGCCACCGACCCCATGGTCATGGCTGGCCGCAAATGCGGGGAGTGCGGCGCCCATGCCGTCATCCGCAAGGACGGCTGCGAGTACTGCACGGCCTGCGGTCACTTGGGCAGCTGCGGATGATCGGCATGCCACCCGTACACCATAATCTGCAGTCCTTTGTGGAGGAGCGTGCACAGGTGGCAGTGGCGGTACTGCTGCAATCGCAGGAGAGGTTGTAGAGATGGAACCAATCGAAGGTTTCCGGGTCCGCAATTACAAGGCCTTGCGCGACATCACGCTCGGCAAGCTTTCTACTGATCAAAAGGGCGATCCGCTGACACCCTTCACGGTATCCCATTACACACAAGTCAAAACGTACCAGCCAGCGATAGCTTACGTGAGCGTAAGTTGTTGATTTTGCTCACTCCACGGATCGTCAGCAGCTTGCGCGCCATCGTTCCTAGTGTCTCTGCACAGAGGTTTTGCCGGTATGGCGAGGCTGCAGGACGGGCAGGCAGTTGTAGTCCAAGAGCAACTCGATGCTGCGGGCAATACCCGGTTGCCGGCGTATCAGTCCATGGCGCTCCAAGGTGAGCACCATCTGGTGGACGGACGGTGCTGTGACAGCGAAAAATCGCTGCATGTCCCGCTCGGCTGGCGGGCGGCCATTGATCAGGCCATAGGCCCAGATGAATGCCAGATACTGACCTTGCGTGTCCGTGAAATCCGGGCAGGCCAAGCGTTGCTCGGACAACGCGCACGATGTTTGATCCATTCTTGACTCCGGCGATCAAAGGAGGCCCCTGAAACGAGCTATCCGAATGAATTTACGCTACCGAGTCGAACTGGCTGCATCCGAGCAAGAGATGCTTGGCGCACTGCTCAGCGCAGGCAAGCATGCGGCCCGCAAGATCAAACGCGCCCAGATCCTGTTTGCGGCCCATGCTGAGCAGGACAACGCACGCATAGCCGCCACCTTGGCAGTGAGCGAATCCACCGTGTACCGAACCAAGCGCCGCTTCGTGGAGCAGGGCTTGGAGGTGGCACTGGCCGAACAGGATCGGCCAGGAGCGCAACGCAAGCTCAGCGGTAAGCAGGAGGCTTTGCTGATCGCCACCGCCTGCTCCGATCCACCGCCAGGACGGGCCCGCTGGACGCTGCAGTTGCTGGCAGATGCGCTCGTGCAGTTGAGCGAACATGAGACGCTATCGCGAGAGACTGTGCGTCGGCGCCTGGCCGAGAATGACCTCAAGCCTTGGCGCAAGGACATGTGGTGCATACCCAAAGTGGATGCCGAATACGTAGCCCGCATGGAAGATGTACTTGATCTGTACACCCAAGCGCCAGATCCACTGCAGCCCGTTGTGTGCTTCGATGAAAGCCCGACCCAGCTCATTGGCGAAGTGCGACAACCAATCCCAGCCGAGCCGGGGCAACCGTTGCGCTACGACTATGAATACAAGCGCAACGGAACTGCAAACTTGTTCGTCTTCCTGGATGCCCATCGCAATTGGCGCAAGGTGAAGGTGACCGAACGGCGAACGGCACATGACTTCGCCCAGTGCATGCGTGATCTGGTGGATATCCACTATCCACAGGCGCAGCGCATCCGACTCGTGCTGGACAACCTCTCGACCCACACGCCCGCAGCACTGTACCGATGCATGCCGCCAGCAGAGGCGCGTCGCATCCTGCAGCGCCTCGAATGGCACTACACCCCAAAGCACGCCAGTTGGCTCAACATGGTCGAGCTTGAAATCGGAGTGCTGCGACGCCAGTGCCTGGCTCGCCGCATCGAGTCGCGCGATCGCCTGGTGGCCGAGGTTCAAGCTTGGGAGCAACTGCGAAATGCCAGCGGCGCCCGTATCGCTTGGATGTTCTGTACGGACAAAGCCAGGCAAACCTTGGCCAAGGCCTACCCAGTTCCCATTGCAGACAAAGCGTCATAACCTCTGTGCAGAGGTA
>NZ_JACSYA010000024.1 GCF_029870285.1 Delftia sp. PS-11
TCGCTCAGGCCGTGGCGGCGGGCTGAGCCATGCAAGGGCTTTTTCCCATCCGTGTCGCGCCCCATGGCGCAAGCTTTGAATGCGCCTCAGGGCAGACGGTGCTGGCAGCCGCCATCTCGGCCGGCATCTGGCTGCCCCACAGCTGCAAGGCGGGCACCTGCGGCAGCTGCGAGCTGCCCATGGCTGCGGGAGCGGTTGGCTATGCGCCGGGCGTCATCCCTCCCGCCGATGGCCGCTGCAGGACCTGCCAGGCGTTCGCGCTGCAGGCCGTCGAGCTGGTGGCGCCCGACGTGCCACGCGAGCCAGGTCAGCGCGTGGTGACCGCCGCAGGCCGCGTCATCGGCATCCACAAGCCGTCGCCTGACGTCGCCATCGTCACGGTGCAGCTGCCGGCGGCCAGCGGCTTTTCGTTCCGTCCGGGCCAGTATGCCGATGTCATTTTGCGCGATGGCAGCCGGCGCAGCTACAGCATGGCCAACCGGCCCGGCGAAAGCGGGGTGATCGAGTGGCACATCCGCCGCATGGAAGGCGGCAGGTTTTCCACGCACGCCTGCGAGCGTCTCAAGGAAAGAGATGTGCTGCGCATCCAGGGCCCCTACGGCAGCTTCGTGCTGCATGAAGGGACGGGGCCCCTGGTCTTGCTGGCCTCCGGCACCGGGTATGCGCCCATCGCCTCCCTGCTGCATTCGCATCTTCCCGAGATGGCCGCCCGTGGCGCCGTTCTCTACTGGGGCGGCCGAAAATGGAGCGACCTGTATGCCGTGGACTCGGTGCACGCGTGGCAGCAGCGCTTTCCCGGCGTGCGTCTCGTTCCCGTGCTTTCGGAGCCCGACGCGGGCTGGAGCGGGCGCAGCGGCCTGGTGCACCAGGCGGTGCTGCAGGACCTGCCCGACCTGTCCGGGCACGAGGTCTATGCCTGCGGCAATCCCTTGATGATCGATGCGGCCCGCCAGGCCTTTGTGTCCCAGGCGGGGCTGGCGGCGCAGCGCTTTCACGCCGACGCGTTCGTCACCACGCCCCGCTAGCCGCCATTGTTCCTTCGGCCTGCGTCCTGCCGTGCCCGTGTGCCGGCAGGGCGTGTGGCACATCCCCCATGACAGCGCGCCAGCCGCAGCGCGCACAGGAGACAAATCCATGGATATGAGTATTGCCGCCATCCTGGCCCAGGATGGCATAACGAACGGCGCCATCTACGCATTGCTTGCAATGGCGCTGGTGCTGGTTTTCTCGGTCACCCGTGTGGTGTTTCTGGCCCAGGGCGAGTTTGTGGGCTTTGGCGCGCTGACCCTGGCTGCACTGCAGATGGGGCAGTTTCCCAAGCTGGTGTGGCTGACGGTGGCATTGTGCGCAGTCTGCTGGCTGGCCGATCTGTGGGCCGCGCTCAGAAGGGCAGGGCCGTCGCCACTGCCCGTGCGCCACCTGGCGCGCAGCGCGGCAGGCCATATCGCCTACGCAGCGGCCATCGTGGCGCTGGCCCATGCCGTGGACTGGAGCCAGGCCCACATGGCCCTGCAGACAGCCTTTGTGCTGGCGATTGTCGTCCCCCTGGGGGTGATGCTGTACCGCCTGGCCTACCAGCCTGTGGCGCAGGCTTCCGTGCTGGTGCTCATCATCGTTTCGGTGGCCGTGCATTTCGCGGCGCTGTGCCTGGGGCTGCTCATCTTCGGCCCGGAGGGCGCGCGCAACGAGCCGTTCACACAGGCCCAGTTTTCGATGGCGGGCCTGGAGGTTTCGGCGCAAAGCCTGCTGGTCATCGCCGCATCGGCCCTCCTGATAGCGCTGCTGCATGTGTTCTTCGAGCGGACCCTGAAGGGCAAGGCGCTGCGCGCCACGGCCATCAACCGCAACGGCGCGCGGCTGGTGGGCATCGGAACACACCAGGCCGGGCAGCTGTCCTTTGCCCTGGCCGCAGGCCTGGGCGCCCTGGCCGGCATTCTCATCGGCCCCCTGAACACCATGCAGTACGACACGGGCTTCGTGGTTGCCTTGAAAGGATTTGTCGCGGCCATCATCGCCGGACTGGCCAGCTATCCGGCTGCGGCGCTGGGCGCGGTCTTCGTGGGGCTGCTGGAGAGCTACTCCTCGTTCTGGCACAGCGCCTACAAGGAGGTGATCGTGTTCACGCTCATCTTGCCCGTGCTGGCCTGGCGCTCCATGCGCTCCCCGCACAGCGATGGCGAGTAATGCGCGCAACCCCGAGGAACACCATATGGAAATCACTGCTACCCCCCACCGCCGCAGCCTGGGCCTGGCGCGCCCGCGCGTTGCCGCCACGCTGGCGCTGCTGCTCGTTCTGGCGCTGCCCCTGACGCCCGTGCCTGGCTACTGGATCACGCTGGGCAACTACATCGGCCTGTACGCGCTGGTGGCGCTGGGCCTGGTGCTGCTCACCGGCATTGGCGGGCTGACCTCGTTCGGCCAGGCCGCCTTTGTCGGGCTGGGCGCATATGCCACCGCCTACATGACGACGGCTGTCCATGCCTCGCCATGGGTGGGTCTGTTGACGGGCCTTGGCGTGGCCGCCATTGCCGCGCTGGCGATCGGCGCCGCGACGGTGCGCCTGTCCGGGCATTTCCTGCCGTTGGCCACCATCGCCTGGGCGCTGTCGCTGTATTACCTGTTCGGCAACCTGGAATTCCTGGGCAAATTCGACGGCATCTCCGGCATTCCGGCCCTGAAGATCGGCGACATGGAACTGGCCAGCCCGCGTGCGATGTATGGCCTGATCTGGAGCGTGGTGGCGGCATGTACCGTGCTGGTGCTCAACCTGCTCAACTCCCGTGCGGGGCGGGCCATCCGGGCACTGGCCCAGGGCTCCACCATGCCGCAGGCCATGGGCATCCATACCGCCAACTACAAGCTGCTCATCTTCGTGATGGCCGCCTTGCTGGCGAGCCTGTCAGGCTGGCTTTATGCCCACCTGCAGCGCTCCGTGAGTGCCACGCCGTTTGGCCTGAACATGGGCATCGAGTACCTCTTCATGGCAGTGGTGGGCGGCATCGGCCATGTCTGGGGCGCCATCATTGGCGCTGCAGTGCTCACCCTCATGAAAAGCCAGCTGCAGCACCTGCTGCCGGCGCTGCTGGGCTCGGATGGCAACTATGAAATGCTGGTGTTCGGCGTGCTGCTGGTCGTGCTGCTGCACCGCGCGCGCGCTGGCCTGTGGCCCTGGCTGGCTGCGCAATGGGCAAAATTCCAGCCCGCCGCGCCAGGCGTGCAGGCACCCGCCACCGCGCCCGAGGGCTACGAGGCGCTGCTGCAGGTCCAGTTGCCGCCCCGTGGCTCGGCATTGCTGGACGTCCGCCAGGTGGTCAAGCGGTTTGGCGGACTGGTCGCGGTCAATGGCGTGGAGTTCCAGGTCGCCGCTGGAGAGATCGTGGGCCTGATCGGCCCCAATGGCGCCGGCAAATCCACGATGTTCAACCTCGTCTCCGGCGTGCTCAAGGCCACGCAGGGCGAGGTGTACTTCCAGGGGCGGCGCATCGACCGACTGGGCGCACGCCGCATTGCCGCCCTGGGCATGGGGCGCAGCTTCCAGCATGTGCATTTGATCCCGACGCTGTCGGTGCTGGAGAACATCGCCATTGGCGCACACCTGCGCGGCAGCGCAGGCCCGGTGGCCGCTGCCCTGCGCCTGGACCGCCGCGAGGAGCGCGGGCTGCTGTACCTGGCAGCCCAGCAAGCGCGGCGGGTGGGCCTGGGCGACTGCCTCGATATGCCGGCCGGCAGCCTGGCGCTGGGCCAGCAGCGCCTGCTGGAAATCGCCCGCGCACTGTGCGCTGCCCCATCCCTGCTGCTGCTGGATGAGCCTGCCGCAGGCCTGCGCCTGCAGGAGAAGAACGCACTGGCTTCGCTGCTCGGGCAATTGCGCGCGCAGGGAATGTCCGTGCTCATCGTCGAGCACGACATGGACTTTGTGATGGGGCTCACGGACCGGATCGTGGTGATGGAGTTCGGGCGGAAAATCGCGCAGGGCACTCCCGCGGAGATTCAGGCGAACGAAGCCGTGCTGGCAGCTTATCTGGGAGGTATCGAAGAATGAGCATCGATCAGGTTCCGCGCAGCTGCGGCGTGGCGCTGGCCACGCGCGGCCTTCAGGTCCGCTATGGCGCCGTGCAGGCGCTGCATGGGGTCAGCATCGATATCCATGCCGGCAAGATTGTGACCGTCATCGGGCCCAACGGGGCGGGCAAGTCCACCTTGCTCAACGCCATCATGGGCCTGCTGCCGGACAACGGCATGGCAACAGGGCGCATAGAGCACCACGGCGCCGAGATGGGGCAGGACCCGGTGGAGCGCCGGCTGGGCCGTGGCATTGCTCTGGTGCCCGAGCGACGGGAGCTGTTTGCGAGCATGACGGTCCAGGACAACCTGGAGCTGGGCGCCTACCGCCGGCGCGATGCGCGCAAGTCCCGCCAACAGTGCCTGCACGAGATCTTCGAGCTGTTCCCAAGGCTCCAGGAGCGGCGCAGGCAGGCGGCCGGCACCCTGTCTGGCGGGGAGCGGCAGATGCTGGCCCTGGGCCGTGCCCTGATGAGCGCGCCCAGCGTGCTGCTCCTCGACGAGCCATCCCTGGGGCTGGCCCCCAGGGTGATGGCCGATGTGTTTGCCATCATCGCGCGCCTGCGCGACACAGGCGTCGCCACTTTGCTTGTCGAGCAAAACTCCAGGGCCGCCCTCAAGGTCGCGGACTATGGCTATGTCCTGGAGCTGGGCTCGATCACGCTGCAGGGCCCCGCCGGCGCGCTGGCGGCCGATCCCCAGGTCGTTGCCGCCTATCTGGGCGCCAGCAAGGCGGCTGTGGCGTGATGTGGCGCCCCGGCGGGTGTGGCCGGGGCGCTCCGCAAAAAGAGCATTGCCCTCAGTTCGCGGGCATCCTGATCCAGGCGGCGATCAGATCGACCGCCTCCTGCTCCATGCCGATGAACCCGTGCCAATGCAAGGCTTCACAGACATTGCCCGTGGGGTTGCTGCCGCCGCTGACCATGATGGCCTTCTTGACCGGGGCACTCTTCAGGCCCCTCAGGATGCCCGGCACCTCATGAGGCTGGCATACAGGGCAGGCGTCTCTGGCATGGTGCAGTACCAGCACGGGCACCTGGATGCGATCCAGATCCTGGCTGGGCACGGCGCCGGGCTTTTTGTAGCTGACCACGCTGGAGGTGAGAACCACGCCCGCCATCTCGCCAGGCATGTGGATGGCGGCGGCCGCTGCTGAAACCGTGCCCCGGCTGGTGCCGATCATCCAGACCGGCACATCTGCCTTGTGCTTCACGAACTCCAGCACTTTGCGCACATCGGCCATGTGGGCGCCGCCGATGCGGTCCGCATAGTCCAGGTCCTGTGAATCGCTGGGGCGGCCGAAGATGGCGACGTTGAAACCATGAGAGGTAAAGTGGTGCTCGGAGCGGACCAGGAAGTTCTGTCCCATCGGCTTGCCCGATTCGACCCTGCCAAAACCTCCTGCACCGCCCGGGAACAGGAATACCGTGGCCTTGGCGTCCGGCACAGGCTCCCAGAACAGTGTCGTGGTGACCCCGTCACGCGTTGGCACCTTGATCAGAGTGCCTTCGGCATGGCCCGTGATCGCCAGCGACCACAGGGCAAGGGCAGTCAACAGGCGTCTCAAAAGGACTCCCACTCGGCATCCTTGCCCGCTGGCGCAGGGGTGCCAGCCGACGGCTTTGGTGCGGCAGGCAGCGTGGGTGGCGCCAGTGGCGCAGGGGCTTTTTTGGCGGTCTGCAGCTTGGCCGGGATTGGCGCAGGTGCCGCAGGGCCTTGGGGCGCCGGTGCTTTTGCACGCAGGTGCAGAGGGTCTGCAGAGAGTTGGAAAATGGCGACCACCTGCACCAGTTCGTGCGCCTGTGTGCGCAGACCGCTGGCGGCGGCTGCCATCTCTTGCACCAGTGCGGCATTTTGCTGGGTGGCGTGGTCCATGGAAGTGACAGCATCGCTCACCTGTGCCACGCCTGTGCTCTGTTCATTGCTGGCGGCGCTGATCTCTCCCATGATGTCAGTGACGCGGCGGATGCTGGAAACCACCTCGTTCATGGTTTCGCCAGCCTTGTCAACCAAAGAGGTGCCGCGCTCCACGCGCTCCACGCTGGTGTTGATGAGGCTCTTGATCTCCTTGGCCGCCTCTGCGCTTCGCTGTGCCAGCGTACGCACTTCGCCCGCCACCACGGCAAATCCCCGGCCCTGCTCGCCAGCCCGCGCGGCCTCCACGGCTGCATTGAGCGCCAGGATATTGGTTTGAAAGGCAATGCCATCTATCACGCTGATGATGTCGCTGATCCTGCGGCTGGCTTCGTTGATGCCTTTCATGGTTTCGACGACCTCTCCCACCACCGTGCCACCCTGAACGGCGACGTTGGATGCCGTCAGCGCAAGCTGGTTGGCCTGGCGCGCGTTGTCAGCGTTGTTGCGCACGGTCGCATTAAGCTCTTCCATGCTGGCGGCCGTACGCTCCAGGGCACTGGCCTGCTGTTCGGTGCGGGCGCTCAGATCGCTGTTGCCCTGGGCGATTTCCGTGCTGGCGTTGGAGACGGATTCCGAGCCATTGCGCACTTGGCTCACCACTTGCGCCAGATTGTTCTGCATCAACTGCAGCGAGGCCATCAGTTGGCCCACTTCGTCCCTGCCGTGCGCGGGCACGGGCGCTGTCAGATCTCCTTGAGCCACGCGCCTGGCCAAGTGCGAAGCCTGGGCCAGCGGAGTCGTCACGGACCGCGCGAGTATCCAGGAGAACAGGGCTCCCAGCATCACGCTCAGCATACCCAGTACCGCCAGCAGCTGGCGGCTGGTGTGGCGGTTTTCCTGGATGGCCCGGCCCAGTTGGTCTACCTGCTCGCGCTGGCTGTTCAGCAGCTCATCCATCTTGTCGGCAAAGCGCCTGGAAGTGGGCAGGAACTGCTTCTCCAGCAATGCATTGGCCTCGTCCACATGGCCCTGCTTCTTGAGCGCGAAGATGGCATCGCGGCTATTGATGTACTCGGTGCGCAGCGCTCCGATTTCCTGGAATATCCGCTTTTCCGTGTCCGAGTACATCAGTGCTTCGATGGCCTTTTGCAGTTCGCCTGAGCGTTGGGACAAGGCCTTGCTGTCTTGCGCGAAGAACTCTGCCAGCGCAGGGTCGGCACTGCGTGCAACGGCCGCCGTGCGCGTGATGCCGGTGTGCAGGTTGCGTGCCCAATCGCTCACCAGCCGTTCGGTTTTGATCGGGTCCTGAACCATCTCTTGCGTGGCATCGGCCAGTGCGTTCAGCCGGGTGATGCTGAGGGTGATCACGGCAAAGGACAGCAGCAGTACGAGTGCGAAGCCCAGGGCAAGGCGCTTGGCCACTGACAGGTGAGTGAGGAGTTTCATGTGGGCAAAGTCAACGTTTCGATGCGGCGCTGGAGAGGCGGATGGGGCGCAATAGCGGGAGAGGATGCCATTGATCGCAGACTCCCGATTGTGTAACTAATTGTTGTATTTGTATATGTTGGAGATCTGCTGGCGTGCGCCGATTCCCATCCGGAAATGCCCCTTTGGTGCCGCCATGCCTTGGCGGGCGCAGCGTGGGGGCGCAGCACCTGGCCTCAGTGCATGGAGATGGGGGGCTGTGCTGTTCCTGCCCTGGGTGGACAGCTGTTCACCCGCACAGCAATCCACGCATGTGCTGTCCGGTTTGGCGCCTGCATGAAGCAAAAAAGCGCGTTGCCCGGCTGGCAGTGCATCGGACTTCAAGGATGGCCGGCAGGTCGCTGCCTGGCTCGGCCTGGTACCGAAGCAGCATTCCAGCGGCGGCAAACAGAACCTGCTGGGCATCAGCAAGCGCGGTGACACCTACCTGCGCACACTGCTGATCCAGGGCGCGCGGTCGGTGGTCTACCACGCGGACCAACCCAATCGTGAGTCAGCAAGTGCCACCTGCCATTGGGTCCGTGGGGTTGCGCAGCGGCGCAACAAGAACATCGCCGCCGTGGCGCTGGCCAACAAGAATGTGCGCATCTGCTGGGCCATGCTGTCCGGCAACAAGGACTATGAAGAACGGCGTCAGCAAGCCGGCGCATGAAGAACCACACGACACGATCACCAACCCAGTGATCGAACTGAAGAGTAGAAGCGACCACCGATTGCTCAGGCAGTCATGCAGTGATGGCAAGACAGGTCAGACCGGGGCCAAGACAGTCCGATAAGAGTAATGCACGTCGAGTGCGCTTAGCCGATGGGACCTTGGCCAGCGAATTCCATCAGGGACCGCGGCAGCGTGCTGCCGCAACAGTCCGGATATACGCGTGCAATCTTGACTTTTCTGGCATCACGAACTGAAGGCTTGGCAAACCGGGGCGTCCATATACACTCTTAATATGAGGGAAGCCCGGCAAGGCGCGGCACTGCCTGTCCATCGGAACGACATCATCCGCCAGAACCTGATAACCCCGCTGCATGAAGCCTGCAGCCAGCGTGGACTTGCCTGCGCCCGAAGACCCTGCACAGATCATGCATTGATCGCCGATGCGGATGGCATTGCCGTGCAGCACCAACTGTCCGCGCTGAAGCAGCACCGCACCGAGCGCCGAGCGCCGAGCCTAGCAAAAAGACGCGGATGCTGTCCTCATCCGTGCCAGGAGCCTGGTCCACCAGAATGCTGTTGCCGCACTGCACATGAAACCGTGCGACATTCGGTACTTCCAGCCACAGGCTGTCAGGCGTTGCCCATAGGAACGGACCCAGCTGCTGACCACCAGGCAGCCCATGGGTTGCTACATCGGCCCGCCGGATTTGGATATGCGCTGGTTCGGCCAGCTGGTCCGCAGATGCCGGCAACAGCTCTGGCAGGGCCAGATCGCTTTCGATCACCAGCTAGTAGGCCGTCTAGCGCCTGAAATCAGGGGGAAGTTCAAAATGTAGAATTTTATGTCCATTGCAATGATGAAAGAGCTTTGCAGCAAGCAGATGCGAGCAGGGTTTTTGATGGCAGCGGCGTTCCGGGCTGGGTTGCTGCATCGGTCTGTACCTGGCCATAAAATCGGCGCACATGTTGGCACACCCTCTCATCCCCGTCATTCTTTCTGGTGGCAGCGGTACACGGCTTTGGCCGCTTTCGCGTGCCAATTTTCCCAAGCAGTTTCTTGGCCTGACGCAAGAGCGCACCTTGTTCCAGCTGACTCTGGACCGGTTGCGGAATTTGAGCTCGGCGCCGCCGTTGGTCATCGGCAATGAGGCGCACCGGTTCATCCTGGCTGAACAACTGCGTCAGGCTGATGTCCAGCCTGGCGGCTTGTTGCTGGAGCCTGAGGGGAAAAACACGGCACTGGCGATTGGTGTGGCGGCAGTATTTGCCATGCGAGAGGGGGCAGATCCACTGCTCCTCGTCTTGCCTGCTGACCATGTCATGCAGGATACACAGGCATTCCACCGTGCGGTTGCTGCTGGCGTACCGGCCGCGCAGCAAGGTGCCATCATCACTTTCGGTGTCGTTCCTGTCAGTGCGGCAACAGGTTATGGCTATCTTCGTGTAGCGCGTGCCAGCCTTGGCGACGTGCCCTGCGTTGTCCAGGCATTCGTGGAAAAACCGGATGCGAAGACGGCGCAATCTTATCTGGAAGATGGATGTTATTTCTGGAATGGCGGCATGTTTCTGTTTCGTGCCTCAGTGATGCTGGCGGAGCTGCGGCGCTACCGGCCTGATATTGAGGCTGCTGCGCATGCGGCTGTGGCACAGGCCTCGCACGATCTGGATTTCACACGGCTGGGTGCGCAGGCTTTTTGTGGCGTATCCAGTGAATCCATCGACTACGCTGTCATGGAGAACTCCGACCTTGTGCAGATGGTTCCGCTGGATGCTGGCTGGAGTGACGTGGGCGCCTGGGATGCAGTCTGGCAGGCGGGGCAGCAGGACGGGCAGGGCAATGTGCTTCGTGGCGATGTGCTGGTGCATGGAACGCATGACAGCTACATCCATGCAAAGCACCGGCTCGTGGGGTTGGTGGGGGTGAACGGTCTGGTTGTCGTCGAAACTGCTGACGCGGTACTTGTTGCCAGCAAGCAGCATGTCCAGGATGTCAAAAAAATCGTCGAACAGCTTGTTTCTGCAGACCGTTGCGAGGCCGCCGCGCATCGGCAGGTGTTCCGTCCTTGGGGCAGCTACGATCTGGTGGACCGTGGGGAACGTTACCAAGTCAAACGTATTACTGTCCAACCTGGGCACAAGCTGTCCGTGCAGATGCATCATCACCGTGCCGAGCACTGGATCGTTGTGTCTGGTACTGCCAAGGTGCAACTGGGCGAGCAGCATATGCTGCTGACAGAAAACCAGTCCACCTATATTCCGGTGGGCGTTGTGCATGCTCTGGAAAATCCGGGAAAAATTCCGCTGGAGTTGATTGAGGTGCAGTCTGGCGCCTATCTGGGGGAGGATGACATTGTGCGCCTCGATGACTGCTATGGGCGACATGCACATTGCCGCAGCGTGCCGCGCTGCTGATCTTCGCTGGTGCCATCAGCCAACATGGCAAGGAGCTGCGTATCTGTGTCGTCATCAATGGCTTGTACGCAGACCTGAATGTAGAAGCCATGGGCCATCGCTCGACTTTTTCAGGGTGCACATATAGTGCGCAGCAGGGGCGTGTGCATGCACATGTGGCTCGCACAGCAGTAGCAACGCACCGGACGGGGCATATGCCACCGGCGCAACAGACCATGGCCTCAAAAGCAGCCGGCCTCCAGTCAACGCCTGCTTTGCTGATAGACAGCTTCCCAAGGTGGCAGGTCATTGGGAAGCATCTGCCAGGGAGCACCTGCACGAACGAGCCAACGCAATGCATTGAAGACTTCGCGCAGACCGTGTTCACGCTGAGGGGCATGCAGATCCATCAGTACCAGGTAAGGAGCGACGAAGCTCCACTCTTCATCGCTAACGTCAGTAGGATAGGGTTTGCGGGGCATCACCCGGCTCTACCGGGGCTTGGCAGTTGATGGCACAAAGTTCATAACACGCTCTAATCGGTGGCGGTGTGGCTCCAATCCCAGACAGACCTATGCCCAAGCAGCCTCCAGTACCGTTTGAGGATGGGCCGATCTGGATGCAGCGATTGCGCAAAGCCACGCGCACATGTAGCTCCATAACCTGACACTCTAATGTGTGTGTCAGACGCGCTCGCCCAGCCGCTTGAAGCAGTTCATCCTGGTCTCTATCAAGCTGCGCCTGTGGTAGGCGCTCTATTTTTTCAGATGCTTTGACCAAAGCGCTTGCATGCGCGGACAGCTTCGTTGTGGTGTGCTGAGCCCGGACTTGATTTCTTTCAGTAGCTAGGTGCGGCGGGATCACCGCCAAGGCTTGGCCTGTCCTGTCCATCAAAAACTGCAGCGGTGATTTGCTTGGCTGGGAGCTCAGTGGGATCTGCAAGGTCTTTTGGCGCCGGCAGACTGTGCTGAAGTTCTGTACTTGCCAGTTCAGGCTTGCCAGTCGCAGCAGGCTCCGCGCCGTGTCCAGCGCCTGCCGCAGGGGTTGCCCAAATAGATGACCAGCTTGGCTGGCTCTGGCGCGTTGTCGCCCTGCCTGGCCTCCTGTGCCTTCTGCCATCGCTTCCAGTACCGAGCCAGCTTTGTGTATGAAGCTGAAGTGCAAAAAAGCCCAAGTGAATCAATCACTTGGGCTTGCGTTTGGCGGAGAGGGCGGGATTCGAACCCGCGGTGGGGATTAGCCCACACACGCTTTCCAGGCGTGCGACTTAAACCGCTCATCCACCTCTCCGGAGACAGCAATCATAACAGGAATTTTTGGGGTCCCTGAGGATTCTCTGCAAAACAGCATGATCCTGGGTGTGGGCGTGCAAGACCGATGGAGAGGGATACGAGATCGGTTTTATCGAATTTAAGCGAGATTCATTATCATCTGTAATTTTTTGCATTCCATCATTGATGGAATTGATAAAAATGCTATAATTCGTGCAACAAAGCATGTTGCCAAGTGCTTGGCATGCACCTTGCACGCGCCAAGTCTTGGCTGGTGTGCAGTCGTGTCCTGCGATTGCCGCATGTCTGGCGTGTGGTTGCAACGAATGAGGAATGCCCCATGAACCAACTGAAGATTTCAACGCGCCTGATGGCTTTGCTTGCAGGGCTTTGCCTGCTGGTCCTTCTGGTAGGGCTGGGTGGGCTTTGGGGCATGGACCGCTCCAACGAGGGCCTGCACCGTGTGTACAAGGACCGCGTCATACCGATGGCGCAGCTCAAGACTGTAGCGGATATGTATGCCGTCAATATCGTGGACACTACGCACAAGGTGCGCGATGGCGCGCTGACTCCGGCGCAGGCGCTGGAGTCGATCACGGCGGCGCGCGCCGCGATCGAGCGCTCCTGGAACGCCTATGCCTCGACCGACCTGGTGGGGCGCGAGAGGGAACTCATTGAGCGCTTCAAGCCCCTGCGCATGCGCGCGGACGAGGCGACGACTCGCATCGAGAGTCTGGTGAAGGCAGGCGACATGGAGGGCATTCGCCTGTTTGCTGGTCAGCAGATGTATCCTGCCATGGATCCGCTGCAGGATGTGCTGGGCCAACTGATCCAGGTGCAGCAGGATGTTGCCAAGTCGGAGTATGAGCAGGCCAATGCCGGCTTCGAGCGTCTGCGCCTGCTGAGCATTGCGGCGATTTTTGCGGGCCTGTTGGTAGCAGTTTTCGTGGGCGGTGCCATCGTGCGTCAGGTCACGCGCTCCATTGACCAGGCGCTGCGCAGCACGCAGGCCATCGCAGAGGGTGATCTGACCGTGGCCATCCCGGTGCGCGGCCGCGATGAGCTGGCACAGCTGATGAAGGGGCTGACAGTCATGCGCGACCGTCTGGCCTCTGTGGTGCAGGGCGTGCGTGCCAACGCAGACAGCGTGGCCCATGCCAGCGCAGAGATTGAGCAGGGCAATCACGACCTGTCTGCGCGCACAGAGCAGCAGGCCTCGGCGCTGGAGCAGACGGCCGCCTCGATGGAGGAGCTGTCCTCGACCGTGCGCCAGAATGCCGACAACGCACGCCAGGCCAACCAACTGGTGCTTAGTGCTTCGAGTGTTGCCACCCGGGGCGGCGAGGTGGTGGCTGAAGTGGTGCAGACCATGCAGGGCATCAACGAAAGCAGCCGGCGCATCAGCGACATCATCGGTGTGATCGACTCGATTGCTTTCCAGACCAACATCCTGGCCCTGAATGCGGCCGTGGAAGCGGCCCGCGCGGGTGAGCAGGGCCGGGGCTTTGCCGTGGTGGCAGGCGAAGTGCGCACGCTGGCCCAGCGCAGCGCCGAAGCCGCCAAGGAAATCAAGGAGCTGATCACCACCAGCGTGGGCCGGGTGGAGCAGGGCTCGGTGCTGGTGGAAAAAGCGGGCACCACGATGACCGAGGTGGTCACGGCCATCCGGCGAGTGACCGATATCATGGGCGAGATCAGCGCTGCCAGCAGCGAGCAGGCCACTGGCGTGTCGCAGGTGGGGGATGCCGTCACCCAGATGGACAATGCCACGCAGCAAAATGCTGCGCTGGTGGAAGAGATGGCCGCCGCCGCCAGCAGCCTGCGCACACAGGCGCAGGATCTGGTGCAGACCGTCGCGTTCTTCAAGCAGGACCGCAATGCTGCAAATGCGATAGCCCACTCTGCTGCATCATCCGCCAGTGCGCCACGCAGCCAGAGCGGCGCAGGGCAGCGTTCACCGACCATTGCGTCCCAGTCCCGCCTGCCATCCGCTCAGGCCCAGGGCGCGGCAAACCCGGACTGGGAAAGCTTCTGAAGCAGGTGCTGCAGGCAGATGCCATGGCATCTGCCTGCAGGGATCAGCGGCTGCTTTGCCCCGTCTGCACCATCTTCATGGCCGAGGTGATCAGGCTCGATACCTCGGTCATGTTGCTGGGCACGATCAGCGTGGTGGTGGCATCCGATGCGACCTGGCCATAAGCCTCGACAGCTTTTTCCGCGACCTTGAGCTGCACGGCCTGTTCGCCGCCGGGCTGGCGGATGGCCGCTGCCACGCGCTCGATGGCCTGCGCCGTGGCATCGGCCACGGCCTTGATGGATTCGGCCTCGCCCTGGGCCTTGTTGATGACGGCCTGCTTTTCGCCTTCGGAGCGGGCGATGAAGGCCTCGCGCTCGCCTGTGGCGATGTTGATCTGCTCCTGGCGGCGGCCTTCGGAGGCCGCGATCAGCGCGCGCTTTTCACGTTCGGCCGTGATCTGGGCCTGCATGGCGCGCAGGATTTCAGCGGGCGGCGTCAGGTCCTTGATTTCATAGCGCAGCACCTTCACGCCCCAGTTGAGCGCGGCCTCATCGATCGCGGAGACGATCTGGGCATTGATCATGTCGCGCTCCTCGAAGGTCTTGTCGAGTTCGAGCTTGCCGATCACGCTGCGCAGCGAGGTCTGGGCCAGCTGGGTCACGGCCATGATGTAGTTGGACGAGCCGTAGCTGGCACGCATGGGGTCGGTGACCTGGAAATAGAGAATGCCGTCCACCTGCAGTTGCGTGTTGTCGCGCGTGATGCAGACCTGGCTGGGCACATCCAGCGGGATTTCCTTGAGGCTGTGCTTGTAGGCCACCCGGTCCACGAAGGGCACCAGGAAGTTCAGGCCCGGCGTCAGCGTGCCGGCATACTTGCCCAGCCGTTCCTTGACCCAGGCGTGCTGCTGAGGCACGACCTTGATGGAGCGTGCGATGAAGATGGCAGCGATGACCACAATGACGATGGCGATTTCCATGGTATCTCCAAGCCCGTAGGGCATCCGGTGAAACAAAAGGGCGAAACAGGGGTAACAGGGGTGCGCGGCGACCGGCGCGGCAGCGGCTGCTGCGGCGGCTGCCTCAGCAGCGGCCGCTGCTGTGCAGTGGCGACTGTAGTGGCCAGAGTGATGCTCAGAGCTTGTCCACGAGCAGGCGGTTGCCGATCACCTCGGCCACGCGGTGCATGCCGGGCGAGGGCAGATTGCCCGGTCGGCCGATCACGGTCCATTGTGCGCCGCGGTAGCGGACCTGGGCGGTACCGTCATGGCCCCAGTGCTCGACCATGACGGATTCTCCGACATCCAGATTGACATCGCGGTTGCTCGATGCGGGCTGGCGGCTGGGCTGGCGCCGGCGCACCAGATGGCAGGCCAGCACGGCGGCGCTGCCGACCAGTGCCGCAGCCACCAGCTGGGCGATGGGCGCAAGGCCGGCATGGGCGCACAGGGCGCCGGCGCAGGCGCCCAGGGCCAGCATCAGCAGGTAGAAGCTGCCCGTCATCAGCTCCGCAATCACCAGCGCGCCGGCTGCCAGCCACCAGATCGTGGAATGTTCCATGCCCAGACTCCCTTTTATGACAGTTGCTTGTGTTTGGTGCGGTCCATTCTGGGTGAAAATCCGCACGCTTCAAAGGCGCAATAAGGATATTCCTTACACTTCGCGCCTGTTTCGTTTTTTAGGCCCGCTCAGGTTTCGGAGGCTGCCCCATGAAGTTTCGCTTTCCCATCGTCATCATCGACGAGGATTTTCGTTCCGAGAACACCTCGGGCCTGGGCATCCGTGCCCTGGCCCAGGCCATCGAGGAAGAGGGTTTCGAGGTGCTGGGCGTGACCAGCTATGGCGATCTGTCGCAGTTCGCGCAGCAGCAAAGCCGTGCCAGCGCCTTCATCCTGTCCATCGATGACGAGGAATTCTCGCTGGGCGGCGAGGGCGAGACCGATCCCGTGATCCACAGCCTGCGCAGCTTCATTGGCGAGGTGCGCCGCAAGAACGCCGAGGTGCCCATCTACATCTACGGCGAAACCAAGACCAGCCGCCACCTGCCCAACGACATCCTGCGCGAGCTGCACGGCTTCATCCACATGTTCGAGGACACGCCCGAGTTCGTGGCCAAGCACATCATCCGCGAGGCCAAGAGCTATCTGGAAGGCGTGCAGCCGCCGTTCTTCAAGGCGCTGCTGGACTATGCCGAGGACGGCTCCTACAGCTGGCACTGCCCGGGCCACTCGGGCGGCGTGGCCTTTCTCAAGAGCCCCGTGGGCCAGATGTACCACCAGTTCTACGGTGAAAACATGCTGCGCTCCGACGTGTGCAATGCGGTCGAGGAACTGGGCCAGCTGCTGGACCACAACGGCGCCATTGGCGAGAGCGAGCGCAACGCCGCGCGCATCTTCAATGCCGACCATTGCTACTTCGTGACCAATGGCACGTCCACGTCGAACAAGATCGTCTGGCACCATGCCGTGGCGCCCGGCGACGTGGTGGTGGTGGACCGCAACTGCCACAAGTCCGTGCTGCACTCCATCATCATGACGGGTGCGATTCCGGTGTTCCTCAAGCCCACGCGCAACCACTTCGGCATCATCGGCCCGATCCCGCAAAGCGAGTTCTCGGTGGAGTCCATCCAGGCCAAGATCGCGGCCAACCCGCTGCTCAAGGGCGTGGACGCTGCCACGGTCAAGCCGCGCGTGCTGACGCTGACGCAGTCCACCTATGACGGCGTGCTCTACAACACCGAGACCATCAAGAGCATGCTGGACGGCTACGTGGCCAACCTGCACTTCGACGAGGCCTGGCTGCCCCACGCGGCCTTCCACCCGTTCTATGGCAGCTACCATGCCATGGGCAAAAAGCGCGCGCGCCCCAAGCACTCCGTGGTCTATGCCACGCAGTCCATCCACAAGCTGCTGGCCGGCATCAGCCAGGCTTCGCACGTGCTCGTTCAGGACAGCCAGACCGAAAAGCTGGACCACCACCTGTTCAACGAGGCGTACCTGATGCACACCTCGACCAGCCCGCAATACAGCATCATCGCCAGCTGCGACGTGGCGGCCGCCATGATGGAGCCGCCCGGCGGCACGGCCCTGGTGGAAGAGTCCATCCTGGAGGCGCTGGACTTCCGCCGCGCCATGCGCAAGGTGGAAGATGAATTCGGCGATGACGACTGGTGGTTCGAGGTCTGGGGCCCCGAGAAGCTCGCCGAGGAAGGCGTGGGCTCGGCCCAGGACTGGATCATCCGCGGCCATGACGCGGCGCCCAAGCGCTCCAAGGCCAAGAATGGCAAGGAGTTCGACAACTGGCACGGCTTTGGCGAGCTGGCCGACGGCTTCAACATGCTGGACCCCATCAAGTCCACCATCGTCACGCCGGGCCTGGACCTGGATGGCGATTTCTCGGACACGGGCATTCCGGCGTCCATCGTCACCAAGTACCTGGCCGAGCATGGCGTGGTGGTGGAAAAGACGGGCCTGTACTCGTTCTTCATCATGTTCACCATCGGCATCACCAAGGGCCGCTGGAACACCATGCTGACGGCGCTGCAGCAGTTCAAGGACGACTACGACCGCAACCAGCCGCTGGCGCGCATCCTGCCCGAGTTCTGCCAGCAGCACCGCCGCTACGAACGTATGGGCCTGCGCGACCTGTGCCAGCATGTGCACGAGCTGTACGCCAAGTACGACATCGCGCGCCTGACGACCGAGATGTACCTGTCGGACCTCAAGCCCGCCATGAAGCCCAGCGATGCCTATGCCCACATCGCGCAGCGCAAGACCGAGCGCGTGGAAATCGACCACCTGGAAGGCCGCATCACCGTGGGCCTGGTTACGCCGTACCCGCCCGGCATTCCGCTGCTGATTCCCGGCGAAGTCTTCAACCGCAAGATCGTGGATTACCTGCTGTTCGCCCGCGAATTCGCCAAGGAGTGCCCCGGCTTCGAGACCGACATCCACGGTCTGGTGGAGCTGGAAGACGCCGATGGCGTGGTGCGCTTTTACGCCGACTGCGTGGCACTGGCCGAGCCGGCGCGCAAGGCGCCTGCCACCGCCAAGGCTGCTGCGCCCAAGGCGGCGGCCAAGCCTGCCGCGAAAAAGGCGGTCAAGCCTGCGGCCAAGACGGCCACTGCCAAGCCCGCGCGCAGCCGCGCAGGCTGAATGCAGCCGACCCTGGCCTGCTGATCCAGCAGGCGCAAAGCGCGATGCCCCAACGGGCGTCGCGCTTTTTTGCATGGAGGCAGTCGGTCAATCCGTGCGGACGTTTTCCTGGCTGGCCACTGTGTTGCCCTGTGCCAGCGCCCTGGCCTGATCGCTGCTGTATCCCAGGGCCGTGAGGATTTCCAGGCTGTGCTCGCCCAGGCGCGGCGGCGACAGGCGCACCTGCATGCGTCTGCCGTCCAGCGTGAAGGGCAGCAGCACGGTCTGGGACGTCCTGCCATCGGGCAGGGCGATCGGAGCCAGTGCGCCCGTGGCATTCAGGTGCGGATCGTCGAGCAGGTCCTGCGGGCGCGCAATCGGCGCAAAAGGCAGGCCGTGCTGCTCGAATACCCCGGCGATGTGGGCGGCGCTGTAGGGCGCCATCTTTTCGCGCAGCAGCGGCATCAGCCAGCCGCGCGCCAGCACACGGTCGTTGTTGCTGCCCAGGCGCGGGTCGTCGCGCAGCGCATCCAGGCCGAAGGCGTCGCAGAACACGCGCCATGCGCCGTCGCTGACCACGGCCAGGAAAATCTGCTCGCCCCCCTGGACTTCGAACACATCGTAGATGGCCCAGGCCGAGATGCGCGCCGGCATGGGCGCGGCGGGCTTGCCGGTAACGGCAAACTGCATCATGTGCTGGGCCACGAGAAAGATGTTGTTCTCGAACAGCGCGCTTTGCACTTCCTGCCCGCGCCCCGTCTTCTCGCGCTGTGCCAGCGCCGCCATGGCGCCCATGGCGCCGAACATGCCGCCCATGATGTCATTGACACTGGCGCCCGCGCGCAGCGGATCGCCGGGGCGGCCCGTCATATAGGCCAGCCCGCCCATCATCTGCACCACTTCGTCCAGCGCCGTGCGGTGCTCATAGGGGCCGGGCAGAAAGCCCTTGTGGCTGACGTAGATCAGGCGCGGAAAACGGTCCTTGAGGCTGTCGTAGTCCAGGCCCAGCTTGCGCATGGTGCCAGGCTTGAAGTTCTCGCAGACCACATCGGCCGTGGCAATCAGGCGCAGCGCGGCCTGCCGGCCTTCCTCGGTCTGCAGGTCCAGCGTCAGGCTCTTCTTGTTGCGGTTGAACAGCGGGAAAAAGCCCGCGCCCGAGCCCAGCAGCTTGCGCGTGGCATCGCCATCGCGGCCATGGCCCACGGGCTCGACCTTGATGACCTCGGCGCCCAGGTCGGCCAGCATCAGGCCGCAGGATGGGCCCATGACCATATGGGTGAACTCGACCACGCGGATGCCTGCATAGGGCAGGGGGGCAGCGTCGCTGCAAGTGCTGTCGGATGTTGTGGGTTGATTCATGAAAAACGGTGGATGGTTGTATCAGCGGTGCGGGCAGTGGCGTGCGCAGTGGCGTGCGCAGTGGCGCGCGCAGCGGCGCTGTCAGCGCGGCGCATAGTCTTGCGGCACAAAGCCCTTGGGCAAACCGGCCAGCGGCGTCATGCCGTGCAAGG
Source organism: Delftia sp. PS-11 (assembly GCF_029870285.1). Lineage (GTDB taxonomy): Bacteria > Pseudomonadota > Gammaproteobacteria > Burkholderiales > Burkholderiaceae_C > Comamonas. The sequence continues at coordinate 19,382 of NZ_JACSYA010000024.1, forward strand.
GCTCGCCGGGCAGCCCTGCTGCCAGCGGCGCGCGCGCAGCGATCAGGCGGGCGATGTCCACACCGGTGCGAATGCCCATGGCCTCGAACATGAAGACCAGATCCTCGGTGACCACATTGCCCGATGCGCCGGGCGCGTAGGGACAGCCGCCCAGGCCCGCCAGCGAAGCGTCGAAGGTGCGTACGCCGGCCTCATAGGCGGCCAGGCAGTTGGCCAAGCCCAAACCACGCGTATTGTGCATGTGCGCCGCGCCCGCGTGCGCTCCAAGCTCTGCGCGCAGCCGCGTGAACAGCCGCCGCACCTGGGCCGGGTTGGCCATGCCCGTGGTGTCTGACAGGCCACACTCGTCCGCACCCGCCGCCGCGCAGGCCAGCGCCAGCGCAATCACCTCGTCCTCGGGCACCAGCCCCTGCAGCGTGCAGCCGAAAGCCGTGGAGATGCCGGCCTCGATCTGCGTCCCAGGCGCGATTTCATCGCGCAGCGCAGCGATGGCGCGCACCTCTTCGACCATCTGCAAGGGGGTCTTGCGCACATTGGCCATGCAGTGTGCCGCGCTGGCTGAAACCGGCAGCGTGACCTTGTGCACGCCCGCGCGCAAGGCCGCCTCGGCGCCGCGCAGGTTGGGCACCAGGGCCATCACGGTAATGCCGGAGTGCTGGAGCGCATGCGCGACGACTTCAGCCGTATCCGCCATCTGCGGCAGCAGTTTGGGCGAGACGAAGGAGCCGACCTCGATCTCCTGCAGTCCGGCATCTGCCAGCGCATCGATCCAGGCGCATTTATGGGCGGTGGGCATGGCCGAGGCCACGGACTGCAGGCCATCGCGCGGGCCGACTTCACTGATCAGGACATCAAAACGGTGGGCAGACATGGGCATTTCGGGGGCATCGGTGGGATTGATATTCCGTTAAGTGGAATATGGTTCTTTCTGGCAGAACATTATGCACAAATAAAGACAGCGGCATGCCGCTGCCCCGGATGCTACTGCATTCAGCCCAGTGCCGTGTCCAGCACCATCATCAGCACGAAGCCCAGCATGAGTCCGCCGGTGGCGAAAGCCTCGTGCCCCTTGCGGTGGGACTCGGGAATGATCTCGTGGCTGATCACGAACAGCATGGCCCCGGCAGCGAAGCCCAGGCCCCATGGCAGCAGCGCCGCCGAGCCGCTGACGATGGCTGCGCCCAGCACGGCGCCCACGGGCTCCACCAGTCCCGAGGCCATGCCCAGCAGCACGCCCAGACGGCGGCTGTAGCCTGCGGCCAGCAGGGCCACGGCCACGACCAGGCCTTCGGGCACATCCTGAATGGCGATGCCTGTGGCCAGCGCGTTGGCGCGCAGCCCGTCGTTGCCTGCGTAGCCCACGCCGATGGCCAGGCCTTCGGGCAGGTTGTGCAGCGTGATGGCGAAAACGAACAGCCAGGTGCGCTGCAGCTTGCGCGCGCCATGGGCATCCAGTCCTTCGCGGCCTTTGATGAAGTGCTCATGCGGCAGCAGCCGGTCCATGAGCATCATCGTTGCCGCGCCCGCGAGGATGGCCGTGCCGATGATGCCACCCGCCGCCCAGCCTCCGCCGCCGAACAGTGCCTGCGTGCGCACCGCTTCCAGCCCCGGCAGGATCAGCGAGAAGGCGCATGCCGCCAGCATGACGCCGGCGCCAAAGCCGAACAAGGTGTCCTGTGTGCGCTCGGACAGCCGCTGGGACAGCATGACGGGTACGGTGCCCAGGGCGGTGGCCAGAGCGGCAGCCGATCCTCCGGCCAGCGCCTGGAAGACGACAGGATGGTTCTGGGCGTAGGTCCAGAACTGGCTGGTCAGCGCCCAGGCGCCGGCCATCATGATGGCCAGTCCGACCCACAGGCGGACGTTGGACCGCAGGCTGGTCCTGGAGCGCAGGTGTTGGGGCAGGTCCATGCTGTTCGACTCCGGTGAGGGTGTGGCCGGCCCGCTCAGCCGCGTGCGGCGGCGTAGCGGCGGGCCACTTCGGCCCAGTCGATGACGTGGTAGAACGCCGCGATGTAGTCGGGACGGCGGTTCTGGTACTGGAGGTAGTAGGCGTGCTCCCAGACGTCCAGGCCCAGGATGGGAGTGCCGCCCGATCCGATGCCGGCCATCAGGGGGCTGTCCTGGTTGCCGCTGCTTTCCACGGCCAGCCGGCCATCCCTGCCCACCACCAGCCATGCCCATCCGCTGCCAAAGCGCGTGAGTGCCGCCTGCGTGAATGCGGCCTTGAAGGCATCGAAGCCGCTCAGCTCCTGCTCGATGGCCTGCGCCAGCGCGCCCGAGGGCGTGCCGCCGCCCATGCCTTCGGGGGCCATCACGGTCCAGAACAGGCTGTGGTTGGCATGGCCGCCGCCGTTGTTGCGTACGGCATGGCGTATGCCCTCGGGCAGCAGGGACAGATCGGCGATCAGCTGCTCTACGGGCAGGCCGGCATGCGGCGTGTCCTTGACGGCAGCATTGAGGTTGTTCACGTAAGTCTGATGGTGCCTGGTGTGATGGATTTCCATCGTCTGGGCATCGATGTGGGGGGCCAGCGCGTCGTAGGCGTAGTTCAGTGCGGGCAGGGTGTAGTGGCTCATGGGCTTGCTTTCGGGGGCTGCAGTGGGAAATCAGTGGGCGGGGTGGGTGCTGGCCAGGCTGCCGAAGGCGCGCGCCGAGGCCTGCAGCACGGCATCGACCTGGGGCTGGCTGCCGTGCTGGCGCTGCCACTGCAGCAGTGCGCCATGGGTTTCGCGCATGTGGCGCCAGGCGGCGCTGCGGATTTCGGGTGTGCCATGGCAGGCGCGATCCAGGTCCAGCAGGCCCTGATGCGCCTCGCACAGGTAGTCGATGGCCAGGGCATGCTGCTGGCGCAGCGACAGCAGTTCGGCAAGGTTGTGATGGGAAACGACCCAGGCCGCCAGGCAGTGGTCGGGCTGCTGCGCCAGCAGCGGACCGGCGAGCAGGCGCTGCGCAGCATGCAGCGCCTTCACCTGCATGGCCAGCGCGCTTTCCAGCTGGCCTGCGTTGAAGTGCTGATGGGCTCGCTGCGCCAGATGTTCCCAATGCTCCAGAGATGTGCGGCCCGCTGCCGCCGCTGCAGCGGGCAGGCCGAGGTCAGGGGTTGCTTGCATGGCTGCTGGCTCCGATGTGTTCAGAAAGTTGGACAGTTTTCAATAATAGTATTATTCATGATAATCATTCTCATTCAATAAAAAATACCCGCCAGCGCATGAAAATGTATGTGGGGCAGGTTTGCTCGCGGTTCAGGCACAAAAAAGCCCTGCCGGCGGCAATGCCTGCAGGGCTGGTCGGAGCTGCCGGGGGTCAGACCTGATCGGCCGACAGGCCTGCGGTCTGGCTGAAGCCGCCGTCCACGTAGGTGATCTCGGCCGTCACGCCCGATGCCAGGTCGGACAGCAGGAAGGCCGCCACATTGCCCACATCCTCGATGGTTACATTGCGGCGCAGCGGCGCAGCGTCGGCCACGCGGCCCAGCAGCTTGCCAAAGTCCTTGATGCCCGAGGCGGCCAGCGTCTTGATGGGGCCGGCCGAGATGCCGTTGGCGCGGATGCTGCGGCCATCGGCCGTGCGTCCCACGGCTTCCGCCAGGTAGCGCACGGAGGCTTCCAGCGATGCCTTGGCCAGGCCCATGGTGTTGTAGTTGGGGATGGAGCGCAGCGCGCCCAGGTAGGACAGCGTCAGCAGCGAGGACTTGTCGTTGAGGTAGGGCAGCGCGGCCTTGGCCATGGCCGGGAAGCTGTAGGCGCTGATGTCGTGGGCGATCTTGAAGCCTTCGCGGCTCAGGCCGTCAAGGAAGTTGCCCGCGATAGCCTCGCGCGGCGCAAAGCCGATGCTGTGCACGAAGCCGTCGAACTTGCCCCAGGCCGCGCCCAGGTCGGCGAACAGCTTGTCGATCTGGGCGTCGTCGGCCACATCGCAGTCGAACACCAGCTTGGAGCCGAATTCGGCGGCGAACTCGGTGATGCGGTCCTTGAAACGCTCGCCCACATAGCTGAAGGCCAGTTCTGCGCCCTGTGCGTGGCAGGCCTTGGCAATGCCGTAGGCGATGGAACGGTTGGACAGAACGCCCGTGACGAGCAGTTTTTTACCGGCGAGAAAGCCCATTGTTGTTCTCCTGGAGAGCGGGGGTGGTGAATTGCGGCGATGGCCCGGAACAGGTAAGGCATGGGATGCCCATCCGCCATGGGGCTGCCTGACGTAGTGCAGAATTGTCGCATGCGATTTTTGATGGCTTTGCTGTTGCTGTGCAGCGCGTTGACTGCCCGGGCTGTTCCCGGCATGGGCATGGGCTATGCACCCAAGTACCCGCCCGGCTTTTCGCATTTCGACTACGTGCGGCCCGATGCGCCCAAGGGCGGACGGCTGCTGCTGTCGGCCAGCGGCAGCTTCGACAAGCTCAACCCCTTCACGCTGCGCGGGCAGGTGGCCGCCGGCATGGGCTACAGCCTCAATGGTTTTGTCTTTGCGGAATACGGGCTGGTCTTCGACTCGCTCACCACGCCCAGCGAGGATGAGCCATTCAGCCGCTATGGCCTGCTGGCCGAAGACATCGCGCTGGCGCCCGACCAGCTCAGCGTGCAGTTCAGGCTCCACCCCAAGGCCCGGTTTTCCAACGGTGATCCGGTGCTGGCCGAGGATGTCAAATACTCCTTCGATACGCTGACCAGCAAGCAGGCATCGCCGGTCTTTCGCGCCTACTGGGCGGATGTGGAGCGTGCAGTGGTGGTGGACCGGCTGACCATCCGCTTCGACTTCAAGCGGCGCAATTCCGAGCTGCATATGGTGATCGGCCAGTTGCCGGTGTTCTCCAGGGCCTGGGGCCAGGGCAAGAGCATCGACCAGATTTTCACCGATCCTCCCGTCGCCAGCGGCCCCTACCAGGTCAGGCAGATGGATCTGGGCAAGTCCATCACCTACCAGCGGCGCAAGGACTATTGGGCGGCCGATCTGCCGGTGCGCAGGGGCATGTTCAACTTCGATGAAGTCCAGTACGTCTACTACCGCGACCGGCTGGGCGAGGAAGAGGCCCTCAAGGCCGGCGATCTGGATGCGCTGGAGGAGACCTCCATCAGCGCCTGGGTGCGCCGCTACAAGGGCCGCCGCTTCGATGCCGGCGAACTGGTCAAGGACGAGATTGCGCACAGCCGGGCCACGGGCATGCAGGGCATTGTCATGAACCTGCGCCAGCCCCGCTTTGCCGACCGGCGGGTACGTGCCGCGATTGCGCTGGCCTTCGACTTCGACGGACTCAACCAGCGCGTGTTCTACAACCGCCGGGCCCGCACCCAGAGCTATTTCCAGAACACGCCGGACCTGATGGCCGGGCGCCTGCCCGATGCCGATGAACTGCGGATCGCGCAGCGCCTGCCGCAGACGCCCGAATTGCTGGCCGCGCTGCGCGAGCCCGTGGTGCGGCCCGCCAGCAGCGGCGGCACGCCCGAGGGGCTGCGGCGCAATCTGGTGCAGGCCCGGCAACTGCTGGCCGAAGCCGGGTGGGCTTACCGCGAGGGAGCCTTGCGCAACAGCGCCGGCGACCCCTTCGTCATGACTCTGATGATCGCGGACCGGGGCTCCGAAGTCGTGCTGGCGCCTTTTGCCCGCAATCTGGCCAGGCTGGGCATTGAGCTGCGCTACCGGCTCAGCGACCCCAGCCTCATCAAGAAGCGCCAGGATGATTTCGACTTCGATCTGGCCATCAATATCGCGGGCGGCTCGTCGAGCCCCGGCAACGAGCTGTACGACGATTTCGGCTCTGCCGCCGCAGACGAGAAGGGCAGCCAGAACCTCTCCGGCATCCAGGACCGCGTGGTGGACCAGTTGATCGAGGAAATCGTCAAAAGTCCCGACCGCAAGGCCATTGCCGCAGGGGCGCGCCTGCTGGACCGCTATCTGCGGTACCAGCAGTTCGTGGTGCCCATGTACTATGGGCGCCAGTACTTCATTGCCCGCAAGCACTATCTGCAGCATCCCCAAGCGCTGCCCCCGCACATGCTGGCCGGCTCCTGGCTGCTGACCATGTGGTGGCATGCACGCCCCTGACCTCCCATGCCTGCTTACATTCTTCGCCGCCTCCTGCTCATGGTGCCTACGCTGCTGGGGGTGCTGCTGATCAACTTCGCCGTGATCCAGTTCGTGCCGGGCGGACCCGTCGAGCAGCTCATGTCACAGATGAGCAGCAAGGACAACGCCATGGGCAGCGGCCAGGGCCGCCGGGCCCTCACGCCCGCGCAGGTCGATGAGATCAAGGCGCTCTACGGGTTCGACAAGCCCGCGCCCGAACGTTTCTGGCAGATGCTGCGCCAGTATGCGCAGTTCGACCTGGGCCAGAGCTTCATGCAGCGCAAGGGCGTTTGGGAACTGATCAAGGAAAAGCTGCCCGTCTCCATCACGCTGGGCCTGTGGACCTTCTTCATCAGCTATCTGGTGGCCGTGCCCCTGGGCATCGCCAAGGCCGTGCGCGCTGGCTCGCGCTTCGACTTCGTGACCACGCTGCTCATTCTCGTCGGCTATGCCATTCCCGGCTTTGTGCTGGGCGTGGCGCTGCTGGTGATCTTTGGCGGCCAGCTGCAGTGGTTTCCGCTGCGCGGGCTGACCTCGGCCAACTGGGCCGAGCTGTCCTGGGGCGCACGCATCGTGGACTATCTGTGGCATATCGTGCTGCCCGTGACGGCCATGGTGGCAGGCAGCTTTGCCGTCACGGCCATGCTGACCAAGAACGCCTTTCTGGAAGAGATCCGCAAGCAGTACGTGCTGACGGCGCGCGCCAAGGGGCTGTCCGAGCGGCAGGTGCTCTACCGCCACGTGCTGCGCAACGCGCTGATTCCCATCGTCACGGGATTTCCTGCTGCCTTCATCGGCGCCTTTTTCACAGGCTCGCTGCTGATCGAGACATTGTTCTCGCTCGACGGCCTGGGCCTGCTGAGCTACGAGAGCGTGATGCGGCGTGACTATCCCGTGGTGTTGGGCACGCTGTACCTGTTCACGCTGATCGGCCTGGCAACCAAGCTGATCAGCGATCTTTGCTATGTATGGGTGGATCCGCGTGTCAAGTTTGATTGAGCACCTGAGGCGAAATGAATACTGAGATGCAACCCGTTGCGGCTTCGCAGGCTGCTGCCGGCATGTCGCCGGCGCGGCGGGCCTGGCTGCGATTCAGGCGCAACCGGCTGGGCTACTGGAGCCTGCTGGCGTTCTGCGTGATGGTCATTCTGAGCCTGGGGGCCGAACTCATCAGCAATGACAGGCCGCTGCTGGTGCGCTACGAAGGCCAGACCTACTGGTCGCTGTGGAACGACTATCCGGAGACAACCTTCGGCGGGGACTTCGAGACGCCCACCGACTATCTGGACCCTTTCATCCGCGAGCGCCTGCGCCAGCAGGGCAACTGGGCGCTGTTCACGCTCAATCCCTACGGGCCGAAATCGCTCAACTATTTCACCAGCCGGCCCAATCCCGCGCCGCCTTCGCCGGACAACCTGCTGGGCACGGACGACAAGGGGCGTGACCTGCTGGCCCTGCTGCTCTACGGGTTCCGGGTCAGCGTGCTGTTTTCGCTGGCGCTGACGGTGACGGGCGTGGTGCTGGGCGTGCTCACGGGCGCGATACAGGGCTTCTTCGGGGGCAGGACCGATCTGGCCTTGCAGCGCTTCATCGAAATCTGGGGCGCCATGCCCGAGCTGTACCTGCTCATCATCTTCAGCGCCGTGTTCGCGCCCAGCGTCTCGCTGCTGCTGGTGCTGCTGTCGCTGTTCGGCTGGATGGGACTGTCCGACTATGTGCGGGCCGAGTTCCTGCGCAACCGCCAGCTCGACTATGTGAAATCCGCCAGGGCGCTGGGCGTGGGCAATGCCGCCCTCATCTGGCGCCATATCCTGCCCAACAGCATGACACCCGTGGTGACCTTTCTGCCGTTTCGCATGAGCGCCGCCATCCTGGCGCTGACCTCGCTGGATTTCCTGGGCCTGGGCGTGCCCCCCGGCACGCCCAGCCTGGGCGAGCTGCTGAGCCAGGGCAAGAACAACATCGATGCCTGGTGGATCTCGCTGTCCACCTTCGCCGTGCTGGTGGTGACGCTGCTGCTGCTGACCTTCATGGGCGATGCGCTGCGCGACGCGCTGGACCCGCGCAAGGCCGCCAGCAGCGATGCTGCAGGAGGTGGCGCATGAATGCCCCGCTGCTGTCGGTGCGCGACCTGCGCGTGGGCTTTGGCGCCAAGCCAGTGGTGCATGGCGTGAGCTTTGATGTGGCCGCTGGCGAGAAGCTGGCGCTGGTGGGCGAGTCGGGCTCGGGCAAGACCATCACGGCGCTGTCGCTGCTGCGCCTGGCGGGCGATGCGCAGATCAGCGGGCAGGCCCTGCTGGCCGGGCGCGACCTGCTGCGCCTGCCCGAGCGCGAAATGCGTGCAGTGCGCGGCGGCGACGTGGCCATGATCTTTCAGGAACCCATGACGGCGCTGAATCCGCTGATGCCCATGGGCGAGCAGATCGGCGAGGTGCTGCGCCTCAAGCAGGGCCTGACCCGTGCCCAGGCGCAAAGCCAGGCCATCGAGCTGCTGGCCACCACAGGCATCCCCGAGCCTGCGCGCCGGGCGCGGGCCTTTGCGCACCAGCTCAGCGGCGGCCAGCGCCAGCGTGCCATGATCGCCATGGCGCTGGCCAGCCGGCCCAGGCTGCTGCTGGCCGACGAGCCGACGACCGCCCTGGATGTCACGCTGCGGGGCCAGATTCTGCAGCTGCTCGATGACCTGCAGCGCCAGACCGGCATGGCCGTGCTGATGATCACGCACGACCTCAACCTGGTGCGGCGCTTCGCCGACCGCGTAGCGGTGATGGAACGCGGCGAGCTGGTGGAGCAGGGGGCGGTGGCCGACGTCATGGGGGCTGCCCGCCATGCGTACACACGCAAGCTGCTGACCAGCGTGCCCCGGCGCGATCTGCTGGAGCAGACGCCGCAGCCCGGCGCGCAGGCACTGGTCCACGCCCGTGATCTGCAGGTGGCCTACCCGGTGCCACGGCCCGGCATCCGTGGCTGGTTCGGCGCGGGACGCTTCGTGGCCGTGCAGTCCGCCGCGCTGGACCTGCTGCCGGGCCGCACCGTCGGCGTCGTGGGCGAATCGGGTTCGGGCAAGTCCACGCTGGCCCAGGCCGTGCTGGGGCTGCTGCCCTGCACGGGGGCGTTGCACATTGCCGGGCAGGCCTGGCAGCAGCCCGCCATGCGCAACACGCCTGCCAACCTTGCGCTCAGGCGCAAGGTGCAGGTGGTGTTCCAGGATCCGTTCTCATCGCTGTCGCCGCGCCTGACCATCGGCCAGATCGTGGCCGAGGGGCTGCGGGTGCACAGCCCCGGGCTCGATGCCGGCCAGTGCCGCGCCCGCGTCATCGGCATACTGGAGGCCGTGGGGCTGGCAGAGCCGCAGTTCCCGGGCCTGCTGGAACGCTATCCGCATGAGTTCTCTGGCGGTCAGCGCCAGCGCATCGCCATCGCGCGGGCGCTGATCCTGGAGCCCGAGGTGCTGGTGCTGGATGAGCCCACCAGCGCGCTCGATGTCTCCATACAGCAGCAGGTGCTGGCATTGCTGCAGCGGCTGCAGCGCGAGCACGGGCTGGCCTACCTGCTGATCACCCATGATGTGGAGGTGATCCGCGCCATGGCCCACGATGTGCTGGTCATGAAGGATGGCGCTATTGTGGAGTCCGGCACCGTGCAGCAGGTGCTGGGCGCGCCGCGCCAGGACTACACGCGACAGCTGGTGGAGGCGGCCGGGCTGTCTGGTGGAGCAGGCCACGCCAACCTCTGAAAATCCCAAATCCAGAGCAGGCCATGCGATTTTTTTGTGCGAAGGTGTCCGTGGCTATGGCCTAATTGCGTGTTGTCTATTTTTTGAAAAGGAAAATGCCATGGGCAAGAAGATCGTTACCGAAGCCGACCGCAAGGCCACTCCCCAGCCCCCGCTGCCCAACGGCTTCAGCCTGCCCACGCACGGCCGTGGCCAGCGCGTCAGCCGCGCCCGCGGTGCGCACACCCACACCAAGAAGAACCCTGGCAAGCGCCATCGTTGAGTGCATGCCGCGCATAGCGCGCGGCCTTGCGCAAATGAAAAAGCCCTCGCAAGAGGGCTTTTTCATTGGGGGCGTCCATCGGTCTCAACCCGGACTGCCAGCGGCGGTTGGATTGGCTACAGTGCCTTGTCAGCCCAGAGAAAGGCGTTGTACATGGCGAGTTGCAAGCAGTGGAGGGCGTGCTGGCGCATGGCGCTGGCGTTGATGTGCGCGCTTGTGGCCGGCCACAGTGCCCGCGCCCAGCCCGGGGCCATGCCGCCGGGGCCCGCGCCGCTGGTGGCCGCACCCCTGCCGCCCGTGAACTCCATGGCTGCGCGCGTGCTGGCCTGCACGGCCTGCCACGGCCCCGAGGGGCGTGCCACGCCGGATGGCTATTTCCCGCGCATCGCGGGCAAGCCCGCAGGCTACCTGTACCGCCAGCTGCGCAATTTTCAGCAGGCGCGGCGCAGCTATCCGGCCATGAACCGGCTGGTGGAGCTGCTGCCGGATGACTATCTGCGCGAGATGGCCGCGCATTTCGCGAGCCTGGATTTGCCTTATGCCCCCGCTGTGCCTGCTCAATTGCCGGCATCCGAGCTGGCCCTGGGGCAGCGGCTGGCCTTGCAGGGCGATGCACAGCGTGGCCTGCCGGCCTGCGCCGCCTGCCATGGTGCCGGGCTGCTGGGCGCGGGAGGGGATATTCCGGGGCTTTTGGGCCTGTCGCGGGACTATCTGAACAGCCAGCTCGGCGCCTGGCGCACAGGGCTGCGCCGGGCGGCTGCGCCGGACTGCATGGAGCGCGTCGCCACAGCGCTGACGCCCCAGGAGGTGGTGGCTGTGGCGGCCTGGCTGTCTTCGCAGCAGGCGGCGCCCGGCGGGCACCGCGAAGCCATGCCGACGCCCCTGCCGCTGCGCTGCGGCGCGGTGCAGGAGGGACAGCCATGAAGCGCCAGCGTGTCATCGGCCTGGGCGCTGCCCTGCTGTGCGCGGTGGCGCTGCTGGCAGCCTGGGTCGCCTGGCTCAACCTGCGTGGTGAATATGGCGCGCATGCCTACGCAGTGCAGGCGGACAGCACGGATCGGGCTGCGCAGATCGAGCGCGGCGCCTATCTGGCCAGGGTGGGCAATTGCGCAGGCTGCCATACTGCTGCGGGGAGCGCCGAGTATGCGGGAGGCCGGGCGCTGCAGACGCCGTTCGGCACGCTGTACACCAGCAATCTGACACCTGACGACGCAACCGGCCTGGGGCGCTGGAGCGCCCAGGAGTTCTGGCATGCCCTGCACAATGGCCGTTCGCGCGGCGGGCGACTGCTGTATCCGGCATTCCCTTATGACAGCTACACCCGGGTGACCCAGGCGGATTCCGATGCCCTGTTCGCCTTCTTGCGCAGCCTGCCGCCCGTGCGCGCCGCTGCGCCGGCGCACGATCTGGGCTTTCCTTATGGCACACAGGCGGCGCTTGCGCTTTGGCGCGCTCTGTATTTCAAGCCCGAGGTCTGGCAGCCCGCGCCGGGCCGCTCACCCGAATGGGTGCGCGGTGCCTACCTGGCCCAGGGGCTGGGGCACTGCGCAGCCTGCCATGCACCGCGCAACGCGCTGGGCGCATCCGCCCAGGCCATGACCGGCGGCTTTGTGGCAGGGCAGGGCTGGTATGCGCCTTCGTTGCAGGATGCGGGCGCTGCCGGCGTGAGGGCAGGGCACGAGGCCGGCTGGGTGCGGCTGATGGCCACAGGCACAGGCCCTTCGGGTTCTGCGCTCGGACCCATGGCCGAGGTGGTCGTGCGCAGCACCCAGCATTGGCAGGCGCAGGACCTGCAGGCGCTGGCCGTCTATCTGCGCGATGAGGCCCCCCAGGCTGATGCGTCCCGGACTGGCGAGTCCCGGACTGACGCGTCCCGGACTAGCGAGTCCCGGACTGGCCGCACGGCACCGGCCCATGCGCAGCGCATCCTGGGGGAAAAGCTCTACGGCCAGCAGTGCGCCGTCTGCCATGGCCGCGATGGCCAGGGCGTGCCCGGGGCCTTTGCACCGCTGGCGGGCAATGCCACCGTCAATCTGGCCGAGCCGCGCAACATGCTGCTGGCCATGCTCGACGGAGGCTATCCCGCCGCGACGGCTCAACACCCCAGGCCCCATGGCATGCCGCCCTTCGGCCATGCGCTCACTGACGGGCAGATCGCCGCCGTGGCCAGCTACGTGCGCAGCGCCTGGGGCAATCAGGCGCCGGAAGTCGGTACCATGGAGGTTTACCGCGCCAGGCAAGCGCGCGGTTTCTGAGAGGTTTTCCATGGATTCAGCGGCCGGCGCTCTGCCGGATGACAGTGTAGGTGGCGATGCCCTGCCCCTGTGGTGGGTGGTCTGCCTGTGCGCCCGGTGGTGTGGCGTATGCAATCAGTACCAGAGCGCATTCGCGCAGTTGGCGGGCCAGTTTCCCCGCATGCGCTTCATCTGGCTCGATGTCGAGGACCGCGAGGATGTGGCAGGCGATCTGGACATAGAGACCTTCCCGTCGATGCTGGTGGCCGAAGGCGGCCGCGCACGCTTTCTGGGGCCGGTGCTGCCACAGCCGGGCGTGCTGGCGCGCATGCTGCAGTCCCTGGCCCAGGACCCCGGTGCGGCGCCTGCCGAGCCTGAGGTGGCCCAGGCGCTGCTGCACCGCCTTCAGTCTGCGCAGGATCTGCCAGCCTTGCCGCAGTCCACTGTCTGATTGGCCTGCAGCTTCAGTGCCTGCAGGGCGAAGACGGCCACCCCCGGTTCGCGCCGTGCTCCCGTGTGCCTAGCCCCTTCAGATGCGCTGCCCGCTGTTCACCGGCGGGGTGTAGGCCCTAACTGGCCAGAACTGGCCCGGCTGCAAAGTTTTTTGCGGCAATTGGCCAAAGCCATTTCCACCTTTTTCCGCCTCATTCGGTTTACCGGGTAAGGACTGACAAGTCACCATGGTCTTGCCGCCTGCCACAGCGGGCGCTTGCCATGCATAGCCACACCCTGCTTGCAGCACGCCCTGGCCGGTCATAGGCCAGAGCGCGCTGCACGCCTGTCGCTGGTGATGAGTCCCGGTCCGTCGCTTGAATCAATCGAACCGAGGAAGAAAAGGGTCGGCATGTCTCGTCACCAAACGCATCATCGTTCCACACCTGTGCCGCCGCGCTTCGTCCTGCGCCCCACGGTGCTGGCCGTACATCTGGCCATGGTGGGCTGGGTTGTCATCGGCGCCGGCTGGGCCGGTCTGTCGCACGCGCAGCAGGCAGCGCCCATGCCGCAAGGCCAGACCGCGACGGCAACAAGCCTGCGCCACTACGATATTCCTGCAGGGCCGCTGAATACGGTGCTTGTGCGGTTCCTGTCCGAATCGGGCGTGCTGCTTTCTGGCAGCACGGAGCTTGCGCGGGGCAAGAGCAGTCCGGGCGTGACAGGCCGCTTCGCTCCCGGCGGCGCATTGGCCGCGCTGCTGGCCGACACCGGGCTGGAGGCCGTGGCGGATGCGCGGGGAAGGTACACGCTGCGAACCGCACCAGCGGCAAATGCGCCGCTTGCCACGGTATCGGCGCCCACGGCAGGCGTGGCTGTGCTGGCAGAGGTCGAGGTGACGACACAGGCGCAACGCGCTGATGGTTTGCCTGCCGCCTATGCCGACGGCCAATTTGCGCGGGGTGGGCGGCTGGGGCTGCTGGGGAACAAGGATTTCATGGAGACGCCGTTTTCCACCATCAGCTACACCGAGCAGGCGGTGCGTGACCGCCAGGCCAGCGATATCGGCGAAGTGATCGCGGCTACCGACCCAAGCATCTATCTGCCGCAGAGGCGCAACTACATTGACTCGTTTTATATCCGCGGTTTCAACACCAACGCGATTGACACAACATTCAATGGGCTGGCTGGTTTAGCGCCCTTCCTGCGAGGCTCGACGGAGATCGCAGAACGCATTGAAGTGCTCAAAGGGCCTTCTGCCATGCTGAACGGCATGCTGCCGCAGGGCAGCATTGGGGGAGCCATCAATATCGTACCCAAGCGCGCCGGCGATACCCCGCTGGCGCGCACCACCGCCAGCTACGAATCCGACAGCCTCTGGGGCGCACATATCGATGCTGGCCGGCGCTTTGGTGAAGACAGACAGTGGGGTGTCCGGTTCAACGGTGCACATCGCAATGGCGACACAGCCATAGACAACCAGTCACAGCGCAGCCAGCTTGCCGCGCTAGCTCTGGACTGGCGTAGCGCAACCGCACGGCTGGCACTCGACATCTACCACCAGGAGGGCCGCATGCGCGGGCTGAACTATTACGGCATCGCCAATATCGCCCCGCAGGTGACCACTGTGCCTGCACCTCGCGATGGCAGTGCATCGCTGGTGCCACCATGGAGTTTCGGCAGCGACCGAACCGACACTGCCATGCTGCGCGGCGAGATCGACCTTGGCGCGGTGACCCTCTACGCTGCAGCAGGTTGGCAAGGCATGAATTACAGCATGCTTGTAAACAACTCCTCCTTGCTCAGTGACACGGGGACCATCGCCAGCGGCATTGTGCGGCTGGACACAGATTATTCGACCCGTTCGGGTGAAGTCGGCATGCGGGGCGGCTTCGAGCTGGGAGGCACCCGGCATGAGTGGAGCATCGCCGCGACGGGATACCGCCGGAACGGTGATTTCGAACTTGCCAGGGCAGCCGCGCCGATGACCAGCCTGTACCAGCCAAACTTTGGTCATCCGCCTGCCTTCAGTGGCTTCGGCGGCGGCACGCGGGTCCAGCAAAAGGCGCGGTTGCGCAGTGTGGCGCTGGCCGACACGGTTTCCTTCTTCGGTGACCGGCTTCAGGTGACGGCCGGCGTGCGACATCAACAGGTCATCAACGCCGCCTATGACGAATCTGCCGTGTCGCCCTCTGCCGGTGTGCTGTTCAAGGCCAGTGATCAGGTGTCGGTTTATGCGAACACCATCCAAGGTTTGAGTCAAGGCGGCACTGCTCCTGCCACGGCGGCCAACGCGGGGGCCATGCTGAAGCCGCATAAATCGCAGCAGTCGGAGGTTGGCTTGAAATACGACATGGGCCGTTTTGCATGGACCGCGAGCCTCTTTCGCATCACGCGTCCAAGCACATATACAGACGCGTCAAGCAACGTCTTTGGCGCATATGGCCGGCAACGCAATACAGGTGCCGAGTTCGGGTTCTTCGGCGAATTCAGGGATGGGCTTCGCCTGAGTGGTGGTGTGGCCTACACCCGCGCAACTCTCGTCAATCAGGCCAGTACGTCCTTTGAGGGGCGGCAGGCAACTGGTGTGCCGCGCTTGATTGCCAGAGTCGCCGCTGAACTGGATCTGGCAGCAGTTCCTGGTTTGACGCTGACGGCTGGCGCGAACCACACGGGCAGCCAATACGCGACACATGACAACCGCCTGAAACTCGGTGCCTACACCGTTGTTGACCTGGGCGTGCGCTATCAGATGCGGCTCGCTGCCAGGCCAATCATTCTGCGGTCCAGCATTCACAACGTGTTTAACAAGGCCTATTGGATCGGATCCTGGTCCGGCAGCAGCGACTCGGGCCTCTCAGGTGGTTTGGGCGCGCCGCGCACTCTGATGGTTTCAGCACAGGTTGATTTTTGATGAACTGCCAACTCTCCCACTCTATTCACACCCTCAGCGCCGTGATGATTGCGGCGGTTGTGCTGAGTGCCTGCGCATCCAGCGGCGACAGTGACGGCATGGTTCGGGTGCCAGCAGGCCCATTCTGGATGGGGCTGTCGCAAGACCGGCTGGATCACGCGATTGCCGAATGCCTGAAAGAACGTAATCCTGGCGAGGATTGTGCCGGCTGGTTTCAGGCTGCGGGGCCGCGCCATCAGGTCTGGCTGGATACATTCCGCATCGATCGCCTGCAGGTCACTCAGGCCGATTTCAAGCGGTTCACAGAGGCGACTGGCTACGTCACCGTCGCAGAGCGAGAGAACCTGGGCGGCGTTCGCCGCCAGGAGAAAGGCGAATGGGGCTGGTTTGTCCAGCGTGGCGCCACCTGGACTTCTCCGCAAGGGCCAGGCAGCACGCAACCGCTGGACCACCCGGTGCTGCAGGTCAGTTGGAATGATGCCGAGGCCTACTGTCGCTGGCGGGGTAAACGCTTGCCCACCGAAGCCCAGTGGGAAAAGGCTGCGCGTGGAACCGATGAGCGCCTCTACGCGTGGGGCAGCGACTGGCAGGGTGGGCTCCATTCCAATAGTGACAAGCAGGTGCAGGCGACTACGCCTGTAGGCCGATATCTCTCGGGTGCAAGCCCGTACGGTGCCCTGGATATGACTGGCAATGTCTGGGAATGGGTGGCCGATTGGTATGCGCCTGATACTTACCGCCGTACAGAGCCGCGCAACCCGACCGGGCCATCTCAGGGAACTACCAGGGTGTTGCGCGGTGGCTCATGGCACCACAGCGCCGTGATATCGATGTCCGCCTACCGCATGCATCAGTCACCACAGGCTCGCAGCAATCTGATGGGGTTTCGCTGTGCTGGTGCCTGAATCCGGTTTGCCCATGGCCATGTATGACTGAGCGCCGCACAATCTCTCGTTTCTTTCGTATCAACCTGTGGTTGCATCGCTGGTGCAGTCTGGTGGCCACTCTGCCTTTCCTGATCCTGTGCTTGACCGGGACGGTGCTGATCTTTCACGAAGAGATAGATGCCGCGCTGGGCCATGTCCCGGTGCCGCAGCTTGAAGCGATGCCGCACCGGCCACTCCAGGAGTCCATCGACAACCTGCTGGCAGCCAATACCGACGAGCGAGTGGCCAGCATCGGACTGGACGCGCAGGATCACGCAGGCCTGCTGATGGCCGCAATGGTACCCAACGAGGCACGTCGCTTCGAGGGCATTAAGATGCGCTATGCCGAACTGGCAACGGCAAAGCCGACTGCCCATACGGTGGACCCGACTCGCACTCTCACCGGCTTCCTGCTGGAGTTGCATGCGCGTTGGTTTCTCGGGCCGGTTGGTGAGATTGTCGGCGCAGTGATCGCGCTACTGGTGATGATTTCGCTGGTGTCTGGGTTGGTCGTCTACTGGCCGCATGCAAAGAAGGTCATCTTCGGTCTGCTGCGGCGCGGACGCGGGCCACGGCTGCGTCAACTGGATCTGCACAATTTCATTGGCGTGGTGGTGCTGGGCTGGGCATTTGCCGTCAGCCTGACCGGCGTACTGCTTGGGCTGGGGACGGTGGCGACCGGCGTCTGGACGGCTGCCACGCTGAACGAATTGCGCGACCGGGTCGCCGGTGGTGATGTGGATCTGCGGCGGCCGCCGGTAACTCTGGATGCCGCCGCCGCGGCGGTGGAGCGCCTGGCGCCCAAGGGCTGGAAGGTCGGCACGGTAATCTATCCGGGCACCGAGTATTCGACGCCGCGGCACTACGCTGTGCTGGTGATGGCGCCTGCGGGTTTGGGGCGCCGGCTGTTTCGCGCCGGGCTGGTCGATGCCGGCAACGGCGAGGTTGTCGCGCTGCTGGAGATGCCCTGGTACATGCAGGCCATCATCCTGTCGCAGCCGCTGCATTTCGGCAACTACGGCGGCCTTCCCCTCAAGCTGCTGTGGACACTGTGTACTTGGCTCACACTCTATATCACGGTCAATGGCGCCTGGATGTGGTGGGACCGGCGTCGAGCCCGCGCCACACACTCGCGCAATGCAGCGGGAGGTGCCTCATGACTGGCGCACGCACAATGATGGCTGCGGTGCTCATGGCATTGTTGTCGCTGGCCGGCATCGTCGGCATGCTGGTTGCCGAAGCCGGCGCGTGGGACGTGGTGTTCTGCTTCTTGGCGCTGCTCCCTTGCATGGTGGCTGCTGCGTGCTGGTGGCTCTGGCGCAGCCAGGGCGGTCGATGAAGTTGCGGACCCTGGTGTCGCAGCGCAGCTCGCTCGTGTTTTGCGAGCATTGCTGCAGTTCTTGTGCGGGCCGCCGGTATTTCTCCGTGCGATGTGCGCCCGATTGTCCCGCCAGCCGCAGGCTGCGGACTTGGCCGGTTGGCAGTTTGCGGGTACAATGGCGCATTCACGACCAAACGGGCGGGTAACAACCGCCCGTTTTTTTTGGGCAATCCATGATGGGCCTTGATGCCTGAGTGGATGTCCGGGGGCTCGGCGCTGCTGGGGTGTGGCTCAAAGTCATGCTGCAGGGGCGTTCCGGGTCTTTTGTGTTGGCAGGATTGAACTTAAATACACGTGGCACTACAGCAAATCGTTGAACAAACCGTGACAGGTCTGGGCTATGACCTGATAGAAATAGAACGCTCGGCGGGCGGGCTGTTGCGCGTCACAATTGATTTGCCTTGGCAGGCTCCCGTGGAGGGCCTGCCTGTGCTGCCGGAACAGTTCGTGACGGTCGAAGACTGCGAGAAAGTGACGCGCCAGCTGCAGTTCGCGCTGGAGGTCGACGGCGTGGACTACACGCGCCTCGAAGTGTCTTCGCCGGGCATCGACCGCCCCCTGCGCAACGAGCAGGACTTCATCCGCTTCACGGGCGAAGTCATCGATCTGACGCTCAAGGAGCCCATGGGCGCCGCTGCGGCAGGCCAGGTCAGTGCCAACCGCAAGAAATTCCGTGGCACGCTGGAGCGCACCGAAGAGGGGGGCTGGCAGATCGTCTGGAGCGACGAGCCGCCGGTCAAGCCAGGCCAGCGGGTCAGCAAGAAGCGTGTGCCTGCGCCTTTGCAGGCGCTGGGCTTCACGCTCGACGAGCTGCGTGAGGCTCGGCTGGCGCCTATCGTGGACTTCAAAGGACGAGCCGCCAAGCCGGTCTGAGCGGGGCAGGCTACATCGAACATTGGGGCATGGGGGCTCGCCGCAGCCACTTCCGTGCGTGATTGAAATAGGAGAGTCGTCGCATGAATCGCGAACTGTTGATGTTGGTAGAAGCCATTTCGCGCGAAAAGAACGTGGAGCGCGATGTGGTGTTTGGCGCCGTGGAGTCGGCGCTGGCCCAAGCCACGAAGAAGCTGTACCAAGGTGAAGTGGACATCCGCGTATCCATCGACCGCGAAAGTGGCAATTACGACACCTTCCGCCGCTGGCTCGTGGTGCCCGATGACGCGGGCCTGCAAAATCCCGAAGCCGAGGAAATGCTCATGGACGCGCAGGACCGCGTGCCCGGCATCTCCGAGGGCGAGTACATCGAGGAAGAGGTCGAGTCGCTGCCCATCGGTCGCATCGGCGCCATGGCGGCCAAGCAGGTCATCCTGCAAAAGATCCGCGATGCCGAGCGCGAGATGCTGCTCAATGAATTCCTGGCCCGTGGCGATAAAATTTTCACTGGCACGGTCAAGCGCATGGACAAGGGCGACATCATTGTCGAAGCCGGCCGCGTCGAAGGCCGCCTGCGCCGCAGCGAAATGATCCCCAAGGAAAACCTGCGCAACGGCGACCGCGTGCGTGCCATGATCATGGAAGTGGACGCCACGCTGCGCGGCGCGCCCATCATCCTGTCGCGTTCGGCGCCCGAGTTCATGGTCGAGCTGTTCCGCAATGAAGTGCCCGAGATCGAGCAGGGCCTGCTGGAGATCAAGAGCTGCGCACGCGATGCGGGCAGCCGCGCCAAGATCGCCGTGCTCAGCCATGACAAGCGTGTCGATCCCATCGGCACCTGCGTGGGCGTGCGCGGCACCCGCGTCAACGCCGTGACCAACGAACTGGCCGGCGAGCGTGTGGACATCGTGCTGTGGTCTGAAGATCCCGCGCAGTTCGTGATCGGCGCGCTGGCTCCGGCCAACGTCTCCTCCATCGTGGTGGATGAGGAAAAGCATGCCATGGATGTGGTCGTGGACGAGGAAAACCTCGCCATCGCCATTGGACGTGGCGGCCAGAACGTGCGCCTGGCTTCCGAGCTGACCGGCTGGAAGATCAACATCATGGATGCTGCCGAATCGGCGCAGAAGCAGGCCGACGAATCCGCCGTCGCCCGCCTGCTTTTCATGGAAAAGCTCGATGTGGACGAGGAAATCGCCAACATCCTCATCGAAGAAGGCTTCGAGACGCTGGAAGAAGTGGCCTATGTGCCGCTGCAGGAAATGCTCGAAATCGAAGCCTTCGACGAAGAAACCGTGAACGAGCTGCGCAGCCGCGCCAAGGACGCGCTGCTGACGCAGGAAATCGCTCGCGAAGAAAATGTGAGCAAAGTGTCGCAGGATCTGCTGACGCTCGAAGGAATCACTCCCGAAATCGTGGACAAGCTGGCCCAGGCCGACGTGCACACGCGTGACGATCTGGCCGATCTGGCCATCGATGAGTTGACCGAGCTGACCGGGCAGACCGAAGAAGAAGCGAAAGCTTTGATCATGAAGGCGCGTGAACACTGGTTCACCGCAGGGCAAGAGTAAGGTCAGGGAGGTTCAGAGCATTTATGTCCAGTAATACGGTTGCCGAGTTTGCAAAAGAGCTCAACAAGACCCCTGACACGTTGCTGCAGCAGCTCAAGTCTGCCGGCGTGGCCAAGGGAAGCGCGTCTGACGCACTGACAGAGGCTGACAAGCAGCAGCTGCTCAGCCATCTGCAGGCCAGCCATGGCGGCAGCGGCGCGAAAAAGATCACGCTGACCAAGCGGTCGACCAGCGAGATCAAGCAGGCCGACTCTTCGGGGCGTGCCCGCACCATCCAGGTGGAAGTGCGCAAGAAGCGCACCTTCATCAAGCGTGAAGAAGGCAGTGCCGATGCTTCCGCTGCGGATCATGCTGCTGCCAAGGAGCAGCGCGCCGCTTCCGAGCGCGAGTCGCAGGAACTGGTGCGCCGCGAGGAGCAGGCCCGCCAGGAAGCTGAACGCATCACCCAACAGGAGGAAGAACTGGTGCGCCAGCGTAACGAGCGTGAAGAGCGCGAACGCCGCGAGCGTGAGGCCGAAGAGCGTGCAGCCGCCTATGCAGCTGCCGAAGCGGCCAAGATCGCCGAGGCCAACCGTGCCAAGGAAGAGGCTTCGCGTGAGCAGGCCGCCGAGCAGGCCGCCCGTGCCCAGGCCCAGGCTGCTGCCCGTGCCAAGGCCGAAGAGGAGTCCAGGGCCCGCGCAGCCGAGGAAGCCGAGCGCGCCAAGGATCTGGAAGACCGCCGCCGCAAGGCGCTGGCAGAGGCCGAGGCCATCCGCGCCATGATGGCTGCGCCCAAGAAGGTGCTCGTGGCCAAGAAGCCCGAAGAACCCAAGCCTGCGCCCAAGCCTGCAGCACCTGCGGCCGATGCCAAGAAGTCCACGCTGCACAAGCCTGCGGGCGGTGGTGCACCGTCCGGCGGTGGCACTGGCAATGGCGGTGGCGCGCGTTCCGGTGCGCCTTCCGGCGGTGCCGGCGGCAAGGAAGTCAAGTCTGCCAAGCTCTCGTCGAGCTGGGCGGGCGATGGCAAGAAAAAGGAAATCAAGACCCGGGGCGACAGCTCCGGTGGTGTGGGCGGCCGCTCCAACTGGCGCGGTGGCCCGCGCGGCGGACGCCGTGGCAATGACCGCAACGACGGTCACCAGCAAAATGCCGCAGCCGAATTCCGCGCCATTGAAGTTCATGTGCCCGAGACCATCACCGTGGCCGAGCTGGCACACAAGATGTCGGTCAAGGCGTCCGAGCTGATCAAGATTCTGATGAAGATGGGCCAGATGGTCACCATCAACCAGCCTCTGGATCAGGACACGGCCATGATCGTGGTCGAGGAAATGGGCCACACGGCCAAGGTCGCTGCCCTGGACGATCCCGAAGCCTTCACGGCCGAGGAAGTCTCCCACCAGGAAGCGGCTCTGGAGTCGCGCGCTCCCGTGGTCACCGTCATGGGCCACGTGGACCACGGCAAGACCTCGCTGCTGGACTACATCCGCCGCACCAAGGTTGCGTCGGGCGAAGCCGGCGGCATCACCCAGCACATCGGCGCTTACCATGTGGAAACGCCGCGCGGCATCGTCACCTTCCTGGATACCCCGGGCCACGAGGCTTTCACGGCCATGCGTGCCCGTGGCGCCCAGGCAACCGACATCGTCATCCTGGTCTGTGCGGCCGATGACGGCGTGATGCCCCAGACCAAGGAAGCCATCAAGCACGCCAAGGCGGCTGGTGTGCCCATCGTGGTTGCCATCACCAAGGCCGACAAGCCCGATGCCAACCCCGACCGAGTCAAGCAGGAACTGGTGGTCGAGGAAGTGGTGCCCGAAGAGTACGGCGGTGAGTCGCCCTTCGTGGCCGTGTCCTCCAAGACTGGCCAGGGCATCGATGAGCTGCTGGAAAACGTGCTGCTGCAGGCCGAAGTGCTGGAGCTGAAGGCGCCGGTGCTGGCATCTGCCAAGGGCCTGGTCATCGAAGCGCAGCTGGACAAGGGCCGTGGCCCTGTGGCCACGGTGCTGGTGCAGTCCGGCACGCTCAAGGTGGGCGATGTGGTGCTGGCCGGCCAGACCTATGGCCGCGTGCGCGCCATGCTGGACGAAGATGGCAAGCAGACCAAGTCGGCAGGCCCCTCGATCCCGGTGGAAATCCAGGGTCTGTCAGACGTGCCCCAGGCCGGCGACGACTTCATGGTGCTGCAGGACGAGCGCCGCGCCCGCGAAATCGCGACCTACCGCGCCGGCAAGTTCCGCAACACCAAGCTGGCGCGCCAACAGGCAGCCAAGCTGGAGAACATGTTTGCCGAAATGGGTGCGGGCGGCGAGGTTCAGACCCTGCCCATCATCGTCAAGGCCGACATGCAGGGCTCGCAGGAAGCGCTGGGCGCATCGCTGCTCAAGCTGTCCACCGAAGAAATCCGCGTGCAGCTGGTCTACTCGGGCGTGGGCGGCATCAGCGAATCCGACGTGAACCTGGCGCTGGCTTCCAAGGCCATCATCATCGGCTTCAACGTGCGCGCCGATGCCCAGGCCCGCAAGACGGCCGAGAGCAACGATGTGGATCTGCGCTACTACAACATCATCTACGACGCGGTCGAAGAGGTGAAGGCAGCCATGTCCGGCATGCTGGCGCCCGAGCGCAAGGAAGAGATCATCGGCATGGCCGAGATCCGCACGGTGTTCGTCGCGTCCAAGATCGGCACGGTGGCCGGCTCCTACATCACGCAGGGCCAGGTCACGCGCAACGCGCATTTCCGCCTGCTGCGCGAAAACGTGGTCATCTACACGGGCGAGATCGAATCGCTCAAGCGCATGAAGGACGACGTCAAGGAAGTCAAGGAAGGCTTCGAGTGCGGTATCAAGCTCAAGAACTACAACGACATTCGCGAAGGCGACGTGCTCGAAGTGTTCGAGATCAAGGAAATCGCCCGTACGCTGTAATCCGACATGGCAACACGCAAGAGTGCTGCGCCCAACCGCAGCTTCAAGGTCGCCGACCAGATCCAGCGTGATCTGGCGGAGCTGATCGCGCGCGAGCTCAAGGACCCGCGCGTGGGCATGGTGACGCTGCAAAGCGTGGAGGTGACTCCGGACTATGCCCACGCCAAGGTTTTCTTCAGCCTGCTCGTGGGCGATCCGCAGGCCACGCAGGATGCGCTCAACCAGGCTGCGGGCTTCCTGCGCAACGGCCTGTTCAAGCGCCTGCACATCCACACGGTGCCCACGCTGCACTTCATCTACGACCGCACCACCGAGCGTGCGGCGGACATGAATGCGCTGATCGCCAAGGCCGTCTCTTCGCGCGCAAAGGAAGAGTAGCCCCATGAACGCGCCACGCACCAGGGTGCAGCGGCGCCCTGTGCATGGGGTGTTGCTGCTCGACAAACCGCTGGGCCTGTCCAGCAATGATGCCTTGCAGAAGGTCAAATGGCTGCTGCGCGCCGAAAAGGCCGGCCATACCGGCACGCTGGACCCGCTGGCCACCGGCGTGCTGCCGCTGTGCTTTGGCGCGGCGACCAAGTTCAGCCAGCTGCAGCTTGAAGCGGCCAAGACCTACGAAGCCATTGCCCGGCTGGGCCAGACAACGACCACTGCCGATGCCGAGGGCGAGGTGCTGCGCGAGCGCACCATCGATGCGGCCGCGCTGACGCCGGAAAACCTGGCTGCTGTGCAGGCCAGGTTCACCGGGCCTCTGAGCCAGGTGCCGCCCATGTACAGCGCGCTCAAGAAAGATGGCAAAGCCCTCTACGAATACGCGCGTGCCGGCATCGAGATCGAGCGTCCGGCGCGCGATGTGACCATCCATGCGCTGCAGCTGTCGCTGACACAGGACAGCGATGGACTGCCCGCCGTCAGGATGGTGGTGACCTGCAGCAAGGGCACCTACATCCGCACCCTGGCCGAAGATGTGGGCGAGGCATTGGGCTGCGGCGCGCACCTGCGCGCGCTGCGCCGCATCGACACCGGTGGCCTGGGCGTGGAGCGCTGCATCACGCTGGCGCAGCTGGAATCCATGGACGAAGCGCAGCGCCAGGCGCAGCTGCAGCCCGTGGATGCGCTGCTCGCCGGCCACACGCCTGTCACGCTGGGCGAGCAAGATGCTGCCCGCTTTCTGACGGGCCTGCGCCGCAGGGGCACCTGGGCCGACGCGCCAAGCGTTGCGGTCTATGGCGAGCGTCCGCGCGCGCTTCTCGGAGTGGGCCATGTGCTGCGCGGGGAACTGATTCCCGAACGCTTGCTCAGCCCGCTGGAAATTCAACAGATTTTGGAAGGCACGCCGCGCCCATGACGCTGCGGCATTTGGAAAACATTATGAGCACACAAATCCGCAATATCGCGATCATCGCCCACGTGGACCACGGCAAGACCACCATGGTGGACCAGCTGCTGCGTCAGTCCGGAACCTTTGCCGAGCACGAAAAAGTCGTGGACACGGTGATGGACAACCACGCCATCGAGCGCGAGCGCGGCATCACCATCCTGGCCAAGAACTGCGCCGTGAGCTGGAACGGCACCCACATCAACATCCTGGACACACCCGGCCACGCGGACTTCGGCGGCGAAGTCGAGCGCGCCCTGTCCATGGTGGACGGCGTGGTGCTGCTGATCGACGCGCAGGAAGGCCCCATGCCCCAGACGCGCTTCGTGACCAAGAAGGCGCTGGCCCTGGGCCTCAAGCCCATCGTCGTGGTCAACAAGGTGGACAAGCCCGGTGCGCGTCCCGACCATGTCATCAACGCCGCTTTCGACCTGTTCGACAAGCTCGGCGCCACCGATGAGCAGCTGGACTTCCCCGTGGTCTACGCCTCGGGCATCAACGGCTGGTCTTCGCTGGAAGAAGGCGCGCCTGGCGAACAGTGGGGCCCCGACATGTCGGCCCTGTTCGAGACCATCCTCAAGCACGTGCCTGCAGTCAAGGGTGACCCCACTGCCCCCGTGCAGATGCAGATCTCGGCGCTGGACTACTCCACCTTCGTGGGCCGTATCGGCGTGGGCCGCATCACCCAGGGCACGCTCAAGGCCAGCCAGGATGTGCTGGTCATGGCCGGTCCCGACGGCAAGAGCTACAAGGGCCGCATCAACCAGATCCACAAGTTCCAGGGCCTGGACCGCGTGCAGGTCAACGAAGCCGGCCCCAGCGAGATCGTGCTGATCAACGGCATCGAAAACGTGGGCATCGGCGAGACCGTCACCGACATCGCCAATCCCGCGCCGCTGCCCATGCTCAAGATCGACGAGCCGACGCTGACCATGAACTTCTGCGTCAACACCTCGCCGCTGGCAGGCCGTGAAGGCAAGTTCGTCACCAGCCGCCAGATCTGGGACCGCCTGCAAAAGGAACTGCGCTCCAACGTGGCCCTGCGCGTCAAGGAAACCGACGAAGACGGCATCTTTGAAGTCTCCGGCCGTGGCGAACTGCACCTGACCATTTTGCTGGAAGAAATGCGCCGCGAAGGCTACGAGCTGGCTGTCTCCAAGCCGCGCGTGGTGTTCAAGGACATCAACGGCGAGCGCAACGAGCCTATCGAGCTGGTGACCGCCGACATCGAAGAAGGCCACCAGGGCGGCGTGATGCAGGCTCTGGGCGAGCGCAAGGGCGAGCTGGTGAACATGGAACCCGATGGCCGTGGCCGCGTGCGCCTGGAATACCGCATCCCGGCGCGCGGCCTGATCGGCTTCACCAACGAGTTCCTGAACCTGACCCGTGGCTCGGGCCTGATCTCCAACATCTTCGACGGCTACGAGCCGCACAAGGGCGAGATCGGTGGCCGCAAGAACGGCGTGCTGATCTCCATGGACGATGGTGAAATCTTCACCTACGCCCTGGGCAAGCTCGACGACCGTGGCCGCATGTTCGTCAAGGCCGGCGACCCGGTGTACGAAGGCATGCTGGTTGGTATCCACAGCCGTGACAACGACCTGGTGGTCAACGCCACGCGTACCAAGCAGCTGACCAACTTCCGCGTGTCCGGCAAGGAAGACGCGATCAAGATCACGCCGCCCATCGAACTGTCGCTGGAATACGCGGTGGAATTCATCGAGGACGATGAACTGGTCGAAATCACGCCCACCAGCATCCGCCTGCGCAAGCGCCACCTCAAGGAGCACGACCGCAAGCGTGCTGCGCGCGAAGGCGCATAAGCACACCGGCGCAAGCCGCTTTGCACCTGAAGGCCGCTGCATGCGGCCTTTTTCAATGCCACAGCGCCTGGCATGCCAGGGCGCTGGCCCGGCGTGGTTTTCGGCCCTGGGGTAAGATAGCCATCCGCTCCGGGGTGCACGCCAGTGCTGAGATCCACACCCGAGAACTTGACCCGGGTCATGCCGGCGTAAGAAGAGCTTTCAACCGGACATGGGCTGCGCCACGCGCGCCCGCGCGGCGGAACTTCGGAGCATTTTGAATCGCTCACGAAGGTAGCCCATGGACCAGATCGCCCCGCTGCAAGCGCAGATCCTCGAATTCATCGCGATGGATGGCTGCACGGACGGCCAGTTCGACCAACTCGCCCTGCAGCTGTTTGCCCACCAGTACGCGGCCAATGCCCCTTACCGCAGCTTTTGCCAGCGGCGCGGCGCCACGGTGCGCAGCGTCAAGACCTGGAGCGATATTCCGGCGGTGCCCATCGATGCCTTCAAGGCCATGGAGCTGCGCTGCGAACCTGCAGCGCCCGGCGAGCGCGTCTTCATGACCAGCGGCACCACTGGCCGTGCGGCGCGCGGGCGCCATTTCCATCCCCGGCTGGATGTCTATGACCTGTCGATGGCACGCCACTTCGCGCAGCGCTTCATGCGCGGCGACGAGCGCCTGCCCATGGGCATTCTGTTCCCCGACGAGCAGGCCATGCCCAACTCCTCGCTGGCCCATTACCTGGCGCTGGCCAAGGCGCGCTTCGGCACGGCAGACAGCCGCTATTTCCTCACGCCCGAGGGCCTGGACATGGCCGGGCTGTGCGCGGCACTGGAGCAGGCCGAGCGCACCGGGCAGCCCTATGCGCTGCTGGGCGCCAGCTTCAGCCTCGTGCATGTGATGGATGGGCTGCGCGCCCAGGGCCGCAGCTTCCGGCTGCCGCCGGGCAGCCGCATCCTGGACACCGGCGGCTACAAGGGCCAGTCGCGCGAGTTGCCGCTGGAGGAGTTCTACGCCGGGCTGTCGCAGCTGCTGGGCGTGCCGCGCACGCACTGCATCAACATGTATGGCATGACCGAACTGAGCACCCAGTTCTATGACGATGGCAATGCCGTGCTGCCTTCGGTCAAATCGGGGCCGCACTGGATACGTTCGCGCCTGGTCGAGCCTGTGACGGGCCGCAGCGTGGCGCCCGGCGAGCGCGGCATTCTTGTGCATTGCGATCTGGCCAATTTCAACTCGGTCACCACCATCCTGACCGAGGATGTGGGCCTGGCGGCCGAAGGCGGTTTTTTGCTGCTGGGCCGCGCCGAAGGCGCGCAGGCCAAGGGCTGTTCGCTGGCCGTCGATGAATTCGTCAAGGCCGCTGCCGCATGAACACACAGCGGGTCGAGGCCGGCTACCTGCCAGGGATCGGCACAGACGAAGTCCAGTGGCATGCGCTGGCCTTCGAGCGAGGCGGCCAGCGGCTGCAAGTGGCCGTGCCGCAACTGACGGCCCTGCAGACCCATGCGCTGGCGGCCCGCGTGCGCGCTGCCGCTGCGCAGCAGCTCAGGCCCCTGGCCGTGGCCGACATCATCGCCATCATCGACCGCGCCATGGCCCGGCTGCTGGACCGTGCAGACCCCTATCGCCAGCAGGCCGAAGCCCTGCTGCCCCTGGTCAGCGGCTACGACGCCGAGATGGTGCGCCAGGGCCTGACAGGCCTGTTCAAGACCTTCCGCGCGCCGCAGCTGCGGCGTTTCGTGGCCGAAGACTTTGCCAATCCCGGTGTACTCGACGGCTTCCAGCCCGCAGCCAAGGGCGGCGCGGTGCAGGCCTTCGGCCCCGGTCTGCTGCTGCACAGCTGGGCTGGCAACGTGCCTGCGCTATCGCTGTGGAGCATGGTCTGCGGCCTGCTCGTCAAAGCGGGCAGCATCGGCAAGCTGGCCAGCGCCGAGCCCCTGTTCGCCGGCTGGTTCGCCAGGCTGCTGGCCGAAGTCCACCCGCCCTGGGCCGACTGTATGGCCGTGGTCTGGTGGAGCGGGGCAGGCGAGGGCGGCGGCGGTTGCGCCGATGCCCTGTATGCCGAGGCCGACACCGTCATCGCCTACGGCGGCAACGCGGCGCTGGATGCCATCCGGCAGCGCCTGCCCGTGACCACGCGCTTTGTCCCGCATGGCCACCGCCTGGGCCTGGGCCTGGTGGCCGCCCAGGCTCTGGACAGCGCCAAGGCCCCGGCCCTGGCGCGGCTGGCAGCCTGGGATGTGATGCGCTACGACCAGCAAGGCTGCTACTCGCCCCATGTCTTTTACGTGGAGCGCGGCGGCGCCGTCGCTCCGCGCGCCTTTGCCGGCTATCTGGCAGCGGAGCTTGCCAACCTGCAGCAGCGCTTTCCACGCGCCGGACTGGACCTGCAGGAGGCGGCTGCCGTGGCCCGCTGGCAGCAGGCCGTGGAGTGGCAGACGCTGTCCGCCCCCGACTCGGCCGACATGCTGCTGTCCGGACCGGATGCGCAATGGGCCGTGGCCTATGCGGACAGCCTGCGGCCGCTGGCCCCCACGGCGCTGCAGCGCACCATCCAGGTGGTGGGCGTGGATGCGCTGGACAGCGTGCTGCCGGCCGTGGCCGCTCAGGAGCGCTTTTTGCAGACGGCCGGCGTGGCGGCCCCGCCCGAGCGGCTCTACCACCTGGCGGGCCTGCTGGGCGCGGCGGGCGTCACGCGCATCTGTGCCATCGGCTCCATGAGCACCCCCGAGGCTGGCTGGCACAACGATGGGCGCTTCAACCTGCTGGATCTGGTGCGCATGGTCGAGATCGAACAATCGGCCGAGGCAGCCGCCCAGCCGCTGGCCTCTTATGCGGACTGACATGGCCATGGCATTTCTCGATATTGCACAGGTGTCGTTCTCCTACCCGGGCCGCGCGCCCGTGGTGGGCGGCGTGGACTGGCGCATCGGCCAGGGCGAATTCCACTGCCTGCTGGGCCGCAGCGGCTGCGGCAAGACCACCCTGCTCAAACTGGCGGCCGGCCTGTTGCGCCCGCAGGCCGGGCGCATCGCGCTGTGCGGCAGCGAGATCGCCGCACCCGGCCCGCAGCTGGGCTTCATGTTCCAGGCGCCGACCCTGCTGGACTGGCTTACCGTGCTGGACAACGTGCTGCTGCCTGTCTCCCTGCAGCGCAGGCCAGGCCCGCAGGACGAGGCCCATGCCCTGGCCTTGCTGGCGCAGCTGGGGCTGCAGGCCCATGCGCGCCGCCATCCGCGCCACCTGTCGGGCGGCCAGCAAAGCCGCGTGGCCCTGGCGCGGGCCCTGGTGCTGGAGCCGCCGCTGCTGCTGCTGGACGAGCCCTTTGCCGCGCTCGATGCCATCACCCGTGCCGAGCTGCAGGACGACCTGCTGCGCACCTGCCGCCAGCACGGCACCACGGTGCTCTTTGTCACCCATGACATTGCCGAGGCTGTGTACCTGGCCGACCGCATCGCCGTCATGCACGGCGGGCGCATCGTGGATGACATTGCCGTGCCATTGCCTGCCCCCCGAAGCCAGGCGCTGCGCCATGGCCCCGAATTCAACGCGCTGGCCGCCCGTGTGCGCGAAGCCATGGACAGGAGCGGTGCATGAACCCCACCCCCGCACAGGCCCGGCTCATGGGCGCTGCACTGCTGCTGGCGCTGCTGGGCGGCTGGGAGGCCATCGTTCGCCAGGCCGGCATCTCGGCCCTGGTGCTGCCCGCGCCATCGGCCGTGGCCTCGGCGCTGTGGACCGGGCTGGGCTCGGGCTATTTCTGGCCGCATATCCGCGCCACGCTGGCCGCCTTGCTGCTGGGGCTTGCCGGGGGCAGCCTGGGCGGCCTGCTCATGGGTATGCTGCTGGCCGAATCGCCGCTGCTCGACCGTGTGCTCAAGCCCTACATCGTGGTCAGCCAGGTCGTGCCCAAGCTCGCGCTGGCGCCGCTGTTCGTGCTGTGGCTGGGCTTTGGCATGGCGCCCACGGCGCTGATCACGGCGCTGATCTGCTTTTTTCCGTTGATGGAAAACACCCATACCGGCCTGCGCCAGTGCGATGCGCAGCGCCTGCAGCTGTTTCGCATGCTGGGCGCCACGCGCATGCAGACCCTGCTGCGCCTGAAACTGCCCATGGCGCTGCCCGCCATCCTGGCCGGCCTGCGCGTGGCCGTGGTGCTGGCCCTGGTGGGGGCCGTGGTCGGCGAATTCATCGGCGCCAGCCAGGGGCTGGGCGCCGTCATCATCGCCTCTCAGGGGATGATGGATACCGCATTGATGTTCGCGGCCCTGGTGCTGATCGCCGCCATGGGCCTGCTGCTGTACCAGGCCACCTTGCTGCTGGAGCGCCGGCTGCTGCGCTCCCATGCCGATCAACCCGGCGACCTTCCATGACCTTCTCCGATACCCAGAACATGCCCGAGTCCCTTTCCCGCCGCAGCCTGCTTGCCGCCGGCGCAGGTCTTGCCATCGCGCCGTTTGCGGCGCCCGCCGCCGCGCAGTCCGCCGGCAAGGTGCGCATTGCCGGCTGGAGCAAGCCCATCAGCGAAATCACCAACATCCTGGCCGAGCCCGACAAGGGCTTCTTCAAGGCCCAGGGCGTGGAAGTGGCCTACCTGCCCGGCGCGGGCGGGGGCGACGCCATCCGCAACATGCTCAGCGGCCAGGCCG
This sequence comes from Delftia sp. PS-11, assembly GCF_029870285.1. Lineage (GTDB taxonomy): Bacteria > Pseudomonadota > Gammaproteobacteria > Burkholderiales > Burkholderiaceae_C > Comamonas. Next base: position 50,519 of record NZ_JACSYA010000024.1, read on the forward strand.
ATGTGGCCTTCACCGACCCCGGCTCCTTCTTCATGGCGCTGGACAAGGGCGAAAAGCTCACCGCCATCTACGACATCTACCCGCAGAACGTGTTCAACGTGGTCTCGCTCAAGTCGGCCGGCATCCAAAAGCCTGCCGATCTCAAGGGCAAGAAAATCGGCGTCTACAGCCTGTCCAGCGGCACGCGCCAGAACCTGCTGGTGCTGCTGCACCAGGCGGGCCTCAAGGAGTCGGACGTCACCATCGTCGTCACCGGCCTGCTCAACTTCGCGCCGCTGCTGCAGGGCCAGGTGGATGCCACCGCCGCCACCGACACCGGGCTGGTCGTGGGCCAGCGCAAGGGCCTGGGCGAAGTCAACGTCATGCACATGCGCGACCACATGAACATGTCCAGCGACCTGTTCGTGGTGCGCGAGGAAACGCTGCGCCAGAAGAAAGACCTGCTCAAGTCCTTCCTGCGCGGCTACCGCGACAGCATGGCCTGGATGATCGCCCAGCCTGAAGAAGCCGCCACGCTGGCCGCCAAACACGCCATCGACGGCACCAACCGCGACATCAACCTCGAAGTCATCCGCCTGCGCAACGCCTCCTCGCTGCCCATGTCCGCGCCCAAGGGTGCGCTGGGCGCCTTCGACATGGCATCGCTGCAAAAAGCCGCCGATGCCTACCGTGCGCTGGGCCTGGTGCAGCGCCAGATCAAGGTGGCCGACGTCGTGGACGCCAGCCTGCTGCCCTGAGGACGCCTGCATGAAGTTCCAGGGCAAGGTGGTGCTGGTCACCGGGGCCAGCCGGGGCATCGGCGCGGCCATCGCGCTCGCTTTCGCGCAGGAGGGCGCCACGGTCGTGGTCAACCACCTGTCCAACGACGCGGCGGCGGCCCACACCGTGGCCGCCTGCCAGGCCGCAGGCGGCGATGCCTTCGCCGTCCGTGCCGATGTGGGCAGCGAACAGGCCGTGCACGGCATGGTCCGGCGCATCGTCGAGGAAGCCGGGGGCATCGATATCCTCGTCAACAATGCCTTTCGCCCCTATGCCTTCGACCCCGAGCGGCGCAGCCTGTTCGATGACCTGTCCTGGAGCGACTACCAGGCCCAGTTCGACGGCGCCGTAGGCGCCACCTTCAATGTCTGCCGCGCCGTGCTGCCGCTGCTCAGGCAGCGCAACGGCGCCAGCATCGTCAACATCGCCACCAACCTCGTCGAAAACCCCGTCGTGCCCTACCACGACTACACCACGGCCAAGTCTGCCCTGGTCGCCTTCAGCCGCAACCTGGCCAGCGAGCTGGGGCCGCTGGGCATCCGTGTCAACTGCGTCGCACCGGGGCTGGTCTACCCGACCCAGGGCAGCAGCAGCACCAAGGAGTCCTTCCGCGAGTCGCTGATGGCAGCCACGCCGCTGCGGCGCCTGGCCCGCCCCGAAGACGTGGCAGGGCCCGTGCTGTTCCTGGCATCGCAGTGGGCCGGGTTTGTGACGGGGCAGGTGGTGTTTGTCGATGGCGGGCTGGTGATGCGCTGAATGCCCTGGCGATCGGGCGGCATGCGGCCAGCGTCGCCATGCCGCCCCCTTGGTTTTTACAGGTACTTGAGCCAGGCAATGTCCCGCCGGCGTTGCTTGAGCGCGGCAAACCAGCGCACGGCGGGGTACAGGGCGATGGCCAGCAGGCAGGCGATCGGCCACAGCCACCACAGGCTGTCCAGCCCGAACAGCGTTCCGTGGTTGGCGCCCGCCATGCCCAGCGCTGCCAGATACAGGAGCTTGAGCACGAACAGGTGCAGCACGTAGAAGAACATCGGCGCGGCTCCCAGCGTGGCCAGCGGCACCAGCCAGCGCTGGCCGCAACCGGCCTCGAAGGCCCGCAGCACCAGCAGGCCCGTGCCCAGCGTCAGCAGCACGAACAGCAGCGAGGGCGGGTATTTGGTGACGTTGAGCCAGGACATGGCGGTCTCCAGCGCGCTCGCGCCTGCCTGCCACGGCGCATCGCCATACACATTCAGCGTGCGCAGCACCATGAAACCCAGCAGGCAGGCCATGCCCGCCGCCAGCAGACGGCGCATGCGCTGTGCGGCATTGCTGTCCCTGCCGAACCAGGGGCCGATGCCATAGCCCAGCGCGATCACGCCGATCCAGGGCAGCAGGGGATAGGACGTGCGCAGCCGGATATCGCCCCACTGCAGCCAGCCACGGTCATGCAAAATGGCCCAGGGCACATGCATGGCATGGCCAGCCGGGAAATGCAGCCCATCCAGCAGGTTATGGCCCGCCACCAGCAGCAGCCCCCCCAGCAGCAAGGCCTTGCGCGGCAGCCACACCAGCGCCGACAGCGCCAGCATGGACAGGCCGATGACCCAGATCACCTGCAGGAAGATCTTCGCGGGCGGAAACTGGAACGTCCAGGCGAAATTCACCACCGTGACTTCCAGCGCCACCAGAAACAGGCCGCGCCGCCACAGAAAGCCCGAGGCCGCAGCCCGCGCCTGAGCCGCATCCGCATGGCGGCTGGCGTACAGAAAGGCGGACAGCCCCGTCAGGAACACGAACACCGGCGCGCACAGATGGGCCAGTATGCGGGGAAAGAACAGGCCTGCCGGGGTCTCGGCAACCACCATGGGGTCCGGCACCTGCAGGTGCAGGTAGAAGGTCTCGCGCACATGGTCCAGCAGCATGAAAAGCATGACCAGGCCGCGCAGGGCATCGATGGACTGCAGGCGGCCTGCGTGCAGCGCTGCCGCTGGCGCAGGTACCGGTGCGGCGGAGGGATCAAAGGAGGCGTGGCTGGACATCTTGAAAGTCAGGTTTTTATCAAAATCATAGCAACAGATGCAAGCGGCTTTTGGGTGGCGCAGTTTGCGTTGATAACTGGCAGGCGATGGGCGCTGCCTGCGAATAACCATCGATCCTTTCGGGGCAATCCGTGCTGTGAAAAGATGTCCGCACCGTTATGAGGGAGCCCCCGGGACTGATAGGGGCTGGTTTACAGTGACAAGGAGAGAGAAAAATGGCGTCATCCGTCGAAAAGCTGATCAAAGCGTTGGAGTTGTGTATCCCGATGCTGGATCCGGCACCATTGCGCCACGACACACCCAAGGAAACTGGGCAATCGGACATCCTTCAATGGCTTTACGAGCACCTGGGTCAGCAGGACCTTATGGTCTATGAGGAATGGAAAGAGTATTTCGGGCATGTGCCGGATTTGGACCCGCTTGCCGCGATCGATTTTTCCGGATTTGACAGCGAATATGTCGTAGGCATCGCGGGAGACATTGATGAGGAGGATATTCCTCCTGAGTTCATGTATGCGATGCCCTATGAAATGCCTTATCTGGAGTATCTGAATTCATTCCTGCAAAATCATGGCCTGCGGATCGTCGATCTGCTCCCGTTTGAAAATGCCTACATGATTGCCGTCAAGGATGACCCGCAGCTGCTGGACCAGCTCAGTGAGTGCCTGCGTGCATTTGAGATGGATATCAACCGGCGCAATGCCATGAACGAACAAGAGGTCAAGGCGCACCTGGACAGGCTGCTGTCTTCTGGTTCGTGACAAAGCCGGCTGCAGTCAGGCATGCCTGCAGCCCTGGCCTCACTCCTGGTACGGGGGCTCCACGAGCAGCCCGGCCTGCAGCGGCCGGATGCGCTCATCCTGATAGTAGCCGCCGTATTCGGTATAGCGCAGAAACACGCCTGCGCAATCGCGGCAGCGCCACAGCGTGCTCTGGTTATAGGGGTGCCAGCCCAGTGCAATCGGCGCGTCAGGCGACCACAGATGGGTACCCTGCGGATGGAACTCGGTCAGCCGGTGCGCGATGTCCGGCGTACCCAACGGGCCCACGGGGTCGAGCTGGGCCGTTGCCGTGGCGCCCGATATCGATTCCCATGCAGGGCGCGACAGCACGGCGCAATCGGCGCAGCGCGGCTGTGTGTCAGCTTGCAGGGCGAGATCGCGCAGCTGCGCCTCGGTCAAGGGGGTAGGTTCGGTCATGGGCAGCTTTCGGTGATGCGGCATTCTCGCCCGGCACAGCACAGGCCGCAGCCGCATCTGCGAATTCCTGCGCAGGCCACCCTGTGCCGGCGAGTCTTTGACAATAGGTGACCAATAGTCGGCAGGCAGTCCGGTCTGCGTTGATGAAACAGGTGAATGCAATGGGTTCTGGTTTCGAGGGTGCGATGGCATGGTGCATGGCCAGCCGCACAACGGCGGCGGTCATCTGGCGAGGGTCTGCACGGTGAAGCGCGATGCACGGCTTGCCATCAGTTTGCTGGCGCTGGTCTTTGCTTCCTTGCTGACCGCCACGGCCTGGGAAATATGGTCTGCGCGCCAGCGCACGCTCCACGATGTGGATACCGCCAACGGCAATCTGGTCCAGGCGCTGAACACCTATGCCGAAGGCGTCATCACCCAGAGTGCCATGCTGCTGCTGGACATCGCCGAGCGTCTGCAGTCCGATGGGGCGGGGGCGGGCCAGCTGCAGCGTGTGCGGGTTCTGGTCAATCAGCAGCAGAACCTGCTCAGCCAGCTCGATGCCCTGGTGGTGACCGATGCGCAGGGGCGCTGGCTCATGTCCTCGCGAGGGCCTGTACCCGACGGTGCGCAAAGCAGCGACCGGCAGTTTTTCCTGCAGCACCGCGACAACCCGTCCTCCGACATCTTCATCGGCCCGCCCATCCGCAGCCGCTCCACAGGCCAATGGGTGCTGACCATCAGCCGGCGCTATATGGACAGCGAAGGGCGCTTTGCCGGGGTGGCCGTCGTCAACCTGGGAATCGAAAATTTCCTGCGGTTGTTTGGCAAGATCGACATCGGCGAGCAGGGGGCCATCTCGCTGGTGACCGCAGGCGGCCAGTTGCTGGTGCGCCACCCGTTCCGTGAGCAGGACCTGGGCAGGGATTTTTCGTCCTCCCCCAATTTTCTGCGCCACTATGCGGGTGCCACGGAAGGCAGGGCAGCATTCAGGTCCGGCATTGATGGCCTGCAGCGGATTTATGCCTTCCGCCGCAGCGAGCGCTATCCCATCGTGACCTCTGTGGCCCAGGGCCAGCAGGAGGTGCTGCACCAGTGGCACCGCCAGACCCAGGTCATTGTCGCCGTGGTGCTGGCGGTCATGGCGGTGATGGCCATCATCGGCTGGCGCCTGACAGCCGCAATGCGCCAGCGCACCCGCGCCGAACAGTCGCTGGTACAGGCGCGCGAGGAACTGATAGAGGCCAATCGCCGCCTGGAGACGCTGGCTGCGCAGGACCCGCTCACAGGGCTGGCCAACCGGCGCCGCTTCGATGAAGTGCTGCAGCAGGAGGTCCTGCGTGCTGCCCGCGATGGCAGTGCGCTGTCGCTGCTGCTCATCGATCTTGACTATTTCAAACGCTACAACGACAGCTATGGCCATGTACAGGGCGATGCCTGTCTGCAGGCCGTAGGCCATGTGCTGCAGCAGATGGCCCGCCGGCCCGGTGATCTGGCGGCACGCTACGGTGGCGAAGAGATGGCGCTCATCCTGCCTGGCACCACGCTGGAAGGAGCGCTCAGCCAGGCCCGACGGCTGCTGGACGATGTGCAGGGACTGGGGGCGGAGCACCGCGCCAGCCCTTTCGGCCAGGTGACGGCCAGCGTGGGGGCTGCCGTGCTGGACCCGGCGACCGGTACAGACGCCGCCACGCAACTGGTGCAGGCGGCCGACCGTGCGCTGTACCGTGCCAAGGAAGCCGGGCGCAACTGTGTCAAAAGCTGACCGGCAGGCAGCCGCGTGCCTCAGTCTGCAGTGGCGGCCACGACCTGGTGCTTGAGCTCGCCCAGTGCCTGGAACAGCGCGTGGCGGCTGGCCTCCGGCATGTCGCCGAACAGTCCGGTGATCCAGGACTCATGCGCCTTGGCCATGCGCGCAAAAGTCTCGCGCCCCACGGGCGTGAGCTGCAGCACCGAGCTGCGCCGGTCGGACTCCACCTTGGTGCGCACCACCAGGCCTTCTTTTTCGAGCTGGTCGGCAATGCCCGTGATGTTGCCGCTGGTGACCATCATGTGGCGTGACAGCTCGCCCATCTTCATGCCCTCGGGCGCGCGCTGCAGCTGGGCCATCAGATCGAAGCGGGGCAGGGTGGTGTCGAACTCGCTGCGCAGGCGGTTGCGGATCTCCCCTTCAATGAGATTGCAGCAGGTCAGCATGCGCAGCCACAGCCGCAGCGCCTGGTGGTCGCCGGGCGCTGCGCGCGATTCGAGGTCGGGTGCATCGGTCATGGCTGGCGGTGTGTCGTGGAAGGCGGGCGCAGGCCCATCTGCGCCAAAATGGCGCAGGTCAGCGGGCTGGCAGGGTCGTTGAGCGTGAGCACGATGTCGAAATGGTTGGTGCCGGGCATGGCCACGTATTGGCCCGGATGTCCGCGTGCCTGCCAGGCCGCCAGATAGTCGTCGCTCTGGCGCTTGAATTCGGCGGTCTCGGTTTCGCCGTAGCTGACAATCAGCGGACAGCCCATGCCGGGTGGCTGCAGGGCGGGACTGTTGCGGATCGCATCCTCCTCGCTCAGCCGCATCCATTCGTTGATATGGGTGTGCACCAGCGGTTGCAGGTCGAACAGGCCCGACAGCGGCGCCGCGCCGCGCACCACGTCCTCGGGCACGCCGTAGTCTGCGTGCCAGCCCCCCGTCAGCAGCATGCCGGCCAGATGGCCTCCGGCCGAGCTGCCACAGACATGGATGCGCCGTGGGTCGCCGCCATGGCGGGCGATATGGGCATGGACCCAGGCCAGCGCGCGCCGGTTCTGGTCCACGATGCGGTCCAGCGTGACAGCCGGGGCCAGCGAATAGTTGACAGCCACCACCACGGCGCCTGCCTGCGTGAAGGCTGGCGCCATGCTGCTGGAATCGTCCTTGGACAACAGCCGCCAGTAGCCGCCATGGATGAACACGAAGACCGGCGCTCCCGTCGCCGGCGCCGTGCCGCTGGCAGCGGGGAAAATATCCAGCAGCTCGTCGGCATGCGGGCCGTAAGGCACGTCCAGCGCGCATGGCAGGCTCTGGCGCGCAGCCCGGCTTTCGTCGGCATAGGCCCGGATGATGGGCGTGATGTCAGGCACCGTCGCGCGGGCGTTGTACTGGACATCGAGTCCGGCGCGGTCATATTGGCGGTAGAGTGCGGTCATGCAATGGTGGGTGCGGCAGGCATTGGTACAAGTCCCAGACTTGCTCTGCAAAATACTTTAAACCTAAACTATGCCGCATGCCATCCCCGCATATACCCGTTGCGGGGCACCTTCTGCAGCCAACCTTCAAGACACCTTCATCGATTGCCATCCGCGCAGCCCGCGCAAGGAGCACAGCAGCATGCGTTTCGTCACCACCTTCCTGGCCGCGGCGGCCTTGTCCCCGGCTTTTGTTCCCATGCTGGCGCATGCGGACACCATCAAGGTCGGCATTGCCAACGACATCTCCGGCCCCTTCGCCGCGCTGGGCGCAGAGGCCCGCGACGGCTTCAACCTCGCCATCAAGCAGCTCGGCGGCAAGCTGGGCGGCCAGCCCGCTGAATTCCTGCAGACCGACATGGGCGGCAACCCCGACCAGGCGCGCCAGCTGGTCACGCGCTACCTGCAGCGCGACAAGATCGATTTCTTCACGGGGCCCATCGGCTCCAACGTGGCCCTGGCCGTGGGGCCTGCGCTGTTCGGAGCCAAGGTGCCCTATCTGTCCAACAACCCCGGACCCAGCCAGTTCGCGGGTGCGCAGTGCAATGCCTACTGGTTCGGCACCTCCTACCAGAACGACGCCTTCCACGAAGCAGCCGGCAAGCTGGCAGCCGACCGGGGCTTCAAGAAAATGTTCATCATGGCGCCCGACTACCCGGCGGGCAAGGACGCGCTGACAGGCTTCAAGCGCGGCTACAAGGCCGCGCCCGGCGACGAGGTCTACACCAAGCTGGGCCAGATCGACTACGCGGCCGAACTGGCCCAGATCCGTGCGGCCAAGCCCGATGCAGTCTATATCTTCCTGCCGGGGGGCATGGGCATCAACTTCGTCAAGCAGTTCGTCTCCACGGGCCTGTCGCAAAGCATCAAGCTCGTCGGCCCGGGCTTCTCGGCCGACGAGGACGTGATCCAGGCCGTGGGCGAACCCATGCTGGGCATGGTCAACACCGCGCAATGGGCGCATGACCTGGACGTGCCGCAGAACAAGGCCTTCGTCGAAGCCTTCCGCAAGGAATACAAGGGCCGCAACCCCTCGGTCTACGCGGCCCAGGCCTACGACGTGATCATGGCCATGGATGCCGCCGTCAAGCAGGCCGGCGGCAAGGCCTCGGACCGCCAGGCCATCGTCAAGGCGCTGGAAAAAGCCGACTACGCCTCGGTGCGCGGCCCCTTCACCTACGGCAAGAACCACTATCCCATCCAGGCCTACTACCAGCGCGTGATCGAAAAGGACGCCAGCGGCCGCATCACCAACAAACTGGTGGGCAAGGTGTTCGACAAGTACCAGGACGTTTACGCAGGCGACTGCAAGATGTGATGCCCGCCGCCACGCCCGGCCGGGCGTGGCGGATCTGGATATTCCAGGCCGGATGATTTGTTGTGGCCGCGCGCGGGTCCCCGCGCCTGCGGCAGGGAGGCGTGTGGATGACGTGGACACTGCTCATAGAGCAATTGCTCAACGGCCTGCAGTTCGGGCTGATGCTGTTTCTGATCGCTGCCGGGCTGACACTGGTGTTCGGCATCATGGACATCATGAACCTGGCCCATGGCTCGCTGTACATGGCCGGGGCCTACGTGGCGGCCGAAACCATGCAGCGCACCGGCTCCTTCACGGCGGCCGTGCTGGTGGCTGCCGTGGCCACGGGCGCTGCAGGCCTGGTGCTGGAGCTGGTGCTGATACGGCGGCTGGCCGTGCGCGACCACCTGGCCCAGGTGCTGGGCAGCTATGCGGTCATCCTGATTGCCAATGACCTGGTCAAGATGGTCTGGGGCCCGGCGCCCGTGATGCTCAACATGCCGGCGGCGCTGTCGGGGCCTGTGCAGCTGCTGCCCGACCTCATGTACCCGGCCTACCGCCTGATGATCATCGTCTTCGGGCTGGCCGCCGCGCTGGGCCTGTACCTGTTCGTGACACGCACGCGTGCCGGCGTGCTGGTGCGTGCCGGCGCCTCCAACCGCCAGATGGCCACCCTCATGGGCGTGCGCGTGCCGCTGCTGTTTCTGGGCGTGTTTGCGCTGGGCGCCATGCTGGCGGCTGTGGCGGGCGCGCTGCTGGGGCCCATCACCTCGGTGCAGGTCGGCATGGGCGAAGACATCCTCATCCTGGTGCTGGTGTGCATCGTCATCGGCGGCATCGGCTCCATACGCGGAGCCCTGGTCGGCGCGCTGCTGGTGGGCATGGTGGACACGGCAGGGCGGGCCTTCCTGCCCATGCTGCTGCGCCAGGTGTTCTCCCCGGCGGTGGCCTCCAGCGTGGGGCCCACGCTGGCCGCGATCTCCATCTATGTGCTGATGGCTGCCATCCTTGTTTACCGGCCCTCGGGCCTTTTTCCTGCACGGGGCTGAACCATGGGGCAACGCAGCTTCCTCTGGACCGCGCTCGCGCTGCTGGCCCTGGCGGTATTCCCGCTGGTGGCGCCCGCGCTGGGCCTGGATTTCTATATCTCCTTCGTGCGCCGCGTGCTGATCTACGCGCTGGCCGCCACCAGCCTGAACCTGATCCTGGGCTATGGCGGCATGGTGGCTCTTGGCCATGCAGCCTTCCTCGGCGCGGGAGCCTACGCCGTCGGCATTCTGTCCATGCACGGCATGACCTCGGCCCTGGTGGCCTGGCCCGCCGCCGCGCTGCTGGCCGGGCTGCTGGCCGCCATCACCGGAGCCATTTCGCTGCGCACGCGCGGCGTGTACTTCATCATGATCACGCTGGCGTTTGCACAGATGCTGTTCTACATCTTCATTTCGCTGCGCCAGTACGGCGGCGAGGACGGACTGAACCTGCCCGGCCACTCCGTGCTGCCGGGGCTGGACCTGGGCCATGACGCAACCTTCTACTACGTGGTGCTGGCGCTGTTCGCCGCGCTGATGGCCCTGTTCGGGCGGCTGGTGGACTCGCGCTTCGGCAAGGCGCTGCAAGGCGTGCGCGAAAACGAGTCGCGCATGGAATCCCTGGGCTACCCGGCCTACCGCCTCAAGCTCGTGGCCTTCGTGCTCAGCGGGGCCGTGGCCGGACTGGCAGGCGCGCTGCTGGCCAACCACAACCTGTTCATCTCGCCCAGCCTCATGCACTGGACCCAGTCGGCCAACCTGCTGATCATGGTGCTGGTGGGCGGCATCGGCCTGCGCTGGGGCGGCGTGGCAGGCGCAGTGGTGATGCTGGTGCTGGAAGAAGTGCTGCGCATGTGGACCGAATACTGGCACCTGCCGCTGGGCCTGCTGCTGCTGTGCGTGGTGTTCGGCGCGCCGCGCGGACTCATGGGCCTGTGGCCCGCGCGAAAGGGGCAGGCATGAACACCACCCGTCATGGCGCGGCCTCTTCCATGCCCGCCCTGGAGGCCCGGGGCCTGGTGCGGCGCTTCGGCGCCCTGCTGGCGACCGACCATGTCTCGCTGTCGCTGGCGCCCGGCGAAATCCATGCGCTGATCGGCCCCAACGGCGCAGGCAAATCCACGCTGATCCACCTGCTGTCAGGCACGCTGGCGGCTGACGCGGGCACGCTGGCCCTGGCCGGGCGCGACGTGACGGCGCTCAACGCCCACCAGCGCGTGGCGGCAGGGCTGTCGCGCTCCTTTCAGATCACCAATATCTTCAAGCAGTCCAGCGTGCTGGACAACCTGGTGCTGGCCGTGCAGGCGCATGCGGGCAGCAGCTTTCGCTTCTGGCGGCCGCGCGCGGCTGAAACCGCGCTGTACGAGCAGGCGCGCGAACTGGCGCGCGAGTGCGCCATCGACGCCAGCCTGCTGCAGCGGCCCGCAGGCACACTGCCGCATGGCGAGCAGCGCAAACTGGAATTTGCGCTGGCCCTGGCCGCGCGCCCCGGCGTGCTGCTGCTGGACGAGCCCATGGCCGGCATGGGGCCTGATGAAACGCTGCGCCTGACCGAACTGATCGAGTCGCTGCGCGGGCGCGCCGCCATGCTGCTGGTCGAGCACGACATGCAGGCCGTATTCCGTCTGGCCGACCGCATCTCGGTCCTGGTCTATGGCCGCATCATCGCCACCGGCACGCCCGATGAAATCCGTGCCAATGCCGATGTGCGGCAGGCCTATCTGGGCGACGAAGAAGCGGGTGACCAAGAAAAGGAGGGCGCATGATGCTAGAGCTGCAGGCCGTGCAAAGCGGCTACGGACCCAGCCAGGTGCTGTTCGGCGTGGATTTGCGCATCGAGGCCGGCCAGGTCGTCACCCTGCTGGGGCGCAACGGCATGGGCAAGACCACCTTGCTGCGCACGCTGTTCGGCCAGCTGCCGCTGCGCGGTGGCAGCATGCGCTTTGCCGGGCAGGACATCGCGGGCTGGGAGCCGGACCGCATCGCCCGCGCAGGCATGGCTATCGTGCCCGAAGGGCGCCAGTGCTTTCCCAACCTCACGGTGCGCGAGCACCTGACAGCGTTTGTGGCGCGGCGCAATCCCGCCATCGAAACGCCCTGGACACCCGAGCGCGTATTCACCCTGTTCCCGCGCCTGGGCGAGCGCGCGGGCAACATGGGCAACCAGCTGTCGGGCGGCGAGCAGCAAATGCTGGCCATCGGCCGCGCCCTGGTCACCAACCCGCGCCTGCTCATCCTGGACGAAGCCACCGAAGGCCTGGCACCCCGCATCCGCGAGGAAATCTGGGCCTGCCTGGCGCAACTGCGCGCGGCCGGCCAGACCATTTTGGTCATCGACAAATACGTGGAACGGCTGCTGGGCCTGGCCGACCGCCACATCATCCTGGAGCGCGGCAAAGCCGTCTGGAGCGGCGACTCTGCCGCGCTGGACGCAGACCGCACGCTGTGGGAGCAGTACCTGGGCGTGTGAGCGCCCCATCAGCGCGCAGAGCCATTTGGCATGGATGTACTGACTGGCAGTCAATACATCCATGCCTTCAATAAATGTAAATCTCTGCATATCTTGTTGCTGAATTTTGATTTGATGCATGTCAAATCAGTGTCTGCTGAAAACCTCATGGTTTGCATGAAGAAGCCGCAAACCCTGCGTCGCAGGCTGCGCGCCAGTGCGCCTGCCGGGGCGGCTGCAATGCGCGGCAAGCCCGAAAACAGGTTGGAATATCTGTCCACCCCTTCGTCAGAAAATTCCCGTACACCTCCAGTATTGGTGCCGATGCGACTTTGGCATTAAGACTAGTCTTATTTATTTCCTCAAAATACTAAGAGAAATCTGATTTTTTGATTTCGGCTTGAAATTATTATTTTTTTGCTTAGTATTTGAAGATATTCATGAGCATGCAACCATATGTCCGGGGCCATTTTTTTCCGGCGGCCTGCTGTTTCCAGCAAAAACCTTGATTCCACTGAGGGGGAGGTGCGCGCGCGTGGCGGCAATCAATTTTCGGACGGACTCTGGCCGAATGGCCTATGGCTTCACCTTGATCGAAGTCATGATTGTGGTCGCCATGCTGGCGATTCTGGCGGCCATCGCACTGCCGGGCTACAGCGATTACGTCCAGCGTGCACGCATTGTCGAGGCCGTCACGGCGCTGGCCGACATGGGAGGCAAGCTGGAGCAGTATTTCCAGGACACGCGCAGCTATGTGGGGGCGTGCAGTGCCGATACCGTGGCTCCCAAGCCTGCAGATACGCCTTACTTCGAGTACGCCTGCCCGACCCTGACGGCAACGCAGGCCGAGGTCACCGCCACGGGCAAGGGCGGCATGGCCGGCTTCAGGTTCCAGATCGATGCCAACGGCCGGCGTACCACGCCTTCCGTTCCCTCGGGGTGGACAGCCCCCTCGGGCAACTGCTGGTCCACCCGCAAGGACGGGAGCTGCTGATGGCTGCCATCTGGCATGTGCGCGGGTTCACGCTGGTCGAGCTGCTGGTGGGCATGGCCCTCATGGCGATGCTGCTTTTGCTGATGCTGCCCTCGTCCAGCATCTATCTGGCCGATGCCCGCATCCGCGCGGCGGCGCAGGCCTACTACAGCGGCGCGCAATCGGCCCGGGCCGAAGCCATGCGCCGCAATGCCCCAGTGCACATTGTGCTCACGGACGAGCCTGACACAGCGCCTTTGCAGGAGAGCGCCAGCGGCCGTGGCTGGGCCGTGCTGGCGGGCGGTGCCGTGGTCCGCAGCCGGCCCGCCGCCGAGGGGCAGGCCCATGCCCTGTCGGTCAGCGCCAGCGCTGCCAGCCTGGGGTTCGACAGCCTGGGCGCCAGCCGCTACAGCGGGGACTACGCCGTGGATTTTTCTGCCCCCGCCCAGGGCACCTGCCTTGCCCAATCCGGTGCGCAGCGCTGCCTGCGCGTTGTCGTGTCGCGCGGCGGGCAGATTCGCCTGTGCGATCCCTCCATCACGACCGAAGGCGACAACCGCAAATGCTGAAACCTGCTTTTCCGATGGCGCGTGCCTCCCGCCCGCAGGGCGGCGTGGTGCTGTTTGAATCCCTGGTGGCCATGCTGATCGCCATGGTGGGCATTCTGGGCATGGCCAGCCTGACCGTGAAGGCGGCAAGCCTGTCCGGCCACGCCCAGCACCGCGCCGAGGCGGGCATGTTCGCCTCGCAGATCGTGCAGACCGTGGCGCTGGGTGTGGACCGCAGCTCGCCTGAGGCCCTGCAGGCATCGCTGCAAGGCTACAGCCATCAGGCCGATGGCACCTTGTGCGAATTCTCCGGCACGGCCACACAAAGCAATGCCCTGGCCGAAGTGCTCAAGGCGGCGCGCGGCGGGGTGGCCAATGTCTGGGGTCTGCCCGGCGCCACGGATGCCATGCAGCAGGTGGTCGTTGACACCACTGCGGGCAACCGCATCACCGTCACGCTGTGCTGGAAAGGGCCGCACGACCAGGCCCCGCGCAATTACCAGCGCCATGCCTTTGTGAACTGATGCCAGGAGGTCTGAACCCCATGCGAATGCGTACTGAGCAGGGCTTTTCCCTGATCGAAATCATGATCGGACTGACCGTCGGGCTGGTCAGCCTGCTGGCCCTGTACCAGTTGTACGCTGTCTCCGAAGGCCGCCAGCGCACGGCCATGTCCCTCAGCACGGCGCAAGCCACCGGCGCCATGGCGCTGTTTTCCATCGGGCGCGACATCCGCTCGGCGGCGCTGGGCTTTGGCGGCATCGGCAAGACCCACCTGGGCTGCACGGTCCACGCCTACCATGGCCAAAGAACCCCGGCCAGCTTCGAATTCCGGCTGTTGCCGGTGCTCATCCAGCAGGGCTCCGGTGACGAGTCGGACACGGTCTGGGTGCTGTCGGGCAGCTCCAGCACCATGGTCACCGGCGTGCGCTACCTGCGCAGTGGCGCGGGCACCTTCACGCTGGAACAGACCCATGCGGGCATCCACGCGGGCGATGTGCTGGTTGGCACCAGCGACAGCTTTTCCGACCGCTGCCTGCTGATGGAGGCCACGGCGGGATCGGGCACCGAGCGCCTGGGCACGCGGCTGGTCAAGCGCGAGGCCGTGAGCTACCGCAATTTCTACAGCGGCCAGGATGTCCAGGCCCTGCGCAACGGCGGCAACAGCACCAGCCTGCTGGACAAAAGCGACACCAACCTGGGCGAAGGCATGCTCTACAACCTGGGGCCGGAGCCTGTGCTGCATGTCTGGGGCGTCAACGGCAACCGCAGCCTGACCCGCTACAACCACCTGACCGAGGCCAGCGGCCAGCAGGTCGAGGTGGCCCAGGACATCATCCAGTTCAAAGCCGAATACGGCTACGACGCCGATGCCAACGGCATGATCGATGGCAGCACCGAATGGATGGCGGCGCTGCCAGCCTCCGGCGTCCAATGGGAGCGCGTGCTGGCCGTGCGCATTGCCGTGCTGCTGCGCAGCTCGCACTACGACAAGGCCGAGGTGACCAGCGCCAAGCCCCGCTGGGCCCATGGCAGCAAAGAGTTCGGCATGGGCACGGCGGGCAGCGACTGGAAGCACTACCGCTACCGTGTCTATGAAAGCGTGATCTCGCTGCGCAACGTGATCTGGGGGCAGGCGGCATGAGTGCGCACAGGGTGCACAGGGCGTACCGCACACGCCTGCGGCCATCGGCACCGGCGCAGGCACAGGCACAGGCACAGGCGGGCGTGATCCTGTGGGTGGTGCTGGTCATGCTGCTGGCCATGGCCCTGGGCGGTCTGGCCCTGCTGCGCAGCGCCAGCACGGGCGCTGGCATTGCTGGCAGTCTGTCGCTGCAGCGCAGCGCCACTTCGGGCGCCGACCTGGGCCTGGAGCAGGGGCTGGCCCGGCTGGACAGCCTGTACACCTCGGCAGCCGATGCCATGGACAGCGACAACACCGCCCATGGCTACTACGCCAGCGCCGATGCGCGGCAATCCGCCCCGGACTTTGACTGGGACGCAGGCTCCGTGCAGGCCACCAGCGACGATGGCCTGGGCAACCGGGTGCGCTACGTCATTCACCGGCTGTGCAGCCACAGCGGCGCAGTGGATGCAGCCGGCCAGCAATGCCAGCAGCCGCAGGCCCAGGACTGCCCTGGGTCGTCGGACATGACCGGCAGCGTATCGCACTGCCGCGCACGGCCCATGTACCGCATCACCGCGCGTGCCGACGGGCCGCGCGGCACGGTCAGCTATGTGCAGATGAATGTGTATTGACGGCGCCGCTGCCCGCAGACAGGAGAGTTTCCATGCCCCCCAGCCATGTTCCCGTTTTCAGGGGCCGGTGCGGCCGCCGCCGCAATATGCCCCGCCGCAACATGCCCCGTCTGGCCGCAGCCGTGCTGGCCGTGGCGCTGGCTGGTGGCGCCGGCATGCTGGCGCTGGCGCAATCCCTGGACATTGCCGATGTGCCCATTGCCACCGCAGGCGGGCAGGCCAAGCCCAATGTCATGCTGCTGATGGACACCTCGGACTCGATGCTGCGCACCCACATGCCCGATGACTGGGAATTGGACAGCACCACGTATTTCCCCATGGGCTACAAGAGCGCGCTGTGCAATCCGCTGTACTACAACCCGGCCACCCGCTACCAGTTGCCCCTGGGGCCGGATGGGCGCTCCCTGCCTTTGCCGCCCTTTGGCGCAGCCCCCTACGATGGCTATGACCCAGGCTCCCGGAAGGTGAACCTGGCTACCGAATTCCAGGCCTATGACCGCAACACACGGCGCCTGGGCTACCAGGTGGAGGACAGGAAGCAGGCGGCTTATTACTTTGAGTGGCAGACGGCTGCTGGCTATGAATCTGCCAGATTCGAGCAACCTGGGCATTGGGGTGTTTGCAGCAGGCCGCATTGGTGGTATGTGCAATTCAATCCCCAGCTCGACAAGGATGATGGCTCCTCGCCTTACGACCTGTCCTACTATCTCCAGTCGGGTCGCATTGGGGGCTACTGGACCCGGCGTCGCATCCCCGAAGCCCAGCAGCAGAACTTTGCCATCTGGTACAGCTATTACCGCAGCCGGCTGAACATGGCCAAGTCGTCCGTGAGCCGGGCTTTCCATACGCTGGACGACAATTTCCGCGTGGGCTTTGTCACAGTGGCCAAGCCCCAGGCCGGGCAGGCCCACAGCGGCTATCTGCCTCTGGCGGACTTTGATGACACGCAAAAGGGAAAATGGTTCTCTGCCGTGCAGGCCCGCAAGACGGGTGGCGCCTCGCCCATGCGCGAGGCACTGGCCCGCGTGGGCCGCCACTATGCGGGCAAGACCGATGGCATCAACGACAGCATGCCGCTGCCCGGCGGCGCGCAGCCCATACAGCGCTACTGCCAGCGCAACTACGCCATTGCCACCACGGACGGCTACTGGAACACCGCCGACGAGACCGCCGGGCCGGTGGGGCTCGACGGCACCACCCTGGTGGGGCAGCAGGATGGCCCGCCTGACCACCCTGTGACCGGCCCCGAAGGGCTGACGCCGCGCCCCATTTTCGACGGGGCGCAAAGCGGCATCCGCTGGGTCCATGACGCCACCAACACCTATGAGTACGCGCCTTGCACCGACCAGGGTTTCACGCTGACGGAAAAGGCCAGCGGCACCAAGACCGTGACCCAGTACCGCAAAATCCCCAAAAAAGACGTGCAGGAACAGTCTTACCGGGAAGCGGCCTACCAGGGGTTCAAGCAGCGCAAGCGGCGCCACATGGAAAGCCTGACCCTGGTGGAGCACGAAGATGCTCATCCGCAGTACACGCAACTGGTGCACAAGCAGTATCTGCAAGTGCCGCTGATGGGGCGGGTGCGCGTGTTCCGGACACGCCTGCTGACAAAGAATTTCAGCGTGCGGCGGCTTGCTGTTGTACAGACCAGAAGCTGGCAAGAGCAGCGCTATGAGACATGGCCCACGGTCACCATCACCCGCGTGGAAAAGCGCGCGCACAAGTACGTGCGCGTCAGCGGCGAAAACAATACGGCCCAGGTGGTGGATTTCTGCGATGTGGCGCAGTCCGACTGCAAGCTGCTGACCCAGGCGCCTGCGGTGGTGGATGCCAGCACCTGCCAGAGCGGCAGGGATGCCGATGACTATCAGGTCAGCTGCCACCAGACGGTGAGCACACGCAATGACTACCGGGACTGCGCCGCCAACCACGGCAAGTTTGTACCCCAGCTGGGCAATGTGGCGTGCTCCGGCACGAGTACGGTGCATGATGGGCCGGTGCCTTCCTGCAATGCACAGGCGGGCAACGTGTCTTTCGGGCCCTGTCGGGAACGCAAGGAGGAAACCGATGTCGAGGTCTGCACGCCCTCTGAACCCACCCAGAGCAATGCCTATGTGCGAACCCGTTGCGGGCAAAGAAATATGGGCAGCACGTCTGCACTGGCCTGTACACCCGGCTACGACGCTGCAACCCGCACGCACACGCAATGTGTTGAGGTGACCCAGGATCTGTATGTGCCCAAGGACTCCTGTGTTCCCGGTGCTGATTGGGTGGTCAATCAGCAAACCCAAAGGCAGGAGCGCTGCGACGGGGTAGTGGATGAAAATACCACGTGGATCACGTCTGTCAGTGATTGCCGGTGGCTGGCGACCTCACAGCAAGGCACGAACAATCAGAGCAATGGATACAGAATCTACCGGTGCGAGACCTATGACAGCGGGTCGCCAGAGCCCCGCAATCCGGCCATCTCCTGCCAGAGCCTGGTGAACACCCGCTGTGTAGATCCGAAGGAGGACCGGGTGCTTTCTGTCACCCCGATGTCGGCAGACGCATGCCAGACAGCCTTGGCCAGCGCGCCGCCACCCAGCCAGAGCAACGGCTGGACGGTGACCACTTGCGAAACGGTTACGGCACGGCCTGCGTTCAGTTGCCAGCGGCCCCAGGGGGCGGCTTCGGTGCCGGGCTATGGCCCCAGGCCCACGCAAAGCTGCCGGCCTTATCAGGAGGCAACGCCTGGAAACCAGTGCATGCGCTATTCCTGCCATACCCAATGGGAGCCGCCGCTGCACCTGCCCGAGCAGGAGGTGCCTGCATGCACGGCCAGCGAAGCCACCGAGGCCAATGGCTGGACCGCGACCGAGTGCCGGGCGATGGCGCGCGACCCCATCCGCAAGGTGCAGGCCTGCACGCAGGGCGAGGTGGTCGGCAACAAGACCACGGTGCATTGCGAGGCCGTCACAAAATCCCAGGACATGGCCTTTGGCACGTGCAACCAGGCCGATGCCGGGCCGGACAATGACTGGGTCAAAACCCGCTGCACCAGATTTGACGATCCCGTGTACCTGGAGTCGAAGGCCGACTTCGATGCCTGCCAGCCCGGCACCAATGCCCAGGGCGTGGAGACCCTGTGCCAACAAGAGGTGATCGAGCGCAGCGTGCTGCGCCCCGGCGATATCTGCCAGCCTGGCTATGACGCCAGCGTCCGGGGCGTGGTCACCTGCGACTGGACCAGCAAGCCGCCGCAGACGGTTCAGCAATGCCCGTCTGCGGCAGAGCTGCAGGCCACCGGTGCGACCTGCACGCCCATCGAGCGCTGGAAGATCCGCTATGTCTCCCGCTGGACTTCCATCAAATACAGCCTGCAGGGTACGCAGCCAGGGAGCGAGCGCGAGCGCCGCAGCGGTACAGTGTCCGGCGACCTGGAAAACCCGCCTGTCTGCTATGCGGCGCATGAGAGGCCCGCCTTGCCCCAGCGCGATAGCCCGACCGATGGCCGTGGGCGCGAGAAGCTGCCCGCCACCCACCAGACATCCCCGGCCTGCGCGCAGCTGCCATGCCATGTGGACGAAATGGACCCGGCCACGGGCGGCAGCCCGAACGCGCTGGCCGATGTGGCCCAGTATTACTACGCCACCGACCTACGCCCTGACATGCCCGACAGGGTCAAGCCCGTGGGCACTGGCGCCGAGGATGACAAAGCCACCTGGCAGCACATGGCCACCCATGTGATCGGCATGGGCGTCTCGGGCGTGCGCGAGTTCCGCAAGGACTACAAGACCAGTGCCAGCGGTGATTTTGCCGAGATCCGCAAGGGCACGAAAACCTGGCCGGTCTGGCCGCCCAGGAATGCGCAGGCCAGCCATCTGTTCGATCAGCGCGAATCCATTGACGACTTCTGGCATGCCGCAGTCAATGGGCGGGGTCTGTATTTCAGTGCCGATGATCCCCAGGCCGTCGAGGCGGCCTTGCAGCAGTTGTTCGTCAGCATCCGGGCAGCGGTGGGATCGGGCTCCGGCGTGGCCGTGGCCGCGCCGGTGACGGACAACGGCAGCCCGCATGCCTATGGCGCCACCTACAAGACGGGCGACTGGTCCGGCGATGTCGAAGCCTTTGCCATCGATGCCGCCACAGGGCGGCGCACCCGCCTGGACGGCTGGTCCGCACGCGCCAGGCTCGATGCCAGGGCCCATGCCGACCGCAGCATTTATGCCATGGGCGCCAGGGGCGCGCTGTTGAGCACTTCGGTGTTCCAGTGGAATCAGCTGAGTGCGGCGCACAAGGCCCTGATCGCTGGCAGCCAGGACCGCGTGGGCGCGCTGCTGAGCCAGTTCGGGCAGATGAGCGACAGCCAGAAGGCGGCCGCTGCCAGCGGCGCCAATCTGGTGCAGTTCATCCGGGGAGATCGCACGCACGAGGGCTTTGCCAGCGGCGACGACCGGCGGCTGTACCGCACGCGCGCCAGCGTTCTGGGCGATATCGTGGGCTCGCAGCCCACCTATGTGGGCCCGCCGCAGCGGCGCTACCAGGATGCCGGCTATGCCGCATTCCGTCTGGCCCAGCGCGCACGCAAGCCCATGGTGTATGTGGGGGCCAACGACGGCATGCTGCATGCCTTCCATGCCGAGCCCGATACGCGCAAGGCGGAGGCCGCCAGGGAGGCCTGGGCCTTTGTGCCGA
Source organism: Delftia sp. PS-11 (assembly GCF_029870285.1). Lineage (GTDB taxonomy): Bacteria > Pseudomonadota > Gammaproteobacteria > Burkholderiales > Burkholderiaceae_C > Comamonas. Next base: position 70,917 of record NZ_JACSYA010000024.1, read on the forward strand.
CGGCCGTCATGGCTGGCCTGCCGGCGCTGGCCAGCGCGGACTATGAGGACCGGCACCGCTACTTTGTCGATGGCACGCCCGTGGCTGGCGATATCCACGATGGCACCCGCTGGAGAAGCATTCTCGTGGGCGGGCTCAACAAGGGCGGCAACGGCTACTATGCGCTGGATGTCACCGACCCGCTCAACCCCCGGGGGCTGTGGGAGTTCGAGACCGGCGGCTACAGCTTTGGCCGTCCGCTGATCACCAAGGTCGGCGGCACCTGGGTGGTGCTGCTGACCTCGGGCTATGCCATCGGGCAGGATTCGGGCAGCAGCAAGGTGTTCATGCTCAACGCTGGCAGCGGCGAACTGCTGCAGACGGTGGTGGTGCCGGGCAGAGGGCTGCGCGAGATCAACAACTGGGTGAGCAACCCCAGTGTGGACAACTCCACCGAGCGGCTCTATGGCGGCGACCTGCAGGGGCAGGTCTGGCGCATTCCTGTCGTGTCTTCGGCAGCGGGCGCCCGTCTGGGCTCGCCCGTGCGCCTTGCCACGCTGGCGGACGACCAGTCCAAGCCCCAGCCGGTGACCACGCGCGTGGAGCTGGTGCCCTCCAGCGGCAACCCCCGCACGCCACGCCTGCTGGTGGGCACGGGCCGACTGTACGGCCTGAGCGATCTTGGCGACACCCAGATGCAGACAGTCTATGGCTTTGACGACCCCGAGGCGGCGGCTCCCTACCTGTCGCTGCGCTCCGCCCTCAAGCAGATGCAACTGCAAGGCCGCCTGCAAAGCCAGGGCGGCACAGGCGAGAGAACATTGCGCTGCACAGGCTCTGCCACCGACTGCAAAAACCTCGCCCCCGGCTGGTATGTGGACCTGCCCGACAGCGGCGAGCGGGTGAACGCGAACATGCGCCTTGCCCACTCAACCCTGGTATTTGCCAGCAACGTGCCGTCCAACGAACCCTGTGAAGTGGGCGGCTATGGCTGGATCAACTACCTGGACTGGAACACAGGGGCCGCCGTAGGCGCCAGCCCCGATGGCAGTGGCGGCAAGGCATCCCAGGGCGTAGAGGACTCGCTGATCTCGGGCCACGACCTGTCCGGCGGAAGCGATGGCAAGGTCACGGACCACATCTCGACCAGCGGCGCCAGCCGCGATCCGCTGGATGTGCGCATTCCTTATGCCGCACCCCGTCCCATGGGCAAGCGCCTGAGCTGGCGCGAACTGGTGGTGAAGTAGAGGCAGGGGCAGGGCAGGGCTGTATGCGCCGTCTGGTACAAAGACAGTCTCTCCCCCCAGGCTCCACGGAGCAGTGAAACGATGCGCGCCTGCATTCTTACCCTTTTGGCCATTGGCGCCACAGCGCTGCTGCCCGCCGCACCGGGCCAGGCACAGACAAACGCGCGCAGCCGCCAGGAAGTCAGCGCCCTGCTGGACTTTGTGCAAGGCAGCGGCTGCCTGTTCATCCGCAATGGCAGCGAATACTCCTCCGCCGATGCGCGCCAGCATCTGCAGAAAAAGCGGGAATACCTGGAAAACAAGGGCCTGCTGAACAGCGCCGAGGACTTCATCACCCGTGCCGCCACCGGCAGCAGCATGAGCGGCAAACCCTACAAGGTGCGCTGCGCAGGCCAGGAGCGCCCCTCCGCCGAATGGCTGGGGCAGGAACTGGCACGCCTGCGGGCCCTGCGCCCTTGAGGTGGAATGAGGCTGAGTATTGGGGGGCTGTAGTGGGTGAGGGGAGTGGTTGATTGGGGTCGGTTGAGGGATGGGACGGCACGGGGTGTCGTGGTCAGGTTTTTTCGGGCACTCCGATAAGGCGGATTTGAAATTCAATGGGCTGCTGTGTGCTGTTGCTCGTACTGGCAAGGGAACTGGCAGGCGTAGCACACTGGCAATTGCTTCGTGCAGAGGTTCCTTAGCCCGTGCAATACTCGCCCTCGTAGGGTTGAAACCCCAAGCCCTCGCTCGTAACACATGACACAAGAAACCAACAACCTCGCCGCCGACCTGTGGGCGCTGGCCGACCTGCTGCGCGGCGACTTCAAGCAGAGCCAATATGGCCGCGTCATCCTGCCCTTTGCGCTGCTGCGCCGCCTGGAGTGTGTGCTGGAGGGCAGCAAGCCCGCTGTGCTGGCTGAAAGCGCCAAGGTCGAGAAAATGGCCATTGCCGAAGAGGCCAAAGAAAAGCTGATCCTGCGCGCCGCCGGTGGCCTGAGCTTCTTCAACACCTCGCCCATGGACCTCAGCACCCTGGGCGAGTCGGGCATCAAGGCCAATCTGGAGCGCTACATCCAGTGCTTCTCCAAAAACGCCCGCGAGATTTTTGACCACTTCAAGTTCGCTGAATTCATTGGTTTGCTGGGCGATGCCAACCTTCTCTACAAGGTCGTGCAAAAAGTCCGCACCATGGACCTGCACCCCAAGGTCGTTTCCAACCACGACATGGGTCTGGTGTTTGAAGAGCTGATCCGCAAATTTGCCGAAAGCTCCAACGAGACGGCAGGCGAACACTTCACCCCGCGTGACATCGTGCGCCTCACCACCTCGCTGGTATTCATGGAAGACGATGAAGCCCTCACCAAGCCCGGCATCATCCGCACCATTTACGACCCCACAGCGGGCACGGGCGGCTTTCTCTCGGCGGGCATGGAATATGTGCACGAGCTGAACCCCCAGGCCGTGATGCGCGCCTTTGGCCAGGAGCTGAACCCCGAGAGCTACGCCATTTGCAAGGCCGACATGCTTATCAAGGGGCAGGATGTGAGCAACATCAAGCTCGGCAACACGCTGTCCAACGACCACCTCTACGCCAGCAAGTTTGACTACATGCTCTCCAACCCACCCTTTGGCGTGGACTGGAAAAAGATCGAGGGCGACATTACCGACGAACACACCCTCAAAGGCTTTGACGGCCGCTTTGGCCCCGGCCTGCCGCGTGTGTCGGATGGCTCGCTGCTGTTTTTGCTGCATCTCATCAGCAAGCTGCGCGATGTGAAGGACGGCGGCTCACGCATCGGCATCATCCTCAATGGCTCGCCGCTGTTCACTGGTGGCGCAGGCTCGGGCGAATCGGAAATCCGCCGCCATATTCTGGAAAGCGACCTGCTCGAAGCCATCGTCGCCCTGCCCACCGACATGTTCTACAACACCGGCATTGCTACCTATGTGTGGGTGCTGTCGAACAAAAAGCCTGCTGAGCGCAAAGGCAAGGTGCAGCTCATCAATGGCACCAACCTCTGCGGCAAGATGCGCAAATCGCTGGGCAGCAAGCGCAATGTGATGGACGAGACCGACATTGCCACCATCACCCGCTGCTTTGGCAACTTTGAGGTGGTGGAAGCGCAGGCGCTCAACAAGCCGGCGGAAGCCAAAAGCAACCGGGGCCGCCAAGCCGCCAATCCCAAGCCCGAAGCCGTCAAAACCTTTGCCAGCAAAATTTTTGCCGCGCATGAGTTTGGCTACCGCCGCATCACCATCGAGCGGCCCCTGCGCCTGTCGTGGCAGTTCAGCGATGAACGCATTTCCAGCCTGCGCTTTGCGTCTGGCGCGCTGAATGCGGCCATGCAGTGGGTCTACGCCGAGTACGGCCAGCTCTACTGGCAAGACGATGTCGATTGCGACCTCTACGGCCAGCTGGACGACTACACCGAAGAAATACGCGCCCACCTCAAGCGCCACTTTGCCGACCTCAAGGAAAAGCAGATCAAAGACCTGCTCGACGCCACCACCTGGCTGGATCAAAAGGCCGTGCTGCTCAAAGCCCGCGCCCTGCAAAGTGAAATCGGCAGCGCCCAGCACGACGACTTCAATGCCTATGACGAAGCCATCAAGGCCGCGAGCAAGCGGGCCGGCATCACGCTGGACGCCAAAGAGAAAAAGCAGATCGCCGATGCCGTGAGCTGGAAGAACCCCGCCGCCGAAAAAGTGGTCAAGAAGGTGCACAAAGGCAAGGCCAACCCACTGTATGGCCTGTTTGCCGTGAACCAGGAAGTCATTGAATACCAGGCTGATGGCGAACTGCGCGACTTTGAAAATGTGGCCCTGGACCCCAGCCGCACGGTGAGCGCCAGCGTGGAGGCCTACTTCATCGCCGAAGTGCAGCCCCATGTGCCCGATGCGTGGATAGACGCCAGCAAGCGTGACGCCAAGGATGGCGAGATTGGCATCGTTGGCTACGAAATTGCGTTTAACCGCCACTTCTACCAGTACCAGCCGCCACGGCCATTGGAAGAGATTGACGCCGACTTGGACGCCGTGAGCGCCGAGATCATGGCTCTGCTGCGTGAGGTGCATTCGTGAGTCGGTATCAGGCTTATCCAGAGTACAAGGATTCGGGAATTCCTTGGTTGGGAAACATACCAAATCATTGGGTCGTGAGCAAGGTTAAGCATCTGACCTCCTTCCAGGTGGGGTGGACACCTCCTACAAAAGATGATGAAAATTTTGAGGGAGATAACCTTTGGGCAAATATTTCCGACTTAAAGGGACGTGAAATTTTCGAGACTGCTAAGCGCGTTTCCGATGTTGCTGTAAAGACGGCATCAATGACAATAGCGCCAAAAGGCTCTTTGCTCTACAGCTTCAAACTATCTGTCGGAGCGGTCTCTTTTGCGGGTAATGACATGTATACCAATGAGGCAATTGCTTCCTTTCTAGAGGAATCAAAGTTGCCATTGTCTTATTTGTACTATGTGTTGCCAAAATATTTGATTGAGAACGCTTCGACAAATATCTATGGAGCTCGAATTCTCAATCAAGAGTTGATATGCAATGCCAATCTGATCGCTCCAGAATTTGAAGAGGCTCAGAATATTGCAGCCTTCCTCGACCACGAAACGGCGAAGATTGATGCTTTGATCGAGAAGCAGCAGCGGCTGATTGAGTTGCTCAAGGAAAAGCGCCAAGCCGTTATCAGCCACGCCGTCACCAAAGGTCTCAACCCCAATGCTCCGATGAAAGATTCTGGCGTGGAGTGGCTAGGCGAAGTGCCCGCGCATTGGAAAGTTTCTCGCATTAAAAACATTGCGCAACTCGAAAGTGGACACACACCTGACAAGAAGATTGAGGAATACTGGATCGACTGTAATATCCCTTGGGTTTCATTAAATGATTCTACTCAGCTAAAAGCCGTTGACTATATCACTGATACTGCTTTTTATCTCAATGATAAAGGAATCGCCAACTCATCTGCTAGAAAGCTTCCAGCGCGATGCGTTGTATTTACCAGGGATGCAAGTATTGGTCTGGCTGCTATCACCACACGTGTAATGGCAGTTTCTCAGCATGTGATTGCCTGGATTTGTGATGAGGAAAAAGTGATTCCAGAATATTTATTGCTGGTGTTTTATGCGATGAAGGATGAGCTGGAAAGATATACCTTTGGAGCAACACTAAAAACGATTGGTATGGCTGATGTAAAAAAATTAGTTGGTGTTTTTCCAAGTATTTCCGAACAAAAATCCATCGTTGAAAACGTATTTGTCGCAAAAGAAAAATTCGATTTGTCAGTCTCAAAAGTTGAGGCTGCCATCCAACTTAGTAAAGAACGCCGCACCGCCCTAATATCCGCAGCCGTCACCGGCAAGATCGACGTGCGCGATTGGCAAGCCGCTGCCTGACGGCCTTCAACCACACAGCCCAACCCCTCCCGACCATGAGTGACCCAGCCACCGAACGCATCTTTCAAGACGACATCATTCGCCAGCTGCTGGCAAATGGCTGGTTGCTAGGCTCACCGGAAAAGTACAGCCGCGAACTGGCCCTTTATCCCGAGGATGCGCTGGGCTTTGTGCAAGAGACGCAAGACGCGCAGTGGCAAAAGTTTTGCACCAACCACCCCAAGGATGCGGAACAGAAGTTTTTGCAACTGATCGCCGCGCAACTGGGCAAGGCTGACCCGAATGCCACGCACAAAGACAGCCGCACCTTTGGCACGCTGGGGGTGCTGCGCCACGAGCTGCGCGACCGCAATGCGCGCCTGTCGCTGTGCCAGTTCAAGCCCGAACACGACCTGAACCCCGACACGCTGGCCCGCTACGCCAAAAACCGGCTGCGCGTGGTGCCGGAGCTGGTGTACAGCCCGTGGGCGTCTGAAGCGCATTTGCTTGAGACGGGAGCCAAAGCCAAGGCATGGCGCATTGACCTGGTGCTGTTTGTCAACGGCGTGCCGGTGGCCACGCTAGAGTTGAAGAGTGAGTTCAAGCAGGCGGTGGACCGGGCAGTGCGGCAGTACAAAACCACACGCCTGCCGGTGGACCCGGTGGCCAAGAAGCCGGAGCCGCTGCTGACCTTCAAGCGCGGTGCGCTGGTGCATTTTGCGGTGAGCCAGTACGAGGTGCACATGGCCACGCGGTTGGAGGGAGAGGGAACGTACTTTTTGCCCTTTAACAAAGGCACGGCAGACGGCGGCGCCGGCAACGATGTGCCTGACGACATCCACCGCTACGCCACGGATTACCTGTGGAACGAGGTGCTGCTGCCGCACAACCTGCTCAACATCCTGGCCCGCTTTGTGCACCTGCAGATTGAGGACAAAGAAGACTGGGAAGGCCGCAAGTACAAGAAGGAAAGCCTGATCTTCCCGCGCTACCACCAGTGGGACGTGGTGGGCAAGCTGCTGGCGGCGGCGCGCAGCGAGGGGCCGGGGCAGAAGTACCTGATTCAGCACAGCGCGGGCTCGGGCAAGTCCAACTCCATTGCCTGGGTGGCGCACCAGCTCTCGGCCCTGTACAAGGCTGACGGCAAGAAGCAGTTTGACTCGGTGATTGTGGTGACCGACCGCACGGTGCTTGATGCGCAGTTGCAAGACACGATCTACCAGTTTGAGCACACCGATGGCGTGGTGGGGCGCATCAACAACAAGGAGGGCGATGGCTCCAAGTCCGAGAAGCTGGCGGCGGCTTTGGAAGCAGCCCAGCCCATCATCATCGTCACCATCCAGACCTTTCCGTTTGTGTTGAAGGCGATTGAAAACAGCGTGAGCCTGAAGGAATGCTGCTACGCCATCATTGCCGACGAGGCGCACTCGTCACAAAGCGGCTCCACCGCGCGGCAGCTCAAAGAGGTGCTGATGAAGGAAGCCGGTGAAGCGGCAGATGAGGCTGCCGAACTGGATAGCAACGACATCATTGCCGCCACGGTGGCGTCGCGCCCCGCATCGGGCAATCTGAGCTACTTTGCTTTTACCGCCACGCCCAAGGCCAAGACGCTGGAGCTGTTTGGCCGTGTGCCGCGCCCGGACGAGGTGCCTTCTGCCACCAACAAGCCCGCAGCGTTCCATGTGTACAGCATGCGCCAGGCGATTGAGGAGGGCTTCATCCTCGATGTGCTGAAGAACTACACCAACTACAAGGTGGCCTACAAGCTGGCCCTGAAGGTGCAGGACGCTGATGTCGAGGTGGAAAGCAAGCGCGCCAAGGTGAAGCTGAACCAATGGGTGCGCCTGCACGACCACAACATTGCCCAGAAGGTGATGGTGATTGTGGAGCACTTCAAAAGCAACGTGATGGGCTTGCTGGGCGGGCAGGCCAAGGCCATGGTGGTGACCAGCTCGCGCAAGGAGGCGGTGCGCTACAAGCAGTGTTTTGACAAGTACATCGCGGACCAGGGTGAAAAACCGGGCTACCGGAAGATTCACGCCATGGTGGCGTTTTCGGGCGAGGTGGAGTTCACCGACAAAGACCCTGCTGCGGCGGGCCAGGCCGGTGAGAAGTTCACCGAGACGAATATGAACCCGAACCTCAAGGGCCGCGACATGCGCAAGGCTTTTGACTCGGACGACTATCAGGTGATGATCGTCGCCAACAAATTTCAGACCGGGTTTGACCAGCCCAAGCTGTGCGCCATGTACGTGGACAAGAAGCTGGCCGGGGTGGAGTGCGTGCAAACGCTGTCGCGCCTGAACCGCACCTACCCCAACAAGGCCGAGTCGGGCACTTTTGTGCTGGACTTTTTCAACGAGCCAGACGAAATTTTGGCGGCGTTTCAGCCCTACTACCAGACGGCGGAGCTGCTGGATGTGTCGGACCCCAACCTGATTTTTGTGCTGCAAGACAAGCTGCGTGCGGGTGGCATTTTTACGTGGCAGGAGGTGGAGCAGTTCTGCGCCGCGTTTTATGTGAAGAACAAGAGCAACGCGGCGATTGCCAATATCTGCAAGCCTGCGGTGCAACGCTGGCAGCTGCGCTACAAGTCGGCGGTGGAGGCATTCAAGACCGCCAAGGAGATGTTTGAGCGCACCCAGAAGACGGGCGATGCTGTGCTGATTGCCAACGCCGAGAAAAGCCTGAAGGAATGCCAGAAGGAAAAGGACGCGCTGGAAATCTTCAAGAAAGACCTGGGCACCTTTGTGCGGTTTTACGAGTTCATGTCGCAGATCGTGGATTACGACGACACCGACCTGGAAAAGCTGAGCCTGTATGCCCGCAACCTGCGGCCCATGCTGCGCGAAAGTTTGCTGGAAGAAGATGATATTGACCTGGACAACGTGGTGCTGAGCCACTACCGGGTGGCCAAAATACGCCAGCAGGATCTGGTGCTGAAAGAAAACAGCGCAGAGTACAAGCTGGTGCCCGGCGAAGGCCTGGGCACGGCCAAGCCGCAGGACAAAAAGGAGGAGTTTCTGTCGCAAATCATCCACCGCCTGAACGAGGTGTTTGTGACCGACCAGCTCACCGACAAGGACATGGTGAACTATGCCTACACCATTCGCGACAAGGTGGGCGAGAACGCCAAGGTGATGAAGCAGATCGAGAACAACTCGCCCGAGCAGGCCCTGCTGGGCGACTTCTCCAAGGCGATAGACGACGCCATCATGGACAGCAGCGAAGCCCATCAGAACCAGATGATGCAGTTGCTGGCCGATCCGAGCAAGGCAGCCAACTTTGCGCGAATAGTGTTTGATCTGCTGGTGCAGGGTAATCCCCCCAATATCCACCGTTAAGAGAAGTAGATAGGTTGCGCGGGCGGTCTGATCGCTGATTTGGGGTAGTGCCCATGATCACAGCAGTCGTTCGATGCGGAATGTGCGACTGGCAGCTATCAGCCTGAAGCCTTCGCTTGGGAGCCTGCGGCGGCTGTCTGCTTTTGGCCGGCAGGAGACACTCTTTCGCCTTGGCAGCATTGTGCGATCAAGCTGCGTAAAAATCCCCTGCTCAGGATGAGCCTGGCAGGGGCTTTCTGTTGGGGGGTGAAACAGGCGCAGCCTGCGAGCAATTCCCTGGCCAGGGTCACTTCGATGCTCTCTCCCTCACTGTCGTTCAAGACGGCCAGCCCGCTCTTCGGTATGTCGCCCGAGGTCGATGGCGACACATGAAATCTCATGGAATTGCGACGCACCCATCACAGTTCTCTTCGCCCGTGTATACTGGTTTTGCTCGCTGTATGCTCTTCGTCCCAACAGCGACCGTATGACACCTTGCCGCCCCTTGGTCGCCGGTATCCGCAATTTCTGTCAAGAAGCTTGCGGTTGTCACACATTCCTGACGAATCCCTTGCAGATGCCTACCTCGTTTTGGAGCTGCACCTCTCGTGTCAATAAGTTATCTTCTCTATGGCACGTGAGCGATCACAGGCCATCTCTTATGCTCTGTAGAGCGCTCGCAATCTACAGAGTTTCAATTTTTTGAAAAATAGTTGCCAACGCTATTTTCCATGAAATCTTAAATAAATATCATGCGTAAAGCCAAAGAAAGCACTGTTCACCGTACCGTGGCGCCAAAGGAGTGGGAGCTCAAGCGTGCACAAGAGCGCATAATTTATCCACCAGAGCATGCTGGACCCATTCAAATGGATTGGCGAGTTCGAGGAAATTATTCGGCAAAAGACCTGGACTATCGTGGTCGTTCTAAGTGAAGTAACTATAAAATCCGCATCCTATTTTCATGAATATCAATCATGGCAGAAAAAGGAATGAATTTATCGAGTTAAAGACTGCATTTGAAATAAAAAACACATATTTTAATAGTAATATTTTTCCATATAAAAGGCTGCGCGCTTGATTAGCATTGACCTGAACGCGTGGCGATGATGAGCTTTTATCCGTAGCAGGTATCTTCCTGAATCTACGGAAGCTGAAGATGGCCATGATCAGACTGCAACTAAAAATCGAACTAGAGTACACAGTCCTGGAGCCTGGAGCAGACTTCTTTTTTTGCATCCATGCGGCCAACACTCCCGGTCAAACCGTATCTCACGAATTTTTGACTGTGAGCCAGACCCAGGCATATTGGGAAACACAATATCGCAGCCAAAACCTAGGTGAGCGATGTCTGCGCTTGGAGGCACTGCCTGGGCACTTGCTTGTCAGCTACCAAGCAACGGTAGATATTTGCCACCATGTCACGGACCCAGCATTAGTAGCGGAAGTGCCTGTGCGGCAGTTACCGCTTGACGTGCTCCACTACATCTATCCCAGTCGCTACTGTCAGTCTGACCGGTTGTACAACTTTGCTGTCAGCCAGTTTGGACACCTTCTGCAAGGTCATGTCAGGGCCCAGGCCATCTGCGACTGGGTAGAGTCTCATGTGAGCTATCGCCACAACAGCTCCGTCGGCACGACTTCAGCCCTTGACACGCTGATCGAGCGTGTGGGCGTATGTCGCGACTTTGCGCACCTGATGATCGCACTGTGCCGCGCCGTCAACCTTCCAGCACGCTTTGTAACAGGCACCAACTATGGTTCCAGCCCTCACCTCAGTCCACCTGATTTCCATGCGTATGTAGAGGTGTACTTAGGCCATCGTTGGTACCTGTTCGATCCTTCGGGAACAGCGATACCCATGGGCATGATGCGCCTGGCTACTGGTAGAGATGCAGCCGACGTGGCTTTTGCCACCATTTTTGGCAGCGTCATGAGCGAGCAACCCAGGGTTGAAGTGCATGCGATAGAGGACCGTGCTCATGGATGGGAGCACCCAACGCACACCAGTATGGCACTTTCTACCTCGTGAGCGCTCTGCTGAACGCTTCCAAGCAACGCACCAAACTGCAAAAATTTAACAAAACAACTTATTTTTTAGAAAAATCATGATTTTTTCCAAAAATAGCTTATAGTTGCACATGTTGAATTTTTAGAAGATTTAAATCTTCAAATTTCAGCCGCTGCACAAAAAAACTATTTGATGCAGAATTTATTTTGCAACCCCTGTTGCACAGTCGTTTGTAGAGCCACATTCGACTGCACCTCTAGTGCTCACGCCGGCAAAAATTGCTTGCGCTTCTGATTGCATCATATTTCTAACCCTGGCATTTCAATGGGCAAATACGTCGTTTCGCCCGCGACACACCGGACCACAGACGGCAATTTTCAAGCCTCCTTCTCGGTCCAACGTGCCCAAGGCAACGGCATGTATTCTCGGATCTTCCGCTTTGATAAGCTTTTCTCTTCACGAGAAGCAGCGCGACTCTTCGCAGTTACGCAAGGATGGCTGCAGACATGCATGCAGCACCCTCCGACTTGCTGAAAAATACAGCCCATCATTTGGCTGAACGCATTCTTTCAGCACCTCACACCATCAACACCCGGCCTATTCAGGCTCTATCGCTAGAAAATCATCTCATGACCAGCAAAATTTACGTAGGCAATCTCCCTTATTCCGTCACTGATGCCAGCTTGGAAAGCAATTTTTCCGAGTTCGGCTCTGTATCCTCTGCCAAGGTCATGATGGATCGTGATACCGGCCGTTCCAAGGGCTTTGGTTTTGTAGAAATGGCATCTGCGGAAGTCGCTCAAGCAGCAATCAAGGGACTGCATGGCATGTCCGTCGATGGCCGCTCGATCATTGTGAATCTGGCCCGTCCTCGTGAAGAAGGCCGTGGCTCAGGTGGGTACACCTCCAAAGGATATACAGGTCAGCGTGCAGACGTTGGCTATGGCAACGGTGGGCATGGTGGCGGTCGTTACTGAACCCAAACCATATGCATAAAAACCGGCTCTTTGAGCCGGTTTTTTTCTTGTGCGCCCATGCTGGGCGCGTACCTGCGGGTGCAAGTCCAATCCACCTAAATTAAGCTCAAATACCACCATCAACCCATTGATTTCAATGAGTTTTTTGTAAATCCCCTCT
>NZ_JACSYA010000025.1:0-55000 GCF_029870285.1 Delftia sp. PS-11
TAAAAAAAGCGTCCCGAAGGACGCCCTGGCGCAATCAGCGGGAGACCCGCACACGGCCTTACTTGACCAGTGCCAGCAAATCCTTGAACGCGGGATGCTCGCAGCTGCGCAGCCACTCGAAGGCGACCATTTCCGTGGTCACCAGCTCGGCGCCGGCACCCGCCAGGCGGTCAAAGGCGGCATCGCGGTTGCGCTCGGTGCGGGAGCTGCAGGCATCGGTGACGACCCAGACGTCGAACTCCTCTTCCAGCAGTTCCAGAGCGGTCTGCAGCAGGCAGACATGGGCTTCGCAGCCGGCAATGACCACCATGCTGCGCTCGGGCGCCTGCTGCTGGGGCTTTTGCAGATGCTTGGGCAGGCTGCGCGCATTGCCGCCCTGCGGGCGGGCGGGCGGGCGCAGCCACTCGCCCAGGCCTTCGGCCACGGCGCTGAAGTGCATCTTGGACAGCGTCTTGCTGCACAGCGCGCGCAGCTGTGCATCGTTGGCACCCAGGCGCGAGGGGTTTTGCTCGGTGCCGAAGACCGGCACCTCCAGCAACCGGGCCAGGCGCGCCAGCTTCACGGCATTGGCCAAGACCGCAGGCCCCTCGAAGATGGCTGGCATCAGGCGCTCCTGGTAGTCAACGAGTACGAGCTGGGATTCGGAGGCTTCAAGCAGCATGGCGGTTCTTTCTGTGGATCTGGGGCAGCGCGGAGCACCCCTGTCCAGGGGGTTCTAGGGAAAGCAGGGAAAAGCCCGCTATTGTCGCAGCTTGTCCGTGCAGGCGGCAAAGCAGCCCGTTTTGCTGCGGTACAGCAAAAACCAGTGCTTCCAGGGGTTTTATCGGCTTTATCCTACGTTTTGACGTGGTAATCTCGCGCCCCATGTCCCGATGGCTTATCGCACTCCTTTTCGTCAGCGTCACTGCACACGCAGCCCCCGCCGATTCGCGCGACGATGACCTGAACCAGCTGCTGGTCAACCGCAGCCTGATCTCCCAGCTGCGCGAAGCCCGCCACCATATGGCGGAACGCACCTCCGACTTCGTCAAGGAGGCACGCCAGAGCGTGGCTGCCAGGACGTCGGACCTGGTCGTGACCGCCATGGGCTTCATCGGCGTGCCCTACCGCCGTGGCGGCAACAACGCCGAGACCGGCTTCGACTGCAGCGGCTTCGTGCGCGCGATCTACTCCGAGACCCTGGGCAAGATGCTGCCCCGCCGCGCGGACCAGCAGGCCAGCGCCACCGAGAAGATCGACAAGAACGAACTCAAGCCCGGCGATCTGGTGTTCTTCAACACCATGCGCCGCGCCTTCAGTCACGTGGGCATCTACGTCGGCGATGGAAACTTCATCCACGCACCGCGCACTGGCGCCCAGGTCCGTGTGGAAAGCATGCAAAGTGACTACTGGCTGCGCCGCTTCGACGGTGCCCGCCGTGTCCAGGGCACTGACGGCCTGGATGCCGCCACTGCCGCGCTGGCAGCGCAGCTGCAGCTGCCTGGCGCCCAGCTGCAGTAAAGCCTGCAGCCAGACAACAGCCAACGCCTGCCCTCGCAGGCGTTTTGTTTTTCTGCGCGGCAAGCACAGTGCCTGGGCCTGCCGCCTCCGATTGGTGATGCTGTCCGACAGCCTCCCCCTGTGCACCGCCCTAGAGTCCCATGCATGGCGGCTTTCTTCTGGAGAAAAACATGATGTCCCTGATCGGTACCCTGTTCGTCGGCCTCGTTGTCGGCCTGATAGCGCGGGCCATCAAGCCCGGCGATGACAGCCTGGGCTGGATCATGACGGCCCTGCTCGGCGTGGCAGGATCTTTTCTGGCAAGCTACGTGGGCGTGGCACTGGGCTGGTACGAAACCGGCCAGACAGCGGGATGGATCGCATCCATCCTGGGCGCCATCGTCATCCTGTTCATCTACAACCTGCTGCGCGGCAGGAACAGCAGCTGAGACGCCACACCACGGCCAGACACATGACTGACAGTGCGCCAGCCCGACCCCGTGCCGATGTGGCACATGCCGCCCGACAGGCGCGGCAGCTGCTTCGCCGCAGCGCGCTGATCGGCGCGATAGCCAGCGCGCTGCCCATTCCCGGCCTGGACTGGCTGGTGGACACGGCGCTGCTGGCGCGGCTGCTGCCGCGCATCAACCGCATCTTCGGCCTCACGCCCGAACAGATCGATGCGCTGGACCCTGGCAAGCGCGAACAGGTGCAAAAGGCAGCGGCCATGGTCAGCTCGGTGCTCATCGGCAAGCTGATCACGCGCGACATGGTCGTACGGCTGGCACGGGCCGCAGGCATGCGCCTGACCGCCACACAGGCCGCCAAGTATGTGCCGCTGGCAGGACAGGCCGCAGCAGCAGCAATAGGCTACGCTACGCTGCGCTACCTGGGCGAACGCCACATTCAGGACTGCATGCGCGTGGCACAAGAGGCTCAGTTGGATATTCCCTCGCAATTGCAGCGCACGGCCCGCAGGATCCAGCACACGGACCACGAACTGCAGCAGGGCCATACGGCCGGGCGATACCGCTGGTGGCGCCTGATGCCGCGCACATGGCGCGGCACGCGTTAGGGCTTGCTCAACCCAGGTCGCTGGCCTGATGGCGCTCAGGCACCTGGGTTGCCGCATCGCCCCAGGTACGGTTTACCCGGCGGCCCCGCACCACGGCAGGCCGCTGGGCGATCTCGCGGGCCCAGCGCTGCACATGCGTGTATTCATGGACGGACAGGAACTCGGCTGCGCCGTACAGCTCATTGAGCACCAGGGCGCCATACCAGGGCCAGATGGCGATATCAGCGATGCTGTACTCGGCCCCTGCAATAAACCGGCTCTCAGCCAGCCTGCGGTCCAGCACATCCAGCTGGCGCTTGGCCTCCATGGCAAAGCGGTTGATGGGGTATTCGAATTTTTCCGGCGCATACACATAAAAGTGCCCGAAACCACCTCCCAGATACGGTGCCGAGCCCATCTGCCAGAACAGCCAGTTCAAGGTTTCAGCACGCTCGGCATGACCGGACGGCAGCAGCGCACCGAATTTTTCCGCCAGGTACAGCAAAATGGCGCCCGACTCAAAGACACGCACGGGCGGCTGCACGCTGCGGTCGAGCAGCGCCGGGATCTTGGAATTCGGATTGACTTCGACAAAGCCGCTGGAGAACTGATCGCCCTCGCTGATGCGGATCAGCCAGGCGTCGTATTCGGCGCCGGCATGGCCCAGCGCCAGCAGTTCCTCCAGCATGATGGTGATCTTTACACCGTTGGGCGTTGCCAGCGAATACAACTGCAGCGGATGCTGACCCACAGGCAGCGCCTTGTCGTGCGTAGGACCCGCCACAGGCCGGTTGATGCTGGCAAAGTTTCCGCCCGAAGGCGCTGGCTGCCATACGGCGGGAGGAACGTAGGAGGAACGGTCGGACATTCAGAGTTTCCTTGGAGTTCACGGACAGTCGCAGCGTATCCGCTTGCCGGCCATTGTGCGGCTGCTGTGGTCAATCCATGGAGTCGCGCCACCTTCGCACCACGGCCTGGCGGGGATTTGCCACAATCGCCACATGACTACCGATGCCCCCGCAAGCCGCCAGTTCTGGCTCATGAAGAACGAGCCCGATGAAGGCTCGATAGACCACGCACTGGCGGCACCTCAGGCCACGATTGCGTGGGATGGTGTACGCAATTACCAGGCACGCAATTTCATGCGCGATGCCATGCGCCCCGGCGACGGCGTACTCTACTGGCACTCCAGCTGCGCCGAGCCGGGCATCTACGGCATCGCGCGCATCGCCAGCGGACCGCGCACCGACACCTCGCAATTCGATCCGCACAGCCCCTACCACGACCCTCGCGCTTCCAGCGCCGCGCCGCGCTGGCTCACGATCGATGTGCAGGCGCTGTGCAAAGTCAGGCCATTGCTCATTGCCGACCTGCGTGCACATCCCCAGCTCGCGCAGATGCAGGTACTGCAAAAAGGCAGCCGGCTGTCCATCACGCCAGTCACGCCGCAGCAGTGGGATTTCATCCATGACCTGCTGCAGGCGCCCGCGCACAGGGCCTTCTAGCGTTCTCAAAAGGGGCGCAGCACGCCTGCGAGCATGCCATGTTCGCGATCAGGGAATGTGACGCAGCACACCATCCTCGAACTCGAAGCGGGCATCGCACTGCACACCAGGGCGCTCCAGGGCATAGGTCTTGCTCGCATCGACGAAATAGGCAAATGCATCGCCAAACCCCACAAGCCACCACTCCAGGGGAGCGGGCGCTTGAGCGCCGTCATCCGCGGCCTTCTTCTGGCCTGCAGGCCAGAAGCAATAGTGCATGGCCTGCGGATGTGCACGGTTGAATTGCTTCAGAAACGACACCTGCTGGCGCTGCTCCGCGCCCCAGGGATGCTCCAGGAAATACCGGACGGGTTTGCCCAGCGAAGCCAGAAAACCGATAAACACTATCAGACAGACTGAGGCAGCAAGCACCCGAGGCGCCCTGTGCTTGAGCCAATCGGCCAGCAAGGCAAATATTCCAAGGAAGAAAAACAGATAGCACAGAGACCCGTACTGCAGATATCTTTGCTGCACAAAGAAGGCAAATGGCATGAAAAATGCCACAGATGCCAGGAACAGCCAGGCATTGAAATATTGCTTCCTGCGGATAGAGACCAGCGCGCCAGCCGCGACGGCGATCAACCACAGCAACCCATTCCAAGACGACTGCCAGTAAAAGCGAATATTCTCCAGCAGCACATCCCAGGAAATTTTCGTGGAATAGGATCCGGCTGCAGCCTTGGACAATTTGACAAAGAAAAACACCGACAGCAATCCTGAGATTGCCAGCACAGCATAGGAAATTCTCTTTTTCCTTTGCACGGGATCAGTGATCAAATCCCAGGCGACCAGGCTCAACGCCATGCTCATGAAAATATTGGATGACAGTCCCAGCAGAAAGACTGTACACAGTGCAATCACATTCCGCACCGAATCCTGCGCCCGGGAAAGTCGCTGGTACAGGCAGACGAATAGCAGCACGAAGAAATGACCCAGAAGATGCTGGGAATTGGATATCCATATGTAGGACATGACCGTTGCCGGCATGGTGAAATAGACCATGCCGGCCGCCGTGCCAATGAAAGCATCATGCTCTCTGCGAAAAAGGAAAAATGCCAGGAAGGAAGTGGCAACAACGCAGGAAAAATTGAAAAAATAGAAAAACAGCGCGTTGGGCGAAAAAAACTCGTTACCCAAATACCAGTACAAATTTCTACTGAAGAATCTTCCAAAATTTTCAAAACTCAATATATCCCACCAGTATATTGCGTGATTATATCGCCTCAAGAAGGTGAAATCATCCTGATAAAACCATCCTATTTGGGCATAATTCATGTAGAAAAATGCCATATAGGCAGCAGGAATCATCAACACAACATAGAATGAACCGCTTATTCCTCTTGTACTATTGATATTCATTACTCACACACGGTTGGGATAGACTTGCACAGAAAACTTTCAGTCTGCAGGCTGCTGAAAACAGACAACAGACACAAGTCTACCCAAGCCGGGTCAACCCAGGATGGTTGCGGGCAATCCAATCGCCCCGCTCTGCCTTTTTCTCAGAGCATCACCTTGGCTCCCGCCAGCAGCAGGCCGAATCCCACCAGCATGCAGCCAAAGGCACGGTCTATCCAGTGACGCACCGCCAGCAGCCGCTGACGTACGCGCTGCGCGGAAAAACACAGTGCCACTATGCAAAACCAGAGCACATGGGCCAGGGAAATAAATCCGCCATAGGCCAGTTGCGTGGCCAATGGCGTGTCGGGTTGCACGATCTGCAGGAACAGACTGACCACAAACACTGTGGTCTTGGGGTTGAGCGCATTGGTCAGGAAGCCCACGCGCAGCGCGGCCAGATCGGACAGTACGGCCTGGGCCTGCTGTGCCGGCGCGCCTGACGACCGGCTGCGCAGCATGCTCACGCCGAGATAGACCAGATAGGCAGCGCCCAGCATCTTGACCACATCGAACAGCCACGGGGACTGGCGCATCAGCAGGCCAACGCCCAGCAGGGTATAGCCCACATGGACCAGAACCCCCAGCCCGATACCCAAGGCCGTGAGCATGCCAGCCCGGCGCGACAGCAGCAGGCTGTTGCGTGTGACCATGGCGAAATCCGCCCCGGGACTGATCACTGCCAGCAAGGTGATTGTGATTACAGCTATCCATTCAGTCATATGCACCACTACGCTTTTGTCAAGATGAAGCGCATACTAGAAGGATTGAAGCCAAAGGCATAACGATGTTTTCTGACGATTTTCGTGAATTTGACTCACAAAAAAATCCTCATCGGCTGCCTTCTCTGCAGGCCTTGCGCTGCTTTGATGCCGCAGCCAGGCTGGAGAACTTCAGTCTGGCTGCGCAGGAACTGCACCTGACCCATGGCGCCATCAGCCGCGCAGTGCGCCTGCTGGAAGACGAGCTGGGCCTGGCCCTGTTCGAGCGCCGCAGCCGCCGCGTCTTTCTGACCGATGCCGGGCGCCATCTGGCCCAGGCCGTGCACGAAGGACTGGAACGCATGCGCCAGGCCACGCTGGAGTTGCGGGCACGCGCGCGGCAGGCCCGGCGCTGGGTGCTATCCTGCGAACCCACGCTGCTGATGCGCTGGCTGATTCCCCGCTGGCCCAGATTCCAGGAGCAGCACCCCGAGCTGCAACTGCATCTGGTGGCTGGCGGCGGTCCGTTTTCGTTTTCGGATGGCATCGACCTGGCGATACGGCGCGACGATTTCCCTCTGCCGCACGGCTGCCATGCCGAGCCGCTGTTTGCCGAGCGCGTGGGCCCGGTGTGCCGGCCTGACCGGCTGCAGCAATGGTTCACTCACGCTGCTGACGGCACGCTGCGCCTGCATTCCCAGGCGCCCTTGCTTCATAGCCGCACCCGCCCCGAGGCCTGGGCTACCTGGGCGGCACGGACCAATGCACCAGCCCTTGCGCATTCGGCAGGGCAGCAATTCGATCATTTCTATTTCAGCCTGCAGGCCGCTGTGGCCGGCATGGGCGTGGCCGTGGGCCCCTGGCAGCAGGTGCGGGACGATGTGGCCAGCGGCGTGCTGGCGGCCCCCATGGGTTTCGTGGAAGACGGCTCGCGCTACTGCCTGCTGTCGCCTGTTGCGCCCGCTGCGGACAGCGTCCCCGCGCAGCTGCTCGACTGGCTGCGCGCTCAGAACTGACGCGGCGCCCGCAGCCCAGAGCAGAAAAAAAGGCCCCGCAGCTGCGGGGCCCTGCACATGAGGCCAGCGCCTCAGGAGCAGCTTTGCTTACTTGCGCTGCGGAGGCACGTCCGTGCAGGAGCCGTGCGCCACCTCGGCCGCCATGCCCAGGCTTTCGCCCAGCGTGGGGTGGGGGTGGATAGTCTTGCCGATGTCCACGGCATCCGCACCCATTTCGATGGCCAGCGCGATCTCGCCGATCATGTCGCCCGCATGCGTGCCGACGATGCCACCACCCAGAATGCGGCCATGGCCGTGCGCCTCGGGGCTGTCATCGAACAGCAGCTTGGTGAAGCCTTCGTCGCGGCCATTGGCGATGGCACGACCGGAAGCTGCCCAGGGGAACAGGCCCTTCTTGACCTTAATGCCCTGCGCCTTGGCCTGGTCCTCGGTCAGGCCCACCCATGCGACCTCGGGGTCGGTGTAGGCCACGCTGGGGATCACACGGGCATTGAAGGCGGCAGCTGCCAGCTCCTTGTTGCCCTGCAGTTCGCCAGCGATGACCTCAGCGGCCACATGGGCCTCGTGCACGGCCTTGTGTGCCAGCATGGGCTGACCCACCACGTCGCCAATGGCGAAGATGTGGGGCACATTGGTGCGCATCTGGATATCGACCTCGATGAAGCCCCGGTCCGTGACGGCCACGCCGGCCTTCTCGGCGGAGATCTTCTTGCCATTGGGCGTGCGGCCCACGGCCTGCAGCACCAGGTCATAGACCTGGGGCTCGGGCACGGTGACGCCGTCCTTGGCAGGCGCGAAGCTGACCTTGATGCCTTCGGGCGTGGCTTCGGCTCCCACGGTCTTGGTGTTGACCATGATGTTGTCGAAGCGCGGCGCGTTCATCTTCTGCCAGACCTTGACCAGATCGCGGTCGGCGCCCTGCATCAGGCCATCCATCATTTCCACCACGTCCAGGCGTGCGCCCAGCGTGGAGTAGACGGTGCCCATTTCCAGGCCGATGATGCCGCCGCCCAGGATCAGCATGCGCTTGGGCACGCTCTTGAGATCCAGCGCGCCGGTGGAGTCCACCACGCGCGGGTCCTTGGGCATGAAAGGCAGGTGCACCGCCTGGCTGCCGGCGGCGATGATGGCGCGCTTGAACTGCACCACCTTCTTGCTGCCGGTCTTGTCCTGGCCGTCGCCTGTGGTCTCTTCGACCTCCAGGTGGTTGGCGCCGGCGAAATTGCCATAGCCGCGCACCACGGTGACCTTGCGCATCTTGGCCATCTGGCCCAGGCCGCCGGTCAGCTTGCCGATGACCTTGTCCTTGTGGCCGCGCAGCTGGTCGATATTGACTTCGGGGGCGCCGAATTTGACACCAGCCACTTCCAGATGCTTGACCTCGTCCACGACAGCTGCCACGTGCAGCAGCGCCTTGGAGGGAATGCAGCCCACGTTCAGGCAGACGCCGCCCAGGGTCTTGTAGCGCTCGACCAGCACCACGCTCAGGCCCAGATCGGCCGCGCGGAAGGCTGCCGAGTAGCCGCCGGGGCCGCCGCCGATCACGACCACATCGCAGTCGTAGTCCGCCGCGCCGCCTGTGTAGCTGGCCGCCACGGGAGCGGGAACCGCTGCCACGGGCGCGGCAGCAGCAACGGGAGCCGGGGCAGCGGCTGCGGCAGGCGCTGCTGCGGCAGGCGCTCCTGCGGCAGGCGCTCCTGCCTGGGGCGCCGCGCCCGCCTCGCCGGCCACTTCCAGCGACAGGATGACAGAGCCTTCGGCGACCTTGCCGCCGATCTGGACCTTCAGTTCCTTGACCACGCCGGCATGGCTGGACGGAATCTCCATGGAGGCCTTGTCGGACTCCACGGTGATCAGGGACTGGTCCTTGGCCACGGTGTCACCGGGCTGGACCAGCAGTTCGATCACACCCACTTCGGCGAAATCGCCAATATCGGGCACTTTGATGTCGATGATTGCCATGTGTGCAGCCTCCGTTTACAGCAGGATGCGGCGGTAGTCCGCCAGCACCTGGCCCAGATAGGCGTTGAAGCGCGCGGCGGCAGCGCCGTCGATGACGCGGTGGTCATAGGACAGAGACAGCGGCAGCGTCAGGCGCGGCACGAACTGCTTGCCGTCCCAGACAGGCTTCATCTGGCCCTTGGACAGGCCCAGGATGGCCACTTCAGGCGCATTGATGATGGGCGTGAAGTGCGTGCCGCCGATGCCGCCCAGGGACGAGATCGAGAAGCAGCCGCCTTGCATGTCGGCTGCGCCGAGCTTGCCGTCGCGGGCCTTCTTGGCCAGCTCGCCCATTTCCTGGCTGATCTGCAGGATGCCCTTCTTGTCGGCATCGCGCAGCACGGGCACCACCAGGCCATTGGGCGTGTCCGCCGCGAAGCCGATGTGGAAGTACTGCTTGTAGACCAGGGTGTCGCCGTCCAGCGAGGCGTTGAACTCGGGGAACTTCTTGAGCGCAGCGACCACAGCCTTGATGACAAAGGCCAGCATCGTCACCTTGACGCCGCTCTTTTCGTTCTCCTTGTTGGTGGAGACGCGGAAGGCTTCCAGGTCGGTGATGTCCGCTTCGTCATTGTTGGTGACGTGGGGAATCATCACCCAGTTGCGCCACAGGTTGGCGCCACTGATCTTCTTGATGCGCGACAGGTCCTTGCGATCGACCGGGCCGAACTTGGCAAAGTCCACCTTGGGCCAGGGCAGCAGATCCAGCCCGGCGCCGCCGGAGCCGCCTGCGGCAGCCTTGGGTGCGACAGCAGCCTGAGCCTTGGTCTGCACGGCGCCAGCCATGACGGACTTGGTGAAGGACTGGATGTCCTCGGCCGTGATGCGGCCCTTGTTGCCAGAGCCCTTGACCTCATCGAGGGGCACGCCAAGTTCGCGGGCGAACTTGCGCACCGAGGGCGATGCGTGGGGCAGCTTGCCCGTGGGCGCCACCGTGGGATTGTGCGCAGGCACAGCCGCAGCAGGCACGGCAGCAGCCACTGGCGCGGGTGCCGCAGCAGCCACCACCGGCGCGGGTGCGGCAGCCACGGGAGCAGCTGCTGCAGGAGCCGCAGCCACAGGTGCCTGTGCGGCGGCAGCGGCGCCCTGAGCGCTCATCTGGCCGACCACGTCGCCCACATTGACCTTGTCGCCGATCTTGATCGTCAGCGCCGAGATGGTGCCGGCTGCGGGCGACGGGATCTCCATCGAGGCCTTGTCCGATTCCACGGTGAACAGCGATTGCTCGGCTGTCACGGTGTCACCGGCCTTGACCAGGATCTCGATCACGGCCACATCCTTGAAGTCACCGATGTCGGGTACCTTGATATCGATCTGCGCGGAAGCGCCTGCAGCGGCAGGCGCTGCAGCCGGCGCAGCCACCGGGGCCGGCGCGGCAACGGGCGCCGCAGCGACGGCTGCCGCAGCGACGGCTGCCGGGGCGGTGGCCGCAGGGGCGGCCACAGCTGCATCAGCCGTTTCGACCACGGCGATGATGCTGCCCTGCCGAACCTTGTCGCCCATGCTCACGCGCAACTCCTTGAGTACGCCGGCGTGGCTGGAGGGGATCTCCATCGAAGCCTTGTCGGATTCGACCGTGATCAGCGATTGCTCTGCCTTGATCTGGTCGCCGGCCTTGACCAGCACTTCGATCACGGCCACTTCGTCAAAGTCGCCGATATCGGGGACTTGAATTTCTACCAATGCCATATTGTGTCTCCCGGTTTGACTCAGGCGTGCAGCGGGTTGATCTTGTCGGCCTTGATGCCGTACTTGGCGATCGCTTCAGCCACGGTAGTGGCGTTGATCTTGCCTTCCTCGGCCAGTGCACGCAGGGCGGCGACCACGATGTAGTGGCGGTCCACTTCGAAGTGTTCGCGCAGCTTGCGGCGGAAGTCCGAGCGGCCAAAGCCGTCGGTGCCCAGCACCTTATAGACACGGCCCTTGGGAATGAAGGGACGGATCTGCTCGGCGTAAGCCTTCATGTAGTCGGTCGAGGCGATCACGGGGCCGCCATGCGACTGCAGCTGCTGAGTGACAAACGGCACCTTCTGGGTTTCCAGCGGATGCAGCAGGTTCCAGCGCTCGGCTTCCTGACCGTCGCGGGTCAGCTCGTTGAAGCTCGGGCAGCTCCACACGTCGGCGGCAATGCCCCAGTCGGCCAGCAGCAGTTCCTGGGCGAAGAAGGATTCGCGCAGGATGGTGCCAGAGCCCAGCAGCTGCACGCGCAGGCCGCTTTCAGGCACCTTCTGGCCGGGCTTGCACAGGTACATGCCCTTGATGATCTGCTGCTCGGTGCCGGGGGTCAGGCCAGGCATGGCGTAGTTTTCGTTGAGCAGGGTGATGTAGTAGAAGACATTTTCCTGCTCCTGCACCATGCGGCGCAGGCCGTCCTGCATGATCACGGCGACTTCGTGGGCGAAGGTCGGGTCGTAGGTCACGCAGTTGGGGATGGTGTTGGCCAGGATGTGGCTGTGGCCGTCCTCGTGCTGCAGGCCTTCGCCGTTGAGCGTGGTGCGGCCCGAAGTGCCGCCCAGCAGGAAGCCGCGCGCCTGCATGTCGCCTGCGGCCCATGCCAGGTCGCCAATGCGCTGGAAGCCGAACATCGAGTAGTACACGTAGAACGGGATCATGATCCGGTTGCTCGTGCTGTAGCTCGTGGCCGCTGCAATCCAGCTGCTCATGCCGCCGGCTTCGTTGATGCCTTCCTGCAGGATCTGGCCGGCCTTGTCCTCGCGGTAGTACATGACCTGGTCCTTGTCGACCGGGGTGTACTGCTGGCCAGCGGGGTTGTAGATGCCGATCTGGCGGAACAGGCCTTCCATGCCGAAGGTGCGGGCCTCATCGACCAGGATGGGCACGACGCGCGGACCGATCTCCTTGTCGCGCAGCAGCTGCGTGAGGAAGCGCACATAGGCCTGGGTGGTCGAGATCTCGCGGCCTTCGGGCGTAGGATCCAGAATGGCCTTGAAGGTGTCCAGCGCGGGAGCGGTGAACTTTTCGTCGGCCTTGACACGGCGGTGCGGCAGGTAGCCGCCCAGGGCCTTGCGGCGCTCGTGCAGATAGCGCATCTCCGGCGTGTCGTCGGCCGGCTTGTAGAAGGGCAGCTCGGCGATCTGGCTGTCGGGGATCGGGATGTTGAAGCGGTCGCGGAAAGCCTTGATGTCCTCGTCACCGAGCTTCTTGGTCTGGTGCACGGTGTTCTTGCCTTCACCGATCTTGCCCATGCCAAAGCCCTTGACGGTCTTGACCAGCAGCACGGTGGGCTGGCCCTTGTGCGAATTGGCCGCATGGAAGGCCGCATAGACCTTCTGCGAATCGTGGCCGCCGCGGCGCAGGTTCCAGATCTCGTCGTCGCTCATGTGCTCGACCATCTTCAGCGCGCGCGGATCGCGGCCGAAGAAATGCTTGCGCACATAGGCGCCATCATTGGCCTTGAACGACTGGTAATCGCCGTCGTTGCACTCGGCCATGATCTTCTTGAGCACGCCATCCTTGTCCTTGGCCAGCAGCTCATCCCAGCCCTTGCCCCACAGCAGCTTGATGACGTTCCAGCCGGAGCCACGGAATTCGCCTTCCAGCTCCTGGATGATCTTGCCGTTGCCGCGCACCGGACCGTCCAGGCGCTGCAGGTTGCAGTTGATCACGAAAATCAGGTTGTCCAGCTTTTCACGCGCGGCCAGCGAGATCGCGCCCAGCGACTCGACCTCGTCCATTTCGCCGTCGCCGCAGAACACCCAGACCTTGCGGTTTTCGGTGTTGGCGATGCCACGGGCATGCAGGTACTTGAGGAAGCGCGCCTGGTAGATGGCCATCAGTGGGCCCAGGCCCATGGACACCGTAGGGAACTGCCAGAACTCGGGCATGAGCTTGGGGTGGGGGTAGCTCGACAGGCCCTTGCCGTCCACTTCCTGGCGGAAGTTCAGCAGCTGCTCTTCGGAAATGCGGCCTTCCAGATAAGCGCGTGCATAGATGCCGGGCGAGACATGGCCCTGCACATAAATGCAGTCGCCGCCATGGTTTTCGTTTTCGGCATGCCAGAAATGGTTGAAGCCGGCCGCAAACATATTGGCCAGCGAGGCAAAGGAGCCGATGTGGCCGCCCAGGTCGCCGCCTTCGGGAGGGTGCAGGCGGTTGGCCTTGACCACCATGGCCATGGCATTCCAGCGCATATAGGCGCGCAGGCGGCCTTCGATTTCCAGATTGCCGGGGCAGCGCGCTTCCTGGCTTGCCTCAATGGTGTTCACATAGCCGGTATTGGCCGAGAACGGCATATCCACGCTGTTCTGACGGGCATGCTCGAGCAGATCTTCGATCAGCTTATGAGCGTATTCGGCGCCTTCACGATCGATGACGGCCGACAGGGCGTCCATCCATTCACGCGATTCTTGAGAGTCCAGGCCGGCGGAAACCCCGGCGCTGCCTTGCGGATCAGTCTGAGCTGTCATGGGAATGTCTCCTTGCGAAGGAAAGTGTTGGGGGAGCGAGCCGGCGGGTGGCAAAACACACCACCTCGAACAGCAAGGACCCAGGTATGACGCACGAAACAACCGGTTCATTGCCTCATTGCCAGTCGAGTGTCGCATACTTTTTTCAAATTTCAAATTATGCTTTTTGATTTCGCTATTTGAAATTTTGCTGCAATCGCACATACAGGGAAAAGGCCTGAAACCGGCACCGGAACGGTCTCAATAGTCCCCAAAAACAGTCAGACTCTCCCCTACACTGAGCGCATGCAAACATCCCCCCCCGAGCACGGCGGCAAGACCGTGCCGCCCGCCGTGGGCGTGGCCCCTCCCGTGCGCTGGTGGCGCAGTTGGTGGCGCAGCCTGTCGCCCACGCATCAGGACCGTTTCGCCGCCCTGGCACCGCTGGCAGCCGTGCTGATGTTCATGGCCGCCATCGTGGCGTCCTTCTGGTATCTGCGCACGGAAGAAATCGAGCGCGAGAAGGAAGCGCTGCACCGAGACCTCGACTATGCCCAGCAGCGCGTGCGCCTGCGCCTGCTGGAGCGCCAGGAGCAGTTGATGCGCATGGCGCGCGACATCGGCAACCACGAGCTGACCGAGTCCGACTTCACCAGCCGTGCCGAAGCGCTGATCAGCCAGTATCCCGAGCTGCAGTCCATCGCCTGGATCGATGCGCAGCGGCGCATCCTGGCCAGCCAATCGGCGCCCACCATCAGCAGTGAACAGCTGCGCGTGCCGCGTGACATCCTGCGCACTGGCGACACCCTGGAGGCTTACCAGCTCGCACGCGAAATGCAGCAGCCGATCTATCTGCAAGGCCAGGCCCGCCCGGGCGAGGCTGCGCCACTGCTGCAACTGCACGTACCCTTGTCGCAGGATGGGCGCTACGTCGGCGAACTGCTGGGCGAATACTCGATCGACAGCCTGCTGCGCTATGGCACCCCCACCGAGATCATGGCGCGCTACGCCGTGACCATGCTCGACAGCCGTGGGCAGGTGCTGGCCGGCACCCCCCTGACGCCGCGCAAGCGCACGGCCTCCGAACTGCTGCGCTGGCGCGCCGTGGCCAACGAGGAGGAGCTGGCTGTGCCTCCCGTGGGCAACAGCCTCATTCTTCGCGCCCAGGCGTACCGCACTTCGCTGGGACTGGTTGGCAGCGGCCTGTTCTGGCTGGTCGGCACGCTCAGCGCCATGACGGCCTGGCTGCTGCTGGCCACCTGGCGCCATACCCGCCGGCGCCAGCGTACCCAGGAAGCGCTGGTGGCCGAGACCAACTTCCGCCGCGCCATGGAAAACTCCGTGCTCACCGGCATGCGCGCGCTGGACCTGCAGGGCCGCATCACCTACGTGAACGCGGCCTTCTGCCAGATGACTGGCTGGAGCGAAGCCGAACTGGTCGGCCAGATGCCACCCTACTCCTACTGGCCGGACAACGACTACGACAACCTGCACTCCAAGCTGCGCGAAGAGCTGTCGGGCAAGACCATCGTCGGCGGCTTCCAGGTCCGGGTGCAGCGCAAGAACGGCACGCAGTTCGACGCGCGCCTGTACGTCTCGCCGCTGATCGATGCCCACGGCCAGCACACGGGCTGGATGTCGTCCATGACCGACATCACCGAGCCCAACCGCATCCGCGAGCAGCTGTCAGCCTCCTACGAGCGCTTCACGATCGTGCTTGAGGCGCTGGATGCCTCGGTGTCCGTGGCGCCGCTGGGCAGCGCCGAACTGCTGTTTGCCAACAAGCTCTACCGCCAGTGGTTCGGCTCGCAGACCGACGGTCACCTTCAGCTGGTGGCCCAGGCTGGCGTGCTGCCTGCGCGCTCCCAGCCGCAGGACATGGATGACGAAGACGGCCTCATGGGTCTGCCGACCGACTCGCTGACCAGCGCCCGCAGCGAGAATGCAGAAATCTATCTGCCCGAACTGGGCAAGTGGCTGGAGGTGCGCTCGCGCTACCTGAGCTGGGTGGATGGGCGCCTGGCACAGATGGTCATCGCCACCGACATCACGCCGCGCCGCCTGGCCGAGGAACAGGCCGCTCGCCAGGCAGAGCACGCGCAGTCCGTGAGCCGCCTGATCACCATGGGCGAGATGGCCTCCAGCGTGGCCCACGAGCTCAACCAGCCGCTGACTGCCATCAGCAACTACTGCAACGGCATGCTGTCACGTCTGGAAAAAGGCACGCTCAGCGAGGAACAGATGAAATCCGCGCTGGAAAAAACGGCCCACCAGGCACAGCGCGCAGGACAGATCATTTTGCGCATCCGCTCCTTCGTCAAGCGCAGCGAACCCAACCGCACGCTGTCCGAAGTCAGCAGCATGGTCACAGAAGCCGTGGAACTGGCCGGCATCGAGCTGCGCCGGCGCAATGTACAGCTGACCTACCATGTAGCCGAGCGCATGCCGCCCGTGATGGCCGACACCATCCTCATCGAGCAGGTGCTGGTCAATCTCATGAAAAATGGCGCCGAGTCCATAGAGCAATCGGGCCGGCCCAATCACCAGCGCAATGTGGAATTGCGCGTGGTGCCGCGCACCATCGAAGAGCAGCGCGTCATCGAATTCAGCGTGCAGGACACCGGCAAAGGCCTGCCGCCCGAAGTGCTGGAGAGGCTGTTCGAAGCCTTTTTCACCACCAAGAGCGAAGGCATGGGCATGGGACTGAACCTTTGCCGCAGCATTGTCGAGTCTCACCAGGGCCGGATGCGCGCCGAGAACCTCTACAATGGTTCCGAGGTCATTGGCTGCCGGTTTTCATTCTGGCTGCCACTGGCATCGCCAGGCGATGCGACAGCGCCGGCAACGACAACCGAACCAACGACGAGGACGATTGCATGAGCTTGATCCCCAAAAAAGGCACTGTGTATGTGGTGGATGACGACGAAGCGGTTCGTGACTCGTTGCAATGGCTGCTGGAAGGCAAGGATTACCGGGTACGCTGCTTCGACTCCGCAGAAACATTCCTGTCGCGCTACGACCCGCGCGAAATCGCCTGCCTGATTGTCGATATCCGAATGGGCGGCATGACAGGCCTGGAATTGCAGGACCGCCTGATTGAGCGCAAATCGCCCTTGCCCATCGTGTTCATCACTGGTCATGGCGATGTGCCCATGGCCGTCAACACCATGAAGAAAGGCGCACTGGACTTCATCCAGAAGCCCTTCAACGAGGAAGACCTTCTCAACCTGGTCGAGCGCATGCTGGACCATGCCCGCGAAGCCTTCGCGGGCCACCAGCAGGCAGCCAGCCGCGACGCCCTGCTGTCCAAGCTCACCAGCCGCGAGGCCCAGGTGCTTGAGCGCATTGTTGCCGGCCGTCTCAACAAGCAGATTGCCGACGACCTGGGCATCAGCATCAAGACCGTGGAGGCGCACCGCGCCAACATCATGGAAAAGCTCAACGCCAACACCGTGGCCGACCTGCTCAAGATCGCGCTGGGCCAGGGCCAGGCCAGCGCTGCAAAAACCACGGTCGCAGGCTAGGCGACGGCACCTTTTCCCCTGATAGCTGCTAGCGCTTGGAATGCAAGCCCTAGCAGCATTTTTTTATTCGCACCCACTGCAATGACAGCCCAACTCATCGACGGCAACGCCCTCTCCCGCCAACTGCGCTCCGAAGTCGCCCAGCGCGCCGCTGCACTCAAGACCCGGGGCACCACGCCGGGCCTGGCCGTGATCCTGGTCGGAGACAACCCTGCCTCCCAGGTCTACGTACGCAACAAGGTCAAGGCCTGTGAAGACGTGGGCTTTCACTCGGTGCTGGAAAAGTACGATGCCTCCATGACCGAGGCCGAACTGCTGGCACGCGTCGAGGCGCTGAACAACGACCCCAGCATCCATGGCATCCTGGTCCAGTTGCCGCTGCCGGGCCACATCGACGATCACAAGGTCATCGAAACCATCTCTCCTCTCAAAGACGTGGACGGCTTTCATGTGGCCAGCGCAGGCGCGCTGATGGTGGGAGAAATCGGCTTCAAGGCCTGCACGCCCTATGGCTGCATGAAGATGCTCGAATCCATCGGCATGAAGGATCTGCGCGGCAAGCACGCCGTCGTCATCGGCCGCTCCAACATCGTCGGCAAGCCCATGGCCATGATGCTTCTGGCCGCCAATGCCACCGTCACCGTCTGCCACAGCGGCACGGCCGATCTCGCCGCCATGACACGCCAGGCAGACATCGTGGTGGCCGCCGTCGGCAAGCGCAATGTGCTGACAGCCGACATGTGCAAGAGCGGCGCCGTGGTCATCGATGTGGGCATGAACCGCAACGACGAAGGCAAGCTCTGCGGCGATGTGGACTTCGATGGCGTCAAGGAGGTTGCCGGCTTCATCACGCCCGTGCCCGGTGGCGTGGGCCCGATGACCATTACCATGCTGCTGGTCAACACCATGGAAGCGGCCGAGCGCTCCGCCGGCTGACCAACAGCTGACAACCCTCGGGCGGCCCCTGCGGGGCCGCTTGATTTCAACGCATCCGCCGGCATCTGTCCCCGCATGAGCAATCCACTTCTCGAACCTTCCGACCTGCCCCTGTTCGATCGCATCCGGCCCACTGATGTCGGCCCCGCCATCGACATCTTGCTGACCCAGGCCGACGAGGCACTGGAGACCGTCACCGCACCCGATTTCCCGGCACGCTGGGATGCCATGTCCGCTGTGCTCGATGTCGCCACCGAGAAGCTCGGCACGGCATGGGGAGCCGTCAGCCACCTCAACAGCGTGGCCGACACGCCAGAACTGCGGGCGGCATACAACGACGTTCTGCCCAAAGTCACCGAATTCTGGACACGCCTGGGCGCGGACGAGCGCCTCTACGCGAAATACAAGGCCATCGACCCCGCCACGCTGAACGTGGAGCAGCGCGCTGCCTGGGACCATGCCATGCGCAATTTCGTGCTCTCTGGCGCCGAATTGCAGGGCGAAGCCAAGCAGCGCTTTGCCAGAATCCAGGAACGCTCGGCGGAACTGGCCCAGAAATTCAGTGAAAACGCACTGGACGCCACCGACGCCTTCGCCTACTACGCCACGGCCGATGAACTGCAGGGCGTCCCCCAGGACGTGCAGCAGGCCGCACGCGCCGCCGCCGAAGCCGAAGGCAAGCCTGGTTTCAAGCTCACGCTCAAGATGCCCTGCTACCTGCCAGTGATGCAGTTTGCCGCCAGCAGCGCACTGCGCGAAAAGCTCTATCGCGCCTACGTGACACGGGCCTCCGACCAGGCCGAAGGCGATGCCAGGCGCTTTGACAATTCGGCCCATATCGCCGAGATCCTCGCATTGCGCCAGGAAGAAGCCCGGCTGCTGGGCTACCGCAACTTCGGCGAAGTCTCCCTGGTGCCCAAGATGGCGCATTCGCCGCAGCAAGTCATCGACTTCCTGCGCGACCTTGCCCAGCGCGCACGCCCTTATGCCGAAAAGGACGTGGCCGACCTGCGGGCTTTCGCGGCCAGCGAACTCGGCCTGGCCGATCCTCAGCCCTGGGACTGGCCCTACATCTCCGAAAAACTCAAGGAGGCGCGCTACGCCTTCAGCGAGCAGGAGGTCAAGCAATACTTCCCTGCACCCAAGGTGCTGGCGGGTCTGTTCAAGATTGTGGAGACGCTGTTCGACGTGGCCATCCGCCGCGACGTGGCGCCGGTCTGGAACCCTGCCGTGGAGTTCTATCGCATCGAGCGCAGCACACCGCAGGGCCCCGAGCTGGTGGGACAGTTCTATCTGGACCAGCCTGCGCGCGTCGGCAAGCGTGGCGGCGCATGGATGGACGATGTGCGCACCCGCTGGCTGCGCCCCGACAGCCAGAAGCTGCAGACCCCGGTGGCGCATCTGGTCTGCAACTTCGCAGCGGGCGTCGATGGCAAGCCCGCACTGCTCACGCATGATGACGTGATCACGCTGTTCCATGAAACCGGCCACGGCCTGCACCACATGCTGACACAGGTCAACGAGCGCGACGTCTCGGGCATCGCTGGTGTGGAATGGGATGCCGTGGAGCTGCCCAGCCAGTTCATGGAAAACTTCTGCTGGGAATGGGATGTGCTCAAGCACATGACAGCCCATGTGGACACTGGCGAGCCGCTGCCGCGTGCGCTGTACGACAAGATGATCGCCGCCAAGAACTTCCAGTCTGGCATGCAGACACTGCGCCAGATCGAGTTCGCTCTGTTCGACATGCTGCTGCATACCGAGCACGACCCCAGCCAGGACATCATGCCGCTGCTGGCGAAGGTGCGCGCCGAAGTGGCCGTGCTGCCCTCGCCCGCCTACAGCCGCACGGCGCACACCTTCAGCCACATCTTTGCGGGCGGCTATGCAGCTGGCTACTACAGCTACAAGTGGGCCGAGGTGCTCTCGGCAGATGCCTACGCCGCCTTCGAGGAAACCGTGCTGCCCGACGGCTCGCCCAACCCCGAAACCGGTCGCCGCTACCGCGAAGCCATCCTGGAAGCAGGCGGCTCGCGTCCTGCCATGGAATCGTTCAAGGCCTTCCGGGGCCGCGAGCCCCAGCTGGACGCGCTGCTGCGCCATCAGGGCATGGCCCAGCAGGCATGACACGCCTTCGCACCCTTGTGCAGCGCCCCTTGCGGGGCGCTTTTCCAGAGAAATAGCCCATGCAGACTTTGCCAAGCCCCTGGCGTGGCGCAACACGCCACCCTACGCCTCATCTCATGGCCGCCCTGCTGCTGGCCGTGGCCAGCCTGCCCGCCACAGATCCAGCAGTGGCACAGACGGTGTACCGCAACGTCGGCCCCGACGGACGCGTGACCTTCTCCGACCGCCCGTCAAACCAGGCTGCGGCGGCTTCCGGCACGGGGGATGCGGCACCGGCAGCATCGGCTCAGACATCCGGCGACACGGCCTCCTCCCAGACAGGCAACGCCGCCAGCAGCGCACTGCCCTACGCACTGCGCCAGACCGTCAGCCGCTTTCCTGTCGTGGTCTACACCGCCAAGGAATGCACACCCTGCGAAAGCGCGCGCCAGTTGCTGCAGTCCCGCGGCATCCCCTATTCGGAGCGCACCGTGCAGACAGATGCCGATGCCGCCGCGCTGCGCAAGATCAGCGGGCAGGACAGCCTGCCCTTTGCCACGGTGGGCAAGCAGCATCTCGTTGGCTTTTCGGCCAGCGAATGGACGCAGTACCTGAATGCTGCAGGCTACCCGGCCAACTCCCAACTGCCAGCCCAGTACACCAGACCCGCGCCCCAGCCGCTGACCACACCCAAGCCAGCAGAAACCGCACCCGCAGCGGCGGACACAGCCCGCGAACAGCGCAGCGCACCGGCCCCTGCCGCCAGGCCGGCGCCGGCAGGCCGGCGCACCAGCGACAACCCGGCCGGCCTGACCTTCTGATGCCTCAATACGTGAGGGTCTGAACGCCTTCGGGCGTTCCCAGCAGGCACACGGCGGCCTTCTGGTGCGCAAACACGCCCACGGTGACCACACCGGGCCACTGGTTGACCTCGGACTCGAACGCCAGCGGGTCGGCAATCTTCAGGCCGCGCACATCCAGGATGTGCTGCCCGTTGTCCGTCACCAGAGGGGCTCCATCCTTCATGCGCACCTGAGCCTGTCCGCCCAGTGCCTCGAAACGGCGTGCAATCTGGCCTGCGGCCATGGGGATCACCTCCACCGGCAGCGGAAAGGCGCCCAGCACATCGACACGCTTGGACGCATCGGCAATGCAGATGAAACGGTCGGCCAGGGCCGCGACGATCTTCTCGCGCGTCAGCGCCGCGCCGCCGCCCTTGACCATGTAGCCAGCACCATCGATCTCGTCGGCGCCGTCGATATAGACGGACAGGCGAGTGACCTCATTGGCATCCAGCACCTGGATGCCCAGGGCTTTCAGGCGCTCGGTGCTGGCCACGGAGCTGGAGACGGCACCGGCGATGCGGTCCTTGACCGTGGCCAGCGCATCGATGAATTTATTGACCGTCGAGCCCGTGCCGACGCCGACGATTTCGCCGGGCACCACATAGGCCAGGGCAGCTTGCCCGACCAGGGCTTTGAGTTCATCTTGGGAAAAAGAGGCAGCAGGTGTCGTCATGAGGGAAAATCCAGGTAATTCTTCGATTATCCCCATGTCTTTGATCCCCTACGCCCTGACCCGTCCCTTTCTCTTCGGCATGGACCCCGAAGCCGCTCACGACTTCACCATGAACCTCATGGCCAAGGGGCAGAACACGCTTGTGCAGCAGGCCTGGGCTCAGCCGCTGGTCAAGGACCCCATTGAACTTGCCGGCCTGAAATTTCCCAACCGCGTCGGCATGGCCGCAGGCCTGGACAAGAACGCGCGCTGCATCGATGCGCTGGCCGCCATGGGCTTCGGCTTCGTCGAGGTAGGCACTGTCACGCCGCGCCCGCAGCCTGGCAACCCCAAGCCGCGCATGTTCCGCATCCCGGAGCGCAATGCGCTGATCAACCGCCTGGGCTTCAACAACGAGGGCCTTGACGCCTTCCTGAGCAACGTCAAACGCTCCCGGGCACGCGCCCAGGGCGCGCCCATGCTGCTGGGGCTGAACATCGGCAAGAATGCCACCACGCCCATCGAGGACGCCACCAGCGACTACCTCAAGGCTCTGGATGGCGTCTACCCTCACGCCGACTATGTGACGGTGAACATCAGCTCGCCCAACACCAAGAACCTGCGCGCACTGCAAAGCGACGAGGCTCTCGACGCCCTGCTCGGCGCCATTGCCCAGCGCAGGGAACAACTGGCCACCCAGCATGGCCGGCGGGTGCCGGTGTTTGTCAAGATTGCGCCCGACCTCGATGAAGAGCAGGTGGGCGTCATTGCGGCCACCCTGCAGCGCCATGGCATGGACGGCGTGATTGCCACCAACACCACGATCAGCCGCGAAGCTGTCAAGGGCCTGCAGCATGCCGAGGAAACGGGTGGCCTGTCGGGCGCCCCGGTGCTCGAAGCCAGCAACCAGGTCATCCGCCAGCTGCGCGCGGCGCTGGGCAGCCGCTTCCCCATCATCGGCGTGGGCGGCATCCTCAGCGGCGCAGACGCCGTCAGCAAGATCCGTGCGGGCGCCGATGTGGTGCAGATCTACAGCGGTCTCATTTACCGTGGTTCGGCCCTGGTGCCCGAGGCTGCGCGCGCCATCGCGCAAATGCGCTGAAGCGCGCCCGCCAGGGCGCATATGCAAAACGCCCGGCATCGTGCCGGGCGTTTTTTGATCAGGTGTTCAGCGCCGCTGCTGCTGGAGCAGGCGCAGCACCCACGGCATGGCCACGGAGCCCAGGCGCATCAGCTTGCGCGGCCCCACGGCCACAGCGGCGGCCGCAGCCACCCCCAAAGCCACGGGATGCAGGCGCGCAAACGTGGTGATGCGCTCGACCAGAGGAGCATCGGCACGAACCTGGGCCGCATTGCGGCGCAGCACCCTGGCCTGCGCCGCCGCTGCAGAGCGGGCCTTGAGCCGCTCACGCTGCATGGCAATGCGCTGCAGCAGACGCTGCTGCTCAGGCGTGGCCTGCTGCCACAGCGGTGCATTCAGACCCGTAGGCGTGAATGGCTTGGCATCGGACTGTGCCTTCGGGGCATTTGGATGGTCTGCCATGGCTACAGCTTCCTCTTGATCGATTGCCAATCCTGGATCAGCTCATTGCGCGTCAGCAGGAAAGGGCGCGACAGGCGGCGCATCGTGACCACCAGTTGCCAGACCAGCAGGCCCCACAGGGCCAGCCAGAGCCCGCCCAGCCCCCAGGCCGCCAGTGCACGGTACGGCGAATCCCAGAACTGCACCAGCACGGCAACGGAAAGCATCAGCAGAACCACGACACCGAGGCCACCGACGGCGACCAGCAGCACCAGCATGGTCTGCAGGCTGCGTTTGTGCTGGGCCCATTCAAGGCGAGCGAGGTCCGTGCGATCTTCCGCGGCAATCGCCAGCTCGATCGCAGCCGCGCGCCAGCGCGCCGCCAAGGCGTCCAGACCCAGAAGGGAGATCCAGTTCACGGGCATCCTTTGCGCACGGGCCTTGCGACCACTCAGCGGCGACCCAGCATGAAGCCCAGCAGGGCACCCACGGCCAGGGCAGCGCCAGCAACGCGCCACGGCTCATCGTGGGCGTAGCGGTCTGCTGCATAGGCCGCATCCTTGGCCTGGCGTGCCGCCTCCTGCGCCGCACGCACGGCGGAGTCGCGCACATTCGACATGCCATCATCGATGCGCTGGCGCAGCAGATGGATCTCGGGCACGGCATCGAGTTCCTTGGCCGACAGCAGGCCGCGCAGATCACTGACCAGTTTTTCCAGATCGGCCTGGGCGGTGGAAACGGTTTCCGAAATCGACTTCGTCATGATGAGCCTTTCTATTGAAGTAAAAACAAATGCAGCGGGATCCGCCAATGCGCGCCATCCGTTTTCTGCATGGCACCCGGACTGGCTGCCCGTGCGCCATGCAAGCATCTTATCCAATTGCACAGC
The DNA here is from genome assembly GCF_029870285.1 of Delftia sp. PS-11. Lineage (GTDB taxonomy): Bacteria > Pseudomonadota > Gammaproteobacteria > Burkholderiales > Burkholderiaceae_C > Comamonas. The sequence goes on from NZ_JACSYA010000025.1 coordinate 24,074, forward strand.
CTGCTCCGGCAAGCCGGACAGACTCCGCGCTGTCAGACAAGGTACAAGGCGGTCATGGCTGCAATAGACATGCCACCCGCTTACCAATCGCCAGACAACTGGTCAGACCAGGCGACTCGATGCCCAACAGCTGCACCAGACCCGGCACACCATGGAGATCCGGCCCCTGGATGACAAAATCCGCAGCCGGCTCGCCGGGGCCGCTGATCTTGGGCCGCATGCCCGCATAGCCAGGCGACAGCGCGCGATCGGCCAACGCAGGCCAATAGCGGCGGATCTCGGCATAGAAACCCTCGGCACGCGCAGGATCGACCTGCAGGTCATACGGATCATCCACCCACTGCACATCGGGGCCAAACTTGGCCTGCCCACCCAGGTCCAGCGTCAGATGCACACCCAGGCCCGCAGCCTCGGGCACCGGGTAGATCAGGCGCGAGAACGGCGCACGCCCCGACAGCGTGAAATAGCTGCCCTTGGCATAGAAGGCACGCGGCACGAACTGCGGGGCAAGCCCCTGGATGCAGGCAGCCAGTGCCGGCGCATGAAGCCCTGCCGCATTCACCACCGCCCTGGCTGTCAACGCCGTGCCATCGGATGTGCGCAGCCAGATGCCATCAGGCGCCACGGCGGCCTCCCGCACGCTGGCATGACAAACGACCATGCCACCGGCATTCTCCAGATCCCCTTGCAGGGCCAGCATCAGGCTGTGACTATCAATAATGCCCGTGCTGGGCGAGTGCAACGCGGCCACGCATTGCAGCGCAGGCTCCATCGCCATGGCCTCAGACGCCTCCAGCCAGCGCAGGTCATCGACACCATTGGCCGCCGCCCTGGCTGCAATCGCCTGGAGCTGCTCGCGCTGATCTTCGTGGGTTGCAACGATCAGTTTGCCGCAGCGCTGGTGCGCAATGCCGCGCTCTGCACAATAGTCATAAAGCTGCTGCCTGCCCTGCACGCACAATTGCGCCTTGAGCGAGCCTTTGGGGTAATAGATGCCGGCATGGATGACCTCGCTATTGCGGGAGCTGGTGCCTGTGCCAATCGCCTCAGCGGCCTCCAGCACCATCACCTGCCTGCCGGCCAGGGCCAAAGCCCGGGCGGCTGCCAGTCCTACGACACCCGCCCCCACGACCACGCAATCGACTTGTTCGCTCACTTTCCCCCCCTGCAGTGCGCTTACCGCGCCTTGAAACACAGAAATCCGGGGCACACAGTCGCCCAGACGTCTGGGATTATCAGAGCAGCGCAGGCTCTCGCACATCTGCAGGCGGCAATCCAGCAAAAGGCAACAAAAAAGCCCCTTGAACACAAAATTCAAGGGGCTTATGAATGGTGGGTGATACATGGATCGAACATGTGACCCCTGCCGTGTGAAGGCAGTGCTCTACCGCTGAGCTAATCACCCATGGACCCTGGCTTTCAGGCCAGACTCCTGGAAAAACTGGTGGGTGATACATGGATCGAACATGTGACCCCTGCCGTGTGAAGGCAGTGCTCTACCGCTGAGCTAATCACCCATAGACCCTGGCTTTCAGGCCAGACTCCTGGAAAACTGGTGGGTGATACATGGATCGAACATGTGACCCCTGCCGTGTGAAGGCAGTGCTCTACCGCTGAGCTAATCACCCATGGACTCTGGCTGTCAGGCCAGACTCCCGGAAAACTGGTGGGTGATACATGGATCGAACATGTGACCCCTGCCGTGTGAAGGCAGTGCTCTACCGCTGAGCTAATCACCCTTTGTCGTTACTGCGACAAGACCGCGATTATGTCACAAGTTTTCAGTTTGATTTTCGAAACTGCGCCAAATTGTTTTGCCGCCACTCGATTTATCCATCTGGCGCAGCACATCTTCATGTGCAGCAAGCTCCTGCTCATTGGCATGCACCACCCGCAGCTTCAGGCTGCGCAGATCAACCGCCGCTACGGCAGGCCCGCTGCCATCGGACTGCGAAGGCTCCTCCGCCATGAGCAGCGCCTCCTGCCCACGGGTCAGGTTGATGTAGACATCGGCCAGCAACTCGGCATCCAGCAAAGCTCCGTGCAGCGTGCGGCCCGAGTTGTCCACTTCAAGGCGGTCGCACAAGGCGTCGAGCGAGTTGCGCTTGCCGGGAAAAATCTCCTTGGCCATGGCCAGGGTGTCGATCACCCCGCTCACACACTGCCGGATGGGCGGGCGATGGGCCAGCTCCAGCTCCTTGTTCAGGAAGCCCAGGTCGAATGGCGCGTTGTGGATGATCAGCTCGGCGCCCTGCAGATAGGCCCAGATTTCCTCGACCTTTTCCTCAAAGCGCGGTTTGTCTTTCAGGAACTCGGTCGTGATGCCGTGAACACGCAGCGCGTCGGGATGGCTGTCACGGCCTGCATTGAAATACAGGTGCAGGTTGTTGCCCGTGAGCTTGCGGTTGACCAGTTCAACGCAGCCCAGCTCGATCAGGCGGTCGCCGTTTTCAGGCGACAGGCCGGTGGTTTCGGTATCGAGAATGATCTGGCGCGTCATGCCGGGCCCTTTCAGTGGTTTTCCTTGGCGTGGTTCAGCGAGTACTTGGGTATCTCGATGGTCACGTCCTCGCGCGCCAGAATGGCCTGGCAGGACAGGCGCGACTGGGGCTGCAGGCCCCAGGCACGGTCCAGCAGGTCTTCCTCTTCTTCTTCGGCTTCATTGAGGGAGTTGAAGCCCTGCCTGACGACGACATGGCAGGTTGTGCAGGCACAGCTCATGTCGCAGGCATGCTCGATCTTGATGTTGTTGTCCAGCAGCGCCTCGCAGATGGAGGTGCCTGCCGGGGCCTCGATCTCGGCGCCCTGAGGACAGTATTCGGCGTGGGGAAGAATTTTGATGACGGGCATGGCGGATCAGGAGGTCAGGAAAGGGATTGCACGTTCTTGCCGGCCAGGGCCTGCTGAATGCTGCGGTTCATGCGCTCGGCTGCAAAGGCTTCCGTGCCTTTGGCCAGGGCTTCGGTGGCGGCCTCGATGACGGCGGCATCCTCGGCCGAGAGGCTGTCGCGCAGGGCCGCCAGCAGGGCATCGATGGCCTCGCGCTGCGCACCGGACAGCACATCGCCATCGGCATCCAGCGCGCTTTGCGTGGCCATGATCATGCGGTCGGCATCGACGCGGGCTTCCACCAGCGCGCGGGCATGCATGTCCTGCTGGGCAGTGGCAAAGCCATCCTGCAGCATGCGGGCCACTTCCTCATCCGACAGGCCATAGGAAGGCTTGACATGGATATGGGCTTCGACACCGCTGGTCTGCTCCCTGGCACCCACGGACAGCAGTCCATCGGCATCCACGGTAAAGGTCACGCGGATGCGTGCAGCGCCAGCGGCCATGGGCGGAATGCCGCGCAGCTCAAAGCGCGCCAGGCTGCGGCAGTCCGCCACCAGGTCACGCTCGCCCTGCACCACATGGATGGCAAGCGCAGTCTGCCCATCCTTGTAGGTGGTGAAGTCCTGGGCGCGCGCCGTGGGGATGGTTTCGTTGCGCGAGATGATGCGCTCGACCAGCCCGCCCATGGTTTCCACACCCAGCGACAGCGGAATCACATCCAGCAGCAGCATATCGCCGCTGGAGCTGTTGCCTGCCAGCTGGTTGGCCTGGATGGCCGCGCCCAGCGCCACCACCTCATCAGGGTTGAGATTGATCAGCGGCTCACGGCCAAAAAACCGGGCCACGGCTTCGCGTACCTGGGGCATGCGCGTGGAGCCGCCCACCATGACCACGCCCTGCACCTCGTCAGGCGACAGACCGGCATCCTTGAGGGCACGGCGCACGGCAGACAGCGAGCGCGCCGTCAGGTGGGCTGTCGCAGCCTCGAAGTCGGCACGCCGGACTTCACGGGCCACGGCGCCGGTGGACAGGTCTGCGGCAAACGGCGCAGCCTGCGCATCGGACAGCGCCTGCTTGCAGGCACGCGCCGCCAGGCGCCAGCGCGCCTTATCCTGCGCCGTCTGCGGCGCAATACCGCACTGCTGCGCCACCCACTCGGCCAGGGCAGCGTCATAGTCATCGCCACCCAGGGCCGAATCACCGCCAGTGGCGATGACTTCGAAAACGCCCTGCGCCAGCCGCAGCACGGAAATATCAAAGGTGCCGCCACCCAGGTCATAGACCGCGTACACCCCCTCGGACGCATTGTCCAGGCCATAGGCAATGGCAGCGGCCGTGGGCTCGTTGATCAGGCGCAGCAGATGGATGCCGGCCAGCTTGGCCGCATCCTTGGTAGCCTGGCGCTGGGCATCGTCAAAATACGCGGGCACGGTAATGACGGCGCCGTACAACTCGTCGTCAAAACTGTCTTCGGCACGGTAGCGCAGCGTCGCCAGGATTTCAGCGCTGACTTCCACCGCAGTCTTGGTGCCATCGGCGGTCTCGATGCCGATCACGCCACGTCCCGCCTCCTGCGGAGCAAAACGGTAGGGCAGCTTCTCGGGCGCATCGATGTCCGCCAGCGTGCGCCCCATGAAGCGCTTGGCAGAGACGATGGTGTTGGCCGCATCCACCGAAACAGCCGCCTGGGCAGCGCGGCCAATCTCGCGCCGCCCCTGGGGCAGATAGCGCACCACGGACGGCAGCAGGACCTCGCCCTGCTCATCCGGCAGGCACTCGGCCACGCCGTTGCGCACAGCAGCAACCAGCGAATGGGTGGTCCCCAGGTCAATGCCCACGGCAATGCGCCTCTGATGGGGATCGGGGGACTGGCCGGGTTCGGAAATCTGCAAAAGCGCCATGGAAATACTCGAAGAAGGCATGCCGCCGCAAGGGCCAGCACGCGCAGGTAGATGTCGTGGGGGAGGAAATGGAATCCGTGCCGGGCTATTGTCCCAGTTGATCGCGGCGGCGCTCTATGTCCTGCGCAAATCGCGCAACAAACATGAGGGCTCTGACCTGCTGCACAGCAGCCTGCGCATCGTGTGCTTCATCCAGCAGCCGCCCGCACTCGGCCAGCATGGTGCGCCGGGCCTGGGCCACTTCATCGTCCAGCGCATCAAGCGCCTGCTCGCTGCGGGCGTCATCCAGGGCTTCGCGCCACTCCATCTGCTGCATCAGGAAAGCCCTGGGCATGGCCGTATTGTCCTCGGCGCGCACGGGAGCCCCCTGCAGCTCGCACAGATAGGCGGCCCGCCTGAGGGGGTCTTTCAAGCGCTGGTAGGCCTCATTGATGCGCACCGACCATTGCATGGCCACGCGCTGCGCAGCTGCCCCCTGGGCCGCAAAGCGGTCGGGATGGGCCTCGCGCTGAAGTTCCTTCCAGCGAGTGTCGATGGCGCTGCGCTCCTGCGCGAATTGGCGCGGCAGCGCGAACAGCTCAAAATCGTCCGATTGCAGATTCATGTCGATAAAAAACCGCCAGCACCGAAGCAGTGGCGGTCTCTTCAGGGAGTGGAGATCAGTGCCGCTTCAGATGCGGAAGCTCTCGCCGCAGCCGCAGCGGTCACGCTCATTGGGATTGAGGAACTTGAAGCCCTCGTTCAGGCCCTCGCGCACGAAGTCCAACTGCGTGCCGTCGATATAGGCCAGGCTCTTGGGATCGACCAGCACCTTGATGCCGTGGTCCTCGAAGACCACGTCCTCGGGCGACTGCTCGTCCACGTACTCGAGCTTGTAGGCCAGGCCCGAGCAGCCCGTGGTCTTGACGCCCAGGCGCACGCCAATGCCCTTGCCGCGGCGCGACAGGTAGCGGCTCACATGGCGGGCCGCTGCGTCGGTCATCGAGATCGCCATATCAGGCAGCCGCCACCACAGTGCGCTTGGCACGGTAGTCGTCCACCGCCGCCTTGATGGCGTCTTCCGCCAGGATGGAGCAGTGCACCTTGACGGGCGGCAGGGCCAGTTCCTCGGCGATCTGGCTGTTTTTGAGCGCAGCAGCCTCGTCCAGCGTCTTGCCCTTGACCCATTCGGTCACCAGCGACGAAGAGGCGATGGCCGAGCCGCAGCCATAGGTCTTGAAGCGTGCATCCTCGATGACGCCAGTTTCGGGGTTGACCTTGATCTGCAGCTTCATCACGTCGCCGCAGGCAGGCGCGCCCACCATGCCGGTGCCCACGGACTCGTCGTTCTTGTCGAACGAGCCCACGTTGCGGGGGTTTTCGTAGTGGTCCACCACTTTGTCCGAATAAGCCATATGTCTACCTCTTCAATTCCTGATGCCTGATGCCTGAAAACCTCAGTGTGCTGCCCACTGGATGGTGCTGAGATCGATGCCGTCCTTGTACATCTCCCACAGCGGGCTGAGCTCGCGCAGCTTGACCACGTTGGCGCGGATGGTGCTGATCGCGTAGTCGATCTCTTCCTCGGTCGTGAAACGGCCAATCGTCATGCGCAGGCTGCTGTGTGCAAGCTCGTCGCTGCGTCCCAGGGCACGCAGCACATAGCTGGGCTCCAGGCTGGCCGACGTGCAGGCCGAACCCGAAGAAACCGCCAGCCCCTTGATGCCCATGATCAGCGACTCGCCCTCAACAAAGTTGAAGCTCATGTTCAGGTTCTGCGGCACGCGGCGCTCCATGCTGCCGTTGATGAACACCTGCTCCAGATCCTTGAGACCGTTGAGCAGGCGCTGCTGCAGCGCATAGGCCTTGGCATTGCTTTCAGCCATCTCTTCCTTGGCAATGCGGAAAGCCTCGCCCATGCCGACGATCTGATGGGTGGGCAGCGTGCCCGAACGCATGCCGCGCTCATGGCCGCCACCGTGGATCTGCGCCTCCAGGCGCACACGCGGCTTGCGGCGCACGTACAGCGCGCCCACGCCCTTGGGGCCATAGGTCTTGTGAGCCGTCATGCTCATCAGGTCGATGGGCATAGTGGCCATATCGATCTCGACGCGGCCCGTGGCCTGCGCGGCATCCACATGGAACAGAATGCCCTTTTCACGGCACAGGGCGCCAATCGCGGGGATGTCCTGGATCACGCCGATTTCATTGTTCACGAACAGCACGCTGACCAGAATGGTGTCGGGACGCAGCGCGGCCTTGAAGGCTTGCATGTCGAGCAGGCCGTCAGGCTGCACATCCATGTAGGTCACCTCGAAGCCCTGGCGCTCGAGTTCGCGCATGGTGTCGAGCACCGCCTTGTGCTCGGTCTTGAGCGTGATCAGGTGCTTGCCCTTGCCCTGGTAGAAATGTGCCGCGCCCTTGATCGCCAGATTGATGGACTCCGTGGCGCCACTGGTCCAGACGATCTCGCGCGGATCGGCGCCGATCAGATCGGCCACCTGGCCGCGCGCCTTTTCGATCGCCTCCTCGGCTTCCCAACCCCAGGCATGGCTGCGCGATGCTGCGTTGCCGAAATGCTCACGCAGCCAGGGGATCATGGCGTCCACCACGCGGGGGTCTACCGGAGTGGTGGCACCATAGTCGAGATAGATAGGAAAATGCGGGGTCATGTCCATGACTGGCTCTTGTCAAAATTGCGGCTGGCAAATAACGGGTAGGCGATGGACCTGCGAATCCATCCGGGCAGGCGATGCCGCGCCACACAGCCATGCGCGGCGGCGCCCTGCCCTGAGGGCGTCGTCAATCAGGATTTGGCGAACGCGTTGCCCAGAGCGAACACCGAGTTCGGCGCATTCACACGGATGGGCTTGACCACGGGCGCTGTCGAAATGGCGCGGCGCACCACGGGCTTGTCCTCGATCTGGATGCCCTTGGCCAGTTGTTCATCCACCAGCTTCTGCAGTGTCACGGAGTCGAGGAACTCGACCATGCGCTGGTTCAGCGCAGCCCACAGCTCATGGGTCATGCAGCGGCCAGCTTCGCCCAGACAGTTTTCCTTGCCGCCGCACTGGGTGGCATCGATGGGCTCGTCCACGGAGACGATGATGTCGGCCACGGTGATATCGCCGGCCTTGCGTGCCAGCGTATAGCCGCCGCCGGGTCCACGTGTGGACTCGACCAGTTCATGGCGGCGCAGCTTGCCAAACAGCTGCTCCAGGTACGACAGGGAAATCTGCTGCCGCTGGCTGATGGCTGCCAGCGTGACAGGGCCATTGTTCTGGCGCAGGGCCAGATCGATCATGGCAGTGACCGCAAAACGGCCTTTGGTGGTGAGACGCATTACGAGCTCCTTCAGTCAGGCTTGAACGTTACAGAAACACCCGCTCCAGCAGGAGGCCAGAGCCGGGCACAGTCTCCGCCCTTACTCCGCCTTGTTCAAAAGGTTCAGAGCCCTTCTTTTCATCGAAGTTTGTTGTTCTTGAGTGTTTAACCCAAGTATACCACATTCCCCATCAAATTGGTCGGGTAACAAAACGAGACAGCTCCAAACCTCGCCGGTCCTCAGGCAGCTGGGGGGCAAGAGGCGCCGAACAACTGCTCCTTGAGCAGCGCCAGCTGATCGCGCACCCGCGCAGCCTGTTCAAACTCCAGGTTGCGCGCGTGTTCGAGCATCTGCTTTTCCAGACGCTTGATTTCCTTGGCCACATCTTTTTCCGACATGTCCTCGACGCGCGCCTTTTGGATTCGCATCGCATCCAGGCGTTCCGCTTCCTTGCCACTTTTTTCGCTGTAAACCCCATCAATCAGGTCTTTCACCCGCTTGACAATCTGTTTTGGCTCTATGCTGTTTTCAGCATTGAAGGCCATCTGCCGGGCACGGCGGCGCTCGGTTTCGCCGATCGCCTTCTTCATGGACTCCGTGATCCGGTCCGCATACAGAATGGCCTTGCCATGCAGGTTGCGGGCCGCACGGCCGATGGTCTGGATCAGGCTGCGCTCGGCGCGCAGAAAGCCCTCCTTGTCGGCATCGAGAATGGCCACCAGCGAGACCTCGGGAATGTCCAGCCCTTCGCGCAGCAGGTTGATGCCCACCAGCACATCAAAAGCCCCCAGGCGCAGGTCACGGATGATTTCCACGCGCTCCACCGTGTCCACATCGGAGTGCAGATAGCGCACCTTGACGCCGTTGTCGCCCAGATACTCGGTCAGCTGCTCGGCCATGCGCTTGGTCAGCGTGGTAATCAGCACACGCTCGCCGCGCTCCACGCGCAGCCGGATCTCCTGCAGCACATCATCGACCTGGTGCGAGGCGGGACGCACCTCGATCTCGGGATCGATCAGCCCGGTCGGCCGCACCACCTGGTCCACCACCTGGCCCGCATGCGCCTTTTCATAGTCCGCCGGGGTCGCAGACACAAAGATGACCTGGCGCATGCGCTGCTCGAACTCCTCGAATTTGAGCGGGCGGTTGTCCAGCGCCGAAGGCAGCCGGAAACCATATTCGACCAGCGTGGTCTTGCGCGAGCGGTCGCCGCTGTACATGGCGTTGAGCTGACCGATCATCTGGTGGCTCTCGTCAAGGAACATGAGGGCGTCGCGCGGCAGGTAGTCGGTCAGCGTGCTCGGCGGCTCGCCAGGCGCAGCCCCCGACAGATGGCGCGTGTAGTTCTCAATGCCCTTGCAGTGGCCGACCTCGGTGAGCATTTCCAGATCGAAGCGCGTGCGCTGCTCCAGCCGCTGCGCCTCGACCAGCTTGCCGTGCGCAACCAATTCCTTGAGCCGGTCGGCCAGCTCCAGCTTGATGCTCTCCACAGCTGCCAGCACCTTGTCGCGCGGCGTGACGTAGTGGCTGCTGGGATAGACCGTGAAGCGCGGGATGCTCTGGCGCACACGGCCCGTGAGCGGATCGAACAGCTGCAGGCTCTCGACTTCGTCATCGAAGAGCTCGATGCGGATGGCCAGCTCGGAATGCTCTGCAGGAAACACATCGATGGTGTCGCCACGCACACGAAACCGGCCCCGGCCGAAGTCCTGATCGTTGCGCTGGTACTGCATGCGGATCAGTTGGGCAATCGCGTCGCGCTGGTTGATGCGGTCGCCCGTGCGCAGCGTCATGATCATGCGGTGATAGCTTTCAGGCTCACCGATGCCGTAGATGGCGGACACCGTGGCCACGATGACCACATCGCGCCGCTCCATCAGACTCTTGGTGCACGACAGGCGCATCTGTTCGATGTGCTCGTTGATGGCGCTGTCCTTTTCGATGAACAGGTCGCGCTGCGGCACATAGGCCTCAGGCTGGTAGTAGTCGTAGTAGCTGACAAAGTATTCGACGGCGTTCCTGGGGAAGAACTCGCGGAATTCGCTGTACAGCTGTGCAGCCAGCGTCTTGTTGGGCGCAAAGACGATGGCCGGGCGGCCCAGGCGCGCAATCACGTTGGCCATGGTGAAGGTCTTGCCAGAGCCCGTCACGCCCAGCAGCGTCTGGAAAGATTCGCCATCCAGGATGCCTTCAACCAGGCTGTCGATGGCTGCGGGCTGGTCGCCAGCCGGCGCATAGGGCTGGAACAGCTCGAAAGGCGAGCCATCGAAGCGCACAAAGCGGCCGTCAGCCGCTGGTGCAGGAGAAAGATCGGAAGTTTCGTGCATGGCGTGGTTTTGCGATGGTGGCCGCATGCCACCTACATAGCTAGAATTCGTGGGTTAACCCGAAAGCCTACCGCAGCTTGGGGCTAGCCGCGTTTTTTCACCCCCAGTTCTTCCAAGACCTCCCAAGGACGTTTTCATGTCTCTGTTTACCGCCGTCGAAATGGCCCCCCGCGACCCCATCCTGGGTCTGAACGAGCAGTTCGCTGCCGACACCAACCCCAGCAAGGTGAACCTGGGCGTGGGCGTGTACTTCGACGACAACGGCAAGCTGCCCCTGCTCGAATGCGTGCAGGCTGCCGAAAAGGCCATGATGGACAAGCCCGCAGCGCGCGGCTACCTGCCCATCGACGGTATCGCTGCCTATGACGCCGCTGTCAAGGGCTTGGTGTTCGGAGCCGACTCCGACGTCGTCAAGGCTGGCCGCGTGTCCACCGTGCAGGCCATCGGCGGCACCGGCGGCCTGAAGATCGGCGCTGACTTCCTCAAGAAGATCAGCCCCAGCGCCAAGGTGCTGATCTCCGACCCGAGCTGGGAAAACCACAAGGCCATCTTCACCAACGCAGGCTTTGAAGTGGGCACCTATGCCTACTACGACGCTGCCAACCGCAAGGTGAACTTCGAGGGCATGCTGGCCGACCTGAACGCTGCAGCCCCCGGCACCATCGTCGTGCTGCACGCCTGCTGCCACAACCCCACCGGCTATGACATCACGCCCGAGCAGTGGGATCAGGTGATCGCCGCCGTCCAGGCCAAGGGCCTGGTGGCCTTCCTGGACATGGCCTACCAGGGCTTTGGCCACGGCATCGCCGAAGACGGCGCCGTGATCGGCAAGTTCGTGGCTGCCGGCCTGAACATCTTCGTCTCGACCTCCTTCTCCAAGAGCTTCAGCCTCTACGGCGAACGCGTTGGCGCACTGTCGGTGGTGGCCAACGACAAGGAAGAAGCAGCCCGCGTGCTGAGCCAGCTCAAGATCGTCATCCGCACCAACTACTCCAACCCGCCCACCCATGGCGGTGCCGTGGTGGCTGCCGTGCTGAACAACCCCGAGCTGCGCACTCTGTGGGAAAAGGAACTGGGCGAGATGCGCGTGCGCATCAAGGCCATGCGCCAGAAGCTGGTGGACGGCCTCAAGGCTGCCGGCGTGCAGCAGGACATGAGCTTCATCACCACCCAGATCGGCATGTTCAGCTACTCCGGCCTGTCCAAGGACCAGATGGTGCGCCTGCGCTCCGAATTCGGCGTTTACGGCACCGACACCGGCCGCATGTGCGTTGCCGCGCTCAACAGCAAGAACATCGACTACGTCTGCCAGGCCATCGCCAAGGTCATCTAAGACCTGCGCCCCGATCCATGCCGGTGCATCCCGGCATGCCGGGCACGCCGCACACATCCAGCCGCCAGGGCCATCGTGCTGCTGGCGGCTTTTTCATTTCACGATGACTCCAGCCCGACATTTCGCTGGACTGCGCTGTAGCCCGATACGGCTTTGCACGCGAGGCTGCCTGGACGCCATTGCACAGCGGCAAGCGATGGCGGTGATCGCACCGCGCAAGAACGCCCGCTATTGGAAGAAGTCGAGTCCGGGCTCGGCGCATCGCAACGAGGCCATTCGCGCGTGCCAACGTTTGGGCCGCAGCATCTGCAAGAACCGTACCGGTGGCTGCCGTGGCATAGGTCCGTCTGGGGTGGGGTCATGCCGTCTGCAACTCGATTTGTGCAACAAAGCCTTCGTACACACGAGATGGTCATGGTGCATCCCGTCATCCAGCTCATAAACAGCTCGTCCTGCCTCGAAGTGCGCCTGCTTGAGCAGGCCCGTCTTGCTGCAATTGTGTGAGCACGCGGTACACGATAGCCAGACCGACCTCGTGGCCTTGCTTGCACAGCAGGCGATACACCTCTTCGGCTGTCAAATGACACACATCTGCTTTCTGAAACATTTCCAGGATTTGCAGCCGAGGCAGCGTGGCCTTCAAGCCTCAGTTTCTGAGTTCGGTTCAATCAGGCATCAGACTCTCCTCTGGTTTCCTGTGACCACGATTCCAGGAACCGAACCGCCGTGCCTTGCGGCTCTCCGGTCAGGGCTTCATCCCGAACGACACAGCACCCTCGCACCACCGTGTGAATGGGCCAGCCCGTGACAGCCTGACCGTCATACGGCGTCCAGCCACTGACGCTGGCGATCCAGCCATTGCGGATGACGCGACGTGCCCGTAAATCGACGATGCTGAAATCCGCGTCGTAGCCCAGCGCGATGCGCCCCTTGCCCTCGATGCCGAAGATGCGGGCCGGCCCTGCGCTGGTCAAATCCACCAGCCGTTGCAGGCTCAGGCGCCCGGCATGCACATGGTCTAGCATCACGGGCAGCAGCGTCTGCACGCCTGTCATCCCACTGGGAGATTCGGGGTAAGGCCGTGCTTTCTCAACCAGCGTGTGGGGCGCATGGTCGCTGCCGATGACATCGACAAGACCATTGCGGATCGCCTGCCATAGCGCATCCGTATGGCGCTGTTCACGCACGGGCGGATTCATCTGCGCCAGACTGCTCAGGCGCTCATAGCAGTCCGGTGCTTGCAAGCTCAGGTGGTGCGGCGTGACTTCCACCGTGACGCGATGCTTGTGACCCGCCAGGAACGCCATTTCCTCGGCGGTGGAGACATGCAGGACATGCAGGCGCCGACCAGATTCTTCTGCCAGCCGCACGATGCGCTGCGTCGCCATCAACGCGCTGTCAACATCGCGCCAGACAGGGTGCTGGCGCACGTCCGCGCTGTCCACGGCGATGTGCCTGCGCTCGCGCAGCCGGGCCTCGTCCTCGGCATGCACGGCCAGCCGCCTGCGCCCACGACACAGGATGCGGCGCAGCACTTCATCGTCATCCGCCAGCAGGTCGCCGAAGGAGCTGCCCATGAAGACCTTGACGCCTGCGCAGCCCGGCAGGTTCTCCAGTTCGGCCAGTTGCTCCGCATTTACGGCAGAGCCGCCGACATAGAAAGCGTGATCGCACCACGCACGGCCACGGGCGGCATCCAACTTGGCTTGCAGGTCAGCGGCGTTCAAGGTCAGCGGGGCCGTGTTCGGCATCTCGAAAATGGCGGTGATGCCGCCCAGCACCGCCCCGCGCGTGCCAGCCTCCAGGTTCTCCTTGTGCATCAAGCCCGGTTCGCGGAAATGCACCTGACTGTCGATGACGCCGGGCAGCACATGCAGGCCGGTGGCGTCCAGTGTGCTCTCGGCGCTCCATGTGCCGCAAAGATCGCCCAGCGCAACGATCTGGCCGTGCGCGCAGGCCACGTCAATGTGCTCGGCCCCGCTGGGCGTCATGACGGTCGCACCCCGCACCAGAAGATCAGCGTGCCGGCCCGCCGCTGGCGTGATGACGTTGCCGGTGACATTCATGAGGCAGTCTCCAGTGCGTCAACCACAGCTTCGCCGGAGGTGTGCTGGCGGTGCAGACGAACGCACAGGCGGCGTTGCGCCTTGCTGCGTGCAGCGGCGTCCGGCGCTTGCGATGCCCGCGCATCAACGAGCTGCTCGTCGAATTTGCCTGCCACCGTGTTCCGGGCCAGCCCTGCGCCAATCGTGGCAGCGACCTCGGCCACGGTGACAGGATGGTCGAAATGGCGCTGCGATCCATCCGGCAAGGTCAGCGTAATGGCTTGTTGAGGGAGTGTGATGTCCATGTTCAGAACTCGTTTTGAATGGCCTTGTAGCCAAGCACCAGCTCGTTATTGGTGCGCGCCACGTCTTCGGAAAACTCGCTGGCGGCAGCAGGCACTTGCGGCAGCGAGGCAAGATCAGTGTCCGGGCCGATGCGCTCGGTGGAGCGCACGTAGAACCCCGCAGGCAGATGCACGCCATCGACCACGGCGTTGTAGCGAACCACGCAACCGTCATCGACCCTGCAGTTGAACAGCACGCTGTTGAAGCCGACGAAGACGCCGTTGCCGATAGCGCAGGGGCCATGCACGATGGCGCGATGGGCAATGGAAGTGCGCTGCCCGACCCGCACGCTAGCGCCGGACTTGGAATGGATCACCACGCCGTCCTGGATGTTGGAGTGGGCGCCGATCACGATGGGGGCGATGTGTCCATCGGCATCCATCTCATCCGCACGGATGACCGCATAGGGGCCGATGAACACGTTTTCCTCGACGACCACGAGGCCGCACAGGATGGCCGTCGGATCGACAAAGGCGCTGGGATGAATATGTGGCAGGTCGCCGCGTGGGTTTTTGCGGATCATGGTGGGTTGGGCAGTGATGTTGTGGTTTTGGCGGGTGGCACGGGGTCATGCCCGCCTGGGTGCAGCGGATGGCAGCGCAGAAGGCTCCGCAGTGCCAGCCTGCCTCCCTTGAGAACCGCTAACACGACCCAGCAAATCGAAGATTTGCGGTTGAGACGAGGCGCGAAGCCGCAGGCAGTACAAACGGTACGACAAGGCGAAGCAACGACGTATCAAGGGTTGTGTTAGCGGTTCCGAAGGCCCCATGCGTTTGCAAGGCTTCGACGGCGTACTGCGAGCAAGTCGGGTGGAACCGGCAGCGCGGGCCGAACATCGGGCTGATGAACAACTGGTAGCTGCGCATCGACGTGGAAGCCAGTCAGCAAAGTGACCGGGATCAGACGGGATAGGGATTCGGTGGTCATGCGCACACTCCTTCAGGCATGGGAGCCCGCCCACGCCACCGCGTCATGCGGGTGCAGGCTCTCCAGGTGCCGGACATGGACGCTGGGGCTGGCGTAGCCACTCAATGCCGCCTCGATGCGCCGGGCTGCGTCCTCAACGAACATCAGGTTCTGGCCGTTGAGCGCCGCGAACGCCTGTTCATCGGCGCGCTTGACCGCCGTTTGCACCGGCGTGCCCACGGCCTGCTCGATGCAGTCGATCAGCGCCAGCAACCCGAGCGTGTCGGCGTCGCTGGGCACGTCCACCGTGACCTGCGCCTCGCTGCGCTGGCTATGCGGCGTCGCCAGCGTCGCATGCTGATGCAGCCAGGCAGCCACGTCTGTCGGCTCCACCGGGGACTGCTGACCGAAGGCTTTCAGGAAACCCTGTTCGATGATCTGCCGTGACAGCGCGGCCGAACAGGGGCAGGTCGAGGAATAGGCAGCAGTGACCCGCACGCGGCACCTGAATACGCCATTAATGAGGGAAACATCCAAGCAGACGGGATAGGACTTCCAGCCGGACAGTCCCTGCGTGACCAGCGCCGGACGCCGCACAAGCAGCGCAAAGTTCAAGCGCAGCCGTGCGCAACGACTGTCACAGTCCTGATGACTAGCGATCATGGCCTGGAGCAGATGGCGCAGGCCAGCGGGCGACAGCGTCTCTCCCTGGCCCAGTGCATCCAGCAGCCGGTACAGCCGGGACATGTGGATGCCCTTGACATGCGGGGCGGGCAAATCGACCTGCACGTCGGCGTGCGCATGCAGTTCGCGCCGGTAGCCAGGCTCGGCCACGGTGATGGGCAGGTCGATACCCTGCATACCGACCCACGCCAGCGGACTGAGGCGGGGAGCGATGTCGGTCAGTGAAACGTCGGGAAGTGCGGCATTCATGCTCTAAATCCAGTAGGGGGTGCGCCCCCACCCGGTTCAGAGCACGGGGAGCACGGTCAAATCAGGACCAATCGGGGAACGGGTTGTGCCAGGTTGTCCACGTCTTGGGGCCTTGGGCCATTTCTTCATCCGTCAGCAGACAGGCATCGAAGCGCGCACGCAGCGCGGCCTCGTCCATGTCCATACCGATCAGCACCAGTTCCTGGCGGGCGTCGCCGACGTGTTCGTCCCATTTCTCGCGGATCAGCGCCACGGCTTCAGGGTCTTGCGGCCAGCGCTCCTGTGGCACGGCGGCCCACCAGTAGCCCGCTACGTTATGCCGGGCCACCGCGCCTGCCTGCGACCAATTGCCCGCCAGCGTCGGATGGCAGGCAAGCCAGAAGAAGCCTTTGGAGCGCACTACGCCGGGCCATTCGCTTCGCACCCAGTCGAAGAAGCGTTGCGGATGGAAGGGCCGTCGCGCGCGATAGACGAAGTTGCGGATGCCGTATTCCTCAGTTTCTGGCGTGTGTGTACCGCGCAGCTCTTGCAACCAGCCCGGCGCCCTGGAGGCTTCGTCGAAATCGAACAGACCGGTATCCAGTACGCGGTCGAGCGGCACCTTGCCGAACTCGGCGATCTCGATACGGGCACGCGGATTGAGGCTGCGCAAAATCGCCATCAACCGCTCGCGCTCCTCGTCGCTGACCAGGTCAACCTTGTTCAGCACGATCACGTCGCAGAACTCGATCTGCTCGATCAACAGGTCCACCACCGTGCGCTGGTCTTCATCGCCCAGGGACTCGCCGCGCGACTGGATGCTGTCGCGCGAGCTGTAGTCGCGCAGGAAGTTGAAGGCATCGACCACCGTCACCATCGTGTCGAGCCGGGCCACTGCACCCAGGCTGCGGCCGTCCTCGCCCTCGAAGGTGAAGGTTTCCGCCACTGGCAGCGGCTCTGAAATCCCCGTGGATTCGATCACGAGCTGGTCGAAGCGGCCTTCTTTGGCAAGGCGATCCACTTCAAGCAGCAAATCCTCGCGCAGCGTGCAGCAGATACAACCATTGCTCATCTCCACCAGCTTCTCGTCTGTGCGCGACAGCTCGGCCCCGCCTTCGCGCACCAGCGCGGCGTCGATGTTGACCTCGCTCATGTCGTTGACGATGACCGCGACGCGCCGGCTCTCACGGTTGTTGAGGATGTGGTTGAGCAGCGTGGTCTTACCCGCGCCCAGAAAGCCGGACAGGACAGTGACGGGGAGCTTCTTCGTGGGATCTAGGGTTGCGGTTTTCATGTTGATTTCTTCATCTTCATGGGCAATCAGCTTGACGAGGCGTCACTGCGGCCCTGCGCAAGCTGCACATTTGCCGTGCAATTCGATGGTCGAACTGCGCAGCGCGAAGGATTTGCTCTTTGTCCAACGGCCAATGGAGCGCCCCAAATCACGACCAGAAAACTCGTCAACATGGCCGCACTGATCGCAGATGGCGAAGGCCCTGAGGCCGTACTGGCAGTCCACTGCGTGATTGCATGGCACGTACGCATTCAAGGTCGCAAGACGGTGTACCAACCCATCGTTGGCCAAACGCTCCAGAGCCCGATAGACCTGCATGGGCGCACTGAAACCGTGCTCCCGCAACCGATCAAGAAGCGCATATGCGCCGAGCGGCTCGCTGGCTTGCCGAAGGGCCGTAAGGACTCGTTGCTGGTTGGTGGTGAGTTGCACAGAACGCTCCGTGGATCGCGACATGCGTTTGCACAGTCATTGGACGCTTTGTTACGTTATAACATAACATTCTTGAAGCAAAAATACCCACAGAGTCTGATTTGAGCAGCGAGCCGATCAAATCAAGTCATGTAGATGAGTTTGGGGGCACCCTAGGCAGGAGCATGGGTGCGATGGGATGCAGACCTGGGCAAGGTTTGTGATTTCCTCCGCGCGCCAGAAGGACTAGACTGCCGATTGTTACAACATAACCATCGAACCAATGTCATCCGCTTCCAAGCTGAGTGCTCGTGAGCTGACCAAGCACCAATCACTCGTGCTCAACGCACTTGCACATATGGAGAATCCTGCGAGCGCTTACACGCTACTCGACCACCTGAAGGCGGATGGATTGCGTGCACCGCAACAGGTGTACCGTGCACTGGACAAGCTGATCGAGTACGGGCTCGTGCACCGTGTGGAAACGTTGAATTCGTTCGTTGCATGCGCTCACCCCCATGGCCATCGACATGGCCTGGTTGTGTTTGCTATTTGCGATCAGTGCGGCCATGCGGAGGAGTTCTTGGACCCAACGATCGAACGCCGCCTCAGAGGCTGGTCGAAAGACAACACTTTTCGCATGAGCACGGCCTCCGTCGAGATGCATGGCACATGTGTTCGTTGCGAACCTTCCCCAGCAATGGAACAGGCGCTATAGCCGCGCAGCGGCTTTGTTACACAAAAAGAGCTAACCTACTGTCCCGTATAAGGTTTCAAGCCTCACGTGTTTTGCACGAAAGGCTTGATACCAGCCATTTTTTGTTGCAGGACATCGGCGACCGGATCAGTAAATCAGCCACCCCGATGGCGCTGCAGCAGATGGCCCAGCATCTTGCAGGCCTGGGGCTGATCCACCATGGGCACAGGGATGCGCAGCATGCTGCCCGCAGCCTGGCGCGGGGAAAACAGCAGGCCCGGCGCCAGCAGCAGGCCCTGGGCAGCGGCGTGGCGGGCCAGCACTTCGGAGTCCATGCCGCAATCGACCCAGGCGAACATACCGGCCTGCGGTTCATGGGGGGCGCGGCAGCCCATGCCTTCGAGCATGCGCAGGCAACGTCCGCGTGCCCGGTCCACACGCTCACGCAGCCGCTCCACATGCTTGCGGTACTGGCCGTCAGCCAGCACCCGGTGCACGACCTGCTCTCCGGGCAAGGCTGTCGTCAGGCCGCCCAGCAGTTTGAGGTCGGTGAGACGCCGGATCAGGTCGGCCTGCGCTGCCACGTAGCCAACACGCAGGCTGGCAGCCAGCGTCTTGGAATAGCCGCCCACCAGCAGCACGCGCTGCAGCCGGTCCAGCGCAGCCAGCCGCACTGGCGTGCCGGGCAGGAAGTCCGAATACGTGTCGTCCTCGACCAGCAGGAAATCATGGCGTTCGGCAATGCGCAGCATTTCATGCGCGGTGCCGGCAGACAGCGTCTGCCCCGTGGGATTGTGCACCGCCGTGTTCAGGATGAACAGCCGGGGAGAGTGCTGGCGCGCCAGCCGCTCCAGCGCCTCCACGTCGGGGCCTCCAGGCAGCCTCGGCACACCGACCACATTCACACCCAACGCCGTGAGCAGGCCAAAGATCAGGAACCAGCCGGGGTCTTCGACCAGCACGGTATCGCCCGCCTGCACGAAACTGCGCACGATCAGGTCCAGCCCCTGGGTGACGCCGGCCACGGTCATCAGGTTGGACTCTGGGTGGGCCGGCACGTCCTGGGACTGCAGCACCGATGCAATCTGCTGGCGAAGCGGCGCATAGCCCTGGGGCGCACCATACGTCAGCAGGCTGACGCCAGTGCTGCGCCCCACGGCACGCAGGGCAGAAGCCAGCATGTCCCGGTCCAGCCATTCGGGCGGGAGCATGCCGGCGCCTCCCGAATGCTCCATGCCCTCGCGGAACATGTTGCGCAGCAGGAAGGCCGTATCGAAAGCAGTGCCCTGCTCCAGCACAGCCGGCCCGCTGGGCTGCGTGCTGAGCTGCGCAGTCCTCAGGGCGCTGACAAAAAAGCCCGCGCCGCGCCGTGAATGTATCAGTCCCTGGGCGGCCAGCCGGTCATAGGCCTGGACCACAGTATCCCGGCTGACGCCGGCCTCTTCGGCCAGCGCACGCACCGAGGGCAGGCGGGCACCAGCGCGCAGCCCATGGTTGCGGATCAGCCCGCCATAGTGCGCAACCAGTTGCTCCACCAGCGACAGGTCCGAGGAGCGCAAGGGGCGCCAATGGCCGGCAGCGCCAGAAGAGCTTGCCTGGTTCGCAGAATCAAGTGTCAGGGTCATATGAGCAGGCCAGTTGGTAAATCGTCATGGAAAAGTGTACTGCTACTGTACAGATGGCAAGGCTTAGTATGACTGCATGGCACATCGCACATGTGCCATGCAGATCCCAACACTCAATGCAGACGCCATGTCCCCTGATTCCTTGCAAACCTCTTTCCTGCTGCCGCTGGCCATGTTTGCCTTCGTCAGCTCTGTCACGCCCGGCCCCAACAATGTGATGCTCACGGCGTCGGGCGCCAGCTTTGGCTACCGCCGCAGCGTACCCCACATGCTGGGCATCACCATCGGCGTGGTGGTCATGGTGCTTCTGGTGGGGGCCGGATTGGGTGCCATCTTCGAGCGCATGCCCATCATCTATTCCGTACTCAAGTACCTGGGCGCAGCCTATCTGGTCTGGCTGGCGTGGAAGATTGCAGGAAGTGCGGGCATCGACCGGGGCAGCGCAGGCGCCAGGCCCTTCAGTTTCTGGCAGGCCGCAGCCTTTCAGTGGGTCAACCCCAAGGCCTGGATCATGGCCATCGGCGTGATTGCCACCTACACGCCACGTGAGGATTTTTTCACCAACCTGATCCTGTCCGCGCTGGTGCTCGGAGTGGTCAACTACCCCAGCGTCAGCGTCTGGACGCTGTTCGGCAGCGCCGTAGGGCGGGCGCTGCGCTCGGCACAGGCGCTCAGGCGTTTCAACTGGTGCATGGCGGGCCTGCTGCTGTTGTCCCTGTATCCCGTTCTGGCCGATGCCTGAGCCTTCAGCCGCCGAGGCTGGCAACCTGGCGTGCCGCCTCGGCAATGTCCGCCTCGCCAAGGCCATCCGCCTGCACGGTGCGGCGCGACTGCCACTGCGAGAAATGCCGCGACTGTGAGCGCTCGTAGTGCGGGTCGTAGTGCAGTTCCATCAGCTCCGAGAACAACAGCGGCAGATTGCGCTGGCCGGCCCAGGCCTGCCAGCGCGAAACGACTTCCTTGCCCTGCAGTTCCTTGAGCAGGCCCAGCCGCCCGGCCAGCGCCTGAGGGTCGTCACCCAGGTAGGCGTAGTCGCGCAGCAGGTAATCCAGGCGCGCCTGCTGGCTGGCACGCAGTTCGATCACAGGGGCATGGCGCATGCGCTCGACCAGCACCAGCGGCAGCGATATGCGCCCGATCTTGACGCTCTCTCCCTCCACATAGACGGGCCTGGAGAGATCGAAGGTCTCCAGTTGCCGGGCAAGCAGCGTTTCAAAGTATTTCTGGCTGGGCTGCTCCACGCCGGGCAGGCTGCCCAGCAACGATCCCTTGTGGCTGGCATAGCCCTCCAGGTCCAGCACCTGCGCTCCGTCCTGCGCCAGCGCATGCAGCACACGGGTCTTGGCGCTGCCCGTGGCACCGCACAGCACCTGCAGGCGCAGCTGCGGCACCAGCGTATCGATCAGGGAAATCACATGGCCGCGATAGGCCTTGTAGCCATTGGCCAGCTGCTGCGCATCCCAGCCCACCAGGCGCAGCCAGGTCACCATCGAGCCGCTGCGCAGCCCGCCGCGCCAGCAATAGACCAGCGGCTTCCAGTTGGCAGGCTTGTCGGTAAAGGTTTCCCGCAAATGCCGGGCCAGATTGGCTGACACCATGGCGGCGCCCAGGCGCTTGGCTTCGAAGGGGCTGACCTGCTTGTAGATGGTGCCGATCTGCGCGCGCTCTTCGTTGTCGAGCACGGGACAGTTGATGGCGCCGGGAATATGGTCGAGCGCGAACTCGGCAGGCGAGCGGGCGTCGATCAAGGTGTCGAACTGGTGGAGGTCGGCGATACGGACAGGCTGGCGGTGGGACACGGGCAATCGGCAGGTGTGAGGCAGAAACAGCCAGCCCCATCGGGCCGGCAACGGCACCAGGAAAGTGGATCGAGCCTCGACACGCACCGGCCAGCCCCGCTTGCGCGATTCAACGCGCGCACCGGGCATGCAGCCGACCTTGGATGGATTGATTTTCGCATGCCGCGCCCCGGATGCAGGCATGCGCCACGCGCCATTCAACGCGGATGGATCAGCATGCGGTCGCCGCGTATTTCGACATCGAACTGGCGCAGGAAGTTCTGGCCCAGCAGTGCGTCCTGCTCCGTCGCGCCGGTGTAGCCGGTGCCCACGCGCAGGCCGCTGACCACCAGAGAGGCGGCGCGCACCTGGCTGGCCACCACCATGCGGCCCTCGCGCTCGCCATTGGCCGTGCGAAAGCGAACGGGCTCGCCGCCGTGCAGGCCCGCGCGCGCAGCCAGCGGATCGGTCACGCTGACCGTGCTGGCGCCCGTATCCACCAGAAAATTCACCGGCTGCCCGTTGATGGCGCCCTCCACACGAAAATGGCCGTCGCGCCCGCGTGCGATGACCACGGTGCCATCGGCCTGGACCTTCACGCCTGCCGGCTTCAGGTACAGCTGCATGGCCCAGTACAGCGCGCCCATGACCACCAGCCAGAACAGCAGAAAACCCAGCATGCCGCGACGGGCCACGGATTGGGGGCTGGGGCCTGAGGCGGTGGTCGGACGCGGTGTGGACTTGAGACGCATGGCGATGCTGCAGGCAAAAAAGGCGGCAAAGCCATTGTGACGGCATCCACGCGCCTGCCCTGCTGCCGCGCAGCGGCCCTGTGCCTTCACAGACAAGACCTTGCCGCTACAGTGAAGCCCTTTTTCATCGCCTCCTGCCTGCTGCCATGACCGTGACCGCGTCCCAGCCCCCGTTTGTTCTTCATTACATCTTCGACCCGCTGTGCGGCTGGTGCTATGCCGCAGCACCGCTGGTCCAGGCTGCGCGCCATGTGCCGGGCGTCTCGCTGCAGTGGCATGGCGGCGGCATGCTCACGGGCTCCCATGTCCGTACCATCACGGCAGACTGGCGCGGCTATGTCATGCCCCATGACCAGCGGATCGCAGAACTGACGGGGCAGCCCTTCGGCACGGCCTACTTTGACGGCCTGCTCAATAACCTGGGCGCTGTGCTCGACTCCGAGCCCCCCACCACGGCACTGCTGGCCGCAGAGCAGGTGGCGCAACGGGGCCTGGACATGCTGGCGCGCCAGCAGCAGGCCCATTACGTGCAAGGCCGCCGCATCAGCGACCCGCAGGTGCTGCTGTCGCTGGCTGAAGACATGGGCCTGGATCGCCAGGCATTCTCCAGCGCCTTCCAGCACCTGTCTGGCACGGCCACGCACCAGCATATCGCCCAGGCGCGCCAATGGCTGCAACTGGCCCAGGGCCAGGGCTTTCCGACTTTCGCACTCGAATTCGACCACCCCGAGCCGGAGCAGCCCGGCCAGCGCGCTGTCCAGCGCATCGACATCGGACCCTGGCTGGGCGATGTACAAGGCTGGGTACAGCAGCTTGGTGAATGGGTCACCCAAGTGGCGGCCTTGAGGGACAGCACAGCAGCGGCTGCGCAAGCGCATGGGTGTGCGGACGGAAGCTGCAGCCTGCCTTGATATGATTAATTCAGCCATCCATCATGACATAATATTTGACAAAAACGATATTTGCGAAATATTTTCATTCACATTAACGATATTTTCGTAATATTTGATATAAATAGTAAATTCCACTAAGATGGCTGCATGAGCACACCCGCGCACACGCCGGGGGCGCAGAACATGCAGTCTGCCTCTGCCACAGGCTGCCGGGCCCATGGTCCCTGACCAACGCCCGCATGCGTCTCCGCCCAGCGCCGTGCAATGCACCACCTGATGGAGACTTTCATGGCCGAATGCCGCATCGCACCATTGACAGCCCCTTTTGCGGCATCCCGCTGGTGGGCCAGCGCAGCATGCTGTGCGGCACTGGCAGCCTGCGGGGGAGGCAGCGGCACACCGGCAGCCGCATTGCCCCAGGCAGCAGCGCCGCAGGACGCAGCCCCTTTGGCATCAGGCATCACCACGCTGCCGGAAATCGCTGTGCTCGATGAGGCTGTGGCCACGGCGGTGGCGCAGCCGCAATTCCATCTGGCACCAATGTTTGTGGAGCCGCCAGACAGCCAGGGCATGCCCCAATACGGCGTGGCAGCCCAATCCGCCCCCCTGCCCCAGGCCTTGCCGGCGCAGACGCGCTTTCTGTCCACCCGAAGGCTGACGCCGGACCAGTTGCTGGCTGCACAAAATGGACTGCTGCCGCCTGCACCTCCTGCGCAGGCAGGCAGCCCTCCCAGCCCCCTGGCCGCTGGCGCGCTCGTGACCACCTATACGCCAGCGCAAGTGCGGGCGGCCTACGGCTTCACAGCATTGCCGTCCTCCACCGGCGCACTCTCGGCTGCGCAAGCCGCACAACTGGGAGCCGGTCAGACGATCTATATCGTCAATGCTTATCACAACCCGAATGTCGTCACTGAACTGGCCAGCTTCAACCAGCGCTTCGGCCTGCCTGGCTGCACCAGCAAAATCCTGCCGGCCTCCACCGCCCTGCCCTTGCCAGCCGCCAGCTACACAGGGTGCGAGCTGGTCGTCGCCTATACCAACACCGCTGGCACACTGACCGCCACAGCCCCGGCCTACGATGCAGGTTGGGCTACGGAAATCGCTCTGGACGTGCAGTGGGCGCATGCAATTGCGCCTTATGCGCGCATCGTGCTGATCGAGGCGCCCGATGCCTCCACCAACAGCCTGCTGCGGGCGGTGCAACTGGCCAACACCATGGGGCCCGGCGTGCTGTCCATGAGCTTTGGCGCTGCCGAGGGCAGCTGGGTCAGCTCGGTGGATTCCGCCTTCAGCTCCAGTCAGATGACCTATCTGGCAGCCACCGGCGACTGGGGTGCGGGCGTGATGTGGCCCTCCGTATCTTCAAAGGTGATCGGCGTGGGCGGCACCACGCTGACCTACAGTGGCAGCGGCAGCCGGTCCGAGGTGGCCTGGTCTGGCACGGGCGGCGGCACCAGCGCCTATGTCGCCACCCCCAGCTACCAGCAGTCTGGCGTCCCGGGCGTGGGCAGCCTGGCACGCCGCACCGTGGCCGATGTGGCAATGAACGCAGACCCGTCCACGGGACACTACCTGGCCGTCATTCCCTCGGGAACGTCCACCGTGAAATGGGTCAGCGCAGGGGGCACCAGCCTGTCATCGCCCATGTGGGCCGGCCTGATCGCCATCTCCAATGCCGTGCGTGCTCAGTCGGCACAGGCACCGCTGGGCAGCGCCCAACCCGCGCTGTACGGCAAGGTGGCCGCCGTCCCTGGAACCTATGCCAAGGCGTTTGCCGACATCACCAGCGGGTCCCACGGCAGTTGCAGCACCTGCAGCGCACGGGCAGGCTTTGACCAGCTCACGGGCCTGGGCACGCCCAATGCCACAGACCTGGTCAGCGCCCTGGCCAGCACCGCAGCCACGCCCGTGGCTCCCGTGGTCACAGCCGCCACCATTTCAGGCAACGCAGGCAAGGCATTGAGCTTCACGGTGTCGGCAACCGGCGCCAACCCGTTGAGCTACAGCCTGACAGGCGCGCCCGTCGGCATGGCTGTGGCTGCCACGACTGGTGTGGTGACCTGGGCTGCGCCCGTGGCAGGCACGTACAGCGTCACGGCAGTGGCCAAGGACACAAAAACCAGCCTGACCGGCCAGGCCGTCTATACGGTCAGGATCACGGCGCCGCAGCCGCCCGCCATCACGGGTGCCAGCATCAATGCAACGGCTAACTTGGCGCTGTCGTTCAGCGCGGCAGCCACGGCATCCAACCCTGTCAGCTACAGCCTGTCCGGGGCACCCTCTGGCATGGTGATCAGCAGCACAGGGCTGGTCAGCTGGCCCAAACCGGTCGCAGGGAACTACAGCGTCACGGTCACGGCCAAGGACACCGTGACGAGCCTGAGCGGCAGCGCAGTCTTTGCCGTGAAGGTCGCGGCGGCCGGCACGCCGGCCAGCACCGGACTGAGCCTGTCCGCCAGTGCCATGCAGGGCAAGGCTGGCGTGGCCCTGTCGGGCACGATCAGCCTGTCCGCGCCAGGCGCGACCGGGATCTCCGTCTCCATCTCTGGCGTGCCTCTGGGAATGGTGTTCGGAATGCAGGCCACGGCCATCAGCGTGCAATGGCCCAAACCCGTGGCGGGCAATTACTCCCTGCTGGTGGTGGCCAAGGACTCGCTGGGACGCAGCGCCCAGTTGACCGTGCCTGTGACCATCGCGCCGTGAGCACGCCAAAGCACCGTGCCGTGCATGGGCCCCATGCACGGCACGGCAACCGGTGTTCAATCCATCTTGGAAATCATGACTTCGCCAAAGCCCGAGCAAGACACCTGGGTGGCGCCATCCATCAGCCGTGCGAAGTCATAGGTCACCTGCTTGCTTTGGATGGCCTTTTCCAGCGCGCTGATCAGCAGGTCGGCCGCTTCGCGCCAGCCCATGTGGCGCAGCATCATCTCGGCGGACAGGATGCCGGAGCCAGGGTTCACATAGTCCTTGCCGGCGTACTTGGGCGCCGTGCCGTGGGTGGCCTCGAAGCAGGCCACGGAATCCGACATGTTGGCGCCCGGCGCAATGCCGATGCCGCCGACCTGGGCGGCCAGTGCGTCCGAGATGTAGTCGCCGTTGAGATTGAGCGTGGCGACCACAGAATACTCGGCAGGACGCATCAGGATCTGCTGCAGGAAAGCGTCGGCAATCGAGTCCTTGATGACGATGTCGCGGCCCGTGCGCGGATTCTTGAAGCGCAGCCAGGGGCCGCCATCGATGGGCTGGGCACCGAACTCGCGCGCAGCCAGGGCGTAGCCCCAGTCACGAAAGCCACCCTCGGTGAACTTCATGATGTTGCCCTTGTGCACCAGGGTCACGCTGGGCTTGTCATGGTCGATGGCGTACTGGATGGCCTTGCGCACCAGCCGTTCCGTGCCCTCGATGGACACCGGCTTGACGCCGATGGCCGAGGTTTCGGGGAAGCGCACCTTCTTGATGCCCATCTCGTTGGACAGGAAGTCGATAAGCTTCTTGGCATTGGCGCTGCGGGCTTCGTACTCGATGCCCGCATAGATGTCCTCGGAGTTCTCCCGGAAGATCACCATGTCAGTCTTCTCGGGCTCCTTGAGCGGCGAAGGCACGCCCTTGAAATACTGCACGGGCCGCAGGCAGACATACAGGTCCAGCTCCTGGCGCAGGGCCACGTTCAGCGAACGGATGCCGCCGCCCACGGGCGTGGTCAGCGGCCCCTTGATGGAGACCACATACTCGCGTATCGCCTGCATGGTTTCCTCGGGCAGCCAGACATCGGGACCATAGATGCGCGTGGACTTCTCGCCCGCAAACACCTCCATCCACTGGATCTTGCGCCGGCCGCCATAGGCCTTGGCCACGGCCGCATTCACGACCTTGATCATCACGGGCGTGGTGTCCACACCGATGCCATCGCCCTCGATATAAGGAATGATGGGCTGGTCCGGCACGTTCAAGGACATGTCGGCATTGACAGTGATCTTCTGGCCCTCGGCCGGCACCTGGATGTGCTGGAAGCGGTTCATGGGGCGGATCTCCCTTTGGCTGGTGCGCTAGGCACAAAAAATGGCACGGATGGATGCGCCGGATAAGGCACGAATTTGGTGCGGAAAATTCTAACGACAAACCGGCGTCCGCCCTGGCCAAAGGCGGTACAGTAGCCAAGTTCAGCATCTGCGGTGCATCAAAACCACACTGCTTTCTGATCCAACCAGGCTCTTACCGCTTTTCTAGGAAATGGCACAAATGAAAAAACTACTCGCTATCCTGATCGCTGGTTCGTTTGCCGCAGGCGCTTTTGCACAAGTCGCCGCGGCACCCGAAGCACCGATGTCGGCTGCCTACGCAGCCGCCCCTGCACACACTGCCAAGAAGGCAAAGAAGAACAAGGCGGCCAAACACGCCAAGCACGCTGGCCAAAAGCACGCCAAGCATGCCAAACGCGCAGGCAAGAAGTCTCACAAGGCCATTGCCTGAACTGACGATGCCGGCGCATGGCTGGCACCGCGACCAAAAGCCCGCAAAATAGCCATGCTTTGCGGGCTTTTTGCTTTCCGCAGCCCATCACTGACCGCGACAGAATGTCCCATCTCCTCTTTCCCTCACCACTGCGCGCGCTGCAGCGCCTGATGCTGGCAGCGCTGGTCAGCGTCCCGCTGGTCAGCGCCGCACAGCCCCAGGGCCAGCCGCAAATGGACCTGCGCCGCGTGGAGATCACGGCAGGCTTTCACCGCATCGATGCCCAGGTGGCGCAGTCCCCGCGCGAGCGCGAGATCGGCCTCATGTTCCGCAAGGAAATGCCCCAGCAGGAAGGCATGGTCTTTGTCTTCGAGGCCCCGGCCGTGCAGTGCTTCTGGATGCGCAATACGCTGCTGCCCCTGACAGCAGCCTTCGTGGACGACGACGGCACCATCGTGAACCTCGCCGACATGAAGCCCATGACCGAAGACTCCCACTGCTCGCGCAAGCCCGTGCGCTACGTGCTGGAGATGAACCAGGGCTGGTTCGCCAAGCGCGGCCTGCAGGCTGGTGTCAAGCTTGGCGGCCCGCTGTTTGCCACGCGCCCTGGCGCCAAGCCATAATCACGGCCCATGCAATCCCTGCGCTCAAGGTCCTGGCTGGCCCGGCTGTTTCTGGCCTGGTTTGCATTGACCCTGGGCGCTGCAGTGGCCTCGCCGCTGGTGCACCCGCAGTCCTTCGAGCTGATCTGCACGGCCAGCGGCGATATCCGGATGGTGGCGCTCGATGATGGCAGCCCCATGGGCCATCACCAGCTGGACTGCCCCATGTGCCTGAGCGCAGGCGCACCACCGCCTGCGGCAGCGCAACCGCCTGCCGCCCGCCAGCTGGCACTGGCCCATGCGCTGCGGCCACTGCAGGCAGCGCATATCGCCAGCGTCACCCGGGCGCCGCTGCCCGCGCGGGGCCCGCCCGCAAAGACTCCCCTGCCCTCTTGAACCGCTGCCAGGCCTGCTGACACTGCATGCCCGGCCTTTCTGCGCCATGGCGCAGACGCAGGACTGTGCCCGCGCATACAGCGCAGGCACTCCACCCGGAGTCTTTTCGTGCATTCTTTTACTTCCCCCGCGATGGCGGCGCTGGCGCGTCCGTCCGCACACCTTTTCCGTCCCCATCCCCTGGCCATGGCGCTGTGCTGCGCGCTGGGCGCATCAGCGGCGCCTGCGCTGCAGGCACAGACCGCAGAGCCCACGCTGGCTGCGATCGAGGTCACAGACCGCAGCGATGCCGGCGCCAACGGCACGCTGCCTCTGGACAAGCCCATGCGCACCGGCAGCCGGCTGGGCCTGACAGCGCGCGAGACACCAGCCTCGGTCTCCGTCGTGGACCGCGCCGCCATCGAAGCGCGCGGCGCGCAGGACACGCAGGAAATCCTGCGCTCCATTCCAGGCGTCACGGCCTACAGCCCGCCAGGCAATATCGGCATCAGCTACCGGGGCTTCGGCTCCAGCTCGGTCAGCCAGCTGTTCAATGGCATCAACCCACAGTACTCCATCGCTGCACGGCCCGTGGACAGCTGGATCTACGACCGCGTCGAGGCCGTCGGCGGCGCCTCCAGTTTCCTGCACGGTGCGGGCGGCGTGGGCGGAACGCTCAACTACATCACCAAGCTGGCGCAGCGCGACAGCTTCACCGAAGGCCAGCTGCGCCTGGGCAGCCATGGACTCAGGGAAGTCTCTGTCGGGGTGAACCGCCGCCTGGGCGAGACTGGCGGCGCGCAAGCCGCAGGCAACAGCCATTACCTGCGGCTGGACCTGAACCACCGCGATGCCGGCAGCTGGGTGGGCGGCATGCAGACGCGTTCCACACAGCTGGCGGCGTCGCTGCTGTCCGATCTGGGCGCAGGTCTCACGCATACGCTGGCCTACGAAGCCCAGCATGAGCGCGTGGACCGGCCCTACTGGGGCACGCCGCTGCTCAACCCGCTGCGCGGCGAGGCCCGCGTGGACGGGCGCACCACCGGCAGCAACTACAACAGCGCGGACGGCATGTATGCACAGCGCGTGCAATGGCTTCGCTCCATCACCGAATGGCGTGCCAGCGACCGGCTCACCCTGAGCAATACCTTCTACGCCTACGACGCGCTGCGCGACTACCGCAACGTAGAAACCTACCGCTTCACGCCCGACAACAGCGCCGTGGTCCGCTCGGCCGCATTGCTGCAGCGCCATGACCAGCGCCTGGTGGGTGACCGCATCGAAGGCAGCTACCTGGGCGAGCTGGCTGGGCGGCGCAGCGAATGGGCATTCGGCCTGGATGTGAGCGTGAACCGGCAAACCCGCTTTCCCAACAGCCTGCCGGGTACCGTGAGCACGGTCAACCCTTACGACTTCGCCACCGAGAACTTCTACAGCATTGCCGGCATGGCGCCGGGCTTCAGGCCCGACCGCGACAACAAGGTCACGACCACGGCCATCTATCTGGAAAACCGCACGGCCCTCGCTTCAGACCTGCACCTGCTGACGGCGCTGCGCCATGAACGCATCGACGTGGACCTGACCAACCGGCGCGAGATCACGGCCGCGCTGCCCGCCAGCTACAGCCGCAGCTACAGCCCGAGCACCGGCCGCCTGGGCCTGGTCTGGAATGCCACCCCAGAGGCCAGCCTCTATGCACAGGTCGCCACAGCGGCAGATCCGCCGTCGGGCATGCTGGTCAGCGCCTCGTTTGCGGACGCGCTCAACAACACCGGGCTGACCACGGGCAGGCAGGTCGAGGCCGGCAGCAAGCTGTCCTTCTGGCAAGGCAAAGGCACCGCCACGCTGGCGGCCTACCACATCACGCGCCGCAACATCTCCACCCAGGACCCGCTGGACAGCACACGCACAGTGCTGGTGGGCCAGCAGTCCTCGCGCGGGGTGGAACTGGCACTGGGCCTGGCGCCCACGGCACGCTGGACCGTACAAGGCAACTGGAGCCATGTCGATGCGCGCTATGACAACTACCAGCAAGGCGGCGTCTCGCTGGCCGGCAAGCGCCCGACTAACACGCCTGCCAGCGTGCTCAATCTCTGGACCAGCTACCGCGTCACCCCAGCGCTGGAAATCAATGCGGGCC